>CAWIMR010000028.1:0-459496 GCA_963837245.1 uncultured Acidobacteriaceae bacterium | reverse complement strand
GCACGTCGCGTTGCCTGTGGTCGGCATGCTGGAGGCGCGGGTGGTGGTCATGCCGGCGACATTCGTCGCCATCGGCACCTGTGCCTGCGTTGTGTTCCTGCTCTATCGGCGGATCACCGCCATAGGCAAGCTGGCAGAGTTGCTGTGGGTCGTGGTGATCGGGTCCGTTCTTTGGGTAATTGTGGCAGGACTAACGCACTTCAAACCGGCCCTTGCCTTTGATTTTCCTGCGGGAGCGTTTCGCTTTTCGCACCAGTTCTTCATCGGGCTCGGTGCGGCCATGCTCATTGCGACTTACGACTACTGGGGCTACTACAACGTGTGTTTCATCGGCGGGGAAGTGAAAGATCCCGGACGCACCATCCCGCGCGCCCTCATCCTCTCCATCGTTGCGGTGGCAGCCCTCTACATTGTCATGAATATCAGCGTGCTTGGCGTGGTTCCATGGCGCGAGATGACCCAGTTCTCCAACGATCAGAACAACTACATCATCTCCGTCTTCATGCAGCGGATTTACGGCAACTGGGCCGGACGAGTGGCTGCGGGATTGATTATGTGGACCGCGTTCGCTTCGGTATTTTCGCTGCTGCTGGGCTACTCCCGCGTCCCCTATGCCGCGGCACTTGATGGCAACTACTTTCGCGCGTTTGCCCGGGTCCATCCCCAGCATCGTTTTCCCACGGTATCGTTGCTAGCCTTGGGCGGAGTAGCGATGCTTTTCTGTTTCTTGCGCCTTGCCGATGTGATCGCCGCGCTGGTAGTCATCCGAATCTTGTTGCAGTTCATTGTGCAGGCGGTAGGAGTGATGGTGTTACGCGTGCGACGTCCGGACCTGCCGCGACCCTTTCGCATGTGGCTGTATCCCATTCCGGCGCTACTGGCTATTGCCGGATTCACGTTCATCCTGGTGGAGCGAAGAAATTTCCTACGGGAAATCCGCTATGCCGTCGTGCTTCTGGTAATGGGTTTGCTTATCTACCTCATGCGCTCGTGGCGCCGGAAAGAATGGCCATTCTCTCCAGCAGCTGCGCCGATAGAGGCGGCGGGATGACCGTCATTCAGGCAGCGCGCTTGGTCACGAATTGGCAGCCGCTCAGAACGGCCGCCGATGAATCCTGGGTAAACGAGCTTACCTTTGTTGGGCGAGGCGGTCTGACCTTCGATGGCCACGAGCGGAGCATGGCAGGATCCTCTTGCCCACCCCACCGAGGGCAAAATCGGCCCTCTGCGGGGGCCCCGGCTTGCGTCTGCGGTCGCCAATCCGGCGACAGACGAGGGACCTGAGTCCATGTCGGAACTGGGCTCGATTCCCGAGCTTCCCATCGCACCGCCGCGCCACAGCGTGCTTGGGCCGCTGCACGAGCCGCTATTTCGGACCCTGTGGATCGCCGCCGTCGTCAGCTACACCGGTACCTGGATGCAGAACGTCGGCGCCGCTTGGCTGATGACCTCACTCACCATGTCGCCCTTAATGGTGGGACTGGTGCAGGCGGCCGGTAGTATTGCGGTTTTCCTCGTAGTGCTGCCTGCGGGCGCCATCGCCGACGTGGTGGACCGCCGCAAGCTATTGCTCTTTACCCAGACCTGGATGGTTGTTGCCGCTGCCGGACTCGGCGTGCTCACGCTTGCCGGCCGGATTACTCCAACCCTGCTCTTGTTATTTACCCTGCTGATGGGTTTCGGCGCGGTGCTGAACGATCCCGCGTGGCAGGCCATTACGCCGGAGATCGTCTCGCATCGGAACTTTACGGCGGGCATTGCGCTCAATTCAGCGGGATTCAACGTCGCCCGCTCCATCGGGCCTGCGCTGGGCGGATTGGTCATTGCGGCGACGAGTTCCGGCATCGCCTTTCTCCTGAACGCCCTCTCTTTCTTTGGCGTCATTTATTTCCTGTATCAGTGGAAGCGCAGGCCGGGACGCATCTCGCTGCGGGCCGATCACATGTTTAACGCGATGTTCGCCGGTTTCCGCCACATGCGGCGTTCCCCCGCGGTCAAGGCGGTGCTGGTCCGCAGCGCGGTTTTCAGCGTTTCGGCCAGCGCACTGCCGGCCTTATTGCCCTTGCTGGCACATCCTTTTGGCTCGCAAGGCTACGGGCTGCTGCTCGGCTTCTTCGGATCGGGCGCATTGTTGGGCGCGATGCTGATTCCGATCTTCCGCCGCATGGTTTCGGCGGACCTGCTGGTCGCTATCTCGACCGCTGTTTTCGCCTTGTGCACTTACACGGGTGGGCGCTGGCAGACTTTCGCGGTATTGTCGCTGACCATGTTCGTTGCCGGCGTTGCCTGGATCCAGATTCTCGCCAGCTTGAACGTCTCGGCGCAAACCATGTGCCCAGGGCATATGCGCGCCCGTGCCATCTCGATGTATCTGCTGGTCTTGCAGGGTGGGCTGGCCGGCGGCGCCGCTTTGTGGGGGGAGGTCGCCGAGCGGTTCGGGATGGCCCGATCGCTTTCCTACGCGGCGCTTGGTTTGGTAGTCGGCATTCTGGCTACGTTGTGGTTTCGCCTGCACCCCGGACAAATCCAGCCCACTGCCGTTGGAATGGACTAAAATGCTTGAACGCTGTTCTTGGTAGAGCTGGCCTTTAGGCCAGCGATCACTGTCGTAAAAGTAAGGGGTCTTTAACCCCAGACAAATATAAAGATTAGAACACCCATTCTCACCGGAGGCAGTTTTCATGAACAAGCAAGTTGCAATGGCAATTCTCGTGCTTGCGATCGGCGCCGGAGGAACAACGGTCGCCAACGCGCAGGGCGCTATGCAAGCCAAACCCGACCAGAAACCCACATTCGCCATGGTTTTCGACCGCAATCTGGGCGGCGTCGAGAAAGAGGTAGTTTCCGCCGCCGAAGCCATGCCGGACGACAAGTTCAACTTCGCTCCGACGCAGGGCGAATTCAAGGGAGTACGGACGTTTGCTCAACAGATAAAACACATTGCTGCCGTTAATTACATGTTGGGCGCAGGCATTCTTGCCGAAAAGCCTCCCATTGATTTGAAAGGTGAAAACGGTCCGGACAACATCACTTCCAAAGCGGACGTCGTGAAGTTCCTTAAGGACTCATTCGCGTACGCTCACAAGGCCGCCAACAGCGTCACCGATGCCAATGTGCTGGAAATGATTTCAACCCCGTTTGGGCCCAACAAGACGACACGGCTTACCCTTACTATCATCATGCTGTCCCATCCCTTCGACCACTATGGCCAGATGGTGGAGTACTTGCGCATGAACGGCATCATCCCGCCGGCCAGCCGAGGCGGTGGTATGTAGTCGGTTGAGTAGATGGAATTCAGCCCGATAGGGCGAGATTTTTCTCGCCCGCAGGCATCAGAAATAAAGGCGCGAGCGATCGCGCCCTTTTTATTGGCGAATCAATGCGCACTGCTGGCCTGCAGCGCAAAGTCATCCACTCTGACGCCCATGTGGCGCAGATGCTCAAGCATGTGATGGATGTAGTCGTCGAAGACGAACTGCAGTGTCAAAGGCTTGGAGTCTCCAATGGTGCAGGTGCGCGACCAGGCCGGATCGGGTACGGCTTCGGCGGCGGCCAGAAGCTGGCGGTTCAGCGCCGTCCAGCGCTCGATCAGCGAATTCCAGTCGCGGTCGTGATAACGATGCAGCGCCACCCAGCCGTCACCATCGTAGCCCGGCATGGCAGGCTTGTCCTCCAGTTGCGTGCGAACGATCCGCTGATGATTATTGGCCGCCGAATCCAGCAGATGTCCCAACTCCTCTTTCGCTGACCAGGCGTCCGGCGCGGGCTTGTGCCCAACTTTGTCAGACGGCAGGGCCTGCAGACGCGCCGGGAGACGGTCGATCAGTTCTTGCATAACCATCAAGCTTTGCATTTTCAGTACTCCAAAATGTCGCCGACGACAGCGTTCTTTTCGCGCCGGCTCCCGCGGCTCACCGGGCCCGCGGGTTTTCTGCACTGAAGAGCCCGTTGTAAATGACTCCGGCAATGGCAGCGCCCACGATTGGAGCCACCCAGAAGAGCCACAGCTGCCCCAGTGCCCAGCCGCCAACAAAGATCGCCGGTCCCGTGCTGCGAGCCGGATTCACTGACGTGTTCGTGACCGGAATGGAAATGAGGTGAATCAGAGTGAGACACAGTCCAATCGCGATGGGCGCAAAGCCTTTGGGTGCGCGCTCGTCGGTAGAGCCCAGGATGACCAACAGGAAGAACATGGTGAGCACAACTTCTGCAACTATGCAGGCCAGCAGCGAATACCCGCCGGGGGAGTGAGCCCCGTAACCATTGGAAGCAAATCCAGCTTCCAGGCTGAATCCTTCCTTCCCGCTGGCGATCACATAAAGCACGCTAGACGCCACGATTCCGCCCGCGACTTGAGCGATGATGTAGTGCGGCAGTTCTGATGCCGGAAACCGCTTTCCTACGACTAATCCAATGGAAACCGCGGGATTGATGTGACAGCCCGAAATAGGGCCAATCGTGAAAGCCATGGTGAGCAGGGTGAGACCGAAGGCGAAGGCGACTCCTAGAAAGCCAATGCCCAGGTGCCCGGCTCCGGGTTCGCCGGTGGGGAAGGCTGCGGCTAGCACGGCGCTCCCGCATCCCCCAAATACCAGCCAAAAGGTTCCAAAGAATTCTGCAGCCGCACGTTTTGTTAGCGACATACTGCCCTCCAATCAACAAGTCGGAATTTTCGTTCTCCACCGCCTCAGAGCGACCTTGCCAGACACGCGTCCCCCGGGCAGTTCTGCATATTATGCTCTGGGGGTCATCCTTTGGAAGGGCGAATTAACAATTTTTGTTAGAAAATGATGGAACACGTTCTCGCGGTCTGAGTCCTCTCAAGCAAGTACAAGGGCGGCTCTTGCCGGGCGCAATCGTCGCCCACAACGATAAAAGATGAAGCGCCGAGGCGCAGGACGTAACCGTACGCTCTACCCGGTATAATCGAATTTTCCTTCCATGAGTTACCAGGTTCTCGCGCGCAAATACCGGCCGCAAAAATTCTCCGATGTCATCGGTCAGGAACACGTCACTCGCACCCTGAAGAATGCCATCGAGCAGGGCCGAATTGCGCACGGGTACATCTTCAGCGGGCATCGCGGCATCGGCAAGACCACCATTGCACGTATCCTGGCGATGGCGCTCAATTGCCAGTCGCAGGACCATCCAGTACTCGAACCATGCGGCGTGTGCGACTCCTGCCGCGAGATTCGCGCCGGTAACGCGGTGGACGTGATCGAGATTGACGCCGCCACCAATCGCGGCATCGACGAAATCCGCGAGCTGCGTGAGGCGGCACGTTACCGTCCGGCGCGCGACCGTTTCAAAATCTACATTCTCGACGAGGCACACCAGATCACCGACGCCGCCTTCAACGCTCTGCTCAAGACGCTGGAAGAGCCGCCGGGGCACATCGTGTTCATGATGGCGACCACGCAACCCGAGGACATTCCGCAAACCATTCGCTCGCGCTGCCAGAACTTCAGCTTTCATGCCGTGCGCTTTGATGACATCGTGCAGCAATTGCGCGATATCGCCCGGCAGGAGGGAATCGAGGCCGACGACAATGCGCTGGCTATGCTCGCCGAAGCCGGAGACGGCTCCATGCGCGATGCGCTCAGCATCATGGACCAGGCCATCGCATCCTGCGGAACCACGCTGAGCACCGAGATCGTTCGCGGACTCGTCGGCTCGGTCCCGTCAGAGGTGCTGGAAGACGTGATGGACGCGGTGGCGCGCAACTCCAGTGAGGACGTGCTGCGCATGGTGGATCGTCTGCTAGTGGAGGGTCAGAGCGCACAGCACTTCGCGCGGCAGATGTTGCGCTTCCTGCGCAATGCGATGGTGGCCAAGGTGGCGGGCAGCGATTCGCCGGTGCTCCAGATTTCGTCGGACGAACGTGCGCGCGTAGCGCGAGTGGCCGAGCGTTTCAGCGAGGAAGACTTGGCGCGCTTCATGCAGATCATGCTGCGCACCCACAGCGATCTGGGCTACAAGCAGGAGCAGCGCTTCCATCTGGAGCTTGGACTGCTGAAGCTGGTGCACGCCCAACGCCTGCTGCCGCTGGAAGAGTTGCTAAGTGGCGAGGCAGGGAAGACCAGCGCTCCTGCGTCGCCATCGCGCTCCGGATCGAGTATTCCGCGGCCAACTCCGGTTGCCGTCGCGACCGGGCTCAGCCTTCGCGCTCTTCGAGCGAGGCTGAACCTTCGACGACACGCTCGCCCGCGGCCTCGCCATTCAGCAAGCCATCGCCCTTTGAGGCTGACCGGACTCGGAAGATCGGGCCGAAGGCTGAGGCGCCCAGCTTGAACAGCGCGGATTCGATTTCACCGGGTGCGGCAACTTCTTCGGTCGCGATGGAAGCGGGATCGGCAACCGCCCTTGCCCTGGACGCCCCGGCCGATCCACAGCCAGCGAATGGCGAGATTTCGGCCGAACTCGTGCGCAACGCCGTGCTGGCAGCGCTGGAAGATGCCGGACACGAGATGCTGGCGCACAATCTGGAAGAAGGCGAGTGGTCGCTGAATGGTAGGGAAGTATCGGTTAAAGTTGCGATTTCACAGGTTCTGATTGACGTTGCGCTGGGGCCGGAACCGAAGCGCGTCATTCAAACTGCGCTGAACCAGGCCGCAGGCAAGCCGCTGAAGTTCAAGCTGGTGAGTGGCGGAACTTCAGTGGCCGCGAAGTCGGCAGCGCCGCGTCCCGCAAACGGAGTGGGCGCCCGCAGCCGAGCTCAGTCCGATCCCGTAGTCCAGCGCATGCAGGAAAAGTTTGGCGCCGAGATTCGCACCGTGATCGACCAGAAGGACCGCGGCTGAAGTGGTAGAGCGGGCCTTTAGGCCCGCGTCATGCCTCCCGATTTGAAGAGGGCTTCAGCCCCTGAGGTAAGAGATGGGTGGGTTCAATTTGCAGGAAATGCTGGCGCAGGCGCGTCAGCAGGCGGAAAAGCTGCAGGAGAAGATGCAGCAGATTACCATCGAGGCCTCCTCGGGCGGCGGCAGCGTCACCGTGCGCATGAGTGGCCAGAAGCAATTGCTGAGCGTCGTCATCGAGCCCGAAGTGGTGAAGTCCGGCGACATCGAGATGCTCCAGGACCTGGTGATCGCCGCGGTCAATGAGGCCTCGCGCAAAGTGGACGAGGCGCTGAAATCCAGCCTGGGTGGGATGCTCGGCGGCATGGGCCTGCCGGGGATGTGAGCGAACGGGAAGCGACCGGATAGAGCGATGTTCAGGTAGAGCGGACCTTCAGGTCCGCGTCTAACCCACCACTAGTTTGAGGGGCTTCAGCCCCGAGGTCACATGTCCAGATTCGCCGAGCCGATGGTTCGACTGATTGATGAATTGAAGAAGCTGCCCGGCGTGGGCAGCAAGAGCGCGCAGCGCCTGGCGTTCCACATCCTGCGCGCCAGCGACGAAGACGCCGAATTGCTCGCGGGCGCTATTCGCGAGGTCAAGGCCAGCCTCCGTCTGTGCTCGGTCTGCAACAACATCACCGACGTCGATCCCTGCACTTACTGCACCAGCGCCACCCGCAATCAGCGACTGGTGTGCGTGGTGGAGGAGCCCACCAACATCGCCGCCATCGAAAAGACGCGCCATTACAACGGCGTCTATCACGTGCTGCACGGCACCCTGTCGCCTCTGCACGGAGTCGGGCCCGAGCAGTTGCGCATTGCCAATCTTGCGCGACGGGTCGAGTCGGACAGCGTGGACGAACTCATCCTCGCCACCAATCCCACCGTCGAAGGTGAAGCCACCGCGACCTACTTGCGAACCTGTTCAAATCATCGCCCGTGAAGGTGACACGCATCGCCACCGGCGTGCCCGTCGGCAGCGACATCGAGTACGCCGACGAAGTCACCATGCAGAAGGCGATGGAGGGCCGCAGGGAGTTATAAGCCCCTGTTCCTTAGGTTATTGTCATCACGAGCGGGCTCTGGCCCGCGAGGGATCTGCTTGTCCGGGCCTCTTCTACTTCGCCGCTCTGCTCTTCGCGAAATACGAATTCATCGCATCACCCCACTCTTTGCCCGCGTTTTGGTCTCCCTTTGCGAAGTGCTGCACATGTTCGTTCGCCTCGGGAAGCAGCGCGGTCCGTTCATAGACGACGGTGACGCCGGTCTTCTGCGGGCCTTGGCGCGTCGCGTGGATATCAATGAGTGTAGCCATCGCATCATTCAACACGTAGGCGTACTGGATGTGTCCTGCGGTCAGATCGAGCGCCGTGTTGATCCACACGCTCGAGTTGTGTCCGTGCGCAACGGTGAAAACCATCCCCTGCTGGTCGCTCGCTGGACTGGGATAGACGAACTGCGGGTTCCAATCGTGCGCCCACTTGCGCTCCTCGTTCGCGCCGAACAGCGGGGCGACCTGCTCGAAGGGCGCGTCCACCGTAAAGCTGAACTCGTTGCGCGTGCGGGTTAGCGCTGACGCCGGCTCCTGCGCATGAGCGCAGACCGTTGCGAGCAAGGGAATCAACGTGGAAATGGCGGAGAGTACGAAGGCAGTTCTCATCGGTGATGCTCCTTGAGTTTGTGGCTGTCGCTGGCCCGGAGAGTCAGGCCATAGATGTTGCGAAGCTGTTCGATTTCCTTCAGGGTTTCGGGAGAGAAGGGCGCCTTGCCTTCGAACGCATGCAGCACAATGCCCTCCAGGAGATCGCCTAGCGTCAGGTCCTTGAGCTCGGCCAATCCTTTGAGGACCTTGAGGAGCCGCTTCTCCATGCGGACTCCTGTCTGCACCCGTTCGACTTCGAGTGGTGAATCCTGATGTTCATTCATGTTATCAATGTACCATAGTACCTAGATACATACAAGATGGGCGCTTGCGTTTCCTCATATGCCATTGGCTACAAGTGACTTAAGCTAGAAATGAGAATTCTTGCTAAATGGGCTTGACAAATTATAAGTTGTTTGGCAATATACATTGCATTGCAAGGTAATACTCATGGCACAGCTTAAGTTCAGCACTCCGGAAATCGAGACCAGCGACAAGTGGGAAGCCCAGATGCGCAAGGGCTGCCTGGAAATGGCGGTGCTCGCCAGCTTGTGGCATGGCCGCCTCTATGGGCTGGAGATTCTGCGGGTGCTGGAGCGTGACTCTCGCCTGGTGCTCGCGGAAGGGACGATCTATCCCATCCTCAACCGGCTTCGGCTGGAGGGCCTGGTGCAATCGCAATGGGTGGAAGCCGAGGCAGGGCACCCACGCAAGTATTACGAACTTACGCAGAACGGGCGCGAACGAGCCACCCGCATGGCGGAGACGTGGACGGAATTTTCTGCCGGTCTCGGGCTTCTGATCGAGCCGGTTCTGAAAGACAAGGAAGTGGAGCGAGCTTTATGACAACGACCGACATGCAAATGAATGACTATCTGGCGCGGCTGCGCGCTGCGCTGACGGGCATGACGCTGGCCGAGCGCGAGGACATCGTGGAGGAAATCCGGATGCACATCCGGGAACGATCCAGCGATCCACAGACCAGCATGGAGGAGATTCTCGCCGGACTCGGACCAGCCGACGAGCTGGCGCAGCAATATCGCACCGGCCTGCTGGTGCAAAAGGCGCGGCACAGCATCTCGCCGGTGGTGATTCTGCGGGCCACGTTGCGCTGGGCGACGACCGGGGTCGAAGGTTTCTGGTGTTCTTCATTGCGCTGTGGGGCTATGGAATGGGAGTCGCCTTTCTGCTGCTCGCGCTGCTCAAGCCATTTTTTCCCAAGTACACCGGATTGTGGGTCGGGCCGGGAGAATTCAACTTCAGCTTTCGCATGGGCGCTACCATGACGAACCCGGCATCCCCCGTTCGCGAACTCCTGGGGTGGTGGCTGATCCCGGTATGCCTCGTCCTGGGCGCGCTCAGCCTGGCCTGCACAACGAAGCTCATCCAGTTCCTCTTGAGAAGATTTCGCTGGAATGTGCCATTTATCACGACGATGTCTGCGCGACCCGCAATGATGGCGATGTGAGCGTGGATCGGCCGGCTTCCTCTGGCGATTCAGCCCTTCAACTTTGCCAGCAGATCGGCAGGATGGACGGGCTTGGCGAGGATTTCAAACTCATGGCCCTGGGCGCGGGCGCTCTCCAGCAGATCCGCGGTGGCCGCCTGGCCGGAGAAGAGCAGAATCTTGCAGCCGGGAAGAAATTCACGAATCCTGATCGCTGCCTCGATGCCGTTCATGTCGGGCATGATGACGTCGCTGATGATGAGGTCCGGCTGAGTGGCCCTGGCCGTCTCCACCGCCGACGTTCCTGTATAAACCGCCGCCGCGTCGTAGCCGTTAAGTTCGAGGATTTTAGCCAGCGTGTCGGCGATGATCTGCTCATCGTCCACCACCAGAACTTTCGGTTTCTTCCCTGCGTGCATTCAGGAACTCCTGGAATCGGCTAAGCTGAATTGCCGATTATAGCGAAGGATGCGGACCCAGCGGGAAACTCTCCCATGGGATGCACCGATTCCCAGTGCCGTCCGCGAAAGTTGACGCAGCCGCTGACCTGCACCGAAACCGGTGCGCCGCGAATTCCACAGGCCGCCTCTTACTCCTGCGGCGCATTCCCTGATAGAATCTATAAAATCCACTCCCCGGAGAAGCAATGCAGGCAATCCTTGCGCTGGAAGATGGCCGGATCTTCCGCGGCAAAGGCTACGGTGCAAAAGGCGAATGTTACGGGGAAGTTGTTTTTAATACCTCCATCACCGGCTATCAGGAAATCTTTACCGATCCCTCTTACGCCGGGCAGATCGTAGTTCTCACCAACCCCGAAATCGGCAACTACGGCACCAACTCCGAGGACAATGAGGCCGTCCGCCCGTACATCGAGGGCCTGATTGTGCGCGAGTTTTCGCGTGTCAGCTCCAACTGGCGCTCGCAGGAGGTTGCGGAAGAGTATCTGGAGCGCTACAAGATTCCAGTTCTCGCTGAAATCGACACCCGCGCCCTGGTGCGGCACCTGCGGACGAATGGCGTCATGCGCGGCGTGATCTCGACGCTGGAGACCGACACCGAAAAGCTGATCGCCAAGGCTCGCTCGATTCCCAAAGATGGACGGCACCGATCTGGCGAAGGAAGTCACCACCCGCAGCGTGTACGAGTGGGATGAAGGCGTACGCTCGCACGTGCCAACCGAAGTCGTGGGTGTTAAAGACGCTCCGCCAAACCATCATGTGGTTGCCTACGACTACGGAATCAAGCACAACATCCTGCGGCGTCTGGTGGGCGAGTGCTGTCGCGTGACGGTTGTGCCGGCCACGACCAGCGCGGAAGACGTCCTTGCGCTGAAGCCGGACGGAGTTTTCCTGTCGAACGGTCCTGGCGATCCCGAGCCGGTGACGTATGCGCAAGACAGCATCCGCCAGATGATGGGCCGGGTGCCGATCTTCGGCATCTGCCTCGGTCATCAGTTGGTCGGTCTGGCGCTGGGCGGCAAGACCTACAAGCTGAAGTTTGGGCACCACGGCGGCAACCATCCGGTAAAGCAGATGGCGACCGGCAAGGTCGAGATCACCGCCCATAACCATAATTTCGCGGTCGATCCCGACTCGCTCAAGCAGAGCGAGGTGGAGCTGACGCACATTGACCTGAATGACAACACGCTCGAAGGTCTGCGGCACCGCTCGCTGCCCCTGTTCAGCGTCCAATATCACCCCGAGGCCGCGCCCGGCCCGCACGACTCGCACTACCTGTTCAAGGACTTTGTGAAGATGATGGAGGAGTGGAAAGTCTCGAAGAGCTGACCCATGCCACGCCGCAACGACATCGCGAAAATACTCATCATCGGTTCGGGGCCGATCGTCATCGGGCAGTCGGCTGAGTTCGATTACTCCGGGGCGCAGGCCTGCAAGGCGCTCAAGTCCGAAGGCTATGAGGTGGTGCTGGCCAATTCCAATCCGGCGACCATCATGACCGATCCCGGAGATGGCCGACCGCACTTATATCGAGCCGCTCACCCGCACGTATCTGGAAGAGATCATCCGCGTCGAAGCCGAACTGCTGGCTGCGAGCGGCAGGCCGGGCATCTTCGCGCTGCTGCCCACGGTCGGCGGGCAAACCGCGCTGAACCTTGCGGTTGAGTTGGCCGATGGCGGCGTGCTCGAGAAATACAACGTGCAGCTTATCGGCGCGCAACTGGGCGCAATCAAGAAGGCCGAAGACCGCCTGCTCTTCAAAGACGCGATGACAGCGATCGGTCTCGACGTGCCGAAATCCATGCTGGTTAACAACCTGAAAGACGGCCTGGATTTCAGCAGCAAAATCGGCTTCCCGGTTATTCTGCGCCCATCGTTCACGCTCGGCGGCACTGGAGGCGGCATCTCCTATAACCGCGAAGAGCTGCTGGAATTGCTGGCGCGCGGCCTCGATCTCTCGCCGGTGCATGAAGTGCTGCTGGAAGAGTCGGTGCTTGGCTGGAAGGAGTACGAGCTGGAGCTGATGCGCGACCTGGCCGACAACGTCATCGTCATCTGCTCCATCGAGAACTTCGATCCCATGGGCGTTCACACCGGCGACTCGATCACGGTCGCGCCTGCGCAAACGCTCACGGATCGCGAGTATCAAGCCATGCGCGATGCCGCCATCGCCGTCATTCGCGAGATCGGCGTCGAGACCGGCGGCTCGAACATTCAGTTCGCCGTCGATCCCCACAACGGGCGCATGGTCGTCATCGAGATGAACCCGCGCGTCTCGCGCTCCTCGGCGCTGGCCTCGAAAGCGACCGGCTTCCCCATCGCGAAGATCGCGGCCAAGCTCGCCGTTGGTTATACCCTCGACGAAATCACCAACGACATCACGCGCAAGACGCCGGCCTGCTTCGAGCCGACGCTCGACTATGTCGTGGTCAAGATTCCCAAGTGGCAGTTCGAGAAGTTTCCCGGCGCTGACGAGGCACTCGGCCCGCAGATGAAGTCGGTCGGCGAAGCCATGTCCATCGGCCGCACCTTCAAGCAGGCGTTGCTCAAGGGCGTGCGCTCGCTGGAGACTGGCAAGCGCGCGGGTGTGGAAGATATCGAGCCGCGCATTCTCACCAAGCGGCTGGTGACGCCCAATCCGGAGCGCCTGGCATACATTCGCTACGCCCTGGCGCAGGGCATGAGCGTGCGCGAGATCGGGCAGATGACCAACATCGACCCTTGGTTTCTACACCAGCTCAAGGAGATCTCCGAAGAGCAGACGAAGCTTGGCGAGGGCGAGGTAGATGCCGAGCGCCTGCAACATCTGAAGCGCCTGGGCTTCTCAGACGCGCGACTGGCGGCCTCATGGTTCAACGGTGACAGAGGCTCCTCGGAGAAAATGCACCAACTCCGCAGCCAGCACGGTGTTCAGCCGGTGTACAAACGCGTGGACACTTGCGCCGCCGAATTCGAGAGCTACACGCCCTATCTCTACTCGACCTACGAAGAGGAAGACGAGGCCACGCCGACGGACCGCAAGAAGGTCATTATCCTGGGCAGCGGTCCCAATCGCATCGGGCAGGGAATTGAGTTCGATTATTGCTGTTGCCACGCGGCGTTCGCTCTGCGCGATGACGGCTACGAGACGATCATGATCAATTGCAATCCCGAGACCGTCTCGACCGATTACGACACCAGCGACCGCCTCTACTTCGAGCCGTTGACCTACGAAGACGTGATGGCGGTGTACGAGCACGAAGCCAAAAGCGGCGCTCCCATCGGCATGATCGTGCAGTTCGGCGGTCAGACGCCGCTCAACCTCGCGCTGCCTCTGAAGGCGGCGGGAGTGCCCATCATCGGAACCTCGCCCGAAAGCATCGACCTTGCGGAAGACCGCAAGCGTTTCGGCAAGCTGCTGGAAGAGCTTGCTATTCCGCAGCCACGCGGCGCAACTGCGGCCAGCGTCGAAGAGGCTGTGATCAACGCCAACCGCATCCGCTATCCCGTGCTGGTGCGGCCATCGTACGTGCTCGGCGGGCGCGCCATGGTCATTGCCTATGACGATGAGTCGGTCATTCACTACATGAAGGAAGCGGTCGAGTACTCGCAGGAGCGGCCGGTGCTCATCGACCACTTCCTCGAGTCGGCCACCGAGCTTGATGTGGATGCGCTTTCCGACGGTGAGGATGTGGTCATCGGCGGCATCATGCAACACATCGAAGAGGCTGGCATCCACTCTGGCGATTCCTCCTGTGTGCTGCCCGCAGTAGACATTCCCCGTGCTCTGCTCAACACCGTCCGTGATTACACGTTTCAGCTGGCGCGCGCGCTCAAGGTTGTCGGCCTGATGAATGTGCAGTTCGCCATTCAGCGCAACCGGGTTTACGTCATTGAGGTGAACCCTCGCGCATCGCGCACTGTGCCGTATGTGTCCAAGGCAACCGGGGTTCCTCTGGCCAAGATTGCCGCCCGTCTAATGACCGGCCGCAAGCTGCGCGAGTTTCTGCCGGAAAATGTTGAGCGACGTACCGACCTTGACACCGGAAATTTCTACTTCGTGAAGTCGCCCGTCTTTCCCTGGGGCAAGTTCCCGGGTGTGGATACCGTGCTGGGGCCGGAGATGAAGTCCACCGGCGAAGTTATGGGCGTGGCTGACAACTTCGGCGAGGCCTTCGCCAAGGCGCAGACCGCTGCCGGGCAGATGCTGCCGACCTCCGGCACGGTCTTCATCAGCGCCAACGATCGCGACAAGCCCTTCATGCCGGAACTAGCCCAACGCTTCGTCGAGCTTGGCTTCAGCGTCGTTGCCACCCACGGCACGGCGGTCGTGCTGGAAGGCGCCGGCCTGCGCGTCGAGCGCGTGTACAAGGTGAAGGAAGGCCGTCCTAATGTGGTTGACCTCATCAAGGGCGAGCGCATTCAACTGATCATCAACACGCCCCACGGCGTCGAGCCCTGGTTTGACGAGAAGGCCATTCGCCGCGCCGCCGTCATGGCCCACATTCCCACCATCACCACCCTTTCGGCGGCACGCGCCGCCTGCGAGGGCATCGCCGCCCTGCAACGCGGCGAAGCCAAGGTGTACGCCCTGCAACAACTCCACGCCGAGCGGCTCGCCGCCACCAAGTAACAGGCTACTCCGGCCAGGACACCCGGCGATCCCTTCTAAGGGTTGTCATCACGAGGCGGCTCCAGCCGCCGAGGGATCGTTTTCTTGTACGCCCACGAAAGAGCAGATGCCTCGCTGCGCTCGTGATGACAATTGCGGTCCCTCTCCTCTGCAAGCCCAATAGGTAGGGCCCTAAACAAAGCGGTTTGGCATTGTTAGCGGCCGTCACTGCGTGCTAGATTGCTTTGCGCGCGGCCGTGCGAGGGACGTCGCTGGCTGGGCAGAAGTGGCCGTACAACGAAACGCTTCAGGATCAGGGGACAATAAGACTCACATGCGTGGAACAAAATTACTCTTCGGCGCCCTCGCCATCGCGATCTGTGCGGCGCTGGGCGTCGCCGACGCAGTTGCGCAAGTCTACTGGGTACAATCCGCCGATTATGGTTACGGCAATCGGCGTCAGGACGTCACCAATACCGTTCGCCGGCTGGCCAACGGCCCCAACTTCAAAGTGAACAATAACACCATGGGCATTGACCCAGCCGTGGGCAAGGACAAGACCCTCCGGATCATCGGACGCACTCAGAACGGCACCGTCCGCACTTTCAACTACAACGAAGGGCAAACCGTCAACGCCCAGATGTTTGCCGGTGGCCAGGGCGGCGGAGGCTGGTGGGGTGGTGGCGGAGGTCCAGGCGGTGGCGGGGGCGGGGGCGGCAACTCGCTACGCATCATGTCGGCCAATTACGTCCCGCTCGTTGGCGCCGGCGGCAGGAATGTCACGTCGCGATTGCAAAGCATGGTGCGCAACAATCGCATCAACATCATCGCCGACAACCAAACCATGGGTGGAGACCCTGCTCCGGGCCGCTCCAAGAAGCTGACGGTTACTTACCAATATCAAGGACGTGTGAACAACGTCGATGTGGGAGAGAACGGGCGCCTCAGCATTCCTTGAGCCTCGGCCGTCGGTTCAGCTGAAGGATCCAGTCGTCAAAAGAGCCAGGTGTTCGAAGCCCGCCAAGGCGTGAAAGCGGGAATGAATTGAACTGTCCGGCCGCTACCAGCAGCCAGCGTGAGCACCACCATCCACGTGGATGATCTCTCCGGTTACTTGATCTGCCTGCGCCAGGTAGAGAACAGCGTCCGACAATATCTTTTACCTCGACGATTTTCCCCATCGGCTGCCTTGTCTTAAGAGATTCCTTGGGACCATCCTTGTGCAGTGGTGTGTCCACGACGCCAGGGGCTATGGCGTTGAAGCGGATACCTTCTTTTGCATACTCGATTGCGAGACTCCGGGTTACTGTATTCAGGCCTCCCTTCGTAATCATCGAAACCGAGGCATTTACGCCCGCGATTGGCTGATCTGCAAGCGCCGCAGAGATGGTCACAACGTTCCCCGATTTCTGTTTCAGCATCTGTTTCACGGTCAACTGGGTGATGTAAAGAAATCCCAGAAGATTGGTCGAGACCAGGGCATTGAAGTCCTCGGTAGTAAAGTCGGTGAAGGGCTTGGCGCGGTAGATTCCGGCATTATTCACCAGAACATCGATGGCTCCGAAATTCTTGATCGCGGCTTCGACAGTTTTAGCAGCGGTCTCCTGCTTTCCGATATCGCCGTCCACCAGAACCAGGCTCGGGGTGGCAGTCAACGATTGCGTGACATTGAGAGACGTCGCGACCACGTTATAGCCCTGCTTCAAAAAGGCCTCGACCACCCCCGCACCAATACCGCGCGCTGCTCCCGTGACGATTGCTGTTTTCTTATCCGTCATACACACCCGCTCCCAATGCTGTTAACCGGCACTTGTACGTATGTCTTGCCGTAGAGATAGAAGCGTGCTTCTCAACCGTTGGATGCGCGTTGCCGGACTACGTCTCATGGTTGGTGCAACCAGTGCTCCAGGCACCAGGCTCTACAATCGTTGAAATGGACCACCATACCGTCGCAGCGGTTAGCATCACGGGCACAAGCCTTGATGTGCTTGGCAGTCTCTATCTTGCCTACGACCTGTTGGGCGGGCAACACGGCCCGTTACGGTTCCTTACCCGGGCGGTAACCTACTCTCTGGTCTTCGGCATTGGCTACGGCCTTGGCCTTGGTCTCTTCTTTGGCCTGGCTGCCGGTATTGCGACCGGCGTCACCCTGGCGATTGAACTCACTCGAGCGTCTCGTGGGCTCGATCATTACTCCTTGCCTTGGGAAGGACTATTTTCCGCCATCCGAGGGTTCGGCTTCGGAATCGGACTGTACAGAATTGTGGGCGTGGGTTTTGCTATCGCATTTGCCATCCTCATCACCTTCGGCCAGATATTTGCCTACTCTCGCGGCATGCGTCCCGCCCTCGATTATGCAGCGTCTCGCCGTCCGCGCCTTACCCGTCGTCAGCTGTGGGGAACCGTCGCCCGGACGGCCGGCTACATTGTCACGGCCCTTATCTGTAGCGCGTTCATCCATCACCTGGATCATGCCTGGGCGTTTGCAATGCGCGTAGGGCTGGTGACTGGCATTGTCACTGGCATCGGGGTGACGGTCAATCCGTTCATCGAATACTATGCGGACAACCTTCCGGAGCGACGGCTTGGCGCATTCGGCATCGGACTCATTTTTTGCGGCTTCGCCCTGCAATCGTTTCAGTATTGGCTGGCACTACTTGACGTGCACGTGAGTTAGGTAGCCGGCGCCCTCACCATCCTTGGTCATCTGGGCGGATCGCCGCCGGTAGCTAAGCAAAAGAGAGTCATCTCAAGCGAGGACTCCAGTCCGAGTCGAGAGACCTGTGGCGCGGAACGGTCAGGTCGGGCTTTTCCGGCGCCGTGGGGAGCCGCCCGGATGAAATGATGAAAAAAGCTCGGAAGCGGAGGCGATTCGGGTGTATAGTGCTGGCCACCAAGGCTGCCGAAGTGGAGATCCTGGTTTATTACCTGGCAGTTGTAAAATGCGCTAGGTATTTCGCGAGACTACTCCCAGCGTTTTTCCTGCCCGTTCCGATTCGCGCCCACGTGGCTGGAAGTAGACCTCTCTTTCTCTCCCGCGTGCCCAATCACACACGTTCTTTCCGGATCCACCAACGTTTACAGCCATGGTGAGGAGCACAAGCCGATGCAAAGCCAAGCGCTACGTCTCATCTCCCTCTTTCGCACAATCGGTCTGGCAGCAGTCACCGCGTTATTGATAACGTCGGCTGCGCTTCCCATGCCCGCACAGAATTCCGTCCCCCCAACGGCGGTTCAGGCAGCAAGAATGCCGCAGTTCGCGAAGCGACTCGCCCATCCAGTCCGTGGACCAGCATCACCGCTGAACTCAGCGCTAGCGCGCCGAGGGTCCCGTAGTGGCCCGCCGCAAGAGGGCGCTATCTACGACAACGGTCCCATCAACGGCACTACTGATGCGTGGAACATTAACTTTGGCTACATCGTCAGTGACACCTTCACGGTGACTCAGTACGGCACTGTTACCGGATTTGATCTCGGCGTGTGGGAGTTTGCCGGCGACGTGCTGAGTTCGCTGCAGTGGTCCATCACCTCTGGCCCAAACAGTGGAACCGTCTATGCCTCCGGCACAGTCAGTGGCGGCAACCTGACGGATGCCTTCATTTCCACCAACCAGTACGGCTACAACATTGACAAGATTTCCGCCTCGGGCCTGTACCTAAACCTGGACACTGGGACCTTCTGGCTCAACTTGCAAAATGCCAGCGTTCCTAGCGGCGATCCGGTGTACTGGGACGAGAACAGTGGAGTCGAATGCATGTCTCCCGGCTGCCCGTCGCGGGCCTCCGAAAATAATGTAGGCACAATTCCTTCGGAGTCGTTCACCATCGAGGGTGACAACTGCATCAGTCCGACAGAGGCGAAGGCGGCGACTGCCGCGAAAATGGTCACCGCTCCGGTGTCCCCAACCCAGAACTATCGCGTGATCTATAACTTTACGGGCGGCGGAGATGGCGCCTCTCCGTTCGCCGGTTTGGTGTTTGACGCTGCGGGTAATCTCTACGGCACGACCGGCGGCGGTGGTCCGTTTGGAGGAGGTACTGCGTTCAAGCTTACTCCCAGCGCTTCCGGTTGGCGGTTCAGTCGGGTGTATTCGTTCATCGGGCCGAATGGCAGTCTTCCCGACAGCACCCTCGTCCGCGGCCCGGACGGCAGGCTTTACGGCACAACCTTTTACGGAGGCTTGGGCGATGGCACGCTCTTCGGCCTGTCTCCCGCCGCAAACATTTTGCCGAGTGTTTTTAGCAATTGGGTGGAGACCCTGCTGTACAGTTTCACCGGCGGCAGCGATGGCGGAAGTCCAGGTGGGAGCCTTGTGGTCGACAGCTCCGGCAATATCTATGGAAATGCTGCCAAGGGAGGCGCGAATCACGGCGGTACGCTCTATGAGTTCACCAATGGCGGCATCCAGGTCCTGCACGCATTTCCCGCCTTCGGCAGCGACGGTGCTAATCCGACAGGAGTAGTGAGTGGCTCTGATGGCTTGTACGGCATCACCGGATCGGGTGGCAACATGGGTGCCGGTACCTTATACACAACCGCAGGAGGTTACCAGGTCCTTCACAGCTTCGCGCCTAGCTATCCAGAGGGCAGTCCGAACAGTCTGGCGGCAGCCCAGGCGGGCAATCTGTACGGCACGTCTACCTATTCCAGTTCTTGTGGGGTGGCTGACGCGACTGTCTTCCAGTCGTCCCCCCCGGGGTGGGACCCTTTACCCCTGGTAAGCATCGGCCCAGATATCCCAGGGCTGTTGTCTTGGATATCGGCCGACGCCCTGGGGAATATCTACGGTACAACCAATTACGATGGAGCCTATTTTCTGGGTACCGTATTCAAACTGACCTGCTGTTGGAGCTACACCGGTCTGCACACCTTCACGGGAGGCCCTAATGATGGCGCCCAGCCTATGGCCGGCCCCGTGGTCGACGCCCAAGGCAACATCTACGGCACCACTTCGTATGGCGGAACTTACGGGCAGGGAGTGGTCTGGGAGATTTCACCGTAGGTTCTTTCCGGGCCCACGAATGCTTAGAGCCCACATTTCCGATTTGAATCTGAGCAACTGAGTTTATGATGCCCCTGGAAGCCTTGATTCATGCGGGTTTCAACATGACCGAGGCGCTCTGGAGGTGCACACCCAGTGGGTGAGAATCAAAATCAGCCTTTTCAGCTCTCCTTCAACCCCTCGTTAAGAGTGGATTTCCAGGGATCGGGGGTCACCTCCGATGGTGGTCTAGTTCTGGTGCGCGAGTTAGACGAACGTCTGGGATTCAGCGATCTCATCGCACGGCACCTGACCGATTCTCGGACGCAGAACACCCAGTTACCGTTGGCTGACCTATTGCGCCAGTCGATCTACAGCCGCATGGCAGGCTATGAGGATGTCAACGATGCCGAGCGGCCTGTCGCAAGATCCCACGTTCCGGTTGATCGGCTCGGAGAAGATCTGGGAGCGTGGGGCGGCGCTGACCTCACGATTGCAATCGTTCGAGACCGAACTGCTGACGCAAGAGAAGAACCTTGCTGGTCTGGCGGCGATCAATCGTGAACTGATTACGAAGGCAGAAGCCATCGACTCTTCACAGCGGGTAGTGCTGGACATGGACTCGACCGAGATTCCAGTCTATGGCCAACAGGAGCAAAGCTCGTACAACGGGCACTTCAAGTCTACCTGCTACCACCCGCTGTTACTGTTCAACGGCGAGGGTGACTGCGTGGCGGCGAAGCTGCGGCCCGGCAACGTGCATAGTGCTGAAGATTGGGCGGAACTGTTGTTGCCGGAGATCGAGCGCCAACAAGAACTCGGTAAGGAAGTGGTGTTTCGCGCCGATGCTGCGTTTGCCAAACCGGAGATTTACGAGGCGCTGGAGGAACGCGGCGTGAAGTATGCGATTCGGATTCCCGCGAATGACAGCTTGGAGCGCGACATCGCGGAGTTGCTGACGCGGCCCGTGGGAAGACCCAGCCACAAGCCGGCCAGCAGGCTCAGCGCCAGTCGCACTTGGTTCGAGCGAAAACGGCGACAAGAAAGGCGGGTCATCTTTACGGCCTGCTTGCCTTCCTTGATCCACTGCTCCGCCCTCCCGCGCTTGTTGTAAAACCGCACCACCGCCCGGCTCGGCGTCTCCAGGTTGGTCACGATGAATCCGACTCGGGGGAACAACTCCCCGGCATGGAACTCCGTCTGGTACAAGGGCTTCCTCTACCAAGCAGCAAGCTGGAAGACGGCGCTGGTCAGCGACCAGTTCTCGATTCGTTTGGGCAACGTCAGCCGCCGCCACAAATTCCCCAAGTTGTAGTCGGCAGCGGAATCCGTCTATAAGCTAGTTGGGTAAGGAGAGGTGTTGCAAAAGTATGCACAAATGGGGCAATTTTGGGCTGCGCTGGTGCGGGTGGCAGACCGTCGGGAGTGCTCCCGATGAAAATCGGTTTCACAGGTCGCGAACAGGCGAGACGGGTGTACTATGGTTGCGTTTTCAAAGCCAAAAAGGAAATTCCGGTTCAATGCGATAGCCGCTTTGTGTTCGGCTAAGTTGGGGTAAGATTTCCGGAAAGGCTGAGTGAAATGAGAATCCCGGTCAAGCTTTCTTCGAAGAATTTCGCTCTGGCGTCTTTGTTGTTCGCGTGGGCAAACCCATCTTTCGCTCAGTTTTCCGTGACCACGTATCATTACGACAACAGCCGGACGGGCTGGAACGCACAAGAGAGTGTTCTGACGCCCGCCAATGTCAACAGTGCCACGTTCGGCCTTTTGACCACTGTAGCTCTGGATGATCAGGTGGGCGCTCAACTGCTGGTCATGCCCAGTGTCAAAATCACCTCAGGCAAACATCAAGGGCTCCATTCGGTTGTTTACGTGGCGACCGAAGGCAACACTATTTATGCGATTGCCACGCATACTGGTAGGTCCTGCTGCGGCGCAACTTCGGGCCATCCGTGATCTCGCCACAAGGGTGCGGTCATAACGTTGACGTTGGCATTGAATCTACGCCGGTCATCGACCCGGCTGCGGGGATCATGTACGCCGTTGTCTACACGCAAACCGCCAACGGGCCCACCTACTACCTTCACGCGCTGGACTTGGGCAGCCTGAACGACAAAGTGATGCCTATCCAGATCACCGCGACCCATACGCTGACGGATGGATCGCCTTATATCTTTGACGCATCCGTACAGCGGCAGCGTCCCGCCCTGCTGCTCGCGAATGGAAACGTGTACGCGGGTTTCGGAAGCTTCTGCGATCGTCCGGGAAACCTGTCGCGCGGTTGGCTGCTGGGCTGGCAAACAGGAACCCTGACGCCGTTAGCCGGTAACAAACTGCTCGATACCCAAGCCACCTCGCCGAATACCTACTTCCTTTCCTCCATCTGGATGTCCGGCGATGGTTTGGCCGCAGACTACTTGGGCAATATTCTCTTTGTGACAGGCAACTCAGACGAATCCGGAACCACTTACGACGGAGTCACGGATATTCAGGAAAGCGTCATCAAGGTTTCCGCTGATTTAACTACGGTCCTTGATTTGTTCACGCCCTCCGATGAGGCAGCTCTCGATGAATACGACGAGGATTTCGGCTCTGGAGGCGTCATGCTGCTGCCGGCTCAGGCCGGGAGCGTCCCGCACATCGCTGTAGCTGCTGGCAAAGACGGCAATATGTACATGATGAACGAAGATTCGCTGGGAGGTTATTCGCCGGTGAGTAACAACGTGCTCGGCACTTACCAGATCGGCGGGTGCTGGTGCGGACAATCGTACTTCCAACCGGCGGACGGCGTGCCCCGCGTGGTTTCAAGCGGTGGATACACCGTGATGGTTTGGAAGTTAGCAACCTCCCCTTCGCCTTCGCTGACCCTGGCTGCGTCCTCGCCGGCGCTCCCAGGGGGACAGTGGCCCGGCTTCTTTACGACGGTGTCCTCCAATGGGAAAGCGAATCCGATTATCTGGGCACTTTCCCGCCCCGCCTCGAAGAACGACCGAACCCTCTATCTGTATGCTTTCGATCCCGAGAGCGGCGCCATGATGACTCAATTGTTCTCCGCAGCGGCGGGAGTCTGGCCCAGACCTGGAAACTCCAACGCCGTCCCGGTGGTTGCCGGCGGGCAGGTTTTCGTGGCCAGCTATCGGCAGTTAAAAATCTTCGGCCTGAAGTAGAAGCAAAGGTGGGCCGCATCGCGACCCACATTGGCTTGCTTCAGTTGTGTGCGGAGTGCCACCTCGGGCGACAGCCCGTACATGTCCATTTCATTTTCGGCTCCCAAGAACACTTTTCCGCATAGAGACATTGCGAGGAGCAGAAGCCGATGCCCCGAGACAATCTTGCCATCGATGCTGCCGGCAGCTTATATGGCACGGGATGGGGCGCTTTTGTAGATTCGTACGTCTGCGGTTACTTCTTCAAAGACTAATATGCCAACGGTGGCTGGTACCAAGACGTCGAATATCTGTTCAGTCAGTTGATGTACGCGAGTGGCAATTTGGCGCTCGACCCAAGTGGCACCTTGTACGGGACCACCTCCGGGTGCGGAACCTATGGCTTTGGAACGGTGTGGCAGCTTTCACCTTAGTCGGCGGCCGGATAACGCCGGCTCATAAAAAGCCCTGAGAGTAGTGGACCCTTGTAAATCTACGCTCGTGCCGCTGCCTGCAGCGGTTGCTACAGAGGGGGCCTGCGGCCCCCTTGACCCATACGCTACGGTTTGTAAACCGGACTTGCGAAGTTGTCCCAATAGGAGTAGGTGTCGGGGCGGAAAGAGGGCCCCGATTGGCTCAACGTCACGCTGTCATAACTGTAGTTGCCACTGGCCGTGAAGACCGCTTTACCATCGATAGCAAGAGTGACGGAGTCACTCCCGACGGTCATGCTTAGGTTGTGCCAGCCGGCGGTGCGTTGGACTTTCGTGGTCGAGATCTGCGGATAGAGGCCACAATTCTGGTTAGGTCCCTGCCGGATCATCGTATCGTAGTTATACAGCTGCGCCTCGTAGCAATAGGCATCGAAGTCCTGAGTGCCAACCGAGGCAAAGTCCGTGGTCACAGAGTTGTAGATACTAAGCTGTTCATACTGAGTTTCCTGGCCCGGGGCCACGTCGTAGAACCAGACGGAGAAAGAGCCCTTCTGCGGGGAGGAAAAGGTGTGGGAGACCGCAATGTCGCGTTGCCCGCCAGAGCTCGAATCGAATTTCAGCGAATATTTCCCCCCTGGGGCGCGGTTTACATCGGTGGACAAGGTGACGGTTCCATAGTCCTGAGTTGTGGTCCAGAATGAGTTGAGTTGGGACTTGTTGAAAGTGTCGACGTAGCCTGCTTGGGCATGAACCAGCCCCGACAGCGCGAGCACGAGTCCAAGGCCTATTCCGAGTTTCAAAGATCGGATGCTAAGCATAACGCCTCCTTTGGCGCACTTATCCGTTTGTGACGCAATATTGTTCGAGCGGTCTCAGGTCCACGTCGAGGTTTGCGGAAGGCGTGAGTCCGGGGACCGCGGCCAACTGAGCGAAGGGCCTGACTCCAGATGGGCTGCTGATCGAGCAGACGCGAACTGGAGGGAACCGGCGACCGGGCCTGGAAACCTCGCCGCTCCCACCGAGGAGGCGGTCGAGTGCGAGTTACTCCCCTTGTTTGCCGGTCCGCCGTAAACCGGAATTTTCACTTTGAAAACCCAGTTTGCGACAATGTACACCTAAAGACCGTCAGGCGCTCGACTTTTTCAGTGTTTTTCGTTCGTCATTCGCCCGCGCTGGTCCGCTTGCCCCCGCGCTGGGTTGGGAGTGGGCGTTGGCCGCCGAAGCTGTGACTCCCAAGTCTGGAACGCTTGCAGAGTGGCTTGCCGCAGGGTCAGGCCCTGACTCACGGCCAGGGTTTTGATGTGGCGCTTCTCGGCTGCCGTTAGTTGCACCTGAAGAGGTTGGTTCTGTCTGCTGGCATAGTAGTGTCACCTGGGGCTGCGGCCCATACTTATGATGAAAATTAGGTGGAAGCGCCGGACTGCGGTCGGCCCATCCATCGTTCCTTGCTTGCGACAGTGTCTATGACTTCTATGTATTCTATGACACATAATTCTATGTATAGTATGACACAATCGGCTGGGAAATTAGCGATTTCTTGCTTCTAAATCCCTATTTGACAGATGGATACTCGTAAGCCTTGCAGAATCAAATGCTTGCGAACTGTTTCTCAGCCAAGTGATTGATTCTATGTAAAATCTTGACAAGGGGAGCATTGCAAACGAAATCCGTGTTCCTCCGTCGAGAATCCGCGGTTGGTCCTTCCCGCTCTTCGGAAAAGCAGGTCCCCTTCGGCAAGCTCAGGGCAGGCTCTCCGCCCGGACTGAGTCCTCGGTCGGGATGACAAGTCCCTGACGGGACAGCAGTTCGTGCCCGGCTACCGCTATCTCGAGTCAGCGATAATCGCAATGCTGTGCTATTGCTACGAATTTCTATGCTGACACTGACAGCTGACAACTGACAACTGACAACTGACAACTGATCGCTGACAGCAGACTCTTCCTCCCACCGCGTCCTATAATTTCGAATGAGTTCCTAACCCCTAAGGAGCAACATGCTTCTACACGGAATCTTTCCTCCTGTTACGACCCCGTTTTATCCCGACAGCAAAATCTACTTCCGCAAGCTGGAGCAGAATGTCGAGCAGTACTCGCGCGCGCCGTTGGCCGGCATTGTCGTGCAAGGCTCGACAGGCGAAGCCGTTCTGCTCAGCGATGAAGAACGCCGCGAGGTGCTGAAGTCCGCGCGCGATGCGGCCTCTAACGAGAAAGTCCTGATCGCCGGAACCGGAATCGAGTCGGCCATCGAGACGTTGCGCCTGACTGAATACGCCTATGATCTCGGCTACGACGTGGCCATGGTGCGCACGCCGCATTACTACAAAGGCCAGATGTCGAACCCGGCGAACATGCTGGCGTTCTATCGCTACGTATGCGACCGTTCGCCGCTGCCCGTCATCATCTATAACTTCCCGCAAGCCACTGGATACGACATTCCCTCGGAAGTGGTGATTGAGTTGGCCGAGCACCCGAAGCTCATCGGCATCAAGGAGTCGTCGGGCTCGATCGAGAAGGTGCAGAAGATGGTGGAAGGCACGCGCCACATCAAGCGCAAAGCGACCGTCACCGAGACCTTCGCCGCTGTTACTGGACGCATGATGAAGGCCGCGATCTCGCCCGCCGCCGACGCCGATGGAGGTGCGATGGTTCCAGTGGGCGCATTGACTGGCACGGGTTCCGCGCCCAAGCCTTCGTCGGCAGCGGTAAAGGTTGTTGGCGGACTGAAGACGCGCGAGAAAGAAGTCGGCTTCCAGGTGTTGGTAGGCGCGGCGCAGAAATTGCATCCGTCGCTTGATGCCGGCGCTGTCGGCGCGATTCTGGCTTTTGCCGATTGCGCTCCGACGGCGTGCTACGAAATCTATGCCGCGTGGAAGGACGGTGATGCTGCGCTGGCGCGCGAGAAGCAGGAGCGCATCGCCAAAGCTGCCGAACGCATTGTCGGTGGACTGAGCATCCCGGGCGTAAAGTACGCCATGGATTACAACGGCTTTTACGGCGGGCCTCCGCGCTTGCCGCTGCTGCCGCTCACCGCCGACAAGAAGGCGGAAGTCGAGCAGTTGCTGGCGAGCATCCGTTTATGATGGCCTGTTGTGTCAACCTCGTTGCGCCCAGGAGGACATGGTGAAAGCGATTCGTGTGCATGAGTTCGGTGGTCCGGAAGTGATGAAGCTTGAGGATGTGCCCGACCTGCAAGCCGGACCAGGACAGGTTGTCGTACGCATCCAGGCGGCAGGCGTGAATCCTGTTGAGGCTTACATTCGCGCGGGCACGTACGCGGTCAAGCCCAATCTGCCTTACACGCCCGGCAACGACGGCGCTGGTGTGGTTAAGCGCGTCGGAGAAGGCGTCAAGCGGGTGAAGGTCGGCGACCGCGTTTATGTTTCCGGATCGCTCAGCGGCACCTATGCCGAGCAGGCGCTCTGCAACGAGGCGCAGGTGCACCGCTTGCCGGACAACGTCAGCTTCGAGCAGGGCGCGGCGATGGGCGTTGCTTATGGCACAGCCTATCGCGGATTGTTTCTGCGCGGCGATGCCAAAGCTGCGGAGACTGTTCTGGTTCACGGCGCCAGCGGCGGAGTTGGCACGGCGGCTGTGCAACTGGCGCGCGCGGCCGGCCTCACCGTGATTGGCACCGCGGGCAGCGAGCGCGGCATGCAGTTGGTGCAGGCCGAGGGCGCGCAGCATGCGCTCAATCATTCAGCCGAGGGTTATCTCGAGGAGTTGATGAAGCTGACCGAAGGACGCGGCGTGGACCTCATCCTGGAGATGCTGGCCAACAAGAATCTGGGCAAGGACCTGACGGTGCTGGCGAAGAAAGGCCGCGTGGTGGTGATCGGCAGCCGCGGCCCCATCGAGATCAACCCGCGCGACGCCATGGGACGCGACGCTGATATTCGCGGCACCACGCTGCTCAACACCTCTGAGCCGGAATACAAACAGATGCATGCGGCGCTGGTTGTGGGACTGGAGAACGGAACGCTGCATCCGGTCGTCGGGCAGAAGATCCCGCTGGCGGAAGCGGCGCGCGCCCACATCGAGGTGATGAAGCCTTCCGGTGCCTACGGCAAGATAGTACTAGTGCCGTAACCACTGCGGCAAACTAACCTCCTCCGCGACTAAGAGGCAGAATAGCCACCTACTATCGCTTTCGTTGACACGCCACCACGCCGCGCGGTAAGGTTGAAGCGCCTCGACTGGTGGTTTCCACAGTTCCTCCCGTCCGGCGCAAGTAACTCCACTTGTGCGACCTTTGATGTCCGCCTTGCCTAACGACAAAGAAAGCGATATCCGATGACACAGACGTCTTCCCCTGCCTGCAGCGGCTTCGGCCGTCTTGCGCTCGCGCTCACTCTTATTTGCACCTTATGTTTGTTCGCAGCCGTTCCGGCAGGTGCGCAAAGTCTATTCCGGCAACTTAGTCAGGACAACTTCAGTGGCGGCAGCGGCCAGCACCAGTCGGAAGTTGAGCCTGGAGCTTTTGCCTATGGCCCCACAATCGTAGCTGCTTTCCAGGTAGCGCGCGTCTCCAGCGGCGGCGGCATGGATATCGGCTTTGCCACCTCCACCAATGGCGGCATCGCCTGGACGAACGGATATTTGCCGGGCCTCACGGAGTGGTATCAAAGCAACGGCAGTAGCTACTCGGCTGCCAGCGACGCATCCGTCGCGTACGACCTCAAGCATGGCGAGTGGATCATCAACACCATCCCGATCGCTGGCGGAGTGGATGTCGCTGTCAATCGTTCCAAGGATGGTATCCATTGGGACAATCCGGTTTTCATTTCCAAACCCGGTGATGCCGACAAGAACTGGATCATTTGCGATAACACCTCGACCAGTCCGTACTTCGGCAACTGCTACGTGGGCTGGGACAACTCCCAGATCCAGATGACCACATCCAGTGACGGCGGACTCACATGGAGCGCGCCCAAGGCCACCGCGGCCGGCGATTACGGCATTGGCGTGAATCCTGTGGTGCAGCCCAACGGAACAGTCGTCGTTGGGTTTGCTGATTACAACGGCGGGATGTCCGCCTTCATGTCCACCAACGGCGGCCAGAGTTGGACGGCGGCAGTAAGCATTGCCAACGCTCCCAGTCACGGCGAGGCGGGAAGCCTGCGCAGCGCCGGTCTTCCTTCCACAGCCATCGATGGGGCGGGCACAGTTTACGTGTCCTGGCCGGATTGCCGTTTCGAGAGCGGTTGCAGCGCCAATGACATCGTGTACAGCAGCTCGTCTGATGGGATCCATTGGAGCTCGGTCGTCCGCGTTCCCATCGATCCGGTTGGCAGCGGTGTGGACCACTTCATCCACGGCTTGGGGATCGACCCCAAGACGTCCGGAGCGTCGGCCCACATGGCGATCACCTATTACTACTATCCGGTTTCCAATTGCGGAAACTCCTGCACGCTGTTCGCGGGCTACACCCAGTCGAGCGACGGCGGCACGACCTGGACCGCAGGCCGGCAGGTGTCGGCAGGGATGCAGCTCAATTGGCTGCCCAATACCTTCTCGGGTCGCATGGTCGCCGACTACGTGGCAACCGTGTTTCCGGCGGGCGGCAGAGCGTTTCCGATTTACGTGATCGCCAATCCTCCGGTTAGCGGCGTGTACCAGCAGGCTGTCTACACCGAAGGTTACGGCTTCACCTTCAGCAACGGATCGGAACCGACATTCAGTTCCGCCAACGATCAGCCCATACCTGACGCCAAGTCGGACCATCCGTTGAGAAGGCCCGAGGACCGCGACAACCTGCTTCCGTCTCAGGTAGGTAAGACGCCGCCCGAGAGAGAGTAGTTCAGGTTGTGATTCTTGCAATGGCCGCTGGCGCTCTGCGCTGGCGGCTTTTTTGTCGCCAGACCTCGACGCTCCGCGCATCAGCTTAACGACTTGCTGGATTTCTCCGGTTTCGGCTAGAATCCCACTCATCCGTTGTTCACCGCACCCTTGGTCTGGGTTCGGCCTCGGAGAAAAGACAATGTCCGTCCTTCCGTAACACGCCCTCTCGTTGGTCCGCGCAGCGAATAATCTGATGCGGACAACTCTTTCTCCTTAGCATTGCAACAGCGCTTTCGCTCTACGCACGTTTGCCAGGGCGCAGAATATTGCAGGTCACTTTGGATGCCATCTCCACAACTACGGCCCAATCGCAGCCCACCTTCTGGGGTTCGCTTCGCGAGGCGCTTCGCGGTTCGCACCAGGACTTCACGACCGGAAGCCTGAATCGCGCCATCTTCCTGCTGGCCGTGCCGATGGTTCTGGAAATGGTCCTGGAGTCGCTGTTCGCGGTGGTGGATGTCTTCTGGGTGGCACATCTTGGGGCTGACGCAGTCGCGACCGTCGGGCTCACGGAATCGATGTTGAGCCTGGTCTTCGCGGTCGCCATGGGATTGAGCCTCTCCACCACGGCCATGGTCGCGCGCCGCATTGGGGAGAAAGACCCGGCGGACGCCGCCGTTGCCGCGGTGCAGGCGATCATTCTCGGATTCGGGATTTCGCTGGCCATCGGCGTTCCGTGCTTCCTGTTTGCGCCCCGCCTGTTGCGGCTGATGGGCGCAACGCCTGAGATCGTTTCGTTGGGCAGCAATTACGCCCGCATTGCACTCGGAGGCAGCGGCGTTGTCCTCATGCTGTTTCTCAACAACGCCATCTTTCGCGGCGCCGGCGATGCCGCTATCGCCATGCGGCTGCTGTGGGTCTCCAACGTCATCAACCTGGCGCTCGATCCTTGCCTGATCTTCGGCCTCGGACCGTTTCCTCGACTCGGCGTGACTGGAGCGGCGGTCGCGACCTTGACCGGCCGCAGCATCGGAATGGCCTATCAGTTCTATCGGCTGCTGCGCGGGACCGAGCGCATTCGCATTCTTCGGCGGCAGATTCGCGCGAACCTGCCGGTTCTGCTGCGGCTGGCACGCGTGTCAACTACCGGAATCCTGCAGTTCGCCATCGCGCACACCAGTTGGATCGGGCTGGTTCGCATCGTCAGCACGTTCGGAGCCGCGGCGCTGGCCGGCTACACCATCGCCATTCGCGTGGTGATCTTCGTCCTGTTGCCGTCGTGGGGTTTGAGCAATGCCGCCGCTACACTGGTCGGTCAGAATCTTGGCGCCAAACAGCCGGAGCGGGCCGAGAAGTCTGTCTGGAGGACGGGCATCTACAACATGCTGTTCCTCGGAATTATCGGCGTCGTCTTCGTGCTTTTCGCCGAAACGATTGTGCGCGGCTTTACGTCCGATCCAGAGGTGGTGCGGCTGGGAGCGTCCTGCCTACGCATTATCAGCTATGGCAATATCGGATATGCGTACCTGATGGTGACGTTGCAGGCATTCAACGGAGCGGGCGACACGGTAACCCCGACCATCGTGTATTTCTTCGGCTTCTGGATGCTGGAAATCCCGCTGGCTTACTGGCTGGCGATTCCGGCCGGCTTGCGTTCCAACGGCGTCTACATCGCGATCGTCATCGCCGAAGGGTCAATTGCCGTTGCCAGCATCCTATTGTTCAAGCGCGGCCGCTGGAAACAGCAGCAGATCTGAGGTAGCCAATCCCATACCACCTCACCGGGCGGAATCCGCCTGCTAACCGTCGCCTTTCCGTAGAATTGCAGGTTGACGTTTCTTGCAGGCGCTAGTCCATGTACGGTCGGAAATGGTTCCGACCCGTGAGGGATTTTATTGCTGGTACAGCCCCTAAAGTCATGAACCTTTAAGCACTTTCGTGCGTATCAATCAGAGGCCACAGGAACAAACCAAAGCAGAGCACACCAACTGATGCATGCGTCAGTTTCAGGAGATAAGGAAATGTTCGTTTCGCGTTTCGTTGAATTTGCGTTCCGGAAGGCAGTCTCACTAGCGTTCGTGGGTTTGCTTGTCACCGCGAGTTTTGCTCAAAATGCAACCCCGCAAAGCACTCAGACAAGCATGCCGCCGCTAACGCCATTGCCGCAGGCGCCGGCGCCGCAGAACAACGCTCATCCATATTCGGACCAGAACTACGCGAAGCCTGCGTCTCCATTTCCCAACGTGCTGGCTCCCTATAGGGTCCGGAACGTGCCTCCGCCGAACCTGAGCAACTCCGCCCGGACCGACCAGCTATTCCGCGATGGCAAGATATTCCTGTCCATTAACGATGCAGTGACGATGGCGCTGGAGAACAACCTTGACATCGTTCTTCAGCGGTATAACCTTTCCATTGCCGACACCGACCTGTTGCGCACCAAGTCCGGAATGTTCGGACTGGGCGTTCCTCAGGGAGTCGTGCAGGGCACGCCTGGCGGCTCGGCCGGGACGTCCGCTGGAGGGACCGGCATCTCTTCCACCGGTGCGACTGGAACCGGCGCGGGTGGCACGCAGGTTGGTGTCGGCGGCGCTGGCGCTGGCGCGGGAGGACTGGTGGGATCCACACTTGGCGGAGGTCCGCCACTCAGCAGTTATGACCCAGTCCTCTCAGGTACGATTCAAGGCGAGCGCGCAGCCACGCCTCAGGCGAACATCTTTTTCTCCGGCGGCAGCCCCGACCGTGACCCAAAATACGAATATCTATAACTTCAACTACTAGCCAGGCGTTCGCCACGGGCACCACTGCCAACGTCACCTTTAACAACAACCGCATCACGACCAACGTGCCTTACAACCTGTTGAACCCGCAGGTATGGCTCGACCTTCCGGTTTCAATTGACCCAGCACCTGCTGCAAGGCTTCGGATTCGATCCCAACCTGCGCTGGATCCGGATTGCCCGCAACACTCGCGAGAATGGGGACATTGTATTTCGCCAGCAGATTATCGCCACCGTCTCGCAAGTCGAAAATATTTACTGGGACCTGGTGACCGCGTATGAGGCGGTCAGGGTGAACGAGCGCGCTCTGCAACTGGCGGAGAAGACGCTGTCCGACGATCAGGAGCAGATCAGGATTGGCACGCTGGCGCCCATCACTCTGGCGCAGGCCAAGAGCGGAGTGGCGACGGCCAAGCAGAACCTGATTACTTCGCAAACCCAATCTCCAGCTTCAACAACTGCTGATGAAGAATGCCATTACCAAGAACATGGGCGATCCACTTCTGGCGGTCGCGCCGGTTATTCCCACCGACACGCTGAAGCCAGCGAGCAGTACGAGGTTCGTCCGGTCCAGGACCTGATCCAGGAAGCCTTGCAGGCCCGTCCTGAGATCGCCACGGCGCGCATCAATCTGACGAATACGGAAATCTCGCGCAAGGCGCTTAAGAATGCCCTGCGTCCGACTCTGGATGTGTACGCGTTTTATGGCGCTTCGGGCTTGGCGGGCGATCAGACCGGGCTCCTGCCTCCATGCAACTTCCAAGGCGCGATCCCGGGACAGAACTGTTTAGACCCGGGAACGATCCCCAGATCTGGCTATCCGAACGCGTTTCACGACCTCTTCAACAGCACAGGGCCGGACAAAGGAGTCGGAGTGAACCTCAACATTATTCTTCGCAATCGTGCCGCGCAGTCCGAGCAAGTGCGCTCCGAGTTGGAATACCGGCAATCCCAAGTCGGCTTGCAACAAATTGAGAACCAGATCAGCATCGAGGTCAGGCAGGCCCAATTTTCCGTGCAGCAGAACTACGCGGCTCTGCAGGCGGCGATAGCGGCTCGCGATTATGAGAACGAGAGCCTGCAGCGGAGCAGAAGAAATTCAGCTACGGCGCTTCGACGCCTACTCTGGTGTTACAAGCCTCCAGCGATTTGACCCAGGCGGAATCCAACGTTCTGAACGCCGCTGCCAATTACGAGAAGTCCAAAGTGCAACTGGACAAGTCCACCGCGGAAACGCTCGCAAACTCGGCATTGACATTGCCGACGCCGAAGTCGGGCCAGGTGAAGCAAATGCCGACGGTGAAAGGTGTTGTCCCGGCGAACGTGCAAGAATTGACCTCACCGATTTCGCCTTACGTGCCGCCTCAAGGACCCGGCGCCGCCGACTCTCGCCGAGCACGCCACCGCCGCCACAACGCAACCACCGCCAAACCACTAACCAGCCTGAGCATGCCGTTCGCAAGAGCGGCATGCTTTTCCTGTTTATGCGGGAATGCGAGACCGCACCCGCTTCAAGGCTTCGAGAAACTGCTCGTTGTGGTCAGGAGTTCCAACCGTGAGGCGGAACGCGTCGGGCGCGCCCCAGCCGCCGCTCATGTGGCGCACAATGATTCCGTGTCCCTGCAATTTCTGACACAGACTGCCAGTTTCATCGCCCACCCGGCAGAACAGGAAATTCGCCCACGTCGGCGTCACCTGAATTCCGGTATCCGTGAGAGCCTCTGTCAAAAGCTTCGCTCCTACGGCATTCGTTTCCACTGCGCGCTGGATATGGTCGGCATCCGCCAGCGCCGCCAACGCCGCTGCCTCGCCAATGGACGAAACCATGAACGCGGGCTTCATGCGCGCGAAATAGCCCATCAACTCCGTCGGTCCCAGTCCATAGCCGACACGCAACCCAGCCAGTCCATGCGCCTTCGAGAAGGTGCGCAGCACGACCACCGGCCGTTCCTGCCGGACATAGTCCAGCGCATGCGAATAATCCAAGCCACGCTCGGCGGCGAAGTAGCCGGCGTAATCGCAGTAGGCCTCGTCAAGCACGGTGATAACATGCGACGGAAGGCGGTCGAGGAAGTGGTCGATGGCCGGGGCATCCAGAACCGTGCCGGTCGGATTGTTTGGGTTCGCGATGTAAACCACGCGGGTGCGAACGTCCACCGCCTCCAGGATGCGTTCGAGATCGTAGCCGTCATCCAGCGTAGGCACTTCGATAAATTGCGCACCGGTCGCACGCGTAATAATCGGATAGGAAATGAACGAGTGTTTGCTGGTGACCGCGTTTAATCCAGGTCCTAACAGAGTCCGCGCCAGAATGTCGAGGAATCCGGTTGATCCGGCTGTAACCAGGACCTGCTCGCGCTCCAGTTCATGCAACTCCGCCAGGCGCGCGGTGAGTTCGGTCACGTTGTTGTCGGGATAATAGTTCACCTCTGAGGCCGCCGCCTTGATGGCTTCAACCGCCAAAGGCGAAGGCCCAAAAGGATTTTCGTTCGAGGCCATCTTGATGCAACTCACGCCGCTCTCCAATTCCGCCTGCCGCACCGGCTTTCCCGGCTTATACGTGGTTAAGGTGTGCACCCACGCCGGAACCAGCTTCCCAAAATCCGTCATTCTCTCTCCCGTGTTGCACCGTATCCCAATCCATTCGCGCTGTCATTTGCACTGTCATTCTGAGCGGAGTCGAAGAACCCCTATATTGCGACTGAAGACTGCGCTTCCTACTATCTTGCCATCCCGACCGATGACTTTTAGTCCGAGTGGAGGGACCTGCTTTTCTGTGACGCGGCGACCACTCTCGCCCCCGCCGCACTCTTCATCTGCCCCACTTCCTTCGCCGTCAGAAACCGGAACTTTCCCGCTTCCACATCCAGTTGTAGGGGACCATAGCGCACGCGCTTGATTTTTTCCACGTGATGCCCGATCTCTTCGAACATGCGGCGAATTTGCCGATTGCGTCCCTCGACCAGCGTCACTTCATACCACGGATTGGCGGCCTCGCGCAGGATCTTGATTTGCACAGGCGCTGTCTGTACCGGCGCAGAGCGCCGCCTCTGGGCCGTCCTGTTCAACTTGCCCTCTGGCACTTTGAGCCGCGAGCGCTCGGCCGGCAACTTGATGCCGCCGCGCAGCTTGTCAATCTCTGTGTCGGAAGCCTTCCCGCTGATCTTCACCAGATACGTCTTCGGCACATGCGAGGAAGCGTGCATCAACTTCTGCGCCAGCTCGCCGTCATTGGTCAGCAGCAGCAATCCCTCGCTAAGGTAATCGAGCCGTCCGACAGGATACACGCGCGCACCAACTCCGCGCACCAAGTCCAGCACCGTCGGGCGGCCTTCGGGATCGCTGACTGTGGTGACATATCCCTTGGGCTTGTGGAGCACGACGTAAACGTGGCGCTCAGGTCCGCGCAGCGGCTTGCCATTGACCTTGATGTGATCGATCTCGGGATCGGCCTTGGTGCCGAGCGCGGTCACGGTCTGCCCGTTCACCGATACTAGGCCGCGGGTGATGAATTCTTCGGCCTTGCGGCGGGAGGCGATTCCTGCGGCCGCGATGATCTTCTGCAGGCGCTCAGGCGGCATGGGCCGCTCCGATGTCGCTGTTCGCTCTTCGCTGTTCGCTTCTTGCCAAACTTGCGGGGTCTGGGAGCATTCCGAGTCGGCGGGTCATTCTCCAGAGAGTATAGCCTTTGGGTGTTCTGCGAATACCATATCCAATGTTATAGAACCCGGCTTTTGCCATTGCCCCGGCCATTGGTAGCGCAAAAGCGACCACGTTTTCTCCTCAGTCTCCATCCTGCTGATTCCAAAATACGTTAGCTCAAGGAACAAAAAAGTAACACACAGGGAACACGGCGGCCATTGCCGTTTGCCCGGCATTCATCGCAAATTCGGACACCGGCGCCGGAAGGGACTCGGCGCAAAGCTGTCATGTCAGTTGACAGTAACTGAGGCGAGCGACTGTCCCTTGCTGCGCAACCTCAATTCGCAATCGGGATTGCGACTTCTTGCGCAATCCTGAATTGAAAAGGAGAAACTTATGACTATCTTGAGTCGAACACTCTACAAGATGAAACGCCATGTCCTCACGGTAGCACTGTTACTATCCGCAGTGGCAATGCTGTCGAGCCCGTCTTTCGCCCAGAGTATCGCCGCGGGCTGTGATGACAACGGCACACCCGTCACCATCAATGACAACGACAATTGGGTGCCCTTGTGCTCAGTGAAACTCGACTTGTCCGCCGGAACTCATAGCTGTGTTGCCACCGCAAGCGCGTACGTGTCGAACACGGTGGCCGCAGGCGGCCACAATGAGTACCGTTTCACCATCGCGAGGAGTAAGCACCCCAACACCGACCAGCCTGGGGAATTGCTCATTGACGTAATTCAGAATCCAGACGGAAGCATCCTCGACTTGGAGGTGCAGCCAGTCTCTGTTGCCCAACACTTTGACAGTGTGGCGGGGGGGACACGCAGTTTCTATTGGCTCGCCAGAAAAGTCACGTCAGATTCCGATAACATCGACGCCAAGCATTTCTCCATGGGCGTCGTGTGCACAGACGGGACATAGCGCGTCATCCTACAGCGGGAAGGGGAGATTACGCGAGAGTAATTGGCCTTCCCTCTGTCCCCCTCAATAAGGCCCGCCGGTAGCCCAGCCTACTATTTCGAGGATGCCCCACCCTTGTCGCCCGACTTTGGCGACAGGGTGGGGTTGTCGGGTAACTCGCACGCGCAGCGGTATCCCCATTCGCTCCCGCTTCCGACCCGTCTACTCCGACTCGATCTCCAAGCGCCCACGTTAGTATTCGCGCGGAAAGAGTGGGCCACTCGCCAAGATTTAGATCCACATTTCCTTTTTGAAGTCCGCATAAGTAGTCTTTATGATCGGGTGACCGTGGTTTGCAGCGGATGTTGCGAAAGTGCGTTGGAATTCGGAGCCATACCGGCGGTGCTGGGTTGGTAAATGAATCTTTGGGAGTGGCCTGATGGAGTTTGCTGCAAGCAGCCCAGCGGAGGGCAAAGCGGGTGTACGATGCTTCCGTTTTTGAAATCAAAAAGGCAATCTCGGCTTGAAACTGTTAGACGGAAAATACCCCCTTATTATTATTACGTTCTGTTGTTCCTAATCATCCTCTTCTTCGCGCTTCTTCGGTTCCGCTTGCGCGACACGCCTCTGGAACGGGACGAGGGGGAATATGCCTATGCTGGTCAGTTGATGCTGCAAGGTATTCCCCTGTATCAGTTTGTCTACACTATGAAGCTGCCGGGCACCTCTGCCGCCTATGCTGCGATACTCGCGCTGTTCGGCCAAACCCCGGCGGCCATTCACACTGGATTGATCTTTGTAAATGCCGCAACGACGCTCCTCGTGTTCTTGCTCGGGATGAGGCTATATGGCCGGCTGGCCGGACTGGTTGCCGCGACAAGCTACGCGCTTTCTTCCACCAGTCCCACTGTGCTGGGCTTCGCCGGCCACGCTACGCACTTTGTAGTTCTGTTCGCCGTGGCCGGTATCCTGCTACTGCTTAAAGCCCTGGAATCCGGCAGGATCTGGTTCTTCTTTGCCAGTGGGTTGCTGCTCGGACTGGGCTTCCTCATGAAGCAGCCCGGACTTTTGTTTCTCCTCTTCGCCGGCGTCTATGTGATACAGCAACAGTGGAAGGTCCCGATCAATTGGAAGAAACTGGCCTTGAGTACGGGGTCTCTTGCTCTAGGAGGTGCGCTTCCGTTTGTTGTCACATGCTTGCTGTTGTTGCGGGATGGATTCTTCCACAAGTTCTGGTTTTGGACTTTTGCGTACGCGCGGGAGTACGAGACAACCCAGAAGTTGTCAGATGGGATTACCAATTTGTTAGGCCAAACCGTGCCCGAAGTCGCGGGACGCGTCACGGTGATCCTGTTGTTCATCGCGTTGATCTTAGTGACCATGAAGTACTCTGCTCATGCTCGTTCCCACGCCTTCTTCACGATTTCCTTTTTAGTCTTTTCGGCACTGGCTGTTTGTCCAGGCTTCTATTTTCGTAACCACTACTTCATTCTCATGCTGCCCGCGGTCTCAATATCGGCAGGGATGATCGTGAGTGGCGCAACGGAACGGTTGCTGCTCTGGCGCGGGTCGCTCGCTGTGGCCGGGTTGCCCCTGTTGTTCTTCATGATTGCAGTTTCGGCGGTAATCTTTCACCAGGGGAAATTTCTCTTTCAGATGGATCCGCTGGAGGCCTGCCGTGACCGTTACGGGAGCAATCCTTTTCCAGAAGCCATAGAGATTGCAAACTACATCAAGAACCACTCCCCCGAGGATGCCACCATCGCCGTCCTGGGCTCCGAGCCCGAGATCTATTTCTATTCCCATCGACACTCCGCCACCGGATATATCTACATGTACCCGCTCCTGGAACCGCAAAGGTACGCGTTAGCGATGCAGAAAGAAATGATCGGCGAAATCGAAGCAGCCCGTCCCGACGTAGTGATCTTTGTCAACGTGTCGGACTCTTGGGTTAACGCTTACCAACCACGTTCAACCAAGGACATTCTGGTCTGGATGCAGGGATACGTTCAGCAACATTATGTTATGGAGGGCGTTGCCGACATCGGCGGCACGACGGAATATCATTGGGGCGAAAAGGCGAAAGACGCTCTGCCACGTTCGCCGAATTACGTTTGGATTTTCAAACGGAAGTCGTCATAGCCACGTGGGTGGCCCGGCCTACTATTCTGAGGGTGCCCCACCCCTGTCGCCCGACTTTGGCGACAGGGGTGGGCGTTAAGGTAACTCGCACGCGCAGCGGTATTCCCTTTCGCTCCCGCTTCCGTCCCGTCCACTCCGACTCGATCTCCACCACTCCTTCGGCTCCCGTCATGTAGTGTCGAAAGCTGCTTGACGCCCAGCCTTCCGGCTTAACCACCAGTCTCCGCCTTACCGGATTGCGGTGGATATATCTCAATTTCTCGATCCGTTTCTTCGCTGTCCACACGTTGAAGTCATAATAACGCGCTTGCCAGAAATGTTCGGGTGACCTGGGTGCCCCACCCCTCTCACGCGGGGGTGCCCCACCCTTGTCGCCCGACTTTGGCGACAGGGTGGGCCTCAGCGTAGGCAAAACTTTGTGCGCGACAATCTGCTTCAGCATCTGGAGAGCGATCGCCAGCGTACTGCGTTCAGGGTCGCTGACCAGCAGGTGCACATGCTCCGGCACGCTTGCGGAGTACCCAGCAGCGGCGCTCGACGATAACAACTGAAGGTGATGAAGTGCAGGTCTCGTGCCTGCTGATAGCGTTTGAGTCCTCGCGGCACAAAGCAAGGATAGGAGTTGTGTCCAGAATTACGCTGTGACGTGCGTTACAGACCTGTGCCCACCCTCTCGATTCCAGACGAATACTGTAGCTTCATCGGGGGTGCCCCACCCTCGTCGCCTTCTTTTGGCGACAGGGTGGGTGGAGGAACCCCCGATCATTCTCACGTCCGGCAAGACCCAATTACCCTCGTGCCCACCCTCCGCAAAAGAAGCGGAAGGGTGGGGCACCCCCAGATTAAAGACTCGTCCGGAAAGGGTGGGCCACCCTCGTGCGACGCACCGGCGCTTCCGAGAAGAGGATGATTTGTGAATCTCACGACAGCTACCTCCTACGGCGCGAAGTAGCTGGAGATGTCCAAAATCAGTTGCGTAAAATCGGACGCGAAAGCGTCGATCTTGCCTTGGTTGCTCGCAGGCACAATCGCCATGTTCGAGGTGACTGCCCCGTCCGCCGCGTTCAGCGTCGAGACGACCGGTAGGCTGCCGCCGTCGGGCCACAACGACAGGAATCCCAGCGGGCCCGGAGGTACCACCGTCGCGTTGAACACGTACGCCTGCGCGGCGCCGGGCGGCTCGCACTGGCTGTTCAGCACATCCACCTTGAGTCCTCCGCTGAACGGTTGTCCGTTGCCGACATTACGGGTGTCCAGCACCCGGCAGGGAGCGACCGCATACAGCGACAGGCCGTCCTGTCCCGCGGCGGCAAAGTAGCCGTTAATATCGATCACCAGGTCCGTGTCATTCGAGGCAAAGGTGCAGACCTTGCCGGCGTCACCAGCGGGCACGATCGCCGCGTTAGCCACGAGTTGTCCGGTGTAGGAGTTCAGAGTGGAAACGTTTGGTTGCGGCTGTCCGGTGGGCCACACCGTCAAAAAGCCGAGCGGCCCATGGGGTACAACTGTGAAATTAAGCGAGTACGCCTTGGCGCCGTTGGGTATGTTGCAAGAACTCGCTTCCAGCACCGGAAAATCCCGAGAGAAGCCGCCCGTCAGGAATGGCCCGCCAAGATCGCCATTTGCGTTGCGGGTGTCGGCCACGCGGCACGGCGCCAGCGGGTAGAAGACCAAAGTGGAGTCGCTCACCGGCGCAAAGTAGCCATCAATATCCAGGATCAGATCGGCGGTGCTGGTCACGAAGAAGCTGACCGCGCCCTGGGTTCCGGCGGGCACGATGGCGGCATTGGCCTTCACCCGTCCATCGTAGGAGTTCATGGTGGAGACGACCGGCTGGTTTTCTCCGGTGGGCCACACGGTCAAGTATCCCAGCGAACCTCGGGGCACTACGGTCAGGTTCAGCGAATAGGCGGCGGCCGCAGATGGAATGTTGCAGTTTTTGTTGTCAGAAATGACAAAGCTGCGCTCGACGCTTGCTTGCAGCGGTGGCCCGCCGAACTCGCCATTGGGGTTGCGCGTGTCCACCAGACGGCAGGGCTTCACGGGAACAAATTGCAGGGCTTGCGAAAAGATGGCGTCAACCGTCCAGGCCTGCGTCATGGTAAGTGTGCAGGAACCAGTGCCGAGGCACCCGCCATTCCATCCCCCAAAAACCATCCCTGGTTGGGACTCGCATTCAGCTTCACCTGGGCGCCGGGAGAATAGGTATGGGAGCAGGTGCTGGGACAGTCTATGAAGCCGTCGGTGCTGGTAACGCTGCCACTACCGGCAGTCGACACCGTCAGGGTGACCGGAAGTTGTACGAAGCCCGCCGACACCGACAGGTCCTGCGTCATGGTCACATTGCAGGAATCGGCGCCGCTGCAGGCGCCGCCCCAGCCGGTGAAGGCCCAGCCACTGGCAGGCGTGGCATGCAGCGTGACCGGCGCGTCATGAAAATAAGAATGGCTGCAGGTAGCGGGACAGTTGATGAAGCCGTCGGTGCTGGTGACCACACCCTTGCCGCTGGTTGTAACCGTAAGCGTGTCAAGCGTCAGCTGAAGACGGAAGACCGTGCCGGAATTGTTGTTCCCGCCGTTGTAGGTCGTCCCGTAAAAGTTGCCGTCGCTGGCTTGGATCACCCCTGCAAGTGGGGTGGTGCCGTCGGCGCAGCCAGATTGAGCACAAAAGCTGTAAAGCGTGGTCAGCAAGCCGCCGGGGGTGACCGCGAACACCGTGCCCTGGCCCTTCGCCCCGCCGCCGCTGGTGGTCCCGTAGAAGTTCCCATCGCTGGCTTGTACCAGCCCTGCTCGAGGGCTATAGCCGTCGGTGCAGCCCGATTGCGAGCAAAGGCTGTACACGATGCTGAACGTGCCGCTGGGAGTGATCTTGAAGACTACGCCACCGTTTTGACCAGCGCCGCCGCCCACGGTGGTCCCGTAGAAGTTCCCGTCGCTGCCTTGCACCAACCCAGCCACAACGTTGAAGCCGTCGCTGACGCTGAAGCTATGCAGGGTGGTCAGGGAGCCGCTGGGCGTGATCTTGAAGACCGTGCCACAGCCACCGCCACAGTTGTTGCTGGTTCCCCCACTCTCGGTGGTCCCGTAGAAGTACCCGTCCGTGGCTTGTATCAAGCCCGCCTGAGGATTGTCGCCGTCCGTGCCTTGGAAGGTGTACAGCGTGGTGAGCGTTCCGCTGGGAGTGACTTTGAAGACCGTGCCATGGGTGTAGCTGCGCGGGGTGGTTCCGTAGAAGTTCCCGTCGCGGCCTTGCACCAGCCCGGCCGGCGAGCTAAAGGAGTACAGCAGCACCGCCAGCGTGCCGCTGGGGGTGATTTTGAAGATCGTGCCAGCGCCGCCGCTGTCTGCCTCACCCTGGTTTGTCCCGTAGAAGTTTCCGTCGCTGCCTTGCACCAAGGGGGACACAGGATACGCGCCGTCACCGTAGTTGAAGCTGTGCAGCGTGGTCAGCGTACCGCTGGGGGTAATTTTGAAAACCGTGCCACAGGGATAGCCACTCTCGCAGTTGCTAGCGCTCCCGCCATACTGGGTTGTCCCGTAGAGGTTCCCGTCGCTGCCTTGGATGAGAGAGGCAGCGGGATCGCTACCGTTGGTACCGTCAAAAGCTGTTAGGGTGGTGAGGGTTTGCGCCGGCGAGGAAATCGCGGTCGCGGCACAAAATAAAAGGACGACGCCAGTCACCTTTGACCACTTGAGTTTTTTCACAATGTCACCTCTTCAGTCCACGAGGCAAGAGTAACGGAGTGTCCTCACAGCCAGCTCTTTTTCCGTCATGCCCAAAACTGCGGCGGCTCGGCAGTTGGGACCGCGTGTTTCAAAATTCCTGTTATGGGATGAGTGGTGGTCTGGTCATCGGAACTCCCGGAGCAGTGAAGTGGGCAGGTACTTCGATAAAAGAGCAGGAGGTGTTGCAAGGTCTGCACGGAATTCTTCCAGATGAGTCAGAAGCAACGTGCCACAAACAACGCTCTTTGATTACCTCGCGCCGTCAGGTTTGTCAGTGCGCTGGGTCACATGCTGCGGTGACAAGCTCGAGGAAAGCCAAGTGCACCACTCATTTGCGGATTTCAAATGAGTGGGATCCACCCGTCACAGCGTCCGTTGCGCCGCGAACTCTTGCTGCGGGTAAATTGTCAGGAATGGCAGCGACGATTAGGTATTCGCCTTCTCGGACCCATTGATTCGAACATCGCGAATGAGTTGATTGGATAAGAGAGAAGGCTCCTTCCTTCCCCAGTGTCTTGTCCTCAACTCAAGACTACCGGGTTCGAAGCGAGCCTTCTCTCTTATCCAATCAACCCAACCTTCTTTTGGTTGGGTGGGATCATTTCATAGCCGCAGATTGTAATTTACCGCCCGTGGCCCCTGAGTTCACTCCTGCTTCGTCACACACTAGTGTGACGTGATCGCTTGCGCTTCATGCCTCGGCGCGGTATCAAGGAAGGAGCGAGGAGAGAATTGTTGTGTCTTCGCAGGCCGCACCCAGTGTGCAGGCCGGGGAAAGCTCTTTGAAAAGCAGTTGTCAGTGGTCAAAAAGCAGTAGCCAGTGGTCAGTGGCCAGTGGTCAGTGGTCAGACCGAAGCTGTTGAGTTACTGGCTGATAACTATCTTCCTTTCTCTCTGCAGGTGGATTCTGAAAGTCCGGACAAATTTGCCCTGATAACCCCTTGCGGATCAAACATTAACGTGTAAACCACAAGGGCTCTATCATTTGCCGGGAAAAGTTTGGTAAATCGATGATTCTAAACAAACCGCAGGGGAGGGGGGAGGGTACCAACTCGACAGTAGGAGTTTCGAAATGGAAGTCGAAGCGGATGGTGGATAGTGTTTAGTGGATAGTTAACAGCAGGCGCCCGGAAAGGCGTGTGAGTTACAGGTTGACAATGGTCGTGGCTCCGACCATACTTGCGCCGCTTGGCTGAAAACTGACAGGTGACGGCACATGAAGAAGAAGACCGCAAAAAAAGTCTCCGCGAAAAAGGCCCGGGCCGCGCGTCCGGCGAAACACGCCGTCGCCCGTAAAGCCACGCCGGCCAAGGCCGTCAAGTCAAAATCCTCGGTGAAGCCGCAGCCGGCCCAGGTTGCTCCCGTCCCGGAGGCCGGCGAGAAGCTTACCTTCAACCACGCCATGATCTACGTGAAGGACGTGGAGCGGGGAGTGCGCTTTTACCGCGACATGATGGGGTTCAAGCTCATCGAAGACTTCCGCTACGAAGGCACATCGGTGTACGCGCGGCTGCGCGCGCCGGGCGGCGACGGCACCATCGCCCTGCATATGGCGGGCCCCGGTGTTCCGATGGCGAGCGATGGCGTGCGGCTGTACTTCGAAATCCGCGACCTCGATGGCTTCTGCCGCAAGCTCCAGCAAAAGGGCTTCTACATTACCCAGATGCCGCGCATGATGCCGTGGGGCTGGCGGCACGCGTATCTCAATGACCCCGATGGCCACGAGATAAGCTTGTATTGGGCGGGCGAAAACCGCATGCAGAAAACCATCATGCGGGCCGCCAGGGAAGCCGCCCGGAGTTGAATTAAAAAAAGTTAATCGCAATGCCCTGGCGCCGCGATCATCCTCTTCCCAAAAAAAATTCAAGGCAACTCTGCGTGGTCATCCGTCGCTTCGCTTTAGCCCTGGCCTTCATGCTGGTCTTCGCTTCCGCGCCTGCCGTCTACAGTCAATGTGCGCTCGGACGGACCGGTTCCAATGCCAAGAATTGTGGCGGACCTGACGACAAGCAGAAAGTGCTGCCGGAAGACGGATTTCTCGCGAGTGACAGCTACACCAGTCGCTTCTTCGGCTTCGTCATCGCGTTGCCCATCACGAGCGACGGACATCGCATCACGATTCCGGTCATGCTGGAAAAGCAGCATGCCTTGCTGGCCATCGGATTCGAGCAGGGAAAACGCTTCGGCAGAATGGTGATTACTGCTGAGGAATCTCCCAAGGAGCTGCCGTGGTATGACGATGTGCAGGCGGAGCGATGTCCCGATGCAACAGGCCCTGGTTCTGAACCACAACACCCTGCAATTCCAGGCTTCATGTTGCACTTTGGGTCGTTCTACGCCAACCAGGGACATCGCGGAAGTTACCACGTTCACCATTACTGGACGCGGATCAAGACCTACATCATTCGGGTCGCGGTCGAGTCCAACGATCAGGAGTTCCTGAAGAAGGCCAAAGAAGGGTTACGGAAAGCGCAATTCTATTGCACCGGTGTTGGCGGCCAACTGATCACGAAGGAAGGCAAGGTTTTCGTCCCCCCCGGCGAAGCGTACGACGGACCGACGGCTCCAACCTGGCGCGTGGACGCGGCGATTACCAACAAGCCCGGACTGGGCATTCCCGCCGGCGAGGTTCGTGAGGGCGTCTACCGGAACGCAGATCTGGGCTTGCAGTACGAGTTTCCCAGCGGATGGGATCTTGTCCAGGTGGACATCAGCCGCGAGCCGCCGCAGGATGAACGAGAGCGCCGTGAATATGAATTGCTGCACGCTTGCTCGCGCACTCTTCTGCGCGTGGTGCAGCGCGGGTCGGGCGCTCCCACGCAAGGCGCAAGGCCTTCGATCATCCTGCGGGCGCTGGATCCGGGTTGTCTCGCCATGCGAACACCGTCTTCGGTGGACGACAAGAAGACGGCCGACGAAATCACTGCCAACCTTGAATTGTTCTCTGAGTTTGGCGAGATCAAGTCCAGTCAACTGGCTTTTCTGGGAGACAAGGTCTTCGTGATTTTCCACGGCATCATTGGGTTGCGGTCGCCTGGCGAGGTGCTTTCCAACCGCATGGCAGACACGCTGTTTGTGACGCAGCACCGCCAGATGCTTTTCCTGTGGTATCTGATGGCGCCCGGCTCAGCGGAATTGGCGGTAATGGCCGCGAGCAGCATTACCTTTGATAACGCGCAGCCAATCACGATTCCGCCGGCCGAAGGGTCACGATAAGGAAATGCTAGCGATACTTTTCCGCCAAGGCCCGCTCCTCCGGCGTCATCTGCTTCCAGGTGAGATCGCGGTTCTGCCGCGCCCATTGGCTGTTGGGATCGGCTGCAAGCGCCGAACTCAGCCAGTGATACGTTTCCACATGGCTGCGCGGCACGCAAACTCCTGTCGCGTACATAGAAGCCAGCCGATTGCAGGCCCGGACATCCTCGTTGATCGCCGCCGTTTTCAGCAGCACTACAGCCTGCTCGCAACTGCGCGGCACTCCATCACCTTTCATATACATCTCCGCCAGCATCACCGGAGCGTCGGGATTGCCCTTGGCGGTGGCTTTCCACAACCATGCCGCTTGGGCGGCGGCATCGCTGGCGTGCTTGGCTTTGGCCATCTCGGCTGCGCCCGGAACCGAACTCTCTACCACGACCTCTGGCTCGTTGTCTTGCGTGGCCGGGGGCCTTGGGCTTTTCTGCGGGGCAGCCGGCGCAGCGGGCGGTTGTGTCTTTCCATCTGCGTGGACCGGCGGAGTCTGGGCGGAATTCGAACTGGCGGCAGGCGAACCTTGAACGGGTGAGACTGCTGCTGGAGTAGCGCGCTGTGCCGTCCCAGAGTTTTCGCCAGTAGCGTTCGTAGTCTTGGGGACGGTCTGGTCCTGCGGTTTGGATGGCTGTTCGGTTTGGGGCGACGAATTGGAGGTGCTCGCGCCAGGATTGGTCAGAGTCCCCGGTTGATTGCTGTCGGCGTCCTCTTGATTATCGGGCATCCAATCCTGGATCTTGCGCTCGACGATTTCAATTGGGCCGTCGTTGGTCTCGTTTCTGTAGGACCTGAACTGCAGCAGGACCACGGCAGCGAACACCATTGCCGCCGCATAAGCTGCTACGATCCGCCATTTTTGGCTCCGTGGCGCTTTCACTCTGATGCGGGCAGGGGAAGAAACCTGCGGTGCAGCACTTATTTCGAGATAACGGGGCGGACCTTCGTTGGGCGCGACCGGGCTCGGCTCAAACTCCGGCAGCGGCAGCTCGTCCAGCGGGTCTGAAGATCGTGGTTCGTCGTGAGCTTTGGCCGATTTCGCCGCCTCCACTTCAATCTCATCGAGCACCTCATCCATCCACTCGAAGTGCGGTGCTTCCACTGGCGGGTTTGGCTCTGCGGCAGGAATCGCTAACGCATCTGCGAAGGCCACGACGTCGGAGGGCATCGCCGGAGTTTTGTCGGCGGCCGTCTCCTCCGTGTCTTTCGATTCCGCGTGTTCCAGGCTCCCGGCGAAAGGCTCTGCTGGATCTTCAGGAAGCGGCGCGGCGCTCGGTAGCCAGCCGGACGGGGTCCCGGGCCGTTCCTCAATCGGTTCAACGAGAGTCGGTCTGAGAATGTTATTCGGCGGACTAGCAACTTCCTGTGAAGTATCCGCCTCAGGACGCGAACTTTCATTGCCGGATGCTTCCACAGCTGCGGTGTCGAGGTGCGAGCGGCGGTCCCCGGAATCGTGAACTCCTACGGATTGGCCGTCCGCAGGTCGGGGAATTTCGAGGGGGCCGCGAGCGAGACTCACGGTACTGTGCGCGCCCGACGTTTCCAGCAGACGATGCGGCAGGGGAGTGCCGCACATCCCACAGAAGCGATAACCGGCCGGACTGTCATGTCCACAAGCGCTACAGAGCACGATGCCTCCTGCTGTCGAGATCATCCTAAATAACGGAGCGTTTCACAATAGGGGCGTCTGTCCAGTCACGTGTTCACTGATAGTACAATGCGAGCACCTTCGAAGCTCAAGTTTCGGGAGATTGGATTCGTGGAGGATCGTAGGCCGCGCGAGAGGAATGTTGTCGTGAAGCGAGGTTTGGCGACCTTGCTCATCGGGTTCGGCGCCTCTGGGTGTTCTCGGCCAGGCGTCACCAGCGTCTGCGCCAGCCAGAGGGCTTCCTGCGGGACCCGGCTGGCATGAGTTAGCTAATACTCAGATGAGGTCGGTGTGCCTGGGCGATGTACCGAATGGCCAGTTCACGGATTCGACCATGACCGCGACCAAGGAATACAGCTTCGACTGTAACCAGCTCATTCCCTGGAGTGGCGGCGCGGCCGATGACGTCCATCAGCGCCTGATCGTCTGGGGCGGAGGACATAGCGATTACGCGGGCAATGAAGTCTCAGTGCTGAACTTGAGTGGTACGCCTTCGTGGGAGAGGTTTATCGGGCCGACCATACCCGTTCCCTATGTGTGGGATGGAAAGCATTGGGAAGGACTCAAGCCCTACTTTGTTCGCTTGCATGATGGCGGCCAGTATCAGCCCGGAGCGAGTCCGTCTTCCCGCCACACCTACAACGGTCTGCAATATGTTCCGTACCAAAACAAGCTGTATTCCTTTGGCGGCTCGGTCGCCAACGGAGGATACCTTTCCCAAGAAACCTGGACCCTCGACATGGGTACCAAGACTTGGACCATGCTCGGTCCACCATTTTCGCAAGCGCCCACCTATCCGACGACGGCCTACAATCCGAGCAACGGTCATGTCGTGATGCACGACAAGAACTGGAGCTTGTTCGACTACGATCCGCACACTAACAAGTGGAAGACCTTGGTTAGCGGGGTCCATGTTGACGATGGCACGACCGCAGCGATAGACCCGGTCAACAATCTCTTTGTTGTGGTCGGAGCAGGAGGTACGCACAGCAACACCGGATTTCCCTCTGTGCCGAAGTATCACACGCTGCAAGTGTTCTCCCTGTCAGGCTTGGGTAAGGTTCAGAACTGGAACAACAGTGGCTGTGATTTGACGTTCCGTAGTGGCGGACTGGCATGGGATTCGGCGCTTGGACTAATGGTGGGATATCCCGGAGGGGGCAACCAGGTTTACCTGCTCAACACTGGTTCGAAGGACACGGTTACGCCTTTCGGAACGGTGCCGTCCCACCGATGTCTCGACGTGGCGATCAGTACCAAGCCTTTACCGGTGAAGGGCGTCGACTATCCGCCCGACCCCGAAGGCACAGGACATGAAGGTAATCTTGGTGTCTATGGGCGATTCGCATACTTCCCATCTCTTGATATATTTGTGCTGGTCAACGATAGAGGCCGGAACGCCTGGATCCTGCGGCTGACGGACAAGGTGGAAAAGAACGGGACTCCTTAGTCTTCTGTGGTACGGCTTCGTCGTCGGGGAGCGGGGCCGGGAATCCTTGCCGGTTTTCCCGGCAGGAAGTCCATTCACTAGCCCTCCCGTCTGCATCAGGTTTGCTTCATGGTCCAGACGTCAGATACGGACTCTGGGCCGGCAGGTTTGGCAGTTTGAGTGCGGCCGAAAGTAAAGGATGAAACCCGCCAACGCCATGTCGGTCGATGTGGAGGATTATTTCCAGACCGAAGCTATGTCCGCCGTAGCGCCGCGGACCAGTTGGGACAGCTTTGCCCCGCACGTCGAAGCAAATACAAGTGCATTGTTTGAGCTGTTTGCGCAGTATCAGGTTCGGGCTACGTTCTTCTTCATGGGATGGGTGGCCGAGCGCTTTCCACAGGTCGTCCGGCAGGCGCATGAGCTTGGACATGAGGTTGGCTGTCACAGCTACTGGCACCACCCAGTCTTCGGTATGTCCTCGGACGAGTTCAGGCAAGACACTTCCCGCGCCCGAAGTGTGATTCAGGATGCGATTGGAGCGCCGGTAAAAGGTTACCGCGCCCCGAATTTTTCCATCAACGGGTCGGTGCCGTGGGCCTATTCCATCCTGGAGGAGCTGGGCTTCGAGTACGACTCCAGTGTGTACCCCATTCATCACGAACTGTACGGAAATCACCTTGCGTCGCGACATCCATATCTGGCTGGGGAGAAATTAATAGAGATCCCAGTCGCGACCTGGCGGGTATTCAAGCAGAACCTGCCGGTCGCGGGCGGTGCTTATCTCCGCATACTTCCTTATGCTCTGATGCGACATGGCATCCGCTCGATTAACAAGAACGAGAAGGCTCCCGCCGTGCTCTATATGCATCCCTGGGAGATCGACGATTCCCAGCCTCGCCTGGAGGCGTCGTGGAAATCGCGAACACGTCAGTACACGGGCCTGGCTGGGATGAAGTCAAAGTTGGAGCGCCTGCTGCAAGACTTCACATTGGCCTCCATTTACGATGCCGTTTATCTCCCTCTGCGCAGCCGACCTGACCCAAGTGAGCCGGTCGCTCATCAGGGCCTCGGAGTGAGCGCCTACGAATCTCCAGCCAACCCCTAGTATCCGGCTGTGCAAGTTGTCGCGTACAAGTGCAAAGCCAGCAGGGGCATAGAGCGAGCCTCCGGCCGCAACGCTTTGCCCGTTGAGGGATAGCAGTTAGCGACGGATGCGGACTTGCCTAATCCGGTACAAGGTCGTCATCAATCGAGTGGTTGCGGGGACGAGGGCTGGCTGGTTCTGGTCACAGGAGACCTGGGCTCCGTTCATTAGCTGGCGCGCTTGGGAGGACAATACTCTCCAATCCCTGCGCTGCGGATCTTGTACAACAAAGCCCGGTAGCTGATGTTCAACATTTCGGCTGACTTCCTGCGGTTCCAGTTGTTGAGATGGAGGACCCTCAAAATGGCTTGCGTCTCAACCTCGCGTACGAGCTGCTGGGTGCGCGCTTTCAAGGGAAGACCGCGATGCATGGGGAGTTCGGTGGGAGGGAAGGCGAATGAGCGTCGAGCGATGTCCTCTGCGATCGACTCCGGACTGCCCATCACGACATATCGCCGGAGCACGTTTTCCAGCTCCCGGATGTTTCCCGGCCAACGATACTGCTGGAGACGCCGGCACATGGCGGGCGACAAGGGCCACGCTTCAGCGTCGAACATGTCGTTGAACAGCGCTACCAGATAAGCTGCGATCGATGGAATGTCCTCCGAGCGCTCCCTGAGTTCTGGGACACGGAAGCTCGCGCCGTTGATCCGATGAAACAGGTCCAGGCGGAACCTTCCGTTGGCGGTTTCGTCTTGGAGATTTCGACTGGCGATACAAATAATGCGCGTGTCTATCCTGAGGTCCCGTTGCCCCCCGATGCGAACAAAGGTGCCGTCTTGCAGCAACTGCAGAAGTTTGGCCTGAATTGTGACGTCCAGTTCCGCGATGTGGTCCAACAACAACGTCCCAGTGTCGGCTTGCTCGACAAGGCCAGGCTTGGTGGAGGATGCGCCCGTGAACGCGCCCTCCTCGTAGCCAAACAACTCGGCCTCCAACAGCGACGCCGGAATTGCGGCGCAACTGATTTTTACCAAGGGTCCATTCTCGCGCCGGGAGTGACGGTGGATGTAACCGGCCAGTACCTCTTTGCCGGTTCCGGTTTCGCCATAGATCAGGACAGGAAGCTCCGCTCCGGCTATCTGCCTGACCGTCCGTTGGAGGCTCTGCATGATCTCCGAGTGGCCGAAGATGATGTCATCCGGAGGCGCGGTCAGCGCGCAACCGTTTGACTTGGTCTTCTCCATTAGGCTCATTGCCAAGAGGGTGCGAGCACCTACCTCCGCATGAACTGGAGCACGACGCAAACCAAAGTACTGTCGACCGGCAAATCAGCCTGTAATTACGGCAAAAGAAAAACGCAGTGCCGTATTTTCGACAATTTCCGCAGGCGGGGTGAAGGCAAAGATCGAGGAAAATATTTCTTTCGGACAAATGTGCTCACTTCTGGTCATTCACATTCCAGTTGCGGTGTATTTTTTCTCTTTTCGGAACCAAGCCGAAGCAAGGTATCGTTGGTTCGCGCCTTAGTGGGATGATGTGGCATGTAAGTGTGGTTTGTGGCAGAATTTGGGAAAAGATTTGCTAGATGGTTTGCACCCGGCAGCCCGAAAATGGCCTATTCGTACCATGCCATTAATGCTTGCAAGGCCTGTAATTAAAGATTTATTAACGCATCGCCAAGGCATTGGATGCTATAGTTGTGCCGCTGTGAAGAGTTTTACATTTTCTTCTTGACTCTCGTACCGAAATAGCTTATTACAGCACAACATCACATTGCACTCTCAGCCAAACCGGACGCGCCTCGGTTACTAGGGTGGCAACATCAACCTTCAGAAGCATAAGGGCTGGTGTTCGTACTCCATTGACAGCGAAGGCGTTACGTTGAAGTACCCAACCGGTGGTTGTGGAGGAGGATGCCAGTGGCCGCTACGTCCAGGTCGAGTCCGCTTCCGCTCATACTCGTGGTCAATCACCGGCCACTGGTACTGAAGCACTTTACCGCTGCCCTTGATTTGGGCTATCAGGTTGAAACTGCGGTCTCCGCGCAAGCGGCCCTTGAGCGGTTACAGCGCCCTCCCCTGCCGAACCTAGTCTTGATGGACGTCGCCATGCCAGGTGGAGATGGGCTGGAAACTCTGCAACGGGCTCGCAATCTGCATCCTGATCTGAAGGTCGTGATGCTGGGAGCTGTCGATGACACGCGCAGTGCAACCCAAGCCGTTCGCCTCGGTGCAGTCGACTACTTGCCGGAACCGTTCCATGAATCGGAATTGAAATCTGTCCTGACTCAACACCTCTCTCCCGCCGACAGCGTGCCCGATCCGGTCGAGGACGCCGAAACCACGGTAATCAATCTCCCCGAGGGGGCGTCGTTTGTGTGTGGGAGTGCGGCCATGAGGCGGATTCACGCCCAGGCCTCGGTCATCGCAAAGTTCGACATGCCGGTGTTGATGCTGGGGGAAAGCGGTACCGGCAAAGAGGTAGTGTCCTTACTCATTCATCAACTCTCACCCCGCGCCAACTTTCCGTTTCTGAAGGTAAATTGCGCCGCCGTTCCGGCAGAGTTGTTAGAGAGTGAATTGTTCGGCTATGAGGTGGGCGCGTTCACGGGTGCCACCAAGTCGAAGCCCGGCAAGTTCGAGCTTTGCGAGCAGGGCACTATTCTGCTGGACGAAATCGGGGAGATGCCCCCTGCGTTGCAGGCTAAGTTGCTTCATTTTCTGCAGGACCATAGGTTTTCGCGTCTGGGCAGCCGCACCACAACCAAGGCTGACGTCCGGATCCTGGCGGCTACCAACATCAGAGTCGAAGAGGCCTTGGCGTCGAAAATGTTGCGTGAAGACCTGTACTACCGTTTGAGCGGGTTTACTCTTCAGATCCCCCCCCTGCGGGAGAGGAAAAGAGAGATTCCAGTGCTGCTGGAGCACTTCATGCAGCGTAATGCGACTCAGTTTTCGAGCCCGGCGCGTAAATTCAGTCCGAGGCTGATCCAGGCATGTTTGAGCTATTCGTGGCCGGGCAATCTGCGCCAGCTGGAAAACTTTGTTCGACGCTATCTGGTCCTCGGCGATGAAGATCTGGCACTGTCGGAGCTTCGTAGCAACCACCGCGGCAACGGGGAGATACGGCAGCCCGAGGTGGGTGGTTTGAAGCTTCTGGCTCGAGGCGTGAAGAAGGAGGCCGAAGCGGCGGCTATCGCGCATGCCCTTGAGCAGACTAACTGGCATCGGCAGAAAGCCGCAGCTTTGCTGAAGATTAGTTACAAAGCCCTGCTCTACAAAATCAAGCAATACGACCTCCACCCCCCGGAGTCGGATTGAGGCATTTGCTTCGACTCCCTTGGGCTGGCGGAATGCCCTCGCCGGGCTCTCGAAAATGGGCACAACTTAGGTTACCAGGACATTACTTTAGTACCTTCCTGTGAAGGTAGGTTTTTGCTTGACGGAATGTAGTTTCGCCACATAGCATTCCGGGGCATGGTGGGGTTTCAGTGGAGTTCCGTCCTTCGCTCACGAGGACGCCAAACTCTTTGGGCTATTCGACTTCTGGTCTTGGGCGTGGTATCCCTCAGTGCAAGTCTCACGTCGGCGCAGACATTTCAGCAAGGCTTCGACTTCCGCAATACTTCGACCTTCGTGACGGATCCTTCCGGCGATACCTACGTTCTGCCGACAACGAAGTACCCAACTCTTAGCGAATGGGGTAACTTTCGGCTGGGTGAAGACCTCCCTGGTCCAAGGCCGGGATCGAAACCCCAAGCTGGATCCGCGGCTGGCGGGTGTCAACCTCATCACCAACGGCTCGCCGGCGACCTTCTATGTGGACTTGCCGTCGCCGGGCACCTACACCCTGTCGCTGGCGATGGGCGATGCCGGCTACGAGGAGTGTTGGATGCAGTGCCAGATTCAGTTCCTGGATGGCAACACGGTGCTGGCGACGATGACCGAGGGAACGACCAACCTAGGCTATTTCTACGATGCTGTCGGGAACAACTGGTCCGCCGCCGCCTGGCCGGGCAGCAATGTCAGCCAGCAGGTGACGCTGAGCGGCACGCGACTGACGATGGTCGTCGGAACAAGTCAGGCCTCAGGAGACATGACGCCGATCGCCTTCCTTGGAGTGTCGCAAGGTTCTGGCTCGCCTAACTTCACGATGTCGGCCTCACCGGCCTCGCTCAGCATTCAACAGGGCAATCAGGGCACGTCCACTATCACCACGACCATCAGCGGAGGTTTCAACAGCGCGATCAGTCTGTCGGCGTCGGGTGTGCCCTCGGGCACGACTGTCGGTTTCAGTCCCAACCCGATTCCGGCACCGGGAGCGGGCAGCTCGACCATGACGATCACGGTTGGCGGAAGCACGCCGGTCGGAACTTATCCCATCACAGTTACCGGGAACGGGGGCGGCATCCAGCAAAACACCACTGTCAACCTGACTGTGACGGCGCAACAGCAACCGAACTTCACGATGTCAGCTTCGCCGGCTTCGCTCAGCATTCCGCAGGGCAACCAGGGAACATCGACTATCACAACCGCCATCAGCGGAGGTTTCAACAGCGCGATCACGCTGTCGGCCTCGGGAGTACCGTCGGGAACCACTGTAGGCTTCAATCCCAACCCGATACCGGCGCCGGGGGCGGGCAGCTCGACCATGACCATCACGGTGGGCGGCAGCACGCCGGCGGGGACCTATCCCATAACGGTGACGGGCAATGGCGGTGGCATCCAGCAGAACACCACCGTGACTCTGACGGTGACAGCGGTGAGCGGTTGGCAGCAGGGGTTCGACTTCCGCAACACCGCGGCCTACGTGACGGATCCGCCGGGCGACACCTACGTACTCGCCACAACGGCCTATCCGACCAAAGGGAACGGAGTCACTTACGGCTGGGTGAAGACGTTGCTGGTACAAGCTCGCGACCGCAATCCCAAGCTGGACCCGCGGTTGGCCGGAGTCAACTTCGCGAACAATGGTTCGCCGGCAACCTTCAATGTGGATTTGCCGTCGCCTGGCACCTACAACCTGTCGCTGGCCCTCGGGGATGCCGGTTACCAGGCCTGCTGGGTCCAGTGCCAGATTCAGTTTCTGGATGGAAGTACAGTACTCGCCACTGTGGCTGTGGGATCTACCAACCAGGCCTACTTCTACGATGCGAAGGGCAAGAACTGGTCAGCCGCGGCGTGGCCGGGGAGCAACCTCAGCCAGCAGGTGACGCTGGCCGGTTCGCAATTGACGATGATCGTGGGGACGAATAATGCGACGGGAGACTCTACCCCGATCGCCTTCCTTGGAGTGGCGCAAAGCGCTCCCTCGCCGCAGTTCACGATTTCCGCGGCGCCCGCATCGCTCACCATTGCACAAGGCAATCAGGGAAAGTCCACGATCACGACGATTGTCAGCGGTGGATTCAACAGCGCCATTACCCTGTCGGCCTCGGGGATGCCGGCCGGCGCCACGGTTAGTTTCAATCCAAACCCGATTCCGGCGCCGGGAGCTGGCACCTCCGCTATGACCATCATGGTTGGTAACAGTACTCCGCCCGGAACCTACCCCATTACCGTGGCGGGCAATGGCGGAGGAATCAAGCAGACCACCACGGTTACCCTGACGGTGACCCCAACCCAACAGCCGGATTTCACACTGTCAGTTTCGCCTCCGGCTTTACCGGTGGCGCAAGGGTCGATGGGGAATGCAACCGCAACGACGGCAATTCTCGGCAGCTTCAATAGCTCGATCAGTTTGTCGGCGGCTGGTATGCCGGCGGGCACAACTGTGAGCTTTAATCCACAGATAATTCCTGCGCCCGGCGCCGGTAGCTCAGCAGTTACCATCATCGTGGCAGCGAACACGCCATTAGGCACCTATCCGATTACCGTGACGGGCAAGGGCGGGGGTACGCAGCACACCGCAACTTTGACTCTGATGGTGATTTCGACTGTGTGGCAGCAGGGGTTTGATTTCCGGGCCTCGGCAGGATTCGTAACGGATCCGCCGGGCGATACCTACGTCATCTACTCGACGGTCTATCCGACGACAGGCACGCTTACCACCTACGGCTGGTCGTACACGGCTAACTTTGTAACTCGCGATCGAGACAACTCGATTGACCCGCGTCTGGCCGGGGTTAACTATGTCTCTAACGGCTCGCCGCAAGCCTTTTATGTGGACCTGCCGGCGCCCGGCACCTACAGCCTGAACCTAGCCATGGGCGACGCCGGCAACCCGCAATGCACCGTACGGTGTCAAATCCAGTTCCTCGATGGAGAGAACGTACTCGCCACCTTGAACACCGGCCCCACGAACCTGGGCTACTTCTACGATATGCAGGGAAATAACTGGTCGGAATCGCAGTGGCCTACGATGAATGTCAGCCAGCAACTGACGCTGACCGGGACGCAGTTGACCGTGCTGCTGGGAACGAGTCAATACACTGGGGACAACACCCCGATTGCGTATTTGGGACTCACGCAGGTATCGACCGGCCCGACCTTCGCGCTGCAGGCACCGACTTCCGTCAGTGTCGGCCAAGGCCAGTATTCAACGGCCGACGTGTTCACGGTACTGATAGGAGGTTTCAATCACCCCATCAACCTGTCAGCCACGGGAGCGCCGGCGGGGGCGACCGTGACCTTTAACCCGAGCACGATCCCCGCTCCGGGGGCCGGTACGTCAATCATGACGATCAGTGTTCCGGTAAACACGCCATTGGGGAACTATCCTTTGACCGTTACCGCCAAAGGCGGCGGGATCGTTCAGAACGTGACGGTTGTACTGGCAGTTACGGTGGCGGACCCTCCATCATTTACCTTGAATGTCCCGAGCGCCATGAGCACCGGACCGGGAGGACAGACGGCTAGTACCGTTTTGACCACAGTTTCGAATGGATTCAACAGTGCGGTTAGCTTGTCAGCCTCAGGCGCGCCCAGCGGCACAACCGTTAGCTTCAGCCCAGCCACGATTCCTGCGCCGGGGTCGGGCAGTTCCATCATGACCGTGAAGGTGCCCGGGAATGCTGCGTTCGGAAGCTACCCCATCACCGTGAACGCCACCAGCGGACAGGGCAACCAGACAGCCATCACGACCCTGACCGTCTCCGGGTCGGGTAACGTCAATCTCCCCGCAGGCACGGGCTGGGTACAGCTTGGCGACGGGACCGACTTCTGTAATGCCAATCCCGGCTACTCGTATTACAACCCTGAAGTCGGGGAAGTGGATGTTTTCGACTTCCTGGGTGCCTGCATCTGCCGGACAAATGGTTGCCTATAGCGGCGGCGCCGCTGATATAACCAACGACCGTTACTTCCTCTGGACATCGGGTCATGACAACTACCAGGGGAACGAGATGTACGTTCTGAACTTGCAAGGGGCGAATCCTTCGGTTGCGCGTATCACCGATCCGGACTGGACGGTGGACAACACGGATGTTCCGCCCGACTGCGCCTGCCGCGGCACCAACAACTGCGGCCAGGGAATGTGGCACGATGGGGCTGGCCACCTGGTGAGCAGTCCTTATTTGGAGTCGGGCTACAGCGGACCGCTGTTTGAATCCACTCCGGCACCGGATGGGACCCGTGGGCAGCCTTCCTGCGGTTACGGCGCGAGATTTACCCCCAACGCGCGTGAAATTTACGGTGGGATGGTTTATAACCCAACTGCTAACCGGCTGTATGCGTGGGGCGGAGCTCCGGCTGCCAATCCGACTGGTTTGATGTATAGCAATTGGGCTCTGGATCTGAACCAGAATCCAGCCCAGTGGACGCGCCTCAAGGACAACGCCTATCAATGGTATACAGCTGCGGTTTTCGACTATACCGTCGGTCATTCGACCAGCGGATACGATCTGGTGTTCGATGAAACCCAGCACGCTTTATGCGTACAACCCGGCAACGGACACTTATACCGTCCTGTCGAATACCCTTCCTTACATTGGGTATAACGCCAACCTTGATCTTGATCCAGTTCATCACTATCTGGTCATGGAGAATGGCGATGCCAATGGAGGCTATCACCTGAGGATCGTCAACATTGACAGTTGTAACGGCAAGAGCTGCAACGTAACCAACCTGGACGCCGTTGCGTCGTGCAAGGGCGCTCTTGGATACTGGGCCGGTATCACTTGGGACTCCAATCGCGATGTCATGGCCCTGTTCCCGTCATCGACGAACTGCAGCGGAGCCGGATGCACTCCGCCCTTTAACACCGTCTATCTCTTGAACCCGGACCCGAGTAATCCGGTCACCATCACGTATCAGGGCCAGCAACAAACCATTCAACCGCAACAATGCTTTGCCGCGAGCTACGGACCAAATCCCCCCATGTCGTTTGGCCCTGGAGTTTACAGTCGCTTCAAGTACTATCCAAACGAGGATGTTTACATTTACATCCCCAACCCCACGAATCCGTGGATACTCAGGCTTGAGCAGTAGATGTGAAGCCTTTTGCCTAATGCCGAGCCGATGCGCTCGGGCCGCCTAGCGCTCTGCAAGATAGTTGTTTACCATCAATCGGTTACGTTGTTGGCCCTCTCCTTGCAAAGGTCATGGGAGTGCGGCCCTCTTGGCGGGGAATTGGTGACAATCGGTGCTAACGAGACTGTTGAGTCCGTTCAGAGAGTTTGGCTGGTTTGCTGGCTTGATCTATGCCATTGACCGGCTACTGCAGCGATTGTCCCCAAGTCTGCGGCTTGTACTTTTACGAACTCCTTGTCCAGCCGATACCGGAAGAGCCGTTGCTTCCAAGTCGCCTGGCGAAAGGGTTGGAGATGCGTGAGATCCCGGAAGGCGCCCCGGAGATCGCCCTTATGCCCGCCCGGCCTGATATCAAGGAGTCGCGGTTCAGGCAAAATGCCATTTGCCTGGGCGCATATCAGAAGAACCAGTTTATTGGGTATATCTGGTTCTGTTTCCACGCCTACGAGGAAGATGAGGTACGGTGCACGTTCGTTTTGCCGGAGGGGCGGCAGTTTTTGATTTTGACCTTTTTCTCTTTCCGGAGCACCGGCTGGGGCTCGGCTTTATCGGGATATGGAATGGAGCCAACGAGTTTCTGCGCAACCGGAAAGTCAAGTGCTCCTTCAGCCGGCTTACGCGCTTTAATCTTGCGTCGCGGCGGGCGCATTTGCAGCTGGGAGCGCGGTGCGTAGGACGCGTTTTTGTGCTGCGGCTGTGGCAGGTGGAATTCATGATCGCGACGGTGCGACCCTTTGCACACATTTCGTTCAGGAAACACAACCGTGTGCGCTTGAAGTTACGGCACGATGCTTGCTCTCCGGCCACGCCACCCGTGGCTGGCGGCTTGGCACACCGGCTGGAGCCTGACCTTAAGGGCCGGCCCTAGGCGGGCGAATACCCGCAGGGAAGTTTGGAGCGTTAGCGAGCATGCAAAGTCCAGAAGAGTTGTCCAAATGGGAAGCGGAAAAGACCGTTATGACAGACTTAGAGACTCTTCGTGAGTACATCAGGACTGAAACAGGATACGAGGGAGAGCTTGATCCCGATCTCGACTTGCTGGAAAAGCAAATTCTGGATTCCTTCAGCATTGTGCAGTGGGCGCTCTTCATTCAGGAGCGTTTCCGGATCGAGCTTGAAGCTGAGGAATTGGTACGCGATAATCTCTCCAGCTTGGCCAAGGTGATGGCATTGATAGACAGCAAGAGGTCCGCCGGCGTAGGGCAAAGCGAAAAGCCGAACTGAATCTATAGCGTGCTTTTCAGCCCAAGGTTTGCCTCCCGAGTTTCAGCGGTGGGGCGGTGTTCCCCCGGCTCGTGAAGATCTTAGGAGAGGATACGATGCCCAGTTCGATTCCCAGGTTTCTGTGTGAGGTTGCTGAGCGGCTTCCCGACAAGGTTGCCATGGTCTGCAAGACGCGGTCGGCAACCTTCTCACAGCTCCATCAGGAAGCCCTCGCGACGGCGGAATGTCTGCGTGAGATAGGCGTAGAGGCGGGCGATCGCGTGGGCATCTGCATGGAAAAGACGCTCGACCAGGTTTCCGTCATCCTGGGTGTCCTCTTCGCCAATGCGGTTGTCGTCCCGATCCTGCCGCGCCTCAAAGAGTCCAACATCCGGCACATCATCGAAAACTCCGGCATGGTGGCTCTGGTTACCGACTCCGACCGGATGAATGAAGTGGTGGATTTTGCTGGCATTACCAAGCTGATCGTTGGTCATGGGGACCTGGACCGTGACTGGCCCAATCTTCCCTATATGCGCCGATTCATCCGGCCCAAGATGTTCTTCGACCGCATCGGGGCTGATAATGCGGCCATCATTTACTCCTCCGGTTCTACCGGACGTCCGAAGGGGATTTTGATCTCGCATCGTAATCTGGCGGACGGAACCGACATCGTCGCGGAGTATCTGGAGACGAACCAGGACGACCGAATTTGCAGCGTGCTGTCATTCAACTTTGACTATGGGTTGAACCAGATCTGGCAGACAATTCGCAAAGGGCGCCACACTCTACCTGCATAATCTGGCCCTGCCTAACGACTTGTTTGCGCTTTTGGCGGCGGAAAAGATTACCGCGCTTCCGGTCATGCCGGTGATCATCACCAAGATGTTCGACCGGCGGCTAAAGCTGGCGACGGGGTCTTACGATTTTTCGTCTCTGCGCTATATATGCTCGACCGGTGGCAGGTTGTCGGACGACATGCTGCACGATCTCAAGACTACCTTTCCCAGTGCCAAGATCTACTCGATGTTCGGCTTGACGGAAGCCTTTCGTTCCACCTATCTCGATCCCTCGAAGATTGATTCCCATCCCACTTCGATCGGCAAGGCCATCCCTGACTGTCAGGTATTTGTGCTCGATGAAAAGGGCGAAGAGTGCCCGCCCAATGTCGTTGGTGAACTCGTGCATCGCGGGGCGACGGTGACCAAGGGATACTGGCGTGACCCGGAGAACACCGCGAAAGTCTTTCGCTCCCATCCCAGGTTCCCCGGTGAGACGCTGGTCTTCAGCGGAGATAAGGTGCAGGCGGGACGAGGAGGGATATTTATACTTTGTGGCTCGGGGCGATGAGATGATCAAGACCAAGGGCTTCCGCGTCAGTCCTACCGAGGTCGAGACAGAAGTCGTTCGTCATCCGGAAATCGTCGATGCCGTGGCGTTCGCCGTTCCCAACATCTCAGTGGGTGAGGATGTGGGCTGCGCTTATACGACGGTCACCCGGCGGCCTCTTCCCGAGCACCTTCTGAAGCAATACCTGAAGACCAACCTTCCCAACCATATGGTGCCGGCCTACCTGATACACTTTGAGGGCTTTCCGATCACAGGCAATGCCGGGAAACTGGACCGAAAAGCCATTAAACAAGCGGCTTTCGAGCGACTCGGCACGCAGCAACCGGCGGTAGAGTCCGGTTCGGTCCAAGTCTGACAGGTGGGGAAGTGAGCGCTTATCGAGGGCGAGTTGTCATTGGCGTCATTGGGGACGACATTCACATCGTCGGCAATCGAATTATGCAGCTGGCCCTGGAAGAATCTGGATTTCAGGTCTTCAACCTGCGCGCCCGTAACCGTCCCGAAGAATTCTGCCAGGCTGCCCTTGAGGTTAACGCCGACGCGGTGTTTGTCTCCTCTCTGAACGGCGAAGGGGAGTACTGGTGCGCCGACGTTCGTGGCTTGTTCCGCAAAGCTGGTCTGGAGCATGTTCTGCTCTACGTCGGCGGGAACATCGTGGTAGGGAAACGTTCCAAGGATGAGGTCGTAAGGCTGTTCAAGCAGTTCGGATTCGATCGTGTGTACCATCAGGAACCGGATATCAGCGTCGCTATAGCCGATCTTCAGGAGGATCTGAAACATGGCGCGGCCCAGCGCGCAGTCAAGGCTCACCAGCATTGAGAGGTATCGGGGGCAGGTACTTTCTCATCCCTTGGCGCGAGGTATTTCGCCGGATGAGGTCCGCGATCACCTCGCGCAAGTGCCGCGCCAGCGCTTTCCTCGCGTCGCCTATGCCAACCGGGGTCCAGCCCCGTGCATTCAGCCGCGGGGCGGAGTTCCTTTGTTCGAAGACCAGCTTGACTTGACGCGCCAATTGAGCGAAGCCGGCGCGGACTTCATTCCTCTCACCATCGACAGCTATACCCGCCACAACCAATACGACACCGCCACCCAGCTCCTGCACCGCAGCGAGGAGGAGGGCAAGAGTTACTTGAATGGCTATCCGTTGATAAGCCACGGGTATGAACTGACCCGGCAGTTGTATTGCGACTTGGAGAAGCCGGTCAGTCTGCGTCACGGCACGCCCGATGCGCGGCTTTTGGCGGAGGTCGCGATGGCGTCCGGCATCGCCGAGATCGAAGGCGGAGCCATCTGTTACTGCCTGCCTTACTCCGAGGGTTTTCCGCTGGATCGATGCCTTTTGTACTGGCAATATGTCGATCGTGTATGCGCCGTCAATTCTACGGAAGACCTGCCCATTCACCGCGAGAGCTTCGGTCCGCTGACCGCGACGCTGGTGCCCCCCGCGGTGGTCATTGCGATTGAGATCATCGAAGCTTTGCTGGCGGCGGAGCAGGGTGTCACCTCGTTTGCCGTCAGCTTTGGGCAAACCGGTTCCATGATCCAGGATATTGCGACGGCAACTGTCCTGCGAGAACTTACCCGCTACTATCTTGACCTGTTTGGATTCGGCTCGGTGCAGAGCTACCTTGTCTACCATCAGTGGATGGGACAGTTCCCAGCGGAGCGCGAGCGGGCAGCCGCACTGATTGCCGGCTCGGCCATCATCGCCAGCATGATCTCCGCCGACAAGATTGTGGTGAAGACGGTCGACGAGGCGCTCGGCGTACCGCGTCCCGAGATTAATGCGGAAGCCTGCGACACAGTCCGGTATCTGCTGCGAACTTTCCGGTCAGCCGAGACCGTCACCTCGCCCATGATTGAACGCGAGACCGCGCTGATTCGATCCGAGGCCACGAGCATCCTCGATGCAATCTTCGATATCTCCGGCAGCGCTTTCTGGGAGAGTGTTTTCCGCGCCTTCCAGCAGGGCTATCTCGATGTGCCTTTCTCGCCCCATGTGGACAACGCAAACAAGCTGCTGTCGGTGCGGGACGCCAACGGTTCAATCCGGATTGCAGATGCCGCAGCCGTGCCTATTTCGAGCGAGGATGCGCGCCTCGAGAGGGAACTGCTGGAATCGAGAGAAGACCGGGCGGACAAAACCTACCGGCAGATGCTGACCGACATCAGGCTCATGGTGTGACCTTGGATCCGAACCCCCATCCATCTCCAGCTCGCGTCGCGGTTGACATCGGATCAACCGTGGTCAAGGTTGCGCAGGTGGGCGAAGACGACAATCTGATTTCACAGCAGTTTTACCCCCGCGACTTCGAGGCGGGTATTGTCCGGCAAGTGGAGTCCCTGCTGGGTTCTCTCGGCGTCTCTCCCGACCGCTCCGATGTTCTGGTTTGTTCCTCGGCCAACGGCGGCTTGCGGGTTGGAATCGTGTGCCTCACCCAGCGCTTCAGCGGTGCGGTGCTTCGCGATCAAGTGCTTTTGGCCGGGGCGAACCCGGTGTTCGTTCGCGACTTCGATGAGGAGGGCGGCAACCCAAGCTACGTGGATATCCTGCTGGTGGGCGGCGGTATCGATTGTGGCGACGCCGCGCCGCTCGAGAGCAGGCTCCGCCGCTTTGATCCCGAGAACTATCGTTATGGCGCTCTGCTCTTTGCCGGCAACAAATATCTTGCCGACTTGTTTTGTCAGCGCTGCCCATCCGCGTCCGTGATCGCGAACCCCCTAGCCGAAGAACTTGTAAGCCGAACGCACCCCGTGTTTGAGGCGGTTCGGCGGGCCTACCTCGACGACCTTATCTACAAGGAAGGCGTAAGCGAACTGCGGGCCAACTTGTCCGGCGGCATAAGGCCCACCCCGGAAGTGGTGAACCTTGGATTCCAACGGGCGGTGCTGAACCGCTCGAACATCGGCGTTATCGCTCCTTGCGTGCTGCTCGACATCGGCGGAGCTACGACGGACCTGCATTACACCGTGGAGATCATCAAGGAGAACGGGGCAGCCCATCCGCACTCGGCGGGATGTTCGGTGGCGCGCTACGTATTTGCTGACCTGGGTATTGTGGCTTCGCGTGAAAGCCTGCTGCTCCAATTGAGGAGCCATCCGCGCCTCTATGAATTCCTGAGCGAGGTTGTTCCCGGAGATGTAACCGAGACGTACCAGCTTTTTCGCGAAGGGGAGTATCAGCCTTCTCCAGAGTTGCTCGCGTACGGGTGCTTGTTTGTCGCGCTTGATCGTTTTGCCCAGGGACGCGGACCGGGGCTGCCGATCGGTGATCTCGCCCGAATCTCGCAAGTCATTCTTACCGGCGGCGGCGCGCAAGCGCTCTCGGAGGATATGGTTGCGCGAGTGGTGGGCTTGGTGGCGTCCGCCAAGAGCAGCAAGCCGGTCATTCTAATCGACCGCAGATATCAAATCTGGGTGGAAGGCATCACCTTGTCAGAGCAGCCCGTCGCAGCGACGAGTGTCTAAGCAGCAATCCCGGCTTCCCATGGAATCAAACATCGAAAAAGGATGGCATAAAACCTCTCTCGCCGAGCTGCATTCCCTCGCGGATCGCTACGGCACGCCTTACTTTCTGTACGACGTCGATGACATCGCTCGCCGCATCGAGTTGGTGCGGGAATCGCTCGCCGGACTCGTCAAGGTTTACTACGCCGTTAAAGCCAATCCGAATCTTGAGCTGTTGCGGAGGTTGCGCCCTGTCGCAGACGGTCTCGATATCTCGTCCGGTGGCGAATTGGAGCAGGCCTCTTTAGCGGGGTATGACCCTGCGAAAATCAGCTTTGCCGGCCCCGCCAAAACCGCGAGTGAGCTGACCGCGTCAATTCAGAATGGGGTCGGATGCATCAGCATCGAGTCCCTGCGGGAATTGCTGGAGTGTGTGAGGATATCGCGACAGCTCGGCCGGAAAGCGAACATCGTGGTGCGCATTAACCCGCTGCAGCTCAATCGCTCCTTCGCGATGAAGATGGGTGGCCGGGCCGCGCAGTTCGGCATTGACGAAGAAGAACTCGCTCCGTTGCTTGAGCACGTTAGTGGCCAACGCCGAGACCCTGGAATTTCAGGGGATTCACATCTATGCAGGCAGCCAATGCTTCGATCCTGCCGGTGTGATCGCCGGAGTACAAAACTGCCTGCAACTCGTCAGCCGGATCGAGTCCAGCACCAGCCTGCTCTGCAGGACCATAAATCTGGGCGGAGGGTTCGGCGCTTCTCACACCGAGGAAGGTCGCGAACTGGACATCGCCGCTCTTGCCAAGGATCTCGTTCCCATCCTGCGTGAGTTTCGAAGCTCCTCCAAGACGGAGCGCAAGATTATCTTCGAGCTGGGCCGTTTCTTGACGGCCGACGCGGGCATCTATGTCGCCCGAGTCATCGGTAGCAAAGAGTCGCGAGGAAAAACCTTCTTCATGGTGGACGGTGGACTGCATCACCATCTCGCGGCTGCGGGAAGTTTCGGGGCTGCATTTCGCACCAATTTCTTACTGCGCAATCTGTCTCGGCCTGCCGCCGAAAAGATACGCTGCAGCATCGCAGGTCCTTCCTGCAATCCCACCGACCTGTTGGGAATCGATGTCGAGCTGCCGCAGGCCCGAAATCGGCGACCTTATCGCCGTGTTGAAGTCCGGCAGCTACGGATTCACCGCGAGTCCGCTGCTCTTCCTCGGACGGCAGACACCCGCTGAACTGCTTTTCCATAACGGCGAGATAATCCTCGGAAGACGCCCGCGAACCATTGTGGATTTCAATTAACGCAGTTCCAAGTGGCACCATAGACGTTGTGTTCCGGTGGAAGCACCGGGCTTTAGCCCGGTGAATAGGTTGCCCTTCAATTCCGGGGTTTAGCCCGGGCGCCGGGGCTGAAAGCCCCATTGCTTTCCTGCTCAACTCGCCGGGCTGAAGCCCGGCGCTTCCACCGAGATCGAATCCGCTCTGCCTCACAGGGCTGGCCGCAATCACGGTGCCATGCACGCCGTTCATGCACTCAGCCAGCCGCTGCGCCTGAGCTCGGCGGCTGTAGGCGTTGCTGGTCTTCGGCAGAGGATGAGTCCCACTTCGTACGCTGCGGAAGAAGCTGGGCAGCGCCGCATGAATCGCATCCTCGTCGGCGATGTCCACGATGGTTGCGCCTCCGGCTTCGTTCAGCAGGCCGGCGGTGTCACCGGTTTGCGTGGTCAACGCAAGGATCGGCTTGTTCAGGCGGAGGTATTCGTACGCTTTCGCCGGAATCTGGTGGTCGCAGCAAGCCGCCTGCAGCAGCAGAAGGCAGTCCGCATCCGCAGCGTCCTGCAGAGAAGCGCGGTAGGGAAGAGCGGGCAGGAAGTGCACCAGGTCCTGAATCCCGAGCTCATCAACGTCCTTTTGAAACTGGGCTTCCGAGCCGCAGGCCCTGAGTTCGATCGAAACCGTTTCCGAACTGATCTGACCTTCCCTCTTCAATCGGGCCAGCGCACGGAAGAACGAGCTCGGATCGCGCTCCCAGGGATAAATCAGGCCGGAATGCAGCAATCGGACTCTCTCATGCACGGTATGCTGTGGAACCAAGCCTTCGAAGTCCGCTTCGTCATATCCATTGGGCAGGAGCAGGCACTGATCTGGTCGGAGAGCCGGATAGCGTTCGAGGTACATGCGGACTGCGGCGGGCGCGGTAAAAATAAAACGCGATCCATGCCGAATTGCTTTGCGCTCGATCCACTGGTAGATGCGCCGGGTGAGCGGATCCTGCGGGTAACCCTCTTCCGTCATGGAGTCGCGGAAGTCCACGATCCACGGTTTGCCGCTCAGGACATGCAGGAAGTATCCGATCAATACCGCGGTGGCAATCGGATAGGTCGTGAAGATGACGTCAATGTTCTGCTTCCTGATGCTGCGTCAGTCCCGCGGGGACCGCTCCGGCAAGCCAGGTGACCCAGCGATCGGGAAGGGCGCTGGAGCGCAGGTAGCGTCCGCCCAGCGAAAGATGCCGCTGCGAATCCAGGCCGAATGCCCGAATGACGTTTACCTCGGCCGGGATCTCAGCAATCTGTGAGCCATCGGTTCGCACATAGGCGCGAGGGTCAATGGTCAGCACCGTGGGTGCCCAGCCGAATTCAGGCAGATATCGGCAGAATTTCAGCGATCGCAACAACCCGCTGCTGCCGGCCTGCGGAGGAAAATGGTAAGCAACGATCAGCACGCGTCCGCGGACGTCAATCGGCGATGAAGTCTGCGCAGCCTGGCTCTCTTCCCGACTGCTGAGCGCAGCTCCTGAGGGTGGAGCGGCCTTTTCGGAGGAAGGGTGCTGAGGGATAAGCAGTCACGGCTTTAGTCATCCGCCTTGGTGTTCACAGAGAGGCTGGCAAGCGAATTCGATATCGCGAACGTAGTCGGAACGTTCACCGCGTTTGCGAATCAACCGCGCTGCGCCATCATGAACCATCACCTCCGGTGGCGTGGGATGGCTCAAGAACCCTAGCGGGCTGGCGGCGCGCGCGTAGGCCCCGGACTGGAACACCGCCATGAGATCGCCGACTTCCACATGCGGTACGGCGACTGCGCGGCCCAGCGTATCCAATGGTGTGCAGAGCGGCCCAACGATTTCGACCGTCTCCTCGTCGGGTTTACCCCACTTGGTTGCAACGGCAATGGGAAAATTTCGTTTGATGGTCTGGCCGAGGTTTCCCGATGCCGCCAGATGATGGTTCATGCCGCCATCAAGAATCACGAACTTCTTTCCACGCGACACTTTGACATCGAGGACGCGGGTCAGATAGACGCCCGCCTCGGCAATCAGGTACCGGCCAGGCTCAATCACTAGGCGAGTACCGGCGAATGCCGGGTCGGCAGCAATCTCGCGCTCCAACTCAGCGAGGCCCGCACCGAGGGCCGCCATATCCAGCGGACGCTCATTGGGAAAGTAGGGAACGCCGAGTCCTCCGCCGAAGTCGAGACTGTGCAGCGGTCTCCCGATGCGCGCGGCAACGCGCCGGGCAACTTGAATGCCTTTGCGGTACTGCGCGAGCAAGACTTCGCTGTCCAGAATCTGAGTGCCGGTGAAAAGATGAATGCCGCGAAACTCTATGGACGGGTGCGACAGCGCAAAGTCCAAAGCTTCATCCAGCGACTCCTCATCAATCCCGAACGGAGCCGGCTTGCCTCCCATCCGCATGGCTCCGCCCTGCGCGTCGGCCTCAGGATTGACCCTGATGGCAACCGGAGCTTTTCGGTGCAGACCCGTCGCCATGTACCCAATACGCTCCAGTTCGAGCATCGACTCAGCATGGATCTCGCCAACGCCTTCGCTAAGCGCTAAGTAGAGCTCGGCGGGAGCCTTTCCCGGACCAGCGAACAAGATGCGATCGAGCGGGCACCCTGCTTCCCGGGCTTGGTATAGCTCGCCCGCCGAAGCGATTTCCAGGCCAGCGCCTTGGGCCAGAAAAAATGCCAGGATGTGCAGGTTCGGATTGGCCTTGACCGAATAGTTGATCTCAAATCGTGGCGGGAAGGTCGAGCGCAGCAGGTCCCACTTGCCGCCGCATGATTGATTCGTCGTAGACGAACAGGGGAGTGCCGAACTCCTCGGCCAGCTTGCTGACCGAAACGCCTCCAATCTGCAATTCGCCGCCAGAAGCGGAGAACGAATCTTCGATGCCGGGTACCAGTTGCATGCCGGTTACAGGCCCTCACGACGGCGAAGCGCGGGATAATCCACTTTTCCACTCGAGGTCTTTGGCAGCTCCGTCAGAACCTCAAACTGCTTGGGAACCATGTGCCGCGGCATTTTTTCCGTGCAAAACTCCAGAATGGCATCACAGTCCAGCTGCAACCCGTCCTTCGCAACCAGGAACGCCTTGATGGTCTGTCCCAACACTTCATCGGGGATGCCGATGACAGCCGCCTGGCGAATCTTGCCGGTCTGAAACAGCACCTCTTCCACCTCGGTGGGACTGATTCGATAGCCCGACGACTTGATCATGGTGTCGCGACGGCCCACGTAGTACAGAAAGCCATCTTCATCCATCTTGACCAGATCGCCGGAGTAGCAAACCTTCTCACAATCGCCCAACTCCGGCAGCAGCAGAGGATTCGGTTTCAAAACGCGGTCAGTGGCCTCGGGGTTTCCCCAATACCCCATGGATACTGTGGGCCCGCGGTGCACGAGTTCGCCAACCTCTCCGGGCTGGCACCGTCCCCCGCGTTCATTCAAAACCAGTATCTCGGTATCGGGGATGGCCTTGCCCATCGAAGTGGGCCGGCGGTCGAGCTCTTCAGGAGGCAGATAGGTTGAACGGAATGCCTCGGTAAGACCATACATCAGGAAAGTCTTCGTGGCCGGCAACGCTTCCCGCAGCACTTTCAGCACTGCCTGAGGCATGGCGCCGCCGGTGTTAGTAATGTATCGCAGGTCCGGAAACTTGTGCTTCAGTACTCCTCCATTTGCCAGCAGAGACCAAACGGTCGGCACGCCAGCCAATCCGGTGATGCGTTCCGCCAACAACGCATCAATGATCTCCTTCGCAAACACAAACTTGAGCAATACAATCGTTCCGCCCTGCTGAAACGCGGTCATCAACTGGTTCATGCCGGCATCGAAACTAAACGGCAGAACGGCGAGAATGCGGTCCCGGTGGCTGATCTCAAGATAAGTAGAAACGATGGTGCTACCCGCCATTACATTGGCGTGACTCAGCATGACGCCTTTGGGCTTTCCGGTTGAGCCCGAAGTGTAGAGGATCGCGGCCAGGTCCACGGAGATGCCCCAATCCTGCCACCGATCATCGACCGGCCGGCGCAGCATTTCTTCGAAATGATGCACGGGCTTGGAACCCAATTTCGCATCGATTGGATCCTGTCCATTCGATTTGCCCGTAAGCACGAAGAACTGCAGCGACGGAGACGTCATGCAGGGCGGGAAGCAGTATCTCCAGCTTCTCAGGCGTGGTGATCAGGGCCTTCATCCCGCAGTCGCGGGCGATGTGGGCGACCTGGTCGGGAACCAGCACGGTGTTGATCGGCACATAGACACCACCAGCTTGGGAGATGGAGAAAATCGACAGCACCTGCTCGATGGACGGATCGAGATAGATCCCGACGCGATCGCCACGCTGCATGCCTGCGCCGCGAAGACCGTACGCCAACGATGCGCAACGATCGCCGACTTCGCGGTAGGTCAGGCGCCGCGGTCCGTGGACTAAGGCTTCTTTCTCCGGATGCTGCGCCGTACTGTGGCGCAACATGTGGTGGATCAGGAAATCCATCGAGTCTCTTCTCCGTCCAACTTGTGCACGACGGCGTCAAGGGGCATGGCGAGCGAGTTCATTCCACGGGCCCCGGCTGCTGTGCCGGACTGCGCGCTACGAACTGTGCCATGCGCTCTATGTTCTGAAAATTTTCGGGCGTCAGGTCGTCATCCTCCACCGCGACCGAGAACTCCTGCTGCAAGAAGGTCACAAGGTCCAGGACCCCGAGCGAATCGATGATGCCGCTCTCCAGTAAATTGTCGTGATCGGTCACCTTTCGCTTGCGCGCGAGAGGAAATTTCTGCAACACGAATTCTCGAATTCGTGAGGTTGCATTCCTGTTTTCTGACACGCTATTCACCCAGTTCTTAGCTTTCCCGATCTCCGTGCATGAGCAACATCGCGGCGCCGGAGGCTTGGGCCTTGGGGCCAAAAACCATGACTGGCACCCCTTCGCGCGCCCGAAATCCCATCCTTCGGAGCCAACCCGCGCGCCGATCACCGTTCAACATCGGCATGCTCAAGGTTGCCACCCCGCGTGCACGTAGCAATACGACCAGCCTTCGTAAGAAGCAAGGCAGCGCTTGGTCGTCAATGCTACCAAACAATTCTGCAATGGTGACGTTTCCATCCTCCACTGTAAACGTGCAATAGGCCAGTAGTTCGGTATCCCGGCGGGCCACGAAGAACTCATATTTTCGGTGCGGATGCCGACGGTATCGCCAGTTCAAGTATTCCGCGCTTCTAACCGTACATGCTCCTAGGGACGAACCAATTCGACCAGCCATGTCCGAGTACTCGGACGAGCAGGGCGCATCCTCAAGTTGGAATTCGACACCCGGTACGTCACCAGATCTTTGCTCCGTGAGTGATAGCGCGAGGTTCGCGACAGCGGCAGCGGGACGCGATAGAATCCGCGACGGTAGAACGCTCCTGACCTTTTCATCGGCACGCAATGGTTTGGCCATGCGAAACGAGGTTGCGGCCGGCTGGATTCCCAAGTGCCGATAGATGCCCAGCGTCGTAGCGTTGGGGAAGTCATAGGCCAGCGCAAAGTCTCCGGATCGGACACATTCCAGGCACGCCCGTTGCAATTGCAGAGCCGGTCCCAAGCTTCGGTATTTCGTGGCGATGCAAAGGTCCCCCAGCACACAACCGGGAACCACAGCGCCCTCACAATAGATCTGCCGGGGAAAAACCGCAGCCATTCCTACGGGCTCGGCATCCGTCTTGCACGCCACCCACGCCCGCGCCGGGCCGAAGGGATTCTCGCGGTAAAGCCAGCGAAACCGCTGCTCGTCAGCTTTTTCGTTGAGATATTTCCCTGCTAGGTCCGTCAGGATCCTCTCGTCGTCGATCAGACTAGCCGGGCGGACATAGATGGCCATTTTCACCTGATACTGTATACTGCGCTGGCGGATCGGTTGCAATCGCCCATCCAGCATAGATTTGGGCTAGGGAAATGCAAGCCGTCGTCCGTTTCGCCGCGCAAAAGTGCTACTACATCATGGAATGAACCACTCTTTAGTGGATAGTTACAAGTTTTTCCAGCTTCTGAGGAAAATATATTCCTATTTCTCGAGTGAGAGTTCGCGTCAGCTGGCGGTGACAGTTTCAATGAGTTCCAATCTGGGAATCTGCCCAGCCATCGGCTCGGAATACCAAGCTCAACTTGCCTGTTTGTTCCGTTTACGGTTTTTTTACCTCGCCGGCGTTCTTTGGACTATGACTTGCGACTATTTGTTGTGGGATAGGCGGATAGCTCAGCCGGAGAGCACCCCGATTACACCGGGGAGGTCGCAGGTTCGATCCCTGCTCCGCCTACCATTTCTGTCATGAGAATCGGTGGTCAAAGAATCCCCGGCAAGACTCTGGTGTTGATCCTGTCGGAAGGCGCTCTAATCGGCTGCGGATTGCTGTTCGCTACCGCGTTGCGATTCCGTGACCTGAATGCACTGCGCCAACAATTGAGCGAACCAGACACCCTGGCGCGTTACCTCCTCGTTATCGTTGCCTGCGACTTTGCTCTTTATTACTACGATCTTTACGACCTGAGCGTGGTGCGCAGACGCTCCATGTTGTTTGCGCGACTGGTGCAGGCCCTAGGCGCCGCCTGCCTCATCCTCGCGGTGTTTTATTATGCCGCCCCGGACCTGAGCCTCGGCCGCGGGATAGCGGCGATTGCGGCGCCGATCATAATCTCGTTTGTGTTAGGTTGGCGGTTGCTGGTGGACGTTGGTCTTCCTTTTCTGGGGACTCGCCAGAGAATCCTGATTATGGGAAGTAGTCCGGTCGGCAAGTCCTTGGCCCAGGAGATTACCGACCGTCCGGAGCTCAACGCTGAGGTCATCGGATTCCTCGAAGAGGAGGAGGGTTTGCCCGGCTCACTTCTCGGGCCGGCGTCGCGGGAGTCTCAGACGGAGTCTCGCCTGCAGGGGCCGCAAAGCAACGTCTACGCCTTTCACGCCGCGGATGGCAGCACCACGGTTCACGGCGGCGATTTCCCCAACTTCAGCTATGCTGCAGCGGACGGGGCCGCGGCGGTCGCCCCGGCTTTCGCAACGTCACCAGCGCGAAGTGAGGCCACTTTCTCAGGGATCGGGTCGGTAGCCGAGGTGGAACAGGTTGCGGTACGGGAAAGGGCTGATCTTGTGGTGCTCTCTCTCGCCGAGCGCCGCGGCCAGATGCCGCTTAAGGAGCTGCTGAACCTCAAGTTTCTTGGTGTCCAGGTGGAAGAAGCTCACGACATGTACGAGCGCATAGCCGGGCGTATTCTGCTGGATCAACTCTCGCCTAGTTGGCTGATCCTCTCGGAAGGCTTCCGCAAGTCTCCGGCGCTGCTGGCGGCAAAGCGTATCAGTGACGTCATCATCTCGATCCTCATTATGGTAATTATGGCTCCGGTGGCACTTCTGGTTGCCATGGCCGTGTTCCTGGAGAGCGGCCGCCCGGTTCTATTTCGGCAACCGCGCGTCGGTCTGCGTGGCCGGACCTTCCAAATCATAAAGTTTCGCTCCATGCGACATGAGTCAGCTCCTGCGCATACCAACTGGACTTCGGAGCAGGATCCCCGGATCACCCGGGTGGGACGGTTCATTCGCAAGTTTCGCCTCGATGAGATTCCTCAGTTAGTCAATGTGCTACTGGGTGACATGAGCCTGGTTGGGCCCAGACCGGAGCAGCCCGCGTACACGCACGTGCTGGAACAAGAGATCCCCTATTATCGTCAGAGACACTCGCTGCGTCCCGGAATAACCGGTTGGGCGCAAGTTAAGTGTGGATATGGGGCGACCGTCCAGGAATCCAGGATGAAGCTGGAGTACGATTTGTTTTATATCAAACACTTGTCGATGGTCTTGGATCTGGTGATTCTTTTCGAAACCGGGAAGGTGATGTTGTCGGGGCGCGGCGCGAAGTGAGCCTCTCCAGCCACGGCAATAACCATGAGAAAGCAGCCTGACACCGTTTTCACCGCAAGCAACCAAGCATGCCGGCCTGAGTCGTGGCACGGCAAAGTCGGTGTGGGTGTGTGCCTGATTGGGATTTTGTTGCTCGCCTTTGCCGGTTGCAGCCGAAACCCCGTGGTCAGGGCGGAAAGCAGCTACAAGCGCGCAGAAAAATACTTGCGGGAGAATAAGCCGGATGCTGCGGTGATTGAGTTGCGGAGGGCGTTGCAGCTCAATCCGCAGCTGGCGAAAGCGCATTTCGCGCTGGGCGCAGTGGAGCTCCAGCGTGGATCCATGCTTACCGCCTTCCAGGAGTTTTACGCCGCCTCGCTCGCCGACCCGGACGACGCCCAAGCTCAACTCATGGTCGCCGAATTGTTGGCCAGGGCGCGCAACTATACCCAGTCAAGACGACAGTCCGAACTCATTCTCAGCCGGTGGCCCGGTAACACCACCGGGACCCTTTTACTCGCGGAGAGCGAGATAGGTCTGCAGGACTACAAGCGTGGTCAAGCTCTTGTGAATGAGGTGTTGGGAAACGATCCTAACAATGTCCGGGCGCTGCAGGATCTGGCACTCTTGCAAATGGCGCAGAATGACCTGCCGCTGGCGCAAGCCACCCTTCGCCGGGCATGGCAATTGGACCCTAAGTCTCCTGCCGCCGTTGCCGTCCTGAGTGGCACCTACGAAGGACAACGGGACTTGCAAAGCGCCGAATCAGTTCTCAAAGAGGCCTTGAGTCAAAATCCCAATCAGATTGATTTCCAATCTCTTTTGGCAGGCTTCTATATGCGGCACCAAAGGTATGCGGAAGCCGAACCGCTTTACCGGCAGATCCAGGCAGCGGCCAAAGGCGAACCTCAATATCACGATGTTCTAGCCCAGTTTTATTTGCAATCCTCCCGTATCAAAGACGCCGAGACGGAATACCAGCGTCTGGTGAAGGTCAACGATAAGGACTGGCAGAGTTGGCATGGGTTGGCGATTACCTACCTGATTCAGGGGCGCTACCAGGAGGCGGTCGGGATTTTGGATCAGGTCCTCAAGAACAATCCCCGGGACTGGGAAGCGTTGGGCTTAAAGGGCCGAATCCTTCTTGACCGGGGCCAGACCAAGGACGCCATCCCCTCTCTCGAGCAGAGCCACAAGATCCATCCTGAAGCGCCCGAACCGGCTTTCGATTTGGCTCGTGCCTACATCGCCGAAGGAAAACTTAAAGACGCGGAGTCGGCCTTGCAGGATGTGATGAGGGTCAATGCGAGATTTCCTGGTGCCCTGATCCTGCTGGCGGCCATCAACCTGGAGGGAGGTCGTGTCGACCAGGCGCTCCAGAACCTCAACGAGGACCAAACGCAAGAGGCGGGCTCTGTCGAGCGCTCGTTCCTACTTTCCCAGGCGTATGCCGCGAAGGGCGACTACCGTTTGGCTGAGACGCAATTGCAAAGTATTTTGGCAAACGCAGGCACCCCGCAAAAGAAAAGCATCATTCTGCAATCGTTGGCTGCCATTAAGCTGGCCCAAAAGCAGTACACCGAGGCGGCCAACCTGGCGGCTACTGCCCTCGACGCTTCGCCGCGGCTGCCCTCAGCGCTCTACACTCTGGGCATGAGTTATGTGGAACTGCAGCAGCCTGACAAGGCCATTGGGGCCGTCAAAGCCCGTCTGGATAAAACTCCTGACTGGGCGCAGGGATATCAGATATTAGGACAAGTGGCGCAGCGGGCGGGCCGTTTGTCGCTCGCGCTGGACGCCTTCAACAAAGCGTTGAGTCTGGACCCGAAACTGACTTCCGCGACCTTGGCCTTGGGCGATACTTATTGGATGAACAAGCAGCCTGAGTTAGCACGGCAGCAGTTTGAGAAGGCGGCGCAGCAGGAGTCCGGCCGTTCCTACGCCATGGCTCGATTGGGTCAGATCTACGAAGCGGCGGGGAATTTTGACGATGCCCGCCGTTCCTATGAAAGGGCGCTTGTCGCCGATCCAAGCAACATCGTTGCCAAAAATAACCTGGCTTGGGTCTATGCCGAGCACGGAGGCAACATCGATGTGGCCTTGAAGCTGGCGGAGGAAGCGAAAGAAAAGGCGCCTGAGGATCCCACGATTACTGACACGCTCGGGTGGATCTATGTCAAGAAAGGCTCCTACGAAGCGGCGATTGAGAACTTAAAAAATTCTGTAGCCAAGAACCCGCATGATCCGAGCGGCCTTTATCATCTCGGGACCGCGTATTACAAACTGGGCAAAACAGCAGACGCGAAGCGAGAGCTGGAGGCTGCCCTGAAATATCCGAACTTCGCCCAAGCTGCGGACGCCAGAAAAATGCTGGCCGAACTCCCCGCCACCAAGTAGGTTCGGTAGCCAACCGCCAACCTTCATCGACTCGGCATATCGCATAGTACGCGTTTCGTTCGGTTTTGGAGTTAGTAACCGATGCCGAGAACCAAAGTAACATCCTCGATGGTTTTGACTACTCTTGTTTAGCGTCTGAGGTTCCAATTTTCTTTGAGTGCATCCTGCTAGAAGGCAGTTCCCCTACTATTTCTCTTCAGCCACACTAGTAAACCATTTGTTGTTCCAGTGCTTGTGGCGATGGCGCAAATTCTTTAGATAGGGTGTTACTAAAGTAATAGAACGCCCAAAATCGTCTGTTACCAAAGTAATTTTTACCGCAATCTAAACTAATCGGCCCACACAATTTACCGATAGTCTTCGATATATGAAGTCGGTGATTGCTCGTCTAATTGCTCTCCGATCTGGCCGTCGGTGTGAAAGTCATGGTTTCTTAGGTTACTGGGTTACGGTTACGGCGACCGTCTGGCTTACGGCGATCTTCGGATTTTCTCAAGTCCAAGATCTGCCTGCCGGCTATGGCTGGCATCAACTGGCAAACACGAACATGACATCGGTTTGCTTGGGCAACGTGCCCAATGGCATGTACAGCGACGCCAGCATGACTACCACCACAAACTACAACTTTGACTGCAATCAGATCATTCCCTGGAGCGGAGGGGCAGGAGACGATACGAACCAGCGACTGATTGTCTGGGGTGGTGGGCACAGCGATTATGCGGGCAACGAAGTATCGGCGCTCAACCTGAATGGCACTCCTGCCTGGAAAGCCATCACCGGCCCAACTATCCCGGTTCCCTATAACGGAGACGGAAATAGTTGGGAGGGCCTGCAACCGTACTTCGTGCGTGCCGCCGATGGTGGTAAGTACCTGCCCGGAGCAAGTCCTTCTTCCCGTCACACCTACAACGGGGTGCAATACGTTCCTTACCAGAACAAACTGTACTCCTTTGGTGGGGGGGTGGCTAACGCAGGAAACTTCTCGGATGAAACCTGGACCCTCGATATGGGCACAGCGAAATGGACCTTGTTAGGCCCACCTTACTCGCTGGCCCCCAACTATCCGACTAGCGCTTACAACCCCGGCACCGGCCACATCGTCATGCATGACAAGAACATGACGCTGCTTGATTTCGACCCCAATACCGGAAATTGGACGACTGTGGTGTATGGCTACCATATCGACGATGGAACAACCGCGGCGATTGACCCGGTGAACAATCTGTTTGTGGTGGTTGGTGCCGCCGGAACAACTAACAATCTGGGCTATCCTTCCGTTCCTACTTCTCACACCATTCAGGTATTCGGTCTGGCTCCGCCCTACACGATGGGTGTGTGGTCGGATCCTAGTTGCGACTTGACTTACCGCAGCGGCGGGCTGGCATGGGACTCAATCCTCGGCCTTATGGTGGGGTATCCCGGGGGAGGCAATCAAGTCTATCTTCTCAATACCGGAGCACAGGATGTACTCACGCCCTTCGGAACAGTTCCTTCCCATAAATGTCTGGATGTGCCGATCAGCTTGAACCCCTCGCCGGTGAAAGGCGTGGACTATCCACAGGACCCCGAAGGTACGCCGATTGGCGCCAACCTCGGCATCTATGGGCGATTCGCCTACTTTCCGTCCATCGACACGTTCGCGATTGTGAATGATCGCACCAAGAATGCGTGGACTCTGCAGTTGACCGGGGGCAGTCCGGCTCCCAACTTCGCGGCTTCCGTCTCTCCCGCGGCTTTGACGATTGCCCAGGGAGGGCAGGGATCGTCGGTAATTTCGACCACCGTTTCCCATGGTTTCAACAACGCCATCACCTTGTCCGCCGCGGGAGTACCAGCGGGCACCACGGTCAGCTTTACGCCTGCCACAATTGGGGCCCCGGGCGCCGGTAGCTCAAGCATGCTGGTCAATGTGGGCGCGAGCACAGCGGTGGGGACCTATCCCATCGCGGTGAGCGGCTTTGGTGGCGGCGATACTCAGAACTTGATGGTTACCCTCTCGGTGACCCCAGGCAACCAGCCGGGCTTCACGCTTTCCGCCTCGCCTGCCGCACTGACCATCGTGCAGGGGAACCAGGGAACGTCAACGGTTACCACTGCAATCAGTGGAGGTTTCAATAGCTCGATAGCGCTCTCCGCTTCCGGCATGCCTGCGGGGATGACCGTGGGTTTCAATCCGGCAACAATTCCTGCGCCCGGGGTAGGGAACTCTTTAATGACCATCACCGCAGGCGGGAGCACGCCGACGGGGACCTATCCCATCACGGTGACCGGTAATGGCGGCGGGATTCAGCAGAGCGCCACCGTCGCAGTAACGGTGATCTCTACCGGTAGCTTTACGGTTTCGGCGTCGCCGGCCTCTCTCAGCGTCGCCCAGGGAAATCAGGGAACATCGGCAATTACGACAACGGTGAGTGGCGGCTTCAACAATGCGGTAAGCCTTTCAGCCTCTGGCACGCCCGCCGGCGCAACCGTCAGCTTCAACCCGCAAACCATAGCAGCACCGGGTTCCGGGAATTCGACCATGACCATCACCGTAGGTGCGACGACGCCCCCTGGCACCTATCCCATCACTGTTACCGGCACTGGAGGCGGCATCCAGGAGACGACGACAGTTACGCTGACGGTGACCACTGGGGGCCAGCCGAACTTCACCATTTCGGCGGCGCCCGCCTCGCTCACGATTGCCCAAGGCAACCAGGCGGGATCAACGATTACTACCGCCGTCGGCGGTGGCTTCAACAGCGCCATCACTCTGTCAGCCGCTGGTCTGCCGTCAGGCGCCACGGTTAGTTTCAATCCGAACCCCATACCAGCGCCGGGTTCGGGTACTTCGACGATGATGGTGACGATTGGGTTGAGCACGCCGACGGGAACTTACCCCATCACCGTGACTGGCAGTGGGGCAGGGATCAAGCAGACGACGACGGTGAACCTGACGGTAACGGCGCAAGCCAGCTTCACGATTGTGGCCACGCCGGCTGCGGTCAGCGTTGCCCAAGGGAACCAGGGAACCTCGACGATTACAACTAACATCACCAACGGCTTTAACAACCCCGTCAGTCTATCGGCTGCGGGGATGCCGTCGGGGACGACGGTGACCTTCAACCCCCAAACCATTCCGGCGCCCGGTGTGGGCGCGTCACTGATGACAATTACGGTAGGGGCGGGCACACCAGTGGGAACGTATCCCATCATCGTCACAGGAAGTGGGGGAGGAATTCAGCAAAAGGTGACGGTAACGCTGACGGTAACAGGTCAGTCCAGCTTCACCATTTCCGCTTCGCCAGCCTCGCTGAGCGTGACGCAAGGCAATCAGGGAACTTCGACCATCGCCACCGCCATCAACGGAGCGTTTAACAGCTCCATCAGTCTGTCGGCTTCAGGCATGCCGTCCGGCACAACGGTGAGCTTTAATCCGCAGACGATTCCGGCGCCCGGCTCTGGCAGCTCGACCATGACCATCACCGTAGGCGCCAGTACTTCGGTGGGAACCTACCCCATTACCGTGACCGGAAGCGGCGGAGGCATTCAGCAAAATGCCACGGTGGTGCTAACGGTGACGGCGCAACAGCAGCCGAACTTCACGATTTCTGCCGCACCGGCTTCTCTCAGTATCCCGCAAAATGGTGAGGGTGTATCCGTCGTCAGCACCACGATCAGCGGTGGATTCAACAGCTCCATTAGCCTGTCGGCGTCGGGTATGCCTACCGGTACGACCGTTGGTTTTAGTCCCCAGACGATACCCGCGCCCGGTTCCGGCAACTCGACCATGACCATCACCGTAGCGTCAACGACGCCGGTTGGAACTTACCCTATCACCGTGACCGGCAAGGGCGGAGGCATCCTGCAAAACACGACCGTCTCCCTGACGGTGACTCCCTCGGGTGGGCAGCAGAGTTTTGGTTTTGACTTCCGCAACACCAAGACTTTCGTAAGCGACCCGTCTGGGTCAACCTATGTGCTCGCCACGATGGCTTATCCGACCAAAGGAAACGGCGTCACCTACGGCTGGGTGAAGACTTCGCTGGTGCAAGGCCGCGACCGCAGCCTCAAGGTGGATCCGCGACTGGCCGGAGTGAACTTTGCCGCCAATGGTTCACCAGCAACGTTCTACGTGGACGTGCCGTCGGCGGGCACCTACAACCTGTCATTGGCCTTGGGGGATGCGGGCTACCAGGCATGTTGGGTGAAGTGCCAAATTCAATTTCTGGATGGCAACACGGTATTGGCCACGCTGAGCTTAGGCTCAACTAAATTGGGCTATTTTTATGATGCGAAGGGAAACAATTGGTCAGCCGCGGCCTGGCCGGGCAGCAACGTCAGCCAACAAGTGACGCTTTCAGGTACGCGCCTGACGGTGGTGATCGGGACAAAAACGGCGTCTGGAGACGCTACTCCAATCGCCTTCCTGGGAGTGGCGCAAACCTCCAGTGGGGCGAACTTCACGATGGCGGCCTCGCCGGCTGCACTGAGCGTCCAGCAAGGCAATCAGGGAACGTCCACCATCACTACCGTGATCGGTGGCGGCTTCAACGGCGCTATCAGTCTGTCAGCGTCGGGAGCGCCATCGGGCACCACGGTCAGTTTCAATCCGAGCACGATACCGGCGCCGGGAGCAGGCAGTTCGAGCATGAACATCACAGTGGGCGCCACCACGCCCGTGGGGACCTATCCCATCACGGTGACGGGCAGCGGCGGAGGGATCAAGCAAACGGCCACGGTTACTCTGACGGTGACGGCGCAACAGCAGCCCAGTTTCACGCTTTCGGCCTCGCCGGCTTCGCTCAGCATCCAGCAGGGCAATCAGGGCAATTCAACCGTCACCACCACCATCAGCGGCGGCTTTAATAGCGCGATTAGTCTGTCTGCCTCCGGCATGCCAGCGGGCACAACCGTGAGCTTTAATCCGCAGACTATTCCAGCACCGGGCTCGGGCAACTCCGCGATGACCATTACCGTGGGCGGCAGCACGCTGGTGGGGACCTATCCCATCACGGTGACGGGCAGTGGCGGAGGAACCAAGCAGACCGCCACCGTTACCCTGACAGTGACAGCGCAACAGTCCAGCTTCACGCTTACGACATCGCCGGCTTCGCTCAGCATCCAGCAGGGCAATCAGGGCAATTCGACGGTGACCACCACCATCAGCGGAGGATTCAACAGTTCTATTGCTCTATCGGCTGCGGGTATGCCATCGGGCACGACGGTCAGTTTTAATCCGCAAACCATTCCGGCACCCGGGGCGGGGAGCTCGGCGATGACGATTACCGTGGGCGCCAGCACGCCGACCGGTACGTACCCCATCACGGTGACGGGTAATGGCGGCGGTATCCAGCAGAACGCGACCGTGAGCTTGACCGTGACCTCGTCGGGCGGAGGCGGTGGCGGCGGAAATGGAATCATCGTTTACTCAACCTCTGGATCACCACAGTCGAATCGTGTTGTCTCGATCGGACGGGTCTTCAAGCAAGGCGACATTCCTCACTTCGCCCAGGCGGTTGTGGGTGGGACAGCGATATTGACGCAATGCGACGTAAAGAACCGTTGGGCGGACGGGTCGCTGAAATTTGCGATCGTCAGTTTCATCGTGCCGAGCGTGGCCACGGGTGGAACAGCGGTCAGCTTCCAGGACCAGGGATCGGGCCATAACGGGGGGTTCCTCGCGCAGGCCGATATGTTGAATCCAGCCTACGATTTTGACGGCGTGATGCAGCTCACCGGGGCAGCCAGCCCCGCTATCAGCGCGCGTGCAGTGCTGCAAGCCGGCGATTTCCGTTATTGGCTGCAGGGCCCAATTGTCACTGCGGTGATTCTGGAGGACCGGGACAACCGCAGCTTCGACGTGAATACCGACAGCGGAAGCGGAAATCCTCTCCATCCCATTTTTGAGGCGTCGTTCTACCCGCAAACGCAGCAGGTCGAGCTGGGCTTCACGATGGAGAATTCGTGGGCTTCCTCTACCGCTGCGAACTCAGCCCGAAATCAGACCTACGCACTGACATTGACCACCGGCTTCAACAGTCCTGCGACGCAACTTATCCAGAACTCGTTCACCCAGCTCGTGTTCAGCCGCTGGCGCCGCAGCTACTGGATTGATTCCACTCCCGCGCCCATTCAGATCGACTACAACTGGCCTTACCTCGCGTCCACCACGGCTTACGCAAACTTCAATCCCAACTACACGCCCGATGAAAGCGACCTGGAGTCGATGTACGCGGTTTACACCAGCGACACCACGGGGGCCAATGCCGGCAGGCTGACGATTCCCGGCATCGACGACTACTACGGCAACGGAGGTATCGTCGATTACCAGGAGAACACCAACGGCCCGGGCTATGCTCCGTGGATTGGGCCTTATTCGCAGTGGGATGTGGATTACCTGATGACCGGAGACAGCCGGATGCAGAAGATGAGCACCGACAATGCCGATTTGTCCGGGCGTTACCCGATCTTCTTCCGCGAGGCTGACCACAATGCCGGAACTGGCCATTACTTTGACGCACCCGGCAGTGGCAGCGTGGATCCTTACGGGCACGTGGTTTCCATCAACGCCCGCCAATACGCCACGCTGAACCTGGCCAACGCCTGGAACATAAGCTGCAATAGCAATGGCGCCGATGTGATCGCAACCGGTCTTCCCGGCGATGGGAGTGGCTGGTACAGTGTTCCCGGAGACACCAGCCATCTGCCAGACTTTGCCTACGTGCCCTATACCTTGACGGGCAAGTATTTTTATCTGGAACAGGAGATGCTTGAGGCCGGTTTTGCTGCCGGCCACGGTGTAGGCTGCTACTCCGCACAGTATGGCTACGATCGTCAGGGACATTACGGAATGCTGTACAGCACCACGCGAGAGTTGGCGTGGGCATTGCGAACCTTGGCGTACGCGGCCTTCATCGCGCCGGATGGCGCTCCCGAAGGCCCATACTTCGCCGGTAAAGTCATCAACAACATTGCCATGGTCGAAGGTGAGCACGCCTTGCCGCAGACCGTCAGCGGAGCGGACCCGACCTGGGCTTACAACTGGGGCATGAACTACTTCCAGTATTCGCAGGCCGCCAACCCATCGCCGCTTAGCCTCTGGCGCATGGGAGACTGCCAGGATGGTACGAGTACCTGCTACGTCGCCAACGGACAAGGCGCGAACAACAATGTCAACGCCGCTGTCGTTCAGTCAGCGGAGAGCGGATTCATGTCAAGCTTCATTGACATTGTGCTGGGACTGACCAACCAGCTGGGAATTGTCGATACCACATCCATCCTGCAACGCAATGCGCGCCGCTACTTCAACATCCTGTTGAATCCGGCCGTCAACCACTATCTGGTGGAACAGTACGTTTACCCCACCACCCTGGTAGGGAATGTGTGCAAGAATCCAGCGAATCCTGGATGTGCGTGGATCTCGGATTGGGGCACGTTCCAGGCCGGCTACCTGACACTGCCGAGCGGTTGGAGCGATCGCCAGGTTGACTACGGGGCCGAGGCAGCCAGCGCATTGAGCTTCATGACCAAATTCACGGTGGATGGCTACAACGGGCAGGACGCCTGGAATTTCTTCTCCACCAGCGATGCTACGCAGTTGGGTCTGGTGTACCACAACGAACCTCAGTGGTGCATTCAGCCGATGCAGTAAGCGCGGCCCGTTTTGCGGGGAGGGGAACTTGACACGGGATTCTCGTGCAGGTTCCCCATCCCGATCGGCCAGTCCCGATGCGTGTCGTGTGGTAGCATCGGGCCAGTCTCTCAGCCAGCTATCCAGTCAAGGCTGACGCCGGGAATGGAGGTTGCGACGCCAGCATGCCGCTTTGGATTTCGGTTTGCTTTTGCCTCGCGCTTACCGGATGGCTTGGCAAATCCGCCTACCTGGCAATCGATCCGGCCTCAAGCCCCATTGGGGCTGTAATCGGCGCTAACGTCGGTGCTGATTCGGCAGCGACGCCAACCACTGCTACCGCCGCGATGTCCCAGGAAGCTACCACCCCTCCGGCAGCGGTTACTCCGGGCAGCATAAGCAACGGAGTCACCATCTCCGGACACTCCCAGGACAATCGCTTCGTTTCGGTGCCGCGCTTCTTCAAGCGAGGAGACATCCCACGCTTCGCCCAAGCCGTTGTGAGTGGAACGCCAATCTTGACGCAATGCGACGCGAAGAACCGCTGGCCCGATGGGTCGCTCAAGTTCGCGATCATCAGCTTTGTGCTTCCCAAGGTGGGTTCCCATGGCGTCGAAGTGAAGTTCCAGAACCAACTCACAGGCAACAATGAGGGCTATCTTGAAAAGAACGCCATGCTGGATGGCGTTTACGACTTCGACGGAACCATCAGCCTTGCTGGAACTGCGAGTCATGTAATCAGCGCGCGCGCCATGCTGCAAGCGGGGCACTTTCGGTACTGGCTGCGGGGACCGGTAGTGACCGCCGTCATCATCGAAGACCGCGATGGACGCAGTGACGATGTGAATACCGATGGAGGGACCGGCAATCCGCTGCATCCGATCTTTGAAGCCTGGTTCTATCCGGTATCGCATAAGGTAGAACTCGGTTTTACGGTGGAGAACTCATGGGCTTCCTCGACGCCGGCGAACAGCGCCCGCAATCAGGACTTTGAGTTGACCCTTTCCACGGGCCACGCTGCGCCCGCGGTGCGCTTGAAGCAGGCGAAGTTTACCCAGTTTGTGTTCACGCGCTGGCGGCGGGCATTCTGGATTGGATCGGACCCGCCGCCCGTCAACGTGAACTGGAACCCAAAATATCTTTTACAGACAGGGGCATATCCCAACTGGGACACCGACGCTTTGCCCAGTCCCGCTGCAGTGGCTGGCGAGAACGCAACCAACACCAAGCTGAATCCGGCGCGCTTCACCATTCCGGGATATGACGATATCTACGGCAGCAAAGGCAAAGGTCTGGGCGGAATCGGACGGTACGACCAGGCGCTCAACGCGGCCGGACAAGCCGATTGGATTGGGCCTGCTACCACTTGGGACATCATGTATCTGCTGACCGGCGACCCTTACATGGAACAGATGATGATTACCAATGCGGACCTTGCCGGACGATTTCCGATCTGGTATCGCGAAGCCGACCACAAAGCTGGTTCCGGTCATTACTTCGACCATCCCAACTCAGGCAGTGTGGATACGTATGGCAGGGTCATCTCGATTAACGCTCGCCGCCAGGTGACGCTGAGTCTCAACAACTGGCATCCGGGCTGCCCGGGAGAGCAGGCCGACAACATTAATCTTCCTGGCGCCGAGAGTGTTGGCTCCTGGGGGGCCTCGCAGGATACGACCCATGCGCCTGACTACGGCTATATTCCCTATACTTTGACAGGGAAGTATTACTACCTGGAACAGCTTCAGATGGACGCCGCGTGGTCGGTGGGCACCTATATCGGATGCTTCATCCCGAACCCGCAACCGGAAAGTTATCATCGCCAGGGTTCTTTAGGAGCCATTCCGAACGTAAGCCGGCTGGAGGCCTGGGCGATCCGAACCATGGCGTACGCAGCGTTTGTTTCGCCGGATGGCGAGCCTGAAGGCGCCTATTTTGCCGATAAAGTGCGTAACAACGTAGCGATGCTGGAGGGTGAACACGGAGTTGCGCTGTCGGTCAAAGACACCGCTGATCGCACCGCTGCCTATGACTACGGCAAAGTCGAGCAGTACTCGCAGAGTTCGAATCCGTCCCCCTTGGGAGCGTGGCGCGCCGACGACTGCTCAGGACCTACGCCATGGCGACAAATCGGATGCTATGCAACTCCCGTGAATAACATGACGGCCGCTGCCTATGGTGCCGAAGCTACTTTCATGGAAGGCTTCCTGTTGGTTACGTTGGGCATCGTGCGCCAACTAGGAGTTGCCGATGCCACGCCCTTATTGCAGTTCACCGCAAAACGCTATTTTCACGTTCTGGCCGACCCGAAGGTCAACCACTACTTGATCGAGCAGTATGTTTATCCCACCCGCACCGTCTCCGGGTGGGTGAACGAATGGGACACCTATCAAAAGCTGTATGCACACCTGCCGTCAGGTTGGCGAGGCAACGAATCGCGAGAGGACACGGACAATGCATATGGCTTGATAGCCATGAGCGCGCTCAGTTACATGTCCGAATTGGATGTGGACAGCTATCGGGGGCCGATAGTGTGGCAGTGGTTCTACTCCAATCGTCCTCACTTGCGTGCATGTTCGAACTTCAGTCCAAAGTTCTGTATCAAACCGCTCGCGCCGAATTGAGGGACTGAGGAATGGCCTGATGGTGGTGTTTCGGCCCAATTCTGGCTATGAAAGGGTTTTCTGGGTCAGATGGAAATAAATTTCCCAAATGCGGGGGGTTAGCAGGATTTATCAATAAGTGGCCAAGCTTTGGCCTCAAAGTCAGGTAATTGGCAGCTTGCTTGCCTTTAAGGCGGTGGTGGAGTTTGTTTGCTTCCGGAGGCGACATGAGTATGCGGTTTGGCGCTGGTGCCCCAACGAGGGCGCTGGTGACTTTGATTCTTGGGGTGGTATGCGGAATTTCGGTCCTGGCGCAGACGCCGACGGCTGAAAAGGGGGTTGGATCGAACGTTCCGCCCTCTTTTAGCAGTAGCAAAGGTACGAAGGGCGGGACTTCGTCAGGAGAAACCGCATCCACCAACGCCAAGACCGCTACGCCAAGCGCACAGCCGTCGGCTGGTGGCGGGGACGTACCGCAGGAGGTGAAGCCGCCTTCGGCCCCGAAGCCCCAAACCGATCCTGCTTATATCGTTGGGATCGCGGATTCCCTGGTTATCTCGGTCTGGAAAGAACCGGATTTCTCAGGACCGGTTGTGGTGCGCCCGGACGGAATCATTACCGTGCCTGTGATTGGCGATATTCACGTTGCCGGCTTGACCACTCTGCAGGTACAGGATATCTTGACCGAGAAGTTAAAGAGCGTCGTGACCGAGCCCCAGGTCACAGTAATTGTGCGTGACATTCGCAGTCGTAAGGTATACTTGGTGGGCAAAGTGGGGCGTCCCGGCGGAGTCATGCTGACCGGCCATGAGACTGTGTTGCAGGTGCTCGCAGAGGCTGGTGGACCATCGCAGTTCGCCAAATCGCAGAAGATGTACGTCCTGCGTACCGTCGGCGACCACCAGAAGCGTATTCCATTCAACTATAAGAAGGTCTTATCGGGATCTCAACCGGATATAGAACTTGACGTTGGTGACGTAATTGTTGTTCCGTAATCACGCAGTTGGAGGCCGTCATGTGCGAGAGTCTGTTACGGCGTGCTTGGATGGTTGCACTGGTTCTGTTGTTCAGTGCTGCGGCGGCTGTTGGCCAGGTGGCTCCGCTTCCTTTCCAAAATCCAATTGCATGGGGCGGCCCCATTCAACCACCTGCTGGTAGAGAGGTCGGCAGAGAGGGGCAACCTCAAGCCGTTGTGGTTCCAGGTGCGGTTGCAGAAACCGCTGCTGAAGGCTCTTCCGATACGGCTAGCCAGACTCCCGGCGATAGTTCCAGCCAGATTTCCGGCGACACTCCGAATCAGGATGCGGCCGGCAGTGCAAGCATCAATCCGCCTGGCGTCGCAGTGGCCGCAAATCCGGACAATACCATTTATCAGATGGGAACGCCGTTTCCGCTGCAGCTTCAGCCGCAGGGCTTGAAGCTCGGGCCGTTCTACCTCACCGACGTTTCAGATTCCTTCTTCTACGCAGTGAATACCTCCCCAGGATTCCCCACTCAGACTTATCTGGGGGACTCGCTTCAGGGCAATCTTGTTTCCACCAAACAGTTCAACAATGGGGGTATTCTCGCGGTTCAGGCACGGGGACAGTTGTCGATTACCCAATCGCAACCCTTCTTCAACACGGGAATCGTAGCCACGTACAGTGACCAGTTGACCGAGCACTTGTCGCTGAGCGGGTCCGCTCAGCTTACGTACTTTCAAAACTCTATTTTGGCAAATCCGCAATATCTGTTGTCTTACCAGAACAGTGGAATCGTTCAGCAGTCGCTATACTTTTTACAGAGCTCGTATAGTGCGTACGAGTCCAACTACTTGTCCCTGAGTTATCAGCTCGGTGAGCGTACCCAAATCTCGCTTACACCGATCGTTGGCGCGACGTTTCAGTACCTACAGGGAGGTTGGAGTAACGTACATCAGTTCGGCGGCGGAGTCGCGGTGACTCGAATCTTGAATCCTGATATAAGTGTGAGCGGCTTCTATAACCTCTCGTATGCTGTAACTTCGGGAGTGGCTTCCAGTTCTCCCAATTGGGTCAGTCAGAATCTAGGTGTGAGTCTTCAGGGAGTATTCCTCCGGTACCGAGGATGGTCGCTTGGCGGTAGCGTCTCCGCAAGCACCCAAACTTACGGAGGATCCTACACGGTAACGCCAACGGGCTCGCTCAGGTTAATGAAGTCGTTCGGCCAGTCCTCGATTAGCGCCGCTTACACTCGAACAGAGGCGAGCTACGTTTTGGTCTCGAGTGGCTACTTCGACCAGGCCGATATTGGATACCACCGAAAGCTTGGGCAAAACGCGAATCTTAGCGTTGGCGTAGGTGAATACCGCACGAGTTATACTGCTTATCGTCAAACCGGGACACGGGCTGGAGGATCAGTTGATTATATGTTCTCGCCCCGTCTCAGCTTGAATGCGGGTTACAATTATGCGCACCAGAACGGCACGCTGCCGTCAAACCTCGCTCCTTTTGTCGAGAATGTGAGCTATTTCAGTATTGGGTTGAAATGGTTGTTGGGGTCTCGCTCCGGATTGTAACGCCGCAACTTCTTCACGTTGCATTAGGATTCCAAACGATAGGAAAAGATTTTCCGTATTTCGCTGAATGGGGGATTTCGTGCCCCTACCAGCGGTCCGCAGTCCCGACTTCGGAGCCTGAGTTTGGAAGTAAATCTGCTCAATATTAGTGGTGTTAGTAAGTTATATCCGGGTGTTACCGGAAAGCGAGTATGAGTAACCCACCGAAACCTGCTGAAATCCAAGGACTTGGAGAGATGAACCTCCAGGACTATTTCGCCCTGGCGAGGCGCCGGAAGTTCTGGATCTTATTCCCCGCGCTGGCCGTGATGATTACCACAGCCGTTACCGCCTGGAGGTTGCCCAATGTCTATCGTTGCACGGCGGTCATTCTCGTCGAACCGCAAAAAGTGGCGGTGGGTTATGTGGCGCCGACGGTGACGACAGGTATGTCAGAGCGAATGTCCACCATCTATCAGGAGGTCACGTCGCCGACCCGGCTGAGACGTCTCATAGACAGTATGGGGCTGTATCCTGATGTCAGGAAGCGCGAGGGAGAGCAAGAGGCCGTCCGCCAGATGGCAGCGGCGATTAGCGTGGAACAAGTGACTGCCTTGGGCGCCACGGCGGCCGCCTACCGGATCGGATATAAGGGCAGCAGACCCAACGAGACCGCGCAGGTGACCAACCAGATTACGGCCATGTTCATTGAGGAAAATCTCAAGGTGCGCGAAGAGCAATCCTATGGGACCTCCGATTTTATCGAGGGTGAGCTGCAGAAGACAGCGCAGCAGCTTCAGGAAAAAGCAGCTGAACTGGCTGAAGTCCGCGCGCGTTATGGTCAGGACCTGCCCGAAGGCGCGCAATTTCGTCTGCAGGAGGTAGCGGCCCTGCGACAGCAGTTACACAATGCGGAACAGCAGATAACCCAGGACCAGCAACAGAAAACGGAGTTGCAGTCGCTGGCCTCGACCACTGCTCCGACGATTGACGCTGACCTGGGGGCCACGAGTTCCGCCGGCGCGTCCCAGGCGGACGAGCTGCAAACCAAATTGAATGCGCTTCGGACCCGCTATGGACCCAATCATCCAGATGTCCGGAAGGCGCAGGCTGAGTTGGATCAGGCCAAGGCCAAAGAAGCTGAAAACCCTGCTCCGAAGGCGGTTACCCCAACCGCGCACAAGATCCACAACCCCGTGATTGATGCCCAGTTGGAACAGATGGACCAGGACATCGAGAAACAGAAGAGCCTGGTCACCCAACTCCAGGCCGCAATTAACGCGCAAATGGCAGCGCTGCAAAATGTTCCCGCCTATGAGCAAAAGATCGGATTTGTGCAGCGTGACTATGACGCTCTGCAGGACCGCTACAAATCCTGGCTGGGCAAAAAGATGGTGGCGGAAACCGCCAACGCCATGGAGAGCCGGGAAAAGAGCGAACGATTTGTGATCCTCGATTCTGCGCAGGTGCCGGACAGACCGTACTCGCCGAATCGCCCGATCATGATCATCGGCGGCATATTACTTGGTCTCCTGGTTGGCCTCGGCGTCGCGGTGGGAAGGGAGGCGCTGGATGATTCCGTGCGCAACGAGCGCGAGGCCGAAACGCTACTGGGCGCGCAGGTGCTCAGTGGAGTGCCAGAAATCCTGAATCCTCAGCAACTTTGGAACAACACCTTGAGAGTGTGTGCGATCGCTGCGGTGACCGTTGTGGTTTCGATTGGGCTGGGAATAGGAATTGCCCATTTCAGTGTACGGTTCCTCTAATAATATGTACCTATCCTTCTATCACCTTAGGGAAGAGCCTTTCCGGCTGACGCCCGATCCGAAGTTTCTGCAGCTCCCGGAGCCGCACCGGGACGCTCTGACGCGGCTGGCGCGCGGAGTTATCGGCCGTAAAGGTCTCATGGTTTTGAGTGGCCCCATCGGTACCGGGAAGACCACTATTCTCAACGGCCTTCTCAGCGTGCTGGCGCGTCGTTATCCGGCCAGACAGCTGCCCACGGCGCTGCTGGTTAACCCCCGCCTTAACCGGGACGAGCTGTTGGAGGCTTTGCTGTTCGAGTTCGAAGTGCCCTGCGGGGCGACTTCCCGGCCCTCCCGGCTTGCGGCCTTGCAGGGGCTCATGTTCAACGCCCTGAGCGGTGGTGGAACCTGCCTGTTGATTGTGGATGAGGCCCATCTCGTCTCAGCGGACGTATTGGAGGAGATTCGCCTCCTCATGAATACGGACTCCTATCGCGAGAAGCTTCTGCAGGTAATTCTATGCGGCCAGCCTGAACTGACCCAGCTCTTGAACGACCCCGCTACCAAGGCCTTGCGGCAAAGGATTGCGGAACGGGCGACCTTGCGGGCATTGAGCCAATCGGAAATGAGGATGTACATCTGCGAGCGCCTTCGCATTGCTGGATTCGAGCAGGCGGTTCCTTTTACTTCTTCATCGCTCGACCGGATTTATGAGTACACAGGCGGCGTGCCGCGTCTGATTAATATCGTTTGCGACACTTGCCTGACCATCGGCGCTGAAAGCAAACGCCCGGAGATTGGCGACGACATCGTGGAAGAGGCTGCCGCCCGCCACCACCTGAGTTCGGGCGCTGAGGCTTCCGCGCAGGCCAAAGCGACGTTGCCACCTCTGGAGCTGTTTGGCGACTCCTTGCAAGCTGCGGGTCGAGGGGAATTGTGAGCAAGCTGTTTCACAACATGCAGGATGCCGCACGGCAGTCCGCGGAGCGCCCCGCGGACAGCCCAGCACTGGCTGAGTTGCTGGAAGAGGTTGGTGTGGACACGGAGGCCGTCGGCCGGGCCACTGCGAACGGGCTCCAAAGCTGGCGTCGCTTGGAATTGCTTCCCCTCAAGCGTCCTTTCCTGCTGGCAAGTGACGAGACCCCTTCCACGCACGGCGCGTTCGAAGCCTATCGTGCGCTTCGAACCAAACTTATCCGCTTTCAATCAACCGAGGGAGTGCGGTCGGTTGTTGTGAGCAGCGCGGAAGCGGGTGAGGGCAAAACAGTTTCTGTTATGAATCTTGGATTGTCGCTGGCGCAGCTTCCCAGCCAGCGGGTACTGCTGATCGATGCCGACCTTCGGACTTCGGGACTTAGCTCGGCGACTGGTGCCGTGGAGTCTCCCGGACTGGCGGAGGTCCTGGCTGGGGAAGCGGCCTTTGAAACTGCGCCCATGTCGACTAGCGTGCCAAACCTCTACATTGTCGGAGCCGGCGAAGCCAAGAAACCTGCGGGAGACTTGTTCGCCGGGCCCAAGTTCAGAGACTTTATTGGTTGGTGCAACGAAACCTTCAGCATGATCATCGTGGATTGTCCTCCAATCATTGGTCTGGCCGACTTCGACGTTGTTGGGGCTGCCTGTGACGCGGTGCTGGTGGTCGTACGAGCGCGGAGAACCAAGCGCGAGGTCTTAAACCTGCTCGCGCCGCACCTTCAGGGCAAGAAGGTGATAGGGGTGCTTTTGAATGGGCAGGAACGCCAGCACCGCAAGACTCACTATGGTTACTATTATTCCAAAATCGGGCGAAAAGGGTAGTACCGTCAGCGGTGGTTATGGTACTGGGGGCAGAAAACAAAAGCCCCGCGGACATTCAGGATGAGTGACCATGTATCCGAATCTTAAACTGCAGATATTTAAATCGGGTATTCGCCAGAACCAGATTGCGAAGGATCTGAAGTTCGCCGAAAGCCAGTTGAGCAAGATCATCCACGGGTACCGCGAACCCTCCGCAGATGAACGGCATCTTCTCGCTGTGTATTTGCGAGTGGATGAGTCGTGGCTGTTCGAACGGTACGACAACGTTTCTCCTCCTCAGGCGGCTTTTTTCTCGGCCATGCGCGGAGAGAAAAATGGCGGCAGTTAGGACCCTTGCGGTGGCCGATGAGGACAAACCTTCCTCGATCGCGATTCGGGATTTCCATCCCAAAATTGCCGCGGAATGGGACCAGTTTGTAACTGCAAATCCGCACGGCACGCCGTTTCATTCCACGGCCTGGATGCGGGCGCTCGAACGAACTTTTCACTACGAGAATCGGTCTTTCTACACCGAGGCATCGGGCGAGATAACCGGCGTGCTGCCCTTGTTTTTGGTCTCCAACTGGATCGTTGGGCGTTGTCTGATTTCTACGCCCTTCGCAGACTACGGGGGCGTTTGTGCGGCGGATGAAGAATCCGCAGACAGCCTGGTTGCGCACGCTCTGGAAATCGGCACGGCGGAAAAGGTCGATTTTCTCGAGTTGCGCCACAAGACGGGGAAACCGCGCCCGGAATTCTATGTCAAAGACCTGTACGTGTCGTTCGCGACAGAGCTGGCGGCTGAACCCGAGGCCCACTTAAAACGCCTGCCGCGGGACACGCGTTACATGATTCGCAAGGGAGAGAAAGCAGGACTGGAAATCCAGCATGGGCTGGAGCAGCTGCCGGAGTTCTACGGGTTGTTCACGCTGAACTGGCGCCGATTCGGTACGCCGGTCTTTTCGCCGCAGTGGCTGGAAGTTTTGATTCAGGAGTTCCAGGGCAGCGCCGGCCTGGTGATGGCGCGGGCCAATGGCCGGCCGGTGGCAGGCGTGTTCTCCTTCTTGTTCCGCGATACTTTGTTTCCCCACTACTCCGGTGCGGCGCCGGATGCCAATGCGCTGGCGGCGAATAACTTCATCTACTGGGAGCTGATGAAGAGGGCGATCGGGCAGGGAGTTCGGCGCTTCGACTTTGGCCGCAGCAAGCAGAACACCGGGGCCTATAAATTCAAGTCCGCCTGGAATATGCAAATGGATCCTCTGCAGTATCAAATATGCATGATCAAGCGGAGAAGTCCTCCCAACTTCTCTCCCGCGAATCCCAAGTTTGCGCTGGCCGCCAACCTGTGGAGCCGCATGCCGTTGAAAGCGACAACGTGGCTGGGGCCGCACGTCGTACGCTGGTTTCCATAATGATCGCCGGTCTCAATCTCGTACGCCATGCAGATCCTCTTCCTGACCCACCGCCTACCCTACCCACCTGACAAGGGCGAGAGGATTCGCGCGTTTCACGAGCTGCGTTATTTGGCTGCCCGGCATGAAGTTGATCTTTACAGTTTTGCGGACTCAGAGGAATGCGCCGCGAACCAGCGGTTTCTGCAAGATATGTGTCGCAGCATTTATGTGGAAGTTCCCGGCAAGCAAATCCGGTTCTTGCAGGCTGGGGTGAACTTTCTCACCGGAAAACCGATATCGTTCGGATTTTTCCATTCGCGCAGGTTTCAAGAAAAGGTGCGGCAGGCAGTTTCCCGTAACAACTACGACATGATTTTTGTTTATAGCTCGTCGATGGGCCAATCGATTCCGCGGCCCGCTCCCGCGCCCGTCGTGGTGGATTTCGTGGACGCCGATTCGCAAAAGTTCCGGCAGTACGCCGCTCGATCCGGCCCTCTCCGCCGCTGGCTGCATACTCGCGAAGCCCGCGCGGTTGGCGTGGCGGAACAGTCGCTGGGGCAGATGGCCGCGGTTTCCTTTGCCGTGACGGAGCACGACGCCCGAGAACTTTGCGGGGGCAACGCAGACGGATTCAAGGTTGAAGTGGTTTCCAACGGAGTGCAAGTCCCCGATTCCTTGGGACTCGAAGCGCAGAGTAAATTCCGTGACTTGCGGCCCTTCGCGCTGTTCGTTGGGACCATGAGTTATCTCCCAAATTCGGATGCCGCCTGCTACTTCGCTCGCGACATTCTGCCCTTGGTTCGCAAGGTCCACCCCGATCTGAAATTTGTGATCGTGGGCCGCGATCCCGATCGCCGAGTTCGGGACTTGGCTGCCATTCCTGGTGTTTTTGTTGTGGGCGCCGTACCGGATGCCTTTGACTACTTCCGAGAGGCCGAGGTGTCGGTTGCGCCCTTCCGGATTTCTCAGGGCTTCCACAACAAGATTGCGGAATCGTTAGCGGTGGGGACGCCCGTGGTCACCACCGTCCGGGCCATGTCGGGCATCGGGTTGTCGGAGCGGGAAGGGCTTTTTGTTGCCGATACGCCGGAGGCCTTTGCGGATAGGGTCAGCGCGGTATTGAAGGATCAAGGCTTGAGACGTGAACTGCGCAATGGGGCAGGGAGTGTACGAAAGCGTCTGAGCTGGGATACCCGCCTGGGCAGGATGGAGGAGTTGATCGTTCAGGCCATCGCCAAGCGAGCTCCTTCGCGCGAACTGGTTACCGAAGCTTAATGCCATGACGAGAGCGGCCACCTCAATCCGGGAAGGGAAGGACTCATCGGATGCAGCCGGTGTGTCATTGTCTCCTTCGCGCCAGAACGGTGGCGCGCCGGATGGTCTGGTGCGGCCGTTGCGCATCATGCACGTCTTCGATCGCCTGGATGTCGGAGGCACGGAAAAAGCAGTGATGAAACTGGTGAGAGGGTTGGAGCCAGAACTGTTCGAGCACTCTATCTGCACCCTCCGTGGGGCATCCGCCGCGGCTGACGAATGGGCCGCCGGGGTTCCGGTTTTGCACGCCGGACAAGAAGGCGAGGAGTTTCAGTTCAACGTTCCTCGTCTGGTGCGAGTTATGAGAACGGTTCGTCCCGCGATCGTACATTCTCGCAATTGGGGTGGTATTGAGGCGGTCGTGGCCGCGCGGTTCGCTGGCGTTCCGGTTGTGGTACACAGCGAGCATGGCTACGAGCTGGAGATGCGGTCAGGTCTGCCACTCCATCGGCGGCTTCTAAGGCATGCTGTGTACCGCATGGCCAGCGCGGTAGGTGCAGTGACCAACGAATTGCGTGATTATCATGCCCGCCAGGCGTGGTGGGACCCTCAAGCGGTGAACGTCCTTTACAACGGGATAGACGGGGAAGAGTTCCGACCGCAGCCCCAGGTGCGTGATGCCGTGCGGCGGCGGCTGGCTATTCCGATGGATGCGCTGGTGGTCGGATGGGTGGGGCGGATGGTGCCTCTCAAGGACCTCACGACCTTGCTGAAGGCGGCAGAAGCGCTGGTACCGGAAGCGCCGAATCTTCGCGTCATCCTGGTGGGCTCGGGTCCTGAGCTGTCCCGCCTTCAGGACTACGTCACCCATTCGCCGCAACTGAGCGGGCGGGTGGTTTTCCCGGGGACGGTGGACTGCGTGGCCGATCTGCTCAACGCGATGGACATTTTTGTGCTGCCCACTCTCATGGAGGGCATGTCCAACACCCTGCTGGAAGCGTTAGCGGTTGGTCTGCCCGTCGTAGCGACCCGGGTCGGTGGCAACCCCGAAGTTGTCGCTGATGGGGTGTGTGGATATCTTTTTACGCCGCAGGATGTGCCGGGATTAGTTAGCCAGTTGAGAACCTTGCTGCGGGAGCCACGCTTGCGAAGCGAATTTGGCCGCGCCGCACGAGAGCGCGCACTCCGGCAATTCAGCCTCGAAGGCATGTTGCGTCGTTATCGCGATTTGTACCTTGATTTGGCCATGCGCCGGCGGTCGGCGGTGGCGGCAACGATCTATGTGCGGAATTAGCGGCATCTTCGAATTCGATCCGGCCCGTACCGTTGAGAGGGAGACCGTCCATCGGATGAACGAGTCGTTGCGCCATCGGGGTCCTGATGACGAAGGCATCTTCATCGATCGCGGCGTTGGTTTGGGACACCGGCGGCTAAGCATCATTGACGTCGCAGGAGGTCATCAGCCGATCGGCAACGAGGATGGCACGATCTGGGTGATGTTTAATGGCGAGATCTATAACTACGAATCCTTGCGCCAGGACTTGCTTTCTCGTGGCCACAAATTCACCACGCGGTCTGACACCGAGGCCATCGTCCACTTATATGAAGAATACGGAGAAGAATGCTTCACGAAGCTGCGAGGCATGTTCGCGATTGCGATTTGGGACAGCAATAAGCGCCGCATGGTGCTGGCACGCGATCGCGTAGGGAAGAAGCCGCTTTACTACTTTGCGGATCGCAATCATTTTATTTTTGGTTCTGAACTGAAGGCAGTTCTCGCGGCCGATGGCGTGCCGCGCGCCATCGATCCACTGGCGGTGTGCGATTACTTCTCCCTGTCCTACATCCCGGCGCCGCGGACCATCTACCGCAGTGTTCGCAAGCTCCTGCCCGCCCACTATCTTGTGGTGAACGCGGCGGGTCTTCGCGAGGTCCCGTACTGGCGGCTCTCGTTCGCCAAGGTGCAAAATCACACTGAAGCGGAGTGGTGCGAACTCATACGCGATCAGCTTTGCGAAGCCACCCGGGTGCGGTTGATGAGCGAGGTCCCGCTGGGCGCGTTCCTTAGCGGAGGCGTGGACTCCTCTTCCATTGTGGGCATGATGAGTGGGATGATGGACCGCCCGGTGACGACCTGCTCGATCGGCTTCAGCACCCAGGAGTACGACGAATCGCCCTACGCCCGGCAGGTTGCTTCGCAATTCAAGACGGACCACCACGAGGATGTGGTCGAGGTCCAGGCACTTGATGTGCTGGATAAGCTGGCCTGGCACTACGATGAGCCTTTCGCCGACTCCAGTGCTGTGCCGACCTACTACGTTTCCAAGATTGCCCGCCAGCAGGTTACGGTGGCGCTGGGGGGCGACGGCGGAGATGAAAACTTCGCCGGCTATCGTCGCTACATATTTGATCGGATGGAGAACCGGATGCGGAGCCTTGTGCCCGCACCCGTACGGCGCACCGTCTTCGGACCTTTGGGCCGGTGGTATCCCGGCTTGGCGTGGGCCCCGCGTCCCCTGCGTGCCAAGGCGACCTTTCAGTCGCTGTCGCGATCGCCGCTGGAAGGTTACTTCAATTCCATTTCGGTGTTCAGGCCTGACGAAAAGGCGATGTTGTTCACCCGGGACTTCCAGCAACAGCTGGCTGATTACGACTCGCTCGACGTGCTGAGAAAATATTACGAGGAGGCGGACACGACCGACCCGTTGTCCCGCATCCAGTACGTTGATATCAAGACGTATTTGCCCGATGACATTCTGACCAAGGTGGACCGCGCGAGCATGGCGGTTTCTCTCGAGCTTCGCGCTCCCATACTCGATCACCAGTTCATGGAGTTGGTGGCTTCCATTCCATCCGATTTGAAGCTGCGCGGCGGCACCGGCAAGTACATCTTTAAAAAGGCCATGGAGCCGCTGTTGCCGCGAGACATTCTGTACCGTCCGAAACAGGGGTTTGCCATTCCGGTGGACCGCTGGTTCCGTGGCGAGCTGAAGGAGATGGCCCACGATCTGGTCATCGACCGGAATCAGGATGGTATTCTCGATCGCAACTACTTATCCATCATTTGGAAACAGCATCAGGCCGGTAGATTCGACCGGTCGGCCTACTTGTGGACGGTGTTGATGTTCCGCAAATGGCAGCAAGTATTTCAGGCCTAGTGAAGAACTCATGAGCGGCATTCACGGCATCTGCGAAGTCGGCGTTCAACTCCAGCCCCGCGACCTGGAGCCGATGTCCGTGGCCGTGCGCCCGCAGCCCGAACAGACAGTCGGTGGTCAGGAAGCGTTGTTGGGCGCGTCGCCGGGCTTGGATGCTGCGTCGGTTGACTCGGCGCATGGCTCGCTGGTCGCGGTTGATGCGGACTTGTCCAACTCCAGTCAGCTATTCGCGGAGCAGGAGAAATCGCATGGCGCCGGTATCAGCTCCACCGCGGAGCTGGTTGGGCTTTTGTACGCGCAATACGGCTTGAGTTTTGTTGAGAAGCTGGAGGGCGCGTTTGCGCTGGCGGTGTGGGATCCCCAACGCCAACGGCTGGTGCTGGCCATCGATCGATTTGGCTTCAAGACACTGTACTGGTCCGGCGAGGGCGCAAGAATCCTGTTCGCCTCGCAGCTCAGCGCTGTCGCAAGTATGAAGCAGCATGCCGAAGTTGATCCAGCCGCGGTCATGCAATTTCTGGTTCACTCCGTCGTGCCAGCCCCTCTTACAATCTATAAGGGGATCGAGCGGTTGGAGCCCGGCACTTTCCTGATCTATGAAAGACAGCAGGCGCGAAAGACGCGATATTGGGACTTGAACTATGAGGAGTCGCGCAATGGCACGGTCGCTGATTGGTCTCAGGAGCTTCGCGAAACCATGCGGCAGGCCGTCCATTCGCACCTCAATGGCTGCGAGCCCGGGCGCACCGGAGCGTACCTGAGTGGAGGCACCGACAGCAGCAGCGTTCTTGCGTTCGGAAGCGAGCTGCAATCGCCGTTCAATACGTTTTCAATCAACTTCGAAAACCCACAGTACGATGAGATAGGATTTGCCCGCACCGCGGCCGAGCATTTCCATGCCCGTCATCACGAAAAATGCTTGCAGGCAAGCGATGCCGCCGAAGCCATCCCCAAAATCATCGAGTACTACGAGGAGCCTTTTGCCAACTCGTCCGCGATCGGCGCCTATCACTGCGCCCGATTGGCTCGTGAAAGCGGCGTTGATGTGCTCCTGGCGGGAGATGGCGGCGATGAGCTGTTCGCAGGAAATGAGCGATACGCTGCGGACAAGAAGTTTGCCCTGTATCACTCCATTCCTGCGGCACTGCGCAATGGAGTGATCAAGCCAGCCGCCAATGTTCTGCCACAGATTGGTCCACTCTCATTTCCGGCCCGTTACATTCGCCGCGCAGAAATCCGCAATCCGGAACGGATGTTGTCCTATGGCTTCTTCCGCACAACCGAGGGCGAGGCGGCATTCGAGCCCGATTTTCTTGCGCAAACGCGGTCCCTAACCAAGGTTGACATCGCGCAGGCGCACTTTGACTCGGCGCCGCATGCCAGCTCGGAGTTGAACCGTCTCCTTTATCTCGACGTAAAGATGACGCTGGCAGACAACGACATCAGGAAAGTTACGGGAACCGCGGAGCTGGCCGGTGTCCGGGTTCGGTATCCGCTGTTGGATCTCCGCCTGGCGGAGCTTTCTGCCCGGATTCCGTCGGGCCTCAAGCTGAAAGGGTTTGAGAAGCGCTACATCTTTAAGCAGGCCATGAAAGGCATCCTGCCGGATCGCATCCTGTACAAGAAAAAGCATGGATTCGGAGTCCCGGTCGGCTATTGGATGCTGCACGATCCCGAGATGAAGTCGCTTGCCGCCGTTCTAGACGAACCGCAAGCTCGCCAGCGCGGCTATTTCCGCCCAGATTTTCTATCGCGCATCCAGGCGCTCAACCAGACCCATCCTGGATACTACGGCGAGGTGCTATGGGTGCTGCTGGTGCTGGAACTTTGGCACCGTCAGCACCGGGACCGCGCCGCCGGAGAGTCGGCAGCCTGTGGAGTTGGAGCCGTACGTGCAAGCTGAACCTGAGAAGCCACCCGTGCCCGCGGATTGGCGGCATATGGTTGCGGCCGGTCTATATCAGACGGGCCTGTTGCGGGCACTGCAGGCGATGTCGCGCCACTGCGAGTTGGCTTCCGAGAATGGCGGCGGCGAGCGGTTGCGAAGGGTGCGACAACCGAAATATGCCGTGTTGGGATATCACAGCGTTGGAAGCTACAGTTTGCCGCTCTATTGCCGGTTGCCGAGGCAGGTTTTTGCCGAACAAATGAGGTACATCAAACGCAATTATCGCGTAATTTCTCTTCGCCAGATGGTGGAGGAGTTGCACGACCCGAAGCCGCGGGGACAAAGTGTGGTGGTCACGTTTGACGATGGCTACCTGGGAACTTACCTCGACGCCTTTCCGGTTCTGAAGGAGTATGCGATTCCGGCGACGGTATACCTCATCGCCGCTTCAATCGAAAGTGGAGAACCGGCGTGGTATGACCGGATCTTTTTGCGATTTCAGAGGGCGACTTCGGAGATGACCGTCACTCTGGACACCCGAAAGACCTTCCGGTTAACAGACCTTGCCAGCCGGGTGGAGGCTGCTGCGACCGCCATCTCGTTCTTGCGAACTCTTCCTGACGAAGAACGTCAGCGCTGGTGTGGATCTCTCGAAGAAGCGATGCCGCTGCCGCCGGAAGAACTGCGCGGCTCGATGATGAATTGGGATCAGGTTCGAGAGATGACCGAGGCCGGGATCTCATTCGGCTGTCATACAATGACGCATCCTGTCCTGAGCCGCCTGACACCCGATGCTGCGCAGCGGGAAGTCGCCGAATCCAAGTGGCTGATCGAACAGCGCCTGGGCATCGGCGTGGATGATTTCGCATTTCCCTTCGGTAAGGCTTCAGATTGTGGAGCGATTGGTGCGGACGCCCTGTCAGCTCTTGGACTGCGCACGGCGATCACCACGATTGTAGGCGTCAATGAGCCTGGGGCAGACCGGTTTCGGCTGCGGCGGATGGTACAAGGGGAAGAGCTTTCCCTCGCGATGTTCGCCTACCGTTTGCAGCGGCTGTTCTTTCGCCCGGGGCTCGAGGAGGAAACGGCACTAGCCAGCCACGTTGGCGCCTAGCCGGTTACCGTTATTTATGGCGATCCGTGACACTCTCGTAATTTTAATCATAGTGTTGTCAGCGCCGGTCACGCTGTTCAACCCCTACTTCGGCATTTTGATGTGGACGTGGATCGCCTACTTCAATCCGCATCGCTATGCGTGGGGGGCTGCCAGGTATGGTTTCTTCCAGCCTGCCGTCATTATTGGCGTTCCAACGTTGGTCGGGGTGTTGTTCGCGCCGAAAAATTCCCGCATCTTCACCCGCGAGACGATTGTCCTGGCGGCAATGTGGCTGTGGTTCGGCTTCACAACCTTCTACATTTCTCTGGTGCCCGAATTTGCTGGACACGTATCCGACGCCGTCATTCACTTGGAGGAAGTCAGCAAGATCTTGCTGATGACGTTCGTCACCATCCTGCTGGTGAACACACGCAAGAAATTCCGCCTTCTTGTGCTTGTCATCCTGGGAAGTTTTGGTTTCAGGGCATTGGTCGTGGCGATTTGGTATATCCGTACCGCCGGACAATTCATCGTTTGGGGGCCGGAGGGCTCATTTCTTTACGACAACAACGATTTCGGGCTGGCCTTGAACATGACGATCCCCATGTTTTTCTTCATGGCCCGCGCCCAAGAAAAAAAGTGGATGCGCATCGGACTACGGTTTCTGATGGGATGCGTCGTCATCTGCGTCATTGGCACTTATTCGCGGGGAGCAATGGTCGGCCTGGCTACCATCACGCTTGCCCTGATCGCGAAATCGCGGCAGAAGGTGCTTGGCATGGGTTCGGTTGCGGTCGCCTTGGTCTGCGTTTTAACGTTCACCACGAACATATGGCGGGACCGCATGAGAGACTTCATGCAAGGCAACCTGGACGCGTCCGCCTACTCGCGGCTGGTGGCTTGGGGTGGAGGATTCAACCTGGCCCTGCAGTATCCGATAACCGGTGGCGGCTTCGATGTGTTTACCGACGAAGGCATATTTCCGGAGTTTGTTCCTCCCAGCCTGAGAGGCGCCTTGTACAGCAAGGTGCATCACCTCCATAGCGCGCATAGTATTTATTTCGAGATGCTGGGCGAACAGGGCTTCGTTGGACTGGGGCTGTTCCTGTTTCTTCTTTTCTCGTGCTTTCTGAGTATGAGGGGACTTCGCAAGCAGATAAAGATCTATCCCCAGGCGGAGTGGGCCGAACCATACACCCACATGTTCGAAGTGACGTTACTCGCTTATATGGTGAACGGCGCAACCCTCGGCCGGGCCTATTTCGACTTTTATTATCAGATTGTTGCTCTAGTCATTCTTCTTAAGATACTGGTGGCCCCGGATCTGCAAGCGGTCACGGAAGAAGAGCCGCAGATGGAAACCCTGGAGGTTGTGGCGGCGTAGCGAGATTGTATTGCCGGGATGTTGAACCGTTCTGGAGTGGCGATTCTGTTTCAAACCGCGTTTGCGGCTGGGTTGTACAAAGGAGATAAGGGTGCGAAGTCTTGGGGTCCTGGTAGTGCTTTCTGTGCTGATGTCGCCGTTCGTGCAGGTCTGCGCCCAGGAGAGGAGCTGGACTACGGATAAGGTGGCCCGCGGCACAACCAGCGCGGTGGCTTTGGACGCGGACCGGAACCTTCACCTCACCTATCTAACCAAGGACGCCAGGATGTTCTACGCCTTACGGCCTGCCGGGGCGTCGAAGTGGTTTTTCAAGTCGGTCGTCGATTCCACCCATGCCAATACCAATGTCTATCCCCGCGTGGCGGTGGATAAACAGGGCAGACCGCATTTGTGTGTAGCGTTTGGGACGCTCATCTATGTCACCTTGGGCAAGAGTAACCGATGGGTGACGCAGCAAGTGGATCCAGGTTCGGGAATCATTTCTTACCACTGTTCAATCGCGGTCAGCGCCGAAGGGGTGCCGCACCTGGGTTGGTATCACGAATACCTGCCGGGTGGGACCCAATACAGCCACTTCCGGCATGCCGTGCTGGAAGATGGAGCGTGGATGGTGCGCTCGGTGGATGGCGGCATCGCCGGCAAGTGGAGCTCGATGGCGGTGGATTCCAAAGGACATCCCCGCGCCAGCTACAGCCAGTTTGCTCACGGTGGCGACCTGGACTATGCGGAGTGGGACGGCACGAATTGGCTCATCACCACCGTCGATTCATCGGAGAACGCCCACAGCTACCGGGGCTTTGATAACAGCCTGGCTTTATGGCCTGATGACTCGCCTCACATCAGCTACTTTGACGGAAGGACCTTGAAGTATGCGCATCAGGTGAAGGGAAAGTGGGTCGTAGACAAGGTCGATGCGGTCGCCCCTGGTTACGATTTCTACGGTGGCAGTACTACGCTGCTCCGGGACAGCCATGACAATCCACATATCGTGTACGGGGATTTTGGTGTCATCAAGCATGCCTTTTGGGACGGCAAGAGGTGGCAGATCGAGAATGTGGTGTCGGGTGCAGTGCAGCAATACGACAATGTCGACGCGGCGATCGGGCCGGATGACACTCTCTACGTGAGTTATCCCGATCCCGACGACGGCTTCGTCAAGATTGCCACGGGTAGATTGACGGCGGGCGCTCAGGTTACGAAGAAGTAGTCCCCAGGCTGAACGACTTGACATCGGGGTGAGACAAGTTGGTCACAGCAACGCATTCCGGTCCGGCCACTGGGTGTGTGCTCCACGTCCTGGACCACTCCTGGCCGGTCATGAGCGGCTACAGCATACGCAGCCGAAATCTGGTTACCGCCCAACACAAACTTGGCCAGTCCATGCTGGTTGTTACCGGGCCGCTGCACGAACTCGATGATCCTACAGCCTCCGAGGTCGCGGTGGATGGCGTCTTATACTCGCGCACGCGGATCGTCGGCGCCCTCGCCGGCCGCGCGCTCCGGGGACACTGGCCGTTGCTGCGGGAGTGGGAAACGGTCCGCCTGTTACGCAAACGCGTTTTGCAGGTGATCGACAGCCAGCCGGTCTCCATCGTGTATGCGCACTCGCCGGCGTTGTGTGGACTTGCCGCTTTGCAGGCGGCGGAGCGCAGAGGCTTGCCGTTCGTCTACGAGGTGCGGGCCTTCTGGGAAGATGCTGCAGTGGACCAGAAGCGCACCCGAGCCGCATCGTTGCGCTATAGGTTGACCCGCCAACTGGAAAGCTACGTGGCGCGCAAGGCGGATGCTGTCGCTGCCATCTCACTACCGTTACTCGATGACCTGGGCCGCCGCGGTCTTCCGGCTGAGAAGCTGTTTCATTTGCCCAACGGGGTCGATGCCGATATCTTCGCGCCCCTCCCGCGGGATACGAAATTAGCTGAGGAACTCGGTTTTTCCGACGAGCCCGTATTCGGCTTTTTTGGCTCGCTTTACCGCTACGAGGGCGTTGCCTGGCTGATTCGTGCCCTTAGCGAGTTATACTCTCGCGGAAGCCGATTCAAGATGTTGATTATCGGCAGTGGGGAAGACCAAGGGGCGATCGACCAGGCAATCCGCGAATGTGGAGCGGGCGGATATGTTCGCACCCTCGCCCGCGTTTCCCACGACGAGATCAGGCGCTATTACTCGGTGGTGGACGTCATGGTGTTTCCCCGGCTGAGCGTGCGCCTGACGGAACTGGTGACGCCGCTGAAGCCGCTGGAGGCGATGTCGCTGCAGAAAGCGGTACTGGCGAGTAGCGTGGGCGGTCATAGGGAGCTGGTCGAACACGACCGCACCGGTTTGCTGTTCCAGCCGGAGGACATTGCTGATTTCTGTCATCAGGCGGAGCGCCTCATGGGCTCGGCTGTCCTGCGCCGGCAACTGGGGCACCGCGGCCGCGAGATGGTTTTGCGCGATAAGGACTGGAAGGTGCTGGCGCGGCGCTATCAGGCAGTTTACGACTTCGTTTCGCAGCGGCGAGGCGGCGAGGTGAAATTCCTGCCGCAGTCGGCGGTCGGTCCTTGCAATAGCTAGTAGGAGGGAAACCTGATTCCGGCAGCTCTCAACTTCGGTCTACGCAGCAAACTCTACGATTGGCTGGCTGCGTCTGATCCCTTTGAGCCATCCGACGTCATCTTTGTCCTGGCGGGCCGGGAATGTCGTAAGCGCTTCGCTCTCACGCTGCTGCAGGAAGGCTGGGCCCCCACGTTGCTGCTCAGCGTTGGCCGGTTCGAGATACGCCGCTTCGCGAGCCTGGAGTTGCCGGCGTCCTTCGATCTGCTCACCCTCGCCTCCAGTACCGAGCCTCGCCACCGCCATTACTTTGTGACCATCGCCTCCGGCAACGCGGGGGCACAGCGAATTGGCATTGGGAGGTTTGGCACTTTAAGCGAGATTCGCGCCTTCTCGGACTGGCTGCGGGCCCATCGCCTTATTCGGTCGGCGACGATTGTCAGCAGCGGGTTTCATCTCAGGCGAATACGCATGTGCTGCCGCAGCCTTATGGCTGAAGGCATAAAACTGAACTTTGTGGCCGTCCCTGAGGAAGGCCGGTACTTGCGAACGCATTGGTGGCGCGATCCGGGCTCGCGGAAGCTCCTGCTGTCCGAAGTGGCGAAGATCGCGGTGTACTGGCTGCTGAGCCAGAAGCGGGTCCGACGTCCCTGGCCGGCCGTCAGTGATCACAATGTGGCGATGAAAGTGCATCGTGAGAAGTGGAGCGTGAAGTAGGTCTGGCATTGATGAGCCGAAGGAGAGGTGCTTGACGACTTCCAGTTCGTCGACGCCGGTTTGCACGGCGGAACCCGGTCTCGGAGAACGCTACCAGGCTACAGGCCTGTGGGTCCGCCCGCTCCTCGGGTTGTCACTGGCAGGGGCCGTTGTCTTCGTTCTGCTCCGGTCGACCGTCAGTTCAATGGTCACCATCTGGTACGGTAGCAATACATATTCTTACGGGTTTGTGATTGCTCCCATATCGGCATTTTTGATCTGGCGGCGCAGAAAGCAACTGAGGGTCCTCCATCCCGATACCTCGGTCACCGGCTTGGCCCTGGTTTTGCTTTTCGCAGTCATCTGGCTGGGCGGCAACGTCGCCGATATTCAAATTGCTCAACAGGTCGCTTTCATAGGCTTGCTCGACGCTCTGGTCTGGGCATTCCTGGGAAATAGGGTAGTGCACCTTCTGCGATTTCCGCTCCTGTTCCTTTTCTTCATGGTGCCCACAGGAGAAAGTCTGGTCGGGCCCCTTCAGCAACTCACCGCGGCATTCACCGTGAATGCGGTTCGACTCTCCGGCATTCCGGCGGTGCAGGACGGTTTCGTCATTTCGACCCCTTCCGGGGACTGGAGGATTGCAGAGGCATGCAGCGGGATTCGATACTTGACGTCCTCCATTGTGGTTGGCGTCTTGTTCGCGGGGGTGGCGTTTCGCAGTTGGAAGCGGCGCGTCGTTCTGGTTCTGATTTCTGCCCTGGTTCCCATCCTGGCTAACGCGCTTAGGGCCTATCTGATCGTCGTTGTGGCGTACCTCAGCAACAATCGAATTGCCGCAGGAATAGACCACGTCGTTTACGGCTGGCTTTTTTTCTCCCTCGTGACGGCGCTGGTGATCGGAGTGGCATTGGGATGGCGCGAGCCCGACCCCCCACTTGCACAGCCAGTTCGCAGCTCAAGCGACCCGAAGCTGGTCGTGGTCCCGACCCGCCGCTTGTTAGCCTACACGGCCCTTGTGATCGTAATTGTGGTATCGGCGAGTTCCACCGCCGGTTTCTTGTGGTCTCGCCCCACGCCGCCTCGGCCGGTCGCCGGACTTTGGTCGGCGCCCGAGAGCTGGGTCGCCGCCGCTTCCCCCGAACCCGACTGGGCGCCGAACTTTGACAACCTTGAGTCCGAAACGTCGGAGACCTTTACCAAGGGCGCTCACGAAGTGTCGCTGTATGTCGCGTCCTATCCGGTCAAGCGGGGAGGCGTGGAGCTGATTAATGCCTCGAACGCCGTTGGCGTTTACGGCGAATGGGACTTGCTGTTCAGTGATTACCGCGATATAGTGCTTGCGGGCAGGAAGCTCGCAGTCCCTGAGTACCTGGTGGCCCGAGGTGGTGAGCGTCGGGTTGTCTGGATTTGGTACTTGGCCGGCGATCGAGTTACTGCCAGTCCCTACAAGATCAAGTTGCTCCAAGCCGAGTCCCGACTGGTTGGGCGTCCCGGAAGGGTCGCTTTATTTGCAGTCTCCGCGCGCTTCGACTCCCAGGCCTCGCAGGCCATTGAAGGGCTGAAGGATTTTGTGGGCGGGGTTTCTTTCCTGGGGTTGTCGAGTAGGGCGGAGTAATCGGGTTCGGCAAGCTCGGCAGTTCGGCAAGTGTATTCCTTTTTTTTGTGTACGACTTTGCGCAAGGGCATGATAGAATCGCTCTTACCATAGTGAAGAACACTTATTTTCAATAAGATAGATAGTCCTAGCTTTGGTAGTAAAAATGCACTAGCGGTTGTAGGAAGCGGTGTAGGAGTGTACAGCACTCATGGGCCGCTAAAGCGCCACCTAAGGGCCGAACTGAGGAGGAACAAAATGGCTGTCCGCAAGCTAGTATTGTGTGCCATTCTGGCGATGTGCTTGGCGTTAGTTGTCCCGGCATGGGCCGGAACTCTGACGTTCACCGGTACCGATTTGGCCGGTCAGGGAGCGCTGAACTTCACCCCTGGCATGGGAGATGCACTGACGATTGGTCCGGGTGGTGGCGGCCAAGGTGCGCTGATCACTGACCTGATCAACAACATCTTCATCTGTGGCGGCGACTGTGGAATTGCCGGTGGCTACCTTACGCTGACGAGCGGCGGACAGACTGGCGGCTCCGCTGGGGGCGGTTCCTTCACCTACACCTTTGGTGCAGGCGGACTGATGCAGATCTTTGGGAGCATTCCGTCCCATGGCATCAATTCAGCGCTCATCTTCAGCGCGTCGTTCCTTCCGGGTGGCATCTTTACGGGGTCGGGAACGGTAGGCACGTACGTGGCCAGCGTCAATTTAGGTAGTATCTTCCTCAACCCGAACTTGGGATCGTACAAGTTTTCTGGCGGCAGCAACATTGATACAAGCGTCACAATCAATCAGGCTTGTGGCAATGGGGGCAACTGCAACGGATTGATTTTTAATTCGAATACCGCGATCCAGACCATCCCCGAACCGGCGACGCTTTCCGTCCTTGGTGTGGGCTTGTTTGTCTTCGGAGCGGGATTGCGCCGGAAGATGTTAGGCGCCTAAAGCTCCCCGCAACCCGGGTGAGCTAAAATCCAAAAGGAAGGGCCTTCGCCCTTCCTTTTTGTTTTGGCATGGCATAAGGCCGGCGCTGCGGCAGTGCGCCGGTTGACTGATCCCATTCCCGTCTGTCGGAAGACCTCCCACGCTGTTCTCCAACAGGTAAGCTATTGTGCGAGAGGCCGTTTGAGTCTTGTTGTCCCGGGTCCCTAAAAAAGGGCGCGCAAACTTGCGATGCACATCCACCGGCGGGGTGACCTGAGATACCGCGGCCTGTTGGCAGGTTAATTGCACCCTCTGCGTCGGAACGGCTTGCGTGGCGCTGGAAAGGAACTCAATCTCGATCCACTCTTGGGGGTGCCGGAATCCCGGTCCCAGGATGACGGGCGGCTATGTTATTTGATTCTCCAGCTTTCATCGCATTTCTGATTCTGGTAGTTGTGGTCTATTGGAGATTGGGCTGGCGCGCCCAGAATGTCTTCCTGCTCGCCGCAAGCTATTTCTTCTATGGCTGGTGGGATTGGCGATTCCTGCTGCTGATGGCCGGCAGCACCTGCATTGACTTCCTGATCGCGAAGAAGCTGGCCACTTTGCAGAATCCAGGCAAGAGGCGGGCCCTGCTGATCTTGTCGCTGGTGGTTAATTTCGGCTTCCTCGGGTTCTTCAAGTATTTCAATTTCTTCATTCAGTCGTTCGCCGGAATGCTGTCTTCGGTCGGTTTCCATAACGTGCCGATGTCGCTTCTGCGGATTCTGCTGCCCCCGGGTATTTCCTTTTACACCTTTCAGGAAGTCGCTTACATCGTCGATGTCTATAAAGGGAAGCTGGAACCCGCGGATTCACTGGTCGATTATGCTCTTTTCATCAGCCTGTTTCCGCACCTGATCGCGGGGCCGATTCAACGTCCCAATCATCTGCTGCCGCAAGTGCAGCGCGAACGAACCATGGATTGGGACAAGTTCTTCGATGGCTTGATGCTGGTCCTGTTCGGTCTCTTTCAGAAGTGCGTGATTGCCGACAATTGTGCGTTGATTGCCAACTCCGCATTCAACGGTAATTTCGGCGCCGCTACCCTGCCGGTTGTATTGCTGGGGAGCTATGCCTTCGCCTGGCAAATCTACGGCGATTTCGCCGGCTACAGTAATATCGCCCGGGGTGCGGCGCAGCTGCTCGGCTTCCACTTCATGGTGAACTTCCGCCAGCCCTATCTGGCGACTACTCTGCAGGACTTCTGGCGGCGCTGGCACATTAGCCTGAGCTCGTGGCTTCGCGATTATCTCTACATTCCCCTGGGCGGAAATCGCAAAAGCGAGAGCAGGACGTACGGCAACCTGCTGACCACCATGCTGATTGGCGGCCTATGGCACGGCGCCAACTGGACCTTCGTGATCTGGGGCGGCATTCACGGCGGATGGCTGGCTCTGGAGCGTCTTCTTGGACTGGGCAGGGAAGAAGACGTGAAGTCGAGCTGGGGCGTCACCTGGCTGAAGCGGATTCTGCTGTTCAATCTGGTCTGCCTTACATGGATATTCTTCCGTGCCACCTCGGTCCATGGTGCCTTTGTCTTCCTGCGCGGCCTGACCAGCCTGGCGTGGGAGCCGGAATACTTGATCGCGTTCAAGTTCCTGGCCCTGTTCTCGATCCCCATGTTCCTGATGGACCTGCGAATGGAGAGATACGACGAAGAGTATATTTTCCAGCGTGCTTCGCCTTTGTTTCGCACGGCGCTGGGTGTTTCCGCCCTGGCGGCGATTGCGTTTTTTTCCGCCAACCAGGCCAACACTTTCATCTATTTTCAGTTTTAGGGATAACCCTTGCATCGCTATAGCCTGATACTGCTGACACTATGCGCAATCTTCTGTGCCGGACTGGAGTTCGGCGAGAGATATGCGCTGCCGCGGATCGAGGCGATGGATGCACGCATTACGAGTGAGTATGCCGGGGCCGAAGCAATCAGGCCGGTGCCGGGTGGACCTCTTCCCATCCTGATTGTGGGAAACTCCCTGCTGAAGAAGGGCATCAACGTTTCGATGCTCAACCAGAAGCTGCTTCCCGACTATGTGGTCACCCGATTTGTCGTGGAAGACACAAATTATCTTGACTGGTACTACGGCCTGCATCGCCTGTTTCTCGAAGGTGCCCGGCCGAAAGCGGTAATCCTGGTGATGAATGCCCGGCAACTAATAGCGCCGGATGTTCACGGGGACTCCTTTGCCCAACTCCTGATGGACCGCCGCGACGTGCTCGCGGTCAAGCGGACCATCGCCACCGACAACACCGTTACCAGTAACCTCCTGTTTGCGAATCTCAGCCGCTTTTATGGCTTACGCAGTGAGGTGCATAAGACCTTCTTGTTGCACATGCTGCCCGACTTCCCCGATTTAGCGGCCAAGCTTCGGCCGCCGGCGCCGCCACTTGCGCCGGACGAAGAGATCGAGCGGGAAGCAACGAAGCGTCTTAAGGAAATATCCAGTCTCTGCTCGCAGTATGGAGCGCAATTCATCTTGGTTGTCCCGCCCAGCACGACGGCACGCGACGGCTCGAATGCCATTCAAATGGCCGGCAACCGCATCGGGGTCCAGGTTTTCGTTCCCTTCCGGCCGCAACAACTGCCCTCCGATTTGTATTCTGACGGGTTCCATCTGAACTACCGGGGTGCTGAGGTCTTCACCCGGGCCCTGGGTTCCAGTCTGCCGCAACTGCTGCGGAACGATAACCCCACCCAATCGGCTGCCTCAAATCAGACAATCCGCAGCGGTGGGGCGGCGATCTCCGCCGCCCAATAAAAATGACCGGCAAATCAGCATTTTCGGCCGGCAATGCGCACGATGGTATCATGGGTACACTCTTTTTCAGTAGACGAAGGTGGCGCAAGGCCTGCTCTGGTCGAGCCATGTTTACGCGCGGATTGCAGTAGGTTAGTTGACCTTAGCTTATAAGGCTAAGATTGAAATCCCGATGGTTAGGTCGTATGCAACCTGGTAGCGAGCGGACTAATTCGAAATGGCAGGATTTATTGTGTTTCCTCTTGCTTGCCATAGCGGTAGTCCTGCTGTTCCAGACCTCACCTCGCGCCGGTGACTTCTGGTGGAGCGATGCTCCGCGCCATGCCATGGACGGAGTTTTCTACCACGACATGGTCCGCGATCTTCCCATAACCCACCTGAAGCAGTGGGCCATGGATTACTATCTTCAATATCCTGCTATCACCGTCCTCTTTTTTCCGCCCTTATTCGCTTTGGTGGAGGCCGTCTTTTTCAGCGTATTTGGAGTGTCGGCTGCCACGGCCCAGTTGACCGTCAGCGCCTTCCTGCTGGGTGCCGCCTCAGGAACTTATTTCCTTGTCCGGCGCTGGGTGGCTCCTGCCGCCGCCCTCTCCGCCGCTCTAGCCTTCGTCGCAACGCCGATCATGGCACTTTGGGAAAGGCAAGTGATGCTGGAGATTCCGGCTTTCGCTTTCCTCATCTGGAGCTGCTATTTTTTCTTTCGCTATCTGGATCATCTCAAGGCACGCGACTTGTACCTGGCGGTAGTTCTTGTGATTGCAGGGATGTACACCAAACAGCCGGTAATGTTTATCGTTCCCGCCTATCTGCTTACGCTTTACGTCGTTTTCCGCAAGGACTTATTCCGCCGCCCGGACTTCTGGCGGGCGACCGTGCTGTTCATAGCTGGCGTCATTCCGCTGGCCGTCTTCACCTGGTTGTGGGGCCGCTATAACGTGCAGCAGTCGGTGGGCGGAAACTGGGTGGAATATTCCCGGAGCAGCATCTCCGGCTGGCTCTACGTGGCGCGCCAGTGGCCCTCTGAAGTGGGATGGCCGATCGTAGCGCTGGCAATTATTTACGGTTTTGGAGCATTACTTTGGCCGCGATGGCGCCTGCCCAAGCCGGCATTGTTCTTCCTTGTAGTCTGGGTTGTCGCGGGGTACGTTTTCTTCACTCTAATTGCAATCAAGTCCCAGCGGTACACGATATTCCTGATTTTCCCCCTGGTCGTTTTCGCGCTACTCGCCATCGTACGGGTGATTCCGGCGAAAGTCGCTCCTTATGTAGCGGTCGCTTTCGGCGTGGGGATTTTCGCTCGCATGATCCTCACGGACCAGGCGCCCTATGTGTCGGGATATCGTGCTGCCGCCCAGTATGTTTGCTCAGTGGCGCCGCCTGACACCGTAGTGTTGTTCTCCGGGCTGCGGGATGGTTCCTTCATCTTCAACGTCAAAACCACTCCCGAATGTAAGAACCTCAGCATCATTCGGTCCGATAAATTATTGCTACGGGTCATGATGATGCGGAGCATGTTCGGGGTCAAAGACCTTGGCGTTACCCGGGACGAGTTTAAGGACATGCTGGGACGCTATGGCGTCCGCTATATCGTGATCGAGCCGGACTTCTGGGCCGATTTGAAGTCAATGCAGATGCTGGTGGACCTGCTTCATCAGGACCAGTTCAAGCTGATGACCAAGGTTCCGATCCAGAGCAACAGGGAACATATACAGTCGCAGCTGGAGATTTACGAAAACCTGGGTCCGGTTTCCCAAGGGAAGAATCTCTTGCGGGTTGAGCTGCCGGTTTCCGGTCTCACGGTCGAGGGTAAGGTGGGAAGAGAGAAGAAGGATGACTCACAGTAAGATCGCCACGTGTAAAGGTTGAATATCTATGGTTGAGTGAGTTGTCGGTGCGAGGTATTTAGAATTTCGTCGCACGCGGCGATCTGGGAAGTTGACCATGCACCACTCGTCGAATGGCCTGTTGTCAAAATCGCGGTGGGGAGACCTCGCCTGTCTGCTGCTCCTCACGGTTGCGGTGGTTATCCTCTTCAAAACCTCGCCGACGCAAGGTGATTTCTGGTGGAGCGATGCGCCGCGGCATGCCATGGATGGCGCGTTTTATTACGACATGGCTCGCTCCCTGCCTATCCATCACCTCAAGCAATGGGCGATCGACTACTACCTCCAGTATCCGGCAGTAACGGCCTTGACCTATCCGCCTCTGTTTGCCTTGGTGGAGGCCGGGTTCTTCAGTATCTTCGGAGTGTCCCACGTCACGGCCCAATTGACCGTAGCTTTCTTTCTGCTGCTGACCGCCTTCGGGGCCTATTTTCTTGCGCGTCGCTGGATGGGCCGCATCGCGGCATTTGCGACGGCGCTGCTATTTATCGGGACGCCCGTTATGGCGCTTTGGGGACGGCAGGTGATGCTGGAAATTCCAACTTTCGCCTTCCTCCTGTGGAGTTGCTACTTCTTCTTTCTCTATCTGGACTCGAATAAGCCTCGATACCTGCTCCTGGTTATTCTTCTCGTCCTGGCAGCAGCCGACACCAAGCAGCCGGCGGTCTTCATTCTGCCGGCCTTTCTCCTGACGCTATATTTCGCGCAGGGAAATGGGATGTTCCGGCGCGCCGAATTCTGGTGGTCGGCCGCCATCTTTGCCGTAGGCATCGCCCCGCTCGTGCTTTACACCTGGCTGTGGGGGCGGGCCAATATGCAGCAGGCGGTAGGCGGTGGATGGATAAAGCACTCACGCCTGAGTCTGGCGACCTGGTCCTATGTGGCCGGCTTCGAATGGCCGCGTCAACTGGGATGGGCCGTACTGACCCTCGCTCTGATCTACGTTGCAGGATGCGTCATTCGCAAACAATGGCGGTTGTCTCAATCCGCCTTATTTTTCCTGTTTGCCTGGCTGGTGACGGGCTATGCGTTCTTCACGCTCATTTCCGTGGCTTCCCAGCGCTACACCATCTTTCTAATCTTCCCGCTTGTAGTCTTTTCGATTGCTGCCATCGTCCAAGGCCTGCCGCCCAAGATAGCGCCGTATATAGCTGTGGTGTTCGCGGCGGGTACCTTTGCCTATACTTTGGCAACTAAGCCTGTTCCTTATATATCGGGGTACCGCGCTGCCGCTCAGTATGTATGTTCGCTGGCGTCGCCCGACAGCGTAGTGATGTTTTCCGGAATTCGGGACGGCTCGTTCATATTTAACGTAAAGAGCATGCCGGAGTGTAAGAACCTGACTGTGATCAGGGCCGACAAGCTTCTCTTGAAGGTTGCCATCCACCGTGACCTATTCGGCGTCCAGGAATTCGGTGTCACGGAGGCCCGGTTTAAGGAGATGCTGGGGCATTATGGCGTGCATTACATCGTGATAGAGCCGGACTTCTGGCCCGACTTAAAATCAATGCAGATGCTGGTCGCGCTGCTTCACCAGGACCAGTTTAAGCTGCTGACCAAAATCCCTGTCATAAGCAATCGGGAGCACATACAGACGGTGCTGGAGATCTACGAGAATACCGGCCCCATCCTGCAGGGAGGGAAGAACCTTCTCAAGGTCGAGCTGCCGGTCTCAGGCATTGCGGTCGAGGGCTCGGTCGGCCAGGACACTCGCAATCGGTAGTCGCGGGTTGTCGAAGTCCGGCAGCCCACCAGTCTGCAGCGACGTCTCATGAAAGTCGGAGGGCAGGTAGTGAAGCTTAGATGGCACAGTCGGCTGGTGCAAGCCGGGCACCATCGCGAACTGGCCAATAAAGCTGCCTCAATCACCGCCCTTCGCTTCCGTCGGCGCGAGCTGTTACGGCCGATGGCGTGCGCCATTCTCATCTTTGCCGGGTTGCAGGCCAATGTTACTTACAGTCAAGCTTCGGCCAGGACCCTGCAGGTGGGACCCACGCGCAAATTGAAAACGCCCAGCCAGGCCGCGGCGGCGGCCAAGAATGGCGACACGATTGAAATTGATGCCGGACTCTATTCCGGAGACGTGGCCACCTGGATCCGCAACAACCTCACCATCCGGGGTGTTGGGGGACGCGCCCATATCGAGGCGCATGGCAGAAACGCGCAAGGCAAGGGCATCTGGGTCATTCAGGGAGCGAATACGACCGTCGAAAATATTGAATTCTCGGGGGCGACGGTTCCCGATCAGAATGGCGCCGGCATCCGACAAGAAGGGCCAGGGCTTACGCTGCGCAACTGCTACTTTCACGACAATGAGAACGGCATCCTGACCGGCGTCAATCTAAGCAGCGACATTGTCATCGAGAACAGTGAATTCGCCCGCAATGGCTTCGGAGACGGGCAGAGCCATAACATTTATATTGGCACGGTCCGAAGCTTTACCCTGCGTTACTCTTACAGCCACCTGGCTAAAATCGGGCACTTGGTTAAGAGTCGCGCGCAAACCAACTACATTCTCTATAACCGGCTGACCGATGAAACTGGTACGGCGAGTTATGAAATTGACCTTCCCGGTGGCGGCCGGTCCTATATTATCGGCAACCTGATCCAGCAAAGCGCAACCACCGATAACGAAACTATTATTTCCTATGCCGAGGAAGGCGGAAGAAATGCCGTCCAGGAGCTTTATGTTGTCAATAACACGATCGTGAATGATTATGCAGAAGGTGGAATCTTCGTCCACGTTTCTGGACTGCCATCCGCCTCACTGCTCATCAATAATCTCTTTATCGGTCCGGGAACCGTCCTTCAAGGACAAGGAACACAAAGTACCAACCTCGCCACCCGCAACGCCCGCCTGGTGAATCAAGCGGAGTACGATTACCATCTCGCCAAAGGATCCCCAGCAATTAATAAGGGGACACGTCCCGGCAAGGCTGCGGGCTACGACCTGATGCCCGTGTACGAATATGTTGATCCGCTCAGCGCCACGCCTCGCTCTGTCGTTGGCCCGGCCATTGACATCGGAGCATACGAATATGGGAACCCTGCGCAACCTCCGGCAGACACAACTCCGCCTCCTCTCCCTGCTATGCCCGCCTCGGGGACCGCGCCTTCGAGCGAGGAAAGATCGCGATCATAGCCTCGCGTTGTCCTGGTAACCATCCAACCGCAGAGCAAAAAAAACCTCACCTGCGAGGGTGAGGGCATGGGCCTAAGAGCGATTTCGCTTCAGGTAAAGATATGCAGTAGAGGACGCTGGCAGCCGCTAATGAGTGCGAGCAGGGGCTCTCCTGGAGGCTGTCATTACGACGGGTTTGGGTGCGAGGAATCTGCTGTTCGGCAGAAAGGCAAAAGGCAGATCCCTCGCCCGCCGCCGCGGGCTCGTGATGGCAAACGTTCGAAGAATGTCGCTATATTTGTGCGGGCCTCAACAGCGTTCCTAAAGAGGCTCGCGAACACGCACCCAAAGGCCCGCTCTACCCCACCAGTACCCGCGCTCGTAGCCGCTGATTCAGTCGCTCAACCAGCGCTGGATGCATGGTGAAATACTGCAACCCGCCTCGGGCGACTGCCGTCGTCCGCGGCGGCAGCTCCCCTGCCGCCAGCGCATAGCGAAGTACCTCGGAGAGTTGAGCGAGTTGCGCCCGATTGACCAGCTCTCGAGCCTGCGCCACGCTCTCCGCTGCGCTCACATCCACGTGACAGAGCAGAAGAATGTCGCCGGTGTCGATGCCGCGATCGATCAAGTGCACGGTGCATCCCGTCGGATCGCCGTTCCACAGCGCCCATTCGGTGACGTTCATTCCACGATACGGAGGCAGCACACCCATGTGGGCATTGAACACGCCCAGGCGTGCCGCCTCGATGATGGGCTGCCTGACGATGCCACCGCCGCCCAGGTGCAGTAGCAGATCAATACCGTGGCTCCGTATGGCTTCGATGGCTTCTGGAGAATTGGGCACCACTTGGACCGCTGCGATCCCGCGCTGGCGGCAGTACTGCGCCACATCGATCCGGGCCGTGGCGCCGGCGCTTGGCGGAGCAGGCTTCGATGGCCCGGTTTCTGGCCGAAGGCGCAGCAGCCGATTGCGCACCCGTCGCAGGAGCGGGACGGTGGTCGGCGCGTCGATCAGCACCAGGTCGGGACGGAAATTCCATGACGACGACGCCTGCATGAACTGAGCGAACTTGATGGAATTGGTGGTAGTCAACAACCCTACAATCAACTTCTTTCCCGGCGCCAAACGCGAGCTATCCGGCAGCGCGGTCGGGATGTCGGCGGGAATTCCCGGCCGCTCGCTAAACTCCACCGGATTCTCGAGCGCATGATTCAACGCCAGGCAAGCGTCAATAAAGTATTTCGCCGCCCAGTTGGGGAAAGCATGCGAGATGTAAGCTCCCCAGACGGGGTTCGACCCGGCGATGCCACCGCGCACGCCATCCCTCGGGTCGGTCATCGGCTGCGTCTGCCGGACGAGGTCGAGGGCTTTCATCGCCGCGTTCAGCAGCCGAGGATCACCGCTCTTGCGATAGAGGTGCAGCCAGATCAGCGCGAACTGGCAGTTTCCGGTGAGGCAAGCGTAGTTCGACACGCCGCGCCAGCGGTAGTCAAGCACCCCCGGCAGCCAGCGTGATAATTCCAAGCGCCGCAGTCCAGCCCACGCCGCGTCCGCTGCGGCCTTCTGCCCGCTCTCATCGGACAGAACCTCAGCCGTTCGCAGCACACCCCAAATGGTGTAGGCGATGGTATGCGTGAAGGAGCTGCGGGCTTGGTGGTCGTCGCGTTCAAAGCCGCTGCGATCGAACCACTTGTGCTCGGAGTCGAAGTGCTGCAAGACCCACGCCAGATGCTTGCGGGCTGCCTCGAGGAAGCGCTCTTCGATGAGAAACTCTCCGGCCTCTGCCAGCCAGCAGGTGAGGTGCGCGCTGTAGGTGGTCTCGATACCTCCATAGAAATACTTGCGCCATGCACCGTCGGCGTCCTGCAGATCGCACAGCCAATACCCCGCTTTTCGCAAGGACTCGACGCATCGGGTGTCGCCGGTTTCGACCTCCCATGCCTGCAATCCGTGCATAATTTGCGCGGTGTTGAAAGGAGAAGGTTCGGTGCGGTTCTGATCAACCTCGCCGCCGGGGAATCCGCCGTCTGGAAGTTGCAAACGCAGGAGAAACTCCACCGCGCGTAGCGCCCGGTCGCGGAAGCGATCGGCGTTCAGAGCCCGGCGCAGCTGCAGGAACGTTGGCACGATATATCCGGTGGTCTCCGGATACGAAGATGTCCAGCCGCTGGCCAGCTTGTAGCGGCCACACACCCCGCCGTCCTTCATGGCATCCTGCGCTCGCTCCAGCCAGGCGATAGCCGCCAGCAGATGGTTATCGTCGGAATAGCCTGTCGGGCCGCTGTCGGGCCGGGTCTCAAGCACCTGCCCAGCAGCCAGCCTAAGGTTGGAGGGGCGCAGGTAAGCGCCTTCCCGACAGTTGTTGATGAAGGATTTCAAATGACCCGCAGGCATGATCTTGGCGTCAGACGACCCCTACACATCCTCCCCTCGCATCAGCCGGAAGAGCTCCCCGATCCGCTGCCGTTCCGCGATGTACATCACCGCCAGATAAGACAATATCCCGGTCAGAACAGAAATCGCGAACCGCACGGCCAGCGGCCAAACGCCCGGCGTGAGCCACCGCACGCCCAGCACCATGACGACCATAACCAGAGATGCACGCAAGGCGGGCATCATCGAGCGGAGATAGCTCCAGACCGACAGCTCGGTCGCCGCCAGCGTGCGCCAGATAATCGGCGCGGCACTCAGCGGATACAGCAAGACCCACGTCACGCCGATGCCGGTGGTTCCCCAGCGGCTGGCGTAGTAGAACGCGGCGGGAAATACAATCGCCGCGATAACCGTATTCCACATTACAAACCGCGATTGCCGCAGCGCAAACAGCATGTAGGGGAAGAACGTGGTGATGGAACGCAAGGCCGCGTACAGCGCCAGCAGTTGCAAGGGGATGATGGCCGGAGCCCACTTGGCCCCCAGTACGACCATCACGAATTGATCGGCCACCAGCGCCATCCCGAGGCTTGCCGGGAAGGTGAACAGTGACAACCCGTCGGTGATGCCCAGCACGTAGCGGCGCAAATGCGGCTTGTCATCCTGCACCGCGGAAAAGAAGGCCGGCGACACGCGCGTAATCATGTTGGTGATTTTTTCCACCGGCGTGGACGCGATGGTCCACGCGACCGTGTACGCCCCCAACGGCGCCTGTCCCAACTTGCGCCCGGCGACCAGGAAGTCCGAGTTCGAGTAGATGTACCACGCCACCCGTGAGCCCAGGATGTCGCCGCTGAATTTCAGGGCCCGCTTGATCTCCTTCAGCCGCGGCCAGGCAAAAGAATGCGGTCGTGCAATCACCGCCATCGTGGTCGCCAGGACCGCGCCTGCCAGGCTGCCCAGGGCGAGGCTCCAGTAGTTGAAGCCGAGCAACGCAAGAACGACGGTGGTGCCCGCTTGAACCACCGCCCGCGCCGTGTCGAACGAAGCCAGCAGTTTGAACCGCAGATCGCGCTGCAGCAGCGCATCGGGCACAACCTGTCCGCCGGAGATCAGAAAAGCCAGGCTCATTACCATCACTACCGGCGGCAGCTTGGCGGTATGGAAGAACGCCCCCAGCGGCCCAGCAACCGCACAGGAAATTCCAAATAGGAGCGCGCCCGCCGCGATGGATAGAGAATTGATTTGCGCGACATGCTCGGCTGGCATTTCGCGCAGCGTGATGACGGCTTGTCCCAGTCCGAATTCGCTGACCAGCGCCACCAGCCCGAGATAAAGCGTTGCCATGCCGAACAGTCCGTAGTCGGAAGGGGCAAGGATGCGCGCGACCACGATGGTCGAGACCCACGTTAGAAGCTGGGTTGCCCAGCGGCCCGCACCCGTCCACGCCACTGCCCGGACCAGGGTCCGGTCGGCAGGCTTCTGCGGCGGCGCAGGAATCGGCGCGCCGATCTCAGCTACGATCTCGGTTGATTTGTTAAGTTCGGGATCCAAGCTGGAATTGACCCTGGTGAAAGACGTCAAGAATGGTAGCGATAGTTATTGTATCCGGGTGGAAGCCCCGTGTGCTCGGCGTGGAAGCACCGGTTTCTCGGTGGAAGCGCAGGATTCTTGGGTGGAAGTATCGGGTTCTCGAGACTAGGTTGCTCTGGTTATATCCCCATCCCTTAAGAACTGTCATCACGATTGGGCTTCAGAGACTGTGTCGCAACCGGATGTGGGGCCCGGTGGCGGAACAAAATGTCTAACATGATCGCAACAGCCGCGAAGCGGCGGCGGCGAAGTGAGCCCGGGGCGCAAGCCCCGGGTGCAAGTGGGAAGAATTCACGAGCCGCGTAGCGGCGGCAGGGTTGCGACACAGTCTCTTCAGCCCGCGAGGGATCGGCTGTTCCGTGTTCGGCGAAAAGCAGATTTCTCGGGAAATAAATCCCCCTCGAAATGACAACAACAAAAATTTAACCCCCTGGGATGAAACAGATGAAACAAAGGACACAGACTCTGAAGCCCGTCGCTTGCACCGTCAATCGACTCTACCTCACTTCGCCGTCTTCGCGTGCACAGCTTCTTCCATGGGCTTGCCTACTCCCTGATACTCAAAGCCCAGCGCCGCCATCTCATCGCCATTCAGAAGATTGCGGCCATCCAGGATCAGCGGCCGCAGCATGGAATGTTTGACGCGCTCCCAGTCCAGGCTCCTGAACTCTGGCCACTCGGTGACGATCATCAGCGCTTCGGCATTCTCGGCGGCTTCGTGCGGGTCGGCGCAGTAGTGCAGAGAAGGGAAGACCGTTTTCATCCTCTCCATCGCCTGCGGATCGTAGGCCTGAATCCGCGCATGCTCCTGCAGCAGCTTGCGAATCAGTTCCGTCGCTGGCGCGAACCGGATATCGTCGGTGCCTGGTTTGAACGCCAGGCCGAGGACGCCGATGCGCTTGTCTTTCAAAGTCCAGAGCGCATGCCGCGCCTTGGCCAGGAAGCTGTCAATGCGTTTCTTGTTGATGCACTCCGCATCGCGTAGCAAGGAGACGTCAGTACCCGCTTTCTCGCCCAACCGGATAAATGCCTGCACGTCCTTGGGCAGGCAGAACCCGCCGAAACCCAGGCCGGGGCTCAGGAACTGAGGGCCGATGCGCGGGTCCAGGCCCATGGCCTGCATCACTTCGTCCACGTCAGCGCCCATGTTCTCGCAGATGTCGGCGATCAGATTGGCGTAAGAGATCTTCACCGCCAGAAACGAGTTGCACGCGTGCTTGATGAGTTCCGCGCTGTTGATGCTCGTTACCACCAGACGCGGCGCGGGCTTCGGCGGACAATTGCCGTGGTGAACAGGACAGGCGATATTCTGCTCCACCAGGGGACGATAGATCTCGCGCAGTTGCGCCTCGGTACCCTGGTCTTCCACGCCGATCACGATGCGGTCCGGGTGCAGGAAGTCCTCAACCGCCGTGCCTTCGCGAAGGAACTCGGGGTTGGAGGCGACGGAGAAGGTGCATCCGGAGTTGCGCCCGTAGATGGCCAGCGCGCGCTTCAGCTTCTGTCCGGTCTGCATGGGGACAGTGCTTTTCTCGATCACCAGCTTGGAGCTGCGCGCTTCGGCGGCAATCAGGCGCGCCGAGCTGTCCATGGAGCTCAGGTCCGCGTCCCCGTCCTCCATGGGCGGCGTACCCACGCAGATAAAGATGGCGTCGCCGAAGCGCACCGCCTCGCCCAGGTCGGCTGTGAACGAAAGCCGGTTCCCGGCCCGGTTCCCCGCCACAATTTCGTCCAGGCCCGGTTCATAGATGGGCAGGGCGCCCCGATTAAGGGTCTCAATCTTGTCTGAATCGTTGTCCGTGCAGACCACTTCGTGGCCCATTTCGGCCAGGCACGCTCCCGTGACCAACCCGACGTATCCGCAACCTAAAATCGAGATTCGCAAGCAACACCCCCTGTCACGGTCGCCATTTCCTTACAGCTACATGAGCGCTCGCGACTGGCCGCAACCCGTCGCCGGCCAACCGACACAAAGCTGGACATTGTCCGTTCCCATTCATCTTATAAAACCTGCCTGCATTGTGCACGTTCATTCGGTAACGCAGTTGCGTTGCCTCTTACGTCAGTGCAGATACACAACTTCGATCGGCTTGGAATGTCTGATCTCAACCTGAACTCCGGCCTGCCGCAATGCTTCCAACGTTTCCGGCGAAGGATCGATCAACGCCGTTTCCCCGGCGTGCGTCTTGAGGTCCTCAACCTGCCAGATCTGCATCGGCGAATACTGCGACAGATTTTCCTGTACCCGGACCGTAGGCACGCCCTCGATCCCACTTTCCGCTCGCAGCAGGACAACTTCGTCGGGATACCGCGAATAGTGTGCGGCCTCCAGGTGAAGCATGGGATTGTTCAGCACAATAAAGCGCTTGCCATCGCGGTGCAGGCGATCTTCCAGCCTCAAGTATTGCCGGGTTGCCGTCTGTTGCTCGAAGGGGTCAACCGATTCGGGATGCTGCACGACCGCCCACTGGCTGGCGGCTCCCCATCCCGCCACTAGCAGCAGGATTCCCGCCGACACGCGGTGGTCGTTACGGAAGTGACGCCACAGCAGGCAGGCGAATGCGACCGCAATTCCCGGCAGCGCGCCGATAAAATAGCGCATCAGGAACGCGTTGGTTTTCAGCTCCGCCACCACAAACCCGGCCAGCGGGATGAACAGAAAGAGCCAGCCCAGCGATTCGGCCGGCAGCATCGGCTCAACTACCGTTCCTCCCTCCCGCGGCCGCGCTACGACGATCCAGATCATCGCCAGCACTAGCAGCAGCAAGCCGTCGGGAAACAACTCAAAGAAGGCCGCGCGAAGCTGGTAGAACGACGGGTGTGCCCAGAAGCCGCGCGAAAATTGCCGCGAGAAGGCCAGCGACAGCGGCAGTAGAACCACGGTGGGAATGCCCACTCCCAGCACTCCCGCAATCAGCTTTCGCGAAGGACGCTTTCCCGGCCTCCAGCGCAGGGCCTCCCACAGCGCGTAGGGCACGATATTCAAGACCGCGTAATAGTGCATGGTGATGGCCAACGCCAGCACGACTCCGAAAGAGAGCGCGGCCCGATTGCTGTCGTCCGTGGTGCAGGTCCAAATCCAAAACGCCACCGCCGAGAGCAGAAAATAAAACCCGTACGGCCGGGTCTCGTAACCGTAATAGGGAAGCAAAGAGCAGGTCAGCACCGACATGGCAATCAATCCATGCAGGCCGTCGGTCAGGCGGCGGGCACAATCGAAGGTCACCAGCAGACCCGCAACCATGGCCAGCGCTGAGGGTAGCCTCATGGCAACTTCGCTGTGTCCGAATGCCTGGCCGAACGCCCTCATCAGCAGGTGATACCCGGGAGGCATGGTGTCGGCTGCGTGGGCCAGCGCCTGCCACAGGATGGTGATGCTAGGCACTTGCGACAGGCGAACAATAAAGAGCTCGTCAAACCAGAACAGACGATGAGACGCAATATAAATACTGGTCGCGAGATAAAACGCAGCCAGCGCCGCCGCCGCGGCCAAGCTCCAGACCGCAGGGAAACCGGTTGGCTGACGCGTGGCAGACGGGCGGGTGCCAGGCGCCGAGATCGTGGTCAGGACTCTGCTCATAAATTGCACAGGCTGAAATTTATATCAACAGATAGCCGAGGAGGGTTGGAAGCGGGGACGACCTTTCAGCCGCGCCGCAAGAGTCTGCTCTCCTGTCAACACAACAGGAACCCGCGTTCAATCAGCTTGCGAACAACCTTCAGACACTCTCGTTGCAGCTCGTCCCTGGGGGCATTCACTTTAGCTGCAAATTCGGCGATGGCTTCGGCCACGGTCCGATTACCACTGCAGCCCTTGAGAAAGTCCGCCAACACCGGCTGCAACTCCACGAAGAATTCGAATCCCTTGCCCAGCCGCAGAGTGACTGATTCACGCTGCCACCCGCCGTCCGCCTGCTGGAAAACTTGTTCCAGGCGCGCGTCCGCCGCCACCTTCGGCTTCACCTGCAGCAACTGCTCGTCGAAGGGGTGCGACTGCAGAAAGTCCCGCGCCTCGAAAGCTCTCAGTACTGATTCTCCAAAACGTCCTCTGGGAATCTGAGCGATCTCCTCGATTAACATCCAGTTCTGGCCCGGCCGGCGATGCATGGCAACTACACCGCCATGAATGGCCTTCACGTTTCTCTCGCGATAATAGGCCATATAACTGGCATAATGCTCGGCATCGCGATCCGGCGACACCGCAGTTTGCCGGACGTGTTCTTCCGCATACTCCGACGGATCCTGTCGCTGGTGTTTGATCACCCAGGCGTCGCAGCCGGTGTCCACGAACCACTCCTTGAGTCTCTCCTGCCAGGGTTGCCCCTGAATTTCAGCCCACTCGCACAGCATCTGGAAGTAGCCGCCCTCATGGAGATGAGCTGAGGCTTCGCGTACCAGACGGCGGCAGAGTTGATCGAGGTCCATGGGGTTTTCGCAGAACAGATATTGCGTGGTTGGACTGATGTAGTACGGCGGATTGGACACAATAAGGTCAAACTTCTCACCCGAGACGGGTTCGAACCCGTCGCCCCCGCGGCAGGTGACATTCTCGATGCCGTTCAGGCGCGCGTTGAACGCAGCAAAGTTGACCGCGCGTGGATTCAGATCGGTCGCAACTACTTTCTCGCTGTGCGAGGCCGCGCTCAGTGCCTGGATGCCGTTCCCCGTTCCCAGGTCGAGGGTCGCTCGCGACGGCCGACGCACCGTAAACCGCGAGAGCAGCCGACTGGTGGGGTTTGTCCACAGCACAAGTTCCGGGTCCGCCGACTCAAACTTCCTGGAGTGGTCGGCCGCGAGAAGCAACCCTTCGGTCGGCAACAGCAGGACTTCACCTACCAAATCCTTCCCGTTCTGACGAAGGAGCCCGCATTGCAGGGCCAGGGAGATGAACCAGTCGGGGACATACTTTGAGGCTTCGGAAGCATCTTGAGAACTTCCCGTCCAGAACCAGCGCAACAGAGTGTTGATGCAGTTGGGCTCGCGGGTAACGTCCTGCAAGCGGGCGAGATTTCGCAGACGTCCGGAAGCCGGGTCCCTAAGTCCCAATTTCAAATGCAGATTTTGTTCGCTGTACCCGGCGTCAGTCAGGAAATCGCGCAATCGCCGGGCGTCGTCGGACGAAAGAAGGTTCAGAGTCATAAGGTGTGTCTAAGTGATAGCGCCACTCGTAGAGCCTTTCTAGAACAGCTTGCGGCGCAGCATCCCGGCAAGGCTTAGGATGCCCGTAACAAATAACATGAAGCTGCTGGGTTCAGGCGTGGATCCACCTGGGGTTCCCTCAAGCGTAAACGCTTCCGAAGGGATAGTACCTACTGCACTTTCGAAGGCCTGCGAAGGGCAGCCACCACCCTGGCCATCGTATCCGCCGCACCCTGTGCCGCTATTTTCATCCCAGAAGACCGGGTCGCCGGTAGGGGTTTGCGCGTTCTGAAGGTTGAGCCAATACGTGATGCCGGAAGCCAAGGACACGTTCAGACCCGACACTGTGATCTTGTCGATGTCGTAGCCATATTGGTTGGTGGAAATGAACTGGTCGGTCAGGTTCGTACCACTGGCCGTACCCTCACCCAGTACGGTTCCACCGTTCGGCTGAGTGGTAATTGACCAGCCTACCGAGCTCACCACGTCGTCCGGGGACTCCCAAACGCCGAAAGCGATTCTCTTGAGTTGTCCGCCGTCTTCTGGGTTGTAACTGACCTTGATCTTGTTGGACGCAAAACTCTCACTGACGACGTACCCAAAATTGATGGCCCAAGCATCGGCAGTGCCATTGATCGGGCCATTGTCATACAGGTCCTGCTGCGACAACGCCGGACTGGCTGTCAAGGCCAGGAACGAAACTGTGAGCAAAGGCATGCGCCTCTTCATGGTCGGTTCTTTCTCCACGCTCGTTTCAGCGACGACTATGATTTGCCGTTACGGGTTCGAAAAGGAACCACTCTGCGCCTCTCGTACGTTCAATAAGAAAAACCCGGGCATCGCTGCCCGGGCCGCGCCTAGAACAGCTTGCGGCGCAGCATCCCGGCGAAGCTTAGGATGCCGGTGACAAACAGCATCACGCTACTCGGTTCAGGCGTGCTTCCAGTGTTGGTGGTACCCAGAATCTGGAACGCCTCGGATGGAATTGTACCCACCGCGCTCTCAGAGGCTTGCGAAGGACAGCCACCACCCTGGCCATCGTATCCGCCGCACCCTGCGCCGCTATTCTCATCCCAATAGACCGGGTCGCCGCTGGGCACAACTGCGTTCTGCAGATTGAGCCAGTAGGTTCCAGAGCTCAATTGTACGTTCAGGCCCGAGATGGTGATCTGGTCAATGTTGTAGCCATACTGATTGGTAGAGACGAACTGGTCAGTCAGATTTGCGCCACTGGCGATGCCGGAGCCAAACACCGTTCCCCCGTTCTCCTCCGAGGTGACGGACCATCCCACCGACGTCAGCGTGTCGCCCGGGGCCTCCCAGAACCAGGGCTTGATCTTCAACAAATCAAACCCTTTGTCTATAAAACCTTTAAGCTGGAACTCATTGCTGACGACGTACCCAAAATTCACCGTCCACGCATCGGTGGTGCCATTGGGCGGGCCGTTGTCATACAAAACCTCCTGCGCCAAAGCCGGACTGGCCGTTAGAGCCAGGAACGAAACCGTGAGCAAAGGTACACGCCTCTTCATCGTCTTATTCTCCGTTCGTATTCAGTTTGGAGATCGCCCCGACTGCTGTGAGGACCCTGAGAACAGCGCAACACTACACTCTATTGCCATCCTCAGTAAAGCGGAAAGTCTAAAACGTGCCGTCCGATTCGTGCCTAGAAAAGCTTGCGGCGCAGCATCCCGGCGAAGCTTAGGATGCCAGTGAGAAATAGCATGAGACTGCTGGGCTCAGGCGTGCTTCCCGAACCGACGGTGCCACCGATGGTAAAAGCTTCGGAAGGAATCGTACCTACGGCACTCTCGGAGGCCGATGATGGGCCGCTGTTCTCATCCCAATAGACGGGATCACCGTTGGGCGTGGCCGCATTCTGCAAATTGAGCCAGTAGGTCCCGGCGTCCAACTCTACGTTCAGGCCGGATACGGTGATCAGGTCAATGTTATATCCATACTGGTTGGAGGAGAGAAACTGGTCGGCCAGGTTGGCGCCGCTGGCCGTGCCGGAGCCAAGCACGGTTCCACCGTTCTCCTGAGTGGTAATCGACCAATCTACCGAGCTCAGTGTGTCGCCCGGGTACTCCCACACACCGAAAGAGAAGGTTTTGTCCATCGTTTTGGCTTTGTTAACAGTGACAGTGTCGCTAACCACGTATCCAAAATTGATGGTCCAGGCATCGGTTGTGCCATTGATCGGGCCATTGTCGTACAGATCCTGCTGTGCCAAAGCCGGGCTCGCTGCCAGAGCCAGAAACGAAACCGTCAGTAAAGGTACTCGCCTCTTCATGGTTCAACTCTCCCTTCCCATTCAGTGCAGAGATAGCCCGACTTCTTTAAGGCTGCCGAGAACAGCGCAACACTACACTCTCTAGCCATCCTCAGTAAAGCAAAAAATCGAAGCGAAAATTCCACCAACTCGCCGCGCAATTTCGTCTAGAAGAGTTTGCGGCGCAGCATCCCGGCAAGACTGAGGATGCCAGTAAGAAACAGCATAAGACTGCTGGGTTCGGGCGTGCTTTCCACGGGGGTGCCCTCAATGGTGAAAGCTTCAGAGGGAATCGTGCCGACGGCGCTCTCCGAGGCCGATGAGGGGCCGCCGTTCTCATCCCAAAAGATCGGGTCGCCGCTAGGCGCGGCCGCATTCTGCAAATTGAGCCAGTAGGTCCCCGTGTTCAATTCTACGTTCAGGCCGGTCACTGTGATTAGATCAATGTCGTATCCGTACTGGTTGGTGGAAATAAACTGGTCGGTCAGGTTAGCTCCGCTGGCCGTTCCGGAACCCAGTACGGTCCCACCATTCTCCTGCGTGGTAATCGACCAATCCACTGAGCTCATGACGCCGCCGGGGAACTCCCACACGCCGAGGAGTAACGGAGAGACCTTATCGACAACCTTCATTACGAAAATTGTCGCTCACGACATATCCGAAGTTGATGGTCCAGGCATCCGTAGTGCCATTGATCGGGCCATTGTTGTACAGGTCCTGCTGGGCGAAAGCGGGGCTCGCCGCCAGCGCCAGAAACGAAACCGTGAGCAAAGGTACTCGCCTCTTCATCGTTCAATTCTCCTTCCCATCCAGTGCAGAGATAGTCCCGACTTCTTTAAGGCTACCGAGAACAGCGCAACACTACACTCTTTCGTCATCCTCAGCAAAGCGAAATTTCGAAAGCGCTCCGTCCGACTCGTACCTAGAAAAGCTTGCGACGCAGCAGCCCGGCAAGACCCAGAACGCCTGAGGCGAGCAGCATCAGGCTACTGGGTTCAGGCGCTCGCGTACCCTCGATGGTAAAAGCCTCCGAAGGAATCGTTCCTACGGCGCTGTCAAAGGCTTCTGACGGACAGGTACGGTTATTTCCGTTGCATCCTACTCCGCTATTCTCATCCCAGAACACCGGATCGCCGCTGGGAACAACCGCATCCTGAAGATTGAGCCAGAAGGTTCCTTCGGGCAGGGTTACGTTCAGGCCCGAAATCGTGATGAGGTCGATGTCGTAGCCAAACTGGTTGCTGGAAACAAACTGGTCAGTCAGGTTGTTGCCGCTGGCTGTGCCAGAGGCATAGACCGTTCCCCCATTCGCCAGTGAGGTATACGACCACTTCACCGAGGTCATTACGTCGCCTGGGAACTCCCAGACTGCGAAAACGTCTTGTTTCGAAGTAGAAGCTCCTGGCCTTCCATCGATTTTGAGATAGGCGTTGACTGCATCACTGACGACGTACCCAGAGCTGATGTTCCACGCATCGGTGGTGCCATTGGTCGGGCCATTGTCGTACAGGTCCTGCTGTGCAAAAGCCGGACTCGCCGCCAGAGCCAGAAACGAAATCGTTAGCAAAGGTATGGGCTTCTTCATCTTTCCACCTCCTTCAAATCCAGTGTGGAAATATCTCCCTTCCCGAGACTAGCCCGAAAAGCAGCACAACCCTACACCGCCCTTGCCCCTGGATACAACAAATATTTTGCTGAACCCGAGGTAAGCCTTTCTCTGGGTTACAAGCTACGCGCGGTCTTCGTTTGGGCGACGAAGAGTATCAGCAGGAGAATGGCAGGAAGATCACTCCCGTCTTCGGCGTACCACCGTTACGGAGACATCATGGCAGGTCATTCTTACTTATCAGGCAGTGCTTAGGCGAGGCTGTATCCATAATATTGGGATTGCAGATCGGTGCTGCGGAAGGCAGCGACTCTCGCCCCTGCGTTCCAAATTGGGAATTATTTCAACGCGATGGCGGCGCAACCGCTCTCTGGGGAAAAGACCGATTTTGCGATTACATGACTTACAGCGGCCTCCTTTGCTTCGGACGTAGTTTGAGTCCATCGATAGTGTTTGCGCTCGTCCTGGGGCGCCTGTGCGCATTCTAGGGGCATTTCTCGCAGTGGCTCAGCCGGCTCTATCGTGGTTTTATAGGTGGTCGCCAAGTGCTCGGGCGCCGCGGCATATAGGTGCTATAAGTTTAGGTCAATTCAAAACGGTTTCAAACTAAGGCCGATTGGATTCGAGTTACCGCCTTCTACTCTATAGCAAGACTATGACAATGGTACTGACTAGGGTTTCGCTGCCGAGCCTGAAGGCAGGGGTTGGAGCTTGACTGGCGGGTCGCGGTCAAGGCTCTTGACTACAGCATCGGCGACTAGAGCGTTACCTCCAACGTTGTAATGGAAGTCGCCGAAGATGAAGTTATTCGGGTACCAGCATCCAGGCCGGCTTCGCGGGCATTGGTCCTTCGCCGCTAAGAACTCTGGAAAGAGCGAGATGAAGCGCTTGCACTTGCCCTCGCACCACTCCTGCCAGATGCGAACCTGCCGGGAATTCGCAGTATCGTGGAGGATTTGCCCCGGATAAGGATATACAACAACGCCGATGGGGATGCTTCGCTGTTGAAGGTCCTGCCAGAGAAGGTCCATCTTCACTTTCTCTTTGGCAATACCACCTTCGAGGCCGAGTGGCGCATATCCGGACGGATAAGGGTCAGCTTCGTTGATCTTGCGATAAGGCCATGCCGCTCCCTCGACATCGAACACGTTGGCTGCTAATAGAGGCATTGTGACGTGATAATAACCGTGCTCGACGAGCTTCCGCTCGAAGAACTCGACAATGTAGTTAGACAACAATAGGTGCTTGGCGATGAAATGGCGGACCGTTGCGTACCAGGACTTGTTCCAGCGCTGCTGTACAGGCCCCGCCACGGCGCCGCCAGGGCCAATGTCGCGGTAGAAGGCAGCCTCGTCTGCTGCATCTCCCGTATCGATGAAAACGATCACTTCGTCGAACTGGACCCCGGAACCGAGCACCATCCGTGCCACATTGAGGTAGTTGGACGGTGAGTAACTCCCCACGCCTCCATTAAGAAAGTCATATTGTGGCAAGCGGGCCGCGATCATGCCGACATAAGTGTCGCGCCACGCGACCTGACCCTCGGTAAACGAATCGCCAAGCAGGAGCAGGCGCAGCCGACTATCGGTAAGTGGAACCTGTCTGATCCGTTCGTCCCGAAAGCCCAGACTGTTGGTCGAGAAATCGAACCAATCCTTTCCCCAATGGTCGTTGAAGCTGCAATTGGGCTTGTAGGAGTGATGGCGCGCCCGATCGGAAATTCGGCAATTATTCTCTTTGGCTCTCATGCTGGATTGCACAATGGTGGATGTGCGGAACCAGTCGAGGGTCAGAAAGACCGCAGTGCTGAAGGCGATCGACACCAGAAGCAGATAGAACTTCGTCAGCCCCTGCCGCCTTCCGGGTAGACCAACCGGAACTTCTTCTCTCGGCTTTACCTCGTTCTTGTCTCGCGTCTTTGTGCCCCCCATATTCGATCGCCAGTTCTGTTGGTGGTTGGCGAAAAGCATACACCACAGCTCACCCCTTTTTCGTCTCAAGATCAGGCGCCACCATCAAGTAAGTTCTTCTCCACCGGGGTGATGAGTCTTTTGCCACAATCGCTGTGCAGACAAGCTCTACAGGCGTTTTTCGGATGGACACTTTCATCACGGCTGAGCTATAAGTTATCCAGCGTAAGGCCGAGACGAGGGAGAAAAGTTCTGTGGACGTGACCGTTGAACGCGCGCCGGCGACGTTGAGCGCCGGGGTTACGGCGTCGCGGCGGCTGGCCACATTTTCCGTGCTCGCCGCGCTTGCGGTCATCGCCTGGCACGCCCAAACCAAACCTCTGTTTCGATTGGACCTGCAAACGGTGGGTTTCCTGCTCGCCGTGGTGGTTCTGCTCCGCCCTTTTTCGCGGATCGCATTCCTGTCGCTGGCGGCAGTGGAGACCCTAACCGTCCTCATCATACTTCCCCTGACCAATACCAATCGGCTATTACAGCTGTTCGTATTTGCCACGCTAACTGCGACCGGATTTTATGTGCTGGCGCGGAGCGGTTTCCGGAAGCTCGACGCCGGGGCCTGGCTGCAAGTGTTTCAACCGCTGCTGCGCCTGCAACTTGTGATCGTCTATGGACTGGCGGCCTGGCATAAATTGAATTTCGGTTTTTTCGATCCGCAATCCAGTTGTGCCGTCATCCTCTACGAGCGGACCCCGTTTTTTCACTTACACGCCAACGGGAACCTGCTGCGTTGGGGCTTGATTCTGGCCACGATCGCCACGGAAATGGGCTTGCCGATTCTGCTTTCCTTGCGGCGAACCCGCAATTTTGCCGTCTGCTATGGAGTGCTGTTCCACGTTGCGCTCGGCTTCAGCGAATTCTACTCATTTTCCGTGACCATGATTGCCTTGCTGTTCCTGTTTACGCCGGACAACTTTGTGGATGTCGCGGCCGAATTCTGGCAGGGCCGCGGCCCATGGTTCAGAAGGGTTGTGACCTTCGGCGGCCTGGCGATGCTGATCATGGTTGTAGTTTTGACCGTGGCGGCATTCGGTCCGTCCGTGGCGGAAGTCCGGCAGGTTACGGGCTTCCAGTCGCGCCTTAATATGGTATGGAGCAAGGCTGCCTACTGGTCGGGATACTGGATCTTGTTGTTCTATCTTCCGCCCCTGGGATTATTCGCCTGGTTGTGGTATCGCTCAGCCCGCATCTTTGCGGCCTGCCACGCATAGCTTCCGTCCCATTCCACCGTTGTTCTGGGTGTTCCCAGCTCTACTTATATTCGACGGAATTAATCCCTATCTGGGGTTAAAGACCGACACGGCCTTTGCCATGTATAGCAACCTGCAGACTGAGGGTGGAACTACCAACCATCTCATCTGGCGTCACCCTTTCGCTTTGGCAGACTACCAGGAAGACCTTGTCCAGATTGTCGATTCCAGCGATCCTAAGTTGAAGGCGGCTGCCGGGCGGGGTGTGCCCATCACGTTTTTTGATCTGCAGAAGCGGACTTCCTATCTGGTTAAGGAAGGCGGAAAGAATATTTCAGTCACGTATATTCGGAATGGAAAGCTCACACAGGTAGAGGCGGCGGAGACGGATCCTGAACTGGCGACCAGACCTCCTTTGCTGGCAAGAAAGTTTCTGCTTTTCCGCACGATTAGCCGCGAAGGATGTCCTCATTAGGGTGGTTCCGGGGATCGCTGTACCCATGAGAGCAGGAAGAGCGGCGCTTTAGCGCCAGCGGTGACGTACCGGAGTTTGGGCTTGAACGTCCACCGCAATGCAGTGGACGCTCAAGCCTGTGTGGGGATGGGTGGCGGGACGCGCGCCTGAAGGCCCGCTCTACCCGGACGGTTCAAGAACGAAACTGCTCTAGTAAAGTGAAAGGGTTTGTAGTCTCAACTTGAGCGTGTAAGATTGCTCTTTCACGCTCAATGCATTGCAGTCCGCGACCTGCGCACGACGGAGGCTGGTGATTGTTACGGAATGTCTTGGCGAAATTGCTGCTGACCCTGTTCGCTTTCCTGGTGATCGCCCTGCTTCTGGAGGCCGCCCTGCGCGTCGCCTTCTATCACAGCAAAGATTTCTCCATGGAGATGTGGAAGTATGCGGTGGCCATAAAGCGCGCGGTTCCCGACCCAAAGCAAAGCTTCGTGCATCAGCCCAATAGCCACGGCTTCTTCATGGGGCAGGACGTCAAGATCAATTCCCAGGGGCTTCGCGACAACGAATACCCACTGGCCAAGCCTCCGGGGGTGTACCGCATCCTGATGCTGGGCGACTCCACCACCTTTGGATGGGGGGTGTCGCTGAATGAGACCAGTGCCAAGATCCTGGAGCGGGAATTGAACGCCGTGCATGTGCCCGGAATTGAGCGCTTTGAGGTGATCAACGCCGGCGTAGGCAACTATGACACGGTACAGGAAGTGAACTATTACCAGACGCGAGGACGGGATTTTCATCCCGACCTGGTGGTGCTTGGGTACTTTATTAATGACGCGGAGCCGGTGCCAGTCGAAAATAAATTCTTCCTTATCAGCCACTCGTACCTTGTCGCCTATGTAACCAACCGGTTTGACGGGGTGCTAAGGCGGCTTGGCACCCGCCCGGACTGGAAGGCGTATTACTCATCGCTCTACAACGACGACCGTCCCGGGTTTCAAGCGTGCAAAGCGGCGCTGGTGGACTTGGCGGAAGCGACCCGGCGCGACCACGCGAAGCTGCTGGTGGCCCTGATTCCGGAGCTGCATCAGATCAACGACGATTATCCTTTCACCGCCGCTCATCAGAAGATCAAGGACGTGGCGGCCGCGCAGAATGTGCAGGTCCTGGACCTGATTGACGGGCTGCGCAATCATGGGCCAGAAATTACGCTATGGGTCACGCCACTGGACGATCATCCGAATGGCAAGGCCAACATGCTGATCGCCGCGCAGTTGCGGGATGCGATCCTGGCCGACTTGGCAGTGACAAATGCGAGCGCGGTCGGGGTGGGACCATAGGCGGAGAGGCTTCGCTGAAGAAAGCCATTGAATGACGCTCCCGTTTGACTTGTCATCACGAGGTCGCCACGGCGACCGAGGGATCTGCTGTTGCTCTCCGCAAGGAACAGCAGATCCCTCGCGGGCTGAAGCCCACTCGTGATGACAATTCTGAAAAGGGGGCCGGACTATTTTCGTCGCGTGCACTCAATTGATTCCGCAATCCTCAGGGTTTTGTTTCCGGCACATAGTAGAGCCGAATCGACCGTCCGACGAGGGCTACCGGCTGGTAGGCTTCGAGCCAGGCATAGCCGTCGTCGGGCTGGCCGGGTATTCCGATCTTAAGTTTCAATAAGCTTATTGCAATCCAGCCCGTTGTAGGCTGGTACGGCGCGAGCAACTGGTATGAGGGCAGCCCGAATTGGCTAAGGTCGAGCTTTAAACTACCGGCGTACGCAATTGAGACCTGATCTATGTGCCTTTCCTGCAGAGTCGCGGACAGGCGCAGCAGGTCCTGGCCCCAGTCTAAATCGCTGTCCAGTAGAATCCTCTCCGGATGGGAGCCGGCGAATTCATTGAAGTAGGCCAGATAGTCGGGATGAGCGCGAGCCGAAGAGATAAGCTGCCAGGCCAGAAGAGCCAGTACCATCCCAGCTCCGGCATATTTCGGACTTGCGACATTCCACAGCCGGGAAGCTCCAACACCGCCCATCACAGACAGCAAGGGATAAATAGGGAGGATATGGCGCACGCCAATGTTGATGTGGCTTGGGATGCAGACCAGAAGCAGCGCCAGTGCGCCTACCAACGGAGCGATGGAAATCCAAGTCCCACCCGGTTGCCAGATTGACTTCCCCAGGTAGAAAGCTCCGATGGCAGCAAGAAGCAAGAGCGGAATGGTAGATTTCACGGCCAAGGCGACAGGGAAGAAGTACCACCAGCCACTCTGCCGCACTTGTCCTAGCAAATAACTCTTGTGCCCGGTTGCTTCTTTAAAGCGAAGCTTGGCGAGGCCCTGAAAGAAGGCTGGTGCCGGGATGAACGGATATTCTGCTACCGCGTAAGCCATGTTGTGGACAGTGCCGCTGGTGCCGACCAGTTGGTCAATGGTGTAGTGCGGCCGACTTTCAGCAGTGGTGGCGGAACTCACCGAGAAGCGGTAGCCAACCCATACGAGCAGGAAGATGACGCAAGCGGCCAGGGCGATGGATCGGCCCCAAGGGGCGCGGCCTGCCGTAGTGGTCTCTTCTTTGGCGCGCCGGTCCATGAGCCATTTCGTAAGTAATAGAGTGAAACCGCAGGCCGGCAGGAAAACCAGGGCGCTGAATTTCGAGAGAACCGCGAGCGCCGTCGCCGCACCGAAAATAGTGGCGCGGACATAGGTTGGTCGTTCGAGGAAGTTGATATAGGCCAGAAGCGCAGCCGTAAAGGTCGCAGTCACGGCCATGTCGGTAGTTGCCAAGCCTGCATGGGCCAGAACCACCGGTGAGGTCGTAAAGAGAAAGGAGGCCACCAGCGCGGGGCCGTCACCGTATCGCGAGCGGGCCCAATACCAGACTACAAAGGTGGCTAGCAGAAAAAATGGCAGCACTCCCAGTCGCGCCAGGGATAGGTTATGCAGATACCGGCCCTGGGAAAGGAGAAGCTCGTTTCCTTCTATCCATAGATTTTGCGCGCCGCTCAACCTTAGCCCGGAAAGATAAGGGCCGACCGCCACGGCAACGCGTGCGAGGGGCGGATGGAGCGGCTCCAAGGTATAGGTTCCATGCTCGAGCCACTCCATGCCGGTGACCAGATGGGCCGGTTCGTCGGTAGTCTGATTAAAGACGCGATAGGTTGCAACGATCCGGGCGCAGCCGATTCCGGCCAGTAAAAGCAGGGCAAGCCCCATCAGGAGATTGTGCCAGGCGTCAGGGACCGACGTGATGACGTCCGTTGGAGCGGAAGTTATAGCTGGCGGGCTGTGAGTTTCGTGCAGCATGTTTATTGAAGTGCGCACATATAGTTTTGCTCGTTAGGATCCATTCGGGACGTAGAGGACAGCCTCGCCGCCAGGAGCCTTCACGGTTTGGACAGCGTGATAGTTCGACAGGGCATCTTGCATCGGTTTCGGGAGCTCTGGCTCGTAGTTATAAAACCATAAGGTCCATACCTTTGCCTGAGGCTTATCGTGAAGCGCCGCTTCGTAGTTTCGTCCCACGACGCGGTTCCAATTCGAGTTCATGTAATAAAAAAGCGGGGTCGAGTAAAACTCGGGATGGAGAAAAACCAGGTCCGTACTTCCCATTTGAGGCGCTAAAGCGGCACGCGAAGGCCTTGTAATCCGCCCTGCCGGCGGAGACGTGGCTGTAAGCCTTCAGGCCCGAATAGTGGGCGACGCACAGGACAACGAGCAAAGCCACGGCCGGAATGGGATGACGGGCCACGCGCACGATGCCAGCGGAAAGCACGAGCAGGAGATAAGGCGCGAGGGGCAGAAGTCCACGCGCATTGAAAATAGGTTTGAACACGGAGATGACCGACAGCGCCAGGAAGGGAACGACCGCCAGTATCAGTACCAGGGCCTGATCGCCGATCACGAAGCGGTTATCGATGAGCGCAGTGCGCCACAAAGTGAGCCGCGCCCAGCTCCGCTGCACAAGAATCGCGCCGAGCGCGAGCAGAAACGGCACCACGGTCATTAGCTCGCTGGTTCGAAGGGTCGGATTAGGAGGCTTCGCGAAGGTCTTGGCCACCCAGACAAACAACAGGATGGCGATGGTGGCGAGCGCGGCCGCGAGGAGCCAGGCGTTCGACGAAGGCCCGCTGCTGTCGTCGAGCAGCTCGCCGTCAGTCGATTGCGATTGGCGCACCGAAGCTACGCCCTCGGCAAACAAAACGACTGACAACAGAAAGAATAACCAGCGCGAAATTGAGAGGTGAGGGTCGTCAATGGTGAGAATCTTTCCCTGATCGGGGTACACGCCTGACGAGTAGCCGAGCAGCGGGAAGACAAACGCAAACTGCAGGAACTCGCGGGCATAGATGAGAGCGTTGCTGCTGAGTGTCGCCAGCGTATTTCCTCCCTGGTAGGCAGAGGAAGCGAGCAACGGGCTGCCGAGAATCAGGGCCAGGAACTGAAGCCGAGCGGCACAGGGAAGCGGCCGCCTCTGGCTCCAGGCATTCACAAGCGTCCAAAGCATGTGGGCCGCCAGAATCAGCCAGAAGAATACGTGGGTGCAGAGCCCGACCAGAGTGACCGCGACGTAGAGAACTTGCAGCCACCGCGATGCGCGGGTCTGGCTCGCGATTTGCAGGAGCAGGATGGTCGCCAGCAGTCCCAGGAAACATGCGAGGGTAAACATGCGCGCGATCTGGCTCCAGAAGACCTGATGGCCGTTGACCGCCATCAGGGCGGCGGCGATCCAGCCGGCGACGGTTTGGTGTGTCAGCTTGCCCAGCCAGAAAACCAGCGGGATACAGGCCGTGCCGAGCAAAGCAGAGGGCAAACGCATGGACCACGTGCTGGTCCCAAAGCTCCTGGTCCAGGCCCACATCATCATGTAATAGGCGGGCGGGTGGGTATCGGAGTTTAGTGTGCTGGTCACCACCTTGAGCAGCGTCAAGCGTTCTTCCGGCATGGAAATCCCATGCGGCAGGCGAATGCCCGGGACATACATCTCAACGTGAGTGACACTCTTCGCGTCGAGATTGTGCAGCCGGAGGAACCCGCCGAGAATTACCAGCAGCGATAGTCCTGCGACGGTAAGCCAGTATGAGTTCCTTGTGGTGGTCGGCATGTGTGCCCGGGGCTGGTGAACGGCTAGCGCAGGATCTTCAATTCCGGATGGGACGAGGAAGCAGCCGGCGCGAAGACGGCATGTCTTTCCGCTTCATTCAGGGGCTCCGATTTGGCCCAGGCGCGCGATCCGACCAGCGCTTTGGCCAGGTGCGTCGGCTGGTAAACGATGCTTGGCCACAGGAAGACTTCGTTGGTGCACCAGCATTCCTTGGCGTGGACGCTGTGGCGCAGGGCTTCGGCCTGCGGGGAATGCCAGATCTCCCGGAAGCTCTTCTGGCGAATATTTCCCAGAGGAGGATGCATCTCGCAGAAACTGACGTCGCCGTTGGCATAGACCACGCCGCTCATGATGCCGGCTCGACAGGGAACAAATTGCGTCTGCTTCTCAGCGGTCTTTACCTTGGCCCACTGCAACATGGGCTCAACCAGCGAGCCATAGCGATTCTCTTCGCGCGGGGCCCACAGCCGCCGGGCATACTGATACAGCTCTTCGTAGGCGTTAAGGTCGGGGATGACCAGCGATTGGTTCTTGCGTTCGCCGCGGATCAGCGCCAGGTTGTGATGGTCCATGGCGGGGCAGCGCTCGTAGAGGTACGTGGTCAGCCGCTTGATCTCGTCCAGGTTCTCCGAGGTGACAGTAGAGATGGAATGGATGCGAAGCCGAGGCTCGGTGACTTGCATTTCGGCGAGCGCTTCGTAGGTTTCCAGCAGCTTGGAGAAGGATTTAGGGTTTCCCCGGAAGCGATCGTGATACTCCGGCATGCCGTCGATGGAGAGCTCACAGACAAATAGCTTGAGGCTGTCTTCCTCGAAGATGCTCTTCAGAGCATTGATGGTGCGCTCGGTGAAGTAACCGTTGGTGGGTACATAAATCTGCTCGACGCCGTTGTTCTGGATAAAGAAGCGGCAGATTTCGGCGAATTCAGGGCGTATAAAGGGTTCGCCGCCCGACAGGTTCAGGTTCTCGATGCGTCCCAGATCGCGGGCCAGGGCGAAGATCTCTTCCACCTTCAAGTCATCGCGCTGGTTCAGATTTCGCCAGTAAAAGCAGTGCTCACAGGTCAAATTGCAGATGGAGTTAATAAACAGGATTAGAAACGGAGGCGTCCCGACGCTTGGAAAAGCAAGGTTCTTCCAAGTAAGCTTACCGTGCCTGACGATACGTTCAATCGTGTTCATTGGCTCCGCCTAGAAAGCGAGGGCCCTGGGTCGGGAAGGGCGCAACTGCAATTTCGAGTTTGTCTACTATAGCACTGGAAGTTCATTTGCAGTATGAAAGTTACTCGATAAGGTCTTCAGGAGGGCCGTGATAGATTCCCAGACGCAAGGGAGCGCGAAGCTGTCAAGCCCATTCAGAAATATCTTTCGCCTGGCCACAGGCGACCTTGTTGCCAAAGCGACAAGCTTCTTTACGTTTGTTTATCTGGCACGAATTCTGGGGGTGGCGAACTTCGGGGTGCTGGAGTTCGCAGGTTCCGTACTGGCCTACATGCTCCTGCTTTCCGACGGCGGCCTGGAGATGTGGGGGACACGCGAGGCCGCCAACAGCAATGCTATTCCGGCGCTGGCTGCGCGCGTGGTGCCGCTGCGCCTGCTTCTCGCTCTGCTGAGTTTTGGAGTTCTGCTGCTGGTGCTGCCGCTGTTCCCGCATTACCCCAGTCTGCGTTCGTTACTGGTCGTCTACGGACTGAGCGTCTTTGCCCAGGCCGTCAGCCTGAAGTGGGTCTTCATGGGGCAGCAGCGAATGGCAGGCGTAGCCCGCGGGCTGGTGCTGGGCCAGATGCTGTTTGCGGCGACGGTGCTTGCCTTCGTCCACAACCCCGCGGCCGTGGTCTGGGTTGCTGTATTCAAACTTCTAGGTGACCTGGCAACCGCCGGCTACTTCGCGGTGTGGTTCTTTCGCGCCTATGGCCGCTTTGCGCTCAACGTGACCCTGGCAGGGAGCAGTTCTGTTCTGAAGCCTGCGCTGACCATCGGCTTCTCGTTGGCCATGGGTCTGTTGAACTACAACTTCGATTCGGTGCTTGCTGGGCTTTCTGCGAGGGCCAAGCGTGGTTGGCTGGTACAACGCCGCGTACAAGATGCTGCTGGTCGGCATGAGCCTGGCGATTGCCTACTTCGCCGGGCTCTTTCCTGCGCTCTCACGCCTGTTTGTTGAGAACCGCGAAGAGTTTCGCCAACTGGTCCGCCGCACCGCCGAACTGTGGCTGGTTTTCGTGGTGCCGCTGGTGGTAGCGGGAACGTTTCTGGCCGGACCGGTGATTCGATTTCTGTATGGCACAGCCTACGATAACTCGGCAGCGCCGTTCAGGATTCTGCTGTGGTCGGCGGCGCTGGTGGTGCTGCGGTGGGTATATATGGATTCGCTGCGGGCCACCGGACACCAGGCCTTGGATCTGCGCTGCGCCATTACTTCCGCCAGCCTTAACGTCGCCTTGAACATTTTGTTGATCCCGCGTTTCGGGATGATCGGCGCGGCGTCGGCCACGGTGTTTGCCGACCTGGTTTGGTTCGTTATGTCCTTCTACTATTTTCGCCGCGCCGTGCTGCCGGGCGAGCCGTTTCCTCCGCTGGCTGGACCTCTGCTGGGCGGCGGCGCAATGTGCGCGGTCCTGTGGTTTACGCCCGGGATGGATTGGCCGTTCCGGCTTCTGTTGAGCCTGCCGGTGTACCTGCTGGTGCAGATGCCGTTCGGCAGCCTGCAGCGGGTCAGGACGGTTTTTCAACGATAAAGTTGCCCAGAACGAGGGTGTCCATCTCGCTCTTGGAGAACGTATTGAAGGCGTTGGCTGGAGTGTTCACGATCGGCTCGCCCTTCAGGTTGAAGGATGTGTTGAGCACGGCCGGCACTCCCGTCGCCTGTCCGAAGCGCTCGATCAACTGGTAGTAACGGGGATTCGCATCGCGGAATACCGTTTGCAAGCGGCCGGTGCCGTCCACGTGGGTGATGGCCGGGAGCATGCTTTGCCGGCTGGGCCGCACCGGCACCACATAAAGCATGTAGCGCGCCGGATGGTGTTGCATGGCGTTGGGCAGTTCGAAATAGGTCTCGGCGCACTCCGCCAGCACCGACGGAGCGAAGGGGCGATAGGGTTCGCGAAACTTGATCTTGGTGTTGACGATGTCCTTCATCGCCGGATTGCGCGGGTCGGCGAGAATGCTGCGATTTCCCAGGGCGCGCGGTCCCCATTCAAACTGGCCCTGGAACCACCCAATGACCTTGGCGTTTTGCAGATGATCGGCCACCAGATCAATGAGCCGATCGTCGTCGTCGATGTACTGGTAAGAGATATGGTTGGTGTCGAGAAACTCGCGAATTTCCGAAGGCTTGTAAGCCTTGCCCCAGTAAGCATGATTCATGCGAAATCGCCGGGGGTTGCCCAGCAGCATGTTGTCCGCCCACAACGCAGCTCCCAAGGCCCCACCGCCATCGCCCGCCGAGGGCTGGATGAAGAGCTCCTCAAATGGAGTCTCGCGCAAAATGCGCTGGTTGGCGACGCTGTTCAGGCCGACGCCACCGGCGATGCACAGCCGCTTCTGCCCAGTCTCTTTGTGCACCGCCCGCGCCATGCCCAGCAAAACCTCTTCCGTAACCTGCTGGATGCTGGAGGCGATGTCGGCGTAGTGCTGGTTGAGCTTGCAGAGCTCGGCAAAGTTGGAGGGAGGCTCGCCAAAGTAGGTGGGAAAACCTGACTCCTTGGTGAAGAACAGCATTTTGGGCGGTCGCGGATCGCCAAACAATTCCACAAAGCGATTGTTGAAGGTACGGTCAGTGGAATGCTGGAAGCAGAAGTAGTCCATGTCCAGGGAGAAGGAGCCGTCCGATTCCTGGCGGATCAGCTTCCACACCTTGTCCATGTAGCGGGGCTGGCCATACGGCGCCATGCCCATGACCTTGTATTCTCCCTCGTTGACTTCGAAGCCCAGAAATGCGGTAAACGCGCTGTAGAGCAGGCCGATGGAATGCGGGAAGACCATTTGCTTGCGCAGCTCGATCTGGCTGCCCTTGCCAACTCCCCAGGTGCCTGTCACCCACTCGCCGACTCCGTCCACGGTCAGGATGGCAGCTTCGTCAAAGGGCGAGCACAGGAAGGCGCTGGCGGCGTGCGACATATGGTGTTCGCTGAACAGCACGCGGTCTTTGGGGATGCCCAGGTGGGAGGAGATCTTGGCTCCGACCCACAGCTTGTCCACCATCCAGGTAATCATCGCCTCGCGAAACACTTTGTAGGACTGCGGATAGGTCTGCAGCACGGTCATCAGGATGCGGTCGAACTTGCGGAAGGGCTTCTCGAAGAAGGCGACATAGTCCACATCGCCGCCCTGGATTCCGCCGGCGTCCAGACAGAACTGGATGGCGTTCTCGGGATAGTTATAGTCGTGCTTAACGCGCGTGAAGCGCTCCTCTTCCGCGGCCGCGATCAGTTGACCGTCGCGCAGCAGGGCAGCAGCAGCATCGTGGTAATAGCAGGAGATTCCCAGGATATTCAAAACGCATTCCTCCGAGATACAGCGGCTGACCACAGCCGATTCGATAGCTTCAGAACCATTCGCTACTAACCTTCAGTCCGGTAGTTGTGACGAATCCGCCCGCGGCGACGTTCGCTCCACTCCGATTACGTCCGCTCTTTTCGCAAACAAGATGAAGAGGAAAGGTAAAGCAATTATAGAATACAAACCCCGATTCCTTAGCGATGAGCCGTGCTGACCGCCTCTTCGTGGACCAGGCCGTTTGCCACCAGAAAATCGGCTATCTCTTCCGCCGCCATCTTATGCATCGCGGCGGTCCAGTGGAAACGGGACTCCAGTTTTGCGCCTTTCCTGGCTTCCTGGACGAACCGCGGCCGCAGGAACAAACAGGCTAAATTCCGCTTCTGGCAATAGTCGTAGAGGTATTGCTCATGCTCGGACATGGAGTCGCTCAAGTCATCGAGCTCCTCGTACGCCGGCAGATAAACAAATACCGGCACGGCCCCAATGCTGCGCGTTGTGGCGACGATCTCATCCAGAATTGGCCGGGTGAGTTCTTTGGACTTGCGCTCATTGATGCCTAGCGCCCAGCGAATCTTTTCTCTCAGGATCACCGCGAAATCGACGGCCTTGGAGCGATAAGGCTCCTCGGCGAGCACCTGTTCCGGGGTCGGTACCGGCACATTGGTCAGCTTCAAGCCCTCGGGAGTCATGTCGAACTTGGGTTTCGCAAAGGCAAAAAACTTCCAGAGATTGCGGTAGGTATCCATGTTGAGGTAGCCGAGGATGACCACGTCCGGATGGTACTTGGCCCCTTCTTCTTTCAAGTACAGCAGCATCTGGTCCTGGCCATAGCCCTGCACGCCCAGGTTCAAGACTTCGGTGTTGGGGAGAGCGGACTCGAGATCGTGGGAATAGGTTTCATCGTCGGAGACGTCGGTTCCGAAGGTGAAGGAATCTCCCAGAACCAGGATCCTCTGCTTGCCGGGAGTGCGGGCATAGGAGTACTCGGTGGTGCCGCGCAACCCTTGGGAATTACTGTTCACAAATTTTCCCTTACCGAACGGCGTCATGTTTTTTACATCCGGTATGACCGCCCAGCCCCGGGTGGGATGGTAGGTGGCATACTTTCCGGTCCACTCCTGATGTTGCCGGTGCAGGATGATCCAGAACAGGCGCCAGGAGGAATTGTCGTCGCCTAGTACCGCCCGCCGTATCCGTTGATGCGCCGTCAGGTTGGTTGCCAGAAACAGGCGAGGCGCAATCTCCAGGATCGCCACCAGCCAGACTGCGGAAATCAGGAGCTTGGCAACCCAGCCCAGCCGTTTTAATTTGGCCGGTGCAGCCTCGGCCGACTTGTTGGCAACCGGTTCGATCACGCGCCTCAGGCACACTACATCGCTGTCAGGTCGCAGCCATAACCGGGAAGAGCGAGCCATGAATTACAAGAGGCCAACTTCCCAAAATGGAGGCCAACCCGGATCAACCTTGGTGTTGAGCCTGCTTCATGTCGTTCGGGAGCGGGGGATGGTCAAGCCACTTATCGGTCCGCTTCTTCGTGTGCAGGGAGTCGGAAAACATCCGAACCAACAACCCGAAGGGCAGCAGCAGGATGGCATAGATCACCGTTAACAGGATGCGGGCCTGGAAATTGCCCAGGGCGTGGCCAAATTTCTTCCAGCCGTCCTTTAGCTTCACCTTCATCGGAGCAGGTAAGCATGCCCAGACCAGGAGAGCGAGAAGAACAACCGCCAAGACGACCCGCCAATGCATTCGTATCGAATGAAGGGGGGTCAAGATCTCAAGGGGGACCAACATCAATACCTTTCTCCTTTAGAAGAACGAGTAGATGAAGGGAGCGATGGCGGAACTCTGCGCCAGGATCAACAGCACGGCGAACAGGCAGAGCGTAATCAGGATGGGCGTCATCCACCAACGCTTATTGCTCCAAAAGAACGAAAACAGCTCTCCTGCGATTCCAAACCGATGGCCAGTGGTCTTCAAAATACCCATAAAACTCTTCCTCCCAAAACCTCACCTGCGTAACCAGGAGTGTTGCAATTCACATTCCAGAACTGCTGTGGCGCTCAATTTTACACTAGGACGTGAAAATTGGCGTGAAAAATCATGACCGGCCCATATTGGAACAGCTTGGGTTCCCGGATTAATTCGAAGCTCAGTGCCGCCGCTCGATAACGGAGCGAATGACGAACAGGGGACGCCGCTTTACTTCGTCATAAACGCGGCCGATATATTCACCCAAAATACCAGTGCAAATCAGTTGAATGCTGGCCATCAGGAGCAGTGCGCACATGAGGCTGGTATAGCCCATGACGACGTTGTCGCGGAAGATGCCGAGGCGGTAGATGCGCATGACGGCCAAGGTGAACCCGGCAAGACTGGCGAACGCCGCCATGATGAGGCCGAAGGCAAGGCCCAGACGCAATGGCTTATAGCTGAAGCTGAGAATTGCATCGAACGCATACTTAAACAGGTTCAGAAGGGTTTGCTTGGGCTTGCCCAAGGCCCGGTCTGGCCGGTCGAAGTTAACGAACACTGTCCGGAACCCTACCCAGGAGCGCAGGCCGGGCAGGAAGCGGTTGGTCTCCCGTAGATTAGTGAGAACCTTGCACACCTTGCGATCCATTAACCCGAAGATGCCGACGCTCAGCGGGATGGGATAGTCCGACATATACCCCAGCAGGCGGTAGAACATTGGAAACAGTAACCGCCTCAGGCCGTGCTCTCCCCGGCTGGTGCGGCGTGCGATGACTACCTCGGCGCCGTGTTTCCACGCAGCCACCATCTCCGGTATCAGAGACGGGGGATCCTGAAAGTCGCCGTCCATGACGATGACGGCCTGTCCCTGGGCGAGCGAGAGTCCGGCACTGATGGCCTGCTGATGGCCCCAGTTGCGTGACAGGTCCGCAACCACGACGGTCGTGGGGCTCGCCTCGTGCAGCCGGGTAAGGAGGCTGAGCGACTCGTCTTCGCTTCCATCGTTGACGTAGATGACCTCCCATGGCTCATGAAGACTGGCCATGACCTGGTGGATTTCCGCGTTCAGCCGCTCCAGCAGGAGTTCCTCGTTATAGATCGGGATGACGATGGAGATAATGCGAACACTCTCCTGCGCTGCTAGATCTTCTGCAACGCGATTCTTCGGCCAAGAGCGAAAACGTTGGGGGCGATTTTAGCCAGCATAGTATCAAGCGCCTGTACGCCCTTCAATACGAACGGAGGTAACGGAACGTATGCGGTCTTGGCGGTGACGCCCCCGGAGTTCAGGAACATAAGACATTCGCAGGGGTCGTCGCGCAGAACCCGCCAGCCCGGCTGGGAGCGCTCAAACGCACCGCGGTCGTCGAACAAGAGCCGGGGAATAGCATTGTTTCCTGCCCAGGGATCATCCGGGTCGGTGCAGATGCAGTTCTCGTCGAAGACATTGACGTCGAAGGAATACCCTTCATGCCGCATGGTCCGGAGCACGGCGCAGAACAGCAGACTGGCTTGCACCTCATGCATCAGCAGAAAACCACCGCGGCGCAGCACCCGCCCGGCTTCGTCTAGAAAACGAACGGGACTGGGCACATGATGGAGCACGTTGCTCTCAATGACGAAATCGAGTGAGCTGTCGAGGAACGGGAGATGAAGGGCGTCCACGCCGCCAATGTCGAGGAAATCGTATTGCGTGAGATCGGTGAGCAGCAGCCGCTTACAGCGAAGGAACTCGCGGCTGAATCCGCAACCGCAACCCACGTCCACGCCGACTGAGTCCGGCCCGATGTACTGGTTCATCCACTCGAAACGGCTAGCTAGCAGAAAGCGGAGATTGGCACTCTTGCGCTGTGCGTAGTCGGCGCGCGCGCTGAGCACGTCGCCCTCTCCGCGCATGCGGTTGTCAGCGTGAGCGGGTTTGTAGGGTCGGGCTAGCATGGGCTGTTCGATCTGAGCGCGCTTCGTCTCAGGCTCCGGCCGCCAGCTTGGGGATCGCGATCGGCCGCCGCAGCACCGCAGAGAGCACGTAAAAGGCCAGAGCAATGATCAGCAGATAGTTGAAGCCCACCATCAGGGACAGGTTTTCGGCCAGGCCGCCCAGGATCGCTCCCGCGATATTAGAGCCGAAGTCTACGTCGGGCTGCGTGCTGTCCCGGAAGGAAGTGCCGAAGACGATGCCGGCGAAGAAGATAGGAACGAAAATCACCGCGCACGACACGGCCACCTTCCCCCATCCCGGCAGCGCCAGAAATCGGCTCATGGGCACCAGGATGTTGACCAGCAGCGCGGCGGATAGAAGCACATAGTACGGCCAGAGCTTTTGGGGTTTGAAGATCAGCACGAAGATATTGCTGGCGAGGATCATGACCAGGATGGCGAAAAACACTACCGAGTTCACCAGCCAGGTTGAGCCAAACAACAGGGCCATATGTACGACGCCCTTGGTCTCCAGCAGCATGAATCCGGCGCCCAGGAAGAACATTTGCCAGTTGGGGCGCACCCGTCGCACCGGAGAGAACGCGTACAGGATGATTAAGGAAAGTCCTGCGATTAAAGCCATGCTGCGCAGATTCAGCGAAGGAATCCATGCTTCGCGCAAATAGAGGAAAGGCCAGTCGTCGCTGGGCAGCCGGTCGATGCCTGTGGTGTCAACGTTGGCGGGAGCGATCCTGCGCCAGTTCCTGGCATTGGAGTCGGGAGTGGAGGGCGGTTGCGGGCCAAAGCCGTTCAACGGTGTGTTTAGCGCCGGCTTCTGGTTGATCCAGAAGGATTGCTGCTGCCCGAATTCGCGGGCGATGGCGGCCATGACCGGCGAGTTACGGCTGGCAAGAAGAAATGTGATGTTGCCCTGCGGGTCGGAAGGCCGAATGGTCTCGACATAAGGAAGGGAAAAGACCAGCGGCCGGACACCAAAAGATTGTTCAGCCATCTTGTCAATCCGACCGATGATCCATCCCTGGCGGAAAAAGTTGTAGGTAGCAAATACCCCATTAGGCTTCAGCCGGGCGGCAACATCGTCAAAGGCCTGCTGGGTAAACAGGAAGCTTTCCAGGCGAATGCTGGAGTAGCCCGAGTGCAGCACCAGGGAATCCACCAGAGCGAAAACAATCAGGTCATATTGGTGAGAGGACTTCTTGAGGAAGCTGCGTCCATCGTCAATGTGGACAGTAACCCGGGGGTCGGCGTAAGGATGATTGGGATGGTCAGCCCGGCCGATGTCGAGGATCGCGGGATCGATCTCAACCGCATCAATGTGCTTGGCGCCGTTCTCCAACGCGGCCTGAACGTCATTGCCCGATCCGGCTCCGATGATCAGGACATCTTCAAAAGGCTTGCCACCCGCGTCGCGGTTCAGCAGATGCAGCAAGTCATACGCAGGGCCGGAGTCTTGCACGGAAACCATGGTCTGGTAGCCGATGTTATTGGTTTCGATGAGCCGGGCTGGCGGCGAGTACAGAATCTTGTAGTATGGCGACCACATCAGGACTTTCGAAAGCGAGGACTTTGCCTCAAACGGCGCTGAGATGGAAACGTAGCGGCCCGCAAAGCCGGTCAGGGCCAGTATGGCGACCATGGCCGACGCCTGCAGGACGGTGCGGCGCTTGAGGAAGTACCACCACAGGACGAGCACAACCGCAAACCAGAGTACGGGCGGCGCCCTGAAGTAGGAAACCAGGGCAAAGGCCGCGATGCCAGCCAGACTTCCACCAATGTTGCTGATGTAGCCAAGCAATCGGTCCGGCGCGTGATCGAAGGCGCGTCCCATGACCTGGCCGAGGCCGACAAAAACCAGTGCGATCAAGGTGAAGAAGACGCCCGCCAAAAGCTCAATCGGCACGAAGAATTGCGACAGGTTCTTGCCGGTGTATTCGGTTCCGAAGTACACCTGCTGAGGCGATCCCTGTCCGCCCACGTCAATCCTGTAAGGAACAACGTGGGTGAATAGATACCACACGGAAAATGCGGCCGCAGCGGTCAGCAACAGGAGCGGGACCACGGCCCTCGTCCAGTCGCGGCGGCTGGTTGCAGCCAGGCAGCCGACCGACATGCCGAGGAATGTCGCCAGCAGCACGATGTTGGTAAAGAACGTGAGATAAACCACCGTACTGCCAAACCAGCGTATGCACGCGAGCTCAAAAAACAGAATCAGAAAACTGATCAGGAACAGGTCCCGATAAACATGCTCTTGGCCGGTTCCGGGCGGGTGCAGGTTCTGCCCCATGGTCGTGGAGTCTCGCCGAGTCTCGAATTCAGTTGGCAACGTCCGCCCCTTGCAGCTTCAGTTGTGGACTAAGCCCGAAGTCCGTTTTTGGAGAACACAAGATGAAGCCGTCCAGATCATGACACTTTCCCTCGCCCGTTGGGCCTTGGGCGATTTGAGCGGCAATGGCAGGGGTGACAACATACACGCTGTCGGGCGAGAGAGGTTGGTGCGCAAACTTGTCGGGCGGCTGGTTGCAATGATAATCCAGCGCCAGTCCGGTATAGCGCGCTGTGTAGTAGCTGTTGATGCGCATCTTCTGCTCCGCTGCCAGGTAGCCGAATGTGCGGTAGCCATAGACTCCGCCGGGAGATGAGCGCGGCGCACATTGCCAGGCGGGAAGAACGATGAGATTTTCGTAAACCGAGCCGAGCTGGTGCCAAATCGGAGAGTTCAGAGGTTTTGGATAGTCCTGATGGACTCCGGAATATAGCCATCGGCGAAGCGGAATAGTGTCCACGAACTGCACCACGAGAAGGCATGCCAGCAGGGCAGTTGCCCGTGACCGGCGCATCAACAAATAGGGGGTGGCGAGCAGTGCCGTCAGGAAGGTGTAGTAAGGAAGCCAAAACAGGCGACCGCTTGACCGCAAGGGGGCCAGGAAGCGCGACAACATTTGCCGGGGATCCACGTCCAGCAGAGTCATGGAGCCGGCCCTGACCCTGGTCGTCAAAGCCATCAGAGTTAAAACCAGGCAGCACAAGAAGAGTGGAATCACCCAGTGTTTATCGAGAGCACGCAGACGGCCACGACGCAGCGATCCATACACTAACACGATGATCACCAGCGCAATGACACCAGCTCCAAGATAGTTATAACCCTCGTACTGTCCCCTTTCGAGTTGAGGAACCAGGGCGGGGAACACGATGGAACCAAACCAGCTAGGATCGACGGGGGCGAGCAGGTTCATGGAAAAGACGCGATAGCCGGCGCCGCCATATCCTCTGCCGCCGGGGATGATGAAACCCAGCGAGTAGGCCACGGTCAGGCAGATTGTGCCCAGGGCGGCCATGAATCCCGCGGTTTGCGGCACCGTCAGTTTGTGCTTCCACAGCAAGCTGACGGAGGCCGCCACCATCAGTACCAAGACCTGAAAAGCTATATACGGGTTGGTGGCAACCCCGAAACCTCCCAACAGAAGCGCTGAAACTATAAAGCGCCGAACCGAGCCAGGCGATTCCTGCTGTGCCTGGAAGAACACCAATAAGGCGGCGAGCAATAGCCAGTGGTTGGCCAAACAGTAATGAAACTTCAGGCGAAAGCTGAGTGGCGGAGCAATCAGGAAAAATAGCGCGGCTAATACGATCCCCCAAAGATTCGCCCCTAGAAGAAGACGAAATAGCCTTAACGCGAAGAAGAATTGGAGAGCGCAGGTTAAAACAGCTTCAATGCCGAAATATTGAAAAGGCTCCGGCAGCAGGGGAGATACTAGCTTGAAGGGAATCGCCATCCAGGGATTAACGTCCACCAGGGCGACCGAATCTCCAACCGGATATCCCCACCGGTTGGTGTACATCAGGGGCCAATGCCAGTGAGGGTCTTGCCGGAGCAACTCCCAACCTATGTAGTGTTGCGAGCCGTCTTCTCCCAACCAATCTATATTTCGTGGATTAAGCGGCCCACGGCCCATAACCATAAGCGCATATAGAGAACCAACTACCAGGGAGAAGGCCAGCTGCAGCCAAACAGAATCCCAATGCAATCGGCCGGATGCGCCATAAGTGGCCGAAGTGGCCCCAGAAGCAGGAATTACCCGGTCAGCGGGCGGACTGGATGTCCGCGAAGATGCTTGAATTGGGTTCATGGGGCGCAGCGATTCTACGGAAACCGCTTCCTCATTGCAAATACACTACTTTCACAGGCTTCGAGAATCGCGTCTCAACTTCAAAGCCAGCTTGCTTGATGGCATCCAAACCATCCGGAGTAGGCTTGATCAAAGCTATTTCCCGGGCATGTTCGCGGAGCTGGCTGGGCTGCCATATCGTCAGCGGATAATACTGGGACAAGATCACCTCAACCCGCTGGTGCATATAGATATCAGGGGTTGTTCCCTTCGAGATAGATTTCTGCTCAAAATCCGCAGGAAGTAGCAGAATACATTCCTCAGGATGCTTGGAGTAGTACTGAACTTCCAGGAACATAAAAGGATCAGAAAACACCAAGAATCGCTTGCCGTCGCCGCTTAGAAGACTTTCCAGCGCAAGAGCATCGCGGGTCCCCGGACTCTCGACCGTGTCGGGGTGACGCGCGGTGTGCAGCTCCTTCACAACTCCCCAGGTGGCAAGAAGGAGAAGGATTCCAAGGGATACCAGGGAAGCGTTGCGGAAGTGCCGCCACAAACAGCAGGAGACTGCCACTGCAACTCCGGGCACGATTCCCAGAAAATAACGGACCGCAAAAGCATTCGTCTTCAACTCGGCGGCAAGAAAACCAGCCAGCGGTATGCAGAGAAACAACCAGCCGATGCCTTCGCCGGCTGACATTGGTTCTAAGGCCATACTCTTGTCGCTACGGTTCGCCAGAACGATCCAAATTATGCCCAAGGCCAGGATAAACAGCCCGCCTACAAATATGTGAGAGTAGATGTCCATGAGTTCGGATAGGGAAGGGCGGCTCCAGAACCCGGTCGAAAACTTTCGCGAGAAGGACAGGATGAAATGCGATAGCAGCGCTGCCGGTACGACGACTCCGACAATTCCTGCTATGAGCTTAAGGGAAGGCGGCTGCCACGGCTTCCAGCGTGAAACCTCCCACAAGGCAAACGGAACCAGCAAGAGCACGGCATAGTAGTGAAAGCTGACGCCTAGAAACAATACCGCTCCGAACCAGATCGCCGACCACTTCTGGCTGGCTCGGGTATAGGTCCACACCCATAGGGCCAGCGCCGCGAACATGACATAGAGGGCGTAAGACCGTGCTTCGAATCCCTCGCCTGCAAGAGGACCTGAGGCCAAGGCCATCGCAATCAGTCCATGCAGGCCGTTCGTCAGGCGGCGGGCGCAATCGAAGGTGACGAGGAGAGTAGCGACCATCGCCAGGGTGGAGGGTAACCGCACGGCAACTTCACCGTGACCAAATAGCTTGCCGAAAGCCCCGACGACCATGTAATACAGCGGGGGCAACGAGTCGGCCCCGTGACTGAGAGCTGCCAGAAGAGTTTTCAGGTTCGGCAGGCGGGCCATGTGAACGGTAACAACTTCGTCGAACCAGAGGAGGCGATGGGACGAGATGTACAAGCTAGTGGCGAGATAGAACGTGGCCAGCGCCGCAGCAGCAAGAAAACTCCATCGGCCGCCATGGCTATCGGACTCCAAAGCAGGACTCTCCTGGGCTGGATCGAGCAATTGGGTTGTCGGCTGTTCACCAGACATAGATGTCAGTGAGCTCCCAATCCCGGGCCGGACTTCGGCTCCGAATAGAGTTCTGAATGCTTGCGCGGCGGGTCTGCCTCCAGACTCTGAATGACCACGTCGGCAACCATTGCGTTACCGGCGGGCGAGTAATGCTTGTCTCCGAAGGTAAACAGGTCCAGGTACCAGCAGCCGGGCTGGCTTCGCGGGCATTCCTCTTTCGCCGCAAAGAAAACCGGAAAGACAGAAATGAACCGCTTGCACTTACCCTCGCACCACTGGCGCCACATGCGCACGTGCCGGGAATCGGTGGTGTCGTGGACGAGTTGCGCCGGATAGGGATAAACCACGACGCTGAGCGGAATATTTTGCCGCTTCAGCTCCTGCCACAGGAGGGTCATCTTCGCCTCCTCCTTGGCGATGCCACCGTCCAACCCGAGCGGTGAGTAGCCAGCAGGGAAAGCGTCAGTTTCGTCCACCTTGCGATAGGTCCAGGCTGACTCTTCCGCGTCGAACCGGTTGCCAGTTTCCATGGGTAGGTAGTAATAGCCATGCTCGACAAGGAATCGGTCCAAGAATCCGGCAAAGTCGCTGATCAGGCGGAAGTGCCGGGCAAGCCGGAAGCGCCACGCCGCATACCAGGGCGTGATCGAGCTACGCTCTTTACGCTCGGCCACAGTTCCGGTGGAGTTCGCATCTTGATAGAAGGCAGCATCGAACTGTAGCTCGCCGGGACCGATGAACACGAGCACTTCGTCGATGTCCACTCCTTTGGCGAGCACCATTCGGGCCGTATTAAGGTCGTTCGAGGGAGAGTAGAGCGCCAGACCTCCGTTGAGGAAGTCGTACTGCGGAAAGTGCGCCGCGATTCTGCCGACGTAGCTATCGCGCCAGGGGAGCATTCCCTCGGTGAACGAATCGCCCAACACCAGGACCCGCGGACGGGCCTCGGTTAGAGAAATCTCCCTACTTCTCTCGTCGCGAAAGCCGAGGCTGTTGGTAGAGAACTCGTACGAGCTTCCACCGAACTCCTCCGTGGAGGTGCAATTAGGCTTCAAGGCGTGATGGCGGACTGGATCGGAGATCCGGCAAACGTGCGGGTCAACGGATGCCTGAGGATTCCCCCGATTCGCTGCGCTGTAGAAGTAATCAAAGGCGATGAGCGCGGCCGCGCTGAAAGCGAGTGATATCAGAAACAACGTCAGCTTGATCCGGCGTTGCCTCCTGCGGCGATGCGGAGCGGAGCTCGGTTCACTCGGATTCACCTGTTAGGTTGTCCACCGTTCACCGGACATGGACATCAGTGTGCCCTCGCTCCCAGCCTGGACTCCGCCGGCACATTTGTTTCTGGCCGCTTGCCGGGCGGCTCTTCCATAAGACTCTTGATGACCACGCCGGCAACCAGAGCGTTGCCGGCGGCATTGTAATGCATGTCACCGAAGACAAAGTGGCTCAGATACCAGCAGCCGGGCTGGCCCGACGGGCACTGGTCCTTGATGGCAAGGAAAGCCGGGAATAGCGAGATGAAGCGATTGCACTTTCCCTCGCACCAGTCGCGCCAGATGCGCACCTGCCTGGAGTCAGCGGTGTCGTGAACCACCTGCGCCGGATAGGGATACACGACCACGCTGATCGGGATGTTCCGTTTTGCGAGCTCTTGCCAAAGAAGCGTCATCTTCGCCCTCTCCCTGGCAATACCAGCCTCGACCCCGAGCGGCGCATAGCCCCCATAGTATGGTTCGTTTTCGTTCACCTTGCGATAGGTCCACGCCGCCCGCTCCATGTCAAACGCGTCCCCCAAGGGCCCGGTGCTCAGGTGATAGTAACCGTGATCCACCAGCTTTCGCTCTATCCACCGTAGGATCGAGTTGGTGAGCAGAAATTGCCCGGCAATACGTCCGCGGGTTCTGTCCCACCGGGAGACGGTGTAATGCTCAGGCGTGGGCCCGGTCACAGCCCCGGTGGCATCTGCATCCTGATAAAAACTGGCTTCGTCCTGCACATCGGAGATATCGATGAAGACGATGACCTCATCGATGTCGTATCCGGCGGCGAGCATCATCCGTGCCACGTTGTAATAATTAGAGGGCGAATAGCTGGACACGCCTCCATTCAGGAAATCGTATTGCGGGAGGTGCGCTGCGATTCTGCCGACGTAACTGTCGCGCCACGCGATCTTGCCCTCGGTGAAGGAATCGCCGAGCATCAGGATGCGGGGCCGGGCATCAGCCAGAGGCACTTCTCTGACCTTCTCGTCGCGAAAGCCGAGGTTGTTGGTGACGAACTCATACGAATCGCCGCCCCAGTGGTACACCGAAGCGCAATTGGGCCTGAGGGCGTGATGGCGTACTGGGTCAGGTACTCCGCAATTCCGCTGCCTTGCGCTCGATGCAGCCGAGCGTCGGATCGCTGCGCTGCGGAACCAGTCGAGTGTGAGAAACGCCACCGCGCTGAAGGCTATGGCCGCTAGAAGCAGGACCAGCTTCATCGTGCTCTGCCGGCCGCGATCGCGCGAAACTGGGCCCGCTTGGTTCGGGTTCATCGCCAATTGAATTGTCGCATTATCTTTCACAAAGCAGCGAGCGTCGGTGCAGGTGTGGTCACGGATGCGGAGACTATATTCCTATTGAACTCCATGCGAGGTATACTCCGCGTGCTGGAAGGGGAGAGCAGGAGCCCCGGGTTCATCGCTTCATGCTCAAAACGAACTCCATGCAGACGCGTACGGTTCGCGCCAACGAGTCGTATTCCACACCAACTGGGATCGGTCTTGGACCCCGGGTGTTCCTGTTTGCCGCAGTTGCCATTATCGTTGCCATCGCGGCAATGCGCGCTTGGATTTGGTGGCGCAATGATGCCGGAATCAGTTTCGCCTCCGGAGTCATGATCACCATGGCTGCGGACTTGAAGGCCGGCGTTTTCTACCGCCCCCTGCTCGATTCCGCCGGATACGGCGGGACGCGATACTTCCCCTTGTACTTTTGCCTGCATGCGCTGCTGCTCAAGCTGGGTATGCCGGTGCTCCTCAGCGCTTATCTGCTCTCTGCGGCAGCGATCATCGGGTTGATCCTGGGGACCTTCCGTCTGCTCAAAGAACTCGCGGTGGAACCGTGGCTGGCTGCGGGTGCATCCCTGGCACTCTTGGCCGCCGGCTCAGTGCAGTTGTCGCTGTCGACTCCCCAAGCGGACGGGTTGGCGGCGGCGCTGAATGTCTGGGGCTTGGGGGTGATCGCGCGTCCACCGCGCGACGGCCGGCGGATCCTGCTGGCATCGCTTCTGTTCACCTTGGCGTGGTCGGCCAAACTCACAACCGTATTTGGCCTGGCCGCCGCTTTCATTTGGCTGATTGCCACTGGTTATAAGCGGGTGGCCTGGCTGCTGGCCGCGGAAACCTGTAGTGGCTATTTGATCCTCGCCGGCGCGATGATCGTTGGCAGCCAGGGCCGTGTTGTGGAGATTTTCAAGGCGTGCGCTGCTGGCGGCACCGACTGGAGCTTTATCGTCACCGGTCCGTGGCGGATGGTGTCGATGGCTGCCTATACCGACCCCGGTATGGTCTTGTTTGCAGTCCTCGCAATGTTGGTGCTGATGGTTCTGATATTTTCGTCGAAGCTCTGGCAGAGCCTGCCCGCGTTGTTTCTCATAGCCACCCTGGCGATCACAATCATGATTTTCGGCTCCCCCGGGACTGCGGGAAATCATCTGCTGGACGTGCAGGTCGCCTCGGTTATTCTGCTTGCCACGTGGGTGGCAAAGGCGGCGTCTCCGCTCCAAAAGCGACTCGGAGTGTATGGTCTTGCGCTGTTGACCGTCATCGCGGCTGTGCCAATCCTGCGCCATATTAAGACCTGGAGCGGATGGTATCGTCCGCATGAATTCCATCAGGTTCTCGAAGTCATCGGTCCGGCGAATGAGCCCATCCTGTCGGAAAATCCAATTATCCCGGTACTCGCCGGGCAGCGGCCGTACGTACTCGATCCCTGGATGGTGCAGCTTCTGCGGAAACGTATTGCCGGCTTTGAAGATCCCCTACTGGAACGATTGCGCGGCCGTACTTTCAGTGCCGTGGTACTCAGCGCGGACGCTTCATTGCCCGGTGTGCGGTGGTGGTACGACACGGTTTCCTTCGGACCGGGTTTTGTACCTGCACTTCTCGAAAATTACCGACTGGTACAAGTCATTGGTCAGGATCGGATCTACCTTCCCAAGAGCGACACTTCCTCCCAAAACGAAATTAGGTAAGTTCTTACCAGCGGCGAAAACTGCGCTTCTATTGCCGCTTTCGATAGACCTCAACGCCGTCATCGCCACCGACTGCCGCGTAGTTAGTATCTAGAGCGGCGTGAAACGCCAGTAACTCGCCCGGTGACATGGTGTCGTCCAGGTAATACTTGCTCGATGAGGGGATGAAGACATCCACTGCTCCTGTGGAGATTGCTTGAAGAACCTCGTCCTTCGAGAGAACGTGAAAACGCATTCTCGCCGCGGGGCTTATCTTGTACGCCACGCCGTAGTTGAAATGGTTCTCTGAGCCGGGAAAATATCTCCTGCCCGATTCAAAAACATAGGCTGGCCAAATTGAGAGCACCATGTCATTCTCACGGCTATTCGCTTCCAGCACTTCTGTCACCTTTCGAACGGATGATAGCTGCAGGCTTGGGGCTGAGCCGTACTCCGCTGCCTCGTCCTTGATACCACGAAGGAAGAGAATTGGAGCAAGCACGATCAATGCAAGAACGCTTGCCGTCCGAAATCGGAAGGCGACACGCAGGCCTTCCGCGATGAACGCCACCAGAAATGGGAGCAGCGGGCTGGTGAAATACTGATCGAACACAGGGAAGGGAATCGATGCCGTAGCCACATAAACCAGCAGCATTAGGACGACTAGCTGAAAGTATCGATAATCCTGGTGGTTATAAGGCGTCTCTCGTCTATGGCGCAACTTTAATAAGCTCAGGCCACCCACAATTGCGAGCAACATGGTCGCCACGAAATAAGTATGATGCAGCAATGAAACCAGATTGTTGAGGTACACGTGGACAGAATGGCGAAAGCTTTCGTGAGGCGAGAGTAGGCTGCGATAGCTGACGTTATTGAAGAGGAACGCCTGTGGATCATGTGCAAAGCTGACGATCATGGGCAGCACGCCGCATGTCGCGCCTCCGAGAAATGCCATGGTTCCCGCTAAGTTGCGGTCGGAGCTGCGAAATGCTCTGTAAAGCAGCCACAGCAGCACAAAAGGGACCAGCGGCGCGTAAAGAGAACGCACGGACGCACAGGTTCCGAGGGCCAAACCGGCCACAGCGTACCATTTGGTCCTTTGCGACTGGAGGGCGAAATAGAGGCAAATCAGCGCAGCCGACGTGAGCAGATTGGCCACCGCGAAGGTCTTCACCGCGACATTCCACCAGACCCAGTACGGATCGAAGATAATCACTGCGAAGGTGGCGAGAGAGACTGCGGTGGAAAAGCGCCTGGTAGACAGCAGCCAGATCCCCCAGAGGAGAACCGCGATGGCTCCGCACGCTGCGGAGAGATAGCGCATGGCTATGAGCGAACGCGGATGAACTGCCCATATCCAGCTGTATAAGTAGGGTAGCGAGATTCCTTGCTGGTAGGCGAAGTCTGCGTATGGCGTCTTGCCTTCCCAAACCAGCCGCGCCGCGGTGATGTAGTACGCTTCGTCTCCATCAAGCGCGCGGATCTGCGCGAAATACAGCAGCCCCACGAAATATGCCAGCGAAACCACGCCGACCCCGAAGGCCAGCATCCGCCTCGAAGTGAGAGACTGCGTTGCAGATAATGTGTCAACGGTTTGCAATGGAGTGTGTGTGACTACCCGCAAGATGGATGGAAGACTAATGTCTCAGCTTTCGTTGCAAAATGCAAAGGTGACGATTAGACTGGCCCTTCTGAAACGGTGCCTTCCCAGTTCACTTGGTGTTTGAGCCTAATAATGCAAGTCTCAAAGCGGCCACTTTTCTATTCTCCGATCTTCCTTGCTATCACGGCTTCTGTGCTGCGTTTGCTGGGACTTTATGGCGCCTGGAGATGGAGACCGTGGGTGGTTGTCAACCCCGTGCAGTCTGGAGGTGAAGTGGTCCAGATTGCGCGGTCCATCGTCTCTGGAAACGGTTTCGGCAGCCCATTGGGCGTCATCAACACCGGGCCGACTGCTTGGGTCTGTCCAGTGTATCCATATTTGGTCGCGGGAATATTTCGGCTGAGTGGCATCTATAGTGAACAGTCCCGCTTGATCCTTCTAGCACTGAATTGCATTTTTGCGGGCTTAACGGTATTTCCAATCTATGGGCTCGCCAAGAGAACATTCGGGGCGCAGACAGCCGTTCTGGCATGCTGGATTTGGATTGTGCTTCCATCAGCATGGCAAATACCAATCAGGATGGCATGGGACTCAACCTTGGATGCTCTGTCGCTTGCAGTTATCCTTTGGGCCACGGTCGCCATCCGTGGTGAGCGGCGACTCTTGCGATGGGCTGCGTACGGTGTGCTCTGGGCGCTGGGCGCGCTGATTAACGCTTCCATCCTTTCTTTGGCGCCATTCCTGTTTGGGTGGCTGCTCTGGGAGTTGCGCAAGGGAGCGCTTCCGTGGATGAAGCCTCTGGCTGTAGCCCTTCTAGTCTGTGCAATCGGTGTGGTCCCGTGGACCTTCCGAAATTATCTGGTATTCGGAAAGTTCGTCCCAATCCGGTCGAATATGGGCCTGGTGTTATGGATGGGAAATCATCCGGGTTCTGAAGGGTTTGATACTACACTGTCTCCCTACGGAAATATGCAGCAGGCATCTCTCTATAAACAGATGGGCGAAATCGCCTACATGACGGCGAAAAAGCACGAAGCAGTCGCAAGTATGAAGTCGCGCCCAACCCGGACGATTCGAATAGCGTTGCGTAACTGCTGGACTCTTTGGTTTGGCGTTACCGACCGTCAGGCAAATCCCTGGTATGGGGGATCAACGTACCTGAGTGTAGATTTCATTGCGAACGCCGCGGTCATTCTGCTTGCCCTGGTCGGGATTTTCCTGGCATTGCGATCCCGCATTTCGGGAGCACCGCTTTATCTGGCAGTCCTCGTGATTTTTCCACTCATCTACTATGTGACGCGACCTGCGCTACGGTTTCGCTTTGCCATCGAGCCAATGCTGGTCGTCCTGGCCGCATACGGCGCTGTCTGCATTTTTAAAAGGGCAACCGGAAGAGAAGCAGGAAACCTAGTGGTGTAGCAAAGAGGTTTGCACACGCTCCCATGGGATTGTCGGACTGAATATCCTATTCAATATTGGCAGGTTAACGAATAACAGAATAACTATGACCACCGAGCACACTATTACCGCGGCCATCAGGGCTGGTTCCCGATACAAGCTTTCTGGATGCTGGGCAGCGCTAACCGGTTTAAATGCGATGGAGAGGTAGAGAGACATGACTAAGGCGACCAGGGGAAAGGCCAGTATCAGTTCTACGCGGTATCGCATGATGAACGCGCCAAAGAACAGCATGGCCACCGAAGCATAGAACATAATCGCGACCAGCAGACGCTGCTCGTTGTAATAGGCGAAAGATTTACGGTAGATCGCGATTTGTTGCCGGTCGATGTCGCGAAACTCCGCAAAGCGCTTGATGGCCATGAAGTAGCAGCCTACCATCCAGTAACTCAGCAGAAGAGAAGCGGGTGGAATCAGCACACATCCCGTGAGATACCAGCCTGCGAGCATGCGCAAGGGATTGTTGACGGCCTCGGAAAGCACATCGACGTAGGGCACGTCTTTGGTGCGAATCGGCGGGATGTTATAGATGCATCCCATGATCCAGAGCGCACCAATGGTGATCGTGAAGAGTTTGGAAATATGCAGGCCGAGCGCCAGGCCGGCCGCCATCAGCGCCAGCCACTCAACATAGGCCCAGGGAATGCTGACGCGCCCGGCAGGTACTGGCCGGGCCCGCTTCGTGGGATGAGCCAGGTCGGAAGGCGCGTCCAGAATTTCGTTGAGGACATAGTTGCTGGAGGCGATGAGGCATACCGCCAACATACCAATCAAGAAGTTGAGCCACGACCATGAAGTCAGCCTGGCTCGGTCCACCGACAGAGCGACCACGATTCCGGGGAAGACAAAAACGTTCTTGACCCAGTGGTCGATGCGGGCGATTTGGATGTGACCCAGGAGTGTGGGATGCCGGGCCGGTTGAAACTCGGCAGGGGCGGTAGTCGACGCCCGGGGCTGTTCCCCCTTCGTAAGTTTGACGGCCTGAGAATCCTTCACAGGTTGCGGCTCCAAATCATATTCGCACACGGGGCACTAATCAGCCTCGCACGGTATAGCGACATTTCCCACCATTTGTCATCACGAGCCCACCGCGGTGGGCGAGGGGTCTGCTTTTTGCGTTTTCCGTCGAACAGCAGATTCCTCGCGCCCAAACCCAGGGCGCTCGTAATGACAATTCCTAAATGACCGGCCACTCGTTTCGTTACCGGCGTTGTCACTACAAGTCGTGCTTCTCAATGAGTTGGCTTGACCAGTAGCTTCAATAGCTCGCTGAAATCCTGGTGGCCGCGCAGGATGAAGTATTTGATCCCGGCCCGCAATCCGGCTGCGGCATCTACATCAGACCGGTCTCCTATATAGACAGCCTCGCTGCTTGTGACAGCGAGCCGTCGCAGGGTCACCTCCAGCCCACGTGGGTCAGGCTTCAGGCGCTCGACCTGCGGGTCCTGGGCCGTGACCACAACATCGAAGAAGGGCGCGATGCCCATGGCGGCCAGCTTTCGCTCGGCGGGATAATCCGAACACACCGCCAGCTTCAATCCAGATTGTCTCGCGGCTTGCAACAGAGCTATCGTTCCTCTTCGCATCCAAGTCGCTAGAAGCGAGAGCGGTTCTTCTTCCATCCACTTCGTCACATACGATGCGATGATCTCCGGACTGATCCCCGTCGCCTGACTTGCAAGCCGAACTTGCGCTCTGGCGATCTCGCCAGAGCCTGAGGGCGAGTGCCGCAGCTCCTCGTGGGCCTTCCTGTAACTGCGAAGTGCCTGCAAGATGGCCATGCCTTGCATCGGGCTGGTTAGGTTGGCCCGCAATATCCGGTAGAGCATGGCCCGGCGTACCGGAGCCTGCTCGTAGAGCGTTCCATCCACGTCGAAGATGAGCGCCTTCAAATCGCCACCCGCCGCCTGGCTGGGGACAGTAGCGGCGGGGCCCGACGCGTCTTGCGTGATCGCCGAATCAGAACCGCTCATGGGATACGTCGCGAAAATCGCGCGCATGTCGTGCGCGACCGTGCCAGACAAGCAAACTACTTTGTGTTAGCTTAGGCGAGCATGGAGCACGAAACACCGTGGAATGCTACAAAAGCGCCGTTGCCGGCGCACGCGCACATCGTAGCCGCCGCGATTGGCCTGGCCGCCGTCACCTGGTTCATGCTTCTGTCCGGGTGGATGAACTCCGTGCCGGGATCGGTGGTGGCGAAACGGCAAAACGTTCTCTTTAACTCCGACAGCAGCATCTGGCTCGAGAGGATTGTGGGGAACTCAAAATCGCCGGAAGCCTTAGTTCATCCTTTGGAAATTGCATTCTGGCGCCCCCCGGTCCGTGCCGTCCAACATCTGCTTGAAGCCTTTATGCCACCCGATTACGCGGGGATATTCGCAGCCAGGCTGGTTGTCGCCTTGGTTCATGGAGCGGGAGTAGGGTTCCTCGCGCTGCTCGCGCTCAAGATCGGCGTCAAGCTTCCGCAGTGCATCTTGCTTTTCATCATTTATCTTCTGTTTACCTCGAACGTAACAGCGTCCCTGCCTGAACATTTCGGCATTTCGAATGGTCTGCTGTCAATCACCTTCGTAGTTCCAACCTTGCTGGCTGGCATGGGGACAACAGTGTTCCTGGCGGTCATGGTTGTTCTCTGCGGGGGTACAACCATCACCAACGCTCTCTACCCGCTGGCTGCTCTCTGGCAATATTCCTTCAAGACCATGCGCGCGCGCATGGCGATCCTCGCTGCCGCCATTCCGGCGGGGCTCGGCGTCTTTCTCTTCCTTTATCTGAAGAGTTACACCATGCACCACTTTGTGAGCGCTTATGCGACATTTCGGTTGCTGCATGATCCCTTACGAGCGTGTGTTTACGCAATCTATACCGTACTTTCCCCTGCCATCGGCCCGACGCCACGCATCATGCGGGAGCCCGGTTGGGACATGGTCAGCTATGAGCCGGCACATGATGTATTGCGCCTAAGCTACTATGTAGGGTTCCAAGCTATCGGCGCGATTGCTTGGCTCGTCCTGCTGGTCAGGTGCACTCTTAAGGGTCTTAAGCAGGAGAGCACGAGGCGGTATGTATGGCTGCCGCTGGGATGGGTCGTATTTAGCGCCGTATTTCACAATATCTGGGGCGACGAGTTGCTGCTGTTTTCTCCTCATTGGTCTTGGGCGTTGATGGCGCTGGTTATTCTAGGTGCTCGTGATCTATCCCTTAAGTTCACGGCAGCTGTGTTTGTACCGCTCGTAGCCAGCCAAATCTATACTCTGATAACCGTCAAGAGCGCGCTGGAAACTATTACTCGATAAACGGGCTAAAGCCCACTGTTCGAGGCCACTTTTGCGGCCCGGCTGAAGCTATGCCCTTCCGCCGGCGGCACTTGCGGAATACGTTTGAAGCGATAGCGCACGACCATGGCGATCATACGCAATCCCAGGCGAAACGCCCTCCAAGTGCTGCCGGTGATTTTCGATGTTCCGGTGCGCGGCTGGTAGTGGACGGGAATCTCCACGCAATTCAGCTTGGTCCGTATCGCCAGCATCATCAGCTCGGGTGAGAAGTGGCTTTGTCCGACGGTGCACATAGGAATCAAATGCTGCAAGGCCCGCCGGTTAAGAAGTTTGTAGGTACAGCCAACGTCGGTAAGGCAGGGACCGTTGTGCAGGTATTCCAGCAGCTTGGCGACGGCCACGTTGCCATAGCGCAGGAATGGCCCCATGTTGGAGCCTTCCCAAATGCACGACTTGGCAGTCCGCGTACCGAATACCACGTCGAATTCCCCGGCGTAGGCCAGGAACTTGTACACATCCTCGGCGCGGAAGGTGCAGTCAGACTCGACGATGATGACGTAGTCGGAATTGGCGGCCTGAAGCGCAGCCTGCGAGGCATATCCGTAGCCCCGGCGGGACTCCGTCACCACAGTCGCTCCGGCCGCAATGGCCAGTTCGGCTGTATTGTCGCCGCTGTTATTGTCGGCCACAATCACCTGGTCGATTTCCGGGACGCTACGAAACGCCTGCACCACCGAGGCAATGCCTTTGGCCTCGTTGTAAGCCGGCATGACGACGCTCACGGTCTTGGCGTTGTACATAGCTCTTTCCACGAGGGAGGCAGTTCGCGCTCGATTTCGACGTTGTCGAAGGCCTTGCCCCGCCGGGCCCCGACTTTTCTTACCCAATCAGCCATTCTCTGCAAGCCTTCCGCCAGCGTGATGCCGGCACTGGCGCCGAACATTTCTCTGGCTTTGCTGTGATCGCTGAAGGCCTCCACCACCTCGTTCCGGGCGGGCAGGTGGACTGTTCCGGTGTCCTTTCCCATGGCCGTTTGGACTTCGCGCGCCAGTTCATTCACCGAGTACGGAATGTCTGCGCCGATGTTGAATATCTGGTTGTACGCTGAGGGATAATCGACCGACCGGGCGATGACCGGCGCCACATCGGCAATATGAGTAAACGCCCGGGTCTGGGTTCCGTCCCCAAAGATCGGGCAGGGCAATCCTTGCAGGATCTGATTCATGAAGATCCCGATCACATTGCGATAAGGGTCTCCGATATTCTGTCTTTCGCCATAAACATTATGTGGACGGAAGATGATGGAATCGAGCCCAAACATGTGCTTGGCGGCCAGCAAGTCGAGCTCGACCGCGTATTTCGAGATTCCATAAGGATCCTCCGGTTGAGGCGCCATAGACTCGTGCATCGGCGTGCGGCCAGAGCCATACACCGCGATGCTGGAGGTAAACACAAAACACCGGCAACGGTGCCGGACAGCATTGTTAATCAGATTCATGCTGCCCAGAAGGTTGTTGGTGTAATTGAAATTGCGGATGAAATGGCTGAGACCTTCGGCGGCGTAGGCGGCAATGTGGTAGACGTAGTCGATTTGATGGCGGTCGAACAGCTCGTCAACCAGCGCGACATCGGTGACCGACCCCTCAATCAGTGTCGCGGCCGCATTGACATTCTCCCGGAATCCGCCGGAGAGATCGTCGAGCACCAGGACTTTGTGTCCCATCGCGAGCACGGAGTCTACGACATGGCTCCCGATAAAGCCGGCGCCTCCCGTCACCAGTGAGATTGTGCCTCGCGCTCCCGGCGCCGACGTCCCCTGTTTCAGTTTTTCTGGGTTCAATGAGATGTACCTTGCCAACTCTTCGCTAATCAGGACGCCGAAATGCCACCCTGTACCGATGCCTTGGCCGTTTTCACATCGGCAGCAACCGGGCCATCCTGATCTTTCTTTCCGTGCGAGTTCCCGGAGACCCGCGCAGGTTCCGCATACGCTGGCCGCCGCGGTTCAACCTCGGCCACAGGTGCCGATTTCTCCTGCTTTTCTTCGTGATACTCGGCCTCGGTATTGATGGCCCACAGATCATAGTTTGCGCCCATGATGTTTCGCGCTGCGCACATGGCGGTCATCATGGAATGGTCCTGGTTGTTGTACTTGTGCATCCCGTTTCGGCCTACGAGCTGCAGATTAGGTAAGGCAACTTCCAGGTAGCGGCGGATCGTTGTCACCTGCCGCACCCAGCCATCGTCGTACATGGGATAGGCCTTGGGCATGCGCACGACTGCGCCGTCCTCGATGTCCTCCGACTTGGCCAAGCCAAGCTCGGCAATCTCCCGCTTCGCCAGTTCGATCAGTTTTTCGTCGGGGCTCGACCACAGGTCATCATCCTGGAAGACAAAGTATTCCATACCCAGGCAGGTTTTATTCGGGTCAGGCACCATGGCCGGCGACCAGTTCTTGAAATTCTGAATTCGCCCTACCCGCACGCCCGGCTCGTGAATGTAAATCCAGTTATCGGGCATCAGGTCCTTGCGATTGATGATCAGGCTGACAATCAGGAAATCGCGATAGCGCAGCCGGCTGGCTGCCCGCCGGACCTCTTCGGGAGCGGGTGGATCGAGCGCGTTGATGAGTTCGCGTATCGGCATGGAGCTGATGAAGTCCGTGCCATGGAACTGTTCGGTGCCATTCGCACCGCGTGTCTCCAGGTAGAGGACCCGGTTGTCGCCGTGCACGATACGCGTGACCGGCTTCTGCAGATGCACGGGATACCCGATGTGCCGGAGGCGCTCGGTTAGCATCTCCCACATTTGTCCGGGCCCGCGTTCCGGATAGTGAAAGCTGTTGATCAGGGTCTTGACGGAGATTGTGGGCTGTTTGAAAAGCGCGTTGCGGATCGCGGTGGTCAGCGACAGGCCCTGAATTCGTTGCGCGGCCCATTCCGCCCGGATCTCGGTGCAGGGAACGCCCCAGACTTTTTCGGTGTAGGTCTTGAAGAAAATCTCGTACAGTCGCTTGCCAAAGCGGTTGCTGACCCATTGCTCCAGGTTCTGTTCATTGTGGTAATAGGCCACGCGCGACCGAAGATAGCTAAATACGATGCGGACCGTTTCGATGGGTCCGAGGCCGAAGAGAGCGTTCTTGGCCTTCAGCGGATAGTAAAAGAACTTCTTGCGATAGAAAATCCGGGAGAGGCGCGGCCGTGCCAGGAACTTATCGCCCAGGACCTCGTTCCACACCTGATTGACTTCGTCCCATTTAGTAAAGAAACGGTGCCCGCCAATATCGAACAGATAGCCCTTGTAATTGACGGTTCGCGATATTCCTCCAACCGTGTTGTCGCCCTCCAAAACTACAGCGGGAACGTTGTGCTTCGACAGCTCATAGGCCGCCGTCAGGCCGGCTGGACCGGCGCCGATAATCACAACGTTACGTTGCTCGGGAGCGACGAGTGGCATCGAATCGTTCTCTGAGAGACAGTTCGGCATCAGCCGGACTGCAAAATTATGTGTTGATAGTGAGAAGGTACGCTAACGAGGCCAAAACGACTTGGCGGAGGGAAACCAGTCGTTCGTCCGCGCTGTTGATGTGCGTCCTTCCTGAGGTCGCGGGCCTCGCAATTGCGCCGAACGGCTAAACTCTAGCATAAAAACCCTCGGGTTGATGACGGATTCTCCGGATGAAACGTCGCGTCGCCACATAGGCTAGGAAGGGCGCGGTAAAGAGCATCCGGAAGGCCGCAGGGCGGCGCAGATAGTGGACATCAACCCGCGGCAGCGCGAACGGATCGGCGTCAGGCTCAACCACGCCTGCTCCGGTCGAGCATGCTCCCCGGTATTCCTGCTGCACTACGGCTCGAACAGTGGGACTCCAGCGTCCGTATGGGTAAGCGAAGAACTCAACCTTTTGCCCGGTGCGCTCCTCCAGTTCTGTCTTGCTGCCAGCGATCTCATGCTTTGCCTCCTCGGCGGACAGGGCAGGCAGAGCGGGATGAGTAATGCTGTGCGCTCCGAACGAAAATCCCTCCTTCGCTAATGCAGCTACCCGGTTCCAATCGAGCAAGGGTTGCGGACTGACCCAACCAGACTGCACGGGCGAACGATTCGCCCCGCCGCAAAGCCCCGTCGGCACAAAGATCGTAGCCGGAAACTTCAGCCGGCGCAGCACGGGCGCTGCCGAGGAGTAGAAGTCGGAATAACCATCATCGAAGGTGAGCACTACGGTTCGTTCGGGTAGAGGTTTGCGCTCGACCAATGCTCCCACCACCTCACCCAGTGGCACCACTCGCGCGTTGGCCTGCAGCCATTCCATCTGCTCGGCAAACAGGCGGGGAGAAATCTGCAGCGGAGGATTGCCCTCCGAGATCGAGTGATAGGTCAGAATGACCGGAAACTGTGCAGCATCCATGTTGGACGTCGTCATCCGGAGCAAGCCCGGCGCCCATGAATTGACCTGACCGCCCGTTTGTGCCAGTCTTCTCCGAACAGGTCAAGTACGAAAGTTTTCATCGCTGGGAGGCGAGAATGAAGGTCCTCATCACCGGAGGCGCGGGATTCATCGGTTCGCACCTTGCCGAACGACATCTTGCCTCCGGCGACGAAGTCCACATTGTTGATGATCTTTCCACCGGTTCGATGGCCAACATCCAGAGCCTCAAGGATGATCCCAGGTTCCAGTACTGCATTGACACGGTTACCAACACCCGGTTGATGGCGGAACTCGTGGACTTTTCCGATCTCATTTACCATCTTGCGGCAGCCGTGGGTGTGCGTCTGGTGGTCGAAAGCCCGGTGCGTACCATCGAAACCAATGTTCGCGGCACGGAGGTCGTCTTGAGCCTCGCGGCCAAGAAAGGTAAGCGCGTACTCATTACTTCGACCTCGGAGGTTTACGGCAAGCGCGAACAAGTCCCATTTCGCGAAGATGACGACCTGGTTCTGGGTCCAACCAACAAAGGCCGGTGGAGTTATGCCTGCTCTAAAGCAATTGATGAATTCCTAGCCGTAGCTTATTGGAAAGAAAAGAAGCTTCCCATTGTCATCGCGCGACTTTTCAATACTGTCGGACCACGGCAGACGGGCCGTTACGGAATGGTCGTCCCCAATTTTGTCCGCCAGGCGCTCACTGGTAGCGACATCACCGTCTTCGGCGACGGCCAACAGCGCCGTTGTTTCACTCACGTCAAAGATGCCGTGGAGGCGCTGGTGGGTATCGCCGCTCATCCCCGAGCTACCGGCGAGGTGTTCAACGTGGGCAGCGCGCGGGAGATCACCATCGCCGATCTTGCAGCCCGCATCAAGGAAATGACCAATTCAAACTCGCGCGTCGTTTTCGTTCCCTATGATGAGGCCTACGAAGAGGGCTTCGAAGATATGTTGCGGCGGGTGCCCGATATCAGCAAGGTGAGCAACCTTCTCGGCTGGGAGCCGCGTATTTCCATGGACGAGACCTTGCACAGCATCATCAACGAGCAGCGCCAGGTGCTATCGCAGGAACCAGTTCAGAAGTGAATCTCGTTTCCAGTTTTAACCTGTTGGCGATGGAGAAATCGATCGCCCCGGTAGATCCCACATGCCGAAGCACGTTATGAGCGTGCTTTTTTCTTTCGCGGAGCTGCTTTCTTGGCTGCGATTGCCTTCTTTCCTGTGACTGCTTTCTTACGCGGGAGCGCTTTCTTCTGTGCGAGCGCCTTCTTACGTGGGAGCCCTTTCTTACGTGCGACTGCTTTCTTTCCTGCGCCTGTTTTCTTCAGCGGGGTCGCTTTCCTCGGTGCGACTGCCTTCTGCGGTGAGACTGCGTTCTTCTGTAGGGCTGCGTTCTTCTGTAGGACTGCGTTCATCGCTTCGATGAAGGGCGTCGAAACAGGGACGGCTTCGAAGTTAAACGCGCTAATTTTCCACTCGTGCCAAAGCTCCTCTGGTGTTCGCACCAAATGGATGTGGTAACTGCTTGACCGCCCTCCCTGGTGCTGAATCGTCCCGCTCAGCAAGCAGCTCGTTCTTAGAGTGTTGAACTGCGGTGGGGCGTGCTTGAAAGCGGTTATGTCCTTGAAGACGTCCTGTGCCGCCACAAAATTCTTGCTGACCCCCTCTGTTGAAGCGAGTTCTGGCGTGAACAGAGCCTGCGCTTTTGGGTAGTCTAGATCGATTACGGCCAGCAAGAATTGGTTCAGCGCAGAGTCGAGCTTGTCAGCACGGCCTTCATTGAGGTAGTCCGCTACCTCATGTGTCAGGTGCGTAGGTACTTCGGCGATCAATTGATTGATGAATTGCCTAAGAGCAGCTACAAACTGTGGGAACATATTGCCCTGTGTCCTCCTAGCCTACGCCCTCGCGATCTTGTTATAAACCGCGCCCAGCACCACGCCCACGATCAGGCCCACGATGAACATGTAAAAGAAGCCGATGATGCTGCCAAAGAAGGTCACCCGATAGCCGGGAAAGAAGTTGGCCAACAGGCCCAGATGCGCCCCCACGTGCGGACCGCCTTTGATGACCAGAAAATTGGTCGCCAGAAACAGGCCCACCCCGAACAAGAAACCAAGAACGATGCCCAGAAGTTTCCCGTTCAGCAGGATGACTGCGTGTTCAAGTTGTTCCTCGTTGGGGTCCATGAGTCTTCCTTTAGAGATGGTCCAGAAAGTCCGAGTACTGGTCCATTTCCGCGCGCGAACGGATCACCGTCAGCCAGAGCCAAACCGCAGCATTGCGGACCAGAGCAAATCCATAGCCCAGCACGAAGCCCATACCGAATCCCCACAGAAGCCCGATGAAAATGCCGCGCCAGGAGACGGAATAACCGGGGAAGAATTGCCCCAGCAGTCCCAGGCTGAGAACGTCTTTTCCCTGCAGGACCAGGACGAAGGATGCGAGCGCCAGCAGACCGCCTCCAACCACGCCCCAGGCGATTCCCATGGCCGACCGATGCAGCGGACCGAAGGCCCGCAAGAGCGGATCGGGAACCGGACTGTCGTTTGTCGGTGGCAAGCCGTCCTCCCCGGATGTAATTTCGCGCTCAGAATGTGCGTGCATCGCGTTTCCTTCTCGAGTGAGCACCACCTCAAACCGCCGGCACAGTCGGAAATTGCAACGACTGCCGTACCGGCTGCTCCCACGGAACGAATCCCAGTTTACGACGCGCGGTGTCATCGAGCACGCGGAAATATGCTTCCAGATGTACACTCTCTCGCCACCTCTCGGTGTACGCCTGGTAAGCGCGCTGGCCCATCTCCCGCCGCAGTGCGGGGTCGGTATGTAGGCGCTCGATGGCCGCCGTTAACTCTTCATCGTTGCGATACAGGAGGCCGCCATGACTCTGCTCGATCATCTCCGTCAATCCACCAATGTCCCGGGCGATGGATGGCGCTCCCGCGCGGCAGGCTTCGAGGAACGTGATGGGGAAAACTTCGTAGCACAAGGAGGGCACAATCACCGCCAGCGCATGACGGGAATAATTTTGCAATTGGTCCTGCGTGAGTTGTCCCAGGAAGCGGACGTTCGCCATGTCCTTTGCTTGATCCCTCAGAGCGGCTTCGCACGAACCCGTGCCCGCGATCAGCAGATCGGCATGCTGGTAGCGGCGGAAGGCGGGAAACATGGTATCCACGCCTTTGATCTTCTCCAGCCGCCCCACGTACAGGAAATAGGGCGTCGAGTGAGGCGGTGTGCTTGAGGTAGACGCATCCTGGTCAAGCGCGGGCACAAAATAGGGAAGCACCACCATGGGTGATTGAAATCCGCGGTCCTGGTGCATTTGCCGGGTAAATTGACTGGGCGAAACAAACATGTCCACTGCCGGGGTGCACTTCTCCAGCAGTCCGGTATATCGCCACCACTGCGGCGGCCGCCGGAACTTCAGGGTGCACCGAAAACAATCCGGCTTGTCGCAGAGCCGCTCGTTGTCTTTCCACAGAACATGCATGGGACAAACCAGCCAGTGCTCGTGCGTGGTGTAGAGCTTGATGAAGTCCTTGTAGTCTGGCTCCAGTTGCAGGACTTTGGGGCCGAACAGGGAAGTGTTGTGGTAATGGATTACGTCGAACTTCCTGCCATAGAAAACTTCGAGGATCGCATCCGTCTTCGGCCAGGTCCATCCCACTTGTTGGGCCACCAGCGGCGAGAGAAATCCCAGGCGGCTTCGCAGGCTGTGTATGGTGACGTTGGGATGATTGACGAACGGTTGCGTGGGTTCGCTCTTGGCCAGGAGCTTGTAGCTGTCCACGCAGTGAATGACGTCCACTTCGTGCCCCAGCCGCGCCAGTGAGTTCGCCAGCCGCGAGACAAAGATGGCGTCTCCGCCAAAACTGTATGGCGGATAAAAAATCGAAAGAAAGCAGAACCTAAGAGGACGAGCCATTCGGCTGCACCTCGTGAAAAACAGAAAGCAGTTGGCTGGCGGAATGTTTCCACGACAGCCGCCCCGCGGCGGCCAGGGCCGCTTTGCCCATACGGTCGCGCAAAGCCTCGTCGGTGAGTACCCGCTCGACGGCCGCAAGCCATCCCGCGCGGTCGCCGGGAGCAACCGCGATCGCCCCGTCGCCCAGCAGCTCGGGCAGCGGGCTTTCCGTGGTTGCCAGAACCGGCCTGCCACATGCCGCAGCCTCCACTCCGGGCAGGCCGAAACCTTCAGACAACGAAGGCAGAACCAGCGCATCAGACCGATTCAACAGTACCACCAGGTCTTCGTCGCTGAGACGGCCGGTGAAAAGCACCCGCCCTTCGAGATGCGCCTGACGTACGCACCCCGAAAGCTCTCCGTAGCTGGAATGAAAAGGATCATTGGCGTAATCGCCTACGTATACCAGCCGCAGATCAGGAAAGCTGTCGCGGCTGACCAGCTCGCGAAAGACGTCGAGCAGCATCAGCAAATTTTTGTGCGGGGTAAATCCACCCACGTAAATCAACAGCTTCGCCTCCGGTGGGATTCCCCAACGCGCCGAGACCTCAGCGCCAGACGACGACTCCAGAGGGCGGAAAATCGGGTCCGGCGCCTCCCCCACCACTCGCAGCCGCTCCCGCGGGATGCCGAGTTTTTCCTGTAGTCGGCGTCGCGAGTACTCCGAGACGGTCAGCAGAATCCTCGCCAGCCGGACTGCCATTCGCTTCTTCGCTCCAAAGAAGAACCTTGCCCGCTGGTTGGGAAAAACCATCTCCGGGACCAACTCCGACGTCGCATCATGCAGCGTCACAATCTGCGGCGTCCTGGTGATGACTGGAACATACGTGTATTCCGAGGGAAAGAAAATCACGTCTGTGTTGGCTTGGCGAATCGCCTGAGCGACTGCCCAGAGATCAGCCACGGACCGCCTGCTGTCCGCTCCGGCTGCTTGTATGGTGGGAACTTTAGTCGCGATGCGGAAAAGCTCAACTCCCGACGGCAGAGGAAATTCTTCAGATTCGTAGTCAGCGAAGAATGTGTAATGGTTTTGCTGGTCCAGTTCCAGCAGTGCCGTCAGCAAGGCGCGCGTGTAACGGCCGTAGCCGCGGCGGTTCGACCAGCAGGTTGCATCCACGCCGACTCTCATCGTTCACATCAGTAGCACGGGTAGAGCGGCGCTTCAGCGCCTCGTCGCCGCCAGGCCCTTACTAATCCGCCGGCTTCAGCCGGCGGCAGTGCTCCTGTCCCCATCACGCGAATTCCTCATTAACTTCTCAACTGTTGCGCACGCGGGCTTTGCGGGTTGAGGAGAACGGTAAGCTGACGAAGTGAATCGCCGCGCAGAGAAAAAAGGTGACGCCGCTGTACAGGTAGTAAGCCCAGTGAGCCAAGACCGCCCGCATTGCAAACCACCAGCCACGCTTGCGTTGAAAGAACCGATAGACATCCCAATTCAAAATCACCAGCAGCACACTGATGAGCGCCATCGAACCAAGCACCAGAACGAGTTTTATGCCGATCCAGCCGATGAGACTGAAGGGCAACAGCACACAACCAACGGCCAGCAGTCCAACCAGCAGCGAACTCGCTCGTGAAGCGTAGGTCAGGTTCAAGTCACGGGGGAGATGCCGCGTGTTCAGGATTAAACGTGTCCACGGGATCGCGCGATAGAAGATATCAGCCCGCAACAGATTGCGAATCGTCCAGCGCTTGAGATGCTTTACCGCCAAGCGTTTGTCGAGCTGAATGTTGCGCCCACCCCGCGCCATTTCCAGCCCAAGGGCAATGTCTTCGATGGACGGAACCGTGTACGTCGCCGCGTCGAATCCGTTGAACTCCTCGAAGACCTTCTTCCGCACCGCGCCGCATCCCGCCCAAAATGTGGCCGCCGACTCACTTGAGGCTTGGTGCACATAATGGTGCATCAGGTTCTTGTATTGCGAAATGAAGGTAGTCCATGGCGGCGTATCGTCGTAGGAGCCGAAGACCGCGGCCAGCTCCGGATCGCGACGAAAATCCTCCGCAATCAGGGAAAGCCCTTCCGGCGGCATGACCACATCCGAGTCAACGAACACCAGGATCTCTCCGCCGGCATGTTGCGCGCCCAGGTTCCGCGCTCCTCCCGGCCCCAGCGTTCGGGAGGTGCGCAGGTAGCGCGCGCCGTAGCGTTCCGCAATCTGAGGTGTGTTGTCCGTCGAGCAGTCATCAACAACGATGACTTCGAACTGCACATACTCGGCACGGCTCAGCGCCTCCAGGCAGCGCGCGAGATGCTTGCTTCCGTTGCGCACCGGGACGATCACGCTGAGGCGCGGGCTTCCCAACCGGGGCTTTTGTCCTGGCAAATCGCCGTTAATCTGTGGATGCAAATTGATCGTGCTCAACTCTTCGCTCGTAACTCGGGTGGCCAATTATTGCTTGTTTTCCCGCTCGGGTAGAGCGGCGCTCTTAGCGCCGTGTGCTCGCCAAACCCTTGGACGGAGCCAGACTTCAGCCTGGCGGCACCCGAGGATCTCGCTACGGGTGCCCGGTCACGTATCCGACAAATTCCCCGTACGACCAGGCTACGTCGAGCAGGAAGGTCAGGGGCAAAGCCCGCACGAACGCCCCTTGGTTTCGTTTCGTGCTCATCACTTTTTGCAGCTGTCGTAGCAGAAGCACGAAGGGCAGCACGGGACAGAGTATCGCGAAGACCACCCGGTTCGTCGCGGAGACGCCTTCCACTCGCACCGCTGCATACGAGCGGCCCCACACGTAGCGCTCCACCAGCGCCGGCCACAAGTGCAGGTTCAGCCGGTGCTGGTACACAATCACCTCGGGCGACAGCGCAATCACTTCACCTCGCTGCGTCAGTGCCGCGTGCACGCGCGACTCGCTATAGGTGTCGGCCCAAACGTCCGCCACACGTTCCAGCGCCTCCCGCTTGTAGCAGACATTGGCGTCGCTCACGAAGGCGCTGGGCCCGCGAGGAACCGGATTCTGGTAGCGCCCGAAATCGCCAAAGTAAACCGCCCAATTCAGCGGACGATCAATCCCATTTTCCATCGCTCCGCCGATGGCCGAGTAGGGTTGCGCGTGCTCTTTGACCAACGCAGCAGCCCAGTTGGGATCGGGCCGCCCGACATCCTCGATGAGGGCTATCAGCGGCGCTCGCGCCTTCCGCATGCCGATGCCACGCAGTTCATCATGATGCTCGCGGCTCGGACCCGAGCGGGCGGTGTGAAGGTTCTCTACCGCGATGAAACCAAAGTCAGGAAACCTGTGCTCGAGCTCCCGGATCTCCGGCAGGCGCGCATCGCAGGTCACCAGCACTTCCATCGATGGCGCATTGACTTGCTGCCGCAGGGCTTCCAGGCAGCCCTCCAGATGAAGAGTGTCGGCTTGCTCGGAGGTGTCACTGACCACGGTGACGACCACGGTGAGCGTTGGAGTTGCTGGCGCTGTCAAGCTACTCGACCTCCATCAGAGCGCGCCCCGGACCGAACCCGTAACCCATCCACTCCCCGATTACGTAGATCACCATGGCGGGAACGATCAGCGGCAGGCAAAGAAGAAACTTGCCCACATGACACTTCTTCGCGAACACCCGAGCTGCCGTGCGGGCCAGCAGCACGAAGGGGATCGCCGGTGCGGCCAGCAAATACACTGCCCGCTTCGCCGGTGAGAGCGTGCCCCGGCGCGCGCCAGCGAAGGCGCGGCTGAACAGGTAGCGCTGGCGCAGATAGTAGCCGTAATCGAATGGGCCACGGTGATACACGATCAGTCCTCGGCACACTGCGGAACCTGGCTCCCTCAGCGAGCAACTTGTAGTGCAAGGTGGCCTCCCAGTAGCCGGCGCTCAACTGTTCCAGATTGGCCATCAAGACTTCTCGTCTGTAGCCCACGTTGGCATCGGCGAGCTTGTACGCATCGCCTTCCGGCCAGGGCGGAAGGTAGGAGTTGTACTCGATGAAGTAGGTGACCCAGTCGCGCAAGCGGCCTCCGCGAAACTCGATCGGCCCGCCAACCGCGACATACTCGGGACAGAACGCAGCGCATAACGTCGCAAGCCAGTTGTCGGCGGCTACGCAATGTTCTTCGATTACTGCAACGATCCCGCCCTGCGCTTGTTCGACCCCGATGCGCCGAAGCTGGGGAACGGTCTCGCGATGATCCAACTCCACGAAGTGCACATCGGGAAAGCGTTGCCGAAGGCGGGCCACGTTCTCCGACCCGCGACAATCCACGACGATGACCTCGAACGCCGGGGCATCCTTCTGCGCGAACACGGAGGCGACGCAGTCGTCGATGAACGGCGGTCCAACGATCGACGCGATGACGACCGAAACGACGGGTGGCGTGCTCATAAGGAGATTCTTACCCTAACACCTGAGACCGCAGGATTGGGTTGCCTGACGATTGGCGGCGAAAGACGAGCTGTCCGTCATGCAGAAATTGTCATTACGAGCCCGCCCGGCGGGCGAGGAATCTGCTTTTTGAGGTTTCCAGCGAAAAGCAGATTCCTTCCGGCCTGAAGGCCGCTCGTAATGACAACGCACAGGTAGTCCTCACTTGCCTTCGCCCTACCGCGGACCATCCCCAATTGGCAGATACACTCTCTGATCGTCGAAGGTTGCCACCAGCCGATAGTTCTGGTTGAGCGCCGCTGCGAATCCTGGCCCGAAGTGTGCCGTCTCATACCACCACTTTCCGGAGTCGGTCTTGGGATCGGCCATAGATAGCACGACTGCACCGAAAGCTTGACGGCGTAGTCCTTCCAGAAGCGGCTCCCCGAAGTCAGGAATGCGCTGCCGCAGCAGTCGTAACATCCAGGGGTCTGCGACGTATGCTTGCTGGCCGGCAAGCAGCGGTATCACCGGATTCTCTGCCAGGATTGGTCCGCGGGTGCCGCTGACCAGCGCAACGACTCTCTCAAAGCGCTGCGCATGGAACCTCCGGTCGCCATTCTTGAATTTACGCAGCAACGGTAAAGCTGCCACGATGATGGCCAGCGCCAGTACATAGATCCCCACCTGCTTGTAGTGCGGGCTGGCTACTGTTGCCAACTGCGTAGCGATGAGGACTACGGCAGCCACCTGCACATCCAGCAGATGGTTTTCATTGATCCCGGGAGAGCCATAAATGATTGCTGTGACCGCCAGCGTCGCGATTAGCAACAAGGCCGGCAAATTCTGCAGCAGCTCGCCGAAAACGATCACGTACGCCAGGACTGCCAGCGCCAGAACCAGAAACAAGAGCGCTCCGGGATCCAGTCGTGCGGCCAGCACCACCATGTTCAGCGGGCCTGAAGCGAAGCCCAGCAGGCTCGTGCCGCCGGAGGCGCAAGCCTTGAAGATCTCCCAGAAGCGGCCCTGGCTGCCCACGTACAGAGCCGCGCCCACCAGCAAATAACCACAACAGGTTTCGGCCGCGAGTTCCCAGGCCATGGCCGAGAATCCCGTGCTCATCAACCAAATGCAGGCTGCGGCAACTCCAAAGACGGTTGTAATCTTGGCGGACCAAGCCAGCGTGAACAGGACCGCAGCCAATAGAACCCCACGATGGCTGAGTTTCGCCCGGACGACCACCGCCAGCCCCCAGACATTGAGAGCACTCGCCAGTCCGTCTGCGTGCGGACTCACCAATGAATACTGCGCACAGCCCGCTGCTAGGACTGCCCCGGTCGAGCACGCCGCCAGCCATGGCTCAACTCCCAATCCTCGCAGCAGGTAGAAGACCCCGGTGAGCAGAGCGATTACCGCAGCCGCAGAAAGTAAGAATGCACCCGGCAAAATCGGAACACCCACCTTCATCAGCAGCGCGTGCAAAACGAAGTACAGAGGAAAGTAGCGAGTGCCGCCATATCCTGCTGGGCCGTAGAGCGGGCGATAGAAGATACCGTTCTTCAGATCCGCGGCCATCGCGATCAGCGCGCCCGCCGGATGGTTCACCCAGGCATCGGTTCCCCAGCAATACCAGGCGCGAACCATCGCGATCAGGATGATTACCGCGACGCTCGCAATCAGTGCGACACGAGGCACCCGTCCTACGCTTGCGCTCTCTGGTCGCGACCAGGTTTTGCCAGGAGTAACTCTGCTCATCGGCGGGAACCCTCGCTCTTCGTGATTGAGAGTTTTCATTTCTGCGTGCCTTCAAGGGCTAGCCCGAAATCTGTCTTTGCAGAACAAAGAATGAAACCATCCACTTCATGGCACTTCCCCGGTCCCGTGGGACCTTGCGCGATGACAGCCGCCAGCGCAGGTGTCACGACATACGCGGTGTCAGGCGAGAGTGGCTGTTGGGAAAGGGCGGCAATCGCCTGCTTGCAATGGAAATCAAAATTAACCTTGGTGTAGCGGGCTGAGTAATAGCTGTTGGTCCGCATCTGTTGCCTGGCGGCGAGGAGACCGAAAATCTGGAAACCATCCAGATCGCCCGGCGAGAATCGGTAGCCACATTGCCAGGCGGGAAGCACTACGAGATTTTCGTGGATGGACCCCAGCTTCGACCAGATAGGCGATTTCAGTGGCTGCAGCAGAGTTTGATAGACATTGGAACGCACAAACCGGAAGAGGGGAGCGGCATCAACCAGCTGGACTAGGAGCGCAAGGGCCAACAATAAGCTGGCCACAGACTTGCGGAAAAGCAGGAAGGGAGCGGCTAGCACCACGGTGAGGATTGTGTAATAAGGTAGCCAGAACAACCGCTCGCTTGCCCGTAGGGCCTTTAAGATGGGCGTCAGCTTTTGCTGCGGATCCAAATCCACTAGAGTCGCAGCGCCGATGGAGACCTTCGTCGAAAGTGCCAGCAGGGTAAGCGCCAAGCAGCACAGGACTAAAGGAACGACCTGGCGCCGATCGAGAGAACGCAATTTTCCCCGGTGCCACGCGAACCAGATCAACAAGAAAATGGCGAGGAAGATTACGCCTGCGCCCAGATAGTTGCTGCCGGGGTAGACCTGCCCGCGCGGAAAGTGGGGCAGCAGGCGGGACAGAACTGATGCGTAGATAGGGTCGAAGGGCGCCAGCAGATTCAACGAGTACAACCGGTATCCCCAAGCGCCGTAACCCTGGCCTCCGGCAATCAACAAGCCCAGCGAATAAGCCACAATCATGCAAGCCGCACCTATCGCTGCCATGAAGCTGAGGGCTTTGGCCAGAGTAAGCTTGCGCTGCCAAAGCAAGCTGCCGGCGGCCGCAGTCAGAACCAGCAAGACCTGAAGGGCAATGTATGGATTAATGGCGACCGCTACTCCCGCCAACACCAGTGCTGAAATGACGAAGCGCCGCATCGCATGCGGCGATTCCTGCTGCGCCTGGAAATATATAAGCAGCGCCGCAAGCAGCAACCAGTGGTTGCTCAAGGAAAAGTGGCGGGTAAGCCGCCAGGCCAGAGGCGGCGAGGTGAGAAAAAACAGGCTGGCCAGAACTATGCCCAACGGGTTTTGACCCAGGAGCAGGCGAAATAACCGCAGCGAAAAGAAGAACTGCAGGGCACAGACCAGGACTGCCTCAATTCCGAAATACTGGAACGGTTCCGGCAGCAGTGGCGAGAACGGCTTGAACAACACCAGCAGCAGGGCATTCGCATCCATGAGGGCTACATTTTCGCCCAGGGGATAGCCCACTCGATTGGTGTAGGTAAGTGGCCAATGCCAGTGCGGGTCCTGTCGAAATAACTCCCACCCGATGTAATGGTCTGCCGGGTCGAGTCCCAGCCAGCCGAGGTTATGCGGGTTCAGCACCGCCGGACCCAGCAGGAAAAGTGCGTAGAGGAAACCTACGATCAAAGAGATCGCAAGGCCAAGCCAGATGGAATCGATCCAGGCTGAAGCGAATCCCCGGGGAGCGCTCGCCGGCGTGCCCACGCGCGCCGGGTCCTGTGTCGGACCAACCGAGGTAGCGAGGTCGGGGAGGGTCTTCATGAAGCCAACCGCGTAGGCCGCATTATCTTCGGAGCAGAGTCCATCAGTGCAACGTCCCGGGTGCGGTCGGGATCTGCTCTTCTGCCTGGGGAATGCTTTCAAGGGGTAGGCCGAAGTCAGTCTTCGTGGAACATAGAATAAAGCTGTCCACCGCGTGACATTTTCCCGGTCCGGTCGGCCCTCTGGCGATTACCGCCGCCAGTGCAGGAGAAACCACATACGCGGTGTCGGGAGAGAGTGGTTGCTCGGACAGGGCCGCGATCGCGTGCTTGCAATGAAAATCGCTGTTGACCTGAGTGTACCGCGCGGAGAAATAGCTGTTGGTGCGCATTTTTTGCGCCACCGCCAGGAAGCCGAAAATCCGGAAGCCGTCCCATTGCCCAGGCGAGGAACTGCCGCTACATTGCCATGCTGGTAGCACCACCAGATTTTCATGGGTGGAACCCAGCGTATTCCAAATAGGCGATTTCAGGGGCAGAGGCCAGGAGTGATTCACCGTCGAATGTACCCACTTGACGAGGGGAGCGACATCAACCAGTTGAACGGCCAGCACCACCGCCAAAAGCCAATTCGCCTGTGCTCGACGAAACAGCAGAAAGGGTGCAGCCAGCACGGCCATCAGGATGGCGTAGTAGGGAAGCCAGAACAGGCGCTCGCTGACCCGCAGCGGAGACAAGAACCGCGTCAGGTGCTGTTGCGGATCAAAGTCCACCAGAGTCGCGGGGCCAATCATGACCTTGGTCGAAAGCGCCATAAGGGTAAGCCCGAGACAGCATAGGAGCAAGGGAACCACCCGACGCTTGTCGAGCGAGCGAAGTTTCTCCGCCCGCAACGCGAAGAGCGCCAACAAGGCGAGGAGGAGAAAGATAACGCCTGCGCCCAGATAGTTTCCTGTCTGTGTCGAGCTCTTAGGAAAGTGGGGCAGCAGGCGCGACAAAATTGATCCATAGAAGTCGGGATCGAAAGGCGCCAGCAGATTCATGGAGTAAGAGCGATATCCGAATAGACCGTAACCCTTACCTCCGGCGATGAAGAAGCCCATCGAATACGCCACCAGAGCACAAGTCAGACCCAGCGCCGCCTCCAAACCCAGCGCTTTCACCAGCGTTAGTCGGCGCTGCCAAACTAGGCTGGCCGCCGCCGCCGTCAGCACCAGAACAACCTGGAACGCAGGGTAAGGGTTAATGCTAATTGCCACTGCTGCCAGCAGCAGAGATGAAACCACAAATCGCCGGATCGCCCGCGGCGATTCCTGCTGCGCCTGGAAATATAGCAGCAGCGCCGCTACCAGCAACCAGTGATTGCCTAGTGCCAGATGGCTCCTGAGCCGCCACGCCAGCGGCGGCGCAACCAGGAAAAACACACTACACAAGAAGATGCCAACGGGATTCGGCCCCAAGAGCAGGCGGAACAACCGGATGGAAAAGAAGAACTGCAGCGTGCAGATCAATATCGCCTGAATTCCGAGATATTGAAATGGTTCCGGCAGCCACGGCGAGAAGAGCTTGAAGAAGACCGCGAGCAAAGGGTTGGGATCCATGAGCGCCACGTTTTCGCCCAGGGGGTAGCCCACCCGATCGGTGTAGGTCAGAGGCCAATGCCAGTGCGGGTCCTGGCGAAGCAGCTCCCAGGCGATGAAGTGGTCTGCCGGATCTCCCAGAAGCCAGCCGGTGTTGTGAGGGTTTACCACCGCCGGGCCCAACAGAATCAGCGTAAACAGCAATCCAACAGCGAAAGACACGGCCAGCCCGAGCCAAACCGAGTCCGTCCATGGAAACCAGAATCCATGACGCGCAGCGCCGGAAAAGCCCTGGCTCTCTGCCGCAGCTACGCTTGCCGGTTGGTCAGAAGCTATTGTCATGGAATCGATTGGCTTTGTTAAAGTCCCGGCCCGCAGGAATTGTCATCACGAGTGGGCTTCAGCCCGCGAAAGATCTGCTGTTACTGGCTCGCCCGTTGCAAAGAGCTCTGTACATAGTCGGTGAGCATCTGGCCGGCGAGACGGTGACCCGCCGGGTTCCAGTGCGTGTCATGCGAGTAAAACACCGGGCCTTGCCTGGTGGCTTCTCTGTAACGGTCAGTTGGGTCAATGAACGGAATATCCTCGGCCTTGCAGATCGCGCCGAGTTTGCCGGCCACAGTGCCGGGATCATAATCCGCCGGGAGGTTCGCGCGCTTCCACTCCTCCGGCGACAATTCGATTCGCGACGGGACATAGAAGACCACCAGTCCGGCGTGTCGCTGCTGAGTTTCCTGCTTCATCTTGACCAGCAATGCCTGGGTAGTCGCCCAGGCGCTTGCAAATACCGGCGTCTCCGTCTTGCGATAGACCGGAAACTCCTCTCCCCACACAAATCCCGGAGCGTCTGCCATTCCGGCCTTGATGGACAACCAATGCAGCCAGGGATTTCCCTTGACCACCGTTCGCACCAGTTCGTACACCTTAAATCGTTCTTGCAACGTGGCTGCGGGCTGAGGCACTGGCACGTTCGTAAGCTCCAGATCGCCGCTGCCATTGGCGACGAAGAACGGCTTCTGTACCTTCCGGGCGCTATTGGCAAAGTAGCGGCTCCCGCTCCGCCAGACGTCGTTATAGCTGAACACCAGCACAACCAGATCGGGCTGGTATTTCCAGCCCTCCTGCTCCAGCAAGAGCAGGTCCTGGTCGGTGCCGTAACCGACGACTCCCAGGTTAATCACCTCGAAGGCCGGCCCGAGGTTTGCCTCGAGCACTTCACTCAGCCGGTCCTGCACGTTGACCGAGTAACCATCCACGTAGGAACCGCCGAGCACCAGAATCCGCGATACGTTGGGCGGTTTGTTGAAGTCGCGCTCCGGGCCGCGCCATCCGTTGGCGTTATAGCGCAGCGTCGTATGGTATTCGTCGTTGACGAACTCGGATGAGAAATTCTTCTTATGCCGCCATCCCAGCGTGGGATCGTATTCGACGAACTTCTCGAGGTGAATCAGGTTCCCTTCGCCGTAATGCGTGATGCGCAGAGCGATTTCGGCGACGCCGACGGCCAGCATCACGGAAACCAGCAGAAGCGCGCCGTAGGCCAGGAAGCGCTGATAAGCAGGAGGTTTATTTGGATCTGCCAAAGGGGCGCTCAATCCTTCCAAGACGAAACTTCAGCGTCCGCACTCATTGCGCCGTCCGGGAATACAGGGCCACGTGCACGGCGTAGAAACGTTGTTCGGCGATCTTCCCAAAGCTCGCTGGAATGGGGTCGCTGTTTTTCTTGTACTCGTTCCACTGCCGCCAATCGTCGCGCGGCGCTGCCGTGACCTCCCAGAGCCGGTTACACCCCGGAGCTCCCGCGGCCAGGCTTTGCTGGGAGATTATGTCAAATGAAGGGCGGCCCGCCTGAGTGACCGTCCAGGGCTGCAGCAAGACCCTGAAATCGGGAGGGAAGGCCCCGCAGTCTCCCGGCTGCCGATTGGCCTCCACGTACGCGAAAGCTGCATCCCAGTTTTCTTTCCAGCGCATGAAGTAGTTCGACCGCAGCGCGTTGGCGCTGTACACGAGAATCAACGCGACCAGCGCCCAGCGTACCGCACTGAGCGGTATCTCGAGGATGGCGCGCGCCACCAGAACATAGTAGAAAGCCGCGCAAAACGATACGTAGCGCACGTTATATGGAATGTGGGCGGCCTTTCCGCACAAAAGGATCAGGCAGATGGGAAGCAGAAAAAGTATCGCGGTGATGACAATATCTTCCCGGTCGCGGTCCGCCGCCGCTGATTGCGGCTCGGTCGCCAGCAGCTTCTTCAGCAACAGCAGCATGGGCAGCGTAAACAGGAGCCCACCCACCACGAATGCCCACCACGGCGAATCCGAACGCAGCCCTGCCGGTTTGCCGTTATTGAAGGAATTCAAAATCGAGAGAAGCGTCCACCAGTGCACCGCGGAATATTCCGCTGTTCCCCCGGTCACTCTGCCCGGCTTGATGGCTTCGTGGGCCACTCCGCTCGTCAGCCACGGGCTATACAACACCAGACCGGCCACCGCGCCCGCCACCACCGACCACGGACGAAGCTGACTACGTTGCCGGTAAACCACCGCGACCACAAGCAGCGCCACAATCAGAAATAGTCCGAAGTAATTGGTGTAGAGCATCACGGTGCTGGCGCCGACAAAGCTCCACCAGTACAGCGCCCGTCCCTCGCGAAACGCGCGCAGGAACAGATATGCGGACAAGAGCGACAGGAAGTGCATTTGCGCGTAGGGCCGCGCCTCCTGCGAGAACATGATCGCGAGTTGGGATGTCCCCATCAACAACGCCGCGAGCAATGCGGTCCGGCGGTCAAAAAGATACTCCGCCAGCAAGTAGAGGAAGACAATCGCCAGGGTGCCGAAAATGACCGACAGTATCCGGGCCTGCAGCAAGTCGAACCCAAAGAGTTTGAGCCATCCTCGCAGCACCAGGTAATGCAGCGGAGGGTGAACCACGTCCAGCACCAGCTTGTGCATCTCCTGCGCCAGCGGTTCCAGAGTCAACGTGATGGAAAATGCCTCGTCGCCGCTGACGCTCTCATGCATGAGGTAGAGAACCCTCAGCATCAGCCCGAGCAGCAAAACCAGGGCCGCTGAAAGGCTCGGCGCAAGCCAATGCACCTTCCCGGGAGCGGAGGCAGTGGCGCGAGACGTAGGCTCTTTAACCAGGGTCATAGGTTCAATGGGGTGCCACTTTCGGCTCTTCACTCTTGCCGCTGAAAAACATCCACAACCAAACCACCGCGCAAATCGCACTGACGACGATCCCCCACATCTGGTCCCTCGTCCCTTGGTAAATCAGGCTCACCTGGCTGCGTCCGGACGGAACAGCCACGACGACGGCACCCCGCGCATCTGTGGTGGCCGTGTCAATCAACTTGCCGTCAACATACGCATTCCATCCCGGATACCGGAACAATCGGAAGCGAAGGCGAATCGGCTGCGCAGCCTCCACCGTGACCTCTTTTGCGTTTGCCGACCAGCGGGTAATCGCAATCCGGGACGAGCCCTGCGCCGGGGCCGTTGAAGTCTCGTCCTCTGGCCGCGCGGACTGAGCAAGCTCCGGACCCACCCTAGAGACGAGCGGGTCGCCGTGCGTCAACTGCAGCGGTATCCCAATGTCGTTAATCTGGATGTCGCGCGGTAGAAAATATGGCGTTCCTAAATAGCCTATGCCTTCGGAGGCCGACTTCTTGAGTGACGCCAGCATCACGTCAGCGCGGGTATTGATCAGCACCGTGAAGACCGCGAGCGTAGCCAATCCAAGCGCGCAAACGGCGACCTCCAGCACGGTCCCCTTACCTGACTGCTGCACGGCGGCCGCGATAAAGAAAGACAAGGCCAGCCCCATCGGGCCGAGCCATCGCCAGGGAAACTGCACGTAAAACAACGCGGGCCCCATCCGCCAGAGGATCGCCGAGATGGGCAGAACCATCAGCACTGACGCCGCGAACAGTGCACTGAAGGCCCAGAAGGCGCCGCGCGGCCGGGCCCTGCGGCACAGCGCCCACGCCACACAGCCAAGAACAATCTGCCCCCCCTCGACCCCCGCCAGCGCCCATCCAAAGTGGTCGTAGGGCCGCGTGGTCAGCCGCACGAATTGCGCGGCAGGCGGCACCAGCGGATGCACTGCCGAAAGCACCCACCCCTTCTCGAACCATGCCGGGAGCAGGAAGAATCCGGCCAATCCGGAGCCGAGGACCATAGCCGCAGCAAACTTGACAATAGGACCAATCCCAGATCTCCGGACCAACATCAACGCAACGGCAAAGACCAGCGCGCCATATCCCGCCACTACCGCGAGGGGAACGTTGGTGAGCGCGACCACTGCGAACAGCAACGCCACGATGGCTATCCTGCGTCGCCCCGGTGTGCTCAACCGGTAGATGGCGAGCAGCAGCAGCGGCAGGGAAGCGCTGACCAGCAATTCCGCCAGCGACCAGCGCGCATGGACCTCCAGGAGGTGGTAGGGGTTCAGCACATAAACCACGGCCCCCAGAAGCGAGGCGGGCCCATCGAAGAACTGCCGGCACAGATAGAAGAAACTGAAGCCTGCGGCCACCAGCACGAGCCAGACATAGGCGCCGACCACCATGGAAAAGGGCAACAGCAACGTGAGCACCGCTCCCAGATAAAGAGAAAGCGGCGGATAGAAAATGAACGCCGGCTCGCCGTACCCGTAGTAGGCCAGTTCCGCCCACCTCGGGTGGACAATGCCCTCGTGGAATTGCCGGGCGATGTCAAGCCATGACGCCACATGGAACACGGTGTCATGCCCGGCGGTGTAACCGCGCAGCAGGAAAGGCGCGATCACCATCGTCGCCGCCCCCAGGATGCCGGCGCAAACCATTCCACGGAACTGCCCAGAGCTTGGAACTGTTTTCATGAATGTTGTTCCGGGGTTTCCCGGTGGAAGCCCTTGAGAGTGGAAGTCCTCAAGAATTGTCATCACGAGCGGGCCTTCGGCCCGCGAGGGATCTGCTTTCCAATGTGGGGCAAGAACTCTGCCTTCAAACGTTCATTGCAGATAGAAGACTTCCTGCGGCGCCGAGAACCGCGTCTCCACCTGGAACCCGGCCTGCTTCAAGGTCTCCACAATCCTCGGATAAGGTGCAACCAAAGCAGTTTGCCCTGCGTGCTTCTTGATGTCTTCCAGCGTCCAGAACTGCACCGGAATGTAGCGCGAGAAGTTCATGGTCAGCCGCAGATCACCGGAATCCAGCGACGCGAGGTAGAAGTATTGCTCGGGATGCTTGGAGTAGTGGTAAGCCTCCCAGTAGCGGGCCTGATTGGTAATCAGGAAGTACTGTTTGCCCTCCTGGCGCAGCGTGTCTTCGAGCTTAGCGTCGTGCGGAGCGGGTCCATTAAGATCGGGATGTCGCGTCGCGATCACTTGTTTCGCCACTCCGTAGGTCGCCAGAAGCAGCAAAACTCCCAGCGAGACGCGCCATGCCCGGTTGAAGTTTCGCCATAACGCGCAGGAAAACGCAACCGCAACGCCGGGTAGCGTGCCGATGAAATATCGGGCGCCAAAACTCTTGGTCTTTAGTTCTGCCGCGACGAAGCCGGCCAACGGAATGCAGATAAATAACCAACCAAGCGTTTCGGCGGAAGACATCGAAGGGAGATCGATCTTCCTGTTCCTGGTGCTCACCAGCGCGATCCAGATGGCAATCAGGGCCAGCAGCCACAAGCCGTCGGGGAAAAATACGTCATAAATCTCCCTTAGCCGGTCGAAGGACGTAGGCGTCCACGGATTGAGTGCGGTCACGATCGGCACAAAGGACCGTATCGCGGGCAAAAGCAGGACAGCCGCGACGACTGCTCCCAGAATCCCGGCCGCCAGCCTGGCGGACGGCAGCTTCCAGGGTCGCCAGCGAATGGCCTCCCATAACACGTACGGCACCAGGAGCAGCGCTGCATAATAGTGCATGGCGACGGCCAGAAAAATTATTGCTCCAAAGAGGACGGCCGACCATCGGCTCTCCTGCCTGGTATTCAACCAGACCCACAAAGCCAGCGCCGACAGCATGAAATAGATGGCGTACGCCCTGGCTTCATGCCCGTAGTAAGGCAGGAACGAACAAGTCAAGACGGCCAGGGCAATCAGTCCATGCAGGTTGTCGGTGAGTCGCCGCGCGCAATCGAAGACGATAAGCATGCCGGCTATCATGGCTAGGGCGGAGGGCAGCCTAGCGACGACATCTTTCTCCCCAAACATCTGGTACCACACCCTTACCACCACGTCATAGACCGGAGATCCGCCGTCCACTGCATGGGTGACGGCGCTCCAGATGGTTCTGTAATCCGGGAGCGTGGCAACGTTGTAAGTAACAATCTCGTCATACCAGAAGGGGCGATGCAATGAGATATAAATGCTGGTTGCAAGGTAGAAGACAGCCAGCACAAGGGCCAGCAACGTCCAGACGTGTGCATAGCCTGTCGCTCGCTCTTCCTCGGGGAGGCGAACGTCTTGCACGCCCTCATCATCTTTCATTACTGGCTGACCCGTTATCGACATAGCGTCTTTGAGCCTCCCATCTGTGCCGAGGGAGCAAGCTGATTAAAGTGTTTGACTTTCTCGAGCTGATGAGTGGTCATCGGTAAGACGGTATTTCCAAAATGGGAATCCTATGCTTAGGAGTCGCGACTCCGGCCGGTCTCAATTGAGTTCTGAGCCCCTGCAGCGATTGGGAGGTACTCTGAGTCCACAGCCACACCTTCACGCGCGCCCTAGGGCTCGCTAGCGCATTCTAGAGGCATTTCTCGCGATGGACCTATAGTGCTTTTATCGTTTGGTAGCTACGTGCTAACGTTTGTTAATTTTAGTAGCATATAGGTGCTACAAATGTTGGCTCGCCAAACAGAAACTTCACATTTAGTGCGTGATTAGCTCCGAACCGGCTCGCGTGACATTTGCCTCCCGCCGTTTGGCTGGCGGGTCTTCGGTCAGGCTCTGGATGACCGCGTCTGCCACCAGAGCGTTGCCGGCGGCGTTGTAATGAGCGTCTCCAAAGATGAACAGCTTGGGATACCAGCAGCCGGGTTGGCCCTGTGGGCAGGCGTCCTTTGCCGCAAAGAAAGCCGGAAACAGGGAGAGAAAGCGCCGGCACTTACCCTCGCACCAGTCGCGCCAGATGCGCACCTGACGGGAATCCGAAGTATCGTGAATAAGCTGCGCCGGATAAGGATAGACCACGACACTGAGGGGTATATGCCGCTTTTCCAATTCCTGCCAAAGCAGCGTCATCTTTGCCTTCTCTTTCGCGATGCCGCCCTCAACTCCAAGCGGCTGGTAGCCGGCCGGGTACGGGCTTGCTTCGTTCACTTTCCGATAGGTCCAGGCCGAGAGCTGCATGTCGAACACATTGATCGGCTCGGTCAAGCTGATTTGATAGTGCCCCCAGGTAATGAGGCGCCACTCAACCAATTCCAACAGGTATTTGGTGAGCAACAAGTGCCGGGCGAGCAGGTTGCACCAGCGCGCGTGCCGGGAGTACCGCCAACTTTGCCGCCGCGGCCCGATCACCGCGCCAGAGGCATCGGTATCGTGGTACACGGCGGCTTCGTCACTGACGTCGGAGATGTCGATAAAGACAATCACCTCGTCGATGGCGACTCCTTTATCCAACACCATTCGCGTCACATTTAGGTAGTTGGACGGAGAGTAGCTGGCGACGGCTCCGTTGAGAAAATCATATTGCGGGAAGCGGGCGGCGGTTTGCGCGACGTAAGTGTCGCGCCAGGCCAGCATGCCCTCGGTGAAAGAATCGCCCAGCATCAGGATTCGAGGCCGGTCATCGGTAAAAGGAACGTCTCTGATCTTCTCGTCACGAAAGCCGAGATTGTTGGTGAAAAACTCATACGAATCACGGCCCCATCGCTCGACGGAAAAGCAGTTGGGCTTGAGTGCATGATCTCGAACCGGATCAGGAATGCCGCAAGAACTTGGCTTAAAGGTTGACTGGGAGCGGTGCTGAATTCCAGCGCTGCGGAACCAATCGAGGGCTAGAAACGCGGCTACGCTAAGGGCTATGGCTGGCAGCAGAAGCAGCGCCAGCTTCAACTTGTGCCGCCGGGCGATGGACTGCGAGGATAAGGGTTTGTCCTGGGCTGGAACTTCCATAGTTCCCAAGTAATCGCTCACTATACACTCGGCAAGGCGTCACGGCACTTTCTTAGTGCCCGGCCCCGGTCCGCGCGACCGATGGACGGAGCTTGCCCGGCGGATCTGCTGTCAAGCTCTTGATGACCGCGTCCGCCACCAAAGCGTTGCCGGCGGCGTTGTAATGCATGTCTCCGAAGATGAACAGCTTCGGATACCAGCATCCGGGCTGGAGCCGCGGGCAAGCCTCCTTCACCGCAAAAAACTCGGGAAAGGCAGTAATGAACCGTTTGCATTTGCCTTCGCACCAGTCGCGCCACAGACGTACCTGCTTGGAGTCGACCGTGTCATGGAGGACCTGCGGCGAGTACGGGTAAACCACGATGGTGAGTGGAATCCCTTGCTGGTTCAGCTCAGCCCACAATTGGTTCATCTTGGACTTCGCCTTAGCGATGCCGCCCTCCAGTCCGAGTGGTTCCCAGGCCACCGGATTGACCGCGCGATACGTCCATGCACAAGGGTCCAAGTCGAACACCGGCAGGTCCGGACGGGTGGCGGCAACGGAATAATGGCCGTGACGGACCAGAAACCGTTCGATGGACTCCACGATGGTGTGCGTCAACATGAAGTGATTGGCAAGGGAGAGGTAATGTCGCGAGTACCAGGCCTTGATCCCGCTCTCCTCCCTGACGACGGGTTTCTTGATGGCGATGATGGCCCCAGAGGCGTCGGCATCCTGGTAGGTGGAAGCCTCGCCCGCGACGTCGGAAACGCCGATGAAGACGACCACCTCGTCAATCTTGACTCCTTTGGCGAGCAGCATCCTGGTCGTTGTCAGGTAGGTGGAGGGGGAGTATCCCATCACGCCGCCGTTGAGGATGTCGTATTGCGGGAAGTGGGCCGCGATTTTGCCGACGTAGCTGTCCTGCCACGTCCCCTCGCTTTGGGTGAACGAATTGCCCAGCATCAGCAGCCTGGGCCGTTCCTCAGCCAGAGGAACTGGCCTGACCTTTTCGTCCCGCAGGCCCAGACTGTTGGTGAAGAAGTCGAAGGGCTGTGGCCCCCAGTACATCATCGAAGCGCAGTTGGGTTTGAAGGCGTAGATGCGTACCGGATCCAGCGTCCCGCAGCTGAAGTGTGGTCCCTTCTGCCAGGTGTGCCGGACCGCCGCGCTTCGGAACCAGTCGAGCGCGAGGAATACTGCCACGCTAAGAAGGACGGAAACCAAAAGCAAGATCAGCTTCATCAGGCCTTGCCGGCTTCTGTCTCTAGACACCGGACTCTCTTCCTTTGCGGGCATAGCTTGAAGTTGGCCACCGCTCCCAGAGGCTAGTTGCAAAGTCTATCCACCTTAATCCCGCACCGGGCTCGGGCGCAGATCTGCCGCCGGCCGCTTGGAGGGCGGGTCCTTTGTCAAGCTCTGAATAACTACGTCTGCCACCAGAGCGTTGCCGGCGGCGTTGTAATGAAAATCCCCGAAGATAAAGTGGCTCAGGTACCAGCAGCCGGGCTGGTTTGGCGGGCATTGGTTCTTGACGGCCAGGAATTCTGGAAATAGCGAGATGAAGCGCTTGCATTTCCCCTCGCACCACTCGCGCCACATGCGCACCTGGCGGGAGTCCACCGTGTCATGCACCAACTGCGCGGGGTAGGGGTACACCACGACGCTGATCGGGATATTGCGCTTTTGCAACTCCTGCCAAAGCAGCGTCATTTTGGTTTCTTCCTTGGCGATGCCGCCCGCCACCCCCAGCGGCGCATAGCCGCCATAATATGGGTCGGTTTCATCTACCTTGCGATAGGTCCATGCCGACCTTTCCCGGTCGAAAACCTCGCCCTGGGGGCCGGTAGGGAAGTAGTACAAGCCGTGCCGGACGGCAAAGCGCTGCAGGGAGCGGACCATGTAGTCGGTGAGCAGAAGTCGTCCGGAAATAAAGTAGCGCAGCTTCTCGTCCCACGACATGAGTGAGCGATCCTGCGCCGGGCCGGTCACTGCCCCGGACGAGTCGATGTCGCGGTAGAAGGCAGCCTCGTCATGAACGTCGGAGATGTCAATGAAGACGATGGCCTCGTCGATTTCGACTCCCTTGGCGAGCACGATCCTCGCTACGTTGAGGTAATTGGAGGGCGAGTAGCTGCCTACGCCGCCGTTGAGGAAGTCGTATTGCGGAAAGTGGGCCGCGATCATGCCAACATAGCTGTCGCGCCAGGCCAGCGGTGCCTCAGTAAAGGAATCGCCCAGCATCAGGATTCGCGGACGGGCGTCGGCAAGGGGAACGTCTCTGACCTTCTCGTCGCGAAAGCCGAGGCTATTGGTGATGAACTCATAGGTATCTCCACCCCACTGGTCCATCGAGACGCAATTCGGTTTTAACGCGTGATGGCGTATCGGGTCGTGGACGCGGCAGGAGTTCGGTTTAAAACTTGACTTGGAGCGGCGCACAATAGCGGCGCTCCGGAACCAGTCGAGAGTGAGAAATGCTGCCAAGCTAAAGGCGATAGACAACAGCAACAGCATCACCTTCATCGTACGTTGCCTACGGCGTCGTTGTGACGCCGACGCCTCCCGGCTCGCGGCCATCAGTTGGCTTGTAGATGGTTCCACTGGCATGCCGTAGTCGCTAGTGAACCCTTGCTCCGGTCTTTGGCGTTGCCGATAGCTTTACCGGAGGTACTTCCGTCAGGCGGTTAATGACTACGTCCGCGACGATAGCATTGCCGGCGGCATTGTAATGGTTATCGCCAAAGATGAAATATTGGCTATACCAACATCCTGGCTCGAGTTGGGGACATTGTTCCTTAACCCTAAAGAACGCCGGCAGTACGGTAATAAAGCGCTTACATCTATCCTGACACCATTGCCGCCAGATGCGAACTTGCCGGGAGTCCTCCGTGTCGTGGACGAGCTGTGCCAAGTGCGGTGTCACGACAATGCTAAGGGGAATGTTATGGCTTTGGAGTAGCTGCCAGAGTAATGTCATCCTGGCTTCTTCTTTAGCAATGCCACCATCTACCCCTAGGGGAGCGTATCCTGCCGGATAGGCGTCGCTTTCGTTGACTTTACGATACGTCCAGGCCGATATCTCGAAGTCAAAGGGATCGCCAAAGTAATCGGCTGGGAGATGGTAATACCCTAGCTTGACAAGGGGTTGCTGCAGGCAATCGAAGAGCCGGAAAATCTGCGACGTCAGCGCGAAATGCTGCGCAACTTTCCGGCGGAACTTAACATACCAGGACGTGGCAGGATGATGCTTCTCCATGCCTAGTCCAGCCATTGCGCCGGTAGTGTCTATGTCATGGTAGAAGGCGGCTTCCAGCTGTACGGCTGAGTTGTCGAGGAAGACAATGACCTCGTCTATGTCTATACCCTTAGCCAATACCATTCTCGTAGTATTGACATAGTTAGAGGGTGAGTAGTTGGACATGCCTGCATTGAGGAAATCGTACTGCGGAAAATGCCCGGCGATTCTGCCGACATAGGTATCGTCCCATTTAGCCTTCCCCTCGGTAAAGGAGTCGCCTAAGACTAAGATACGGGGACGGCTACCGGTAAGGGGAACGTCTCTGACCTTGTTGTCGCGAAAGCCAAGGCTATTGGTAAAGAAGGGATACGAGTCTTTACCCCAATGATTTACCGCGGAGCAATCCGGTTTGAAGGCGTGATAGCGAACCGGGTCGCGGACTTCGCAAGGGTCGTGAATGGGGAAGCCCGCGGTTTGTGGCTTGACAGTTAAGTCGTGACGGCGCAAGGCGTTAGCGGTGTGCAGATAGTCCAAGAGAAGGAACGCCGCGGCGCAGAAGGCGATGGACAGCAGCAGCAGCGCCAGCTTCATCTTGCGCGACGGTCCGGTCCGCGACGCAAGCGCATTTTGTTCGCTCGCCTCCACCGGTTGAGTTAGCTGTTCACGTGACAAAAAGCAGATTCCTCGCGCTCAAAACTAGGGCGCTCGTAATGACAATTTGTATTGACTGTCGGCTCAGGTTCGCCAGCTGCATATTGCGCAGTTCTCAGCGTGGGGTCCCGTTCTTTGCCACGTCCCGGTTACGGGCCAGGACCACGAAGTCCAGATCGATATTCCTCTCGGGATGAAATAGCTTCGCGCGGTCCTCGGGTGTCACCGCAAACTCGCGCTCAATGTGATAATCGGTCAGCAGAAACGCGCCGCCGGGCTGCTTGGAGAAATAGTCGTATTCAATCCGCTTGCGCAGTACCAGATAGTCGGGCCGCAGATAGCTATAGACCTGCAAGTTCTTAAAGACGCGCGGATACTTATGCGCCTGCAGCCAGGCAACAACTTTCCGGCTGCACAGCCCAGGATAATCGTAGTAAGTCCGGCGCGAGTAGTAGCCGATAAAGCCCAGTGGCTCGCCGGCGATCGTAGTCTCGATAGGCGTATGCGACAGGTATTCGCCAATGGCAATACGCACTTTATTTTCCACCAGTTCCTGGATGTTGCGTTCCGCGCGAAACGTGGTGGGCAGCACGACGGCAAAGCTGGCGAGATAGGCCACGGTCAGCAGCCACGCCAGTGTTGCGCCCACTTTGTTGGGTAGAAGGCCGGCGAGGTCGGCGACGCCTTTCGCTAACAGGAGTGCCAGTACTGCGCACAGCGGCATGGCATACCATCCAAAGCGCAGCGGCGCACGGAAGGTAAGAAAACCTGCGAGGGCGGCCGCAAAAGCGTAAACCGTCCAGAAGCTCCAGCGGCGGCGCACGATCTCCGCGATAAAGCCAAATGCAACGATGGCGAGGCAGAGCCTCTCCAGCCAATAGCCCGCGATCAGCGGAGTGAAGCCTGTGCCGTTGCCGCCGAATACCGGTTCTAGAGGCGCGGCAAGGTCCGTTCTGAAAACCCGTGCCGCGTACTTCAGAAGCCAACGAAAAGACGGAGCGGTTTCCCAATAACCGGGATAGCCCAAGGTCTTGGCAATCACGGTATTGGGAATGGGACTGCCGTAGTACAGCGTGGTGAAAATCAGCCAGGGCCCGTAAACGGCGCATACCAGCAGCGCAAACGTAAGCAGCGGATTGAAGTCGCGCCGGCGATACGAAGCGAAAGCCGTGGCCGTGGTGGCAATGGCGGTCCACAGCACAAAGTCGGGCCGCGCCAGCAGACACAATCCTGCCGTGATGGCGCAGGCCCTCAGGTTGCCGGACAGAAGAAAGTACATGGACGCCAGCAGGATCGCGGTGGCAAGCTGGGTCTCCATGCCCGCCATTCCCCACAGGATCTGGTGATGCTCGATGGCCAGGTAGCCACCGCCGAGTACGGCCGCGGCCGTGCTGAACGGGGCCAGGTAGTCACGCAGAATCCTGTAGCCGAACCACGCCGCCACCGGCCCGGCAAGAAGAGAGAGCAGCTTCTGGAAGGGCAGCCCCCAGCCGACGTGGAAGCGGTCAGCAAGCAGCGGCACCAGCACGCTGATCGGGCTGGTGAATCCGTGCAGCGGCCGCGGATCGTCAATCTTGAAATGGGTGAGGCCCAACCCGTGATAAAAGTTTTCCGAGTGCAGCACGGTGATGAGGGCGTCTTCCCAGGTCCGGCCGGTATAGATCCAGAAGACGAGGCGCAGTAGAAAAGCCACCGCCATCAACCCGACCAGCCAGGGGTCGTCGAGATGAAGCGAGCGGACGAGTGCGGTTCCCCTTGCCGAAATTGGTAAGGGTGCCGTGGACACGTCAGTAGTGGGAAGGGTTGTTGAGGACATCGGGCTTGCCATTCTGGCAATACCTATCTGCGGATATCGGACAGGGGCCGTAAAAAGCAGGCGAGAAGGATGGGGCCCCCAACGTTAAGATTTGCCGGAAAGCGTTGGCCACCCGCCTGGAGTGGGTCTTTGATAGTGATCGTCGACATCACCAGGATCTAGTGTTGGTCCTGGAGGATAACCACGTCTCCCTTGGCGAAGGACCGCGTCATCCCCAGGTACTTGCCGTCGGGCGACCAGGCGAAAGAAATAATCTCTTGGGCCGTACTCTTGGATAGGTGAAAATCCGTCAGCGGGGTAGGCGAGCCGCCGGCGATGGGCTGCAGCCAAATATTCTCAACACCGTGCTCGGGCTTGAGGTAGCCGATCGCTTTCCCGTCCGGGGGTAAGGGCAAGGTGTTCCGGGTCGTTGTCCACCGAAATGCGTTTGGTGACTTGTCCGTTGGTGAGAGATAAGAAGGTGAATTGAATGTTGCCGGGATTTGTATCGTTGCCCGCTCCCCCCACGTCCACAAGCAGTTGTTTTCCGTCTTTTGTGATGTCGAACTGGTTGTCGGCTCGCAGGTCACCACTGACCAGTATTTCCGGCTGGCCACCGGGTAGCGCAAGTCTGCGGATGCTATGGTCGTCAAAGGTGGCGTACACCAGCAACTTTCCGTCGGGCGTGCAGCGCATGTACTGGTCGTTCTTGCCGAACGTAACCTGCCGGGGTACGCCTCCGGCCAGATCGAGCGTGTAAATGTGAGACTCTGCGCGGTTCGATTGCTGAACTCCGGTGAACACGATCGAATGAGGGCCGCAAGCCTGAGGATCGTAAGGCAGTAGAGTGGGGTCTGAAAGCATGGTCATTTTTTCAGCTGACTTCAGAGAATAAGATCCCAGCTTGTACTCATTGTCCGCATAAGCGATTTGATCATCGCCGACCCAATCGAGCCACAGTGCGCCGTCCAGCGAGAACACCGGCTTGGTGGCATCGCCGACCGGGCCGGCTGGGAAGATGTCGAGGGTATTCTCCACCGAAACTAGCACCGTGCCAATGCTCTTTCCATCCGCCGAGAGGCTGATTCCACGGTAAGAATTCACGTCGTTGGTAATGCGGTGGAATTTCCCGGAGGGATAAGACACATATGCAATCTGCCGTAGGCCCGAACTTCGGTCGCGGCAGAGCGCAATTAGACCTCGTCCACCCGGCATCCAGAGGAGCAACCTCGGTTCCAATGCCGGCGGCGAGAGTCGGGCGAAATGCGCTGTACTTCCGCCGGAAGGATCGATGGTCGCGATTCCGTAGAGGCCGTCCGGGAGTTCCTCGATGGCGGCGATACGTTTTCCGTCGGGAGACCAGGCCGGGTTGGAATACGTCTGTCCCTTTCCCGAATAGATCGTCTTCTGACCGGAACCATCCAGATTGGCAGTGATGAGCGACTGATCATTTTCGGAGCGCCGGTTGCGAACGAACAGAAACCTGGTTGCGCTGGCGGTGAATGCCGGCGGTGAGTCGATGGCATGTACAACCAGCGCGGGCTGACCGCCGAGCACCGGCACGCGATACAGGTCGGAGACTCCATTCAGCAGGTCAAGCCGGTAGTACACGTAATTCCCGTCGGGGGAAAAGGTCACCTCATCAAAAACTGAATCGCCCGCCGGAACAATCTGAGTGTCGCTATTGGTTGGCAGGTGGCTCATGCACAGGCTGTCACGGCCTTGCGAATCCCGGCGCAGCGTGGCCATGTACTTGCCGTCGGGAGACAGCGCCGCTGACCAGTAATCGCCGCTAGCGGTTACGCTGCTGATGGTCATGCCCTGGAATGGCAGTGGCACGGGACGATGCAGCAACTGGTAAACGCCCAATGCCGCCGTGGCCAGAATCACCAGGACGGCCAAGCTGGCAAGCATAAGTGCGAGACGGCGCCTGCTCGCAACCGCGACGATTTCTGACCACGCGGAACTGCTGCCGCGCCGCGACGGTGCGGACATCCCCCCAGCCAGCACGCTCTCCGCTGCCGAATTGGCGAGCAAGGCATGCTGACTTGGTGGAGCTTCTCCTGGTGTGCCCGGGACCTGCAATCGGTCGGAGTCGGAATCGCACTTGAGCCTCTTCAGGTCGGCACGCAACTCGGAGGCATGCTGATATCGGAGGTCAGGATCTTTCTCCAGGCATTTCGTAACGATCCGCTGGAGGTCCGCGGGACGGCTTGGGTCCCAATGCTGGATCGGCAGCGGATCGCGGTTCAGGATCGCATCGAAAGTAATCGCTCTCGTTTTCCCTTCAAAGGGCAATCGGCCTGTTGCCATTTGATAAAGCACGCTGCCGAAGGAGAACAGGTCGGACCGCGCGTCGAGTTCCTCGCCGCGCGCCTGCTCGGGTGACATGAAGGCGACTGTCCCCAAGGCTGTCCCGGAATGGCTCAGGGTCGAAGGCAGACTGGCAGCGAGCCCAGACGACGCGGCGGGGTCCGGGTTATCGCCGAGGTCCATCATTTTCGCCAGGCCAAAATCCAGCACCTTGGATTGTCCGCGCTGGGTGATGAAAATATTGGACGGCTTTAAGTCGCGGTGAACTATCCCTTTTGCGTGCGCCGCGTCTAGCGCCTCGGCAATCTGGATGGACCAATCCAGCAGTCTATCCAGAGGGGCAGATTTTCTCGCCACGGTTTCATCGAGGGTTTTGCCCTCAAGCAGTTCCATTGCCATGAACCAGCGCCCATTTTGCTCAGCCACCTCATAGACCGTGCAGATATTCGGATGATTCAACGCGGATGCGGCCCGCGCTTCCCGTTGAAATCGGGTCAAGGAGGCGGGCTCGTGCGCAAGTTCGTCAGGGAGGAACTTCAGGGCAACCTTGCGTCTCAGCAGAATGTCTTCCGCTTCATAGACGACTCCCATTCCGCCACGACCCAACTCATGCAGCACGCGGAAATGCGAGACAGTGTGGCCGATCAAAAGGCGGTCCTTGTCATGGGGAGCAGCGACACGAAATCAGACCTGGACATCGCTAATCACGCCGAGCTGGGGCACTTGTCACAGACACTCATTCGCCAGGTGGATAGACTGCCTACGGTAGATTGACTGCGCGCATTCTGACCACGAAGGCATACATGGACTACTCACAGCCCCGCTTTCTTCCACTGGCAGCCAAAACGATCGTCTGCCATACCCCACGTATTTTGCAATGGGAGCCCTGGCGGCTCACTTTCTCAACTACGCCGCCGTCATGGCTCAGCCCGAGTCCGGCATGCGGCAAATCTCTGATCCCTGGGTAATGGCGGGCCCGCTATTTCAACCCCTTCGCGGGCTGGTCTTCGCGTCGGTCTTCTATCCCCTGCGCGCGTGCCTGTTCGGCAAGAAGCATGGCTGGTTACTTATGGGATGGATCTTGATCGCGATCGGCATTTTGTCCACGTTTGGCCCGGCGTCAGGATCAATCGAAGGCATGATTTACACTCCTGTGCCCATCCGGTTTCAGCTCAGAGGCTGGCTGGAAGTTGTGCCGCAAGCCCTGCTGCTATCCGCACTGCTGTGCTACTGGGTCAATCACGCGGAGAAGAAATGGCTGAACTGGCTGCTCGGCATCATCTTTTTCGTCATGATGGCCATGCCGATTCTGGGCCTGCTGACGCGCAAGGGATAGGATGAAGCTTCCCACCGCGAACGTTTGCCGGCGGAGCCGCAAGAGTGACTTGCCGACGCCCACTCAAGCCGTCTTTGCTGGAGTGGGTGTTTGGTACTTACCCGGCACTCCGCCTTGCGGCGTAGCCTGCCCTGAGCGCAGCCGAAGGGTGCTGGGCTAAGCGCGCCGCCCCTACCCACTATTTCGAGGGCGCGAGGATCGCATCAAGGAGATCGGGGGTTGCTGCAACTCTTTCCAGGTGCGGATAGCGCATTCCACCGTCGTAATTCACCGTTACGGTGATGAACTCATCGCCACGCTTGAGCAGCAGCTTTATGGGCTGCTTACTCTTTTCCGCGGAGAGGATGGTTTCGCGCAGGCCCGCAGGAGTGAACTTCTGGTCATTGACGGCTTCCAGGTGCATATCCGGCGTGATGCCTGCCTTAAACGCCGGACTATTCCACCACACGGCAGTAAGGACATTGTCTTTGTCCACCGCGAACCCCAAGGAAGTGGAGAAGCTGGTTCCGCGAGAGCTGTCCTGGTGCTTCAGCCACTCCTGCTGGTCGTCGTTGTAGACGAGGCGATAGCCTCCCCGGGTAATCCCGTCCTCCGGGCGTCTGCGGCGCCAGCTCGTAAACCCGCGCGCGCAGGAAGCCTGCCCAATCGAACGGCTGCACTTTATTCAACGCCGCCACCAGATCGTCCAAGGTGTAGGTGCTGGTGATGTAGCTCCCATTGTTCATGCCAAAGAAGAGCCGGGCGAAGTCATCGAGAGACTTGTTGCCGCCACTCAATTCGCGGATTTTGGTGTCGGCATCAAGCCAGATGAGGTCTGATTCCGGATAGTAATCGTACGAACGCTGCCAGCTTGGCCAGGCCGCTGGCGTGGAGCTGTGAGCTGAAATAATGGGCTGATTGGTGGTATCCACCAGGGGGCGCCAGGTGCGTCCCGGACTGATCTCGAACGAGGCAGCGGTCTGCGCGATCTCGTCGCGCGCCTGCTCCGCCGTACGCATTCCGGAACGGGCGGTCAGGACGTTGCCGTAGTAATCGGTCAGGCCTTCGTAAACCCATAGCAGGTCGTTCTGCATCGGCCAGTTGAAGTTGGGGGTCCACAGGTCGGCGGGCCGGCGAAACTTGCCGTTCCACGAGTGGGTGTATTCGTGGGGCAGAAGAGCGCGACCGCCAACTCCCGCAGCCCAGTCAGTAAAGTAGTTGGCAGGGGAACCGTCCTCGCTGGACTGATGGTGTTCCAAGCCTTTGCCACTAACTATATCGCTGAGGGAAAAAAGAAAATCGTAGTGGTCGTAGTGATGGGAGTTGAAGAGCTTCTGCGCTTCGATCACCAGGTTCTTGTGGTATTGCAGCGCCTCCGGCGTGATCTCGAGATCGGCAGGCTTGTCGGCGAATAGATCGAGGAACACCTGGTTGTCCGCGCCCGTGGACAGGTCCACGCGCTTGTAATTGACGCCGGCATAGAGCGGCGAGTCGATCAGGGTATTCAGCGAGGTCGGTTTGAAGTGAACCAGGTTTCCATCCTGAGAAGCCAGCTCCAGCGCAGCCGCGAATTTCCAGCCTTCCGGCAGCCGGATGGCGGGATCAAACAGGATGCGTCGCGAGAAGTAGCCCGCCGGATAAAGCAGTACGCTGTTCCAGGTAACGTCGGCGAAGTTGGACGAGATACGACCCCTCTTTGGGTCCAGGGGAGCCAAATATTGGAAGTTGATTTCCAGGGTGGTTGCCCCGTCCGGTATGGAGATGTGGAAGGCATACATGTTCACGCGATCGCGGACCCAGTCCACGCGTTTGCCATTCGCCGTAATCGTGAGCCCAGCCATGTTCGCCACCGGGTTCGATGGGGAGTGGGTGCCGGGCAGCCACTCCGGATAGAGCATCGTAATCTCGCGGCCGTTGACCGGTACCGTCTCATGCACATTCAGCACGCGATCGAGGATGTTGGTGATATCGACGCTCAGAGAGATGGTGCTGGGATAAGGCGTGTCCGCCGGCGCGGGAATGGGCGGAGGCAGCGGTACAGGCTGGGGACCGTCTGGGTTCTGCGCAAACGCCGCAGCGGTTAAAGCAATGGAAAGGGCTAGAAAAAGCGATATAGCGGTGCGGCGACGGAAGTGAGAACTTACCACGCGGAGCCTCCAAAAATGCAAGCAACAATGTACACCGGCCGATTGGGTGCGGATGAAGCGCATTGTTTTATGGGTAGAAGTGGCTGTATCGAGGACTGATGATGTCAAATTCGACCCCGGGGATATCAACCGCCAGTCTGCGTGAGAAGCGTGCCGTCCCTGAAGGGACTCAGCTAATTTTCGGACCTTACCCAGCACTCCGCCTTCGGCTGCGTGCTGGGCTAAACTGAGTCGCCCCGGTGGGGCTGGTACGGTCGGCACAGCACTCCGCTGCCGCAAACCAAGCGCAGCCCTCCGACTTACTCTCACCGCCCGGGCTTAACAAAAATGCCGACTCTCTCAAGCCCGAAGTGGAGAAAGCGTGCGATGAAAGAGCAAGGTACGGTGTTACTGGTACTCCTGATCGGGGGCATCGGCAAAAAGGGCGACTTTACCCTCCTTATCCAGTCCGTAGGTGACGAGCCTGGCGTGGTCGCCTTTGCGGATTCGGTAGACCGATCCAATGCCGCTACCTACCGGTCTGCGTATCACCAACACGAGGGAATCTGACGGCCACACATCCTTGACCTCGGACTGCACATCCCTGGTTTCGTCGGGGGTGAATGCGGCGGCGAGCTCCGGAGAAAGCTGACTGTGCACATCCTCGCCTGCTGCTATCTGTGCCAGCAGCTTCTTCAAGCTTTCGGCGAGAGCGGGCTGGTCGTCGGGTATCGCGGTGAGCTTGGGAGGCATCAAGGCCGGGTTAATAATTCCTGCCACCACACGAGCAAACAGTCTGGGAGCGCCGCCCGAAAGGTTGGTAAGGACGGCGACGCTCAAGTTGTCGTCGGGGTAGCGCAGGATGAAGCAGGTGAAGCCCTGCCAAGCTCCGCCATGTTGGGTTGTCCGGTGCCCGTTCATGGGTTCCATCGCCCAGCCGAAACCATAATTCGCCGGGTTCGGCTTGCCATCGTTCAGCGGATACACCGTCCACATGCGATCCAGGCTGGACTGCTTGAGCAACGTCGTTCCGTAGAGGGCCCCATCCCACTTCGCAATATCCGGCACATTGAAGTAAAGCGTTCCGTCGGCCGTGGAGTCGAAAGTCGGAGAGACCCATTCCTGGTTCTTCAACTCCCCATGATGAAGGTCATAGCCCGATGCGCGATTGGGAATGATGTCGGCTTCGCTGATCAGGCGCGTCGAGGTCATGCCCAATGGCTTGAAGATGCGCTCCTGCAGGAAGTCGGCGTAAAACTTCCCCGTTACCTTGTGAATGATGATGCCGAGTAAGAGGTAATTGGTGTTGCGGTAGTTCCATTGTTCGCCGGCCTTGAACTCGATAGGCAAGGCCTCGACTTTTTCGACCATTTCATCTTCCGTAAAATCGAGCCGGAGATAGAACGGTCCTTTGGGACCGATGCGCTCGGGACTCTCATACTCAGCCAATCCGGAGGTGTGGGAGAGCAGGTTCCTGATGAGGATCGGCTTCCAGCTCTCCGGCGCGTTTGGGAAGTACTTGACGATGCTGTCGTCGAGGTTGATCTTGCCTTCTTCCACCAGCATCATGATGGCTGCCGCAGCGAACTGCTTGCCCACGGAGCCGAATTGAAACACTGTTTCCGGTTTCACGGGAACGGACAGCTCGACGTTCGACAGGCCATAGCCTTTGGCCAGCAGCACTTGTCCGCGGCTATAGACACCAACAGCGACACCGGGAATCTGGCGGTTCTTCATCTGTGAATTCACGAAGCGATCAATGGCGGAGATCTGGTCCGCACTCAGTGCTGGAGGGGTAGTTTGGGCCCGCAATGGCGCACAAAAGGAAAGGGCCAGGCAAAGCGCGGCAACACGGAGCATCGGACCCTCCAGTAGATTGGTGAAGGAGCTTTCGTATTCTGTAAAAAGCACAGCCCGCATGCTGAGGAGAATTGCCTTTCGTCGGAGGCCGAACTCCAGAGGGCCAGGTCCTTGCGGGCTGACTTACAGACCAAGGATTTGGCTGAGTATGAGGGATCGGCAATTCAAGGTCAGTGACGGCGGTCACTCGTCGATGGACATCTCGTGCGATTAACCGTCAAGAGCTGATTCTTGCAGTGAAGCCGCAGCTTGGATGCCAGGGCTGTTCTCGCTTGCTCACGGTCAGTTCTGTTCCTTGTCGCTCAATCGTGAATACCTGTGAACATTCAGGACAGAGCCAGTAGCAGTAATCCGTAAGTCTATCGACCCTCCACATTAGGTTTGAGGAGTCCTGTACAGGCGGAAGCAGGAACAGCCGCCCTTTACTCAACTGTCGGAACTCACGATTACACTCAGGATTCGCACAATGCGCTACCATACGCCCCCACATCTGAATCTGCAGGATGCAGTATCGTTCAGTTCGCGGGTCGCTGTCGGTGACTGGGGTCACTGGAGAATGTTCGAGAGCTGCAGAAGCCCGAAGGGATTATCGGATGCGGACCAGGAGCGTAGGCCCTACTGCCTACTGCGGCGCGATCTCCCAGACGACACCGTATCCCTGTGAGCCGCCACCAGAGGCGGTGCCGTAGAGATTGTCGCTCGCGTCAACGATCACGTTGCTGATGGGGTATCCCCCATCGTCGCCGCCAGTAAAGTCGTGCAGTGAAGTGTAGGTCCAACCGCCGCCGGAGGGAGTCAACTTGAAAACATTGCCGGCGTGATTGGCACCATCGCACAAGGTTGTGCCGTAGAGATCGCCTGTCCCGTCCAAAGCAAGACTGGCCCAGGGGCCAGATCCGGCGTACTGATTGCCCGGGTTCGGACAATTGAAGCTTCTGTCTCCGGCAAAGCTGTAAAGCACGGTGTAGATCCAACTACCGCCCGAGGGTGATAGCTCAAAAATCGTGCCGCCTTGCCCTGAACCTTCCGCGGAGCTGGCGCCGTACAGGTTGCCCGCCTGGTCGAAGATCAGGCCGGCGTTGGGATAACCTCCGTCGTTCTCACCTTGAAAAATGTAGAGAAGGTCCCCTGTCCAACCTGACCCTGAGTTTGTAAATTGGAAGACCGTACCCCGGGAATACGCGCCGCCCTCCTGGGTTGTGCCGTAGAGGTTGCCGGCGTTGTCGAAAATTACGCCGCTGAAGGGTTGTGACCCGTCTGTATACGAGAAGGCATGAACAATGCTCTCCGTCCAACCATTTCCCGAAGGTGTCAGCTCGTAAACCGTGCCGCCGTCCCTACCGCCAATAACATTTGTGCCGTAGAGATTCCCCTCTTCATCAAAAGCCAGCTCCCCACTGGGAAAGCCTCCGTCGGGAATCCCACCGAACTGATATAAGACGGTTTCTATCCAAGGGCAGGATACGGAGCGGCAGAACGTCGCGGGCGGGCGAAGATTGAAGACTGCGCCGCAACCAACGTTGCAATATTGGCCGGAGCCTCCTACACTCGCCGTTCCGTACAAGCTGCCGTCCGGGCCGAAGATGACTCTGCCCAGTGGTTCAGCTCCATCTTTGGCGCCACCCAGAAAGCTATAGAGACCGTCAGCGACCCAGCTGGATCCCGCACGCTTCAGCCGGTAAACGGTGCCGAGCTTGGAGCTCCCGCCGGCGTATGTGGTGCCATAGAAATTTCCTGTTTTATCCATGGTCAAGCCGGTATAGGGAGTTGCTCCGTCCTGTCCACCGCTGAAGTTGTGAATCACGCTGAAGGTCTGTGCCCGCGCTGCGGGCAGCGCGAAGGTGATCAGCGTGCAAAGCAGCATCAGCGCGAAGGCGGTTCGCCGCCGGCCGTCGCGAAAGAGGGATGTGAAACATTTCGGCGGGTTCGGCATGGGATCTCCTCAGGTCCTTCTTAATGATGCGAAAGTTGACGTGCCCGTTGCCGCCGGAACTGTATACGCGATCGCGGCAAATTGCCACAGGAAATTCCTCAGCGTTCCGTGCTTGCCGCAGTCCCAGAGGCAGGATCGCAACTGGAGCCGGTAAGAATTTGCACCCGTTCCTTTGAGCGTGTCATCACTAGCACTTCGATGAATCCCCCACTGAACCCCAAGCTCGGTCAAAGCAAGATAGCGGAGCGCCGCAGGTTTTCGGGTAAACTCTACGCTGACAGATACGCTCGTGCAGCGGCTGTCGTTGCGTTACGTCGTCCATCCAATGAGCTTTCCAAATCCGATTGGAGATGCAATGAACAAAAAAGCAAAGACAATGATTCGTTCGCTGGCACTTCTCGCTGGTCTGCTTGCCGCCCAACTCGCCGTGGCACAAGCCCCTGCTGGTGCACCTGCCGGAGCCACCGGCCTCTGCAAGGACGGCACCTACTACACCGGGGCAAACAAACAGGGCGCCTGCCGCGGCCATCAGGGAGTGAAGGACTGGTATGGAGCTCCGGCCGCAAGCGGGAAGGCCGCTCCTGCTTCCGGCGGAACTTCAACAACTGCCGCAGCGCCTGCCGCACCTGCCGCGAAGTCGAACCCCGCCCCCGCTTCGACCACAAGTTCGGCTCCGGCGCCAGCCCAGGCCGCACCTGCAACTAAATCCCAAGCCAGTACGATGGCGCAGGCACCGGGTGGAGGTGCAGGTCAGGTATGGCTGAACACTGCGAGCAATGTCTATCACTGTCCCGGAACCAAGTATTACGGTAAGACTAAAACCGGCGCTTACATGACCGAGGCTGAAGCGAAGGCAAAGGGTGGGCGCCCGGATCACGGCCAGGCCTGTAAGTAATTTCCGTACGTCTGGGATGGACGAACAGCGTTGGCGGTTCCCGAGATGCCTCCCGTACGTCGAGCGGTCTCAGCACGAGACGTAAGAGGCAACCCACGGGGACCGCGTCCGTGAGCTAATCGTCTGCCTGCCAGCCGCACAATGAGATAGGTGGAAATCTCCCGCCAGCGTAGGATGCAGGGTGCAGATAAGATGCCTGCGGGCTGCGTGACAAAGCCGCTTGAGCGCCCGATGAACTGGTAACCGCAGACGGCAGGAGTGATTTCCATTCGGTTGGCACCTCAACATGAGCTTCCGTCCCGGCATGGTTCGGGCCTCTCTGGCCGGCCCGCGCGGCGGAGCCTTCTTCTGGGTCTTGCTCTGGTCCTGGTCGCTGTAACCCTTGCGGTGTACTACCCGGTAAATCGGCTTCCGTTTATTTCGATCAATGACGGCGAGTACGTGACGCGCAACATCCACATTCAGCCACCGCTGAACTGGGAGATGTTGCAGTGGTCGTTCACCACCTTCTATGCCGCCAACTGGCATCCGCTGACCTGGCTGTCGCACGCTTTAGACTGCGCAACTGTTTTCCCTCAACTCCGGGCGGCACCACGACTCAAATCTCCTGCTGCATGTGTTGAACGCCGTCTTGCTGTTCTGGGTACTGTGGCGGGCGACAACCAGCGCCGGGCGCAGTTTCATGGTGTCTGCGCTGTTTGCCTTGCACCCCATTAACGTTGAGTCCGTTGCCTGGGTTGCGGAACGCAAGAACCTGCTGAGCATGCTTTTTCTGCTGCTGGCATTGGGCGCCTACCGCTGGTACGCGCGGAAGCCTGGCATAGGCCGCTACGTTGTCGTGGCAATTTTGTTTGCGCTCGGGCTGATGTCCAAACCCCAGGTCATCACGCTGCCCTTCATTTTCTTGTTGTGGGACTACTGGCCTTTGGGACGGATGTTTGCTATGGGGAACCAGTCTTCTTTCCCGACGACAAAAGGAGCGCCCATCCCCGCCAGAAGCTTTTCGTGGCTTGTCCTCGAGAAGTTGCCGCTGCTCGCATTGTCTGCCGCCAGCGCGTACCTCACGGTGAAAGCGCAGCAAGCGGGCGGCGCCATGGGCGGCGTCATGAGGTCGTATTCGTTGGTTGTGCGTCTGGAGAACGCCATTGTCTCGTATGTGCGATACCTGAGCAACGCCGCCTGGCCAACGCACCTGGCGTTTTTCTATCCTCACGCAAGCCGCTTCCAGCGGGTGTGGCCGGCGTCTCTTCTCTTGCTGGTCATCACTGCATTGGCCGTCATCAACCGCAGTCACCGCTATCTGGCGGTGGGATGGCTTTGGTTCCTGGGAACGTTGGTTCCAATGATCGGGCTGCTCCAGGTTGGCGGTCAGGCCATGGCCGATCGCTATGGGTATCTTCCGTTCCTGGGATTGTTCATCGCTGTCTGCTGGGGTGTGGCAGATTTGGCAGAGCATCAGCACGTTGCTGACGTCTGGGTAGTCGGCGCCAGTGTCGCCACACTGTTGCTATTAATATTCGCCACCCACCGTCAACTCGGCTATTGGTCGAATGATGTAACCCTCTGGTCGCATACGGTGCAGGTCACCAAGAACAACTCGGGGGCTGAGAACATACTCGGTGAAGCGCTGCGGCGCGAAGGACATTTGGAAGACGCTATGCTCCACTTCCACGCCGCCGCGGCGATGGATCCGCTGCTTCCGTATCCCCACTACCACATCGGTGTTTACGAGGAAGAGCCATGGAAATCCGCAGGCAGCCATCGAGCAGTTCACGAAGGTTATGGAACTGACGCAAAACGATGCCGGGTTGTTGGCGAGCCTGCGGGCCGACACGCTTTTACGCATGCACTCTGCCTACAACGCCATCGGTGACCATACGAATGCGGAGAAGTGCCTGAGCATGGCATTGCAGGAGCAGCGTAAGCAGCAGAGCTTTGAGGCCAACAATTTTCCATGAAATCCAAGAGTGAGGCTGGGGGCCGGCAGTCATGACGCCCGCCTGAAAGCCGCGCCGCGCATGGCGGAAGTGACAGCCAGTTCGGGTGCCTACGGAGCACTATGACCCGCACACTGCAGCACACCCAGGTAAGCGCTCCACGGACCAACTGCATCACGATACTGGTGGGCCATCACGCGCGAGAGTTGATGCAGATGCGTGAGGTCGTGAGCCGCCCAGGTCGCGAGGAGTTGCGAGAGCGTCACCACTCCCAGCCTGGGATGCCTTCCGCGCCGGGCCAAGTCTTCGGGCTGAAGACTCATGGCCTGCAGCGCAGCCAGATTCTCCGCTCGCAGGCGGGCGAAGTCGTCCAGGAGCTGCTCCAGCGACTTACCCTGGCTTTCTCTCAGCTGTGCAAAGCGATCAAAGGGATCGAAGGGCCGGGCTTCGCCGTTCTCCAGGATGATCCGCGCCCGCGTCATCCAGTCGGTGCGTTCCCCGACGATGAGGTGGCCCACAATATCGAACGCGCTCCAGGTACCCTGTCCTTCGTTGCCGCGCACCCAGATGTCGGGCAGCCCGCGCAACAATGCATCCAGCGCTGCAGGAGTGCGAGAGAGAACGGCGATGGCTTCGAGCGGGCTGAATTTCGTCGAATTTGACATGCGTTCGTAGATGCGAGGCTGGCGCTTCGGACTCAAGCGACACAGAAACCCTGTCGGGTCCGCTGCCGGTCATTCTGTGCGTACCGCGCGCCACTCGGCATGGCGTCCGTGAAGCCCCCAGAGTCCCGACATCGTGTTTCCGTCCACTTGTCCGCGGAAGTGGAGCACATTGCGGGTCTTGGTGCTGAATTCGATGTGATGCCCGTTTACGAAACCTTCAATTCCCCCCAACTGGTCAGGGCCCTTGAAATGCCCGGTCAGGTGATGTCCGTTTTGATTGATCTGGACGTATTTCTCGACCGTCTCGCCGGTTTCAATGTTTTTCGAGTAAATCGTCCAGTGGCCTTGTACGTCGTCGGGTGGTAGCTCTTGCGGAGGTTGCTGGGCCCGGGAAATGCCGCTCAAGACGAGCAAGAGGGAAGCTAACAGGGGTACCGGCGACTTCGAGCAAACGCTGCGCATGGGACGGCGTGTGGGCGGATCGGTCTCCTCGGGGGCTATGGGCGGCAAACCGTCTTCCGGATACACGAGGATTTCACGCTGAAGTGGGAGGTTTGTCGGTGACGTATGCCGCTAAGCGAGGTGATAAAGCGAACGGCACCTGAGCTATGAAGTCACTGCGCGGCGGATGATCGCGGCTCACCCAAAGCCGCGCTCGTCGGACGTTTGTCCGGCGGCTTCTCCGTTAAGCTCTGAATCACGGCATCAGCGACCAGGGCATTACCGGCGGCGTTGTAATGGAAGTCTCCAAAGATGAAGTGGCTCAGGTACCAGCAGCCGGGCTGACTCCAGGGGCATTGGTCCTTTACGGCGAGGAAAGCCGGAAATAACGAGACAAAGCGCTTGCACTTGCCTTCGCACCAGTTACGCCACATACGCACCTGACGGGAATCGGCGGTGTCGTGAACAATCTGTCCGGGATACGGATAAACCACAACACTGATGGCGATGTTGCGCTTTTCCAGTTCCTGCCAGAGGAGATCCATCTTAGCCATCTCTTTGGCGATGCCACCCTCCAGCCCGAGCGGTGCATAGCCGGAGGGGAAAACGTCGGTTTCATTCACTTTCCGATAAGTCCACGCTGCCCATTCCGCGTCGAACGCATTCACTCCGTCATAGTAGTTAACGGCGTCAAAGCCATGAACCACCATCTGGCGCTCGAAGAACGCGACCATGTCGTCGGTGACGAAAAAATGCTGGGCAATGAAGACGCGCAACCTGCCGTACCAGGGCGACCGCCGATGTTCGTGCTTAGGTCCGATTACCGCCCCGGAGCCGTCCCGGTCCTGGTAGAAGGCGGCCTCAAAGTGCACATCCGCCATGTCAATGAACACGATTACCTCGTCGATCTCATAACCAGCGGCGAGAACCATGCGGGCTACGTTGAGGTAGTTGGAGGCAGAGTAGGCAGCCATCCCTCCGTTGAGGAAGTCGTATTGCGGGAATTGGTTGGCGATTCTGCCGGCATAGCTTTGCGGCCACGTCAGCACGCCCTCGGTGAACGAGTCGCCTAACAGGAGAATCCTCGGCCGGGGACTGACCTGCGGTACCTGCCTGATCCGCTCATCCCGAAAACCTAGACTGTTGGTTAGAAACTGATACTTGTCACGGCCCCAGACTACGGTGGAGACGCAATTGGGTTTCAAGGCATGAAGACGCACTGGGTCGGAGACCCGGCATAAGTTCGGCTTGGAGGTGGACTCAGAGGCCCGCTTGAGCGCGCCACTATAAATCCAATCGAAGCCCAGGAAGCCGACGGCGCTGACGGCGAGAGATAGTAGAAATACCAGAAGCTTCATCAGGCCGCGCCGAGGTTGATGTGCCGGTTTGGGATAGACGATCTCCCCAGCGTTCTCACCTGACAGTGGAGTTTTCGCTTAAGAAACGGCAGATCCGGCCAGCGATCTCCCTGGAGAAGGCTGGATTGTAGTGTATGGCATCCACATAAAGGTCTTCGTGCCGGTCCTGCTGCATGTCAGCCAGCCAAAGTAAATTGGCGCCCAACTTCCCTTGCTCTCGCAGGTTCTGCATGATGGCGTAGCCGCCTCGGCCCCGGACCCCCGGGCCAAACACGCTGTCCGAGCTGTAAAACCGGTCGTAGCGGAGATCGTACTTATACATCGGTGTTGGTTGCCATACGAAAACGGTGCGCACACCGAAGCCCTCAGCTACCAACTCGATCATTCGCTTGTTAGCCAGCCAGCGGTCAATGATGACTTGCAGAACGGCAGGATCGGAGTAGTCAATAAACTTGTGAGATGCCGGCTTCGTCCAGCGATGGCGCAGCCAGTGTGCCGCCCAGATCACCGGCACGTTCTCCAACGGGCTGGAGCCGGACTGCCCGTTCATAAAGCGCCGCAACTCTTCCGCAAAACGCGGCTCGCCATTGGCATAAGCAAAGTCGTTTAGGCCGTCGACGAAAATTGCTACTTGAGGAACAAATCCCGCATTGAGCAACTGCTGGAACAAGATCAGTTCCTGGCTGCTGAAGTACGCCCCCCGCCCAAAGTTGTAAACCGCCAGGCGGTCACCGGAATCGTTTGGCCAAGCGCACTCTCCCAGGTAGGAGGCAATAGTTTGATCGTCGGGAACGCCATAACCGAATGTAGTCGATCCCCCGAACAGGAACACGTTGAAGGCATCGAGACGGGGCGGCCAAGGCGCCTGGTCTTTGGAGACCCGGAAGCCGGCAGGGTCGACATTGAGATACTTTCCGTGGAACGGTGTTTCCCGGAAGGTGGTGAACGGCTCATATTCGAACTCGTGGCCCGACCTCTTAAACATCTCCATCATCAGCGTCTTGACGTCGTTCTGGCTCCAACCTGGATATGCCTTCAGGACTTTGTCCATGCCCCAGCGGTTCAACGGGGTCAACACTTTCTCGGGACGGTTTGCCACCATGATTGGGTAGAGAAGCAGGTTTACCAGAGCAAACAGCAGGACACCGTTAAGCAGAGCCACGGCCGCCGCCTTGTACCAGTGTCTTACCTTGCTCGACGGTTTCGGCGGGACAGCGCCGGAACCAGCGGCAACTGCCGCCACCTCCGTCGCCATCGGCGGATTACTCATGGAGCCTATGCTCCAGTTCTCTTAGACGGGTGATCAAACTCTTAACTCTTTACACGAAACAGCGATTGCAGCGGGAGGGCAGGCGCATTTCTCTTTCCAGGGACGATCAAACTCTGGTAGAGACGCAGTGCCGCACTTGTTAACTTAATCGAGCCAAGGCTCCGGTGTAGCCGGCTGCACGGGGCGCACCTCACTGTCGAGGTGTAGCTCTTTCTCCTGAAAACCGCCATACGGATAGACGGCTACCCGCGCCTGGTTCTTGTGCCGCTCCCGCAGGATTTGCATTACCTCATCCCATGTGGTGGCAAAGCGCGTAGCCGTGGGATAGCTATCGATCATGGTGCGGGTGAGGTACTGAGAATAGATCACCAGTTGCGCACGTTGCGGCGGCCTTTGGGTCGCGCGGTGCTCCATCATGTCGAAGTACGTAGTGCCGTCTTTGCCGGAAACTCTGGCGTTGAGCCAGTGCACGGGATCCAGTCCCAAAGGATGCTGGATGATCAGGACGCCGGTGCCTCCATCGCGCAGCGAGCGGTCGATCCACCAGCGCGCCCGGAATGCCTGGTTACTTGCGGGATAGGCATTCGCAATTACGATGTCGGCATTTTTTGCCGTCGGGGTGACGTAATTCTGGGCCGCCAGGCGGGCCGCGGCCTGATGTGCTCCGACGATATCGCCGGAAAACACGCCGACCGGCTGCCGCTTCTGGTTCATCACGATCTGCACGCTGAAGTTCACGTTTGCCATGCGCGCCGCTTCGATCATGTCGAGTCGTACATCGTTCTGGAATACCTTGAACGTGCCGGCGGTTTTCGTGTTGGGCAGGATCACCCAATGGTTGTATTGGATGCTGTCCAGCGAGGCTACACCGGGGAGGACCGCCTTGGCTCCGCCGCTCACGCCCGCCTGCTCGTGGCCCTTCACACCGCTGAGGCAGATCTTGCAGTCGGCACCGAGAAACGTCTGGTTGAGCTTGACAAGGTTGTTGAAGCTGGTCCTGCCCAGGGGTTTCACATTCTCGAAGACGTTGTGGTTTTGCCACGCGAATCGCGTGGCAGCCTCTTTGCCTACCTTGGCCTGCACTTCCGTCTGGGTCATAGCACGGTGGGAGCCGAAGGCCCCCAGCAGGAGCACATTGTCGTCCTGCACTCCCGCGGCGCGCAGTTCGGCCATCAGCCAGGGCATCACGGTAAAGGTGGGCGTGGGACGGGTGAGATCGTCGAAGGTGATGACCACCCGCTTCTTGCCTGCTACAACTTCACGCAAAGGATGGGCGCCGATGGGACGGTCCAGTTGGCTGGCGATCTGTTGCGCGGTCAGCCCCGGCGAGGTCGCGCCCTTCATGTCCATTACTTCGATTTCCCAATCGCCCGGGAAATCCAACCGCTCGCTTATATCGCCCGTCCATTCGTGGGTCGGTATGATGACAGACTTCGCGGAACCTTTGATCGACGAGGCGTGCGTCGGCTGATAAGGCGCCGACGCGAAAGACGTGCCGATCAGCGGCACCCATCCAGCGGCGCCGACCATCTTCAAGAATGTCCTTCGGTCAAGAACTTTCGATGACACGACGATCTCCGTTTCCAAAGGTACACCCTCGACCCGGGTTTGAAGTAAAGGTACTCAACCTCGACGTTCCCGAATTGGGACTGCCTTGGTCTTGCGGGAAACATCCGAACTTTGGGCTGGATATTCTGCAGGAGCAGCCGGGTGTTTCGTGGGTGGGTCCTGATTTAGACTCTTGATGACCTCGTCCGCGACCAGCGCGTTGCCGGAGGGACTGTAGTGGGTATCCCGGAGGACAAACAGCTTGGTGTACCAGCAGCCAGGTTCATCCCGGGGGCATTGCTCCTTCGCCGCCAGGAAGGCCGGAAGCACGTTGACAAAGCGCTTACACTTGCCCTCGCACCACTCGCGCCAAATTTGCACCTGCCGCGAGTCCGCCGTGTCGTGAGCGATTTGTCCCAAATGGGGGTAGATAACGATGCTGATGGCGATATTTCGCTTTTGCAGCTCCTGCCAAAGCAGCGTCATTTTGGCTTTTTCTTTGGCGATGCCACCCTCGACTCCCAGCGGAGCATAGCCAGCTGGAAAAGGGACCGTCTCGTTTACCTTGCGATAAGTCCAGGCCGACATTTCCATGTCGAACGGGTCGCCGAAATAGTCTGCGGGCAGGTGATAGAAACCATGGCGAACAAGAAATAGCTGAGCCCGGTCGAAGAAGCGAAAAATCTGTGCGGTGAGCGCGAAATGCCTGGTCACCACGCGGCGGAACTTGATGTACCAGGAGGTGGCCGAGTGCTGCTGCTCGCGTTCCAGCCCAGCCACCGCGCCGGACGTATCGATGTCGCGGTAGAACGAAGCCTCGAGCTGCACGGCTGAGTTGTCAAGGAAAACGATGACCTCGTCAAGGTCGATCCCCTTGGCCAGCACCATTCGCGTGGTGTTCAGGTAGTTGGAGGGCGAATAGCCGGACAGGCCCCCATTGAGAAAGTCGTATTGCGGAAAGCGGTCTGCAATCTTGCCGACAAAGCTGCTGCGCCAGGCAATCTTGCCTTCGGTAAATGAATCGCCCAGGAGCAAGATACGGGGACGGGCATCCGTGGGTGGGACGTTCCTGATCTTCTCATCGCGAAAGCCGAGGTTGTTGGTAAATATCTTGTACGCATCTGCGCCCCAATAGCCGGTCGCGGCGCAGTTGGGCTGGTAGGCGTGATGGCGAACCGGGTCGCGCACCTGGCAGGCGTCAGCTTGCGGCGTCAAGTTCAGCCTGTGGAGGATGACCCGGGTGCGAATCCAATCCAGGGTCAGAAACAGCGCTCCACCGAGGGCGAGAGAGACGAACAGCAAGACCAGCTTGCTGGGACGCGGCACAGATTGATCGTCCGGCGTCGGGCTCTGTGTCAGCTCAGTGTTGAGTTGTGGCAGGTGAGTACTCACTTGGGTTTATGTGACGGTATGCGGTTGCACTCAGCCCCGCGGCAGAGAATTGAAATCGTAGCGGCTCAGGCGGGGCGGGGAAGCGTCGGGCTCGGCCAGCCAGACCTGCCGCCCATGAAAGTAGTCGAATAGCGGTTGCAAGCTGACGCCAGGAATTTCGCGCGCCCACACAATCTTTGAGCCATCGATGTCAGCACCGTTGTATACCCATTCCCGGAACACGAAATGTTGTGGCGAATAATGCACGATCACCAGATGCTGACCCGGCAGGGCGTCAAGTTCATTGATGAACTGGGCGCGAAACTGAATGGGATCGGGCGTGGCGAAGCGGCTTTTGTTATCGAGGTTGAAAGGGGCAAGTAGCACGGCGAACAACATAACCACGCGCGTCATACCAATTCCCACCGGCCGGCCCCAGGACCGCCACTGCCGCAGGTGCCGCATTCCTTGCGTGAGAACCGCGAAGATACCCGCCACCAACGGTCCCGTATAGTGAGGATTGAATCGTGCGCGCACCAGCAGGAATGAGCAGAAGACCAACGCGGTTTGGACCATCAAGAAACGGACGCGGCGGTCGCGCAGTACCCGTCCTAACGTTAGCAGGCTGACCACAAGCTGCGGCCAGAGATAAAAGAAAACCGAAATCAGAACGATGTAAGCGGCCTTGCTGACCGCCTTCGACGAACTGTTGACGCCGCTTTGCAACCAGTATTGGCGCATTGCGACATTGTAAAACTGGTTGAATTGCGGGTTGGCGTAGTGCAGGGGAGGACCCATCTTCTGCCAGGAAAAAGACGGCGTACTGAAGTAGGTTTTCTCATTCAGGGCGTAAGGGAACACCAGCGCGCTTCCGGTACTCCGCCAGTTGTAGTAGGCCATGAACGCGCCGCCGAGAATTCCGATTATGCAGATCGGCAAGACGAATCGTGACACTGCAATTCGCCACGATGGGCCTCGGCGCTGCCAGAGGCGTACCAACAGTACAAGAAAGACCGGCAGGCAGAAGATGGCGCCTTCAAAAGGACGGCTATTAGCCAGGATGACCGCGCCGATTCCGAGAATGAAGGCGTCTCGCGCACGCCAAGAATGAAGAATCCTTGGCAGAGCCCCAGCCACCAGGGCGCCACCGATTGCCGGCACGAACGCTCCGTAATAGCTATTCATCCAATAGCTGAAGAGCACCAGCTTGAGCATTACGAGGATTGCGCCGAGGAAAGCCCACCTTCGCGGCAGCCATCCCTGCAGCATCCACAGGACGGCACCGCACATCACGCCTCCGCTGAGCAGTACGCCGATCCAGGGATGGCCAAGCAAGTGGCCTAATGCGAGCGCCGCTCCCTGCGCAGGCGGATATTTCGACATGTAGGTCGGTTGCTGATTGACGTGAATGGTGTCGAAGAAGAGCCACATCGGATGGGTTGGGTTGGTAAGCCGCCCATGCGCAAACGTGTCACCCGCCAGCAGGTAGCTGAACTCATCGTGGACCTGGGGATAAGGAACCGGGAAAAACCACAGCAGACCGAGGCGGATGACGATGGTGGCCGTCGCAATCGAAAAAATCGCCAGCCCTTTTCGTTCGGCGAGACGTGAACCGAGTCGTTCGATTACGCCGAACAGGCTGCCGGCAAAGCGCGGCGCGAAGCAGAAAAAGATCAGGCAACCCAGAAAGATAAGATCGCGGAGGATTTCTCCCCGGGTAAAGAAAATGTGCAACTGGCGCATGCGGTGAAGAACGGTAGAGCGGGCCTTCAGACCCGCGTGCAAGTCGTATCCAAGAGGGCGAGTGCCCTAGGCACGACAGAACCCAATTATCTTGTGCCGCCCCTAACGGGGCTTGGGTCAATTCCCGCTTTACCCAGCATTCCGCCTGCGGCTCCACGCTGGGCAGAACTGAGTTGCCCCTGTGGGGCTGATCTATGGCGGGTTTGGGCCCTCTTCGCGATTCGGACGAAACGCCGTATTGGACGCAAGCCCGCGAGGATGTCTCCTAGTAGTGCTCTATTGGTCAACTCCTGACAAAGAATTCTTAGTCGCGCTTTCACGAGAAGACGTCAGACAGGTATTTGCGAAGGAAGCATCCAACTTATTTCGCTTTAGCCGCCGCGCGGAGCTCCTTCTCGCGCCGGGTCAGAAATTCAAACAGCACCTCGCCGGGATCGGAAACCGCCGATAAATCCAGGGCATCGAGCTCGCCTAGTTCCTTGCTGATCTGCGCCGGCATGGCTTCGCCTTTCTTCAAGGGGACCACGCGGTCGGTGAAGCGAGGATCGCGCAGCGCAGTATTACTCTCGACCCTTACCCAATCGCTGGTCTGCACCGAGTTTTCGGTGACAAGGACCACCACCCAGTCGCACTTCAGCAGCCCATCCTCGATGCGCTCGACGTACTTCTGCCCGGGAATAATGTCAGCATTCGAATACCAGGTCTCGATGCGGTGTTTCGCCAGCGGCGCGGTAATGGCGGCTTCGACAAACTCACGATCACGATGATTGTGGCTGATGAACACCCGCACCGGCCGGTCGGCTTTCAATCGCTTCAGGTGAAAGTGCCGGTACTTGCCGGGGAGGGGTTGTCCTGCTTTGACGATTTCGAAGGTAGTCGGCCCCTCGTGCTCCTCGACAATGTCCTGCACAGCTTGATAGGTGGCATTGTCTGTCAGCACGCGGCGGCCGTCGCGGGCGGCGAATTCGAAGGCCGAGGCCAGGTTCACCACCGTGCCAATGGCAGTGAAATCGCGTACCATCCCTGTGCCAAAGGTACCGAGCGCAACCGTCCCGGTGGAAATACCGATCCCCAGGTCGAGGAAGCTGAGGTCCTCGTTGCACGATTCGTCCCAGCGGCGGCGCAGGCTGTCGAAGCGCTCCAGCATGTCGAAGGCGCAACGGACCGCCCGCTTGGAGCCCTCCGGTCCGCGGAAGATCGCAAACACGGCATCGCCGACGAACTTATTCACGATGCCTCCACGGCTGAGCACCCGGTCCGCGTACATGGTGAACAGATCGTTCAGGATCTCCTGGGTGCGTCCCGGCTCGGCAGCCAGCGCCTGGCAAAGCTGGGTAAAGCCGCGCAGGTCGGCAAACATCAGGGTCATGCTCTCGCGGGTCGCAGGCTGGTCCAGGCGCTGCACCAGATCTTCCGCCAAGTCGCGTGAGTACAGACCCATCTGCGCCGTCAGCTTGCGCACCAGGCTGGTGTTGTGGATGGCGGTGGCCGCCAGCCGTCCCAGGTGGGTGAGCAGCGCGCAATCGTGTGTGTCATACGTGGCGGAGCCGTCATCACTGGGCGGCTTGTTCAATACCTGCAGGACGCCGACGCTTTTGTCGCCAATACGCAACGGGACTGACACGATCGCTTTCGACTGCTTGCCAGTTTGCTTGTCAACTCCTTTGTAGTGGCTTTCGTCCTGACGAGTCTTGGACTCGTGGTTGATTTCTCCGGTGGTGAAGGCCTTGCCGGCGTTGCTTTCGAGCGGCACGCGCTGGTTGGATTGTGCGCCCCACTTCTGCAGCAGCTCGGGACCTTTGATGCCCACCGCGGCTGCGAAATACAGGCCCTGATGCTCGGGGTCGTAGAGCAGAACCGAGCCATCCGGGGATTTCGTCAGGGCGCAGGCCTTCTCCAGGATGGTGTGGACAAGCTTGTCCTGATCGGTTTGCGTTGCCAGCTCTCCGGCTATTTGCAGCAGCAACTGCAGCTCTTCGCGCGAGAGTTCGCCCTGATCATTCATAGCTATGGGAGGGTACACGCTTCACTTGGCAGGCGCAATCCTGCGACTTGCATTCGGAGGGCGCTTTCATTTGGCGGCTTCGAAAGGGAAGAGGCAGATTCTTTGCGGGCTGAAGCGACAAGGATCAGAAGTGGCGAGATTCAACCGGCTGCGCTTGCAAGGCGTCTGGGTTTAACAGGCGGTTGCTGACCAGGTATTGCAACAGCGCTGCGGCCACCACTTGGTTGCCGTATTCGTTGAAATGAATGTCGTGCGCGAAGTAAGCTGGCCGGGCCGCATTGGCGTGTTTCATGGTATCGGTCAGGTCAAGCGTCTTCAATCCCTCGGTGGCGGCGAGGTCTGCCATCACCTGCTGAATCACCGCGGGAGAGTACTGTCCTTTGAAGGGCAAGTACACAACGACAAAGTTTATTCCTTGTTCCTGGCACAGCTTTTGGGCGCTGGCGTAGATCTGCTTAAAGGTCGCCAGTCGTTCTGATGGAGTGAGTACACCCTGGGGCAGTCGCTGAGACTTGAAGTAAGTTCCTGAGAGCTTACTCAGCGCGAGGTCGGCGAGCCCGAGTACGTAGCTGTGTTGCGAGAGTGCATAGAACGTTGAGAATGACGGCGGATGAAATACAAGCTGGTCGCCGTCGAGGGAAAGATATCCCTTGGGCCGGCCAATCGAGGGGTTGATGGTGGAGAAGCTCTCACTGAAGTCATTATAAAAAGCGCAGAGAAGCACAAGGTCAGGATGGTACTTCAGTCCTTCGGTTTTCAAATACAAGTACTCTTGATCTGCGCCATAGCCCGGAACCCCGGTATTGATCACCTCCAGTCCCCTCGCCGACTTCGCTAGGATATCGGCGAATCGCTTGGCTGGTTCCACGCCGCCAGCGCCAAAAACGAAGGAATCCCCGATGACCAAAATGCGGAAGGCTCCCGCAGGCTTATCGTAGGAGTGTTCGACGTCCCGCAGGCCTTTGGAGTTGATCTGTACGAGATACGGCTGGGTTTCGTTCCGGTAGAGCTTTCTGGCGTTAGGAATCAGCCTCCATCCGAGGACATTGTCGGCGACGATAAGGCGCTCCTGAGAAGCCAGGTGCGCGTAGGCTCGCATGGCGACTTCGAGAATGCACAGCGCCAGCAGCGGAACAAGCACGGCGAGAGCAAGTTTGCCCAGCCATTTACCGCCAGAGCTCGAGTTGTGCGGCCCCTCGCTGCGGTCGGACGCCGTCTCACCAGGATGAGAAGTATTGCCGTGCGTGGCCGGAGCGAACATCAGTGAAGTCCTGCCCGATGTTCGCCTGCAAAGCTGCAAATCTGCGAAGCGATCTCCCTAGAGAATGTGGCGTTGTAGTGCACGGCGTCAACGTAAAGGTTTTCCGTCTTGTCGTGCTGCAGGTCGGCGAGCCACAGGACGTTGGCGTCCAGCTTGCCTTGTTCTCGCATTTCTTCCATTAGCGCGTAGCCGTACTTACTCCGAACGTAAACGCCGAAGTCTTTGTCCGAGTGCAAATAATAGTGATAGCGCAGGTCGTATTTGTAAACCGGGACTGGCTGCCACACAAAAATAGTGCGCACGCCGAAGCCAGTGGCAATCAAATCAATCATTCTCTTGTTGGCAAGCCATCGGTCAATAACGCCCTGCAGGGCAGTGCGCTCCGCATAGTCCTTGTGTTTAGGAGGCAATAGCTTTACCCGATGGTTTCTCAGCCAATGTGCGGCCGCGACCACGGGGATGTTTTCGAGCTGGCCAGAAACAGGCGCTTCTCCGTCCATGAAACGGCGGAATGTTCCAGCAAACCGGGGTTGGCCATCGGGGTGGTCGAATTCGTTCAGGCCATCGATAAACACTGCCACCTGGGGAATGAAATGCGCGCTGAGCAATTGCTGAAACAGGATCAACTCCTGGCTGCTGAAGTAGGAAGCGCGCCCAAAGTTGTAAACCGCCAAGCGGGTCGAGGAAGGACTTGCCGCAGCACAATCCCCCAGGTATGACGCGATGGTTTCGTTATCAGGCAGGCCGTATCCGTAGGTAGTCGAGCCACCAAATACAAACACATTAATCGCATCCGCTCGAGGCGGCCATGGCGCCTGGTCCTTCGAAAGCCGGAAACCCGCGGGGACGTTGTTAAAGAATCTTCCCCGGAAAGGCCTTTCCCTGTATCCCGTGAACGGCTCATATTCAAACCATGCGGCTCCCCGGTTCCAACTTTCGTTGAGCAGGGTCTTGACATCCTCCTCTCCCCACCCGGGATAGGCTTTGAACACTTCCTTTCCGTACGCCCCCAGCGGTCCGGCGACTCGGCTCGGCTTGGCTGCGTGCTCTACTTGCATGATCAACCAGAGCACAAGATTTAAGAACAAGAAAAGAAGGACACTATTAAGGAGAGCGATGGCCGCAAAGGTGTACCAGCGTCTTACCTTGCTCGATGCCTTCTGCGAAGTGGCAACGCTGATTCCGGCCGATCCCGATTCTGCCTCCGTCTCGGGTACGAAGTGGGTTCGCGGAAAGGAGAGAATCTGGTACCACGAGAACCTTTTCATCGCTGAGTGCCTTCGATGACTTGCGGGGCAGGCCCTGCGAGCGGAAACTTTCTCTTTAGCCGCAGGAACGGGCTCTCTAACAGGTTCCAGGATATAAGCGCCGCGATATAGGTCAGCCCGGTCCCCACTGCGATGGCAACGATAACGCGGACGAAAGGCAGCTGCAGATGAGTCTTGCTGAAAACGTATGCAAGGGGAACAGCGAGGAATATCACAATTGGCATGTGCAATACATACATGCCATAACTGTACTTTCCGCAACTGCGCAACATGGGATGCGTCAGCATTCCGACCCTGTGATTCCCCCGGACCGTCAGGGCCACGAAGAAGACAAACGAAGCAAAAATCAGGTCAATGCAGGTATAGCCAAAACGGCTTATCGAAACGGCGCCGAGGCTGGTCGTGCCTGAGCCTACGGACATTCCAGCAAAGATCAGCAATGCCGGCACCCAAAGGTATTTCATCAGGCGCACGACGAAGGGCGAGGTTTCCGTCTCCCTTACCAGAATCGCAACCAGAGCGCCAAGCGCGATGGGTTCCATGCGGAATGGAGTGAAGTTGTACAAAAATAGTGGAGGCGGAGAATTGTAAGTAAATATGTATCGAAGCAGAGGAGATATAACGATCAACATTAAGCAAATTGCTTTCAGAGTTTTCCTGCTTGCGATCAATACGATCAGTGGCCAAGTGAAATAAAACTGCTCCTCGATGCCCAGAGACCAGAAGTGGATTAAATACTTGATACTATGACCGGAACCATTCCACCAGTTCGGAAGGTAAAGCCAGTACCAGATTTCTCCCGAGCGATCAATGTTCTCTCCGTGATGTAACAGACCGCCAAGTGGCAAGGCCACGTGGAAGAATACAAACACATATAAAAAGTAAAGCGGGAAAATCCTCAGGGTACGCCTGGCGTAAAAGCTTGAAAAGTAGCCGGTGGAACCTTTGGAGTCCAGAAGAATGCCGGTGATGAGGAAGCCGGACAGAACAAAGAAAAGGTCGACGCCGATCCATCCCAGGCCGAAAACCTCGCCAAAAGCTCGTCCCAGCTTTACGGTGTCACCACCGGCGGTGCTGCCGAAGTGGCCCACGAGGACGATCAGGATTGCAATGCCGCGAATTCCGTCCAGTTCGGGAACATGCTTTGCTTCCCGGGCGGTAACTGGAACCGGCTGATGACTGATCAGGCTGGCGGACATAAGTGACTATCGGGGCTAGGTGCGATTAAACCCACGGCGTCCCACCGATTCATCCCGCTTCCTGAGCCACAACATCAGGGGTACGGATGTTAGGACTGTGACAATCGATACGATGTTTCCCAAGGTGCGGTCCCATGTCCTGCCGAAAGTAATCTCGACGCGACTTGACCCGGCTGGCACTGGCAACATCATTTGCCCAACCTCGGGATCAGTTTGGAGTGGAACAGCCTTTCCATTCAGCTTTGCCTGCCAAGCAGGGTAGGCCAATAGCCGCAACTTGAGCAGAAGCGGACGTGGCGAGCTGACAGAGAATACCTTTTGCTCACCTCGCCACTGTTCGACTTGGATCTCAGCTTGCGGTTGAAGCTTGTCCTCGACTTCCACATTCGTGGGAGCTACAAAAAGAGCTTCTTTGTCCAGTCTCGAAAGCCGACTGCCGAGTGGGTTGCTCCAGTCACCGAACCGGATGGGGTAGCCGGCTGGAGAATGGGCATCGGCGATAAGGCCTTCCAGGTAGTGAGACGTATCCCAGTTTGCGGTGTAGATGATGAGTGCGCAGACCGCAGTAACGACTAGCGCTGCCGCTGCCAATGCGATCCACTTGCGCTGAATCTCGGATAAGGCTGATGCCACCAGGCATACGCCCACCACACAAAGCGGGGAGAGCCAACGCCAGGGAAATTCCACGTAGCGCATTTCCGGTAGGGTCTTGTACAGGACCATGCTCGGAGGAAACATCATGAACACGGAGATGGCTCCGAGCCCCGCAAGCGACCGCCAGACCCAGGGATCGTCCTGCCGCAACTGGCGAGCAAGAATGGCCGCGATGAAGGTAGCGGCAATCAGAAGCAGCGCGATGTACGACAGTCCCCGGTTAAAAGCGACGTACTGCGGTAGATTGTTGTGGGTGAAAAGGAAATTATGATCGGGGGCCCATTCCGAACGGACCGCTTCCTCAATGCTCACCCACCTGCGCTCCCACGCCGCAGGAAATAAGAAGAACGCGATGCTCCCGAACGCCGACAAAATAGCCAACGCGCCGAACCAAAGCGGACGTAAAGAGCGGTACGCGATGGCATTGAGTGTCAGCAATCCCGCCAAAGCATAACTGGCAACTACGGCAGCCGGTAGATCGGAGAGCCAGATGGCGGCGAATACCGCGGCTAGAGGCAGCGCGGTTCTGGCGGGGGTAGGTCCCATTCGAATCCCACCCCAAATCAGCAGTGGAAAAAGAGCGCACGCCAGCAGGTCTGCATAGTTGCCTCGCTTGTAGGCAATGATCAGAAGGTAGGGATTCACGGCAAATAACACGCTGGCCATCATCGCGTCCACCGGCGCCAGCCATTCGCTGGCGCACTTCCACATTGCTGTGCCCGCCAGTGCCAGCATCAGCCAGATATAAATGCCTGACACAATCTTCCAGGGAAGTATCAGGCCTAGCGTCATTCCGATCAGGCGCGAAAGCGGCGGATAAAAGATGAAGAACGGCTCGCCAAAGCCCTCGTTGGCTCCGGCGGCCCAGCGGGGAAAAACGCTGCCTTCGCGAAATTGTTGCGCAGCATCCATCCAACTGCGAAGGTGAAGGTTGACGTCATGCCCCCAGGGATTTCCCTTGAACGCTATCGGCAAAGTAGCCAGAGTCGCAGCAATGGCGATCATCCAATAGGCGCGTGCGGAGAAATTGGGTTTGGTCAACATTAGGGCTGGAGAGCGGGCTTACTCCTGTGAGCCAAAAGGGAAGAGCAGATCCCTCGCTCCGCTGGTGATGACAAAGATTCCGGAATATCCCTACGTTGTACGTGCTGCAGCTGGTTGCCCTTTCAGCAAGTGCAATTGGCGGTCAACGATCTCAGCTTACGATTTTCGGCAGGTCGTACTCAAGATTCCAGTTAGGGAAGTGGGAGCGAATCTTCGAGAGGTCAGAAATGTAACAGATGTGGTCGCCGATCCGGTTCGTGGGATTGTAGTCATATTGCAGAGAGAAGCCCATGTTAGCGAGCAGATCAATTGTTTCCAGAATCGAGAGGCTATTCTTTCTTCCGCCGCCCAGGTTATAAACCTCGCCAAATCGCGGATGATGATAGAACTCCAGGAAGAGCCGAGCCACATCGCGGCAGTGAATCTGATCGCGCACTTGCTTGCCCCTGTATCCCAGGATCGTGTAAGGCCGGTTCGAAACCGCGCAAACAATGATGTAAGCGAGGTAGCCATGCAGTTCGACTGCTGCGTGCTGTGGCCCGGTAAGGCATCCGCCGCGGAAGATGCCGACCGGCATGTGAAAATACCGGCCAAACTCCTGTCCCATGACATCCGCAGCTACCTTGGAGGCTCCAAAAAGCGAGTGAAGGCAGTTGTCGATCGACATGGTTTCATCGACGCCATCCAGACCATCAGCGTAGTCGTAACGCTTTTCGTGCTCCACCATGGGTAGCATGTTGGGACGGTCGCCGTAGACTTTATTCGTGCTGGTAAAACAGAAGGGCGACTCTGGGCAGAAGTCGCGGGCGGCTACCAGAAGATTCATGGTGCCGCCGGCATTCACGTCGAAGTCGTCGTAAGGAATGGCGGCGGCCTTGTCGTGTGAGGGCTGCGCTGCCGCGTGGATGATGAAGTTGGGCTGCTCCGCCTTCAGGAGGTCACGAAGGCCCTGGCGGTCCCGTATATCCAAGTCGAGGTGCTGGTATCGCGGCAGATTGGCTCGCAACTCTTGCACGACAGGCAACGTGGTTCCTCGCTCGCCAAAAAATTGGCGGCGCATGTCATTGTCCACGCCGATGACATACCAGCCCTCCTCGTGAAGCAGGCGAGCGCACGCCGACCCGATCAGGCCCCCGGAACCAGTAATGATAGCTTTCTTACTTGCCATGTTGTCGATCACACACCATCAGCCCATCAACTTGCGCCAAGCCCCAGCGCAGATCTGCAGCATCCGCAACCCGTTGGAAAACACCTTGGTCATTTTGGTGGCTCCGTAAATACGCTCCTGATAATGTACCGGAACTTCCTGGATCTGCAGTTGTAATTTGCCAGCGCCGAACAGGAGTTCGTAATCGCCCCAATGGTCTTTCATGCCCCAGTGGCCGAGGTTGGGTTCGATGCGAAGCCAGTCTTTCCTCCAGAGCACCTTGGTACCGCAGAGCGTGTCTTTGATCCGCTGGTCGAGCAGATACGAGAACGTCATCCCGAAGAGCTTGTTGCCGATCATGTTGGCGAACTTCATTGCCTGCTTCGGTATGGGGTAAACCAGGCGACTTCCATTTATGAACTCACCGCTGCCCGACAACAGTGCGCTGAGGAAGTAGGGAAGCTCCTCTGGCATCACCGCCAGATCGCCATCCAAGATCATCAGCACGTCGCCTTTGGCCGCGCGGAAGCCAGTCCACACATTTTCCGCTTTGCAAATGCCCGGCCCAGGTATGAGCCGGATGGCGCGATGCGGATACTTAGCAATCATGCGGTCTACCTCAGCGCCTGTGCCGTCGGTGGACTTGTCGTCACAGAAAAGGATCTCGGTGTGACTACCCATCTCGGGAACCCGGCGTACTGCGAATTCGACATTGTCTCGTTCGTTGCGGCAGGGGATGATGACGGAAACAGACACGCCATTTTCGGGTTGCGACTGCGGCTTAGGGCGGGCCACGATGAGCTGCATGAGGCACAAACGCCGGATCCCCGGAATTCGCGCCAGCACCTCGTTGCAGAATGCTGATAGCAGCGGAATGTATTTGGGAAACAGCAGAAACCTGTACTTGCGCACGACGGAGAAATCGGCTAATTCGAGAAGTCCGGTCACGTCGCGCTCCGACATCCAGTTCGGTTCCTCGAAGGGAGCGCGCAGCCCCAGCCGGCTCGCCAACTCCAGAAACGGCTGCCACAACGGGTTGTAGTTGCAGACAATCACCCGAGTGTGGCTTTGGCATGCCTGGCGCGCGCGGCGCAGTGCCCCCAACACGTCAACCGTGTCAAACAGATGGCTGAAGATGACGTAGTCAAAGGTCTCGTCGAGTTGCAGGTCTTCAGGATCCGAGGTAACAAAATGCAGGTGGGGATAATTTTGCTGCGCCACTGCCGCCAGCCGTTCGCTGATCTCCACCCCCACGCCGTATGCCGGCTCGACTGAAGCCAGGAGATGCCCGGTCTGGCAGCGAATCTCCAGTACTCGTTTGGAAGGTTCGATAATGAAACGCAGCAGGCGCTTCAAGCGGTCGTAGAAATAGCGATTCGAGCGCACCCATCGGTCGCGGGTAGCGGCAAGCTCACCCTGGCGACGCCGGTGGGCCTCCCGGCTGGCACGGAGCGCGTCGGGGCCCCACACTGGCGAAGGAGTGGTTGGGTTTGAGTCTTCCACTCCACGGTCAATTGTGCTCAAGTCTTCGGACATCAGTCTTCCACGACGTGGGTCTCGAAAATTTCGCGGTAGTGGGCCCAAAGCGCGTGATCGAGACTGCCGTCGGCCCTAAGGCACTTGGCTGCGGCGTTGGCCATGTAAAAAGCGTGATGGGTGTTATCGTGCACGAACAAGGCTTGACGTCCAAAGGTGAGCAGTCCCTCGATTTGTCCCAGCCACCGGTCGGCGAGCCCAACGTCGTTTTCGTAGCCGCGGATGTAAACCGGATAGGCCTGCCGCAAGCGGCGAGTAGTGATTCGCAAGGTCTTGACGCGCACTGGGAGACCGGCCTGTTCAAGCCAACGCCGGAGCGACTCTCCCAACTCCTGATCGCTCATCTCCCACTCCCTAGTGCCGGGGTCGGAAGGCAGTTCCGCACACAGCACCGTCGCGCCCGGCGGTTCGCTCGATGCGCTGTAATTCTTCGGTTCCGAGAGCCGGGAGATGGGAATGGATTCCTCGGGAAAGTAGTGGGCGTCGTATTCGGAAAACTGGTCCTGGTCCAGGGTCAGGTAAATAAGGATCATCCCCCGGAAGGAAATGCGGGTGGCGGCTTCCAACACCTCACGGGGAGGCTCCGGTCGCATGCTCCGAACCAGCAAGCTGATGGGCAAGGTTGACCACACGTTGCGGGTGGGAATGCGGTAAGCCTTGCCGTCCAACTCGTAAGCAACGGCGGCAATGTTGTTGCCCTCGCGCTCCACGGCTGTGACCCGTGCCGTCATGATGAATTCCGCACCGGCTGACTTCGCCGCCTCCGCGAGACGCTCGGTAATCTGACCGTACCCGCGGCGAGGATAAAAGAATCGGCCAGCACCGGGCCGCTTCAGGCCGGGGACCGAGTTCGCAACCTTGCGCAGGATCTTGCCCACGGAATTGCCGGAAACCCGGCGGCGGGCCTGAGTGGCGGCCAATTGCTCCGGTGGCAGGCCCCACAGTTTTCGCGCATATGGGAAGTAAAAGCCCTGACAGATGGTGGTTCCGAGACTGTGCTCTAGAACCGAGGCAAAGGAATCGGGCTGGCCATTGGTGGCGGCCCCACTCTTGTGAACCATGTCGAGAGCCACGCCGAGAGCAAACTTCTTTGGCATTCGCAACAGCAGATCCCCGGGCTTCAGAGGGAAGTGGATCCACCGGTTTTCCAGACGGATACGCCCATGACGCGGCCGATCGAGCAGATCGTTCCCGAGGAGTTCACGCAGGTTGGTCAGGATTTCGGGATCGCAAGCAGGATGGAGCCGGTGGCTCCCGTAGTCCACCCAGACTCCGTCCAACTGGAAGCTGCCGGCATTGCCGCCCACGGTGTCACGCTGTTCGAGGACGGTCGCACGCGCGCGGCCGAGACGTGTCAGTTCGTAGGCTGCACCGACGCCGGCCGGACCAGCGCCGAGAATCACGACATGCGGCAAGTCCGTCGTTCGTTGTGCTGTATCAGTCACGGGTAGAAAGCCAGGGCTTCATAGTCTGTGTGAGTACTATGTTCTGTTCGCGCGGGTGGAACTAGGTGGCAGCAAATCAGCCCCCCAGGGGCGGCTCAGTTTAGCCCAGTATGGAGCCGCAGGCGGAATGCTGGGTAAAGTGGGAAACTAATCTGAGCCCCGAGGGGGCGACACGTTCTCACATAGACTCTGAAGCCCCGACGACGTATCTGGAACGGGTTAGAAGCCTACCTGAAGGCCCTACTCTAGCTATCGACTTCACCAGAGGTTCTTATCCGATCGGGGTGAGTTCTTCGGAGGAACGAAGCCTGTCAACTTTGAGAACCGAGCGGGCGAAGGCCGTCCCGCCCATTAGAAACGAGATCAGTCCGGCCACGAGGCCGCCCGCGATGATGATGGATTCCCAGGCCAATCCGGTAGCGACGGCCAAGGTCGCGGGCGCACCAAACGGCGCCAGCAGCGCGACTAGGCCAGCCTCGCGAATCCCCAAGCCCCCCAACGTAAGCGGGACCAAAGCCAGGAGCTTTGCCAGAGGCCATACCAGGAGCCAGACGCGAAACTGGATGTGAAGACCACAGGCGGAGGCGATCGCGGCAGAAAGAACAACCAGATTGGTCTGGATAATGATGCCGAGCGCCAGCGACACCAGGACATACTGTGGCCGGGAAGCCATGGAGCGCGCCGCACGTCTGACCTTTACAAGAACGCGGCGCATCTTGAAGGGGAGGCGTCGCCAGGGGATGACGGTCAGCGCCAGAAACAGAGCCACCATACCTAAGGTGAAAACCACAGCCAGAGCAATAAATGCGCTGCGATGGCGAGGGTCTAAAGCACCCGGGATCAGCAGGACGCCAATGCCTGCGACTACGGCAAGAGAGATGGTGTCGAGCAGGCGATCCACCAGGCTGCCCAGCAGCACGCCGGCGCGGTTGCGTTCGATGCGAAAGGCCAAGCCCATCCGGACGACGTCTCCGCCGACCACCGAGGGTAGGAACACTGTGCCGAACAACCCGGCGTAGTAACAACGAAGAGCCTGCGAAAACGTCAGATGGGCGTTGCTCAGATGCAGGGTCAGCCGCCACTTCACTACCCCGAGCACGTGGGTTGCGAGGTAGCCAACCAAGATCCACAACCACAGCCCCAAAGGAATGCGGCGCAGCGCGGCCTCGAGCTTGTGCACGGGCAGAAAAGCCAGCAATAGTCCCAAAATCAGCAGACTTGCGCCGATGCGCAGCCACGGATTGCGCAGAGACTTTACTACTTGCGCTTTCATTTCGATCTTGAACTCAAGGCAATTCTGGAGATCTGGTCGGAGAGCAAGCCAACCGCCCAGATAATGAATGCCGCCAGAAACAAAATCCCGCCGTTGGGCGAGAACTTCCAGCGCCAGAAATCGTAAGCCAGCTTACCCAACCCGACGATGAAAAAGAGAGCGCCGAAGGGAAGAAAGAAGCGCAGCGGGTTGAAGTAGATGGCAGTCCGCAGAATGACCAGCAGGAAATCGTAAACGTGAAGCGCCCTGACCTTGGATAGCCCGACCCGCTTGTGATAGTCGATGGGAAGGTACAGAACGCGGTAATCGTTTAGCAGGAGTGACATGGTGATGGTTGATGTAAATGAGAAGCCCGAGGGCAAGAGGTGCTCGAACTTCTCCGACAAGGATTTTCTGAAGACGCGCAGGCCGGAGTTCAAGTCCGGGATGGGTTGCCCGGCGAGATAGTTCGCCAGCCTGCCTAGAACCCATTTCATGGGTCGGCGAACCAGTGGGATATGGACGCTCTTTCCGGTCCGAGCGGCCACCACCATGTCGTATTCGGGAAGCGCTTCCAGAAGTTTCGGGATGCTCTCGGCGGGATACGTTCCGTCAGCGTCAATGATGAGAATCCACTCGTGGGTAGCGGCGGCAATGCCGGTCTTCAGGGCCGCGCCGTAGCCGCGGTTGTATTTCTTCGAAATCAACACCACGTCATGCTGGCGCACGACATCGGCAGTTCCATCCATCGATCCGTCGTCAACCACAATCAATTCGTAGGGAACATTCGTCCGGTCCATGACTTCACGGATCTTCTCGATCTGCGGTCCGACCATCTGGGCTTCGTTGTAGGCCGGCATGACCACCGAAACGGCCACCGGCCCGAGGGTTTGAGTTCCTCCCGGTTGAAGCTCTGTGGCGATTGTGCGCTCCGCCGTTTCGTGCACCAGGTCTCCTTCGCGAGTGCTCATTTTACAGGACGACCCATGTTGCCCGAGTTGTTGGCTTTGACAACGTAGATGGCACCGCCGCCGAGCGTGCCGGGAAAGGCGCGAACCGGGGTGAACTTGCTCTGAATGTCTACCCATAACTCCGGTGCGCTGGCGCGGATTGAGGCTGGCATGGCGTAGATCAGCCACGTGGAATGGTTGCTCAGCAACGCCGACTCTAATTCTGAATGAGTCTGCAACAACGGCCATTCCCGGCCGTAGTAGCGTTGATAAGGCGTTGTGACGGCGCCGACTGTCACAACCTGTTCGCCGGGTTGCTGCTGTTCGTCCAGAAACTTCATCGCACCGAGATAGTCCTGTTTGGGATACCGGTACTCAGCGCGCAGTGGAACAACCGACGCAGCAAGCATCAACAACGCCACAGCGGTGCCGATCTGGAGGCCGAGCTTCGGCGATCCTGCAAGCAGGCGTGATCCAAACCTGCCCAACGCCATCGCGCCGCGCACCAACAAAAGCATCGCGAAGCCGACCTCAAAAAAGAAAAACCGCGGCCAAAAATTGTGGCTGGTTGCCAGGACGGCTATCGCGGTTACCACGCCGGGGAAGACAAACAAGCCGACGATAAGTCGATTCTCACGCCAGTAACTGAGCAATCCACTCAAGAGAATGACGCCACCGATGGCGAGAGCGAGCAAGCCCCCGACGGCGCCACTGCGCAGCCCTCTCACCAGTTCTGCCAGGGCCCAGAGCGGGCTTGCCCATTCGTAACGCTGGGTGTCGCGCGCTGCACCTACGGTGTGAGCCATGACGCCCGGAATCACGGGCGCATAGAGCAGCACTGACAGGACACAAGCCAAGAGAAGACCGTACGCTGGGACGAATGAGCTTCGGGACAACCGGCGGCCGGATCTCGTTCTTGCCACAAGTAGCCACACGTAGAGAACTAAATGGCCAACAATCACGCACGCCATCATGAGATGGGTGTAAATTCCCAAGGCGCCGGCTACGCCGTACAGGATCCAAGCACGGTGGTTCCCGCCGCTGGCGCACCGGATAAAGAAAATACTGGTGAGCAACGTCCAGAAAAGCATCCCGGTATAACCACGGGCATTTTGCGAAAACCAGATGTGCTGGTAGTTGACCGTCATCAGGGCGCAGGCCAACAACGCTTCGCGATTGGTTGTTACCAGCCGGGCAAAAAAATAAAGCGCTGGAACAGAAGCAACGCCAAACACAACCGCGGGCAGCCGCAGTGCCCAAGGCTGCTCGCCAAAAATGCGGATCGACGCGTGCCCGAGCAGGGAATAGAGCATATGCTGGTTCTGCCCGGCGTACTGGGTCATGATTTGCGAGACGGGGTGACGAGCGGAATCCAGCAACGTCACAATTTCGTCAAACCACAACTGCTGATTCAGCGCTAACGCCCGCAGCACAGTTGCGAGAACAACCAGCGCGGCCAGAAAGCCCCACGCGACTGGCTCATTAGCCGGCTCCGATAGCACAGGCCAGAGGCCTGATTCCGGGGAACGCGAGAGGTCTACAACAGAGCCGCTCGGTTTTTCAATCATTGTGGACACGTAGGGCCGGCTAGACCATCACAACGCTGCGGTGAGAGGTTTCGAACGGAACGTCTTAGAGCCGGTAGCCGCGAAGAAAGCTATTCTCATTAAAGAGACTCATCGGGCAGTACTCCAGCTTCGAGAAGCCAGCCTCCTGCAACCAGCCACGAGTTTCGGCAACGGAATGGTTGCTCCCATTGGAGGTGATACAAAGCTCCAGCAAATCGAGGAAAACTGGGGCGCGGTCTCCCAGACGATCATCCCGAAGGAATCGCGCCAGGATAACTAGGGAGCCTCCCGGCCTGACAGCTTTATATAGCCGCTTGACTAGCGCCAAGCTGACTTGCGGTCCTAACTGATGCAATGTGTTCGATACCAGAATGACGTCGTACTGTCCGGCGATCTCGTCTCTTACCGCATCCGCGGGCACATAATGGACGTCATTCTTAAGGGCATATCTGGCTTGTACTTGCTTGGCGACCCGCAACACTCCGGGGAAGTCCAGCAAGTACAGCTGCATTGCAGGGTTCTTCATGCCGAGATAGAAAGCGTAAGTTCCCGGCCCACATCCAAGGTCGAGCAGGCTCTGGCAACCAGTTGTGTCAAGGTAGTGCGCCACTTCACTTCCGTAGAGGGCGGCGTAGTTGTGCATGGCCAACGTGAATTCCCGGGTCTGATCCGGATCCGTTCCCAAGTGAGTCATGGGATCGACGGTGGGCCCGGAATTCAGGACAGCCTGATCGAGGTTGGCCATGGTCACGTTCAGATAAGCCAAGTTGCGGATCCAGTCGCCGAGGTAGGCTTCGCCTGCAGAAGGCAATAGCACGGAGCGCCCCATGCGAGCTACTCGATAGATGTTGCCATCCGTGGTTTCGAGGAGGTTCAACACAACCCCAGCGTTCAACAGTCGGGCCAGAGTCTCTGGACGGGCACCTACCTGGGCGGCGAGCTCGTTCAGGGGCTTGTCTCCTTCCCCGATCAGCTCGAATATTTTCAGCCGGGCAAGAGCAAACAGAGCGCTGGATTGAAAGAAGCTCTCCGCGATCCCAAGGACCGTGAGCCGATCGCGTAAAGCGTCGAGGTCGATACGTTCAGGCTTGCCGCTCATCGAGCGGCACCGGAGCGCTGCGCAGATTTTCTCGTGACATTTTCCACGGAATGTGAATACGCAGCCGGAAAGTACTCCGTGATCACCATCACCGGTCTGCTCGCTGAGAACACCCGGTAGGTACGCACCAGCAACGGCGCGGTTTCTGCACATTCGAAATAGCAGGAGAGGCCATTTGCGGGCTGGCTCCGCACGCGATGTAGCTCCTTGAAGGTCTCGAGCTTGTGCTCCAGCCACAGCCGTCCCAGCGGAGTATCCGAATTGAGGAGTGCATCACGAAATGAGGTGCCGAGCCTGTCCACCGCAATGAAAGATTCTGCATAGGCATAATTCCGGAGAGAGGTTTCACCCTGAAGAAGGATTTTTCTTTCAATCACGACTTCTTCCGGATTCGGCTCAAGCAGGGCGTGGGAAGCGGTGGCAGAAATAACTCTTTGGGATACCTTAACCAGACGTATGCGTTCGAAGAAATTCGCTTCCAGGATCTCGGTCAATGTGCCATCGGTGACCAGGAGCACGCGCTGAAGCGGTTCTAACGCATTCACGTCGAACCCATTCAGGCTGGCGAGAATGTCGATTGCTGACATTTAATGTTTCGTCGTCGAGCTCAGTAATGCGTAGCGGATGAAGGCTAAACTCGACTAGCGCGCGAGTCGGTCGGGCAAAGTCCCGCCAATCAGATGAGGTCCTTCCGTAAGATTTTTCCAGAAGCGTTCCGGGGAATTTCATTGACGAATTCCACGACGCGCGGAATCTTGAAATCGGCCAGCCGGTCACGGCAAAAATCCACAATCTCCTGCTCCTGGCAGGCTTCGCGGGCCACCACTACCGCCTTTACCATTTGCTCGCCGAGGTAGCCTGGAACTCCCAACACAACTACCTCCCGGACTTTGGGGAAGGTGGCGATCACGGCTTCGACCTCGAACGGGTCAACCTTCCGGCCTGCGCTCGAAACCAGCCAGGCAGCCCGACCCCGAATGTAAAGATAGCCACGTTCGTCTTTGCGACCGACATCGCCCGGCCAGAAGTATCCGTGGTGAAACTTTTGTTGACTCAGTTCTGGCTGCCGAAAGTAGCCGTCCGGCATGTTAGGGCTTTGGATTGCCACTTCGCCTTCTTCGCCGAGAGGTGCGATGCTGCCGTCCTCGCGGAGTATTTCGATGCGGACGTTCTTCATCGGCAAGCCGACTGAGTCCAGCGAGGCTTGCAGGTTGAGATCAAGGTTGATGGCCGCGGAACCGACCTCGGTCGTGCCGTAGAGCTGGCGGACATACACCCCGAAAGCCTCCCTGAACTCGCGCGCAACGCCAGAAGACAATGGTGCGCCAGCGGAAAAAGCCAGTCGCAACGAATTTCCCGGCCGCGATTGTCCCATGACGCGCCGCCCCAGCAAGTCAAAGATCAGTGGGACCGCGGGAAAAATCGTGATGCGCTCCCGGGCGAACAATTCGACCACGGCAGCGCGATTGAACTCCTCCATCACAACCAGCGTCGCCCCGGCGTAAAGCGCAGCCAGGAAGGCGTTCGCAAATCCATGAGCGTGGTAGAGCGGGACCGTACAGAGAACGCGATCGTCGGCCGCAACGCCGGTTGTCTCGTTGAAATTTGTGGCCTCGCAGGCCAGGTTCCGATGTGATCTCGCGGTACATTTCGGCACGCCAGTGGTTCCGGACGTATATTGCACGATGGCGATTTCGTCTTCATAAACCCGCGGCGACGGCGGTTCGGTGGCGGGGCCCATCATGTCGCCAAAGTTCCCTCCGCGCGAGTAGACCGAAAAGCGCTGCCCCGTCTCCTCCCGGCTCTGCTCGATGGACGCGACCTGTTCGGGTTCACACACCACAACGGCGATCTGATTTTCCGTAAATACTCTGCGCAGTTCGCTCGCCTTGGAACCTGAGTCCACGAGGAATGCGGGGCTTCCCAATCGGGACGCCGCCAGAAAGGTGAAGATGAACTCCGGGCTGTTCTTCAAGACCAGAGCTACACCCCTTTCGGGGCCGGCGCCCGACCTCTTCAACCCCGCAGCACAGCGTGCCACGTGCTCTTCCAATTGAGCATAGGTGTAGCGCTCGTTTACAAATACCAGCGCCGCCCGGGCCCCAGCGGTGCGGCAAACCTCTTGGACAATGCCGTTCAACATGCCAGACCTAACCTAAACCTGCGCATCTACCTTTACAAACCCAGTACTCTTCTAGCGTTTTCCCCCAGGATCTTCTCGATTGACTCCGGTCTGAGGGGAAGTCCCTGGATGATGCCGATCAGGCTGCGAAGAGGCTTTGGCTGGGCAGGAAAATCCGTACCGAAGAGGATCCTGTCAGCGTTGCTTTCAAGCTTGGGGAAGTAAGTCATCAAATGTTGAGGGGGGACCCCGGCGAGATCCATGTAGAGATTCTCATGGAGTCTCGATAGATAAAAGGCCTTGTCATACCAAAACGGTCGGCCGCTGTGGGCCATGACGACCTTCAGTTGGGGGAAATCCACCGCAACTTCCTCGATGTAAATTGGATCGCCGTACAAGGTTTTTGCGCCGGGAAAGTTGGAGGTCCCAGTGTGGAACATCACGACCTTTCCGGCGCTCTGGAGGAATTCATAAAAGGTGTAGAGTTGGCGGTCGTTGGGGTAGAAATATTGATATGTAGGGAAGAACTTGAAGCCGCCAATCCGATGGCGCTGGACATAGGGCACCATAATCTCGGTAATGTCAGGGTCGTGTGGATTAACGGAAAAAAAAGGAATCAGTTCCGGGTGCCCTTCACAGAAATCGAGCACGAAGTCATTGGGAACACACCCGGTCACGGCTGAGTTGTCTGCAATGCAGACGGCGTAATCGATGCCTTGTCCCTTGAAGAACTCAATGAGATTTGCCGGAGTCATCAGAGTCTCCATCGACTCCACAAAAGAGGGACTCAGCTTGGAGAACTCCTCGACGATCTTGGGATTCCAGAATCGCCGGTGACCTACATGCGTATGGAAGTCGACCACCAATATAGTGTCACCTAGCAGACAGGTTTGTCTTCGAGAGCAATTGAATCAATGTCAAGCTTTCGCCGCCTGCTTTCTCTGAATGAAGGCTGCGATGTCGTCAATGCGATCGAAGTTCTCGATGCCGGCTTCGTAAGCAGAAACTTCGATGCCAAACTTCTCCTCGACCAAGCCGACCAATCGTAACAGTCCCATGGAATCGAGGATTCCGCTGGTGCGGAGCGGGGTGTCGTCGCGCAAATTCGCCACTCTCTCGGGGGGAAGGAGTTCAGAAAGAAATTGCCGGATCTCTTGTTTGATATCGCCCATCGTTCCTCTCGTCTCTTTCTACGACTTATTGACAGCGGGGAAACGCGATTGCGGACGTTACCTCGATTGCACCACCGAAGCCTGGTGGGCGCTACTGTTGCCCAGCAGACTCGCAGAAAATTTCGGGTCCTGCTGAATTGCCTGATAGAGGCTCTCAAAGATCATCTCATGCCCGCGGGCGTTGGGATGAACGTCCACTCCGTATTCGACCTGCAGGTTGGCCACGCTTTTGGATTTGAAGGTATCCCGAAGATCGATGACCGGGACACCGACGCGGCCGACGGTTGGGAGGATATCGTCAAAAGCCTGCGCCTCGACACCGGCGGGGATAGGAGCTGGAACCAGAACGACGACCATCTGAGCTCCTTCCGCGGCGGCATGGTCCCTGATCTGTTCCAGGGCCCATTGCGTTATCTGAAAGTGAAAAGGCGTCAGCTTTCTCATGAGGGCGTTCATATGGTCCGAGGGCTGGAGTCCCGCCTGGGCATCGATTTGCCGCAGGAAGTCGTACTTGGGATCGATTCCCTCCAGCTTCAATCTGGCGAGGTGAAGGCCCGTGGACGCTTTTTTCCCTCCGGCTTGGATATGCGTGAGCGCCACCAGGTAAACATCGGGATCGAACTTGGGGGCGACATAGAGCGCCACGTCCATCATTTGAAGAATGTTGTATCCGTAAACGGAGAAATTAAGAATCTGGAATCTCTGGGTGTCGGGCGTCGTGTTCGCCTGGTTCAGGCGCGCCTCCAATAACGCGACGTAGTCTTGCCCAAACGGTCCGACGGAAAGCGAGTCACCGAGCAAGGCAATGCGCCGGGTATGGGGAGGCTTCTGATAGCCATACTCCGGATTTGGCATGCCCAGACTGTTAGTGATTCTCATTCCGGCTGGGTACTGTCTTCGCACATTGGGCTTGAATTCGTAGAGCAGGAAATCATCGCGAAAACGGACATCGTCCCTCTCCGCGGGCATCCCCAGGTGGCCGGCATGTTTCTGGAGTCCTTCGTAGTAGCCCGCTGTCAGTGCGTCAAAATCCTCGCGATTCAAGTCGCCGTTTTGCATTTCCGCAAGCACTTTCTGCACGCGGAGACGATTCTGGCCTCCCAACAAGGCTGGAAGCAGGTTCGAGCCGAGCAGGCCAAGCAGGAGAACCACCGTGAGAGCGAATCGTTTTGTGAAGTCGTTTCGCATTCTAGTGCGAGTCTTTCAAGACCCGACCTGTTAGTAACCGCTCCGGATCGTGGGTGTATCAAATGTTGCCACTCCGTAGAAAATAGAACCATTCGGTCAGGCTATCGGCGCTCCACATCGACCAGAGCAGGGCCATAAAAGCAAATGTCGCGGCGATTTGCGCTGCATTCTGCAGCCAGCCACCCCATCCGGAGCGGCGCGGGCGATTTCTGTTCTCGAACTCAATCCAGACGTTTAACAGCATCACACTTCCCAGGATCGCCCAGAACAGAGCGTCATTCGTCGAGAGCCGGAACTTTCCTCTAAGCCAGAAGAACTGATAGGAGTGCAACAAATACGTTGTGACGACAACCAGCATGGTGGATACCAGCTCAGCCCGAAGTGCGCCGCTCCGCCGTAGCTTGAAATACGCCGGGAAATAGACGATCTTAACCATGAAGTCTTTCCAGTAAATATTCATCCGGCGCCACATGTCGTTGACGCTGTGAGCCAGCAAGTAACGGTGGTTGGTCTCAGGCATGTCATAGCCGAACAGACACAACATGCCAGCGATAATGTGAAACTGGCCCGAGACTCGCAGGTACAAAAGATAACAACAAATGACCTTTGCAACGACGGCTGTCGCCACCGCCACGTTGGGCGGTGAAAATCTTCCCTGCAGCTGATAGATCAGGCGGTAGAGCAGGAGATGGGTTGTGCCGCGGAAGATCCACCAGACTCCCTGCTGTGCAACTGGATGTATGTCCCGCTGAAAATAGCTCCTGCGCAACGTCTGAAAATCAACGACTGGGAATAGCAGGAAGTAGTAATTAGGCAGAAGGAAGAAATAGCTGAGATAGTCTTTCAAGCTAACCGGGCCGGACAGGTGCTTCACGTCATACAGGTAGATGATCATGCGGAACATGAACATGGCGCCTAGGAACGGCCAGAAGTCTCCCGGAACATGGAACTGGCCGCTAGCGCGGCCGTAGATGAAAGCACACAGAACAGCCAGCAACGCCAGTACTCGCCAACGAAATGCGAGGCCGCTTCGAACAATTCCGAACAACAGCAGGCCGACGCCGATCAGCAAGCTCGCAACCAGTGGGCTAAGCAGCGCATAAGCCCCCGCGAGCGAGAGCAGAATGACGAATGGCTCTTTGTGCCGGAATGGCAGCCAATAAGAAACAATAAATCCGCTGAAGACGATACAGGCCAGCCTGAAGAATGCAGGCTGCTCCAGGTTGTACATCTTGAATGTACAAAGCAGCAGCGCCAGCGGAATAACCAACATGGCGAAGCGGCGCACATCGGGCTTCGAGCGCTCGACACGAGGGTCGAGGGTCCCGGCTTGTAAGACAGGCGCGGCTGCGGTTACGGTAGACATTTGATGGGTAGCGGATTACAAGTGAACTGCCGGTGTCTTTAGGTCAGAGTGGACCGTCAGATCCATCCCTTGCACTTGTAAAGAACCAGGCCGGCGTATTCGTAAGTAGCGTGGTAGACCGCTCTCCAGCCCGAGTGGTAATACAAGGTTCCCGTGGGCGGACCGAACTCAGGTACTTGCTGGAATGAGAGATTGGACAAACCCAGCTTTCGAAAGACGGCCCGCACCCTTGGGGCATCAAGCTCCGATGTCACGATAACAGCGCTTTGCCACTCGTTCGCTTTGAGTAGCTTTACAACCTCTACCGCCGATTCGTAGGTCCGGGAGGATCGTCCTTCAACCAGGATATCCTGGCTCGGCACTCCGGCCAGCATCAGCCACTTTGCCTGTAGGCCGGCCTGATCAAGCCCGCCGTGACTGCTCCCGGAGCTTATGATCCGAGGCGCGAATCCTGCTTTGTAAAGCTCTAAAGCCGCCCAGGTTCGCTGAGCCCCCTCCGGCGATAGCCACTGATCGTCTACTTGCCCATGGGACAGGAGAACGATCACGTCGCTTGGTCGGGGCTGGCTCGGCTCTCGCAGCGGGCTCCCGTAGTAATAAGCCAGCGGCGTAAGGGCCATCAGGCCGCCAACAAAAATCATCGGAAGGATGATCCGGCCTGCGGCCCCAACCAGTCTTCGGAACGGCTGCATCCTTCGCTCTTGTCGCGTGTTCAGTTTGGACGTCGTCCAATCTCCGACTGAACTTTATCCGGCCTTACCGACAAAGCGAGGTCAACCTTGAAAGGCGGGACCTGCAATGTAGTGAGACCCGGTGCTACCGGCACGCGGGAAAGCACTGCTCCTGTAGCCGGATCAATCCATTCGCCAGTCAGCGGTTGACGGCCCAACGGGGAGAAATCAAAAGTGAGCTCCGCATTCTCAAGCGACGTGGTGTGATCGGCAGCATGTTGCAGATAAAGACCGGCTGAGCTGATTGAAACCAGTGCGTATCCGCGAACAAGGGTAGGCGCAGAAAGTGATACCGGTGCCATGCGAACATCCGCGTCAAGGCGAGACGCGAACTCCTTCAGGACTCGAATGTAAGCACGCTCTTCCGGACCGAGATAGATGTTAGCGCCCGTTCCGGGAGTGTAGTGACCGCCAAACATGGCTGCTTTCGACTCACTTGTGTTCCAGAAGATCAGGCTAATTTCCTGGAAGAGCGCCGTCCAGGCTCGAATGCGCATGCGCACTGCGGAGCGCGGATCCCAGTTCATTCCTACATTGCCTTGCTCGCCGACAATGACGGGCTTCCCGTACTGCTTCCATTTGCCGGCTAGTTGTTGCCACCGCAGATCGGAAGTCAACTCGTTCTCGGTCTCATACCAATGCGGCGTGTTAATGTCGATGGCCGGCAGACTGGGTTTCTCCCAACTTGTGCCGATGGGTTTATGGTCGGGATCGACGGAACGGACATACTCAGCCATCAAGGTGGTCCATTCGTCGGAAGCTTTGCGTTCGTTCAGCAACTCCCAAAAGTCGGAGTAGACTCCCCATCGGGCAACACAATAGGCCACAAACCGTTTTTCCTTGTCGACCAGTTCACGGTTTTCCGGGGTCTCGATGGCCTCCGTAGGTCTGCGCAGGGCACTGTTTATCGTGCGTTCCAACAGATTGAGAGCACGGACATCGCTCTGTTGCTTCCCGTAAAATCCAAAGAACCCGAACATTACTCGAAAGCCATTCTTGCGAGCCGAGGAGAGAAGATCATCGGTGGCGATGCTCTCGGCTACCCGGTAATGATCCAGATCGTCCATCAGCGAGTAAGAGCAATTCTTTTGGGAAAAGCGAAGCAAGTTGAACCCAGCCTGGCCATACAAAGAGAAGTACGCGTCCGCAGACAATCGCCGGCCGGGATGATTCCGGTCTCCGCCATCAACGGCCAGGTCCTCGATGCTTACTCCGTCGAGATGAATGCAGTCTTGCAATCCAACAGGGAAGAAGGGCTTGCCGCTGTCGAAGATCCAACGAAACGGGTCGACGGGATTTCGATGAACCGGGCCGTCATTATTGCTCGGTAAACAAAGAAAAGTTCCAGTCCCTTCCTTTCGAAATCCGTCCGTACTGGTGAAGGTGTAGGAGTAAGTCCACGTACCTGCTTCATTCGGACGAAATCGCACTTTCCACAAGTCTCTGCCGTAAAAGAATCCGTTGACTCGGTGCTCTATGCCAGAAGGCGACTTGAGAATTGTTTGCAGGTCCACATCGAAGAAGTTGTTTCGGTATGAACCGTTGTGCCGGAACGTCAGCTCAAGCAGGTCGTAGCGGGGAACTGCGGCGGAAGTCCGATCTTGGAGGAGGTATAACTCACCGGCAGAGCGACCGCCAGAGGGACAACCGAGCCATGTCAGGCTGGCGCCAAGCAGAAACGTGATCGCCGCCAACCTGGAAACGTTTCCCAACCGGAATCTCCTGATAGAACTTCAGCATCATGACTTTTTCCTGCTCCGATGGGGTGATTCTGCCGTCGGCCGCCCAGTTCCTTGCGCGGGGGTCTCTAAAGAGGCTCGACCTTGTAATCGTCAATCCGGACCGAGAGCGAACGCTGAATCGGTTCCACCGAAATGACCAGGGTGCGATCCCCATTGCGCGCGATCAGGAGACCCTCCACGCCGTCAAGGGATCCCCCTCGGATTCGAACGCGTTGGCCGACTTGGAGAAAGGGGCAAACCTGGTAGGACAAGTCACTACAGAGCAGCGCCTGTACGGCTTCGATCTGGCCTTCCGGGATGGGAACGCCGTTACCTGCCCCGACGAATCGTAGCACTCCTGTTACGCCCATTACCTTCGCCCAGGACTCCGGCACCAACCGTAGGTGGATGAACGCATAGCATGTAAACAACGGCAAATGAACAACTTTTTGTCGGTCGCTCCAGCGATGAACTTCGCTAACCAAAGGAAGGAACGTGGTTATACCTTGCCCGCGCAGGTGAGAAACGACAGACTTCTCATGCTGAGCGCGGGTGTGAAGAGCGTACCATTGCGCTCCGTCCCCACTGAAGGGGCCATGCGACTGTACCACCATTGCGCCGGATTCGACGGTATCGATAGCCACACCCATATCCTCCGAGTCACATTTTGCAGTGTGCCCAGTGTTTTTTGATAGTTTGTCAGGTAGTTGCACGGAAATGGCCAGAGTAGGGGAGGTTGACACTTGACACAGGGGTTTCTAGCACATAAGTTGGCACTCCGACTAAGCTCCGAACCTGTTTCATTCTACGATCCTTACAGCGGGAGGCGTACTGCGGCACGCGTGGATACTGCCTCGCGAACATTACCGCCTTGACCCCAAGTGTCAGAAACGATGGATTGTACAGCAGTATGCGATGGAGTAGGAAGAGGGGTGCAGGAGGAAAGTTCCGAATCCGTGGGAAAAACATTTCACTTACTGCTGGGAGTTTTCAGATTCACGGTAGGGCGCCCGTTGGTTCGCACCAACCCTTGAGCCGTCCCCGAGAACAGCACTAAGGTCTCGCTTTTTCAGCGATATACATATTGTCTGGGATGATCTAAGGTGATTACTGAAGGGATGGCAACCCACCTGCCTCCTCTCCGGCTTGTCCAAAGTTCGTCAGATACATGGGCTGAATCCGCAATATGCATATCCTTCACGTTGTTGGAGCGAGACCGAATTTCATGAAGGCGGCGCCGGTCTTGCGGGCCCTGGCTGGACAGCAGGGGATAAGGCAGACGCTAGTCCATACGGGACAGCATTACGACTTCAACATGTCTGACGTCTTTTTCCAGGAGTTGGGGATGCCCGCTCCGGACATCAATCTGGAAGTTGGTTCGGGGAGTCACGGCCAGCAAACCAGCCAGATCATCGCTCGATTTGAAGGTATTGTCGTTGAACATAAACCGGATTGGGTTGTGGTTTACGGGGATGTGAACTCCACGGTCGCGGCCGCGATGGTTTGCGCCAAGCTATTGATTCCGGTTGCGCATGTCGAAGCCGGATTACGGTCGTTCGACCGCACGATGCCGGAGGAAATCAACCGCCTTCTGACGGATCAGATCTCCGATTTGTTGTTCACTCCTTCGGAAGACGGAAATCGCAACTTGCGCCGAGAGGGCGTTGCCGAGGAGAAGGTGCACCTTGTTGGCAATGTGATGATCGACACTCTGGTTCGACTCCTCCCTTGCGCAATGGAGAGATTGCCGAAAGAGATTCCCGAACGCTATGTCCTGGTGACGCTTCACCGTCCCTCCAATGTCGATGACATTGCCTGGCTGAAGTCGTTGCTCGATATGCTCAGAGAGATCAGCCACGATACCCCAGTGCTGTTTCCGGTGCATCCCCGTACCAGAGGCAGGATGGCGGAATCCGGCATAGAGATAGCCAATGGCAGCTCAAGCCTGCACCTGCTCGATCCTGCTCCATACCTCGAATTCCTGGGTCTGCAGAGTAAGGCAACGGCGGTGATCACGGACTCCGGTGGCATCCAGGAGGAGACGACGTTTCTGGGCGTGCCGTGCTTGACCGTTCGTGAGAACACGGAACGGCCAATCACGGTGAGTATCGGAACCAACATCCTGGTGGGGCGCGACCTTCAGCGGCTGCGGACGGGTTTGGAAGCCGCACTTGCAGGAAGAGCCAAGGCTGGAACCATCCCCCCGCTTTGGGACGGTCGAGCGGCCGAGCGAATCGCCGGGGTGATAACTCGCTCAGAAGTTCCTATCGATGCCAAGCGCGTCACCGTCTGACGATCTGGCCGATTAGCAAGGTGAGTAGACACCTTCAGCTAGCCGCAGCCTGGGTGAATCAACTGGGTCGGAACCAGCGGAGGTACAGACCTTCCAGGACGACGCGACTATATCCGCGAACTGCCTTCAGGAATCGGAATTTCGATTTGCCTCGCAACCGCCGCGTTTGCCGGCCGGGAACCTCACCCACTTTCCCGCCCGCCAAAATAACCTTGAATGTGGTCTCCGGTGAAATCTCGAAGCCTTCAGACTTGAGGCCTAGCTTTCGGGCGAAATCGATGTCGAACGCACGGAACGCATAGGTGGTATCGCGGAACCGAACACCCAATCCGTATTTGGTCACTAAGCGGAACCCCGACTGAAAGAATCTGTAGGAGAAGGGGATGCTGTCGGAATCAGAGGGCGTCGTATAGCGGCATAACAGGACGAGATGACAACCTTCCAATAGAATTTTGTCGCAAAACTGCGGTACCGCGGTTTCCAGAGGATCGACGCCGTCGGCCATGACCACCACGGCGAGCTTGCCCCGGACATGGGGAAGGGCATGTCGAACGGCCCGTCCGAGACCACGCGGCGCGTCTTTGTGAAGTACCCGTATCCTGGGATCCCGCTCGGCGAGTTGCACTCCCCGCTCGTAGGTGGCATCTGTACTGGCGTCATCCACGATGACGATTTCACACGGCCGGGATTCCTGCTCGAGCGCGGTCAGGCGATTGATGAGAGGAGCCAGATTGTCCTGCTCATTCAGCGCAGGAATGATGAAGGTGACTACGGGACTGCTCCGGCCTTCGGCCCCGGAAACTTCCATCAACAGCTCCACAAATTTTAGTCTTATAGCTTCGGCACACGGTCGTGGTGCGAGGTTTCAAAGTAGACTTGCTTCATCCATTCGATGGTCTTCGGGACACCTTGCTCCAATGTTGTCTCGGGGTTGTGTCCGAAGGCGCTCTTGGCCATGGAAATGTCCGGCCGCTTGTTTTGCACGTTGTGTTTGTCTTCGGGCAGGTAAGTCACATATCGATCGTCGCTCCCGAGATGCCGGAGAATCAGATCGCTCAACTCTCGCACGCTGCGGAATTCCTCGCCTCCGATGTTGTACACGTTGCCTGCAATGAAATTATCGGCAACATTGGCCAGTGTCGGGATGAAATCATCGATGTACATGAAGACGCGATGGTAGCCCTCGTATACCTGATATGGCAAATCATGCAGGGCGCGATAAATGAACAAGCAGACCACACTGCGATAATTGTGGTAGTACTCTCCGGGGCCATAGGCGTTGAAGAAACGCAGCCTCACGCACTGGTTCCCGTAGCGCTTCTCGAAGTTCATGATCTGTATTTCGTTGACCCACTTAGTCACTGCATAGTCATTGTGCTGGATGATCGAGTGCTGCAGGGGAATGTCCTCGCGTAGGATATCAGCGTGTTTATCGCCGTAGATCTCGGATGAGCTGGCGAAAATAAGCTTGAATCCCTTCCTGCGTTGCCACTCCAGAACGTTGCGGGTGCCGATGACATTGGTTTCCCACAACGTATCGTAATATTCCTCTCCGTTGATCCGCCCGAATTCCGCAGCCAAGTGGTAAACATAGTCATAGTGCTGTTCAAAGACTCTTTCCAGTTGCCGGTAGGATGCGACGTCAGCGCGGATGAATTTTTCGTCCGCCTGATGCTGCAGGTCTACTCCCCAGACTTCGTGGCCGCGGCGTCCAAGTTCCCGCACCAAGGGCTTTCCGAGAGTACCCTTGCAGCCTGTGACCAGGATCTTCGCCATTTATCGCCCCCCCATTCCTTCTCGATGAGCGTATTTCGCAGTAAACCGACGGTGTCGCCAAGCCCTTCATTTCAAGTAAACGACCAGGAACGGCTTGGTAAAGCGAACCATCGTTTGAAAGCCAGCCTGATTCAAGATATCCAAATCGCCAGGGAGGGGCGAAATTAATGCCGTTTCCCGGGCATGCTTTCTGAGATCTTCCAGGGTCCAGAATTGCATTGAGTGATATTGCGCCAGGACCATCGTCTCGTGTAGGTTACCGTGGTCAAGAGCAGTCAGCAACGCATACTCTTCAGGATGCTTTGAGTAGTGGCGCGCTTCCACGTACCGCCCCTGGTGGCAAAGCACAAAGTAGCGCTTGCCATCATCACGCAGAGCATCTTCCATGCCTAGGATTTGCCGGACTGGCGAATAATAAAACCGGTTCGGGTCCCGGGCTGCCGTGATCTGTTTCGCCACTCCCCAGGTTGCCAGAAGTAGAAAGATGCCGATGGAGACGCGCCGTGCTGCTGCGAAGTGCCGCCATAAACAGCAGGAAAAGGCGGCCGCCACGCCCGGCAGCATGCAAATGAAATAACGAAGCTGAAAAACGTGGGTCATCTTCGCCAGAAAATAACCAGCCAGAGGTATGAGCAGGAAGAACCAACCGATGCGCTCAGTAGATAGCATTGGCGGCAAAGAGATGCTTTTATCCGTGGAGGCAGACAGTGCAACCCAAACCACGACCAACGCCAGCAGCAGCAGTCCGTCGGGAAAAACCCCGGGAAGGGCATCTCGCAGCAGATCGGGGGTGGGATTAGCCCAGAAGTCGGGCCGGAATTGGCGCCTTCCAGCTTCGATTGGGACCCATAAAACCGCTGCAGCACAAGCCACGCCCAACACTGCGGCGATCATCTTGCGCGAAGGCAGGCGCCAAGGTTTCCAATTCGTGACTTCCCAAACCGCGTAGGGCACAAGACACAGAATCGCGTAGTAATGCATCCCGACGGCGAGAAAAAACGTGACTCCGAAGAAGACTGTGCCGACTCGGCTGTTGTTCTTGTCATAGGCCCAAATCCACAACGCCAACGCCGCGAACATGAAATAAAGCGCATAAGACCTGGCCTCGTGACCGTAGTAAGGCAAGAATGAGCAGGTTAAGACAGCCATCGCGATCAATCCGTGCAGGCCGTCTGTGAGGCGCCGGATGCAATCGAAGGTTAGAAGCAAACCAGCCGTCAAAGCCAAGGCGGACGCCACACGTATGGAGAGATCAGTGTGGCCCAGGAGGTCGTCAAACGGCCGGACCAGCATGAAATAGATAGGCGGCAGGCCATCAGCACCTTGGGCTGCGGCCTTCCAAATCGTTGTCCAGGATAGCAGCCGGGTGTTAAGGACGGTCAAGATCTCGTCGACCCAAAGCAGGCGATGAGAAGAGATGTAGAGACTTGTAGCGAGGTAGAACGTGGTCAGCAATGTCGCTGCGACGAAGCTCCACCTCTCCACCGGCCGCAGGGTCTGGTTTACTTCGCGAACGATTGGACGTTGCGACACCTCCCTCCCTAAGGTCTGCATGCTGGTTCCTGATCGTCGACGGTTGGGCTGCCGCATCGCGGAGGCCCACATCGCGTGCTTTTGGAAGTCTTTTATTATCTTCAGTTTCGGTTGCTGTCCCCAGCTCCCGGCTTCGTCCAGCGAGCCGGCTTGCGCTCGCCCTTAACTGACCTCGAGTCCGTATGTGCGGCCCATTCTACCTTATCTTCGAAATCCTTCCTGTTGGCAGAGAAGACGCGGATGCGGTCGGGGCTGCTAATGCCTCGCGGGCTGGCCTTCCACAGCAGAATCGAGCGCTGACTGTTTGGCGCTGTGTGGGTCATCGACCGGAGGCCGGACGTCCTCAGAGTTCTCCGTAATTGGGAGGTAGATCAGTTGATCCTCGACTACCGCCGCCAGTCGATAATTTTGGTTGAGGGCAGGAAGGAAGCCGGGCCCGAAGTTGCTCCACTTATACCAGGCTCGTGCACGTGCCGTCTGCGCGTTGGCCACAGAGAGCACGACGGCCCCGAAGGACCGGTTACGCAACTCTTCGAGGAGCGGTTCTCCGTAGTCCGGGATACGCTCCCGCAGCATCCGCAGCATCCAGGGATCGAGTACATAGGCGCGCTGCCCAGCCAGTACGGGAAGGACGGGATTTTCCGCCAGAATCGGTTTATGGGTGTCCGGGATCAACGCGATCGCTCTTTCGAACCGATGCGGTTGGAACCTTCGGTCCCACACCATGAGTTTGTGAAACAGCGGCACCGCTGCCAGCATGATGGCCAACGCGAAGGCGAAAACTCCAAACTGTTTCAGCCAAGGAGAGGCTCCCTTGGCCAGCCAGGCGGCGAACACAATTATCGAAGCGATCTGCACATCTATCAGGTGGTTGGTGACCACACCAGGGGAGCCAAAGATTACGACCATAACTGCCATGGTCGTAAGAAAAAACACTAGAGGAAGATTCTGCAGGTACTTTACGGAAGGGGACCTTAGCTCGAACATCAACGCAAACAGGGCCAGGAAGCAAAACAGGAGCAGACCTCTGTCAGAACGAGATGCTATTAACCAAACGTGCAGCGGGCCTAACATCATGAGGTTTCGATTGGCGCCTCCAAAGATGCAACCTTTGAACACTTCCACAATGCGGCCTTGGCTGGCAATTACCATTACCCCCGCAACCAGCAGGCAGCCGGCAGCGGTTTCAGCAGCTAGCGCCAAGGCCATTCGCCGCGAACCCTTGGCCAGCAACCAGATGAAAGCGGCGACAACGCCGAATACTATATTGAGTTTGGCTGACCAGGCGAGCGTGAACAACAGTGACGCCAGGGCAATATGGCGATGGTCCAGCTTCGGCCGGACGATCACTGCCAGACCGCAAACATTGAGGGCGCTCGCTAGTCCATCTCCGTGCGGATTTGTTAGCGCCATTTGCGCCGACGATGCGGCCAACATTGCACCGGATGAGCAAGCAGCCAGCCATGGCTCCGCGCCTAGTCCTCGCAGCAAATAGAAAACTCCTACGAGGAGAAACAATACTGCTGTAGCGGACAGCAGGTAGGCGCTTGCCAGCACCGGAAGACCCAGCTTCAGCAGCAGGGTATGCAAGACAAAGTACAGAGGGAAGTAGCGCGTGCCGCCGTATCCGTCGGGGCCGAACAAGGGACGGTAAAACACACCATCCCTCAAGTCGGCCGCCATCGCGATGATTACGCCTGACGGGTGTTCAACCCAACTATCGTTTCTCCAGCAGACTGCCGCCCGAATCGCAGTGATGAGCAGGAGGAGCCCGACCGCCGCATAAAGAAACAACCGAGGTCCACGCCGAAACCCCGACGTTGGAGGAGCGAGGGTATTCAGCTCTGCGCGAGAATCTGTCGAGGAAAGCATTGGGCTGTTTGCGGGAAAGCGACGAAGTTTATTCTAGCGGAAGATTCAGGGCGCGACCGAATGATCAGGATTCGGTCTATGCCGTTGCCTGTTTCAAAACCGCCTCCACGCGCGCGGCAACGTTTTCCCAAGTGTATTGTTGTGCGTAGGCGGAAAGTGTTTCGCGGTTCCACTGCCGCTGCAGGGCTCGCAACAACCCCGCGTGAATCGCTTCCGGCGTCGGCTCGACGATGGTCCCAAGCTCCGGATCGGCCAGAAGGCGGGGCACTTCGCCAACCCCGGTTGCCACCACTGGGGTACCGCAGGCGAGTGACTCCAAAACCACGTTGGGCCATCCCTCATGGCGACTCGCTAGGCAGCTGACATCTGCAGCACTGTAGTAGGTCCTCAGCTGCTCATTGGGCACCGGGCCAACGAACTGGCAGATGTCAGCACAATCTAGTTGCAGCGCCAGTTTCCGAAGACTTGCTAATTCCGCTCCGGCTCCGACAAATAATATTTTGCAGCGCGCAAAGCTCTTTTTCAGAAGTGCGACGGCACGGACCAGCAGGTCCGGCCCTTTCACATGCTTAAGCGCAGCGACAGAAATGATGATTCGATCTTCCGGATCCAACCGGAGTTTTTCTCTGGCTACGCACTGGTCCTCTGGGAAAAAACGCTCACTATCGACACCATTTCCTATGGTTCGAACGTCTTTAAGGCTTGGCACAAGATCAAGCATGATACTGACCAGGGAATCAGAAACTGCGATAACGGACGCCGCATGCCGAAGCGTCCACTGGATCTGCGGACGCACGGTCGCGAAGTCGTGAAAGGTATGAATGTCGGTTCCCCGTGCCGATACGACAACTGGAATGCCGAGAGATCTCCCGATCAACACAGCCGCCAGCCCGTCTGGGAACACATAGTGGGCGTCGACGCACTCGAAGCGGTTCGTCGCATGAAGGCGCTTTACGTAACTAAGGCATCCCACATACATCAGAAGGCCGTGTAAAGGCATGGACACTTTCGGCATGAGGAGATAGCGCGGGTGATGAACCTGCAGGTTGCCGATTTGCTCCGTGGTGGGAACCGACGCGACCGATCCGCGAGCCGTTCCCTTTAGAAGAGCCGGAAGGTAGGGAACTGGGGCGACAACCTCCACTAGGTTCCCTTCAAGCCTGGCCAGATGCGACGTGCGCTGGAAGATGAAAATCCCAAAATCAGGATTCATCTTGTTCGGAAACAAACTGGTAAACGTCAGGATCCGCATGGGCTTTCAGGGATACGCATGAACTTCGGGAGCAGCCTACAGAAATACATTATCGTGATTAGCAATTCTTCGCTGCACCCGCTAGAACAAAGTTCTACCGGTTCCGTTTTGTGCAGGGGGTAGCAGATTTGGCTGGTACTATGGACGATTCGGCAGAGTGGGTGTTCGCTCGGTCCAATGTCTGCGGGAGACGACGGTCGAGGAGAGGTATCGCAGATGAGAATTCTGGTTACCGGAGGCGCTGGTTTTATCGGCTCACATTTGAGCGAACGCCTTTTGCGCGACGGACATGCCCTCACGATCGTCGATGACCTGAACGATTTCTACTCCCCCGATGTCAAGCGCGCCAATCTGGAAGCCGTTCTGCGCGCCGGTTCTGCTACTTTCCACCAAGCGGACATCTGCGACCAGGAGAAGATGCTTGTTATAGGTCGCGAGCAGAAGCCCGATGCGATCATTCACTTGGCCGCGCGGGCGGGCGTGCGCCCTTCTCTTGAGAATCCCCTGCTGTACCAGCATGTCAATGTTCGCGGGACCATGGTTCTGCTTGAAATGGCCCGCCAGATTGGCGTACCCAAATTCGTCTTTGCCTCTTCGAGCTCGGTCTACGGCATTGCCAATCGCGTGCCATTTACCGAAGACGACGCTCTCAATCTTCCCATCTCTCCCTATGCCGCTACCAAGCTTGCGGGCGAGAAAATTTGCTTCACCTATTCTCATCTGTACAACATCCGCACGGTTTGCCTGCGCTTCTTCACAGTGTACGGGCCGCGACAACGGCCCGATCTTGCCATTCACAAGTTCACCCGGCTGATTACAGAAGGCAAACCGATTCCGGTGTTCGGCGATGGCACGAGCGGACGCGATTACACCTTCTACACCGATACGATTGACGGCGTGGTCGCTGCGCTCCATCACGATTGCCAATACGACGTATTCAATCTTGGCAACTCCCACCCGGTGGATCTCAATACGTTGGTTCGCACACTAGAAGCGAGCCTGGGAAGGGTAGCCATCATTCAACGTTTGCCGGACCAGCCTGGTGATGTGCCGATCACCTACGCTGATATCTCCAAGGCCCATCGAGTGCTGGGTTACTCGCCGCAGGTGCCGTTCCGGGAAGGTATCGACACGTTTGTGGGATGGTTCTCAAAACGGGATCGCTAATCTCGCTAACCGTAGAGAATCTTCTTGACAGCCCCACGTTCCGCTCGCACAATGGCCGCAAAACTGTAACGAGGACGTCCCAATAGCCTCGTTGGAGTGGGCGGCTGGTGAACCTTCACTCTTTTCCCGCTTTTCCAATTCGTCGGCCCAATCTCCGGTGACGGATTGGTCGCACTTGCAGACTTGAGCTAGGGGCGTGTTCTAAGCCCGAAAGGCAAAACGATCTCACAGATAAGATAGGATCCGCCGCGAAGGATTTTTAAGGCTGGATCGATGTCGACACTCTGAGCTCTTCCCGTAAAAACTCGACCAGTCGGAGCCACTTAGCGATGAAGGATAGGAAAAGCGGACGAGCGGCGGCGATTGGGTGTATATGGCGTCGAACCCTAGACTATGAAAATATGAAAACTGGCAGGGGTTGGCTGGACGGAAAGGTGCTCTACAGCTTCCAAACCGGTGCGCAGGCTCTCACCATTGGCGGCCTGATCCTTGCCCAGTCCGGTAACCTCTATGGCGCCGTCGACAACGGCGGCTCGGGTGGGGGCGGTGCCGTTCGAGCTGACGCGCTCCGGTGGCAGTTGGACATATAAGCTGCTTTACAGCTTTACCGGAGGCGCGCAGTGCGGGCCGCGAGCGAGTCTCGTCACGGATCGGTCGGGCAATCTCTACGGCACCACATATTGCGGTGGCGCTGATGGCAAAGGCAGCATTTTCAAGCTTGCCGCCCTCGGCCGGCGCTTGTACCCAGACCTCGCTCTATGACTTCACCGGGGACATTGACGGGGGCGAGCCGATCAGTAACGCGATATTTGACCCTGCTGGTAACCTTTACGGCACCGCCTCGCGTGGCGGCAATCAGTCAAATTGCGGTCGCATCGGTTGTGGTGTTGTCTAGGAGATCACGCCGTAGACGAGTCGATCACGGGATTGGTTTAGATCGCGCCGCTGGCCGGCGCCAAGTGGATGTGCTTGATTCCGCCGTCGGTTGGTACCGACTGGGCGTGATCTCGCTTTCCATGAGGAAAAAGGAGGTCGAAATGAGGCGAGAGAAATTCGTGTCAACTGATCAATGGTGAGTCGTTTCACTTGCCGCTGTACTCTCCGCTTTCGTTGTATGGCTGGTGTTCTCCATCGGCAGCATAACCACTCTCGAAGATTCCGCGGAGGCTGTCAAGTGGTAAAGGGATTCGCAGCTTACGCAGAAATCTCGGCCCTCTGTCGACTTCTCCCGATCAGCCTGCTTTGCCAGTTAACCATTGAAGGGAGAACTTTATGAAAGGTTCGCAGGGTTGCACTGAAGAGACCACGCTTGCGCAGGGCGAGGCGACTCATGACGATAACGAAAATCCCCACAAGGAGGGCCCAGCCAGGCCAGCTGGCACCAGCCGGCGCTCCTTCATCGGCAAAGTCGGCGGCGCCACCGCTGTCGCTTTGACGGTCGGAATACCATTAGAACCTTTCCTCGAGGGGAAGCATGGGCAGGCCGAGGCCTCGGTCGTACCCTACCGTCCCTCGAGTCGCACGTACGCCAGCTGGAAATACCGCGATAACACGGCCGACGCCGAGAAAATCGACGTTGGCGTGCTGCCGGACAACGGCGACTCGCAGCGCTTCGGCGACTATAGCGGAAACTGGAGCAAGTGCCTCCAGCACGACGCGCTCGGGATACCGAACCGGGCCTCATACCAAAGCCTCCTCCGCGCTCCAGAGTAGCCGGTTCTCAGACTTTGAAAACATCCTGGTGGGAAATCCCGGCGGAACAGGGTTCACTTCCACGTTGAATGGGCCGCAGGGTGCCTTCGCGTTCGACCTGGAAGGCCGCGACTCCCATGCCACCATCATCCCACCCGCGCCCAGCGTTGCGAGTGCGGAGACCGCCGCCGAAGAGGTGGAGCACTACTGGGCCGCGCTGCTGCGCGACGTGCACTTCACCGACTACGCCACAAGTTCGTTAGCGGCCCAAGCCTGTGCTGACCTGAACAATATGTCGTACATTCAGCAGCCAGCAGAACAGCGAATTTCCGTACCCAGTAACGCCGCAGAACCTGCTCCGCGGACAGATTGTTCCGGGCGACGGTCCCGTTCAGGGGCCGTACGTTTCGCAGTTCATGATGCAGCCTACGTTTTTCGGCGCACAGCCCATGAGCCAGCAGTATCAACGTTTCATGTCTGTTAGCCAGGGCGGGGCCGATTACATGACTTCGGTCAGCGAGTACCAGAGCGTCCAGAACGGCTTCGTGCCAACTCGGCAACTGATCTTTGACCCGGCCAACTGTTTCGTCCGGATGGGCCGGGACCTCGCGGCATACACCCACGTTGACGTCCTCTATCAGGCGTATTATGTCGCCTTTATGGTGCTTGCGGGGATAGGCGCTCCCTTGAATCCGGCTAACCCCTATAACGGCTCGCGGACCGAACACGGGTTCGGTACGCTTGGCGGCCCGGACGCCGCTGGTACGCTTGCCGAAATGGCTACGCGGGCGCTGAAGGCCGCCTGGTTCCACAAGTGGATCGTCAACCTGCGGCATGCGCCCGGAGGAGTCGGCGCCCTGGTGCATGCCAACCTCACCCACCAACATCCAACGCCGCAGGCGTCAGCGGCGCTGCACTCACGATGTTTTGAATTCGGCGGCGCTCCCGATCATTCACTCGCAATACGGCACGTACCTGTTGCCGCAGGCCTTCCCGGAGGGTTCGCCGACACACCCGTGCTATCCCACGGGACATGGAACTGTCGGTGGCGCGTGCATCGCGGCGCTGAAGTTCTTCTTCGACGGAAGCCAGACGATTCGGCCGCTGCTGCTGGCCGCCGGCTCGGACGTTATGGAGCCGAGCTCCGACGGCCAATCGCTCGTCCCCTACACGGGTGCCGATCGCGACACATGACCATCAACGGCGAACTGGCCAAACTCGGCTGGAACATCACTCAAGGTCACGGCATTCACGCTGGTATCCACTTCCGCAGCTCAAATTACTATTCGCTTCTGTTGGGCGAGCAGGTTGGGATTAGCGTCCTGCAGGACCGCGCCCAAGGCTATAACGAACCGTTCACCATCCAATATCGCGAAGTTCGACGGCACGACCGCGACGATCTCCAACCAATGACTTTCTGTCCCCGGGGCGGCTTTTCTCACCGGCCGCCCCGTTTTCTTGGCCCCGTTAACGGGAACACCTGATTTCAAAGTGGGTGGCTGATCCTTCAGAAGGAGAACAGATCCTGGAGGTCAGCCAGGACTCGCAGCACCTCGCCTGGGTCGCGGCTGATGTTCAGCTCAGTCACGTAAACGAAGCGGATCACTTTTCGAAGGTCAACAATGAAGGTGGCGCGTTGGGCGACTCCTTCGCTCTCATCGAGAATACCGAGTTGGCCGCAAAGCTCGCGCTTGAGGTCGGACAACATCGGTAGCGCGAGATGGCGAAGATCATCATTCTGTTCGCGCCAGGCTAGATGAGCCAACTCGGATTCGACGCTGCATCCCAGGATCTGTGTATTGCGCTCCCGAAACTCAGGCTCCAGGGCGGCAAAATCGACTATTTCGGTCAGAGACAGAGGCGTGAAGTCCTTAGGCCAGAAGAAATACAGCTTCCATTTGCCAGCAAAATCCTGATCAGTAATGGTCTGGAAGGCACCAACCGGATCGGTGCTGACGTTGGCCACAAGTGAGAAATGGGGAAATCTCTCGCCGATACCGAGCAAAGTTCCACCTCCTCATGTGAGAATCCCTGGCGCTTCACGTCCTGGGCTACGACTTGTTACGTCCTTCTGACTCGGTCCCAAGTTACGACCAACGAGCCTGGTATCCCATGGATAAGAACGACGGCGCGAGCTTTCTTCCGTTATCCAATTAACCCATGCAATGGTACATGTACTTTCGTAACTTGACATTGGAGAGAAAGGCGATACACTCAGCCTGGAGGCCTAGTGTCTCCTCGGCCCGCCCCTCGGGTGAAGAGGGTTGCGGTTGGGCCAATGATCTTTGAAAAGTCAGTGGATCGTGGACGAAATCGAAACGCTCTCTGTTGGCACCTTGGTTAATGCCGCCTATGGAATATGCAAGAAGTGGGGAAGATTTTCTGGCACAAGTCCTTTGAATGGAATATTTTGACCTGTAACTCTTTTTGATGGAATATTTTGCAAACCAAAGATTTTCTCCGTTCTTTGCTTTCAATATTTTACGAAGACATGGGGGGGGGGGTTACCCCGGTCATCATGGATGGTTGTCCCATAATGGAATGTGGTCCCGAGATGCGCAGTATTTGACGAATTGGTTAACAGCCCTACATCAGCCGAATGTTGCTGTGTTTTGCTCTGCGCGCTATAATTCGCTGCCAAATGTCGAACCGCGAACGGATCATCGCGCACAGGAGTGACCTTACCCGTGCTGCGTTGGCGCCGCACCAGGACGGATGTATCGAAATTGCATCGCCACTTTAGCAAGACCGCCAGCTCTTGCGAATCAGCCTACGCTCTAACACGCCCGTACTCGCGGCAGGCGCGCCTGGAATCTGTTGCTTCTGGCTTTGTTACTGTCTCTGCCCGCGAGCGCACTGGCCAGCAACACGTGGTATGTCGATGGGGTACATCGGCAGCAAGAACAACGACTGCATGTCAAGCCAGCACGCCTGCAAGACCATCGGGCAAGCCATTTCGTTGTCTTCGCGCGGGCGATTCCATCATGGTAGCTGCCGCGACCTATACAGAGAATCTCAACATCGCTTCAGCTTGAAGCTGATCGGTTCTGGCGCTAAGAAGACGGTTATTGATGGCCGAGCCGCCTTGCGGGTGATCTCAATTCGAGGATACCGGGGCCGTTGTCGTGCTTTCCCAGCTGACTATTCGCAATGGAGTCGCCGCCGGCGGCGGCGGTATTCTTCAACTGGGGGACCTTGACGATCAACAATAGCATCCTCAGCAAGAACTATGCGGCGAGTGAATACTCCGCGACTGGTTGCGGCATCTACAACAGCGGCACGCTTGACCATCAACCATAGTACCCTCACCGGCAACGGAGGGACACCAACTTCATCGTTCGGCGGCGCGCATCTACAATGACGGCACGGTGGTGATCAACAATAGTACCTTCGATGGAAATTTTGCGACTGGTTTTACCGGCGGCGGTGGTGGCGGCGATCTATAGCGACCTGGAACCGTAACCATCAACAACTGCACTTTCACGCGGGAACAGCGGCTCTGGGTACGGAGGCGGCGCTATCTACAATGGCTCGGGAACGGTAACGATCAGCAACAGCACCATTAGCGGGAATAGCGCCTCGGGCTATGGCGGCGGCGGCATCTACAACGGCGGCACGACGATACTTAAGAACAGCATCGTCGCGAACAGTTCCTCCGGGGGCAACTGCTACGGCACCGTAACTTCGAATGGCTACAACCTGAGCAGTGATAATACCTGCAATTTCAATAGCGCGGGTGATTTGAATACTACCGACCCCAAGCTCGGCCCTGTGAGTAACAACGGCGGGCCCACCGCAGACCATGCCTCTACTCGCTGGAAGCCCGGCGATTGATGCCGGCAACCCCAGTGGTTGCACCGACGGTCAGGGTCACCTGTTGACTACCGACCAGCGTGGCAATGCCACGTCCCGACCCTGAAGACACTGGCGGCTGCGACATGGGCGCGTTTGAACGCCAGCGGGATTAAGCGAACAGACAGGTGTTGTGGCTGAACTCACTGCCGCCGATAGTGATTCTCGATCACGTACGGCGCATGGCGGTAAGTGTGGCTGCGCTCCTCTCGAACCATGAGATGGGCCGAGTTCCCCGCGCCTAAAAACCGCGCGCGATGATCAGAGGGAAAACTCAGGGTGGCCGAGCCGCAACGTCGGCTGAGTACTAGCGATGGTAGTAGCTGTCCCGCCAGCGTAGCCTGAAAACTCGCAAGCTCGCTGACAAGCTGGACTTGCGGACGTTCCGCCATCCTCTTGGGAGCTTAAATGCGCGCTAAGGTCACATTTCCACGCCTGCTCGGAATCGCGATTTTCATTTCCGTCAGCGTTCTATCACTTCCGTTTACCCTGCAGGGTCAGAATGCGACCGGCTCTCTCCTTGGCGAAGTACAGGACGCCAGCGGCGCAAGAGTGAAGTCTGCCAAAGTAACAGCCACTGACAATGGTTCTGGTGTCGCCCGGCAGGCGACCACGGGTAGCAGGGGAGAATTTCGCTTCCCAGACCTGATGCCAGGCAGTTATCACTTAGTCGTTGACGCCAAAGGTTTCGCCGACGCCAGTGCTGATGTTACGGTCCAGGTGAGTAATGTGCGGGACGTATTGGTGACGCTGCGGCCTGCTCCCGTTCAGGAGACCGTGAACGTGCAGGGCCAGCCTTCTTCCATTACAACCCAGGAACTCGACACCACCAACGCTGTCAATGGGGGTGTAGTCACCGAGAAGGACCTGCAGGACATTCCCTTGGCGGCGCGCAGCTTTGCCAATATCGCATATATGGTACCCGGAACTGAACCGGTCGAGCCATCCGATCCTACCAAAGCGCGCATCACGGCGGTTTCCACGGGCGGCAGCTCCGGCCTCAACAATCAACTCACCGTGGACGGCGCTGACAACTCGGACGACTATATCGGCGGCTTCCTGCAGAATTTCTCCCCTGACGTTATACGCGAGTTTGCCGTGCAAACCTCGCAGTCGAACGCTGACGTCGGCCGCACTACGGCTGCGGCCGTGGTCATCAGTACCAGAAGCGGCACCAACAATTGGCATGGTGACTTCGCGGTCTTTGAGCGCGCTGCTGCCTTGAATGCCCGCTTTCCCATCGAGAACCCTGCTCCGGAGCCCAAGCAGCCGTTCTCCCGGCAGAATTACGTCGGCACCATCGCTGGGCCAATCGTAAAGGACAAGCTCTGGATATTTACCGGATTCGAGATGGTGAACGAGCACGCCAGCATCAACTACAGTCCCGACAGCCTGACGCAGTTCAATGCACTGGCCCAACTGGCGCAGGAAGGATTGATCCCCAACACCAGTTATGTCGCGGTGCCGCCGTACGTTCGGGTTCCGTTCCAGTCCTATCTGGGCATGATGCGATTCGATTGGGCGCAATCGCAGCGTTCGCAGTGGTTCGTGCGTTACGCCCTCGACAACAACACCACCAACAATGCCTTGGTCCAACAGGCCACGTTACCCTCCACCGGTGCGATAACGCACGCCAATTATCAGAATGGTGTCATCAGTAACACCTTTACATTTAGCCCGTCATGGGTAGGAAATTTCACCTTTGGCACCAGTTATCTACACGGAACGGCAGATCGCAATGGATACCTTGGCTTTGCCTTGGCGTTTCCGTTCAGCTCCACTTCGAAGACCATTTCGGGTTTCGAAACCTATGGCGACAACCAGTTTGTCACCCCCATTACTGCGTTTCCCGTGATTCGTAATCAGGAGAAATACCAGTTTCGATACGACGTGAGCGGCACCGTCGGCAGGCATGCACCCAAGTTCGGGATCGACTTTATTCACGAGCCGGTGTTGAGCGGCGCCTTCCCGGGACAGGCGGAAACCACCTACATCCTTACTCAGAACCCGACGTTTTACCTGACCAACCCCGATCAGCTCACCGCGGAGCTGAACTGCCTACCGCCATTTGACGGCACCAACTGCCAGACCACATTCACGCCAGCAGGGAACGGCAGCTTTTCGCAGAATGTTCAGCGATTGGGACTCTACGCTATGGACTCGTGGCGAGTCACTCCAGAGCTGACGATTAATTATGGGCTGCGCTGGGACACCACCTTTGGCTTGTTTCAGGCTTCGGGCGTAAGTCAGTTGCTGAACCCCGGTGTGCAAACCATCCAAGGGCTGCAACTGCCCTTGCCCACAGGCGCACCCCATGACTATCGCAAGGCCTTTGCACCCCGCTTGGGCATCGCCTATTCTCCGGACCAAATTGAAGACCTGGTCATTCGCGCCGGCATTGGGCTCTACTACAACGATCTGGCGCAGAACGGCTGGGCGACTGCATTCCAGGCGGTCAACACCCCATCTGCGTTCCAACCCTGCAATCAGCCCGGCGATGCCGGCTGTCTGCCAGGTGCAGCGGACGGAGGCGCGGGTGTGGTGATCGATCCTCATTACCACACCCCTTACGCTCTACATGTGAGTGGCGGGATCCAGTATCAATTCAAACGCAATTGGATCATGAGCGCGGATTACGTCCTCGAGCAGGGGAGGCATGGATACCAGCGGTATGAATACACGGCAGGGTACACGTTGTTCTCACCGCTGTTCCCATCGGACGTCGACAGCCAGATGGCCAACGTACCGAACCTGTCGGTCTTCAAATCGGATAACAGATCCAGCTATAACGCGATGATGTTGCATTTGCAGGGGAATATTACACACCGGGTCAACTTGACTGCGAATTATGTGCTATCCAGCGCCAAAGTCTATGGCTGCGTCCTGGGAGAGCTCTGGGACTATGTGAATGGCGTCTGCAACCCGCTGAACCCCTTCGGCCCGGGCGACTACGGTCCTTCCGGAGAAGACGTAGTCAGCCGCTTCACCCTGGCGGGAATTGTGTACATTCCGGGTGGCTTTCAAGTCTCGACGTTGATTCAGGCGGAGAGTGGGCGCCCGATTACGCTGACGACTCCCGTGGATGTGAACGGGCTGGGAGATCCCACGAACGACCGCGCCGTGATCAATGGTGTCCAGACGACGATGGACCAGTTCCGTGGCACGCCTTACATTCAGGTGGACCTGCGTGTCACGCGACCCTTCAAGGTCAAAGAAAACTGGCAGATCATGCCGTTTGTTGAGTTTTTCAATCTGTTCAACCGCAACAATCCCGGCGCCAATTATGTCACCGACATTTCGGCTCTGCCGACCCCGGTGAACAATCTGTACAACGCAACAGCGTTGTGTCCGACGCCCGCATGCAGCGTACCCATCACCAACCCGAAGCAGTTGCTGGTCCCAGCCGGCGCGCTGGGAGATTTCTTCGGCCCTGGCACAACGGTGGGGATACCTTTCGCCGCGCAACTCGGGGTGAGAGTGACATTCTAGTTGGGTTTGCCGAACAGAGAAGCCGGCCCGTTTCGGGGCCGGCTTTCTCATCAGTACAAAGAACCGTCTTATTTCTTGAGTGTCCCAACGTAGGTGGCAAGCGCTGCAGCCTGGTCTGCGGTCAACCCAGACATCGCTTTGCTATGCGGGGCCTTCTTGCCTTCCGCCCCCTTGGTGAGCAGATCGGTGATTTGCTGTTGAGTCAGGGCGGTCTTCTGCAAGGAGGGGCCTACTTTTCCTTCGCCCGCCGCGCCGTGGCACGCCGCGCACTTTGTTTTGTAGAGGGCAGCTCCGTCCTGTGCCCAAGCCAGGCTCGATGCCAGTGTGAATGCTGCCATGATCATTAGAGAACGCTTCATGAATAAAAATCTCCTTTGCCGATTTTAGAATGACAAGAGCAGAAATCAGCCTCCAGTTGTTTTCCATCAACTGCGCTGGCACCGCCCATGCGAGAACGGGACCCGTTGCTCACAATGTGTTTCATTGTAGTGGCGCAACGCGCATTCCTTCGATGGGGGCTGTCACAGAGACGACGTGCAGCCGTCACATGGGTTCGGGTTGCCGCGGCGGCAGGGAAGAGCTGTCGCTCCCCGCACGCTGCGGAGTACAATCCTCAGCGCGTCGTGCCATTCGGCCGGCCAGCCCGGCAGAAGAGAGGCATTATGAAATTTCTCGTGCTGTGGCATTTCGATGTGACCCGGTTGACTCCGGAAGTGGTTCGCGCCATCGCGGAACAACCCAAATACGGCGAGAAGCTCAAAGCCGACGGCAAACTGGAGTGCCGCTATCACGTGGTGGGCAGCCACGGCGGAGCCTGGATCTATAAGGTCGCGTCGAATGAAGAGCTGGATCTCCTGCTGGCCATGTCGCCGGTATACAACTTTGCCAGCTACCAGGTACTGCCCTTGGCCGAGATGACCGACCCTTACACGGTTGGCGGGAAGACCAAATAACGGTGCGAGTTGGCAGAAACAGAAACAAAAGCCGCCGGAAATCTTCGGCGGCTTTCCTTGTTATGGAGTTCTGGTTTACACCGTCACCGGTGAAGGCTGCTTGACGGGCACTGGCGTCAGCCAATTGAATCGGTCTTCGGCAGTGCCGTTCACGATCCCATAAAACTCTTTGCGGATGGCCTTGGTGATCGGGCCGGCGATGCCGCGGCCGACGGTGATCTTGTCCACGGAGCGGATGGGGGTGATCTCAGCCGCAGTGCCACTGAAGAACAGCTCATCGCAGATGTACAGCATCTCGCGTGGAATGATTTGCTCGACGACGGGTATGCCGAGATCGTGCGCAATGTGCATGACCGAGTTGCGGGTGATGCCAGGCAGAACGCTGTTGCCCAGTGGTGGTGTAAAGATGCGCTCTTTGTGCACCACAAACACGTTTTCGCCGGAGCCTTCGCTGACATATCCGTTGACATCGAGCGCAATGCCCTCGGCATAGCCGTTCACAATGGCCTCCATCTTGATCAGCTGCGAGTTCATGTAGTTGGCGCCGGCTTTGGCCATAGTCGGCATGGTATTGGGAGCCAGGCGGTTCCAGGACGAAATACAGACCTCCACACCGTCGTCGCAATCCGCAGCGCCCAGGTACTTGCCCCACTCGTAGTTGGCAATGTAAACCTCGGTGGGCGAATTGAAGGGATTTACGCCAACCTGGCCGTAGCCGCGCAGCACAATAGGCCGGACGTAGCACGGCGAAACTTTATTGGCCGCGACCAATTCCACCGCTCCCTGGCACAGTTCGTCCAGGGAATACTCCAGATCGATGCGGTAGATCTTGCAGGACTGGACCAGCCGCAGCATGTGATCACTCAGTCGGAAGATCCCCGGGCCCTTCGCGGTGTGATAGCAGCGGATCCCTTCGAACACCGATGAGCCATAGTTGACCACGTGGGACATCACGTGGATCTTCGCCTCATCCCAGGGAATCAAATGCCCGTTGTGCCAAACGTGGTCAGTCGATTTAATAGCCATCGGCATACTGGCGCTCCTTCGAAATCGGAGTGGTACAAGTTGTGAGTCTGCTGGTCCCAACCCGCTCAATAGACAAGATGCTCAGGGCGAGGCGAACGCTGCGGCGATCGATGATGTTGGGCATCAGGGAATCGGCTTGTCTCGGCATTATAACCGAACATCACTGCCGCCAAGTCAAGGGTTTTGTTGCCCAGGCGGATATTGTGACCGGCTGCACCATAATGGATGCAAGTGGCGTGAGTGGCACCGGAGAATCCATGCGCCGCATCAGATCTCTCTGACCGCTTTGTTCGTCAGATTCATGAGTTGCCATAGTCTAAGGTCGCTGGGAGTCGTGGCCCTCTTCTCGCTGTTCTCTATGGGCGCCACAAATGCCCAGGAAGAACCCACTTTTCGTACCCAGTCGAATGTCGTGATTGTCCCCGCTCTGGTCCGCAATAAGGCTGGCGAAGTTATCTATGGTCTGCGAGCCGGGGATTTCATTGTGGAGGATGATGGTCTGCCCCAGGTTGTCCAGCTCGATGAAAGAGCGGAGTCCGAGCCGGTATCGCTCGTTGTGGCTGTCCAGTGTGGGCGGCGAGCGGATTACGAGCTTCCCAGGATGCAAGGTCTGGCTTCGATGTTGCAACCTCTAATGGCGCAACCGCAGAGTAAGGTCGCACTCATTACCTTCGACAGCCAGGTGCATCCGATAGAAAATTTCACCAGTGATCAGAACGCTGTCGAGCGGGCTTTGCGAACTTTGGAACCCGGTGATGGCGGGGCGGCGATTCTGGATGCGGTGAACTATTCGGTAAAGCTGCTCGATGGGGTGCCGAAGGACCGCAAGCGGGTGCTGCTGCTGATCAGCGAAACTCGCGATCACGGCAGCCATTCCGCGACCATCGATGACGTTATCAAAGCGATCGGCAATAGCAATGCCGTCGTCTATACCCTGGCCTTTTCGCCGTCGAAGTCGAATGTGCTCGACACCCTGCGAGGCGCTAATAATCCTGACTTACATCCCGAACAGACCGAAGTCCACGAGGGCCCCGACCTGCTGGCACCGCTTCTGCTGGCAGCCCAGGCGATGCGCAGGAATACCGCCAAGGCGATTGCCTCTCTGAGTGGCGGGGAATATCAGATGTTCGATTCGCGCCACGGCTTTGACGCGCGCATGAACGACTTCTCCAATCACCTGCACAGCCGGTATCTGCTGAGCTTTCAGCCGGTGCACCCCCATCCCGGACTACACCGGCTGAGCGTGCGCCTCAAGGAGTCCGGAGATGCAGCTGTTCTGGCGCGCAGCAGCTATTGGGCTACGCAGTCACAGCCTTAAGGGCGCGCTTTAACGCTGCTTTAAGGTGACCAAGCGGAGGCCGACACGTCAAACGTCCACTGAATCTGGTCCACTCTCTGTTCGCGGCGCTTAGAAACCGTTACCGGTATTTGCGCATCGGATACTAAAGGGAGAGCTGGCCCCTGCTCTGCCTGATGACACATTGGAAGACATTTGCGATAGGCTGTAGTCTGGCGCTGGCGGCGTTGTTGTTCGCGCAGCACAAATCTGCGATGTCTAATCCCAGCCTCTATCGCGCAGTCATTGATCTCACGCACAACCTGGATGGCCACTCTCCGAACTGGGAAGGTACGGCCAAGTCGCCCTTCGAAGCCAAAGTATTGGGCAACATCGACCGCGACGGATACTATTCGCGCATCTTCACCACCCAGGAGCATTACGGGACCCATCTCGACGCGCCCGCTCATTTTGCCAAAGGCATGTGGACGGTGGACCAGATTCCAACGGAGCGGTTGGTGCGGCCACTGGTAGTACTTGATGTTCGCGCCAAGGCGAAAGACAATCCCGACTACGAAGTCAGCGTCCAGGACGTCGACGATTGGGAGAGTACGCACGGCCCGATTCCGAGCGGCGCTGTGGTGATGGCCTACACGGGCTGGGACGTCCGCTGGAACTCGCAGAAGGAATTTCAAAACCTGGGCAGCGACCATCTGGCTCATTATCCCGGATACTCCCTCGAGGCCGCGAAATTCCTGGTGAAGACGCGCGATGCGGTAGGGCTTGGCATCGACACCATGAGCGTGGACGTCGGCGCTACCAACACCTATCCCGTCCACTTGTTCACGTCCAAAGAAAGCGTGTACCACCTGGAGAACGTAGCCAACCTCGGACTCGTGCCTCCCTCCGGAGCGACGGTTGTTGTAGCTCCCATCAAGCTAGAAAACGGTTCGGGCGGCCCGGCGCGAGTGCTGGCGCTGGTGAAGTAAAGACCGCTTTTCGCCATTCACTTCTTGCTTTTTCGCTCCACCAGGAACACTGTCATCGCGAGAGAGGACGTTAGTCTGAGTCGAGAGGTCGCTTCCGAAGTCGTGGTGGCCGGCATGTAAGAACCGACAAACGAAAACTGATGAGCGAACGGCGAGGAGTGAATAGCGGCCTACGTTACATGCGCTCTATACAACATATAGCTGAAGCTCTCGCGCAGGGCCGCCGCCCAGCGTCCAACTGCGGTCTTGGGGACCGAGCCGGGACGCGGCGAAATGTACACTTGCATTCCTTCCCGCTCCATCATGTTCCTGGCGCGGTAGAGGTGGTAGGCGTCGCTGACGAGCAAGGCGCTATGCAGGCCGTTGGCACGGAGGATCGTGGCCACTCGCCGGGTGGACTCGTCGGTATTGTCGCCTTGGGTTTCAGCGATCAGGTTTACATCAGGTACGCCACGCGATTCCAGGTAGTCGCGGCCCACTTGACCTTCGCTATAGTGCGGGTCTTTGCCTGCGCCCCCGGTCGTAATGATGACCGGCGCCAGCCCGCGCTCGAATAGTTGGTAGGCGTGATCCAGGCGCGCGCGATAGACGGGCGAGGGATGGCCGACATACTCCGCGGCGCCGAAAACCACAATGGCGTCGGCGGGGTGCGGTTCATCCACGTCTGCATCACGCATGATCTGTGCGGCGGTATAAAGCAGAACGCCTACTGCGACTGCTGCCGCGAGAACCACGATCCAAACCTTGAGCGGCAAGTTGGACTTCTCGGAGGGCGTGGCGGCTACTCCCGGCCCAGCAGTTCGACGAGTTGCTCCTCGGGAATCGCACCGTGACGCAGCACGCGCCAGCCTCCATCCTCACTCGTCAGATCGACGATGGTGGAAGGCATATCGCGAGGCGACTGGCCACCATCTACGATGACCGACAGGCAGTCGCCCAGTTGATCGCGCACCTGCAGTGCGGAGGTGCATTCCGACTCGCCGTGCAGGTTCGCTGAGGTTGCAGTGATGGGCAAGCCAGCAGAACGAATAATGGCCAGCGGAATTTCAGACGCCGGCACGCGGAGGGCGACGTTGCCCGTGTTAGCAGTGACTTTGAGCGGCAATTTGGGATCGGCTTTGACGATAATGGTGAGCGGTCCTGGCCAGAAGCGCCGCGCCAGCAGATAAAAGATCTCTGGAACCGGCCACGCCAAGTCCGCGGCCTGATCGACTGACTCGATGAGCAGCGACAGGGGTTTGTGCCGGGAGCGGTTCTTGATCTCGTAAATGCGGTCCACCGCGTGCAGATTGAAGGGGTCGGCGGCTAGACCGTAGAACGTGTCGGTTGGCATGCCCAGCACCTGACCAGAGCGGATTTTCTCCGCCACGTAAGTGACCAGAGACGCTTCCGGCTGATGGCTATCGATCTTGACGATTTCGGGGCGCACGTCTACCTCTTGTTCCTGATAAGGATACGATGGGGCGAAAACCTAACACATCGCCCCTTGAAACGGCAACTTAGCAGATTACCACGAGGCAGCTGGGAAAGCTGTGAGCGCTGATCGTTCGGTGTACGATAGACGCCCGTTCTCCAATAATGGTCAAGTACGCCGAGTTCGAAGGTCGTCTGCGGCTCGTTAACAGCCGCCAGAATGCTCGCGTTAAGGAACTGCGCCGGAGTTTTGCCGAGGCGGCGCCCAGCGAGCAAGGTGAGGTTGCGATCGAAGGCATGCACCTGGTGGAAGAGGCGATTCGCAGCGGGCTGCGGCTCGGAACGGTCTTCTTCAGTGAGTCCGCCCGCGAACGTGCCTATAAGCTGCTGCCCCAACTGTCGGCACACACCGAGGCGTTGCTGCTCCCGGACGACGTCTTCTCCAGTGCAGTGCCCAGCGAGACGCCGCAAGGAATTGCTGCCTTGGTTCGACCCAAATTGTTTACGCTCGATGATGTATTTGCTTTTTCGCCAGCGCTGCTGATGGTGACGGCTGGCTTGCAAGATCCGGGAAACCTGGGCACCATCGCCCGCTCGGCTGAGGCGTTTGCAGTTACTGGCCTGTTACTGGGGGAGCGCACGGTGAGTCCATGGAATTGGAAGGCGCTGCGGGCGTCGGCAGGATCGTTGTTTCGTATCCCCACGCTGAAGGTTGTGGTGGCGAAGGCGCTGACCGAGATCAAGTCGCGCGGCGTGCGGGTGCTGGCGACGTCCTCGCACAAGGGGACAACGATCACGGAGGCGGATTTGCGCAGGCCGGTGGCATTTCTAATTGGCAATGAAGGAGCCGGGGTCCCAAAGGGCCTGCTGGCCGACGCCGACGAGGTCGTCGTAATCCCGCACTCGGCGCAAGTGGAATCGCTCAACGCGGGCATCGCAGCGTCCATCATGTTGTATGAAGCCGCTCGGCAGAGAAGCGAGGGGCGTTAACACCACCGAGAGCACGGAGGGCACGGAGTAGGGAGGAATAGAATCGTTTTGTTGGCTTGAGAATCGAGGTGTTCCGTGAACCGATGCATGGACCGCGAGTCGGGAATCCTTGGGGAAACTCACTTGCTTCACGCCGAACTGACGGGAGAGGTCATCGCGGCAGCAGTGGAGGTGCATCGGGAGTTGGGACCGGGGTTGCTTGAGTCCGCATACCACGCTTGTATGTGTCGTGAACTTTCACTGCGGCGGATTCCCTTTCAAAAAGAAGTCGATCTACCCGTCGATTACAAGCGCCTTCATTTGGCTTGTGGCTACCGGATGGACTTGCTAGTTGCAAACAAGGTTGCTGTGGAGTTGAAGTCGGTCGAAAAGATACTTCCGATTCATCAAGCTCAGCTGTTGAGCTATCTGCGACTTAGCGGAGTTCGGATCGGAATGCTGATCAATTTCAATGTCAGAGTTTTGTGCCAAGGAAGTATTCGTAGAATACTTTGACTTCGTCCGTGTTCTCCGTGGTGAAAAAGCCGTGAACCTCTTCCAGCAAATCCCGCAGCCTGACGATGCGGTTGACAAGTCTCGACCGTTGGCTGATCGCATGCGGCCGCGCACGCTTGACGAATTCGTTGGCCAGGAACACATTCTCGCACCCGGCAAGCCGCTGCGGGTACAAATCGAGCGCGACGATACCGGCTCGCTCATCTTCTGGGGGCCGCCCGGAGTCGGGAAGACGACGCTGGCCAAGATCATCGCTCGCATGACTCACGCCGAGTTCATCGAATTCTCGGCCGTGCTCGCCGGTATAAAAGAAATCAAGCAGGTCATGGCCGACGCGGAACGTGCTCGCCAGTATGGCACCAGGACCATCGTATTCGTAGACGAAGTGCATCGTTTCAACAAGGCGCAGCAGGATGCCTTCCTACCATACGTCGAGAAGGGAAGTATCCGCCTGATCGGCGCCACCACCGAAAATCCGTCCTTCGAGATCATCTCGGCCTTGTTGTCGCGATGCCGGGTGTACGTGCTGAATCCCCTGACAGAGGAGCAGATCGTGCTCCTGCTGCTACGTGCAATCGAAGACGCAGAGCGCGGCCTCGGTGACCTTCATCTCGAAGCCGAAGACGACGCGCTGCGTAAGATCGCGGCCTATTCCAGTGGAGACGCGCGCAGTGCCTACAACGTGCTTGAAGTCGCTGCAACGCTGGCGGTCGAACAGCAAAAGAAGGGCGCGAAGCCTCGCATCACCGATGCCATCGTTACGGACGCGCTGCAGAAGCGGGTCTTAAGATACGACAAGGCCGGCGAAGAGCATTACAACCTGATCTCCGCCTTGCACAAGAGCGTTCGCAACAGCGACCCAGACGCCGCGTTGTATTGGCTGGCGCGCATGATCGAGGCGGGTGAGGACTTGCTCTATATCGCGCGGCGCGTGGTGCGGATGGCGTCGGAAGACATCGGCCTCGCCGATCCCAACGCGCTGGCCATCACGCTCGCTGCGCGTGACGCGGTGGATTTCCTCGGCGTGCCGGAATCGAATCTTGCGCTGGCGCAAGCGGTGGTCTATCTGGCGGTCGCGCCCAAGTCAAATGCCCTGTACACGGCGTACGGCGCGGTGCAGGGAGACGTGGAACGCACCGCGCAAGACCCGGTCCCGCTGCATCTGCGCAACGCCCCGACCGGGCTGATGAAGTCGCTGGGTTATAGCGCGGGCTATCAGTACGCGCACAATCTGGAATCGAAGGTCGCCGACATGCAGTGTCTGCCCGACAATCTGAAAGACCGCGTGTACTACCATCCTACTGACGAAGGAAGCGAGAAGCGCATCAAGGCGCGGATGGAAGAGATCAAGCAGGCAAGAACAAATCGGCCAGAGAGGCATACAAACACGGAGGGAAATAAGAATTAAAGACTTCTATGCTCTTTTGGGGTTTACTGCCTCTTGATGTGCTCTTTCAAGATGCATTTATCCATGACAACGAAGATGCCCGCCTGCCTCGCTTTTTCGGCTGCTTCCTGATGAATCACCCCTTCCTGCATCCAAATCACGGGGGCCTGGATCTGAATGGCCTGCTCAACCACTTCGGGCACGGCATCGGGCCGGCGAAAGACATTCACAATGTCAATCTTCTCCGCCACGTCGAGCAGCGAGGGATATGCCTTCTTGCCATCCCATTCTTTAATGTTGGGATTAACGGGAATGATGCGGTACCCCCGCGATTGCATGTAGTGCGAGACGCCGTAGCTAGGCCGCAAGGGGGTGTCTGTGAGCCCAACCACGGCGATCGTCCTGGCTGACAGCAGCAGTTGGGTGATGCGGTCGGCTTCTGTCCTCGACAATGGTGGCTCCCGAGCGGTAGAGAGGAAATTGCAAATCGGGTTTGCGCGCTCTAGCGTTTTTTCAGCTTCGTGGTCAGTCTGCGGTGCGGTTTGGGTGACGCGGCCAGCAATCCCGACAGATGTTCCACCTCCATCACAACGCGATCAAGGTCATCGATCAGCGGCTTCAAGAGATGGGTTACTCCGCCGGCGCGGAACTCATTGACCAGCGAGCGGTAATACCAGATGATCTTCGCCTTGGGAGCGGAAAAGCGGGCAAACACTGCGTCCCCGTTGTAGCGCAAATCGCGCAGCACGGCGCGTGCGTTATACAGCTTGTCGGCCGCCGACACGAACCGAGTCTCAGCATCCTCATGGCGCACCCGCCGCAGGTAGCGGAATTTGCGCGTCTCCCAATCCTCTTTCTTTTTCGGGTCCTCCGCATACGAATCGGTACAGCCATCCACCATCTTGGCCACGCGTGGCCCGAAAATCTGCTCGATCACTCTCAGCATCGGCCGTCCACCATGGTCTTCGACGGCATCGTGCAACAGCGCGGCGATGGCCATCTCCTCGTCGCCGCCATAGTCCATAACGATGGACGCCACGCCCAGCAGGTGCGAGAGATACGGAATGCCGCTTTTCTTGCGGTCCTGATTGCGGTGCACCTGGGCGGTGAACAGCAGAGCGTGATCGAAACGAATGGACAGCGGAATAAACTTGCGGTCGAAAGAGTGAGTGTTGCCGGCCATGATGGGAGATGGAAATATCGCTCAAAACAGAATAACGGAAAAAGACCGCGAAAGAGGAGGGATTTAATCACCGCCGAGACACGACAAAAGTAAGCCCAAGAACCGCTCATCAGAGCATCGGGGAGATAACAGCGGAGGCCATGAGCCAGAACTTATTTGGCTTATATGTAATTGTATTTCATTATTTTGCGTTGTATTCCATCATGTTATACATGAGGAGTGAATCTCCTGTGCCTCGGTGTTCCTATGATGGACTAGCGATTACGCGCAGTCGTCGCAGGCTTGGCCGCGCAAACCTCGCACGCCTTCATGGGCGATGATCGGTACCATTACTAGCGCCGCAGCCGCATCGGCCCACCAGCAGCCCAGCAGCGCGTGCAGCAGCAATCCAGCAAGAAGAATGGCGGAAAGATAAGCGCAGAAATCAGCTTGGCGCGAGTCGGCGTGAAGTGCCCGGCTCCCGAGTTGGGCGGATACGCGGCGCTTGGCCCGCCCCAACACTGGCATGACGACTACCGCAGCAATCGCGATCAGAATGCCGGGCAGGCTGCGTTCGGGCTGTGCCTTAATCCACAGCGCACGTACCGACTCGACCGCAACATAAGCGGCTAACAGCAGGAAACAACCTCCGACCAGACGACGCGCGATCTGCTCGGCGCGCTCGCGGCGTTCCGGGTCGCCATCAGCACGGAACCGCCAAAGCAGAATTCCTGCTGACGCCATTTCGATCACCGAGTCCAAACCGAAGCCCACCAGCGCTATGCTGCCGGCGAGCACTCCGGAAATCAGCGCAACCCCAGCCTCAAAGCCGTTCCATGCCAGCGTGAAGTATTCCAGTTGTTTTCCGCGCGCGACCGAATCAGAACGATCCGTTGCTGTCATTGGTCTATAGAAGTTGACAGAGTTCGACTTCATCGCTCCCATGAGTATAAGCGCACCGGCGAGGCCCAGCGGGAAGGGAAGCATCTACCGGCACACAACGTCTCAGCTCACGCAGTCGCGAAATTGCGGCCGGCTGCAGGGGAGTACTGGATCGCCAACAAGGTTTCGTCGTCCGCCCGCTCCCGAGATCCACGAAATGCAGCCACGTGCTGCTTGCATGCATTGACCAGCTCGGTGGGGCAGCACAAATGCTTCTCCGCGATCAGCCGGTGAAGCCGCTCAGTGCTGTATTCATCACCGGTTTCGTTCTCAGCCTCGCTGATCCCGTCGGTGTAAAGCACCACGGTATCGCCCGGCGCCATCGACGTCCGAATCACTTCGACTCTGTCGTCGGAAAAGAATCCTAGCGGCTTGCAGTTGCTCTCGAAGGTTCTCACACCAGATTTGCCTACAAGTAATACGGGCAAGTGCCCGGCATTGGCCATCTCCAGTTCGCCCTGGTTTGAGATGCTTCCAAAAACCAGGGTGGCATACTGGTTAGGCAGAGCACTCTCGTGGAAAAGCCGATTGGCACGGACCATCAGTTCCGCGACCGGCAGCCGCAGTGGAACCAGAGAATGGAATACTGCGCGTAGATTCGAGGCGAGCATGGCAGCCGCCACACCCTTCCCCGACACGTCCGCCATGATGAAATGAAGATGGCCATCTTCCTTGATGACGTCGCAGTAGTCCCCGCTGACCATACCCGCCGGCTGGTAATGGTAAGAGATGTCCCAGCCGGATATGGCGAGGTCATGCGGCGGCAAGAGTCCTTTCTGAATTTGCGCCGCCAGCTCCAGGTCGTACTCGAGCGCGCGCTGCTGCTTGGGGGTCAAGCACTCCAGACACACTCTGGCCAGCGGATTCCCCGCCAGTTCTTCGCTGGGAACCGTGCCCAGGCATACTTCGCAGACTCCAAATGCGCCATGGTCGATGCGGTGCAGCGCACTGTCGACTTCACCCAGCAGGCGCAGTACCTGGTCGCTCTCGTTCTCGGCCAGCACTTCCGCTAGCCTTGCGCGTCCAGCCAGCAGTTGCTCTCGGACGTTGTTCACGTAAACCGTTTCACCAATTGCCATGGCTAACCACCTTACACGGGTTAGAGGGTTAATAGGGAGAGCAGGATGCAGTTTTTTCTTCGCTGTTTGTTCGTCATTATGGGCATCACCCAGGGCTTGTCACCAGCAAGGCCCTTCTGACAACCAGTCTATACGGGCAGGCGGATGCATCACTCCGCATCTTGCGGCCAAACCAAGTTTCCCGCCGGAACCTTCGCAGCCGTAGCGAAAGGGAACTGACGATCACTATTCTCAGGGGAGAATACGGGTAGAGATCGCGCCCATTGCAGCAACCTACTTTGGGTCAGGGCATGCCGGCGCGGAGGCCTACCCCTGCTAAATGCCCAGACCGGTGACTCTCCATCCTGCTCCGTGAACCTTATGCCGGATGTTGAGCGTGATAAGAAGCGCCGTCATGGCTTCCACGATACGGGCGTTCTCCAGCTTGCCGCCATCAACCGCGCGGACGCCGGGAATCTTCGCCGCCAGCTCGGAGGCGACGTGGCGTGCGCGTTCGTCGTCGGTGCACACGATGACATCGCAATCCACCGGCTGTTCGCCTTGCAACACAGTTGATGAGAGGCTGTGAAAAGCGCCAGCCACGGCAACGTTTTTGCCGAGGATTTCGGCTGCCTGCTCAGCGGCCGAACCTTGCCACACACCGAGCAGGCGGGTGGGTCGCCCGCCGACAGCAGCAGCGAGAGGAACGGTCGCATCAATGAGCACGGTACCCGACCGGAACGACGGTTTAAGCTGCTTCAGCAAGTCGGCCTGTCCGGCGAAGGGAACGGTGAGTACGACGGTGTCGCACATCTTGACGGCGGTGGCGTTTTCCGCGCCTTCCACGCTGCCCAGCGGGCCGACGTTCTCCACGATTTTCGCCGCCGCGGCGCGCGCGCGTTCGGCGTCGCGCGAGCCGATGATGACCGCCTCGCCAGCCCGCGCCCAACGCAGGGCCAGGCCGGAACCTTCGGGGCCAGTGCCCCCGATAATCGCGATCATGCCGCGCCGTCCGCTGCCAAGGTGCCCTGCCCGTTGGATTGCATGGGATAGATGTACTTGGTGTAGACCGTGTTGCGCTGGGCGGGAATGCGTCCCAACTCGAGAATGCGCTCCTGGAATTCCGCCGTCGAGATGTACTGCCCCGCCGCCGCTCCCGCCAAGCGCGATATGTTTTCCTCGAAGAGGGTGCCGCCGTAATCGTCGGCGCCAGCGAGCATCGAAAGCTGCGAAACTTCGCGGCCCAGCTTCACCCAAGAGACCTGCACGTGATTGATGGAACCTGCCAGTACAATCCGAGATAGCGCATGCACCTTCAAGTGTTCCTCGATGGTCGCGCCAGCCCGCGATAGGCCCTGCGCAAACAGTAGCGTGTTGTCGTGAATGAAGCCTAAGGGAACGAACTCCGTGAAACCGCCGGTGCGCGACTGGATCTCGCGTAACAGCAGCAACTGATTGACCCAGTGCTCTGGCGTCTCAGTGTGGCCGTACATCATGGTGGATGTGCTGCGGATGCCGTACCGGTGCGCGGTCTCGATTATCTCGCGCCACTGTGCCGTGCTGAGCTTGTTGCGCGAGAGGACATGGCGCACACTGTCGTCGAGGATTTCGGCCGCGGTACCGGGCAACGTATCGAGACCATGGTCCTTCAACATCAAGAGATATTCCCGTAGCGGGATGCCCGTCAGTTTCACGCCGTAAACCATTTCCATCGGTGAGAAGGCGTGGCAGTGCATCTTGGGCGTTGCCGACTTCACAGCTCGCAGGATGTCGCGGTAGTAGAAGGCCGGCAGATTGCGCGGCAGCCCACCCTGAATGCAGACCTCGGTCGCGCCCCACTGTTCGGCTTCGCACGCCTTGTGCGCGATCTCATCCAGCGAAAGGAAGTAGGCCGTCTGGTCGCGCGAACTCACGGCGAAGGCGCAGAACTTGCATCCGACAAAACAGATATTAGTGAAATTGATATTGCGGGTGATGACGTAGGTGACCACATCTCCCACCAGCCGCCGCCGGATTTCGTTGGCCGCGACCACCAGCCCGAAGAGGTCTTCGCCTTTGCAGTTAGCGAGCAGCAGACATTCTTCGCGGGTGAGGACGCCGCCATCGAGCGAGGACAGGGCCTTTTCCAGCGCGGTTCGGACGGGCGAGGACAAGCGGTGCTGCACACTGTCCCAGGTTGCGTTCTGAAGTGTCTGCCGATTGGCCCAACCGATGTCGTGCATAGCTCCCTAACCGTCTTACTGAGTGTCACATGGGCGTCGACCCAGCCATGGGGATAAAAATTAACCACGGAGCCCCGGAGGTTCTATTTCCAGAAAATTCTCTCTATGATCTCCATTCCCTCGTGGTGAAGATTTGCGGCGAGCAGCGAGCTGAATGGTCTGAACGCACATCACCGGAACAAATCTTTCTCGGCCGGGCGCACCAGTCGCCGCGCGCTGCCGTTACCGCGACGATAGCGATACCCCCGGATTATACAAGCCGGAACCCGAGCATCTTTGCCACAAACCAAGCCGGCGACGGAGGCCAACTCATCGGCCACAGCCTCCTCGGTGGCATGCATTCTGTAGCCGTAGCGATCGCGCCGGCCGCGATAATCGTGGATCACCTGCATTCCGGCAACACCGATGGCGACGTCGGACAAACCCTCCCGCCACGGCCGGCCGAAGCTGTCAGCAATGATCACGGGAACGTGCAGTCCGGTAAGCTTCTTTAATTGTTTGTGAATTTGCGCCGCCGAACGGTCGGCATCGACGGGCAGCAGCACGGCGCTGTTGCCGCCATCCACGTTGGAAACATCTACGCCGCTATTGGCACAGACCAACCCCTCCCGGGTTTCGGTGATGAGAACGTGTTTTTTCCGCACCACGCGTTTCGCCTCACGGAGGGCTAACTCCACGAGGCGGGGGTCCGTGCCGTTCCTGGCGGCAAACTTCCTGGCAGCGGCGGACGGCCTTACCGAATCGAGTGCAACCGTGCGGCCCTCCGCCTTTGACACGATTTTGTGCTTGACCACCAAGATATCGCCGTCGTGGCATCGCAGGCCCCCGAGCGCCAGCGCGTCAACCACAAGGTTCGCGACTGAATCGCCCGGGAAGACGTCGCGAATGCCGAGCACAGGAAGTGCATGGAGTTCGCCCGTGTTGATAGGAGCTCGAGGTGGCATCAGACGGCCGCTTCCCAGCGCACGCGATCGGCGACAAAGCTCCATGAGCGCAGCAGTCGGTGGGTGTTGGTGCTGCCCTCGCGCTGCAACAATAAATCGAGTTCGTGAGGATTGTCGATGTCAAGGCCGATGCCAGGCATTTCGAGAACCACCAACTCCCGACCGGTCTTGCGTACCGCCTCGCAGTGGGGCAAGAAACTGTCATTGCCGAAGCGCAGCGGTATGAGCGAGGCCGGGCGGCGGAGGACGCAGTTGCTGCCGCGGTGATCGTACGCCGGGACAAAGACCGCGCCTTCGGCCGGAGCCGCGTTCAGTACGCGATGCAACTCGTCGCTGGTGATGAGCGGGATGTCGCCAGGCACGACCACGGTTGTGTCGTAGCCGTGCTGCTCGCACCAGGCTGTGGCCATCTCGATGGCCACGGTCTCGCTCTCGTTGCGGGTGTCCTCAATGACACCGAAGCCGAAGTCGCGGGCGAGATGCTGGGCGTGGGCGTCGGCCGTAACCAGTGCGACATCGAGGCGGTTTCGAACCCCGGAGGCTGCAACCATTACGTCGCGCAGCATGGCCTCGGCCAGTTGCGAGCGTTGCCAAGGCTTGAGCGCCCTAGCTAGCCGTTGCTTGGCGGTCGCGAGACTCTTTACCGGGATGAGGAGGATTGCGCCCATGAATTAGACTCTTACTGGTTGCAGTTTAGAGCACGCCTCCAGAGTAAAACGCGCCAGGTCGCGCTTGTCGTCCATCGATTTCATGATGGTGTTGGTACAGAGCACGCGCAGCTCCTCCGCGTGGAGGGCCGAAGCTGAGGCCGCGTCGTTGTTGTCGGCGATTAGCACATTCAGAAAATCCTCATAGGCCTTGGCAACTCCAGCGATCGTGCTAGGCCACCCCATCATCCTCATGAGCGCGTCCGCCGGGCCGGAGACCGCCGTTCCGCCGACGATCGGGCTCACAGCAGCAACCGGAACTTTGGTTTGCCGCAAGGCGTCGCGAAGCCCCGGCACAGCCAGGATCGGCCCGATGCTGGTTACCGGATTGCTGGGCGCCAACAGAATCGCCTCCGCCTTTTCGATGCTCTCGATCACGTCGGGCGCCGGGCGCGCGCGGTGGGCACCTTCGAACCAGACACTGCGAACCTCTATCTGATGCCGCTCGCGCACGAAATATTCCTGAAACGTCAACGTTCCCTTCGCGGTGTCGAGCATGGTCGAGACGCGGTCGTCGGACATGGGCAGCACCCGTGCTCGAATCCCGAGCCTGGCGGCGAGTACGGCAGTGGTCTGGCCCAGGGATTTCCCTGCCTGCAGCATTGCAGTCCGCGTGAGGTGAGTCGCTAGGTCGAGGTCGCCGAGACTAAACCAGGACGGTTGCCCGAGCTGCTGCATGCGTTCCAGACAACGGAAGCTGTCATTCTCCACGCCCCAGCCGCGGTCGGTGCTGAGCAAGCCCGAGAGACCGTAGAGGACGGAATCCACGTCAGGGGAAATATGCAGGCCCCACCACAGGGTGTCGTCGCCAGTATTGACGATGACGGTGAGATCCTCGGGAGAAATCACCTGCTGGAGGCCCTGCACCAGCTTTGTGCCACCAGTTCCGCCAGTGAATACGACGATCACTATGCGCCCCTCGCGTACCCGTGCTTATCCATCGCAGAGCCCAATCTTTCGGCCAGTAGTCCGCCGCGCGCGAGCACCCAGGGCACGTACTCAGGGTATACCGGCAAGCGCTGTTTCAGCTTCTGCCCGCCGGCCTCGGTACGGCGCTGCAAGTCCAGCAAGTGCGGCCAGGGTGCTTCGGGATTGATGTAGTCGGGGGTAAGCGGCGAGACTCCACCCCAATCATTGATTCCGCTCTCCAGCAGTGTCTCGTATCCATATCGTGTTAGGTTCGGAGGCGCCTGAATATTGATGTCCCGCAGCAGGAGGCGCGCGACGGCGATAGTTCGCAGCATGTCGGTGGTGTCGGGCTCGGGCCAGGCGGCCATTGGGATGAGCGGCTTGACGCGGAAATTCTGGATGATGACTTCCTGGATGTGTCCATACTGCTCGTGCAACCGCTTGATGGCCAGCAGCGATTCAACGCGGTCGCGCATGGTTTCGCCAATGCCGATGAGGATGCCGGTGGTCAATGGCACGCGCAGCCGGCCGGCATCTTCGATGGTCTTGAGGCGCTGCGAGGGAGATTTATCGGGGGTCTTCCCCGGGGGATGCGCCTGCAGCAGATGCGTGCTGGCGCTCTCCAGCATCAGCCCCAGGCTGGGATTGCTCTCGCGCAGGCGCTCGATCCAAGTGGCGCTCAGCAGGCCGGGATTCGCGTGCGGCAGCAGGCGAGTTTCGCGCAGCACCAGCTCGCACATGGCTTCCAGATAGTGCAGCGTGCTGCGATAGCCAAGCTTGCGCAGGGTGTCACGCATCTCGGGAAACAGCATCTCGGGCTTGTCGCCGAGCGAGAAGAGCGCCTCGGTGCAGCCCAGCCTTTCGCCTTGTTGCGCGACCGCAAGGACTTCGTCCGGAGTCATGGTGTGGGCGCCGGGTTCACCGGGATCGCGGCGATAGGTGCAATATCCGCAGTAGTCGCGGCAAAGATTGGTGAGGGGTATGAAGACCTTGCGCGAGTAGGTGATAACGCCGGGACGGAATTGCTCCTTCAGGGCACACGCCGTCGCCAGCAACTCAGGAAGGAGTTGCTCGTCGCAGGTCAGCAACGAGACCGCGATTTCGGGCGAGGGCGGATAGCCGTCGCGCACCGCGCGCAAATAAGAGGCATGATCCTCAGCGTTGCTACGAATTGTGGTTACTGCCGGCAAAGGATGACTCGCTCGAGAGCCGCGCGAAACGCGTTAGGGAAGAATATCGCAAGAAGGCGAGGGCCGCACGCGGCCACGTACGGTGTCGTTTGTCATTGCGAAAAGCCGTCCATCGATGCGAGCCGAAAGTCGAAAATTAGCGAGCTCCGCAAATCTCCGCCGCGGTCAGGGCATAGACCTTGGTGATATCAACCAGCGTCTTGATCGCCACCTTCTCGCCTTCGTGATCGCGCGGCCCGCTTGACGGCCCGTAATTTACGGTGGGGCAATCAAACTTTGTCAGTATCGACGCATCCGAGCACCAAAGCACGGTGTCCCGCTCCGGCGGTGAGCCCGTAACTTGTTGATGATTACGTTCGATGGCCTGCACTATCGCGTGGCCCTCATCAATGGTCGCGCCCGGTACCGAGACGTAGGTTTCGAAGTCCAAGCCGTACTCGGGGTATTTTTCCTTCATGGCGAGGAACAGCTTTTTAACGGCCCGCCGCGCATCGGTCATGCTCATGGTTGGCGGCACGCGCACGTCAAGGAACAGGTCCGCGCGCTCGGGCGTTCGGCTGGCGCGCCAGGGATGTCCGGCCTGCAAGCATCCCAGGTTGGCAAAGCCCGGACGTCCCGCCCAGCGTGCTTGCTCCTGCCACCCGGGGATCCAGCGCAACACGTCTTCCAGCACCTGATGCATGCGGCGGATGGCGTTCTGGCCTTCCTTGCCTGGAGCGAACGCGGAATGCACGTAGTTACCGGTCAGGCCAAAACGCACCCACATCGAGCCCGCATGCTCCAGCACCAGCTTCATGTCGGTGGGCTCACCCAAAATACACATGTCGGGAAGAACGCCGTGGCTCACCAGATAATGTGTGCCCGCGCCGTAGCCGCGATATTCCTTGCCCCGGAACTCGCCCCACTGCGTCTTCTCGATTTCGCCGCAGACTGCGCCGACGATGATATCGCCTTCGAGCTTGACACCGGCATCCAGCAGCGCCTTCACTGAGTGCACGTAGCACGCCAGCGCCCCCTTCATGTTGTAAATACCGAGCCCGTAAATCATGCCGTCTTTGACGACCGCATGCGGCTTATAGCCGATGCCGCTGAGAAACGCCTCCTGGCCCGTGTTCGAGGTATCCATGTGACCGTTGAACATAAGGCACTGGCCGTCGCCTTCACCTTCGAGGCGGCCGATGACGTTGGGACGCCCCTCTTCCACCTCCTGCCACGTGACCGTGAGCCCAAGCCGCTGCAAGGCTGCGCGCATGTACTCACCCAAGTCGAGTTCCGCTCCCGTCGGGCTGGGTATGTTGACCAGGTCGCAACACGTGGAGACGATGTCTTCTTCGAGAATCTGATTGAGGATCGCCTCTCGCTTACCATCGTCCACCGCGGATTTCGCTGCAGTCACAGCCATTGGCCTCGTTCCCCTTGGCTGCGGGAAGTGCACTGGCGAAAATCATCGGGGAACGAGCACAGCTTCTCGTTGCCGTCGCCGGTAATCCAGAAGTTGTCTTCCAGGCGCAGCCCTCCGCCGCCCGGCCAGTAAATGCCCGGCTCGATGGCCAGCACCATGCCTTTGCGAATAGTGCCGGTGCCCGCCTGATGGGCGTAGGGCGGTTCGTGCGCGCGCGCTCCCACACCGTGACACACGGCATGCGACGGTTGGCCGGGATATCCGCCTTCGGCGATGCGCGCGCGAATCAGGCGGTCCAGGCCCGGCAGGCTCGCGCCGTCTTTGGCATAAGCTGCGGCTTCGTGGAACACCGCGAGCAGCAGATCGAGGAGCTTGTGGTACTCCGGTGTGAGATCGCCGGGACAGAGGTTTTTGGTCAGATCATTCCAGTAGCCGTCCACGCAAACCCAGATTTCAAACAGTGTGGGCTCGTTTGCCTGCACCGGACGGTCGCCGGTCGCGGTAAAAGTGCGAATGCCTTTGCCGGACCACACAAGCGTGAACGCCCGTGCCATCTCAACTTTGCTTTTGAAGCCGATGCCGGTGGCATGCACGTAGCCCTCGAAGATTGCGGCGACTTCGCTCTCCTTCATCCCCGGACGCAGGCGCTCGAAAGTGTACTCCATGGCCAGCGCAGCCAACTCGTTGGCCAGCTTCATGCGCTCGATCTCCTGCGCGGTTTTGATGGCGCGCGCTTCGGCCAGCAAGGCGGAAGCGTCTAGGATCTCACGCGCGACCGGCTTGAACGCGTCGAACCAGGGCTGCGACCAGGTGGTCGGCTCGCCCACCATGCGGTCGGCACTTTGCGTGCCCTGCGAGAGTTCCAGTCCGACCTTGCCGGTAAGTCCGCGCTCCTTCAGAACGCGCAGCGCGACATCCAATGAGCGAAAGGTTGGCGGACGCGGATCGCGCTCGTCATAACCCTTGAAAAGCCGGATATCCTGCGTCCATGACGTGCGGCGCGCGTCTTCTTCCTGTGGCTCAATAGTTATCAGCGTCGCGTCGCCTTCGCGCGGAAAGATGGCGATGTCATAGCCCTTCATACACCAGTAGTTGGTGAGATAGACGATGTTGTCGGGGGCGCGCACCACCAGGGAGTCGAGATCGTGCTGCTTCAGTAGCTCGCGCACCCGTTGCAGCTTTGGTTCGTCGATGGGATAGGGCATCGTCGGCGGATAGTGCGCAGTGGTCAGTTGAGTGCAGCTCGTTCCATAAGTTGCGATTTCTGGCGAGCCCAGCAAGCCGAGAATCTACGCAGTCAGGGGTGGCTGCTCCACCGCACGTTTGATGCCTTACATCTTGGCAGGGTTGGCCATTCACTGTCCACCAATCACTCTTTTTCCCACGTCCAGCTGGCCTCCTTGCCTCTGACCAGTCGGTACAGCGCGGTATGCAATGGTGCAGGAACCCCTGCACGCCGGGCCTCGCGCGCAATTGCTCCGCCGAGAAATTCCACTTCCGTCGGGCAGCGATGGCGCACGTCATACAGCATCGACGGGGGATGATTGGTTTGCGCGCCGAGGCAGTTCATCGCCCACGGGTCCTCGTACAGCTCAATGCCAAGCGCTGCCGCAACCCGCTGGCCCTCCTCGATCAGCTCGTGCAGAAGATGGCCGAGGTCGCCGAACTCTGCCTCCGCAGCGAAGTGCGGAGAATGCGGCAACTCGCTTAACGCCGATACGCTGTTTACCGACGCGTTGAAGATCAGCTTCGACCACTGCGCGGGACGGGCATCGCGCAGCGCTTCGGCCTTGAGGCCGGAAGCGTTGATCAGCGCGCCTAATTCTGCAACCATCTCGAAAGGCGTTTTGGATGGCTCGAAGGGGCCCATCCATGTCGGGGTGTCCAGCTCGTAGTGCACGTGGTCGTCGGCGACGCGCGTGCCGCTCATGAAAGTCGTGCCACGAATCACGCGGCCCTCCGGCATGAGGCTGGCTATAATTTCTTCGCTGCCCAAGCCGTTTTGCGCCGACAATACAGCGCCGTGGCGAAACAGATGGGCGATCGGCGCGAAGGCTACGCGCGCCTGGCTGGCCTTGGTGGCTACGATGCCGAAATCAAACTGCGGCAAGTCGGTGGGGTCGGTTGCAGCCTTCAAGTCCGCGCGGAACTGACTGCGTCCGGTCACTCGTATGCCGCGCTCGTTGATGCTGCGCGCGTGGTCTTTGCGGCGAACCAGCGCCCACACCTCGGCGACGCGCGCCAGATGGGCAGCGTACAAGCTGCCGATCGCACCGGCCCCGACGATGAGGATGCGTTTCAATGTTCTAATTGAACACAGAGGCACAGAGAAATTCAAAACCCACAGAAGCAACCGTGGATTTCACGGATAAACGCTGATTTTCAGTACGCGAGAGACAAAAGTAAACAGGGAAGAAAAGCCGTCTTACCACGGAAGGGCACAGAGCGCGCCGAGAAGAAAACAAGAATTCAAGGAAATAGGAATTAAAGGTCCGCAAGCTCAGTGTCGTCTTTGGTGAAAAAACGCTGTCGCCTTCCACGGTGGCTCTAAGGCGATGTTCCCCCACGCTCTATCTTCACGTTCGTCTCCAACTCGCCCCGCCGCTTCTTCTGGATTAGCTCAAACAACTTGCTGGCGTTGTTGTGCGAATTATCGATGATGATGCCTTCGCGGAAGAGGGCATCCTGCAGCGCTGCGCTGATGGCATGCAGCGGCGCGCCTCCGCCCTCCCCCATGCCTTTGGCACCGCTGTAACTGTGGGGCGAAGGCGATTCGATGTTGCCGTACTTCACATTGGGCATGTTGACTGCCGTGATCGGCGTGTAGTCGCTGAAGGTGCTGGTTAGCATGTTGCCGTCCTGGTCGTAGGCGCAATGCTCCATCAGCGCCGCACCGATGCCATGCGCGGTGGCGCCGTGCACCTGGCCTGCAACGATCATGGGGTTGATGACCTTTCCACAGTCGTCTACCGCGGCATAATCGAGAATCCTTGGGATGTAGGTCTCTTTGTCGATCTCCACGACCGCGATGTGCAGTTGCGACGAATAAGTCAGAGTCAAGTTGCCGTACTTCTTGGCAACGTCGGGCACGTGGAAGGGCGCACGCCAGGTGTAGCGGCAATTCAAGGTGATGGAGCGCAGTCGATCGGGGACGACGGCGGTGTTCACGTTGGCAAGATTCGCAAGGCCGATATAGGGGATCGCCTTCTCGCCGCCGCGCACACGGACCTCTGGTCCTTGAGCGCCGATACCGAACTCCAGGTCGTCTTCGCTGGCCTGCAGCGCGAATGCGGCCAGCTTCTTCATCTCGACCTTCAACAGCTGCACAGCGCCGTGCACGGCCGACAGCCCCGACACTGCGAACTGGCTGGCGTAGGTCCCGCTGTGCCCGGTGTGGACATTGCGCTCGGTATCGAAGCCGACGCGCACATTCACCAACTCGGGGGTTATGTTCAGGATGTCGGCAACAACCTGCGAAACCGTCGTCTCGTGTCCCTGCCCTTGTGGAACTGAGCCGACGGCGACGATCACTTCGCCGTAGATGTCAAGCTTGGCGTTGGCGGCCTGTGAGTTGCCGGAGAACGGCGCTTGCGGGTTGATGATCTGCGATTGCCCAAAATTGTTGGTGCCCGAATCAAGCGTGGTGCCGATGCCGACGCCGAACCATCGGCCTTCAGGTTGCGCCTTAGCGCGCTCCGCCTGCCACTTGTCCCAGCCAATCAGCTCCTTCGCCAGCTTCAACATGCCGGGATAATTGCCCGAGTCGTAGATGCAACCGTTCGGCGTGATGTAGGGGAATTCTTCTGGACGAATGTAATTGCGCAGCCGCATTTCGTCGGAGGGAATGTTGAGTTCGTGCGCGCAGATGTCGAGCACGCGCTCCAAGAACCACAGATGCTGCATGCGCGAATAGCCTCGGTTTGGGCCGACAGGACACTTGTTGGTGACCACCTGGGTGAAATTGATGCGCAGGTTTTTCAGGCGGTAGGTCGCTGGCGTCACCTGCGACCAGATCACACAGCCCAGCGGCTCGTAGCGCGGATAAGCGCCGCAATCGTCGATGTGGCGAGACTCCAGAGCTAGAATAATGCCGTTTTGGTCGAGCGCCACCCGCGTGTCGCGAAAGGTGCGCTCGTTGCCATGCGCGCTCGATACCATGTGTTCGGAGCGTGTCTCCGCCCACTTGATGGGAGCGCCGCTGGCTTTCCGCGAGGCCAGCGCGCACACGGCCATCTGCGGATAGTTGGTGATCTTGATGCCAAAGCTTCCCCCGATGTCATGCGTTTGCACCCGCACTTGATCCATGCGCAGATGCAACGCGGGAGCCAGCAACTGAATGCCGATGGTGGGAAAGGAATTGTTGCTCCAGAAGTAGAGGCGCTGATCGTTGTCGTCCCATTGCGCGATGACCGCGTTGTTCTCCAGCGGCGTGCTGGAGAAACGATGCATGTGCAGGTGGTCAATGTGGATGACGTGCGCAGCCTCGGCGAAGGCCCTGTCCACCTCGCCATACTCGAAGACGCCGTTCCAAACAACGTTGGTCGCCATCGCATCATGCAGGATGGTCTTGTTGGTCGCCGCAACTTCGCCATCGATCACCGCGTCGAGCGGCTCGTAGTCCACGCGCACGAGTTCGGCAGCATCTTCCGCAATCGCCGGCGTTTCGGCAACGACCGCCGCCACCGGCTCGCCCTGGTAGCGCACGCAATCCACCGCCATCGGGTAGTCGAGAATCTTGTTGCTCGGCGAAGGGCCAATCTCGAAGAAAGGATCGATCAGCTTGGAGATCTCCCGACCGGTGAGCGTGCAGACGACGCCGGGCAGGGCTTCGGCCTCGGACACATCCACGCCCGTGATCTTAGCGTGAGCAAAAGGCGAGCGCACAAACACCAGATGCAACATGCCGAGCATCTTGATGTCGTCCACGAACTTGCCTTTGCCGCGGACGAGACGCGCGTCTTCCTTGCGCCTGAGGGATTGCCCGACCCAGCCGCCGGACGAGTTATGGGTTGTGGTTGCCACGATCTTGTTCGCCCATGACGCTCTCCGCCGCGGACACCGGCGCCTCTTCGGGGGCTGAAGCCGCGGAATGAAGAGATTCCGGATTCGCGGCGCTGAAGCCCAGCGACTCCACCGTTGGGGTAGGCATTTCGACTTCAGGCGGTGATGTCTCCTTTGCGGCCTCGGTCGCTGGCATCGTCAGCGCCCATTGCAAGCCGTCGATCAGTTTCTGGATGTTTTTCTTCCCCACCGGCTCCAACATCCCGCCTGCCATCGAAGCCAGCTTGCCAAACACGTTAGCCTCACCCTGCCATGCGACTCTTGTGCTTTCCGGGAGCGGCGAAAGATCAAACCCGGCGCTGATGGTGATCTGGCTGCCCACGGCTGTGCCCTTGCCCTTGTACAGCGCACGCAGCGGACGCGTGGCCTCTGCCAGCTCCATCTTAATTTCGGCGGTGCCGCGAATGCTGCCCACGCCCACGCGTACCTTAACGCCGAAGTGTGTCGCGTCCTGGACCGTCATGCTTTCGAACTCGGGCAGTAGCGGGCCGAACTTGTTGGGATCGGAGAGAAAATCGTAGACCTCGTCGGGACTGCGCGGACTGATGAACTCGCCAGTGAACTTGATAGCCACTACGAACTCCTAGCCCCGGCCGTAGCCGCGGCCTGAATCGCCTTGAAGATGTTCTGATATCCAGTGCAGCGGCAAGTGTTGCCGGCGATACCTTTGCGAATTTCGGCCTCGGTCGGCTGAGGGTACTCATCGAGCAGTTGCAGAGTGCTCATCAGAAAGCCGGGCGTGCAGTAGCCGCACTGAAATCCATGACAGTCGCTGAAGGCCTGCTGCACGGGATGCAATTCGCCATCCTTTGCGAGACCCTCAACCGTGAGCACCTCCCCGCCATCCGCCTGACAGGCAAAAACGGTGCACGACTTCACGCTCTTGCCATTGAGCAGGATGGTGCAGGCGCCGCAGTAGCTGGTGTCGCATCCGATGTGGGTGCCGGTCAGGCTTAGTTCCTCGCGAAGGAATTGCACCAGCAAGGTACGCGGCTCAACTTCGCGCGAGATTTGTTTGCCGTTGATTTTCGCACTCACGTGCACGCGCGGAATCTCCTCAGGCATAGAGATGGGTGACCTCCGCGTGGTCTCCGCGGGCGCGTTTCAGCGCAGCCTCCAACGCCAGCTTCGTCAACGCTCCGGCAGCGTGCCGCTTGTATTCGGCAGAGCCACGCATGTCCGATTGCGGTTGTGCGATGTCCATCACAGCCTCCGCGGCACCGCTAATACGATGCGGCGTGACTTGCTGTCCGCGCAGAAGATCTTCGGTTGCCGTTACGCGCGTCGCCGTCAGGCCGAGTACGCCGAGATATATGCGTACGTCCTTGCACGTCTGTGTGTCGTGCATCGTAAGCTGCACCGCCACACTAGCGCTGGCGTACACGGGCGCGCAGCGCTTCAACGCGAGGTAGGCGCCGCCACTGCACTGCGATTGCAGCGGCACAGCGATCTCGGTAATGACCTCTGCAGGTTGGAGAGCAGTAGTGTACGCGTCAAGAATGAACTCGCCGATATCGACCGTGCGCTCACCGTTCGGGCCGAGCGTGTGCACGGTCGCGCCGGTCGCCAGGAGCACTGGAGCCCAGTCGCCGGTGGGATCGGCTTCGGCGATGGAGCCGCCAATGGTTCCCATGTTGCGAACCTGCGGATCGGCAATTCCCGCGGCGCAGTCGTGAAGAATCGGAATCCGTGCAGCGTCCGCCGAGGCGGCGATCTCCGCGTGGCGCGTCATCGCGCCGAACCGCAGCGCTCCATTGCTGTGGATGTACGAGGTCTGGAGAATGAAGTTGAGGTCGACTAGGTGCCGGGGCGCCGACAGCCGCAGTTTCATCAAGGGGATGAGGCTTTGCCCGCCCGCCAGCAGCTTGGCTTCCTCGCCTAATTGGCTCAGCAGCGACGCTGCCTCCAGGTATGACGTTGCCCGGTGATAGGCAAATGCCCGAGGATACATCCCGACCCCAGCTACGGTTTGCACGGACTTGGTCCGCGGTGGGTAAGATTATCGCAGAACCCGCCCGCGCACAAAGGCCGAGCCCTTGAGTTTGAGAAAGCGGCCCGCCACCGTTAGCTTGTCGCCACGGATTTCCACAGATTCACGGACCTTAGAAGTGAAAAGAAAATCAAGAAAACGTTGGATTTTCCATCGCTGGTTGCGCGGATGACTCCCCACCAGCGCTCCCCCCGGCAGGTCGACAGGCATGATGGGATATATTGACTTCTGCGTTCCGCTTTCGCGCTAATTGCACTGCATGCCAGAGCTTGTCACACCCGAGGAATTTAGAGCTGCGCTCGGGCGCTTCGCCACGGGTGTCACGGTCATCACGGTCGAGACCGCTACGGGCGAGGTGCATGGCATGACTGCCAGCGCCTTTTGTTCGGTCTCGCTGCGCCCGCCGCTGGTGCTGGTCTGCGTCGATCACCTGGCAGAAACTTATCTTCATCTGCGCGAGCGCCGTCAGTTCGGGGTAAGTATCCTGAAAGAAGACCAGGAGGCGCTCTCGGAATTTTTTGCCGATCCCGAGCGCAATCCGGACGCGGGCTATCGCCTGGGCATCAAGTACCGTCCGATGAAGAGTGGCATACCGGTGTTGCAAAATGCGCTCGGCAATCTGGACTGCTCGGTCGTTAGCGCCTACGAGGCGGGCGACCATACAATTTTTGTCGGTGAAGTCAGCGAGGTGATCGTGGGCGAGGGCGCGCCGCTGCTATACTTCCGCGGGCGATATCGAATATGCGCCGTCTTGCAGGAGCCATGAAGCGTTTCGCGGCGTTGCGGCAGTTCGCTGTGCGAGTACCTATTGGGGGCTTACAGCTTCGGGTTAAGTATAGGGGGCCTTCTACTCGGACTGAGGTCCTTCCTCAGGCTGACAGCGGCAAGTTGGCTTCCTGTTGCCGTGGAGATTCGTTTGCCAACTCAGACTGAAATCCAACGCCGGTACCACAACATTCGCAGTGCCATGCGCGAGCAGAATGTTGACGCGCTGATCGTGTGCGGCAATCAATATGCTGGTTTCGAAGGCGCAGTTTTCTACGCGTCCGGTTTCGAGATCGTGCATCGCTACGTCTACGTGCTGATTCCCCAGAAGGGCGAGCCGGTGCTGCTCTTCCCGCAAGAGGCGCGCTGGATCGGCGACAAGAAGAAGCCGTTCGTGCAGGAAAAAGCCTGGGCCGAGGTGCCTGGACGCTGGTTGCGGCAGCGCGCGCAGGACGAGGGATGGAAGCAGATCGCGGTATACGGGCTCGACTACATCATGCCGGTGCGCGACTATCGCGAACTGCAGCAGGGTTCGTTCGATGTTGTGCCCTTCGACTTCCACTTCGATATGGCACGCGCGGTAAAGAGCGAAGAGGAACTCACTGAAGTCCGCGATGCGATGGACATCATCCACGAGGGATTCTGGGCGCTCGTAAACGACTTCGAGGCGGGCAAGACGGAGGCCGAAATCATGGCGCCCGCGGTGGAGGTTTTCTTCGCGCGTGGAGCGGGTCCGCGCATGATGAACATCGTGCTCTCTGGCGAGAATGGCGAAGCCGAAGCGCACTTCAAAGTCCCGGGGCATCGCCGGGTCGGAGAGGGCGACCTCATGCTCTATTCGCTGGAGATCACCGGCGCGGGCGGGTACTGGGTGGAATTCTCGCGTGCGCTCATTCAGGGGCATCCGAGCAAGCGCACCCAGCAGATGGCCGAGGCCTACCCCGAGGCGATGGAGATGGCGCGCCAGCGGATGCGCGAAGGAGTACTCGCCTGCGACGTGCACAAGGTTGTGGCCGAGACTTTTGCTCGCCACGGATTTTCGCTTGGGCATCTGTCAGGACACTCGATTGGGACCACGATGATCGAGCATCCTGCGATCGGCACAAAGAGTCAGATTGAGTTAAAGCAGAACATGATAGTTTCTCTGCATCCACAGGTTATAGATAAGGATGGAAATGTGTGCCTATATACCCAGGACACCTTCCGCATCGGGGCGACTGAAGGCGAAAACCTGAGCGACATTCCTTGGAAATTCTATTCCGGGCGTGAGGCGCGGCAGGGGTCGGCGCAGCGATGAAGAAAGTTCTCATCGTGGGCTGCGGCGCCATCGGCAGCCTCTTTGCCGCCCACCTTGCGCAGGGTGGAGAGGTCGAGGTATATGCGTTCGACACCTCGCAAGCGCACGTGGACGCGATCAACCAACAAGGGCTGCGGTTGTCGGGCGCTGTCGAAGTGCAGGTTAATCTGGCGAAGGCGAGCAGCGATCCGGCACAGCTTCCGGTGTGCGATTACGGAATCGTCGCGACCAAGGCTATGCACACCGCGCGGGCAATCAGGGCTGCGGCGCGATGCTTCGACCACAGCAGCGCCGTGTGCTCGGTGCAGAACGGCGCCGGGAACGAAGAGATCATCGCCGAACACGTGAAGTGCGTGATCCGGGGGACAACCTTCCCAGCTGGGCACGTTATTGGGCCGGGGCATGTTGGTTTCGATATCAAGGGAGACACCTGGATCGGCCCGTTCGAGCCGACGCAAACGGCGCTCGGCCGGGTAGAGGAGTTGGCAGGACTTATGACTCGCGGCGGCATGAACGCTATCGCAATGCCGGACGCGCGGGGCGCGCAATGGACGAAGCTGATCTTCAACGCGGCCACGAATCCGGTGGGTGCTCTGACCCGGCTGCATCACGGGGCTGCTTCGCGCTTCCCGCCCACGCGCGAGCTGTTTGAGGCGCTGATCAAAGAGGGCGAAGCTGTTGCAAAGGCCATGGGGATCGAGTTGCACGGCGACCCGCGAGATCTGGTCGCCCAGGGAGCCAATGCTCCGGGAGAGCACAAGGCCAGCATGCTGCAAGACGTGCTGGCCCAGCGCAGTACCGAAGTTGACTTTATGAATGGCGCGATTGTAAGGGCGGGCGAGAAACACGGAGTGGCGGCACCGCTCAACCGCGCGATGTGGGCGCTGATCAAGGGGCTGGAAGAGTCGTGGAGGTAGAGGAATCTGTTTTTCGCCATTCGCCATTCGCTTTTCGCCGCCGAGAAGTGCTGAAAAGATAAGGGGAAAGCGCCGAACTTGAGCCCGGCGAAAATGGGCGCCCTTGCAAATGCCTTCAGCCACGGCAGGGACAAAACCGGGGTCGGGGCTGAAAGCTGTCGTTCCTAACCACTGTTACGGCACGCCTGAACCGTGCCTTTCCACCAAATGCCAAGGGCAAGCACGAAGAGCGAAGACGAGTGGCGAAAAGCGAATAACAGCGAGGTGATCAATGTCCGTTCCTTTCCGCATCGGTGTATTGCAGTTGAGCATGGAACCGTTGCAGCAGACGGTACGCATGGCGCAGGCCTGCGAGCGCTCCGGGTTCGACATCTTCTGGCTGGCGGAAGCCTATCCGTGGTGGCGCAAGCACGGCATGGAAGCGCGCTCGTCCACCGCGATGACCGCCGTCATCGCCGCGCAAACTAAGAACATTACGATCGGATGGGGCATTATCTCGCCCTACACGCGCCACCCGGTGCAGATCGCGATGGAGGCTCGCGTCATGCAGGATGCTGCTGGCGACGGAAGGTTTCTGCTAGGGCTGGGAGCGTCCAAGATTTTCATGAAGGAGATTGGCGAAGGCGATAGGAGCAAAGATGTGGGCCCCGCAGTCGTCATGCGCGAAAGCATTGAGATCATTACCGCGATGCTCGCTGGGGGAGCGGTCGAGTATCACGGGAAAGCGTTCTATGCATCAGCTCCTGCGCTCAAGGACGATGTTCACGTATCGCGTTCGCGTGTGCCGATCTACGTGGGCGCGACCGGCCCCGTGCTGCAGCGGTTGGCGGGTTCGCATTCCGAAGGATTGCTGACGGCGAGCATTACCACTCCCGATTTCGTTCGCTATGCACGCGGCAACCTGGAAGACGGTGCGAAAAAGGCCGGTAAAGACCCGTCGTCGCTCGACCTTGGTGCTGTGATTGTGGGCAGCGTCAACCGCGATTCGAAGCAAGGCAAGGAGGGCGCTCGCGAGATGGCTGCGATGTATCTCGCCAACAAGGTGCAGAACATTGGCGGTTCCGCGGATGTGCTGCTGCAGAAAGCCGGATTCACGCTTGAGGAGATCGCGCCCATCGCGGATGCTATGGAGGAGGGCGGGCGCAAAGCCGCGGCACAAGCGGTCACCGATGACGTCCTGAACAAGGTCTGCCCGATCGCCGGCACGCCAGACGAATGCTGCGAGCGCATCGACGAGTACAGGCAGGCGGGTTGCACCAACATCATGCTGGAAATCTGGGGCGACGACCGCGAAGAACAAGCCAAGCTCTTCGGCGAAGCGGTGCTGCCGCAGTTTAGGAAGTTCCGAGGCCGGAACTAGTTTTTACGGGTGACGAAACTCACGCGGACCAATAGCCAAGCGGTGTGTCTTGCGGCCGCGCAGGGCGTGATTCTTGACTCGGATTGCGACAAAAGTGTTGACCTGATTTTGATGGTCGCCCATCTACTCGATGGCGCGTTTAGGCTACCAACTGGGAACATTAATGCAAGCCCCTGCACGTTAACTATAATGATAACACATGTAAGTGGTTGAAAAGACTACCAATGTGGGCAGGTATCCATGGAAGTTGACATGCTGCTCACAACGTGAAAATCGCGAGGAACTGGCTGCCAGCCATTCCGAGCCGTTTGTCCCACCGTTCTAGAGGCCAATTATGGAGCTTCCGGAACATGTATAGGCCGAGAAAGAAAAGAACGAAGGAGGCCGCTTTGGCAAGACTCTCCCACTACTTGCTCCCTGTCTTGCTGGTTCTGGTAGCGTTGGCGGCGCTGCCGGCTGGCGCACAAATTAACACCTATCCAGGCTGGAACGGATCCGATACGATTTGCTGCATCGGATATCCCAATACGGCCACCTACGGTGAGGCAATCACCACGCCCGCCGGAGCGTCGAACGTGTCCAATTTCAGCTTCTGGATGCAGCAGTCTGTAGGTTTCCAGTTTCAAGCGTTCATCGGCGCCTGGGACAACAACAATTATCTGATTCCAGGGGGTCTGGCTGGAGTCGAATATCTCAGCCCGATTACGACGGTCACTAACGGCAATCTGGTGCAGTACACCTTCAGTGGTGTGAATGCCCCCGTAACGCCGGGCACGATCTACATGTTCGGCGTTACCATCGACAACGTCTATAACAACGACGCACAGTTTAGTGCCGGTACGATGGGCGGCGACCTGTTCGCCGGTGGCAATAGCACCTATTACTTCGCGTGGAACAATGACTCGGGCAACGGTAGTCTGCTCGGGCAGAATTGGAACAACGAAGGGTGTGCCGACAACGGCGGTGCCTGCGGCCAGGCTGCTTTTCTGGTGAACTATGGCCAAAGCAGCGGCTCGACTCCTGAACCAAGCAGCTTTATCCTGTTTGGCTCGGGCGTGATAGGTTTGGCTGGAGTGCTCCGGCGCAAACTGAAAGTCTAACCTGCTTAAAGCGGAATGGGTGGTTGGCCCACCCATTCCGTGCAATTCCTCACCAAGTACTGTACGTCTCCGGGGTTAGGGAGTCGGTCCCTGCGGCACCCGCATTCCTTCACAATTGAAGCCCCCGGTTTCCCTGAACATTCATTCAGTGTGTTCTGAACTGATCTGATTCGCGCCTGCATGGGCGAGCTCTCGGAGAGATGCCTATTTGCCTTTTCCGCGGAAGAGCAAATTATCGTATAGTTGGCACAAGCTAAGACTCCTATGTGGGGCGCATTGTGAACCCGCTTCCTCATCCCGACATGGAGGAAAGCGTCGGCGACCCGGTCCAGCAGGCCGGAGATGCATTGCTGTCTGCCAGCTTGCTGGAGGCGGTCCCCGATGCAACGCTGGTCGTTAGCCAGGAAGGAATCATCCTGCAAGTCAACTCGCAGGTCGAGGGTCTATTCGGCTACACGCGGGATGAACTAATCGGCCAATCCGTCGAAGTTCTGGTGCCTGACCGCCAGCGGCCACAACATCACCATCATCGAAAGCAGTTTGCTGATGAGCCCAAGGTCCGCCGTATGGGAGCCGGTCTTGATCTACACGGAAGACGGCGCGACGGGTCGGAGTTTCCAGTGGAGATCAGCCTGAGTCCGGTGCCTACCAGCAACGGGCTGGTGGTGTTGAGCGCGATCCGTGACATCAGCGATCGCAAGCGCATTGAAGAGGAATTGCACCGCGTTCACAAGGAACTGGAGCAGAGAAAGGACCGGCAATTATGGCAATATCAAAGTAGGCTGGCCTTAATTGTCGATTCCTCGCAGGACGCGATTATCGGCAAGAATCTTGACGGCATCATCACGCACTGGAACAAGGGAGCTGAGCATATCTATGGCTACAAAGCGGAAGAGGCACTTGGCAAGTCCATCACCATGCTGGCGCCCAAGGAGCGTGCGGATGAGATTCCGCAAATCTTAGAGAAAATCCGGAAGGGACAACGCGTCGAGTATTTTGAGTCGGTCCGGGTCACCAAAGACCAGAGGCGTCTGAATGTTTCTATCTCCGTCTCGCCTATCCGCGACACGGACGGAAACATCATCGGAGCATCGACCATCGCACGCGATATCACAGCGCAAAAGCGGGCAGAGGACCAATTTCGCCAGGCCCAAAAGATGGAAGCGGTTGGGCGGCTGGCGGGAGGTATCGCCCACGACTTTAACAACATCCTGGGAATCATTATGGCTTGCGGTGAACTTCTGCGCGGCCGCATCGGTTCGGGCAGTGTCCCGCCGGAATACATTGACAACATCCAGGAAGCCGCCAAGCGCGGCGCGACGCTGACGCGGCAGTTGCTCACCTTCAGCCGGCGGCAGACCGCCCAGGTGCAAGTTCTGGATATGAACGAGCGCTTGAAGGAGCTGAGCAAACTATTGCGGCCGATGATGGGCGACGACGTTGAGATTTCGCTGCTCTCGCGTTCTGCAGGGGCGATTGTGGAAATGGATCCCGGTCACCTGGACCAGGTGGTAGTGAACCTGGCGGTCAATGCTCGCGACGCGATGCCAAACGGTGGCAAGTTGATCGTAGAGACGGCCGCTGTGGAATTCGATGAGGCCTTTGCCCGGCAACATCCCCCCATGAAAGCCGGCAGCTACGTGATGTTGGCCATCAGCGATAGTGGATGCGGTATGGACCATGTCACGGTATCGCGCATCTTCGAGCCATTTTTCACGACTAAGGAGATGAGCAAAGGGACTGGGCTGGGGCTGGCTACAGTCTATGGCATCGTGCAGCAGAGCGGCGGCCAGATCTTTGTTTATAGCGAACCAGGGCGGGGAACTACGTTCAAGATCTATCTACCGTCCGCAGAAGACAAAGTTGGAGTAGTGCAGGAGGCCGTGTCCGAAGATGCTTTGCCAAGACATGAAGGAGTGACGATCTTGCTGGTGGAAGACGATGATCTTATGCGCAAGCTGGCCAGGCAAATGTTGCAAGACAGCGGTTACGCCATCATAGAGGCGAAGGATGGAGCGTCTGCTCTGGCCCAACTGAATGGAAAGCAGACGGTCGATCTGGTGCTGACCGACGTGGTTATGCGTGGCATGAGCGGGCCGGACTTGGCGCTGCGTCTCATGCAGTCGCATCCAGAAATAAAGGTTGTTTACATGTCCGGCTACACCGGAGAACTGCTCGCGGGCGACCACGGGCTGGCTAGTGGAATCACGCTTCTGGAAAAGCCATTCACCCGTACCGTGCTGCTAAAGACTATCCACACCGCGCTGAAAGCATAGGCAGAATATTCCGAAGGTCCTATCGGGTAGGAGCGCCCGCTCTAAACCCGTGCTGAACCCGATCGCCAGTTCAGAAAGCCTTGGCCGAACCGCGCTTCAGACGGTCCCTGCTTAAAGGTTTCGCGTGCTCCTGGGCAGCAAGAGATCCTCAGCAGCTTGCGGCCAATGCGATAACCGCAATCGGTTTCACCACACCGCCTATCCGGGCCGATACCCCGGATCTGCCGCATGGAGCACCTACGCTCATCTAGCCATTGGGATAGCACACTCGTGGTAGTAAGGAGTTTGCGAATTCGGTGTACAATTCGCGTGCTCAAAAAATCAAGATCAGAAATGTGACGAATTTGCAGCGGAGATTACCCTGCCGATCGTGGGCTTACCGATTGTCAGGCAATGGTTTGGCTAACGCGAGACGGAAAATCTCCACCGCAACAGGTAACCTGCCCCTCAGTTATCTAAGTGCTAGAGAAGGTTAGGTTGAAGCGCCACTTTACGGCGGTCATACGCCGCACTTGCTTCGTTAGGTAGGTTGTTAGGACTCTCGCCCGAAGAAGAGCTAACCACCGCCGCGATCAGAGGAGAGTAGACGCATGGGGACTATCTGGCCGACTGGACGTGGAGTGTTCCACGCCTTCCTGCTGACGTTTGTGCTGATCGCCGGCACCACAACCATGACCGCGCAGGCCGGGTTCACCGTGTCGGCCACACCCTCGTCGATAAGTATCCCGGAAAATGGTCAGGGCGTATCGATCGTTGCGATTAGTATCAGTGGAGGTTTTAACTCAGTCATTGTCTTGTCCGCTTCGGGCATGCCTTTGGGCGTCACGTGGTCTTTAGTCCGCGCGACGATTCCTGCGCCGGGCTCCGGCAGCTCCACCATGACTATCTCTGTAGGGATAACGCGCCCGGGGGACTTACCCGATTACCGTGACCGGCGACGGAGGAGGCATACAGCAAAATACAACTGTCACCCTGACGGTAACGGCACAGCAACCGCAGAACTTTACACTCTTGGCCTCGCCGGCCTCGATCAGTGTTGTCCAAGGCAATCAAGGGACTTCAACCATCACCAGCACGATCAACGGAGGCTTCAACAGCGCGATCACTCTCTCAGCTACGGGGATGCCGAGCGGGACGACGGTGAGCTTTGCTCCGCCGACGATACCGGCGCCGGGCGCAGGCAGCTCGACGATGACCATTACGGTGGCGAACGACACACCAGTAGGAACCTACCCGATCACCGTAACCGGCAATGGCGGCGGCATCCAGCAGACCACTACCGTGATGCTGACGGTGACGGCGGCGCCAAACTTCACGATTTCGGCGTCGCCGGCATCGCTCAGCATTCAGCAGGGCAATCAGGGAACCTCGACGATCATGGCTACGATCAGTGGTGGCTTCAACGGCGCGATTACTCTTTCCGCCTCCGGCATGCCCACTGACACCTCCGTGACGTTTGATCCGCAGACAATCCCGGCTCCCGGGTCCGGCAGCTCGACGATGACCATCACGGTGGCGAACGACACACCAGTAGGAACCTACCCCATCACCGTCGCCGGCAATGGCGGAGGCATCCAGCAGAACACCACTGTGACCCTAACCGTGACCGCCGCGCCGTCCGATTTCACGATTAACTTTCGCCGAGTTCCGTAACCGTGCAGCAGGGGCTGGCCGGCAACTCTGTCGTTACCACGGCGATCCTGGGTAACTTCAGCAGCTCCATCGACCTCTCGGCTTCGGGCGTTCCTACCGGTACCACGGTGAGCTTTAATCCGCAGACTATTCCGGCTCCGGGCGCGGGCACGTCGGCGGTGACGATTACGGTGGGCACCAACACGCCACTGGGGACATATCCCATCACGGTGACCGGCAACGGTGGCGGCAATCAGCATACTGCAACGCTGAATCTGACGGTTACTGGTTGGGCCCAGGGTTTCGACTTCCGCAACACGGCTGGGTTCGTTATGGATCCGGTGAACTATAACTATGTGCTGCCGGGCACGACCTATCCCACGATGGTCAATGGTGTGTCTTTCGGTTGGACGACGCCTGACCTGGTCCAGGGAGGCGATCGTAGTACGTCGGTCGATCCGCGGTTGGCAGGAATCAACTCGGCCCAAAACGGGTCGCCAGCGACGTTCTATGTCGATTTGCCATCGCCAGGAGCGTACAACGTGTCGCTGGCGATGGGCGATGACGGTTTCGCGCAGTGCGGGACGCAGTGCGAAGTTGAAGTTTTCGACGGCAGCACACCCATAGCTACGGTGAGCGGTGGACCGACCAACCAGGGCTACTTCTACGATGCTGCCGGAAACAACTGGTCAGACGTGGCGTGGCCGACCAGCAACGTGAGCCAGCAGGTGACAGTGGCGGGCACCCGGCTGACCGTCGTCGTTGGAACCAGCAATGCGACCGGGGACATCACGCCGATAGCATCTTTGGGTGTGGTTCAGACGCCAAGCTTCACCATGACAGCCTCGCCCGCTTCGCTGAGCATCCTGCAGGGCAACCAAGGCAACTCCGTCATCACGACCACCATTAGCGGTGGTTTCAGCGCGGATGTGACTCTCTCAGCTACGGGGATGCCGAGTGGGACGACGGTGAGCTTTGCTCCGCCGACGATACCGGCGCCGGGCGCAGGCAGCTCGACGATGACCATAACGGTGGGGAGCTCAGCCCCCGGAACCTATCCCATCACCGTAACGGGCAATGGCGGCGGCATCCAGCAGACCACTACCGTGATGCTGACGGTGACGGCGGCGCCAAACTTCACGATTTCGGCGTCGCCGGCATCGCTCAGCATTCAGCAGGGCAATCAGGGAACCTCGACGATCACGGCTACGATCAGCGGTGGCTTCAACGGCGCGATTACTCTTTCCGCCTCCGGCATGCCCACTGACACCTCCGTGACGTTTGATCCGCAGACAATCCCGGCTCCCGGGTCGCGGCAGCTCGACGATGACCATCACGGTGGCGAACGACACGCCAGTAGGAACCTACCCCATCACCGTTGCCGGCAATGGCGGAGGCGTCCAGCAAAACACCATGATCACGCTGACAGTGACGGCTGTGGGTCCCAACTATACAGTCACGGCAGCGCCGGCGTCACTCAGCATGATGCAGGGTAGACAGAACTCTGGCACTATCGTCACAACGATCAGTGGGGGCTTCAACAGTCCGATTAATCTGTCTGCGTCCGGTATGCCTTTGGGAATATCGGTGAGTTTCAATCCCACCACTATTCCAGCGCCCGGCTCCGGGATTTCGACCATGACAGTTACGGTTCTGGGTCTGGCCCGAGTTGGCACCTTCCCGATCACCATCAACGCCTCCGGCGGTGGTATGAAGCAGAGCGCCACCGTGACCCTCACGGTGACGTCCCAGGGGCAGCCGAACTTCACGCTTTCGGCCTCGCCTACTCTGCTCAGCGTTGTACAGGGTACGCAGGGCTTCTCAACCCTGACGACAGTGGCGAACAATGGCTTCAACAATGACATCAGTCTGTCCGCTTCGGGCATGCCGGCGGGTATTACCGTAGGCTTCAACCCGGGCACGATTCCGGCGCCGGGTACGGGTACCGCTACCATGACCATTACGGCAAGTAGCAACCTCGCGTCGGGAACGTATCCCATAACGGTGACGGCCAGCAGCGGCGGCGTCTGGCAGACCGCGGCGGTCACCGTGACGGTGGGCTCCTTTACGGCATTGGCAACGCCGACTTCTCTCAGCATCGCACCTGGCAATCAGGGAACATCGCAGATCACCACCGTTGTAAATGGCGGCTTCAACTACCCGATCAGCCTGTCGGCTTCGGGTATGCCCGCCGATACCACAGTCAGCTTTGATCCCCCAACCATCCCGGCACCAGGTGCAGGGAGCTCGATCATGACCATCACCGTGGGTAGCAATGCGCCCGTCGGCACCTATCCCATTACCGTGACGGCGAGCGGCGGCGGATTGCAGCAAAACATCACGCTGACGCTGACGGTACCCACTGCCGGGTTCACGCTGAGCGTGTTTCCGGCTACCCTCAGCGTAGTTCCCAACACTCTGGGAATTCTGACGGCCACCACCAGAATCAACGGCTTCAACAGCTCCATTAGTCTGTCGGCGTTGGGCGCGCCCCACGGGTTGACAATCGGATTCAGTCCCGTTACGGTTCCGGCCCCGGGTGTGGGCAATTCGACCATTACCGTCGCGGCCTTCCAAACGCTGGCCGCGGGCAGCTATCCCATCACGGTGACGGCTAGCGGGGGTGGCCTCAAGCAGACGGCCACCTTTACGGTCACGGTTACACCGTTAGGCCAGCCCAACTTCACGCTGGCGGCCGGGCCGGCTTCGTTGAGCCTGGCGCAGGGTCTCCAAGGCGGGACGTCGATCACCAGCGCGATCACTGGCGCTTTCAACAATGCGATTACGCTGTCGGCTTCGGGTTTGGCAAGCGGCGCTAGCGCCAGCTTCGCTCCGGCTACCCTTGCCGCACCCGGAAGCGGCAACTCGGTCCTTACCTTCACGGTCAACCAGAGCACCCCGGCCGGAACGTATCCGGTGACGGTGACCGGCAATGGTGGGGGAATTCAGCAGACGGCCACCGTCAATCTCACGGTAGGCCCGGCCGTGGCCCAGGGTCTCCCCAATGCCTCCGTCCTGCAGCCGTATTCCTACAGTTTGCAGGCTTCTTTCGGTACGCCGCCTTACAGCTATCAAGTCGTGACGGGTAGCCTTCCATCGGGACTCGCCTTGGATACGTACGGCAACCTTACAGGCCAGGCAACCACTGCCGGACAGGCTGCTTTCAGCGTGCAAGTCACGGATTCCTCGCAGCCGCCGCAACAGCAGGTCTTCAACTACACGCTCAGCGCTGTGATCGAGCTGGACAGCTATAGCGGACTGACGGCGGCGCCGGTGCCGGGATGCGTTCCCAGCGGATACTTCCAGGTCATGAAGGTGAATGGCCGGTGGATGTTCGCTGATCCCAACTGCAACGCTTTCTACGAGAGGTCGGTGTTTGATGCAGACCGGCTATTCATCCTGCAGCAGATCATGCAGTCGCGATACGGAAACAGCACAGCGGCGTGGGCCAATCACTCCCTGGAACGCATGACGGGGTGGGGTTTCAACGCCATCGATGTTTACACGTCGTACTACATGCTGCCGGTAGGCACGTATAACAATCAGGGGGCGGCGATCAAGGTCCCGTTCCTTTTGTTCTTACCGACTCTGCAGCAGGTTTTGACCAGTCCCCAGAACGTGGGCTTGCCTGAGCCCATCAAGGACATATGCCGCGGATTTGACGTAAACGGTTATTACTTCTATTGCAGCAATCTGGTCGATATCTTCGATCCCAAGTGGCAGACGGCCAACATCAACGAGCTGGCGGTTCAGCAGAGTGTATTCACGGGCGGTTTCAACACCGATCCCTGGGTCATCGGTGTCTCGCTGGGTGACACCGACTACGTCTTCGCCATCAAAGGAAACGGCGTAGGCACCTATAACGTGCCGGCCTATCCTCACCCGGGGATGCTGGTGGCTACAGTGAACTTCCAGTACACCGGCTTCCAGGACAACACGCTGTATTCCAAATACGCCTGGGTCAGCTATCTGCAGAACAAGTACGGCACTATCGACGCCCTCAATGCCGCCTGGAACACAGGTGGCTTCTATACGGCCTTTGGCGATGACGGCGGTTTCGGAAACGGCACCGGTGTCCTCGATGAAGATGGCCGCCATACCGGTTGGTTCGGCAGCGACCTTCACGACCGCTACTTTACCCAGATCGGAGTCAACCCCAACCTCGTCGTGGACATGGATGCTTTCCTGTACCAGTTCGCCTACCAGGTGTATTCGGTGCAGGCCAGCACCATCAAGAGCTACGACCAGAACCATCTTCTGGTGTGCGGCATCTTCGGCGGCGTGGGGGAGGGAGGAACCAGACTGCCAGTCTTGCAGGCCCTTAAGGACTCGGGTTGTAACGTTTTGGTGGGCAACTGGAACTCGTATTACCCCTCGCTGGCCCTGTCCGGCAACCAGGCACAATACGACGCCACTGGGTTGCCTGAATATCTATGGTATGCCGTGGGCGCTCAAGCGGATTCCGACGTGAGTGGTTATAGCTATCCCAACTACGGCGTCGCTTTCGCCGACTATCCAAACCAACTGACGCGCAGCCAGCAATACGCCAGCGATCAGCAGGCCATCTTTTCAGCGCAAGGCACTAACGGCGATTACTATGTGCTGGGTACCGGCTTCTGGTCGCTCACCGACAACAACAGCGAAAAGACCAACTTCGGGCTGATCTCGTTCATGGACAACGCCTACGATGGGCAGTGCGCCGTGATTGCAGCCGGCAACAACCAATACGGCTATCCCTGTGGCGGCGAGGCCACTAATTACGGCGATTTCCTGGACAGCGTCACCCAGACCAACTCAAGTATCTTGCAGCAACTTTTGCAGGCGCTTCTACAGATGCACTAGCAAAGGCTGATGTACCGCTGTTAACCAACTCGTTATAAGGGGCGCCTCTCCGGGCCGCGTTCGATTATGGGACAGTCATTCATAATGACCCGATACCCCCCTCCCCCATGTCCTCGCAAAATATTGAAAGCAAAGAGCGGGGAAAATTGTCCCCTTGCAAAATCTTCCATCCAAAAGAGTTACAGGTCAAAATATTAGATTCAACGGACTTATGTCAGAAAATCTTTCCCGTTTTTGGCATGTTCCACAGGCGGCATTAACAAAGCGGTAACAGAGAGCGTTTCAGTTCCGTCCACGATCCACTGACTTTTCAAAGATCATTGGCCCAACCGCGACCCTCTTCACCCGAGTGGCGGGCCGAAGAAACACTAGGCCTCCAAGCTGAGTGTATCGCCTTTCTCGCCGATGTCAAGTTACGAAAGTACATGTACCATTGCATGGGTTAATTGGATAAGGATGAAGGCTCGCCTTCGTTCATAGTTTAGCGATGGGATCCCAGGCTCGTTGGTCGTCGCTTGTCACCGAGTCCGAAGGACGAAACAAACGTAGCCCAGGACATAGGGCGCTCGCCCGAACTTCGACCTGCGCAACTTACGTCGGGGCAGGACGGTCGCCGCGCTGCAGTTATGAACAACGTGGAAGCGGCCCGAAAAGCGTCTGTTCTTACTCTTCTCCGCTCTGCTGAGTCAGGCGCGCACGAGGACACTCAGGATTTCCATCGAAGAGAGGCCGGACGGAGCCTACATAGCGACAGCAGGCAATTCTCAACCGCCTCAATAGTGGAACCTGTACTTTATTTGCACGGAGACCATAGCAGGATCGCCCCAGTGCGACCCGCCAAAAGTGTTGCTGTTGTCCAGTTGATAGCGCACATTTGAGATGTTGGTGCCGGAGAAGCGAACGGTAAAGTTCTCGCCAAAGTTTTTCCCCACCGACAAATCGAAAGTGGTGTAGCTGGGCAGATGATCGGGACCATCGCCGTTTAGAAAGCCCGAGCCGTAATTCAAGGTAAAGGCGGCAAAGCTGCGCCACGGCAGATCGCCTTCGATGCCGGCTGACATCGTGTTGCGTTGGTCGTGGTCCAGATAGAATCCCCCTGCCGGAGGCGGAGAAAAATCCGTGAGCCCGCCGGTGACACCGCCGAAGCCCTGGGCCTGCTGGTGCGAATACACAAGGTGAGTGCGGTAGTGGCTGAAAACGAGCGGCGAACGCACTGCGACTTCAACCCCCCGGATCCGCGCCGAGTCGATAGTGAGCGGCAGAAAGATGTTGGAGTTGCCCAGCACGTCGTGGTCGAAGAAGTTTTTTACTCCGGTGCGGAAATAGGTCACGCTGGAAACCCAGTTGCGCAGGGGAATGGTAACGCCGTATTCCTGCTGAATGTCTCGCTCGCCCTGTAGTGGGAGGAATGTTACTCCCTGGCTGGCGGCGTACTGAAGCAGCGGCCCGGAGACCGTGTCGAGAGGCGGCGGCTGATAGTAATACGAGTAGGCCCCGCGCAGTACCCAATTGAGCCCCGGAATGCGAATGGCGGCGCCCAAACGTGGGTCGGCCGCATTCTCATTGACACCACCGGAGAAGTGAGTCAGCCGGATCCCGCCGGTGAACGTGAGCCACGACGTCGCCTTCAACTGGTCTTCCAGAAATAACGCTTCCAGGCTGCCTTTTGGATATACGCGCTGGCTGAATTGGTCGCCGGAGCCATCGTTCGCAATCACCGAAAAAAATGTGTTGTCCTGCTGGGCAAACGCGTAGATGCCCACGCGAGCGTTGTTTCTAGTGTTCAGCGCGGAAAGAGTGATCTGTCCGCCTTCGTAGTTGGACGCGCGATTATCGGTGGTGATCGGAACATCGTTCGGTCCGCCTTCGTACGCCGCCCGGTTGAAGTGGTAGAACGGCGAGACGATAAGCATCAGACCTGGCGAATACGTGTGGGCCCAGGTAGCGGTGCCAAAGATGTCCTGCTCGCGCTCACGGTCATTGATGCCCGCGGACTGCATATCTGGGTCGTTCGGCACCTGGTAGTTGTCGAGGCGAAGGCCGGCATCAAAGCGCATCTGGTCTTTGGGAATGGGATTGTAGATGAGGGAAGTAAACGCGCCGCCACCATGCGCCTGATTGTGCAGGTTAACGTCGGTTGGCGGCTCCAGGCCCCAGTCTGTGTTGTTGCCGCTGATGCTGGCATAATACGCAAACTTGGCAGTGTGGTCGCCAAAACTTAGTAAGTCATCGGTCTGGTTGTAATTGCCGTAGCTGGCAATCAGTTCGGCCTGGCGATTGCGCTCGAAGCCGGTGTTCGGCGCCACGTTAAATACGCCGTAGATGCGATCGCCGTATTCCGCGGCATAACTCCCCGTTTCAGCCTGAAGGTAGGAGACATCTTTGGGATTGAACTGTGGCCCCACATTGGAGGCGATGTTGGTATTGGGAACCGGTACGCCGTCGATCGCCCACGTGACCTGATGGCCACCGCGCACGTGCAGTTGGTCGTGCACCATGTAGGAGCCTGGTACGAACTCGGTGATGATCTTGAAGCTGTTGCTGGAGTCTACCCCGGCGTAGCGGGAGATCTGTTGCTGGCTGATGAGAATGTCGCGGCGTGACGAATCGGGATTGAGGTCTTCGGGAGATGCGGTCACTGTGACCTTCTCTTCGCGGCGGCAATAGCGAGTTGGTAATGAAGTACCGGCGCAGAACCCGAAACCACCACCAGCACCTGCGACTGCGTCGCGAATCCGCGAGCTTCCACGGTAATGCTGTACTTGCCGAGCGGCACGACGTCGAAATGGAACTCTCCGTTTGCGCTGGTATCGTGGTTAGTTTGTAGCCGAATCTCTGGCCTTCAAGGTCGCGCTTGCCGCGTTGATCGGCTGGTGTTGTGGGTCGTGCACCACGCCCCGTATGTTGCCGAAAACGGTTGCAGATGCGGGAGGGCTGACGAAATATCCCAGGCTGACGACAAACAATCCAAAGATGAGACGACGAAGCGAGCAACGCAAGCGCAATCTGTCTGGTGCACGCAACATGAACATCCCCACCAACGGACGACTGCCTTCGTAATTAAAAGAAAGGAACGGTGGACCCTCAAACCAACCGTAAAAGCAGGGCGATACCACCTCCACGATGGCCGTGTCAGTTCGGCGACCTGCGTGCGATTCAAATTGAAACTACAGAGCAGGTGGGCCGCGCGGCTGGGGTGTATCGCAGGAGCGTAGCGCAACCAGTGGCAAGGCATTCCGGACGCGGAGCCGTTCATCTGCGCTGATGCCCGGGAGACTAAACGGAACCTTCAATGCTCCGCGGGACGAAAGGAGCACGCCGAGATGCCGGTACGGGCAGGCGGACGCGAGCTTCCGGAAACCGTCCCCGTTCGGGGACATCGCGCAATGGTGCTTGCCGTCGCGGCGGCAACACGCCGGTACGCTGCCAGGCTTCGCTTGCAGGAAGGGCAGGCCGAGACCCAGGCACAGCAGAGCGAGCAGCAAACTGGCGTGAATCCGGCGCATAAACACACGGATTGTACTACATCACAGAGGGCTGTGATGGCAGCCGGTCCGCTTCACGGCATTGGCCAAAGGTCTTGGCAGGTCCTCCCAAGTTACAATCACGAGACAGGAGATTTTGTGCGCTACGTGATCGTTTTGCTCGCCCTTGCCGGCATGGTGGTTTCCGGACTGGCGCTGAAAGTCCACTACGACACCGGTTCCGAGCCGTGCAGCATCAATGACAAGTGGGACTGCGGGGTCGTGAACCATAGTCCGTACGCTGTCTTTCATGGCGTGCCAGTGGCGGCCATCGGAATCGCTGGATATCTGCTGATCGCGGTGCTGGGATTTCTGCGGCGCCCAGGCTGGCTGCTGCTGCCTGTTCTGGTGGGACTGGCGTTCTCCCTCTATCTCACCAATATAGAAGCCCACGTTCTGGAGGTGTGGTGTTTGTATTGCGTCATCTCGCAGGCCATCATTGCTGTCCTGACCATACTGACGCTCATCTGGGGAGGATGGGATCAGGTTTCGGGGCGCTAGGTCCTGGCAAACACCCCAGTCTTAACCGCGGCGTGATCGCACGATTTGCCCAAGTGCAGATAAACTGTTGATGTGCGGTTTCTGGCACTGGAACTTCAGGAAGAGGCACGTTCGGCATGGCAAACATCAGCACCAAGAAAGGCGTTATTGGAATCCTGACCGGCGGCGGCGATGTGCCGGGGCTGAACCCGGCGATCCGCGCCGTGACCATCCGGGCACTGGGAGAAGGCTACCAAGTCATCGGCTTGCGGCGGGGATGGGCCAGCCTCGTGGACATGGTGCGCGATAAGGATTACGACAACAGCGACAACTTCCAGACCCTTTCCGAAGAGCTAGTGAACCGTGCCGGCCGCAGCGGCGGAACCTTCCTGCACACTTCGCGCACTAATCCCTCGCGGATAAGGAAGTCCAACGTACCTCTTCATCTGCAGGACGCCTATAGCGAGGAAAAGAACGACCTCACGCCCGAAGTGCTAAAGAATCTGGAGTGGCTCGGGATCAAATATCTCATTCCCATCGGCGGCGACGATACTCTGAGCTATGCCGTTCGGATGTCGCAGGAAGGCGTGAAAGTGATCGCCATTCCCAAGACCATGGATAACGACGTTCCCGGCACCGACTATTGCATTGGTTTCAGCACATGTGTCACCCGCATCATCGAGATGACCAACCGCCTGCGGACGTCGGCCGGGCTCTCACGAGCGCTTGCTGGTGATGGAAGTGTTCGGTCGTTACGCCGGATTCACCGCCATCCTTCCCACCATGGCGGGGGCGGCGCATCGCTGCGTCATTCCGGAATACAAGTTCAATATCGAGCTGTTGACCGAGTTGTTAATGCTGGACCGGCGCCGCAATCCAAGCCGGTATTCGGTGGTGCTCGTTTCCGAAGGCGCGACGTTCGAGGGTGGGGATATGGTCTTCGAGCACGATGCCGCGGATGCCTATGGGCACAGGAAACTGGGCGGAGTGGGCGACCTTGTGTCCCACAAGCTCAAGGAGCTTTCCGCCAAATACAACAGCGGCAAGACCGTCGACGTTATGAACCAGAAGCTGGGCTACCTGGTGCGATGCGGTGATCCCGACGCCATTGACTCCATCGTGCCTATGGCATTCGGCAATCTGGCGCTCGATCTTCTGCTCAACGGTATGCACGGAAGACTGGTGGTGTTGAAGGATGGCCGCTACGACAATGTGCCTATTGAAGCCGTCGTCGCTTCCAAGAAAGTAGTGAACGTGAAAGAACACTACAATACCGAACGGCTACGGCCGCTCTACAAGAGCTTTCAGATGAAACCCCTGTTCATTATGGCCAGCATGTGAGGACGGCTGACGAGTGCGGGCCTACGACGAACGACTATCGCCTCGTGGCTCGCCCGACGTCACTGAGGAGCCCAGCACCAATAAGACCGCCTTTAGGGCCTCGTGTTGCTGTAGCAGACGAAGGTACTCCGATTCCTTCCCCGACACCTTGGCGCGAATGACTTGAGTCAGTGCCTGTTTTTGCTCGACTGTCCAGCGCTTCAGTTCGGGCACCAGAGCCAGCACGAACGCGAAGTCATCGAACGCCGATCGCTCGATGGCGCTCCACGTTCCGGTGTCCACGCGCAAGATTCTTGACAGGCTGGCACTCGCAGCGCGACGCATCTTTTCGCAGTCGCCATGGAATTCGCTGGCCATTCGCTGCTGTACGCACAGTCCGATATTGCGTGCGGAGAATCTGTCCCATAGCCCGCGAGGCCCGTCGCCAAATTCGTAGAACACATGTGCAGTCGCCAGCTTGCGCAGGATGCGAGCTGATGTCCGATATCCTGGATCGCTCGCGATCTTCGCTTCTTCCCGCTGCGTCATCGCCAGCAATTCCGGCCGTCCCGGCCGAAATCCAAGCTTGCGATAGAACCAGAAAGCCCCAGACTTGATGGCCTCTTCATTGTGGTCGCCGAGTTGATACGGATAAACCGAGAAGCAGGTCACCTTGGTAAGTTGGTGCAATAGATGGAGCACCTTGGAATAGATCCACGCGGTCTCGCCGTCGCGGAAGGCGTAAAAGGTGTTGAAGCCGACTTCCATCCACTCGAACAGCGAAATACCCTCGATGTAGTTGATGGGCACGCCGTTCTTGAACGTAATCCCGGCGTGATAGGCGCGCAGTGGCAAACGCCTGTCAGGCGGCAAACCCCAGAGATAGATATGGACACCTCGGCCAACATCGGCTTCCACAACGCTCTTCGGATCGCCGCGCGTCGTGCCGTAGAGTTCGCGATAACGCACGGTAAGCGCGTCGCGCACCATGTCCAGGATCTCTTCACCTTCGCGCCGAGCTAGCTTCCGGATTAGCAGAGGCGGCGAGCTAAGCTCCTGCTGCAAAGAAACCTGACTGCGCTGGATGAGCGGCTCCCGATGGAAGTACATTGCAGGCGGATTGCGGCGCGCGCACGTGCGGCTCGCGGGAGAGTCAGCCAGATTCCATGAGACGTTCGATCTTCAGCGCGTCATACCACGCCGTCTTCTGCAACATCGCCAGTGGCATATCATCGACGCGCTGCAGCAGCCATGGCAGGATTCGTTCCGCTCCGCCTGCGGCAGTTCCCATCCAATCCAGATACGGCGTGTCGGCTTCCACCAGCGAGTCGTCGGCCAGCAGCGGCAGAACGCGAGGCAGGCTGACGCCCAACTGCCGGCCTTGCTCGTCGAAGTCCCAAGCGACGCTGACTTCCTTCGGGTAGCGTTGTACCAGCCAACGCGCGACCTCGTAGGTGAAGCTGTCGCTGATGACGGTGCCGGCGATGCCGGAGAACTGCTCCGAATCGAACAGGTCCATGTCGGCGCCGGATTCGCGCAGCCTTGCGACTTGCTGTGCGATGCCGGCCAGCAGAGTTTCCGTCAGCTGAATCACTTTGCGGCTCTGCGGGAAGGCGCGCAGGAACAGCAGCGCATCATGGAAGCGGATGAGCGATTCGGCATCGCCGAAGCGGGCGCTCTTCAGCGCAACCAGGAGCTTCTCGACCGCCGCAGCACAGCCGCGCCGGTGGCAAAACCTGCTTGCTTCCAGTTCCGACAATCGAGAAGCCAGGCTCTTGTTCATGGCTCAGTCTGCGGCACGTGGCAGGCGCATCCGCGCCGGAACTAGCTGCCATTGCCAACGACTTCGCTGGCGTCGGCTCTTCGACGGCCGGAGCCTGTGCGGCCTTGACTGCGCCCCAAACAATGAACAGGTTCGTCACCAGAACGACGGTGAACGCCATCGCTGGCAGGAAGGCGAACACGGCGCCGCGAGCGTCAACGATCTCCAGCGCAAGCACAGCAGTAACGAGTCCGCGCGGAAGCATCCAGAACAGCAACTCAGTTTGTTTGCGGGTCACATCGCGCACCGCCCAGCGACTAAGATGGACCGCCAGGAATCGTGCCAGCAGCAGCGCCGCCAGAATCCCAAGGATGGGAACGACGTACGTGCGGCTGATGAACTCGGCCACAATCCCGAGCATGACGAAGAAGAAGGAGCGCACCAGGAAGCTTACTTCCGCATGGAAGGCATGCATTCGCAGGCTCTGGCGAACCATGTGCGGCGTTCGCGGCACGTTAGCCAGCGTGATCCCGAAGATCAGCTCAGCCAGCAATCCGCTTCCGCCCGCATAACGAGCGAGAGCGAAGATGCCAAGCACAACTCCGAGGTTCAGAATGTTGCTGTACGGCAGACCGCCGACGAGCGGCCAAAGCCGCCACCACAACATACCGAAGACCATGCCTACAATCAACGCGATGACGATACTGTGAGAGAAGTCGGCGGCCATTCCTGTGATGAGTGACTGTTGCGGTCCCATGTTGAGCATGCTGCCGACGATGAGCACCGCAATCACTTCGCCCAACGCGGCTTCGATGGTCAGGGTTATCTTGACAGGTTCCGGCACAACCATTTGCTGCAAGGCCGGAATGACGATCGTTCCGCTGGTGCATCCGAGCGCGGCTCCGATCAACACGCAATCGCTCCAGTTCAGATGCAACAGCGCGCGGCACATCAGCGCGATCAAGCCCAGGCTCAGCCCAAAGCTCAGCACCACCAGCAGACAGACCGGCAGGGAAGTATCGCAGTGCCTGGCGCAGGCTGAGTTCGAGTCCGCCTTCGAACAGGATCAGGATGAGCGCCAGCATCCCGAGAATGTGAACGGCGCCTTTGAACGTCTCGGGATTGACCCAGTGCAGAATCGGTCCCAGCGTTACGCCGATCAGCAACAGCACAATGATGTCGGGAACGCGCGTGAGCTTGGAAAGCCGGTTGGCGACGAAGGCCAGCACCAGAAGCGCGGCAGGCAGACCGAAGATGCGCACCATTTCCATGGACAGGTTTCGACGCAGGGTCGCTGGAATCAGACATCATATACGGAACGAGATTATCCGCAACTGGTTTTCCGCGTGAGCGAGAGCGCACGATCAGGACGCAATGCGGGCTGAATATTCCGGGCCAGCATCGTTATCGAGGTCGTCGCTGCGCATCACCTTGCGCAGCTGCCAAAGCACCCAAGCAGTCGCAGCCAGCGCGACGTACCAGACCGCAAACGCCACATTCACGACCCAGCGCGGAGCAACGCCAACGCGGCGCAGCAGGAAGGGAAGGAAGTTCCAGGTCGTGATGTGCACGTAATCCCAAGGATCGTAGGTCATCGAATCGTTGGTCAAACCCCAAGCTTGCATCTTGCCGAAGGCGAAGGCGACGATGTTCTTGAAGCGCAGCGCGACCACGAACGTCGGATGGCCGAGCGTGTCCATTTGATAGATTTCCAGCGGCAACCAGAAGGCAAGGGAAGCGACCTGAATCGCGCAGCTCACCGCGACCAGCGCAATTCCGAGTCGCCACACGAGTCGTCCAAGTTCTGCGCGATAACGCAGCAGCAGCGGCACGGAGATGAAGGCGGCGAACTCGGCTGCAGTCGAGACGTAACGATCACCCCAAGCGAAATCGCCGCTCCAGATCGTGTATTTCGCGTAGAAGCAGATGTAGGCGAACAGCAGCAGCCAAGTCGTGATCACGTACGCTTTGATGTCGCGGCGAAAATGTCTCCACGCCAGCACGCAGACGAGGATGGTCAGCAGCAACAGCGGATCGAAAAGGAAGATGGATTTTTCCGGCTTGAACAGCGCGCCAAAAAAGCCAACGTGAAACGGCATTTCCCAGGGATAATCCGCTGGCAGCGACGGATTGAGCATCCGGGCTTCGCGCGCGAACACTGAAACATATGTGCTGGTGAACGATCCGAACCGGTAATACTGATACCAGCGGTCGATCAGCAAAAAGAACAAATACACCGGCGCGGCGATTTTCGCGTACGTCACGAAGCGCTGCCACAACCCGCGGCCGCGCACGCCGTCGAACCACAACACCAGCAGCAGAAACACGCCGCCAGCCAGCAAATCCAGGCCAGTCGTAAGTCGCGTCAGCAGGTTCAGCCCGAACGCCGCCGAGCCAACCAGCAACGCGCGGCCGCTGCCAGTCAGCAGCCACTCGTACTGAAACGTCAGGCCAGTCAGCGTCAGAAGCATGATGTAGTTGTTCTCCATCATGTTCTGCGCGTAGTGCAGGTGCGTGGTGCAAAACAGCAGCGCCATCACGCCTGCGACCGACTGCCGCGTGCTGAAGCGCAGCAGCCTCAGAAAGCGAAAACACACCAGCGCGGTCAGCACGTTAATCAGAATGTTGGTGCTGTAGCTGACCACGATACTGCGCACGCCCGGATCGACGCCGTAGTTGGCGAACACCGGCAACTCCTCCAGCTTCGTCCCAACAATGTCGGCGGGCAGCATCAGCAGCGACTGTCCAATGCCATACCAGCTATAGGGCTTGCCGCCGCGTCCGTGTATGACGAATTCGGGAAACCCGTCGAGGGGGACCTGGGGCTCGTCGGTCCAAAGCCAGGTCGCCGTTTGCAGGCGAACCGTGGTGTCGGCGGTGCCAAGTTCTCCCGACTGGATGACGAACGCGCTCAGGGCCGCCGTCAGGGCCAGCAGGAACACGGGACTGCGCCACCAGCCGCGGACTGGGGACTCGCGGCGAGCCCTGTTCAGAGACTTGCCGGGGTCAATTGTCGGCGAAACCATTGCCTCTGATGGTAATGCAGACGCGAATCGTCTGCCCACATTCGGCTGGCGAGAGTATTAACCATTCAGTACTCAGAGCCCGCTGTCGCTAGGTTCGGGCGTTCGGGGCGAAGTGTCCTCGAATCCGGTACCCCTCCCCCTCCTAGTGCCTATATAGAATCAATGGTTTAGACCATAAATCCTTGCACATGATAGATTCCAAGGACTTATACGTTGATGATTGATCCGCAAGGACTTACGAGCGGTATCGCCGCGGAAGGCAGACCCATTTTGGGAACCGCTCGCCAGGCGCATTTACCAGAGCGTTAATAGAACAGCACCTGCTGAGAGCTGACAGCTGATGACTGACGGCTGCTTTTCAAAGAGCTTTGAAGGCCTGCACACTGGGTGCAGCCTGTGAAGACACAAAAATCCTCTCCTCGGTTCAAGTGATACCGCGTCGCGCCGCGCACGGGCAAGTGCACAGGTCACACTGGCCTGTGATATGAATTTCGGCAATCGCACTAACGTATGACGCCACGTTTCTCCCAAGGGGAGACAGGTATGTCGGTCTGCCTTACATACTAACCATTGAGGCGCATGGGACCGAGTCGTAGTCTCTTGCCCATCCTCAGGTTTTCGAGTGTGAGATACCATTGAGCGAACTGAACGAACGTGTGGGGGCGAGTAATCAAGAAAGTCCGGAGTGAAGGTGGCACCATCCTTAGTCTGGAAGCGCAAGGCCTCAGAGAGATTCCAGAGGAGATCTTCAAGTTCTCTCAATTGAAGTCACTGTATCTCAGCGATAACCGAATCCGTATTCGTACCTGACCGAATTCGAACGCTGCGTGACCTTGAGCGTCTCTCGGTGCAGAGGAACCCTATCTATTATTCGCCCGACGTTCCAGGCTTGGTCCTGGATTCGGACTACGTAACTGCGCCTGCAGGCTAGAGTCTCTCGCGTCGAGAACATAATCGGGGTCTATCGGTAATTACAGGGCGAAAATCAGGAGAAAACTAGAAGAGGTTCCAGAGTTTTCACGACTCGTTGCGGATCTCGACCAAGCTGCCCCATCTCCGAGAACTCCGCATATGGTTTACGCAGAATCATCGGCGTGTGTCCTCGCTTAATTCCTAAACCGGCTGTGGAGGTTGCCCTGCTCATCTAGACCTTCTAGACGAATTTGGAGTGTCTCGAATCACTGGTCCCTCTTCGGGTTATTCCTCGGCGAATTTCCGAGCGAGTATTCGAAGATTGAAGACGGCTTCGCTCTTTGACACTTGACTGGCACTGGGATCTACAAGATTCCAAATTGGATTTCCGAGTTAACGACAGCTTTCGCAAGCTATCCGCTCGCTCTGAGAACGGCTGAAAGGACCTTCCGAGACTCCTTGAGCTCACTCTCTTCTCTCACGCGTCTTGGCCTTGACTGCAACTATATTCTCCGAGATGCCTCCCGTAGCAGTTCAGGATTATGCTTCTCTCGTCGAGCTAAACCTTTCGTTGCCCGGTCTCGGCCTGTTTACACCGGGCGTCATTAGGCAAATCCCTGCGGAGATTCTCCAGTTGGAAAATCTTAAGGGTCTCGAAGTTTTTGAACAACCCATAGAAACTCCTCCGCCCGAAGTTGTCAAAGAAGGTGCTCGAAGCGATTAAGAATTACTGGCGACAGCAGCAGGAGACTGGCACCGACTATCTTTGCGAAGCCAAGCTACTCGTCGTCGGCGAGGCAGGCGCCGGCAAGACTTCGCTGGCAAGAAGAATCGAGGACCCGAAGTATGAGCTTCGACCTTCTAGAATCCTCCACGGAGGGGATTGAGATTATCCAGTCCACATTCAAGACGGCACTTCGTTGTCAAACAGGATGGACGCCGAGAGAGCTGCTCGAACGCAATTTCCGCATCAACATCTGGGATTTCGGCGGCCAGGAGGTGTATCACGCTACTCACCAGTTTTTCCTCACGCGCCGCTCGCTTTACGTGCTGGTGGCGGATGACCGCAAAGAGGACACCGACTTCAACTACTGGCTGCAGGTTGTCGAACTGCGCAGCGACGGCAGCCCGTTTCTGATCGTGCAGAACGAAAAGCAGGATCGCCGTCGCGACATCAATCTTGGCAGCCTGCGTGCTCGCTTTCCCAATCTCAAAGACGCCTACCGGGTTAACCTCGCAGATAATCGCGGTCTGGAGCAAGATAACCGCGGCGATCAGGCAGGAATTGGAACATTTGCCCCATATCGGTACGCCGCTTCCTCGGACATGGAACCGTGTGCGGGATGCGTTGGAAAAGGACAAACGAAATTACATTGGCGTGGAAGAATACCTGGCAATTTGCGAGCAACACGGCTTCACGCGTCGAGAAGACAAGCTGTAACTAAGCGGTTACCTGCACGACCTGGGAATCTGCTTGCACTTTCAGGACGATCCTGTGCTGAAGCAGACACTGATTCTAAAGCCCGAGTGGGGCACTGATGCGGTGTACCGGGTGTTGGATGACCGCAGGATCGTGGAGGACCGTGGCCGATTCGGCGCTAAGGACCTGGCGCGTATCTGGTCAGAAGATGAATACGCGCCGATGCGGGACGAGTTGCTACGGCTCATGATGAAGTTTCAGTTGTGCTATGAGTTGCCGGAGGGTGGCATGTACATAGCTCCGCAACTCCTGTCACCTGACCAGCCTGCCTGCGAATGGAACCCAAGTGGCAACGTGATCCTGCGATACGAGTACGAGTTCATGCCCAAGGGTCTGACTACGCGCTTCATTGTTGCGCTGAACCACCTGATTGCGAACCAAGCCATGGTGTGGAAAAGCGGAGTCGTGCTGGAGCGTGAGGAGACGCGCGCCGAAGTAGTCGAGGACTATGCCAGGCGAAAGATTTCGGTGCGGGTAGCGGGTCGTGACACGCGGGGATTGCTCGCCATTGTGGACGACCAATTCGAACGCATTCATCGCTCATTCCCGCTCCTGAAATACGAAAAATACCTGCCCTGCAATTGCGAAGTCTGCCAGAAGCGCAGCGACCCTTATGCCTACTCGCTGGGCGAATTGAAGGACTTTGCGAAGACAGGCGATCGCATCCAGTGTCGCATCAGCCGCAAACTCGTGGATGCTGCAGCGCTGATTCAAGACCTGTTTCCAGCAGCACGTACGCAAAAGATATCCGTTGTCTGGGGAAAACCGGAGTCTGCTGAACCTGAACCCAAGAAGGAAGTCTTCGTTTCCTATAAGTGGACGAATGAGAGCAACGCAATAGTCGATCGGATCGAGAAGGCGCTCAGCACCGCGGGTATCGTTCTGGTTCGCGACAAGAATGAAATGAAGTACAAAGACTCACTCCGGGATTTTATGGAGCGTATCGGCCGTGGCAAATGCATCGTCGTGGTTTTGTCCAAGGGATATCTCGAATCGAAGAGCTGCATGTTCGAATTGACCGAGATTGCCGACCGGAAAGATGTCCGCGACCGCGTGTTTCCCATTGTTCTGGAAGATGCGAACGTATACGACGGTGCCGGGCGGTTGGACTACATTGCCTACTGGGAGTCGAAGAAGAAAACACTAGACGAGAAGATGAAGACCGTCTCAGGCGAGAATCTTAACGGCATACGTGAAGAGCTCGATTTGTTCGCAAAGATTCGCTCGACGATTGCCGGTATCGTACAAACCCTTGCTGACATGAATGCTCTAACTCCCGAACAACACCAGGGATCAAATTTTCAGGAACTGGAGCGCGCGCTCAAAATACGACTAACGGAGTGATACCCTCTTCGTATCTTCGCGTAGGCAGGCGGCGCCCATGCTCTCGGCTCCGGTCGGGGCACGCTACCTTCGATTACACTCAGGACAAGCTTCCGCCTGCCCCGGAGCGGGGATCCATCGGTCGCCCTTCAAGCACCGAACCAACGGGTTGCACGGCAGGCTCACCACAAACATCTGCCGCCTGCGAGTCGTACAATAAGCGAGGTTTTCAGAGCCAGGAAAGAAATCCGGCTGAGCGAGGTATACCCACCGTGACAAACCAAGAGTCTTCGTTTGGGATTTCGCTCCCTTATGGGTTTCTGGTCATCCTGGTACTCGCCGGCAGCGCCTTGGCGGCTGGACCGAAACACCAAGTGCTGTATCGCTTCAATGGCGGCAGCGACGGTAACTATCCCTCGGCCAGCATGATTGCCGACAAGGCTGGCAATCTTTATGGAACGACGACTTTAGGCGGAAGCAGCCCGAATTGCGCCTCGGGCTGTGGCGTAGTTTTCCAACTGTCGCCTCCGGCGAAACCTGGTGACGCCTGGACGGAGACCGTGCTGTACAGCTTCCAGGGTGGCGATGACGGCGCCAGTCCTGAGGCTCCTCTGATTGCCGACGAAGCTGGCAATCTTTATGGTTCGACCTCCGAGGGCGGTGACGGCAACTGCGCGAACGTCGAGCTTGTGGGCTGCGGCACAGTCTTCGAACTGGTCCGACCCACCACGCCCGGCGGTGCCTGGACCGAAAACGTGCTGTACCGCTTTCAGGGAGTGCCCAGTGGCAGGGGAAACGGAGACGCTGCGTGGCCGAACGGGCTGGTCTTTGACAAAGCCGGAAATCTCTACGGCATGGCTTACGACGGCGGACATTGCTTCACCGACGAGACGGGAACCTATTGCTACGGAGGGGCCTTCAGGCTGAAAAGGCCTGCTAGTCCCGGGGGCACATGGAGCGAGAAAGTCATTTACCGTTTCCGAGGGCCGAGCGGTTCTCCGGCCAGTGCGATCTTTGACAAGGCCGGCAATCTTTACGGCACGGCGCCAGGGGGCGCGTATGGGTTTGGCGGGGTGTTCCGGCTGGAGCCGCCGACGAATCGGGGCGCCTGGACGGAGGTCTCAGTGTACGACTTCCAGGGTGGCAGTGATGGAGCCTTTCCCTTACCCGGCCTGGTCTTCGATGAGGCGGGCAATCTCTACGGCGCGAGCCTTGGGACAGGCTACGGATATAGCAATATCTTCGAACTGAGTCCAGTAAACGTTGGCGCCTGGTCTCAGTCCGTTCTGTACAACTTCATCTTGGTTGAGAATGGCTACATACCAACCGTTGGCCCGATTTTAGGTGAGAATGGTGATCTCTATTGCACGACCTCAGAAGGCGGCCAATTCGGAAAGGGAGTAGTGTTCCAGCTGGTGCCACCGGTAATGCAGGGGACGCCTGGACCGAGAATGTGCTCTACAGCTTCCTCGGCGGCAGCGACGGTTTCGCGCCGCAGGGTGGACTGACCTTCGGTAAGGGGCATGCGCTCTATGGCACCACGCCGGCAGGCGGGAACACAACATGCGATAACGGCAATGGCTGCGGGACGATCTTCAAGCTCGTTCCGTAAGCTCGCCATGGGACGGCGCCTCCACCGCTCAACGTCCACTTGAACGCACGGCTTTTCGAGCTTCTTACCCTTTGCGCGCGCTCCGGAACCAGGAATTGACGCGACTAGGAATTTGGCGGGACAATGGAGCCATTCTTAGGGTCAGAAGAAATTCCGGCTTGACTCCACCACCAGTCTGAACAAGACCCTACGCTGGTTAGCCCGCCCAGAGGTGACAAATGCGAACCCCGCTGCGCTGGTCACGTCTCTCCCTCGTGGCTTTGTTGTTAATGTGTCTATCGACTTTTCTGGCTGGGCAGGTGATTTCGCCGGAGGCCTCGGCTCCAATCTCATACGGCAAGGTGTGCCAGCCGTTTGTCTCCAATCCGCTTTATTGGCCGGGGACAACTCCATCCTCGGTTGCGATCGGGGACTTTAACGGCGATGGCGTCCCCGACCTGGTGACCGCCGGCTGGTACTCGAAGCGCCTCTACGTTTTATTAGGAAAGAAAGATGGCACCTTCGTAAAAGGGCAGAGTTTCCCCCATACGGCAGCCTATCCCCGCAAATTGGTCGTGGGTGACTTTAACAATGACGGAAAGCTGGACGTAGCCGTCGCAGATGACAATGGCAGCGTGAACGTGCTGTTAGGTAAAGGGGACGGCACGTTCCTGCCTGCGATTCGCACTGCCACGGGCAGCCCGGTGAGCTACATCGCGGTGGGCGACTTCAACCATGACGGGAAGCTTGACATTGTCGCCCTGGGGTATCTGGTTTCGCAAGTCCAGGTCTTGCTGGGCAATGGCGACGGCACCTTTCAAGCAGCTGTCAACTACCCGACTTTTGTTCCGAACCAAGTTGTGGTGGCGGATTTCAACGGCGACGGTAATCTCGACTTTGCGGTTGCCAACGCCGGATATTCGATCGGATCCAGGCAATACGGTCAGCGTTTTCTTAGGCAAAGGAGACGGCACATTTGGTGCTGCGAAGACTTATACAGTCGGCCATATACCCTTCGGCATCACCGCCGCCGATTTGAATGGCGACGGCAAAATCGATCTGGCCACCGCGAATTGGGAGGATGGCACCGCTTCCGTGCTCTTGAATAAGGGGGATGGCACTTTCCTTCCGGCGACATCGTATGCCGCCGGTCACCCCTTCGCTCCCTATGCCATTGCCGCCTTTCCACTCGAAAGCGGCAATGCTCCAAGCTTGGCCGTGATTGGTAGCGCCGGGGTTTTCATCTTAGCTCATGAAGGCAATGCGAATTTCGCCCCCGCCCAAGGCTACAACCCACCATCGGTGGTCGATCCCGTGGTGGCAGACTTCAATGGCGATGGCAAGGCGGACCTGGCGCTGGTAACTGGCAATCCAGGCGATCAAGGCAGTTCCGGTGTAGCCGTGCTGTTCGGCAAGGGACACGGGGTGTTTTCCAGTTCAACCGCCTACGTCGTCCTGCCCGATCTCGATGCGGTGGCCGCAGGCGATTTCAACGGCGACGGCGAAGCAGACCTGGCGGTAGGTGATACGTTTGACGGACTAATCGCAATCGTGTTGGGTAAAGGTCAGGCTCGGTTCTCGCCACCGGTGCATGAATATGCCGTTCCCTATCCCGTCGCGATTGCGAGTGGCCGGTTCGGAAATGGCAGCAATCTGGATTTGGCGGTCTTGAGTTGGGGCAGGGAACAGAAAGTAAAAGTATTTCTGGGCAATGGCGACGGTACATTCTCCCCGGGACAAAGCATAGCTATCCCCGAGCTCTACCCCTCATGGATCACCCTGGCGGACTTCAATGGAGACGGCATCCTCGACATGGCGGTCACCAGTCAGGGCGACTACGCGGACCAAGGCGCGGTCAACATCCTCCTCGGGAAAAAGGGCGGCGGTTTCAACCCTCCCGTAGCTTATGGGTCGGGCATGTACTTGAGAGGCGCAATCATCGGTGATTTCAATGGTGACGGCAAGCTGGACTTTGTCCTGCCCGGTTACGACGACATGAATCTTGTGGTCTTTCTGGGCAACGGCGACGGCACCTTCCGCCAAGGCGCCGTTTACTCGCTGACGGCCGGACCCGACTCAGGAGCGGCGGGCGACTTCAATGGGGATGGCAAGTTAGACCTGGCCGTGAGTTTGAGCAATGGCACGAACGAAATCTGGCTGGGCAATGGAGATGGCACTTTCCGAGCGGGTCCCACTTCCACAGCGGGTGGAATACTTGCCGCCGCGGACCTCAACCACGATGGCAATATAGACTTGATAACGGAGAATGCCGAGGGGCTTGTGCAAGTGCTGCTGGGCAATGGCGACGGTACGTTCGTTGCCGGAAATACCTCTTATATAGGAGGCGGCGGAGGCTTCGCGCTCGCGGATTTAAATGGCGATGGTGCTCTTGACCTCGCTTTCGCGGGTTATAACGAGGGCACGGTCAGCGTTCTGCTTAATCGCTGCCAGTAAAGGAAGTTCATCCAGACTGACAATGACCTGGCGATTAATCAAGGCCAAGGTCGGCTCATAAGGCTCGTCACGCCGGGTCGAGCCAAGGATCCGTACCCACTGAACCGGGCATAATGTGTGCCATTCCGTAAGGTTTGTCATCACGAGCGCGGCGACTGCGCTCGGGGCAGAATTGGGAACAAGAGCTGACAGAGCGGATTTCGAAGGCGGACGTGTTCTATCTCTTCTGGTGTTACCACGCCATGAAGTCGGAGTGGGTCGCCAAAGAATGGCATCTGGCCCTCGCGGCGAAAGGGCAGGACTTCATCGATCCCCTCTGCAAGCACCAGCTCTGGCGCCGCCGCCACACGAACTAGCGGCAAAGCACTTCAATGATCCGCTGCTGGTCTTCATTGCAGCGGCTGGCGGCGTGCATTCGAGTCAGGCGTGATGCGTATGGGCGCCCTGCCGCCGCTGGGACAAAAAAGCGCACCCACATTGGGGGTGCGCCTGATGAGTGGAGAACTCCGATCCGGAGCGTGGCCCTTCTTCTTTCCCCCGGGCAGCGGACTGTGCCGCCACCCGGGTCTGGGCCCGAGGAAACTTACTTCCCTGCGTAAGTGTGGTCGACACCGACACCGGTGCAAAAGTCCCAGCCCGCCCCCGCGGTGAAGCCCATGTAGTTGCCGCAGAAGCCAGCCTGGATGTCGGTGAAGTCACCCGCCACTCCTTTGTTGGCGTAGATGACTTGCAGCTGAAGGTTGGTCGAACTGTGGAAGATACCGCTCGCGTTCTCAATACCGGCGAGCGAAGGTGCGGACACACTGGTACCGCCAACTATAAGCCACTCCAGGTACTCAAAGCCTTCAATGGGAAAGGTGTCATAGACATAGACCCCGGTATAGGGATCGGCATCGAACGCCAGGTCCGGAACCCCGCGCCACTTTCCAACAATCCCCGAGATGCTGGACTGGTAGTTTGGAATGGGTTCGAAGGCGCTCTGTCCCCCGCTAGTCAAGGTCCAGGCAGCCTCTTGTATGAAGTTGAAACTCAAGGCGTTGCGGCGGATGGTAGTACCGCCCGCGCTTACCGCATTCACCGAAGTTCCGGGCCAGCTAACCCCAGGTGAATCACCAGCCGAGGCGAAGTAGACGACAGAAGGCGTAGTGAAGCACGAGTCATCCAGAGTGGCGCACCCATCGCTGGCGATCTCCCCGGCGAACTCATTGCCTCCCCAGCTCATGGAAACCTCACCCTTGCCGGTGCTGCCCTTGGGGCAACTTCCCAGGACGCCGGTATTGGGATCGATTTCGGTTTGCCCGCACTGGACCAGATTGCTGGCTACCAACACGGCTGCCTTCAGGTCGTAATCAGCGTTGGAACAAGCTTCCACTAGGTAGAGTGTGGCGTTGGGCGCCATCGCGTGGGCCCACTCGATATCCGTGGCCTCCTCAATTTCCCAGCCACCGGTGTAATCGATTGGAACCGCGCCGGTGTAACAACTGGAGGAGATGGGGTTGGCCCAAATGACCTGGAACTGCTTCGATTTCAGCGGCAAACCGAACTGCAGGGAGAACCAGGCCAAGTCGCCCGGGGCGGATGGGTCGTCATAGGCGTCGACGACGGCGATGGTATTGCTCCCGCCCGTAGGGTTGACCGTCGTCGTGTTGGGGTTGCAATTGGGGTATTGGCTAGTGGTCACTAGGTCGTAGTGGCAGGCGATCGAAGCAGGCGTCTCAAAGCCATATCCAGGGTACGGCGGAGCCTCGTCAGGCTGCAGCCCGCTCGGGACGTAGATTTCGATATTGGTGTGGGCAGCAAATTTTTGACCCTGTTTGAGGGTTTGCTGCTGGTTGGATTTAGGGATGAAAAGCGTGCCCGGAACAGACGGATAATGCAACGGCGTGCCTACCGCCTCCGCTGCACCCTCTTGCGCGGACAGTGTGCCTGTCACGGCGAGGGTCACAAGGAATCCGAGCAGAAGAAGCGCGCGAAATTTGTTTTCGGGCGAAACGGCGTACAGCATTCCTGCCTCCTATTAGCTGGAATTTTCGTTTTAGCTCCCACAACCCCGCTACATACCCGTCGAGGGAGTGGAGCACCATTTGTTGTTTGGCTGGGAGCAGAGTGTGCGACAGGTCTCCTCCGCCCCAACAAGAATCCCGAGACTGCGGACCGCGGTCTTGCCGGATACAGCTCAGCTTTTCTCGTCTTTCTCTCCTGACGCACCGTTACGCGGGAGTTGCATTTTGTCCCAGGAGGGGAGCGATTATGTATCCCTTTCCTCTGAAAAACAACCAATTTCTTCTCTGTGGTAATCCGACCGCATGGGCCGGTACGACACCCTCATGGCTCTCCAGTTGGGCCCGGGAAGCAAACGGGGAATCCCAAGTGTCTGGAGCGTGGATCTTCCTGAATCGACGTGCCTTATAGGCGCCTGGCGTAAAGCTCGGCTCCCCTGATGTACCTGCGCCTGTGTCGCGGGTCACTGAAATAAGTCGGCAAACGGCATAGGGTGTTCCTGGAAGGTTGGAGGTGCTCCGATGGCGCGGACACCAAGAAACGCTGCCTTGAACAGGCGCGCGAGGAGCCCAGCCAATCCTCAGCCCAGAAAAATCAAACTGTTTGGGCGCTGGTCTCCTCGACCGCGCGGCTTGGCCCTGCCGAAGCGTTCGGATCGGTTGGCTGCCGCGACAACCGATTGTCCACCGGTGGGTGCTCAACCGCGTTTCAGGAATGACATTCTTGCGGGGTTGCCGTGCAGGGAATGGAGTTGCGTAAGGCCACATCTGCAATATGTGTCCTGGCACGGCGGGGAAGTTCTGCGCGACGTAGCCACCCCGCTCGAGTGTTTCTATTTTCCCCGGTCAGGGATGGTTTGCACGTTCGCCGTTATGAATGACGGGCGGACCCTGGCCCTGGCGGCGATCGGGCAGGAAGGCTTTGTCGGCGTGCCGGCGTTCCTCGGGGCCGAGGTCGCACAGCTGCGAGCAGTGGTGGTTGTCGCAGGGAACGCTCTCAAGCTGAGTCGAGACACGCTGCGACGCCTGCTTCCTGCAAGTCCGCAATTCGCAGCCGCACTGCGCCGCTACAGCAGCCGGTATCTGGCGCAAATTACCGCCATCGGCGCGTGCCACGCTCTGCACAGTGTGCATCAGCGGCTTGCGTCCTGGCTGCTTATGGTCCGTGACCGCACTGGCTCAGATTCTGTCCCACTCACTCACCAATCTCTCAGTGAGCTGCTCGGGTGCAGGCGATCCTCCGTAACCGTGTCGCTGTCGTTGTTAGAGAGAGCCGGCATGATTCGTTGCGGGCGACGGCAGGTCAACATCCTCGACCACAAACGGCTGGAACGGCAGGCTTGTGAATGTTATGGGTCACTGAAGAAGCGCGTGTGGGCGAGTCCGTGATCGTATCCGGAATTTCGTCTTTCTGTGCGGTAGCGGACTGACAAGAGGAGGGTTGTGCAGGTAGCAATTGTGAAGAGCAATACGTGGACTACTAGGCAGTACCCCAAGAGATGTTCGTGGCGCAATACGCGAGCCCTTCGGGGAAATCTAAGATGGCAAACCTAGAACTTGTTAGCTACAGGAGGCCTGCTATGGCACACAAAACCGCGAGTCCGCACGCAGCCAAGCCCGGCATGGGTTCCCTGGAATTGACCGAGGACTTGATCAGGGAGCGCGCCTATCAACTCTACGAAGGACGAGGTTGCGAAAACGGTCACGACCTCGACGATTGGCTAAGGGCAGAGGCGGAGGTTATGGGGAAGAAATCCAGCGAGTCTGCGTCCGGCTATGAGGCGGCGGCAATGAGCGCCTCTGCGGCCTAAGATATTGCGCTGCGCATGCATGCTATCCACGTGATGCGCAGCGCGATTGGATACCGGCCGCTACTCTTTCTTCTCTTCGCCGGTGGGAGGCGGCTCGTCTGCCATCTGCTTGTTTTCGGCTTCGGCGGATTCCATGGCCTTGCGAGTTTCTTCGGCACGCTTGGCGCGTAGCTCGGCGCGCTTCTGACGTTTCTCGTCCAGAGTCTTCTCGCTGCCGAGCAGTTCGACCCAGGCTATGTCGCCGCCATCACCCTTGCGGAACCCGCCGTGGACGATGCGCAAGTAGCCACCCTCGCGGTCGCCATAGCGCGGAGAGATGGTGTCAAACAGCTTGCTTACGGCTTCGCGCGTCATAAGGTAAGACGCGGCCTGCCGGCGCGCTGCCACGTCGCCGCGCTTACCCAGAGTAATCATCTTCTCCACGTGCGGGCGCATGGCCTTGGCCTTGGTCAGGGTAGTTTCGATGCGCTCTTCCACAATCAACGAAGTCACCAGGTTGCGCAGCAGCGCCCTCCGGTGCTCGGTGTTCCGTCCCAGTTTCCATCCTGCTCTACGATGACGCATTTCCGTTCCTCTGGGCTAAAGCCCCTACATTAAGAAAGTGGCCCGGACGCCGGGCGAAAGCCCGGCTCTCCATTCTAAAATTCCGCTCTGGCGGCCAAAGCCCGGGTCGATCCTGCCCTGGACGCCATTTTGAAGCGCGGTTCTACCAACTCTAGAACTCGGTTTCGTTGCCGTAACCACCGGAGAGCGATAAGCTTGACGCTCCGGTCGTGGCGCCGGGCACTGCGTTGCCGTGCTCGTCGATCTTCATGCCCAGGCCCAACCCCATTTGGGACAAGATCTCCTTGATTTCGTTGAGCGACTTGCGGCCGAAGTTCTTGGTCTTGAGCATCTCGGCTTCCGACTTCTGCACCAGTTCGCCGATCGTCTGAATGTTGGCGTTCTTCAGACAGTTGTAGCTGCGGACGGAAAGCTCCAACTCCTCGACCGAGCGATTCAGGTTCTCGTTGCGAATCTCCGGCTTGTCGCCGGCGTGGGCAGCCTGCGCTTCCAGTTCCTCTTCGAAGTTGATGAAGATATTCATGTGGTCCTTCAGCAACTTCGCGGCGAGTCCCAGGGCATCGGCGGGCGTGACCGATCCGTTGGTCCAGACTTCCAGGGCGAGCTTGTCGTAATCGGTGATCTGTCCCAGACGAGCGGCTTCCACCGAGTAATTGCACTTGCGCACCGGTGAGTGTACGGAATCAATCGGGATAAACCCGAGGCCGAGGTCTTCATCAAAGTTCTTGTCGGCCGAAACATAGCCGCGGCCTTTCTTCAGCCGCATCTCCATGTCAAGTTTGCCGCCTTCACTGATGGTGGCGATGTACACATCCTTGTCGAGCACTTCCACGTCAGCGTCGGCCTCGATCATGCCCGAGGTGACGACGCCCGGCTTGTCGGCGCGCAGGTAAATGGCCTTGGGCGCGTCGCCATTGAGGCGAAAGGGAATCTGCTTCAGGTTGAGAATGATGTCGGTCGCATCCTCCACCACTCCGGGAATGGATTGAAATTCGTGCAATACGCCTTCAATCTTGACCGCTGTGACAGCGGCGCCCTCAATGGACGACAGCAACACGCGGCGCAACGCGTTGCCAATGGTGGTACCGAAACCACGTTCAAACGGCTGCGCCCAGAAGTGACCGTACTTGTCGGTCAAGGTCTCGGTGTCGGTAGCCAGCCGTTTCGGTTTCTGAAATCCTTTCCAAAGCATTCATAACTCCTATCTGTCAGTTCGGCCATGCTGCACGTCCGCCGTGGCGGACGGCTGATCTGGCTCGAAGATTGTAGGAAAGCACGGCGCGGATGACTCTGCGCCGCAATTCGTTTACTTGCTGTACAGTTCCACAATCAACTGCTCATTGATGGGCAGATTGATGTCGTTGCGTGTAGGCAGTGAGAGCACGCGGCCCTTGTAGCCATCGCGGTCCACTTCCAGCCAGGCCGGCGGCGGCTGATGGCTGGCGAAGTCCTTGGCAATCTCCAGGATCACGAGCTTATTGCTCTTTTCCCGCACCGAAATCTCGTCTCCAACATTCACCTGGAACGACGGGACGTTGACTTTCCGGCCATTGACCGCAACGTGACCGTGACGGACGAGCTGACGGGCCTGACGGCGGGCCACGGCGAATCCAAGGCGATACACGACGTTGTCGAGACGACGCTCCAGTTGCTGGAGCAGCATCTCGCCGGTGACGCCCTTGGTGCGAGCGGCACGCTCGAAGTAGTTGCGGAATTGGCCTTCCTGGGTAAAGTAGATGCGCTTCGCCTTTTGCTTCTCGCGAAGCTGCAGGCCGTAGCCTACGATCTTTGCCTTGCGGTCCTTGCCATGCTGGCCGGGGGCGAAATTGCGCTTCTCAATCGGACACTTGTCGGTGAAGCACTTTGAGCCCTTGAGGAACAATTTCATGCCCTCACGGCGGCAAAGGCGGCATACTGCGTCTTTATAGCGTGCCAAGTTACGTTCTCCTTATGAATGCAGCCTGTGCATCCGGCTATCGATCGGTTTACGGGCGCTTGGCGGCCTTTCGTCCCGATCAAAAATCAGTGGTCAGTGGTCGGTTGCCAGTTGTCAGTGGGGCAGTGAATTAGATGCGTCAACCGGTCTAATCGACGCTGGTTAAGACTCTTCTATCCACTATCCCCTGGCCAACTATCCGTTTAGACCCTACGTCTCTTGGGCGGACGGCAGCCGTTGTGCGGCACCGGTGTCACGTCGCGGATGGAACGCACGTCCAATCCGGAGGCGGACAAGGCTCGCACTGCTGACTCGCGTCCCGAACCCGGACCGCTCACCCGCACGTCCACAACACGCATGCCATGATCGCGCGCCTGATTAGCGGCGTTTGCGGCGGCCTGCTGCGCCGCGAAGGGTGTGCCCTTGCGCGACCCGCGAAAGCCCAGCGATCCCGAACTCTTCCATGACACCGTGTTGCCTGTGGGATCGGTGATGGTAACGATGGTGTTGTTGAAGGACGCTTGAATATGCACCAGTCCGTTGGGAATGTGCTTGCGTTCCTTCTTCTTGAACTTCTTGCCGCTCTTGCCTTTTTTGTCCGCTGCAGCGGACCCAGCTGGTTTTGCCATGTCTTTATGTCTTCCCCGCTGCCTTCTTCTTGTTCGCTACCGTGCCCTTGCGCGGACCCTTGCGGGTGCGGGCATTGGTGTGTGTGCGCTGGCCACGGACCGGCAGGCTGCGGCGATGACGGTACCCACGGTAGGACCCGATCTCGATCAGCCGCTTGATGTGCATCGAGACGTCTTTGCGCAGATCGCCCTCGACGTTGCCGCCCTCCTCGATGACCTGGCGAATGCGATTGACCTCGTCTTCATTGAGGTCGCTCACTTTCTTGGCCGGTTCCACATTGGCCGAACCGACAATTTGCTTCGCGCGGGAGTTTCCGATGCCGAAAATGTAAGTCAGCGCGATAACGATGTGCTTGTTGCGCGGAAGATCCACGCCTGCAATACGTGCCATAGTTGCTCCAAAACTCTTGTAGTCCCTAGCCTTGCCGTTGTTTGTGCTTGGCGTTTTCGCAGATCACGCGTACTACGCCGTGACGCCGAATCACCTTGCACTTGTCACACATCTTCTTGACCGATGCCCGTACCTTCATGATGACTTCAATTCCTTTAGCTATTTGTAGCGATACACGATGCGGCCCCGGGTCAGATCGTAGGGCGACAGCTCCACCGCGACCCGGTCACCGGGAAGGATGCGAATGAAGTTCTTGCGCATCTTGCCGGAGACATGCGCCAGTACCTGGTGCTTGTTCTCCAACTCCACTCGGAACATGGCATTAGGCAGCGGCTCAACCACCACCGCCATCACTTCAATCGCGTCTTCCTTACTCATTCAACCCCTGAAATAGTCGTTGGTGGCCAGTTGTCAGTTGCCAGAAAATAGGTCACCGACAACTGACCGCCGGCAACTGACCACTATTCCGTTAAAATCATCGGCCCGTTCTTGGTCACTGCGATGCAGTGCTCGAAGTGGGCGCTGTAGCTGCCGTCTTCGGTCACAGCGGTCCACTTATCGTCCAGGAGCCGCGTGCCCGGCTTGCCCATGTTCACCATCGGCTCGATGGCCAGCACCATACCGTCGCGCAACTTCGGACCATGCCCCGGAGTTCCGTAATTCGGGACCTGCGGGTCTTCGTGCAACCGGGTACCAATCCCATGCCCGACAAACTCACGCACCACGCTGAAGCCGTTGGCTTCCACGATCTGCTGCACGGCGGCCCCGACATCGCCGACGGTATTTCCGGCACGGGCCGCCTCGATCCCCCGAAACAGCGACTCACGGGTCACGTCGAGGAGCTTTTGGAGTTCCGGTGAAATTTGGTCGCCCACTGGGACAGTAATGGCCGAATCACCGTAGTAGCCGTCCAGCACCACACCGCAATCGAGTGAAACAATATCTCCTGCCTTCAATACCCGCCGCTCTGAGGGAATGCCGTGTACGATCTCGTCATTCACCGAAGTGCAGAGCACGCAGGGATAATCGTAATAGCCCTTAAACGCGGGCTTGGCGCCCAAGTCCCGGATCTTGCGCTCAGCTACGCGCTCCAAGTCCATGGTGGAAACACCGGGCGCCACCACTTCCTTCGCCGCCTCGAGGACCTGCCGCACGATGCGCCCGCTACGGCGCATTTTGTCGATTTCCGAGTGCGACTTACAAACGATTGACATTCTCAAGTGCGCTAAACATTTGTGCGGCCACCGCTTCCACCGGTTGATCGCCGTTTACCTCGATCAATCGGCCGCGGCTGCCGTAATAATCCACCAGGGGCAGCGTAAGCTGCTCGTAGGCTTTAAGGCGTTCCGCGATGACCTCTTCCGTATCGTCCCGGCGCTGCACCAATGGGGTGCCGTCAACATCACAGATGCCCTGGACTTTGGGAGGCTGGTAATAGACGTTGTAAATCAGCCCGCAGGTGGGACAAGAACGACGTCCGGTAAGCCGTTGCAGTAGTTGATTATACTCCACTACCAACCGGATCACAACCGGAGGTGCGCAGGCCTGCCGGCCTTGCGCGTCCTTGCCTGCCCGCATCTTTTCCAACTGCCCGTCCAACCACTCGGCCTGCCGCACTGTGCGCGGAAAGCCATCCAGAATGAAACCGCGAACGCAATCGGCCTGCTGCAACCGGTCCGCAACCATGTCGCAAACCAGCTCGTCGGGAACCAGGTCGCCGCGTTCCATGATTCCTTTGGCCTTCATGCCCAGTTCCGTCTTGCGGGCTACGTTGTCCCGCAAGATATCTCCGGTGGAGATCTGCGGTATGCCAAAGGTCTCAGCGAGCAGCTTGGCTTGCGTTCCTTTGCCTGCGCCTGGCGGCCCCAGCAGGATAATGGGACCGACTACTCGCTCTTTCGCTGTAACGCTCACTGCCGTGGAAGTCTGCGCTCCCATGTTCAGTACCCTTCAGCCCGAACATCGGCCCTTTCTTGCCCACCGTAGCGGGCCGGAGCCTCCCGGTAGCTCCGAACTGCAGTTAGTCAATTAGCAACTAGTTGTCGTTGGAATCGCAATATCCACGCCAACTGATTAGTTGCCAACCGCAGTCGCTAACTGTTTCCCTACCACGTCGCCCTGCGACCGCGGATCCGTCCGCTGCGCGGGGTAAATCCTTCATAGTGCCGCATCACCAATTGCGACTCGACCTGATTCACCGTATCCATGGCCACGCCCACAACGATCAGCAGGGAAGTGCCGCCGAAGTAAAAGCTCACTCCCAGACCGTTGGTCACCCACGTCGGCAATCGCTCAAAGAACGCGCCGATTACGCCGGGCAAGTGGTTGAGGTGAATACCGGTGATCATCCACTCCGGAATGAAGGAGATCAGGATCAAGTAGAGCGCGCCCACCAGTGTGATGCGCGTAAGAATGTCGTTGATGTAGTTCGCCGTGCGCGCGCCCGGCCGGATGCCGGGAATGAAGCCACCGTACTTCCGCATGTTGTCCGCAACCTCGGTGGGGTTGAAGACGATGGAAACGTAGAAGTACGCGAAGAAAATGATGCCCACCGCGTAGAGCAGGGTATAGAGCGGCTCGCCCCAGGTCAGAGCACGCAGCATCGGCCCGAAGTAACGGTTGTCTTTAAACAGGGCCCCGGCGGTCTGCGGCAAGGTCAACACCGACGATGCAAAGATGACCGGCATGACGCCACCCGAATTTACGCGCAGCGGGAGGTGAGTGGACTGGCCACCCATGATCTTGCGGCCGACGACGCGCTTGGCGTACTGCACAGGAATGCGGCGCTCGCTGCGCTCCACGAAGACGATGAACGCGACCACGGCGATCATCAGCACCACCAGCAATAACATCGCCGGAACCGTGAACGCGCCCCAAGCCTGGTTCCTTACTTTGTCCCAAAGGTCGGCTACGCCGCGCGGCAGGCCCACCACGATGCCGGCAAAGATGAGCAGCGACATGCCATTGCCGACGCCGCGCTCGGTGATCTGCTCGCCCAGCCACATGATGAACACGCTGCCCGTGGTCAGGGTCAGCATGGTCATCAGGACGAAGCCCATGCCCGGGTTGTTGACGAAGGCGATTCCGCCGCTCATCGTCTGCCGTTGCAGGGTGATGGCGATGCCCAGCGACTGCACCGCGCTCAGCAGCAGGGTGAGATAGCGCGTCCACTGGGTGATCTTCTTGCGTCCCAGCTCGCCTTCCTTCTGCAGCTTGGCCAGCGGCTCGTAAACCACGGTCATCAACTGCAGGATGATGGATGCCGTGATGTACGGCATGATGCCCAGGGCAAAGATCGTCAGGCGGCGTAACTGGCCGCCGCTGAACAGGTCAACGAAACCGAGGAAGCTGCCGCGGTTCTGGTCGAAGAACTGGGAGAGCAAATCGGCGTTGATGCCCGGCGTCGGGATGTGGCCGCCGAGCCGGTAAACCGCCAGCAGGCCAAGCGTGAACAGAATGCGCTTGCGCAGGTCGGGAACGCGGAATACATTGGCCAACTTCTCAAGCATGGAACAGAAACCTCAGTAGTCAGAAACCAGTTGTCAGTGGCAGCGAGTCAGAGTTTACTTGCTACTGGTGCTGACAACTTCCACTTTGCCTCCGGCCTTCTCGATCTTTTCCTGGGCCGACTTGGAAAACTTATGAGCGCGCACGGTGATGGCGGCCGTCAACTCGCCCTGGCCGAGCACTTTCACCAGCGTCTTCTTGGAACTGACAACACCCGCTTTGCGCAAAAGTTCGGGCGTGATTTCGCTTTCGCCCAGGCTGGCCAGACGCTCCAGGTTCACAACCTCGTATTCGGTCTTGAAGATGTTGGTGAAGCCGCGCTTGGGCAGACGGCGGTGCAGCGGCATTTGGCCGCCTTCAAAGCCGCGCATGATGCGCGAACCGCTGCGCGATCTCTGGCCCTTGTGGCCGCGGGTCGAAGTCTTGCCCATGCCCGAGCCCATACCACGGCCCACGCGCTTGCGCTTTTCCGTTGCTTTTCGTGGTGCACGTAAATTGCTGAGATTCATCCTTGTACCTGTCGAGTAGCCAGTTGCCAGTAGCCGGTTGTCAGTTCGGCACTAACCCTGACCGTATTCTAATTGGTGCTTACTAATTGCTTATGGCTAGTCGCTAACTGCACACTGGCAACCGGCTACTGGCTACTGACTACTGACCACTTTAACCAGATGCGGCACCTTGCCCACCATCCCGCGTATCGAAGGCGTGTCTTCGCGCTCGATTACCTGGTTCAGTCGGGTGAAACCAAGTCCCTTGACCACCAGCTTGTGTTTGACCGGGGCCGCAATAGCGGACCGCACCCACTTGAGATGGAGCTTGGCGCCCGGCTTCGCCGCCGCCGTTTCTGTTTTCTTGCGTTTGCGCGCCATGATTACAGCTCCTCGACCGCCTTGCCGCGCTGTGCCGCCACGTCCTTGCGATCGCGCAGTTTACCGAGCGCGTCGAACGTGGCCTTGATCACGTTGTGCGGGTTGGTGGTTCCAATGGATTTCGTCAGCACATTCTGTACCCCGGCCGAAGTCATTACCGCGCGGACTGCGCCGCCGGCAATCACGCCCGTTCCTTCCGGAGCCGGCTTCAACAACACCATGCCGGCGCCGTAGCGGCCCAGCACCAGGTGCGGTATCGACGTCTGGGTCAGGTTCACGCGCAGCAGGTTCTTCTTGGCGGCCTCGATCCCCTTGCGGATGGCCTGGGGAACTTCTTTGGCTTTGCCGGAGCCGTAGCCCACGACTGCCGAAGCCGGATCGCCCACCACTACCAGCGCCGCGAACGACAGGTTCTTGCCGCCCTTGACGACCTTGGTGACGCGGTTGATGGAGACCACCTGGTCTTTGAGCTGATACTGGCCCGCGTCAAGCTTTTTCTTAACTGTTGGCATTACTGTTGCATCTCCTAGAATTCCAGTCCGGCGGCGCGCGCCGCGTCGGCCAGTGCCTTGACGCGTCCGTGGTAAAGATATCCGCCGCGGTCAAAGACCACTTTGTTGATGCCCTTCTGCTTGGCACGCTCGGCGATCAACTGGCCGACTTCCTTGGCCGATCCCACGTTGCCCCCGGTCGGGCGCTTGTCGCCCTTGATGCCTTTGCCTTTTTCCACCGAGGTGGCCGACACCAGCGTGACGCCCTGCGCGTCGTCAATGACCTGGGCATAAATGTGGTTGACCGACCGGTAAATGTTGAGCCGCGGACGCTCGGCCGTGCCCAGGATCTTCTTGCGAATCCGGGTATGGACTTTTTGCCGCGTCTGATCTTTCGAAGTCTTGGTAATCATGGTTCGCTCTTTGCTGCTCGCTTTTCGCTGTTGGCTCTTCAGCTTCTCCAGTCTATGTCTGTCATCCCGAGCGAAGACTTCGGTCCGACTCGAGGGACCTGCTGCTCTGACTCCGAGACGTCTATTTCGCTCCGGTCTTGCCCACCTTCTTCTTCAGCCGCTCGCCGGTGTAGCGCACGCCTTTGTTCTTGTACGGATCAGGCGGACGCAGCGAGCGCATTTCGGCGGCGACAAAACCCACCTTCTGACGGTCAATGCCGCTGAGAGTCAGGTGCGTCTGCTTGGGATCGACGGCCGCCGTGATTCCGTTGGGCAGCGGGTACTCGATGGGATGTGAATATCCCAGCGTGAATACCACCGTGTCCTTGCCTTTCAGCTCCGCACGGTAGCCGATGCCGACGATATCCAGTTCCCGGGTCCAGCCCTTGGTGACGCCTTCGACCGAGTTATTGACGAGGGCGCGCACCAGGCCGTGTACCGCGGCCTTCGAATCGTCTTCGCGTACCACCACGATGTGGCCATCATTCTGTTCCAGCTTTACCCCGGCCGGCATATGGGTCGTGACTTCGCCCTTCGGGCCTTTGACGCGGACGGTGTTGCCTTCCACGGCAAAGGTCACGCCTTTGGCCAGCGGGATCGGTTTGTTCCCAATTCTCGACATAATTCGCTCTCAAATTCAGCTGCCAGCTTTCAGCCGTCAGCTCTCAGCTTGCATTCCTTGTTCTGCACTCAACTACCGTCGGCCCCTGTCAGAAACTCGATGACGGCTGATAGCTGACGGCTAACAGCTACCTAGTAAATCTCACACAGGACTTCGCCGCCGACGCCTTCCTTGCGGGCCTGCCGTCCGGTCATCACGCCCTTGGGCGTAGTCAAAATGTTGATCCCCAACCCACCCAGCACGCGGGGAATGTCAGTATGCCCGACGTATACGCGACAACCGGGCCGCGAGACCCGCTTCAGGTCTGAGATAGGCGATGAATTGTCGGGACTGTACTTCAAGTACACACGCAGGACCTTACGGCCCTCTTCTTCAGTTGCCTTGAAGTTCGCGATATAGCCCTCTTCCTTCAGAATGCGGGCCATCTCGACCTTGAGCTTCGAGTGGGGTACGTCCACCTTCTGTTGGCGCGCCTTGATGGCGTTACGAACACGCGTTAAAAAATCCGAGACCGGATCGGTCAAACTCATGTGCTTTGCATCTCCTCAAATCGTCGCCCGTTAGCTTTCCACGAACCGTCCGCGTCAACGCTGAGTCCAGCGTTGCTGAAAGAACCTGCGGCGACGGACTAACTTCTACTTAGCCGGTTACCAGCAATCGGCTACCAGCTCGACTTCGCAACCCCAGGAATCTCGCCCCGCAGCGCAAGCCCGCGGAAACACAAGCGGCAGATGCCGAACTTGCGCAGGTACGCGCGCGGACGTCCGCAGATTTTGCAGCGGTTGTGCTGCCGGACCGAGAACTTGGGCTTCTTGTTCGCCTTGGCTATATGTGATGTTCTTGCCATTGTTTCCTTTTTAATTAGCAACTAGTAACTAGCAGCTAGCAACTAGAAGCCTTCCATTCAAAACTTGAAACTACTCACTGACAACTGACTACTGGCAACCGGCTATTGCCGGAACGGCATGCCCATATGCTTCAGCAGGGCACGGGCCTGGTCGTCATTGCCGGCCGAGGTCACAATCGTGATGTTCATCCCCTTCAGCTTCTCGACCTTGGCGTAATCGATCTCCGGAAAAATCAACTGGTCGCGCACGCCCAGGGTGAAATTGCCGCGGCCATCGAACGACTTCGTCGGCACGCCGCGGAAGTCACGAACACGCGGCAGCGCCACATTCACCAGCCGGTCGAAAAACTCGTACATGCGATCGCCACGCAGGGTCACCATCACGCCGATGGGCATTCCTTCGCGCACCTTGAAGGCCGCGATGGACTTCCGCGCCTTGGTAACCACAGGCTTCTGTCCCGTGATCTGGCCAACCTCGGTTGCAGCCGGATCGATCAGCTTCGCGTTCTGCGTTGCATCGCCCACGCCCATGTTGACCACGATCTTCTCCAGCTTGGGAGCAGCCATCGGGTTCTCGAGATTGAACTCTTTCATCAGCGCCGGGCGCACTTCCTTGACGTAACGGTCGCGCAAGCGCGCCGTTGCACGGTTGGTCGCCTTGGGCCGCGCCGGTTTACTTCCCGGCTGTTCAGCAGCCGCTTCCACCTGCTCGGGCTTGCCTTTCTTGCCTTGCGGCTTGCCCGGGGCGGCCTGCTGTTGCCCTTTCTGCTTCTTCTCGTCTGCCATTCTTTCTTTCTACCTTTCTCACGGTTTCGGATCTTGCACCGGTTCGTGAGGAACTCAATTCAGTGGATAGTGATCAGTGGGCAGTGGATAGAAAAAACTCCGACTACGATCACTAGCCCGTCGAGCTGAAACTTCCCGCAAAACTATCCACTAACTACTATCCACCATCCACTATTTCTCCAGCGTCGCTCCGCATCGCCGGCACACGCGCACCTGGCGATCGCCATGCTTCTCGTGGCCCAGGCGAACCGGCCGGTTACAGGAGACGCACATCAGCATGATGTTGCTGATGGAAATCGGGCTCTCCTGTTCCGCGATGCCGCCCTTGATGTTGCGCTGCGGGTTGGGACGCACGTTCTTCTTCACCATCATCACGTGCTCCACCAGCACCTTGCTCTCGTCGGGCATGACGCGCAGCACGCGCCCTTGCTTGCCCTTGTCGCGCCCGGTAATGACCCGCACCTGATCGTTGCGGCGAATATCTACACTCTTCTGCATCTGTCTTCTCTCTGGACCTCGCGGCTGCCTCGACTAAAGAACTTCGGGCGCCAGGGAAACAATCTTCAAGAACTTTTTCTCGCGCAGTTCACGGGCTACGGGACCAAACACGCGCGTCCCCACCGGCTCGTGCACATCGTTGATCAGCACCGCCGCATTCTGATCGAAGCGGATGTAGGTGCCATCGCGGCGGCGATGCTCCTTGCGCGTGCGCACGATCACCGCCTTCACCACCGTGCCCTTCTTGGCGGTGCCGTCCGGGGACGCTTCCTTGACCGCTGCGGTCACGATGTCGCCCAATCCGGCGACCAGGCCGGTGGAACCGCCCAGCGGCAGAATCATCTGCAATTTGCGCGCGCCGGAATTGTCGGCGACGTCGAGCATGGTCCTCATCATCACTGCCATATTCGTATCTCCTTGCGGCCCGCCCGGCCTAGACGACCGGCTGCGCCTCGACCGGCGCAACCAGCGCCGCACGCCGCACAATTTCCTTCAGCTTCCAGCGCTTCAACTTGGAGAGCGGACGCGTCTCTTCAATCTTCACGAAATCGCCCAGGTGCGCGGTGCCCTCCTCATCGTGCGCATAGAACCTCTTGCTGCGGGCGACCACGCGCTTGTAGAACGGGTGCGCCTTCTGCCGCCGGACCTCGACCACAATCGTCTTGGCCATCTTGGTGGAGACCACTTCGCCAATCAGAACCTTGCGGTGGCCGGCTGCTTTGGTATTTGCGGTTGTTTCGGCCATGGATTACTTTTTCTCCGTCGCAGCCTTCTTGGTGGCCGCCTTCTTGATTTTCACGGGTGCGCTGGTCGCCACCGCTGCCGTTGGTGTCTTGGGCGCGGATGCTCCGTTACCGCCGGCCAGTTCTTTCTGGCGGGCCACGGTCTTAATGCGCGCAATGTCTTTCTTCAGCTCGCGGATCTTCTTCAGGCTCTCGGTCTGTCCCATCTTCAATTGGAACTTCATCTTGAAGAGCTGGTCGGAGAGCTCGCGCTGCTGATGAAGCAGTTCGGCATCGGTCAAGTTGCGAATCTTCTCTACATTCATGGTTCGAATCCTTGAAGGCCCTTTATTGCGCGCCGTGGCGCTGCACGAACTTGGTGCGCAACGGCAGCTTGTGGGAAGCCAAACGCATGGCTTCGGCGGCATCGGTCGCCGATACCCCTTCCATCTCGAAGAGGATCTTGCCCGGCCGCACAACCGCGACCCAGTGGTCCGGCGCGCCCTTGCCTTTGCCCATACGAGTTTCAGCCGGCTTCTTGGTGACAGGCTTGTCCGGGAACAGCCGGATCCAGATCTTGCCGCCACGCTTGATGAAGCGCGTCATGGCGACGCGGCTGGCCTCGATTTGACGATCGGTGATCCAGCCCGGCTCCATGACCTTCAGGCCGAAATCGCCGAACGACAGCTCACCACCGCGCCAGGCCTTGCCACACATGCGCCCGCGCTGCTGCTTGCGGTACTTCACTTTCTTTGGCATCAACATAAGTTCTAGTGCTAGTGGCTAGTGGTCAGTGGCTAGAAAACCTGGTTCCAGCGTTACCGTTGACCATTTACCGCCAGCTCATCTCCAGTTCATTTCCTGCAAGTTGCCAGCTGCTAGTTGCCTCTTTCTATCCACCAGCCACTATCCACTGACCACTGTTTTCTAAAACACGCCCGACTGCACGGCCTGCGGCTCGCGGCGCTTCTCCTTGAAGATCTCGCCCTTGTACACCCAGCACTTCACGCCGATGATGCCGTAGGTGGTATGGGCCTCGGCGAAGCCGTAATCAATGTCGGCGCGCAAGGTGTGCAGCGGCAGGCGTCCCTGCAGATACCATTCGGAGCGCGCGATTTCGTTGCCGTTCAAGCGTCCGCTGACCCGCACCTTGATCCCCTTGCAACCGAAGCGCAGCGCCGAATCCACAGCCTTGCGCATGGCGCGACGGAAGCCCACGCGCTTTTCCAACTGCAGCGCAATATTCTCGGCCACCAGTTGCGCGTCCAGCTCGGGCTTGTGCACTTCCTGGATGTCCACATAGACATCGCGGTTCGTGCGCTTCTGGATCTCCTGCTTCAGCTTGTCAATCTCCGTCCCTTTGCGGCCGATGATGATGCCCGGACGCGCGGTGCGGATGATGATGCGCAGCTTGTTGCCAGGACGCTCGATCTCGATCGAGCTGACGCCCGCCGACTTGAGCTTGTCTTTCAGCTCGGCCTTCAGCTTGACGTCTTCCAGCAGCAGTTTGTCGTAGTCACGCTCCACGAACCAGCGCGACCTCCACGGCTTGGTGATGCCGAGGCGGAATCCGTAGGGATGAACTTTTTGTCCCATAATCTTGTTTCTTCTCCGCGGCGACTGCGCCGCTCTTCGTCCGCCGCATTTGCGGCGAAATACAAATTCTACTTCTTCTTGGCCGGCTGCTTTGCTGGCCCCTTCTTCTTCGCGGGACCCTTCTTTGCAGCTTTCTTCACTGGCTTCTTCGCCACTTTCTTTGCAGCTTTCTTCACCGGTGCGGCTCCCCCAACTGTCTCAACCAGATCAGCCTTGCCGTTGCCGGATACCTTCTCTTCCAGCGCGATCTCCAGGTGAGAGATGCGACGCTGATAGCGGTAGGCGCGGCCCATCGGGGCGGGGCGGATACGTTTCATGCGCGGGCCGTCGTTGGCGATTGCGCGCTTCACATACAACCGGTCCACATCCACATCCAGGCCCTTCTCGGCGCTGACGTAATTGGCGTTCTCCACGGCAGACCGCAAAAGCTTGTACAGCTGCGGGGCGATGCCTTTCTTGGCAAATAACAGCGTGTCCAGCGCCTCTTCCACCCGCCGGCCCTTGATCAGGTCCAGCACCAGGCGCGCCTTCTGGGGCGAGACTCGCACGTAATTCAGTTTGGCTGTGAATTCCATGTCGTCTCCTTACCGCGCCGGCGGCGCTGGCTTGGCCGCTGTTTCTGTTGCCGCCCTTACCGAGTGGCCCTTGAAGCTGCGGGTCATGCTGAACTCGCCCAGCTTGTGGCCCACCATGTTCTCGGTGACATAGACCGGGATAAACTTCTTGCCGTTGTGCACCGCCAGGGTGTGTCCCACCATCTCGGGGATCACGGTCGAGCGGCGCGACCAGGTGCGCAACACTTTCTTTTCGTTGCGCTGGTTCATGCCGTCGATCTTGGCCTGCAGGTGCGAATCGATGAACGGGCCTTTTTTGGTTGAACGTGCCATATCGTCTCAGTCCTACTTCTGTCTGCGGGTCACGATGAACTTATCGGTCCGCTTGTTGTTGCGAGTCTTGTAGCCGCGCGTCGGCTGGCCCCACGGAGTCACCGGATGACGTCCGCCGCTGGTCTTGCCTTCACCACCGCCGTGCGGGTGATCGACCGGGTTCATGGCCACGCCGCGGTTTACCGGACGGCGTCCCAGCCAGCGCGTGCGGCCGGCCTTGCCGATGGAAATGTTTTCGTGGTCCAGGTTGCCGACCTGTCCGACCGTCGCCATGCAATCGACCAGCACGCGACGGGTCTCACCCGAGGGCAGCTTGAGCAGCGCGTAGTCGCCTTCTTTCGCGACCAACTGCGCCTGCGCTCCCGCCGAGCGCGCCATCTGAGCGCCTTTGCCGGGCTTCAACTCGATGTTGTGGACCGTGGTGCCAGGAGGAATGTTGCGCAAGGGCAGGGCATTACCCACCAGAATGTCGGCCTCGGGACCGCTGACTACCTTCGCGCCGACTTTCAATCCAACCGGATACACGATGTAGCGCTTCTCGCCGTCAGCGTAGTTCAGCAGGGCAATACGCGCCGAGCGGTTGGGATCGTATTCGATGGAGGCGACGATGGCGGGAATTCCCGACTTGTCGCGCTTGAAGTCGATGATGCGCAGCTTGCGCTTGTGACCACCGCCGCGGTGCCAGATGGTGAGGTCGCCGGAATTGCGGCGTCCGCCGGAGCGCTGCTTCGGTTCCGTCAGCGGTTTGTACGGCCGGTTCGTCGTCAGGTCATCGTTGACCGTGGACGTAGTGAACCGTCGCGTCGGGGTAACCGGTCTGTAGGTTTTAATTGCCATGTCTCTACTCGTTTCTCATCGCGCGGCAGCGATCCTTGCCGCCACTTACCGCTGGTGCGGTTACAAATTCTCCGCGTATTCGGGCATCTTCTCGCCCGCCTTCAACCGCACATACGCCTTCTTCCAGTCGGGGCGATATCCCACAAACTTGCCGCGACGGCGTTCTTTGCCTTCGAAGTTGGCAGTGCGCACCGAGTCAACTTTCACCTTGAAAATGCTCTGCACCGCCTGCTTGATCTCGGTCTTGCTGGCCTTGACCGCGACTTCGAAGACCAGGGTCGCTTCCGTTTCCTTTACGCCCAGTCCCTTTTCGGTGATTACCGGGCGGCGGATGATCTGATATGCCGACTTCATTACGCCACCTCCGCGTGCTTGCGCCTGGGCGCAGCGGCCTTCAGCGAATCCTGCAGCTTTTCCAGCGCGGGACGCGAGAAGATCGCGCTCTCGTAGCGCAGCAGGTGGTAGGGATGGACCTGATTGCCTGCCACAAGCTCCACGCCTGCGAGGTTGCGGGAACTCAAGTGAAGGTTCTTGTTCTCGCCCGCCGAGCTCTCCACCAGAAGCGTCGTGCTCTTGGCGTTCAGCTTGTCGAGCGTCTTGCGGAAGTCTTTGGTCTTGGCTTCCTTCAGCTCGAAGCTCTCCACCACGACCAGCTTGCCATCGGTAAGTTTTGCCGCCAGGGCCGAGCGCAGAGCGCCCAGCAACTTCTTGCGCGGGAACGCGTAGTCGTAGGAGCGGGGTTGGGGTCCGTGCACCGTGCCGCCGTGCCGCCACAGAGGAGAGCGAATGGAGCCCACGCGCGCGCGTCCGGTACCCTTTTGCTTCCACAGCTTCTTGCCCGCGCCACTGACCAGCTTTCGGTTCTTGGTGGCGTGCGTTCCAGCGCGCTGCCCGGCACGGTAGTGCTTCACCGCTTCCCAGAGCAGGTCCTCGTTGACTGCGCCGAAAACTTCATCGGCCAGCTCGAGGGAGCCCACTTTCTCGCCGCCCAGATTTACTACATCAATCTTCGCCATAAGTTCTTCCGTTATCGGGGACTGCTTACTCCCGTTCAAAGCCACTATTTGCTCTTTTTCGCCACCTGGCGCTTCGAAGCCTTCAACGGATCGACCGTGCCCGCGCCGCTGAATCCACGACGCTCTCTCGGTGGCTTCTTCGCCTTGCAAATCACGACGTACCCGTCCTTCGGTCCCGGCACCGCCCCTTCGACAACCAACAGGTTCTCGTCCTTATCAACGCCCAGCACTCGCAGGTTGCGAGCGGTGACACGGGCAACGCCCATGTGGCCCGACATCCGCATGCCCTTGAACACGCGGGAAGGGAAAGCCGAAGAGCCGATCGAACCGGTGATCTGAAACATAGAGCCGTGCGAGGCAGCACCGCCGGCAAACTTGTGACGCTTCACTACGCCCGCGAATCCCCGGCCCTTGCTGGTGGCAACCACATCCACGAACTTCTCGCCTTCGAACATCTCCACCAGCACTTTGTCGCCAACCTTGGCGCCGTCCTGGCCCTCGCCGTCCACCACAATCGGCACTTCACGCAGGAAGCGCATCGGCGGCAGGCTGTTCTTGGCGAAGTGTCCCTTCATCGCTTTGGTCAGCCGCGATTCCTTGATGAACTCAACCAGCCCGATCTGCGCGGCATCGTAGCCGTCCTTGGTGGCCGTCTTGCGCTGGGTCACGAAGCAGGGGCCAGCCTGCAGCACCGTGACCGGGTGAACGTCACCCTTGTCATCGAAGAGCTGCGTCATTCCAACTTTCTTGCCGAGAATTCCGTTGACTGCCATTGTCGTGTCCTTAACTCCGCTTCCTGTTCCGGAGTTTCTTGCGCCGGGGGCTTACGCCGCGGAAGCTTTGTTGGTCTAGCTGCCTATTTGTGTTCTTTGCCGAACGCCTTGATTTCCACGTCCACGCCGGCCGGAAGCTCCAGCTTCATCAGCGCGTCCACCGTCTGCTGCGTCGGCTCGAGAATGTCGAGCAGGCGCTTATGAGTGCGAATCTCGAACTGTTCGCGCGACTTCTTGTCCACGTGGGGCGAACGCAGCACGCAGTACTTGTTCTTCACTGTTGGCAGCGGAATCGGTCCCGCAATTTGTGCCCCAGTGCGCTTCGCAGTGTCCACGATTTCGCTGGTGGACTGGTCGAGAACGCGATAGTCGTATGCTTTCAGCCGGATGCGGATTCGTTCTTTGCCAATCACTTTGGTTATCTCTCAAAGATCTTTTCTGGGGCTTATCGCCCTGCGGTCTCTGCCGCGGTTTAGGAACAGGTGCGGCGGCCAGCGCCGCACCCAGAAAATCTACGCAATAATTTCGGTGATGGTGCCGGCGCCCACGGTGCGTCCGCCTTCGCGGATTGCGAACCGCAAGCCCTTCTCCATCGCCACCGGCGTGATCAGCTCAATCTCCAGGCTCACGTTGTCGCCCGGCATCACCATCTCCGTGCCCGCCGGCAACGTCGCCACCCCGGTCACGTCCGTCGTCCGGAAGTAGAACTGCGGCCGATAGCCCTTGAAGAACGGCGTGTGCCGTCCGCCTTCGTCCTTCGACAGCACGTACACTTCGCCCTTGAACTTGGTGTGCGGCGTGATCGAGCCCGGCTTGGCCAACACCATGCCGCGCTCCACGTCTTCCTTCGCCGTGCCGCGCAGCAGCAGACCGGCATTGTCGCCCGCCATGCCTTCGTCCAGCTGCTTCTTGAACATTTCCACGCCGGTCACCACTGTCTTGCGGGTCTCGCGGAAGCCCACGATCTCGACATCCTCGCCGACCTTCACCTTGCCGCGCTCGATGCGGCCCGTGACCACCGTGCCGCGGCCCTGGATCGAGAAGATGTCTTCGATCGGCATCAGGAACGGCTTGTCAATGTCGCGCGCCGGCAGCGGCACGTTCTTGTCCACCGCGTCCATCAGCTCTTCGACCTTGGCCTCCCACTGCGCCTCGCCATTCAGCGCGCCCAGCGCCGAGCCCCGCACCACCGGCACATCGTCGCCCGGGAAACCGTACTTGCTCAGCAGCTCGCGAACTTCCATCTCCACCAGGTCGATCAGCTCCGGATCTTCCACCGCATCGCACTTGTTCAGGAACACCAGCACGTAGGGCACGCCCACCTGGCGCGCCAGCAGCACGTGTTCCTTGGTCTGCGGCATGGGACCGTCGGTCGCCGCCACCACCAGGATGGCGCCGTCCATCTGCGCCGCGCCGGTGATCATGTTCTTGATGTAGTCGGCGTGGCCGGGACAATCCACGTGCGCGTAGTGCCGCGCTTTGGTCTCGTACTCCACGTGCGCCGTGGCAATGGTGATGCCGCGCTCGCGCTCCTCGGGAGCGTTGTCGATGGAGTCGAACGAACGGAACTGGATCTTGGGGTTATTCTTGCCCAAAACCTTGGTGATGGCCGCCGTCAACGTGGTCTTGCCATGATCGATGTGCCCGATCGTGCCTACGTTCACGTGCGGCTTGCTGCGATCAAATTTCTCTTTCGCCATTGGAGCTCCGTATCTCTGTTAAAACTGCCGATCTGTTATTCACTTGCGGCACTCTGACGCCGCTAAAAACTATTTCGTTCCTGCCGGACTTCTGCCCTGCACTTTGGCCACGATCTCTTCGGCCACCGCGCGCGGTGCTTCTTCGTAGCGCGAGAAGTGCATGGAAAACGTCGCGCGTCCTTGAGTGTTCGAGCGCATGTTGGTCGCATAGCCGAACATCTCAGCCAGCGGAACCATCGCCTTGATCACCTGCGATCCGGCGCGGTGCTCGATGCCTTCGATGCGGCCACGACGGCTGCTCAGGTCGCCGATGATGGTGCCCATGTATTCCTCAGGCACAACTACTTCCACCGACATCACCGGCTCCAGCAGCACCGGGCTGGCCTTGCGCGCGGCTTCCTTGAACGCCATCGAACCGGCGATCTTGAAGGCCATTTCGTTCGAATCCACGTCGTGATAGCTGCCGTCGTAGAGTGTGGCTTTCACGTCCACCATTTCGTAGCCGGCGAGAACGCCACCTTCCATGGCTTCCTTGATGCCCTGGTCCACGGGCTTAATAAATTCCTTCGGAATCACGCCGCCCACGACTTCATTGACGAACTCGTAGCCCTTACCAGCCTCGTTCGGCTCCAGCCGGATGCGCACGTGCCCGTACTGGCCGCTGCCACCAGTCTGGCGAATGTACTTGCCTTCCGCCTGCGACTGCTTGCGAATCGTTTCGCGATACGCGACTTGCGGCTTGCCGACATTGGCCTGCACGTTGAACTCGCGCATCATGCGATCGACGAGGATCTCCAGGTGCAGTTCGCCCATACCGGCGATGATGGTCTGGCCGCTGTCGGGATCGGTGTTGACCTTGAATGTCGGATCTTCCTGCGCCAGTTTGCCCAGCGCGATGCCCATCTTTTCCTGGTCGCCCTTGGTCTTTGGCTCGACGGCAACCGCGATTACCGGGGCAGGGAACTCAATCGACTCCAGGACAATGGGATGATCCTCGTCGCAAATCGTGTCGCCGGTCGTAATGTTCTTCAGGCCAACGCAGGCGCAGATGTCACCGGCGTAGATCTCGGTGATGTCCTCACGTTTGTTGGCGTGCATCTTCAGTAGGCGGCCAATGCGTTCCGTCCGCGAGCGTCCGCTGATATACACGCTATCGCCCTGCTTTAGATGGCCGGAGTACACCCGGATGAACGTGAGCTGACCGACGAATGGGTCGGACATGATCTTGAAGGCCAAAGCCGCGAATGGGGCGTTGTCATCGGCAGGACGTTCAATTTCTTTTCCTGTGTTCGGGTCCTTGCCCTTGACAGGAGGAACATCCAGCGGCGAAGGCAAATAGTCCACCACTGCGTCCAGCAGGGGCTGAACACCCTTGTTCTTGAAGGCTGTTCCGCAGATCACCGGGAACACTTTCATCTTCAGGGTGGCGCGACGCAACGCCGCCTTCAGTTCGGCCTCGCCGATGGCCTCGCCCTCGACGTACTTGTGCATCAACTCGTCCTGATCGTCGTTTTCGACAACCGTTTCGACCAGAATCTGATGGTAAGCAGCCGCCTTCTTCTTCAGCTCTTCAGGGATTTCCTCGACCTCATACTCGGCGCCCATGCTTTCGTCATTCCAGATGATCGCCTTCATGGTCATGAGATCGATAACGCCCTTAAACTTGTCTTCCTGGCCGATAGGCAGCTGAATCGCCACCGGGCGAGCGTTGAGCCGTTTGCGGATAGTGTCCACTGCGTGCTCAAAGTCAGCGCCCATTTTGTCCATCTTGTTGATGAAGCAAATGCGCGGTACACCGTACTTGTCGGCCTGACGCCATACCGTCTCGGATTGTGGCTCAACGCCATGAACCGCGTCGAATACGGCGCAGGCGCCGTCAAGTACGCGCAGCGAACGCTCCACCTCGGCGGTAAAGTCCACGTGGCCAGGCGTGTCAATAATGTTGATCCGAACGTCTTTCCAGAAACAGGTCGTGGCTGCCGACGTAATGGTGATGCCGCGCTCTTGCTCCTGCGCCATCCAATCCATCGTCGCCGTGCCTTCATGGACCTCGCCAATACGGTGCGTGCGTCCTGTATAGAACAGGATGCGCTCCGTGGTGGTGGTCTTACCGGCATCGATGTGGGCCATGATGCCGATATTCCTGCAGCGGTCTAATGGGTCCTGTCGTGGCAAAATCTTTTCCGTTTCTTGCTAAGCTCTAACTCACTCGGCCAGAGCGGCTTACAAAATACTTCATAATGCGTTGCCTTAAGGGCAACGTCCCGCTTCTCTTACCAGCGGTAATGGGCAAAGGCCTTGTTGGCTTCGGCCATACGGTGCACATCTTCTTTCTTCTTGATGGCGGCGCCGCGGTTGTTGGCCGCGTCGAGCAACTCGTTCGCCAGTTTGTCGATCATGCCTTTTTCGCCACGCCCACGGCTATAGGTCAAAATCCAGCGGATGGCGAGCGAAGTACGCCGGTCGGCGTTCACTTCCACCGGCACCTGGTAGTTGGCGCCGCCTACGCGGCGGGTCTTCACTTCCAGCACCGGCTTGGCGTTCTCCACCGCTTTCTTGAACAGCTTGATGGCCTCGTCGCCGCCCTTTTCCTCAAGCTTCTTCATGGCGGAGTAGAAGATGGACTGGGAGGTGCTCTTCTTGCCGTCCCACATCATGGAGTTAACGAACTTGTTGACCAGCGTGGACTGGTAGACCGGGTCTGCCAGTGGTTCACGCTTCGCGATATGTCCTTTTCTCGGCATAGAACCTCGACTAAGCCTTGGGCCGCTTGGCCCCGTACTTGGAACGTCCCTGCTTGCGGTTGGCCACACCTACGGAATCCAGCGTGCCCCGCACCACGTGATAACGAACGCCCGGGAGATCTTTCACGCGGCCCCCGCGGATCAGCACAATCGAGTGCTCCTGCAGGTTGTGGCCGACACCGGGAATGTAAGTCGTGACCTCGATACCGTTGGTCAGTCGCACGCGCGCGACTTTACGCAGCGCGGAATTCGGTTTCTTCGGCGTCTGGGTGTACACGCGGGTGCATACTCCGCGCTTCTGCGGGCAGGACTGCAGCGCTGGACTGGCCGTCTTGTAGTTCGGCGCCGTCCGGCCTTTACGCACCAATTGGTTGAATGTAGGCACTCTTTGCAGCTCCTTCGTACTTAATGCCAGCGCCCGGCTGGCACAACTTCGTCAAACTCTTGGCCAGACTTGGCCGGCATTTGCGCGCCCTGACAAGCGTCGCGCAAAATTCATCCCACTCAGGGGGCTGAACAGCTTATTCGCTGCCCATACTTCCCCGCAGTCCCGGGGAATATCGGTTTCCGATCAGGTTAGGCGTACGACGGTGGCGCCGTGGTCGTTCCGCACAGTGGCGCGAAGCCAGCGCGGAGGGTTAGAACGAGGGCACTCCGTTTCGTTGCCTCGGCCTGCATACCCACTGGAAAGCTCCAGCGGAAGCGCAGGCACGTTTCAGCGAGGACATCCTGCGACGTTCATTCTGCAGGATGCGTCAGATTACTACAGCACAGCCAGACACTACAGGCAGGCCAAATATAACTCGCAGAACTTTTCAAATATAACAACTCCGGCCCGGCTCGTCAATCACGGCTGTGCCCAACATGGCACTCCGCTCGGCGAATGCCAAACGCGCGCCACGACAACAACTCATCGCAGCGGTTGGGGTTTCAGAAAGTCGTCGGAGAGTCCTATTCGTAAGCACAGCCGTCACCGTATCGAGCCGGCTGCTTGCCGAAAGCGTTTGCAGCTTCTACACTGAGGGCTTTCAGCAAGGAATAATTCTGCGTTCATAGATCCGCCGGATCTCCGGTCCGGCGGGGAGGATACATGCGGCGGTTCCCCGTGGTTTCTGTCCTGGCTGCACTCCTTACAGCCGTATTTCTGATTTTGCTCGCCGGATGTGGCGGAGGGACCAGCACCGCGACTCCGGTGGTCGCCAGCATTACCCTCTCTCCGACTACCATTTCGCTGAACGAAGGAGGCGTGGCCACGCTCTCGGCTGCGGCCAAGAACTCGGCTGGCGCGATCATAGCCGCGGACATCACGTTTACCAGCAGCAATCCCAGCATCGCTACCATCTCCACTGGCGGTCTCATATGCGGCGGCGTTTGGGATTCCAGCACCATCAATTGCAATGCGGCCAGCGGGCAGGCTGGTGTGGGACAGGTCACGATTACCGCGACTTCGGGTACCATCATGGCTACGGCGACCGTTTATGTGCACTTAAAGGTGGATCGCGTCGTCGTCCAACCGCCAAGTGGTTGCGTCAGTATGGGGCAGGTGGTGAACGCGACAGCCTCCGCATTTAGCACCTCGCCCCCTGGCTGTTCGCAATCTTCGCCTTGCGATATCACTTCGACAGTAGGGCCCATTGCCCTTGGTTCCAACGACCTGTTCGTGGTCGCCAATTCCGCGGGCATTGAGCCAACCTACGATGCAGCTACAACCAGCCCTACCTATAGTTCGGGAGGAACGATTACGGGCTCGAAGGGCCAGACCTGCAATCTGTCGAACTTCGGCGTTGGAGGCTCATCGGGAATCGATCCGACTTTCGCTCCCGCTACGAACAGCCCCACATACACCTCCGGGGGAACGATTAACGGTTCGCCAGGGCAAACCTGCAATCTCGCTAACTTCAATGGGGTCACGGGCGCCACCGCGACCGTAACCTTAACAGCCACCAATACGATTGCCAGCGGGGCCCATCTGACGGTCACGGCGGAAGGGTTTGGCGCGACCACACCGCCAACGACGGCGACTCTCAGCAATGGAACAGCCTCTTGTAGTGGAACGGCAACTGTCATCACTGAACTCATAGGTGTTGGCGGCGGTTCTGGTCTCAGTGTCGTTGGCGCCGCAGCGACCGTTGCGCTGACCGGCACCAATACGATCGCCAGCGGAACCCAGCTGACCGTCACCGCGTCGGGGTACGGCGCAACCGCCCCGCCAACCACGGCAACCCTGACCAGCGGGACCGCCACTTGCAGCGGTACGGCGAACGTCATCACCGCACTCAATAGCGCCGGTGTTTTTACGGCGGAAAGCCCTGGTTTGACTTCCATTTTCGGCAACGTTTCAGGCGTGAACAGCGTCAGCGTTCCCTACGCCACGTGTCCGGCGGTGGAAATCCTGGTGCATGATGCGGGATCCTCGAACACTTCGTTCACGCTGAGCAAAGCGACCACGCAGCCGCTGACTGCAGACGTTTACGACAGCATGGGGCAATACATCAAGCCCGCGCTGACCTGGGGTTCCTCGTCCACGGCGAGCGTTACCGTCGCGACCGGGACCGTTGGCAACAACCCAGCGACCATTACTGCCGTGGCGCCGGGGACGGCATCGATCACCGCTTCGTGCAGCTATCCGAACTGCAATCGAGGTGTTCCCCCGCAGTACAGTTACAACGTTGTGACGGCAACCGTGTCGGGCACGACATCGACCACTGTTTTTGCCGCGAGCACCAACTCCACAACCCTGGTTCCCATCAACAGTTCGACCAACGCAGCGGGCACGGCCGTCACCCTGCCCTACTTGCCGAACTCGATGATGACTGATCCGGCGGGCGCCAACCTTTATCTGGGGTCGAGTTCCGGCTTGATGGTAGTGAACATCGCCAGCACCGCCGTCACTACCCAGCCTGTCCCTGGAACCATCATTGCAATCTCTCCCGACAGCAATTACATGTTGATTTCCGACACGGTCAACAAAGCTGTCTATTACTACAGCCTGGTCAGCTCCCAGACCGGATTTACGTACGGTGGGACTACGACCTCTGCCGCCTACACGCCCGACAGCAGCTTCGACGAATTTGTGAGCGGAAACCAACTTATTACGGGGTTCCCGCTTTCCTTTTCCGCTTCAGTTTCCCTGCCCTATACCACGCACGCCCTGGGCATAAGCGCACAAGGTAGCTTGACCTACATCACCGGAAGCACTCCCGGTGGAATCGATATCCGCTCAACCTGTAACTCAGCGGAAGTGCAAACCCTTTCCGCGTCCGGCCCAACGTTGATCGGCCCGATTCCCAACGGGACCGGGGCGGTCGCGACGGATTCGCCCTCGGTTGACGTGGTATCGAGCCCCGGGACCTTAACCACCCCGGGCTGTCCGATCAAGGACACAAGCACCATTAGCTCCGTGGACATGGGGGCCGGCCTCTTCAACGCCCGCCAACTCTTCTTCAGTCCGGATAGCTCACGGGCGTGGATCATCAGCGACCTGCCGGAGTTACTGTATTTGAACCTGCAGACCTCGACGCCGTTCATAATTCCTTACGTCGGTGGACCTACCGCCTACAACGGTGGCATAACCCTGGACGGCTCGCAGGTCTACGTTGGCACCAGCGACGGCACTGTCCACCGCATTGATGTCTCGCTCGGGTATGAGGTGCAACAGATCGCCGTCAATCTGAAAGATGCCAATGGAAATCTCGTACCACCAAATCTGGTTTACGTGGAGCCGCACTAAGGTCTCGGCTGAGGATGCTCGAAAAGCCCTCCAGCGCCGGAGGGCTTTTGGTTTGCCGGGCACCCTCTGAATGCAGAGTTGTTCAACTCTAATGTCATTCATGGTTCGGGTTTCGGAATCGTGAGTTCTCCACAGTCCAGCGCTGAACTTCTGCGATATACTGCGCTCGCAACACCAAAAATTTTCCGAGGTAGATTTTTCATGCCCGCGAACGTAGTTGAAGCCGCCTCCGCCCCTTCCACTGCCGATTTCAAATCCCTGGAAGAAAAAGTCCTTCGTACGATTGAGCTCTTAAAGTCCGCACGTGAATCCAAAGCCGCGGCTGAACGTGACGCCACCCGACTGCGCGAACAACTCAACGAACGGGAGGAAGAGGTTGACTCCATGCGCCACGAATTGGTCGCTTTGCGCCGTGAACGCGAGGAGGTGCGTACCCGAGTAGAAAAGATGCTCGGCCAAATTGAATCTTTGACGTCGGAAGAATCAGCGTGATAATGCGGAGTGCCTGAGGGCAGGTGGTTGCTGGCTGGGCAACGATTTTTTGCGGGGTTGCTAAGCCCTATCTCCTGACCGATGGCACTGAACAAGGGAGGCTAGTTTGAGTCAGTCTAACGGCAACGGCAGCGTTCGAGTCGAAATTTACGATCAGACCTATCACCTTCGGGGCTCCGATCCGGAATACATCGCGCAATTGGCCGCCTACGTGGACGGCAAGATGCGGTTGATCTCGCAGCAAGCGGCCACCGTGGATTCGCTCCGGGTAGCGGTGCTGGCCGCGCTCAACATCGCCGACGAACTTCACGTCCTCAAGCATAAGCAAGACGGCATCGCCAGCGATTATAATGCGCGGGCCGAGCAGTTGGCGGGAGTGCTCGACGAGGTACTGGCCGAGGCGCGCCGGGTGGGATGAACGCTGGGTGAATCAGTCCGTGTAGCGTAGAAGAACGCCTGCCGGAACCTGCCTTGTTTTCCCGGTGGTGTAAATTCTCTCCGCTAACCGCACGTAAATTTCCATCTATTTGGGCTCCGGCCCTTGTCATCTCCGCACCTTTTGCATAGCATCGGGGCAGAAAGCCGGCCTGCAAAGTTGGTGTTGGTGGCAACCGTTTTTTGAACCAATGCTCAATGAACAGGGGACCCGACTCGCATTCGGTTCGGTGTGCGATGTTCCGTCATGCGGAAATGCCTAAAGAGCCGCGGCGGGTTCCCACCGTATAGGACGGGTTCATTGACGGCCCACCGTTCACGGCCCAGCGGGTCGGCTTCTTTTGCAATTAGCACTTGGCAGTTTGTAAGAGCCTGCGGGGCTGTTCTGCAAGTACAGCGCTGACATAAGTCCCGGGCTTTGCTAAGTGCTAACTGTCACCTGAAGCGCAGAACTCCTCTCTGCATCTAAAATAGAGACGTGTTTCCCCGTTTTCTTCACTTTGGCAATTTCGGCCTTCCGACCTACGGCCTGATGGCCGCCTTAGGCCTCATCTTCGGTCTCCTGCTCATCGTCAAGATTGGGGGCGAGCAGGGTCTGGATCCCGACAAGCTATGGAACCTCGGCATTATCGCCATCCTGTCGGGCATCCTGGGGGCGAAAGTCCTGATGGTCCTGGTTGAGTTCGGGTATTACCGCGACCATCCTGGTGAGATCTTCAGCTTGTCAACGTTTCAGGCAGGCGGCGTTTGGTCGGGCGGATTCTTGCTGGCGCTGGTGATGTGCGTATGGTATATGCGGCGCAACAATATGCCGGTGCTGCGGACGTGCGACGTGTTTGCCCCCGGCCTTGCCCTGGGACACGCGTTTGGCCGCGTGGGCTGCTTTGCTGCCGGTTGCTGCTATGGCCGTGAGACCCACGTTCCCTGGGCCGTCACTTTCCACAATCCTCTGGCGAATGAAGTTGTAGGGACTCCGCTCAATGTCCCGCTGCACCCCACCCAACTTTACGAGATGGTGGTCGAACTCGCCAATTGTCTGTTCCTGGTATGGCTCATTCGGCGCAAGAAATTCGAAGGCGAAATCATCGGGACTTACATGATCATCTACGGCGTCGCCCGCTACTTCATAGAATTCTTCCGTGGTGACCCTGGGCGGGGCGAATTCCTCGGCTTCATGTCGGGCACCCAGGCCATCGCCATCCTGCTGGTGATTGGCGGAGGACTGCTGTGGATGCGACGTGTGCCCCTACGGCAGCCAGCAAGGCTGGCTTCGGCCGACGAGGTAACTCCGACCCCTCTTTTGATAAGCCGGCATCGTTAAGGCTTGGTCTTGTCAGGGCTGTTTGCCTGTGCGTTCCATTTCGCGGCCTGGCTCGACCAAATTCGCACCTCATTTTGACAATCCTGTAGCTTGGTGCTCATGTCAACTGGGACGATTTGTCCGAGGGACCCGATTCGGAATGTCCTCAAGCACTCGCCCTGGCCGGAGACTGCGTAGAAATATTCCTCTCCCGAGACCTTATGCTCGAGAGCCAAACTCGCTCCGCCTTGTGCAGCCGTCGGCTGCTCACCGGAGCAATCCGATTCCAGGACATGTATGAACGCCACCTCATCTGCCTTACTACCCTTTACGCCAAGAACTTGCGACGGCTGGCGATCCGCGCCGCGCTGCATCACCACCGATACAAGTCCTTCCCTTGCAGTCTTGTGGCGAACCCCCTTTTTGCAGGCGTATTCCGTCAGGACCCACACCGGACTATGTTTTGAGTCCTCAACGCTTCCACTTTTGGCAACGTCCTGGGGGGGCGCCGGCATTCCGGGATCGGCGGCAGAAAGGCAGCTCAAACGGAACGCTACACAAATCAGAGCAAGCAAGGCCGAGTTTCTAATGCTATTCGTCATACAATGTCGAACGGGCGTCAAACATCATATACCTGATTTGCTAGGCGCATGGTTTTCACGCCGCATTTTTTGCCAATGGGGCTCCACGCGGCGAAGGACGACCCTGTTGGGGACGACACTCCGCTCTTTTTTGTATCTGAAACTACTGCGTTCATGCCCGACGTGCGGTTCCCCATGACGGTTCTCGTTTCACCCGATGCCGCCGGCCAGCGTCTCGATCAATTTCTGACCGACCAACTTCCGGACATTAGCCGCGCGCGCGTGCAGCAATTGCTGGCGCAGGCGAAGGCGTTGGTCAACGGGTCGGCATCGAAACCGTCGCTGCGATTGCGCGGCGGAGAGCAGATCACCATTCTCGGTGATCCGCAACCTGCACCCCTGCGAGCCATCGCGGAAGACATTCCTCTCGACATCGTTTATGAAGACGAAGACCTTGCCGTTGTTAACAAACCGGCTGGGATGATGGTGCATGCCGGCGCGGGCGCGACCGACGCAGAGCGAAACCGCGGAACGCTAGTCAATGCGCTGCTTCATCGCTTCGGCGCGTTGTCAGACCTGGGGGGTGAATTGCGCCCAGGCATCGTGCACCGGCTCGACAAGGAAACCAGCGGGTTGATCGTGGTCGCCAAGAACGATCTTGCGCATCGCAAGCTTGCCAAGCAGTTTGCCAACCGGCAGGTGAACAAGCGGTATGTGGCGCTGGTGCATGGATGGCCCGCAAAGCAGAGAGGGACTATAGACAGCGAGATCCGTCGCGACGCCGTTCGGCGCACCCGGATGACAACCCGCCGCAGCGGAGGGCGCGCGGCAGTGACACACTACGAAGTTCGCGAGCGCATGGAGTCCCGTTTCGGCAAGTTCGCCCTCCTGGACGTACGCATCGAGACTGGCCGCACTCATCAGATACGCGTGCATATGGCGTCAATTGGGCATCCCGTGGTTGGGGATGCGCTCTATGGAGCACCGAAGGAATTGCGAGCGATCCCCGCGCAAACCAAAGGGTCGGCAAAGAAGGGTTCGGAGGCCCAGAAATCCAAAGGGCTCGCCGTGGAGAAGGAACGCAGCGCCCTGAGCCTCAACCGAAACTTTCTGCATGCGGCGGCCATCAAGTTCGTACATCCGCGAACTGGCGAGCCGCTCAGTTTCGATGCGCCACTGCCGCCGGAGTTGGAGTCCTTTCTGCTGCGAATTGGTAGGGAAGGGGCGAGCTGAAAAAGGGTTTCCCTTCGACTCGAACCAAGAGGCGTGCGAGAACCGCGTCTTGTATGCGATGGGAATGATCGTGTCTCTGTGGCGTTCACAACCAGCAGCTATAATGAGTTTTAATGAAGTACTGGTTAATCCTTTTTTTGCTGACGGCGTTGCCGTGGGGGCTCGCTGCGCAGAACACGCCGACGGAGCCGCTTCCGACGGCGCCCTCGGCCACCAAGTTCCCTCCACAGCCAAGCGCTCCGCCGCCGGCATCCCAGGGTGGGCAATCCGGCGCTCCCGCAACCACGTCCCCGGCAACCGTTGCCGACCCTTCTCCCCAGGCCGGTAATCCTGCCAGTTCTTCGGCTCAGTCCAGCCTTGCGCCTAAGCCAGCGCCTGCGGGTGAGCCGCCGACGTCCAATGCGGTACCGGCCCCGGACTCCGCCGCTTCTGGCACACCTAAAACGGGAGAAGACCCTGACGACACCGTCACTGTCATCCGTAAGCGGGTTAATGAAGTGAACGTGGTTTTCACTGTCACCGATAAACGTGGTCATTACGTAAAAGATCTCACTCAGAACGACGTCCGCGTTTTCGACGACAACAAGCCGGCGGAGAGCGTTCGCTCTTTCAGCCGGGAGACCAATTTGCCGCTGCGGGTCGGGCTGCTGATTGACGCCAGCAACTCCGTGCGCGACCGCTTCAAGTTCGAGCAGGAAGCGGCCATCGAGTTCCTGAATCAGATCATTCGGCGAACGTCCGATAAGGCCTTTGTCATTGGGTTTGACACGACCCCCGAAGTCACGCAGGACATGACCGACGACACCGAGGCGCTGTCGCACGGAGTGCGCATGCTACGGCCGGGCGGCGGCACCGCCATGTACGATGCCATCTATTTCGCCTGTCGCGACAAACTCATGCAGGACAAGAGCACCAGCGCCACCCGGCGCGCCATCATCCTGCTCAGCGATGGCGAGGACAACCAGAGCCGCGTCTCGCGCGAAGAAGCGGTGGAAATGGCACAGCGCGCCGAAGTCATCATCTACACAATTTCCACCAACGTCAGTGGCCTGAAGCTGCGCGGCGACAAGATCCTCGAGCACTTCGCGGAGGAGACTGGTGGCAAGGCGTTTTTCCCCTTCAAGATTCAGGACGTCTCCAACGCGTTCTCGGAGATTTCCGACGAGCTGCGCAGCCAGTATGACGTTTCCTACAAGCCGGCGGATTTCCTGGCCAATGGCAAGTACCGCAAGATCGAGATCCTTGCCGACAACAAGAAATACAAGGTGCGAGCGCGCAAGGGGTATTACGCGCCGACGCAGTGAAGCAGGCGTCAGTTACCCGTCGTCAGTGATTCGAAGATCACTCGAGGCGATAGCGATAGTAGCTTTGGTAAATTGCAGTACTGACTACTGGAAACGACTACTGGCAACTGACATGGGCCGCATCCACGTTCTCTCCGAAAACGTAGCCAACAAGATCGCTGCAGGCGAGGTGGTGGAGCGTCCTGCATCGGTGGTCAAAGAGCTGCTGGAGAACGCGCTCGATGCCGGCGCCCGCAGGATCCGGGTGAGTGTTGAGGCCGGCGGAAAGAAACTCATACAGGTCATCGACGACGGCTGCGGCATGGTGCGCGACGACGCCATGCTCGCGTTCGAGCGCCACGCCACTTCCAAGATTCGCAACACCGACGATCTGTTAAACATCGCGACCCTGGGCTTTCGCGGCGAGGCGCTGCCTTCGATCGCGTCAGTAAGCCGTCTGAGGTTAGAAACGCACGCCGTCGAAGACGCTGCCGGAACGGTGATCGAGATCGCTGGTGGCAAACTGCTGACTGTCGAAGAGGCGGGGCTGCCCCTGGGAACGGCGATCACGGTGCGCGACCTGTTCTTCAACATTCCTGCGCGGCGAAAGTTCCTCAAAGCCGAGTCCACGGAACTGTCGCATATCGCGTCGCTGGTTACGCACTACGCGTTGGCCCACCCTGAGATGCATTGGGAGCTGCATTCGGCGACTAACGCGATGCTGATTGCGCCGCCGGTGGCCGACCATTCGCAGCGCATCTACCAGGTCTTCGGCAAAGAGACGCTCGACCAGTTGATACCGCTGAGCGCCCTGCTGCCCCTGGCGCGCGTAGGCCTGCCACAGCCGCCGCCGTGGCGCCGCAACGAAGAAGAGGAGCCTCAGGAGCCGGTGAAAGGCGAGGTCAAGCTGCATGGCTTTGTCTCCCGCCCCGAGATCCAGAAGCTCAACCGCAACTCGATCTTCATCTTCGTGAATGGCCGCCTGATTCGCGACCGCGTGGTGCAGCATGCCCTGACCGAGGCCTATCGCAACATCATTCCGCCCAGCGTTTACCCCGTGGTACTGCTGTTCCTGGAGATGCCATTCACGGAAGTTGATGTCAATGTTCATCCCTCGAAGACCGAGGTGCGCTTCCGGCAATCGTCGCTGCTGCACGATTTCATTCGCGACTCTGTGCGCGCCGTGCAGATGAAGACACGGCCGGTGCCGGCGTTCATGACTGAGATCCATGCACAGCCGACCGCCTCGCCATCGCTTACCTCGGGCGCGCGCGATTTTGCTGGCAGCGAATTGCTGGTGACTGAAGCCGACGCAGCTTTCGCTTTACGTCCGCCGGAACCCCCGCCTTTCAACGCACGCTTGCAGTTCGAAGGAAACGGATTCGCCGTCGAAGGTAACGCCGCGATTCCGGTGGCCCGGTTCGGGCCGCAGACATTTGAGGGCCCGGCTCCCGGCGCTACGGCTCGTGGAGAAAGCGCCTGCTCCACGGCGGTGGCAGAGGACGATGCGCCTGCCGGTCTGGAATCGCTGGCGACGCTGAGGCCTCTTGGCCAGATTCGTGACTCCTTCATTCTTGCCGTCAATCCGCAGGGATTATGGATCATTGACCAGCACGTCGCGCACGAGCGCATCCTGTTCGAAAAGATCTGCCGGCAGCGGCTGGCCGAGTCGCCTGAGAAACAACAACTGCTGATGCCGCTCATCCTTGAGCTGACGCCCGGCCAGATGGCGGTCTTCGCGGACATTTCCGACGAATTGCATCGCAACGGCTTCGAGGTGGAACCATTTGGCTCGCGAACCATCGCGGTCAAGACCACAACGGCAGGCGTTGGTGCGGGCGACGTCGAGCACTTGCTGCACGAAATTCTGGACCAGTTCGAGCGCGAAGAGCAGTCGCTGGACCTGAATAAGATCCGCACCAACATTGCTGCCAGTATTGCTTGCCACGCGGCCATCAAAGTCAACATGCCGCTGGAGCAGAACAAAATGGAATGGCTGCTCAGCGAGCTGGCCAAAACCGATTGCCCCATGAGTTGCCCCCATGGCCGCCCGGTGGTTCTGCGGTATTCTGTTAAAGATATCCAGCGGGCATTTAAGCGCATCTGAATTTCGCTTCCGCAAGAACCCCATGCAGGAACAACAACTACAAGAGCTGCGCCGGGAGAAGTGGCGCTTGAACGGGCGGCCCGTTTGCACCCTGGAGGAGGCGCGCGAGTACATCGAGTCGGTTGGCTTCTGCCTGCTCTATCCGCAGCGCCCGCCCGTGCTGGCCCCGACTTTCGTGGGCGCTTACAAGGGAAGCGACGAAAAGCTGCCCACGGTGCAGATGGCTTTTGCCGATGCAGGGGCGCGCGACGCGAAAGACCTAATGGTCCGCCTGCTGCGGGAGAAGGCGGCGTACGAGGCCAACGTTTTTCCTGAGAACAATTTCATCGTGTCGGCGTCAGTATTTCCTTATTTTTACGGACTGGTTGGCGATCGCAATCCGCGGCAGCCTCCCAAGGCGGGTGCCCGTTCCGAATATTCTCCGCTAGCTGTGGACGCGTTCCACATTATCCAGAAAGATGGTCCCATTTCGAAGTACCGGGTGCGCGAATTGCTCGGGGGCGACATCTCGGAGGCGGCCCTTGACCGCGCTTTGGACGAGCTATGGGCCAAGTTGCGCATCACGCGGGTAGATTACAAGCAGGACGAAGGCGTCTTCTGGGACGTGCTTTTCCGCTGGGCGCCCCAGGCGGTGCGGCAAGGCATGCACGTTTCGTTTGCTGAAGCCCTGACTGCGTTGGTCTCGAAGTATCTTGACTGCGTGCTGGCTGCGCAACAGGAAGAGGTCGAGCAGTTCTTTTCCCCAATCATCGGCCGTGTCCGGGTACGCGAAGGCATTCACGCGTTGCAGGCCGCGCGTGAGCTTACCTACGTGCACGTTGCCGGGCGTGTGATGCTGCAAGTGTCGTCGCCGCAACCGCCGCATTCGGCGGACCACGAATTCAAGCCGAAGCCACGCTTCGAGCCGCTCCCGCCGCGGCCGGGTATGCCGCTGGTGGAGCGGCGTCCGAGCAAGCGTGCGGGAAGATCGAAGCCACCCGCTCCACGGCAGGGCAACGGCTAAGGATGGGCGCTGCTCGCAAATTAGTCATCGCGATGGACGGTCCGGCGGGATCCGGCAAGAGCACCATCGCCGCTCGTCTGGCCAAGAAACTTGGCTACGTCAATCTGGAGAGTGGCGCCATGTATCGCGCCTTGGCATTTAAGGCGATGGAGCACGGTGTTTCTCTGGATGACGTAGAGGCGCTACGGACGCTGGCGGAGAATACCGTGATTCAGCTCGAACCCCACGGAGAAGGGAACCGGGTGCTGCTCGATGGCCGCGATGTTTCGCAGCGGATTCGTGAGTCCGACGTAACCGCTGCAGCGTCGCGCGTTTCCATCCACCCCCCGGTGCGGAAGCTAATGGTGGCACGCCAGCGCGAGTTGGGCAAAGAAGGTGGCGTAGTGATGGAAGGCCGCGATATCGGGACCGCCGTATTTCCCAACGCCGATGTGAAGATTTTTCTCGATGCCGACGCCACCGTCCGCGCGGAACGCCGGGTCCTGCAGAATGGTTCGCCCTCTCCCGAGGAGGCCCAGCGTGTGCTGGCTGAGATTGCCGCTCGCGACGAGCGCGACCGCACCCGTTCCGCATCCCCTCTGGTCCCCGCATCCGACGCGGTACACATCGATACCACGCACAAGAGCATTGATGAAGTTGTCAATGAGGTGGAAGGGATCGTGAAGAGAGTGGTTAGTGGCTAGTGGCTGGTGGATAGAGCTTCGGGCTGAAGTTTAAGAATCCCAGAACTTTAGACTCGAACTCCTATCCACTCACCACCTTATAGGCAAAAGGCACGGATTTTCTCCGTGCCTCTATGCTTCTGCGGTGGACGAAAACCTAGCCTTTCGTGATGCGAATATCGCCAGTATCGGCTGTAATCTGCAGCTTGGCGGCACCGTTACCGACCGTTCCACTGGCCTCCGATTTGCCATTGGTCTGGTTGACTTTTATGGCGCCGAAATCGGAGGTAATGTCGCCCTTGCGGGTCGTCGCCTCGATCTGGAACCCGGCATTCGAGGGCAGTGTCAGGGTGATGTCGCCGTGCTTGCCGGTGATCGTCATCCTGCCCACGGGAAGCTTACTGGCGGCATGGACCTCAATGTCGCCATTGGAGGTTTCGACCTGCAAGTCGCCGGAGACGTCTTCCAGGTGAATCTCTTTGGAACGCGTGACCACCCGGCTGGGGCCGCTGAGATCAGTGCCACGCACGGAATCGGTTGAAATCTCAATTTCGCCGGGTACGGAAGCAATCTCCATGTCCGAGCGCGACGACTTGAAAGAAACGGTCTTAGCGATCTTGCTCAGGCGGATGTCCTGAAAAATGTCGCCATTGAGGTGGACTGCGCCCCCGCACTCATCCACGCTGATGTTGTCGGTGCGTCCTTCCACGTCGAGGTCGCCGCTGACCTTGGAAGCGCGGACGGATCCCTTATCCATGTTCAGCTTCACTGCGCCGGCAATATCGTCCAGCGCGACGTCGCCGTGCTGCAAGGAAACCCTCACATCGGCCTTGCGTCCGTTAACGGTTACGTCGCCGCGCTTGCTGGCAATATCAAGCGAGGCATCGCGTGGGACGAAGATCTCCATGTCGCTTTCGACCCCGTGATCGCCCGCGCCGTTGGTATTGGCGTTCAGCAGCACCGCGCTGCCGTTGACGGTGATCTGCGGCTTCGTGCCGTCGTTATACTTGTTGGCATCGTTCTGGTTCTGCGCGTATACCTTCTTGTGGACAACCACGCGCAGAGTGTTGTCGTCGGATGGCGAGATGTTCAGGCTGCCATGATCGCACACCACGCGCAGACTCCCCTTGGCAGGGAAGGACTGCTGCAGCGTGTCGTCAAAGGTGAATGCCGTACCAAAGATGCCGCCCAAGTCGTCGTCCATGCGGATCTGATCACGCACCCCTCCCCAATCAACATCGGAGCTGTAATGGGCCGACAGTCCCACGGCGACAATCAAAATCAGGAGCAGAACCGTCCCCGCTCCTAATCGGCTGGTGTTGTAACCCTGGCGCTGCCCCATGGAGTGTTCGATCAGGCGAATTACGCCGAACAGAATCAGCAGCAGAGGCCACCAATGTCCGAACCAGTGCCAGATGGGAAGCCGCACTCCCAGGTTCCGCAGCAGGAATACCAGACCGATGAAGATCAGCACCAGCGGGCCGGCAATCGAACGGCGGTAGCGATACGGTGGTGGTGGCGGGTATTGTGCCGCCGGTGGAGGCGTATACGTTGGGCTAGCCATGGTGCACCTCCGAGTCATTGGGTCGGTTCCAATTCGTATCCGGCGCGACCGAGGCAACCGGAGGTGGAGGGACGACGGGAGTTTGCGGCGGTGCCACGTAGCCCGCCCCGCCCACCGTCGTTGGCGGTATAGCGACGTACTCGCGCGGAACATGACCGGCGGGTGAAGCGTTGTGTTCGAGGAACATGATGAGGCCAATCACGATCAGAAATGCCGGCCAGGTGCTGCCGAAATCCAGCCAGCGCACGTGGGTGAGCTGGTCGAGCAGGAACAGCACCCCCAGGGTTATCAGAACGGCGGGTCCCATGAATCCACGAATACGGCAACGGCCACACGAACAATAAGGGTTATAACGGTATCTCATGACGTCCTCCTCACCAGTCCCTTCCGGTTCTGCGCATCAGGACGCGAATCCCGAGGGCGATCAGCACCAGCGGCCAGAAACGCCAGAGACTGTGGAAGTGCAACACTCCAATTTCATCGAGCAGGAACAGAACGCCCAGTCCAATCAGGATGAAAGCCCCAACTGGTACCCGCGACGGAGAACAAGCTTCCGCGTCCACCACGGGCTGACCTTCCGGCGTTGCCATCGGGTTGCCGCCTCCAACTGGCGCAACGTTGGCGGCCACTGACCAGTGAGGGTTTGGCGAGCCGGCCGGTGCGAAGATGCTGTTAAGCCCAAACGGATCGGGCGCCGGCAAACCCATTTCTCTTGCACGCGCCGTCTTGTAAGCTTCGATGGGCATATAGATCACGAACGCCGCGATCGCTATGCCGAACAGACCACTCACGTTATCGGCCATCCAAATCAAGGTGGCGAAGATCACCACGTGGATGAACCCCTTGGCGAACTCGCCGTTGTACATGGCTCCCACGCCGGGGATGAATCCCAGGATTGCAGCCAAGCCCGGACTCGGCAGGCCGGTTGGTGGTTGAGCACCCGGAGGCACGGCACCAGGGCCGGGTGGCGGCATAGTGCCGCTTAAATGCGAGGCCAGACACTCCTCGCAGTAGATGACGCCACGGACGTCGCGCACGCAGGTGCTGCATACTGGTTTGCCACACGTGCGGCAGTATGCGGTTGCGGGAACGTCGGCATGATTGGCGCAGTTCATGCGGTTCTCCTATTCAGCCGGGCCTGTTCGATTCGTTCATCCATCGCTTGGTCGTGCTTGCTGGAAGCTGGAGATGCGGCCAGAGCAGGCTGGCCCATCTCGCGGTTGTAATTCTGGTTGCGGCGATCTTTGTCCTGCTGGTTATCGCTCTTGGGTGGGTTGTTTTGCGGCTGCGGCGCAGGCTCCTCCTGCTTGTTCTGCGGAGTCGCGACCCGGCGCAGATCACGCACTCGGGTTTCGATCTCATAGACCAGACGAATGTTTTCGTAATACCGGACTACGCGCGCCTGGGCGGAGTAATACCCCTTGGTGATTCCCTTCGCGCTCATGTCCACATGCCGCAGATCGGCGACACGGAAACCCGCGATGCTGAGCAGCATGGTGATGGAGAAGAAAGCCATGCCAAACGACATCGCGAAGCGCGGCGTAACCACGGGAGCGAAGACTGAAGACATCCTGCCTTTCAGCCGCTCCAGCCAGCCTTCACCCTTAGGAGCCTGGGCAACACGCGGCTCCGGAATTTGTCCGATGGTTTGCGCCAGAATGTTGTGCACCAGATTGCGCGGGGGCTCGACGTCGTCCAGACCCTTCAGCCAGTGCATGCCGCTCTTGGCCTCTTCGACCATGGCGCGGCAGGCAGGGCAGGACTCCCGGTGGGCCTCAAAGGCCGCCAGAGTCGAACCGTGCAAGGTGCCATCGATGGCCTCGGCCAACAGGGCCTCGACCTCGACGCATTGCATTCCGGGTTGGTTCTCGCTTGCCATCAGCTTACCTGCCTGTAATTACGTTGGAGGAGCCTTGCAAGTTCCGTTCGTCCCCGATTTATGCGACTCTTCACGGTCCCCTCCGGTACTTTGAGCACTATGGCAATATCCTTGTAGTCCATGTCCTGCAAATCCCGCAGGATGACCGCCTCGCGAAGCTCGGGAGAAAGCTTGGCCAGGGCCGCGTGGACCATCTTTTGCGTTTCCTGGCTTTGCACCCGCGCCTCCGGTCCAGCCGACGGATCCTCCAGCTTTTCGGCTGGCGTCAGGCCCTCCTCCTGGTTGCCCGGAGCGGCATCCAACGAGTCCGTGACCCGGTCGTACTTTCCTTTACGGAAGTGGTCCACCAGTAGATTGCGGGTTACCGTGGTAACCCAGGTCATGAAGGCGGCCCGCGAGGTATCGTACGTGCTCAGCGTTCGGTACATCTTGATGAACACTTCCTGGGTCAGGTCAGCCGCGTCCTCTGCCGAGCCGGAAAACCGGTAGCAGATGTTGTAGATGCGCCGATGATACTGCTGAACGATGTCCTGCCAGGCCGCAGCGTCGCCGGCCACACAACGACGGACAAGGGCATTGACGGCTTGGATGTCGTCCAATCAGCGCTCCCAAGGGGCGGTGACTCCTGGCCCAAATCCTATTCACTGCTGGTCATTTATACGGGGTCTTGGGCCAGAAGTTCGACGGAGACGGAACCCGGTGCTCGGTGTTTGACGCAGGTTGCAGTCCGCCCCAATTCGCCTGCATTGTAGCAGGATGGAGACCCCGCTTTCGGTGACCTTTGGGCGGTCAAGTCGAGCCGCGCAGCGGCGGCACCAATTGGTCATTTTGTTGGCACTCAGCCCCCTCGATTGCCAATCTTGACACAGCGCCGCTTGCTTCCTAGAATGAGCGTGCAGAAGTGTTATTCCTCGACAATTCATAAGTAATTGCAAAAAGGGAAGTTACACTTCGCCGGACTATTAATGGGCGCACCAGAAGGCATTGGACGACGGGAACGCGAGATTCTCACCGCAATTGTGGAGACCTACATCTCCACGGGAGAACCCGTGGGGTCGCGCACACTCACCCGCGGCAATCGCGAGAGCCTTAGCGCGGCCTCCATTCGCAACGTTATGGCAGACCTGGCCGACGCAGGGTTTTTGGAGCAGCCGCACACCTCGGCGGGACGCGTACCTACCACCAAGGCCTATCGCTACTACGTGAAGCAACTCACCGGGGAGGCGCGCCTCTCTCCGGCCGACGAGAACCTGATCCAGGGAAACTTGCAAGGACTCCAGGATGTTCAAGAATTTATGGAGCGCACGTCGCATGTGTTGTCGCTGATCTCGCACGGCGTAGGCGTGACCATCACGCCGGGCCCGGGACAGCACAATGCTCTGGAGCACGTGTACTTCCAGCGTCTGGGAGACAAGAAAGTTCTGGCCGTGGTGGTCGTGCGTAACGGACTGGTGCGCGACCGTGTGCTGCGGCTGACCAACGATCTACCAGTGGCGGACCTGGACGCGGCAGCGGCCTACATCAACCAGAACTTTCGCGGTTGGGAAATGGAATCGCTGCGCAACGAGATTGCCAAACGCGTTCAGCAGGAGCGCAGCGAGTATGACCGCTTGATGCGGTCGGTCGAGCAGCTCTACTCCCAGGGAGCGCTTACCACCGAAGGCGGGTCACAAGCCGTGTACGTGGAGGGTGCGTCCAACCTGGTGATTACCGAGCAGGACAAGGAGCGTCTGCGCCAGTTGCTGGCCACCCTGGAGGAGAAGCAACGCGTCGTCGATCTGCTTTCCGCCTATCTCGATGTGCGCCAGGAGGCGGTACGCGTGGTTGTGGGTCTCGAAGACGCCATGCCGCATCTAAATAACTTCGTGCTGATTGGCACGCCGGCGCGTGTGGGCGACGAAGTGATGGGATCGCTGGCCGTGATCGGCCCGACTCGTATGGATTACGAGCACACCATAACCGCCGTGTCTTACATCGCGCGCCTGTTCGATCAAGTTTGGAACGAATCAACGTAGGGACGACTAGTTAGCATTTTCGAGAGACTTGGCTCTAAGGCAGCGCCCAGGCCCAGGCCACGTAAATGTTTCGAGGGTTTGAGTGGGGGTCCGTCAGAGGCAGCGCAGGGTAGCGACGGGTGTTGCGCGCCCAGCCGAAACCAGCCCCGCAGGGGCGGAACAGACGTTAGCCCCGGGCGTAAGCCCGGGGTAAGGTGCAGAAGTCGAACCGAGCCCCTTTAGGGGCGACACTGTTTTTCTCGGACCTTTGGAAGATTTATGCAAGCAAAAAAGCACAATGGAAGCTCCAGCGAGGCGGAGTTGGAACTCGACCACGAACTTCCGCCCGCCGAAGATGGCGACGAGCTTGCCGCGCAGAGCGCGGGTTCTGTCGCGCCGGAAGAGCCGCAGTCGGAATTGGAGCGCGTTAAAGGTGAGCGCGCGGCTTATCTTGACCGGTTGGCCCGGTTGCAGGCCGAGTTCGACAACTTTCGCAAGCGCAATGCCAAGGCGCAGCAGGAATACCGGGACTACGCCCTTGCCGACGCGCTCAAAGCACTGCTGCCCATTCTCGATAGCCTGGACAACGCGCTGAAGACCAACGCCGCGTCTCTGGAAGATTTCCACGCCGGCATCGAACTGATCGACAAGCAGTTTCATGACGCGCTAGCCAAGCTTGGCGTGCAGCCTGTCCCTACCGAGGGCGAGCCGTTCGATCCCAACGTCCACCAAGCGATTCAGATGGTGGATACGGACCAAGCCGAGGACAACCACGTGCTCGACGAGTTGCAGCGCGGTTATAGGTTAAAGGACCGGCTGCTGCGTCCGGCCATGGTCCGCGTGGCGCGCAATCCCAAGAACTAGGTAAAACTTCTGGCCACCAACGTAAAACGCGATTACTATGAGGTGCTGGGCATCTCCCGCACTTCAACCGATCAGGAGATCAAGAGCGCCTATCGCAAGCTCGCGCTCCAGTATCACCCTGACCGAAACCCCGACAACCCCGAGTCCGAGGAGCGCTTCAAGGAATGCAGCGAGGCCTACGCCATCCTTGCCGACTCGGAGAAGCGCGCCCGCTATGACCGCTTTGGCCATGCCGGAGTTACCAATGGCGCCGGCCAGGGTTTCGGCGGGTTCGACGGCACGGTGTTCAATGACTTCCAGGACATCTTCGGCGATCTTTTCGGGTTTGGCGACATGTTCGGTCAGCAGCGAGGCGGACGCCGTTCGCGCGCGCAACGCGGTGCCGATCTGCGTGAAGACCTGACCCTCGAGTTCGAGGAAGCTGTCTTCGGCGTCAGTAAGCAAGTGCAAGTCCGGCGCATGGAAGAGTGCGAGCAGTGCAAGGGAAGCGGCGCGGCCCCCGGCAAGGCGCCCATCAATTGCACAACCTGTGGCGGCCGCGGACAGGTACGTTATCAACAGGGCTTTTTCGCCATCTCGCGCAGCTGTAGCACCTGTCAGGGTTCCGGCAAGCTGATCGTCGATCCCTGCAGTCAGTGCCGGGGCCAGGGACGGGTTACCCGTGAGCGCACGGTGAAAGTGAACGTGCCTGCGGGTGTCGAGGAAGGCGCGCGCATTCTGTACTCCGGCGAAGGTGAGGCCGGAGCATATGGCGGTCCCCCGGGCGATCTCTACGTTGTGTTGCACGCCAAAGAGCATCCCTTCTTCGAGCGCGAAGGCAAGAACCTGTACTGTGTGGTCCCGATTTCGTTCCCCCAGGCCGCGCTCGGAACCGAGGTCCAGGTCCCGACCCTCGATGGCGAATACACGCTAAAGATTCCCGAAGGCACGCAGACCGGGACAACCTTCAAAGCCAAAGGCAAAGGCGTGCCCGTGCTGAATGGCCGGGGACGAGGCGACCTTCATATCGAGGTGAAAGTGCAAACCCCGTCGAGGCTCAACCAGCGGCAACGCGAGCTGCTGGAAGAGCTGCGCACCATGACTTCGGTGGAGAACAAGCCCGTCAGCCGCTCGCTGCTGAACAAGGTGAAAGAGATGTTCCAGTAGCGCGCTGTGGGTATTGCTACTTCGATATTGAAGAAGTTCTTTTTGGCGTGTGCTGAAAGACTCGTCTGTTTTGTCATCCCGAGCGAGAACTTCAGCCCGAGTCAAGGGATCTGCTGTTCGCCCTAGACGGTTACTCAGACATGCTCCGGCGAAGAGCGAACAGCGAACAGGCGAATAGCGGCTCCCTTGGACAAAGCCCTCCGCATCTACGCGTTCTTTCTGCTGATTGTGACCGCGTTGCCAGCGGCGGCGCGACTGCTGCGACCACGCGAGTTGTCGCAGATCCTGCTGTTGCGCTACCAGAATCCCAAGCGCCGCAAGCGCGCCCGCATCGGCGGGCTTATTTATTTGGGCCTCTCAATATTCGCCATTCCATTTCTGCTGCGCGCAGAAATGCGCCAGGAGCGCTGGCTGGTCATGGCGGTGGTGGTGGGGATGGTATCGGCGCTGGAATTCCTGCTGAACAGCCGCCTCTTTAGCGAAGAGGACCTCACCCGGCAGAACCGCATATTCGGCGGTGTCTATGCTTCGATTGCGATTGCCGTCGCTCTGCTGCTCTTCACACGATAACTCCTCACCTGCTGTCATCCTGACCGAAGGTTCCTCGACTCGTCCCGCCCTGTCATCCTGAGCGGAGGTTGGTTCGCCGAGCGGACGAACCGTAGTCGAAGGATCCCTATGACAAAACGATCTCATGAAGGGTCACCATTCCGCCTCTTCGGTTTTGTCATACTGAGCGCGGGCGAGATTGCGACCCTGCTACTCTTTACCCGATGACCCGCCGCCGCTGGATTGCCGACGAGTTCTCTGCCGAACGCGCTGCCTTAACTGGCGCCCACGCTGCGCATTTATCCCGTACGCTGCGGGCTCGCGTTGGACAGGAATTCGAAGTCGCCTGCGGAGAGCATGTGCGGCGGGGAAAAGTTGCAAACGTGAGCGACGATCGCGTCGAGTTCACGTTAGGCGAAGAAGTCACAGCCAGCGTGGTTATGCCCATTACGATGCTGCTCGCCATCTTCAAGTTCGATCGCATGGAGTGGGCCATCGAAAAGTGCACGGAGCTGAACGCCACGACGATCATACCGGTCGTGGCACGACGCACAGAAAAGCACCTGGCATTGGCTGCCACCAAGCGAGTGGAACGCTGGCGGCGGATCGTGCGCGAGGCCGCTGAGCAGTCACGCCGCGCCGCGCCGCCCGAAATCTCCGATCCGGTGAAGTTGGCAGACGCTCTTGCGAACGGCGCGCCGGAGAGTTCGCTCGAGTTGTCACGCCGCAACGACTCGAGTACTGAAAGTGCGGTAGGAGAGGACGTCAGAACCGGTTTCAGGTCCAGCCCCACAGGGGCGGCTCAGTTTAGCCCAGCGCGCAAGCGCTGGGTAAGGTTGGAAAGCGCGCCGAGTCCGGTAGGGACGGCAGAGGCTTTCACGAACACGCTTAGCGAATCCAGAACATTGCAGAAGAAGCGCAGCGATTCCGGCGACTTGCGGATCGTGCTAGCCGAAACCGAGCACGAAGCCACCCTGATCGACATCCTCCGCGCCCAAGACGACCTCACGTCTCTGGCGCTTGCGGTCGGTCCGGAAGGTGGCTGGACCGCCGATGAGGTGCGCCTCTTCCAACAATCGCAGTGGCTCGCCGTTTCTCTGGGCGAGACCGTACTTCGTGCCGAAACCGCAGCCATTGCCGCCCTGGCCATCGCGCGGGCAGAACTCTAGCTCATTCAGAAACCACGGCTGGGGTTCTCTCCTGCTGCTCCCCGCAATCACGTCTTCAGGTGATTCACGTCACCGACTTCCTGGAACCCTTAGGCGGAGGATAAGGCTGCGAGGGATTGCCATTCATCCGGCTTCATAGAGGTTTGCGATGTTATCCCCGGCGCAGGGCCCTCGCAGGTTAATCGAAAGTACTGTGCCCGCAGCCAATCCCTGTCTTGGTAGGGCTCCCGTCTGTTCCGCTGTTCTTCCTTCACAAGTGTCAGTAGCTCCAGAGCTTCCGTGCCACCGCGAACTTCTGCACGATTGCGGGAGTCACAGCGCCGACCGCGAGAGGACGACATCGTGATCGTCGGTCTGGGAATTGACCTGATCGAGAACCGCCGAGTGGAGCAGGAACTGGCACGCGGCGAATGGGTGCGGGAGAACGGCATATTCAGCCGCGAGGAGATCAGGTATTGCAGCATCGGCAAGAAACCTGCGCGGCGGTACGCGGCCTGCTTTGCGGCCAAGGAGGCTACCCTGAAAGCGCTCGGCGCCGGAGTTGAGGACTTGGCCATTTTTCGTGAAGTGGAAATCAACGTTGGCACCGGCAGCAAGCACGGGATCGTTCTGCACCATCGATTGCAAGCGGACGCCAGGAGGTTGGGCGTCAGGCGGATCAATCTCTCGATCGCTGCCACCAAGAGACAAACTGGCGCCATAGTCATTCTGGAGTCTTGAACCGCAGGGGCGCCAAGATCGGATACCCAATGAGCAGCCCGGCTCTGTGCGAAGAACTCGCCACCAAATCCTACGAAGAACTTACCGTAGGCTTCGACTGGTCCATCGCCGAACGGCAGTTGGGCTACCAGCCCGGAGATCCGCTGAATATTGGGTGGATGTGTAGCGACCGTATTTGTCGCCTGGGGTTGGCAGACAAGGTAGCGCTCGACTGGGAGGACTATCAGGGCAACCAGCGTCGGTTCACGTTTAACGATCTGCGGGTTCTATCCAACACAGTCGCGCAGTTTCTCTGCCAACTCGGCATTCAGCCCGGCGAGCGGGTCTGTCTTTTCATGGACCGCGTGCCCGAGTTGTACATCGGCTTTCTCGGCATCTTGAAGACGGGAGCCGTGGCGCAGCCGCTCTTCTCTGCCTTTGGAGAAGAGTCGCTCCTGGTGCGGCTGCAAAACGCCGGCACTTCGGCGATCATCACCCAGAAGAAGCATGTGCACAAGGTCCGCAAGATCCGCGAGCAGCTTCCCAACCTGCGGCACATCATCATCGTGGATGCCATCGAAACTGCTCTGCAACCACGCGAAGTAAAGTTCCAGATAGAGGAGACGCCGCGCGTCGAGGATTTCGGCGTTTACCCGACGACGGCCGAGTCGCCCTCGGTGCTGCATTACACCTCCGGCACTACCGGCCAGCCCAAGGGTGCGCAGCACGTTCATTACTCCATCGTTTCGCAATACCTGACAGCAAAATGGGTGTTGGATCTGCAGCCCAATGACATTTACTGGTGCAACGCCGACCCGGGTTGGGTGACGGGGACCTCCTACGGCATTATCGGTCCGTGGTCGAACGGCACGACCCAGGTAGTGCTGGATTCCGGTTTCAATGCGGGACGCTGGTATGAGTTCATCGCGAGGCGCCGCGTCACGGTGTGGTATTCCGCACCCACCGCCATCCGCCTCCTGATGAAGGAAGGCACAGAGATTGTCCGGCGTCATGATCTCTCCAGCCTGCGCCATTTAGCGAGCGTAGGCGAGCCGCTCAACGCGGAAGCCGTGATCTGGTCGCAGGAGGCCTTTGGCAAGCCCTTCCACGACACCTTCTGGCAAACCGAAACCGGCTGCATCGTGATCACGAATTTTCCCGGCATGCCCATCAAGCCCGGCTCAATGGGCAAGCCATTCCCCGGGATCACCGCGACGGTTCTGAACACCAAGACCTACGAGCCGATAGCCCAAACCGGAATTGCCGGACTTATTGCACTGCGTCCGGGATGGCCGTCGCAGGTCCGGAGCTACTGGAACAACGAAGCGGGGTTCAAGGCCAAGTTCAAGAACGGCTGGTATCTCTGCGGCGATCGCGCCTCCATCGACTCGGATGGCTACTTCTGGTTCATGGGTCGTGACGATGACGTCATCAACACCGGTGGGCACCTGGTCGGGCCGTTTGAGATCGAATCGGCGCTTCTGGAGCACCCGGCTGTGTATGAGTCGGCGGCGGTCGCCAAGCCCGATCCGGTCAACATGGAGGTAGTGAAAGCCTTCGTAACTCTGAAGCGCGGGTACGAGCCCAAGCGACGATCTGGAACTGGAAATCATGAACCACATCCGTAAGCACCTTTCGCCGTTGGCTATGCCGCAGGAGATTGAGTTTGTGGACTCGCTGCCCAAAACGCGCAGTGGCAAAATCGTGCGCCGCGTACTGCGCTGCAAAGAATTCAACGAACCGGTGGGGGATCTCTCCACCGTCATGGATGACTGAAGACGAAGCAAACAGGACACAACCACCATGGATGAAATCAGCAAAGTAGTTCGCAATTATGTAATCCGCGAATACCTGGAAGAGGGCGACGACCGCGAGATCACCGAAACCACGCCGCTGATCTCCGGCGGCATTGTGGATTCGTTCTCGATGGTGTCGCTGAAGCGTTTCCTGGAGAAAAAGTACAACATTCAAATCCCCGACTCTGACGCTACGCCTGATGCCTTCGACAGCGTGCAGCGCATTGTCGCTCTGGTGCAACGCTTCCAGAAGCCTGCCACCGTTGGGGTGTGAGGCAGCAGAGCACCATGTGGATTTGCCGACGAGACCGATCCGCGCCGGAGGCTCGCGCTTCCGGCAAGAGGCAGCTTATTGATATCGCATTCAGCGAGGACTCCGTATGGCCTTTTTGGACAAATATCGCAATCGTTACCAGACCGAGATCGAGGCGATCAAGGCCGCCGGTCTGTTCAAGGAAGAGCGTTACATCCATTCACCTCAGTGTTCGGAAATTGAGGTGGAGTTTCCTGTCGGCTCGGAAATCAAAAAGTGCATCAACATTTGCGCCAACAACTATCTGGGGCTTTCCAGCCATCCTGATGTGATCGCGGCAGCGCACGCCGGGCTGGACAGCCGTGGCTACGGCATGTCGTCGGTGCGCTTTATTTGTGGCACCCAGGACATCCATCGCGAACTCGAGAACCGGCTGACGGAGTTTCTCGGCACTGAAGACACCCTTCTGTTTCCTTCCTGCATGGACGCCAACGCTGGCTTTTTCGAGGCTTGCTTGAACGAGCAGGACGTGATGATCGCCGATCGCCTGGTGCACGCTTCCATTGTGGACGGCATGCGCCTCTGCAAGGCGATGCAGGACACCTACAAGCATTCCGACATGGGGCACCTGGAGGAGAAACTGCAAGAGCACATGGACAAGCGCTCGCGGATGATCATCACCGACGGGGTCTTCTCCATGGACGGCGACATCGCCAGACTTGACGAGATCGTTGAACTCGCCGAGAAGTATGACGCCACGGTGTTCCTGGACGACTCGCACGCCAGCGGTTTCATCGGCCGCACAGGCCGCGGCACCCACCAGCATTGCGGGGTGTTGGGGAAGATTGACGTCATTACCACCACGCTGGGCAAGGCGCTGGGCGGCGCTTCCGGCGGCTGCGTCAGCGGACGCCGCGAACTCGTAGCGATGTGCCGCCAGCGCGCGCGTCCGTATCTGTTCTCCAACTCGGTTGCGCCCGTCATTGTTGCCGGGGCGTTGAAAGTGATGGAACTAATCACCACCACGACGGAACGGCGAGACAAGCTGGAGTGGAATGCGAAGTACTGGCGCGGCCTGCTCCACGACGCCGGCTTCGACATCAAGGAAGGCGAGAGCCCGATTGTGCCCGTGATGCTCTACGACGCCAAACTGGCGCAGGACTTCGCTCGCGATTTGTTCGACGAGGGTGTCTATGCAGTCGGTTTCTTCTTTCCCGTCGTCCCCAAAGGACAAGCGCGCATTCGCACGCAATTGTCGGCTGCGCACGAAAAGCGTCACCTGGACTTTGCCATCGAAGCCTTCAAGAAAGTCGGCAAGAAGCACGGCGTACTGGGGCTCGGAAAGAAGGAACTGCTCGCCAGGGTTGGCGCATAACCGGTATCGCGCAGTCGCACAGGGCTTTGAGATTTCGACATCCGTGGGGCGGGGCGGTCGTGCACGGTTGACAGGCTCGACCGCCGTGCCAATGCGGCTCAACCAGCAATATTCCGGGGCGCAAACGGCGCTCATGATACGGAGGTCGCCATGCTTTGCGAAGAACTTGAACTGCTGGAGGGAGAATTCGACGAGATTGTAACCGCGCTGGAGGACCCGGCATTAACCGACGAGCAGCGAAGAAGTCTGGAAAACGCCTACGCGGAGCTAAGCCACAAGATCAAAGACCATCAGACTATGGGCCACAAAGGAGGCCCTTGTTTCGAGGAGTAAAGAAGGGGTGCCGAAGCGGGGCTCACGCCCAGAACTCCCATGCGACGGTCTCTCGTCGCGTAACCGCCACATTCGGTTCCGGCTCGCGAGCTTGTCGAGTCACGTACGAGGGTTGAATCGGTAAGGCAGATAGACCGGCTCCCAGACTTTGGCGCGGATATGAGATTCCAAGATTTGCTCGCCAAGCGGATTGGCAACACCATCCTTGATCGCCTGCAGCGCGACGGCCTTAGCCACCGCGAAGGACACCGAACGAAGTTCCGAAACCGGCGGCAACAATCGCCCCGACTTGCTGCGTCGTGCGGGGGAAAGTTCGGCGAGGCACTTGGCGGCAGTCATGAACATGGTGTCGGTGACGCGCCGCGCCTCCACCGATAGAATACCCAAACCCATTCCAGGGAAAATGTACGAGTTGTTGGTCTGATCAATCGGCACTTCGCGACCATCCCAGTTCACCGGAGCGAACGGGCTGCCGGTGCCGATGAGCGCGCGCCCTTCCGTCCACTTCAGCAAGTCCGCTGGAGTGGCTTCGCAACGCGACGTAGGATTTGACAGCGGGAAAATTACCGGCCTTTCAACCGCAGCGGCCATCGCGCGGATCACCTCCTCGGTGAAGACGCAGGCCTGTCCCGAAACCCCAATCAGCGTCGTTGGTTTAGCGTTCCTCACCACATCGAGCAAAGTGATGCGATCTTCATGCTCTAGTTCCCAATTGGCGACCACGGAACGGGGTTGCATAAACGGCTGCTGTGCCGCACGTATGCCGGCCATGCCCTCCACCAGCAACCCGTCTTTATCCACCGCAAAGAAGCGGCGGCGCGCTTCCGCGTCGCTCAGGCCGGCGTTCTTCATCGCGGTCAGCAGAAGCGACGCGATGCCGATGCCCGCTGATCCTGCTCCGAAGAGCACAATACGCTGCTCGGTCAGGGGCACACCGGTAACGTTGATGGCGGCGAGCAGGGTCCCTGCGGCCACGGCCGCTGTCCCTTGGATGTCGTCGTTAAAGGTGCACAACCGGTCGCGATAGCGTTCCAGCAATCGTCCCGCGTTGAGGCCGGCAAAGTCCTCCCATTGCAACAGCACTTGGGGCCAGCGCGCGATCACAGCGCTGACGAAAGCTTCGACGAAATCGTCGTACTCGGCACCGCGCACCCGTTGGTGGCGCCACCCGACATAGAGAGGATCTTCGAGGCGCTCCACATTGTCGGTGCCGACATCGAGCAACACTGGCAGACACTCTTGTGGATGAATGCCGGCGCAGGCGGTATAGAGCGCCAACTTACCTATGGGGATTCCCATGCCCCCAGCACCCTGGTCGCCGAGTCCGAGAATGCGTTCGCCATCGCTGACCACGATCGCGCGGATTGCGTCATAGCGATGGTGCGCTAGGATCTCGGGAATTCTGTTCTGGTTGGGATAACTGAGAAACAGCCCGCGTGGTTTGCGCCATATCTCGCTGAACCGTTGGCATCCTTCCCCAACGGTCGGTGTGTACACCAGCGGCATCATCTCTTCGATGTTTCGCACCAGCACGGCGTAAAACAGGGTTTCGTTGGTGTCCTGCAGGTCCCGCAGATAGGCATAGCGCTCGAAATTCGTTTCAAAGTCGCGCAGCGCCTTGAGCCGGCGTGCCGCCTGGTCTTCAAGGTTGCCGACATGCGGGGGAAGCAATCCGTGGAGAGCGAAATCGGTGCGCTCGTCTTCGTTGAATGCTGTTCCCTTGTTCAGCATGGGAAAGTTAATCAGGTCGAAGCCCGAGAGCCCAGTCTCCAGTATTCCCTCATTGGTGATGCGGTATTTCATGCCTGTCCGATGGCCAGCGGTTTACCTACTGGTCGCGGCCCTTGCTTGGAAAGGTATCATCCGAGGCGCGCGGAGCACAGCACCGGGCTTGCCATGAGTCTGAGGAGCAATCCCGCCGCCGAACCAAGAGCGTAACGTCAATCTGTCGCTGCGGATTAATTCCCTTAGTGGAGCGGACTGGAAAATTTCTCCGCTTCCGGTTGTGCGAGACGAAATGAGTGGTACGGAAGGCCTGCAAGACATGGCACCGGACTGCTCTCCCAACGCCCAGTCGGTGATCTACCTGTCGCAGTCGAAAAACCGGGATCGTCTTATGAGAGTTCCTATCGGCGGTGGCGCTCCGGTTGCTTTGAAAGGTGCAGATACTGAGCTGTACGGTCTCCGATATTCTCCGGACGGTCAGGAGATTGCTGACATCGAACTGGGTGATAAGTTCACACTTGTAGTCAGAAATTCACAGACCGGACAGACCAGGAAATCGTTCGACCTTCCGGCGGGCTTCACTCCCCCCTTTAACTCTTCAGGCTGGCTCCTTCGCTGGACACCAGATGGCCAGACGCTCACTTATGCGGTCCCGAAAGGTGGTGCAGTCAATCTGTGGAGTCAGTCGCTATCTGGGGGCCCCGCCCGTCAGGTCACAAATTTCCCTGACGAAATTGTTGCCTACGACTGGTCTCCCGATGGGAATCAAGTGGCCTTGACACGAAGTGCACAGTCGCGCGACATCGTGCTCATCAGCAACTTCCACTGAGACCTGGCTGTCCAGGAACCAGCAATCTCGTTCCTGTCCCCGATCGTCCGAGCCGCCGCTACGCGGTCAAGGGGCCGCTTTCCGGGCGCCGATGGTTGATGAAGTTCCCGGCGTTCTTCTTGACAAAGTACGTCGGTTGCCATTAGATTTTTCGTTCCAAGCCCCCCTCAGCGAAAAGAAAAGGACCATCTGTGAGACTTCACAAGCCGTTGCTGTTGTGCTTTCTTATGGTGGCTGGGACCAGCGGGCTCCTGGCACAGTTTAATGTGACTTTGACTCCCAACCCGCCGGCGCCTCAGCCGGTCGGAGCAAGCATTACGTGGACCGCAACTGTAAGCGGCGATCCGGACCCAGACCCTTCTTACCTATATACGTTCAGTGCGGAAATTGCGGGGACCCCGCAGTTGGTCAGACGGGGTTACGGTGACACGAAGACCTGGACCTGGACGCCCAATGCTCATGAGGCTATGTTCGAGATCGATGCAACGGTAAAAAACGTACATGCAGGCACACAGGCTTCCACGACCACTTACTACAAGGTAACCTCGCGGCTTACGGGCCCCCACCCTGTGAACCCCACTAATCATCCGCTGGTGGCGTTTTTCAGCGCCCCGTTTTGCTCAGTCCCCAACTTTATGCGTGTCCGCTTCACTCCTACCACGGTGCCGCCAGGTGGAATCTCGTCGTCCTTGACGACCAGCCTGATTCCATGCCGCTTTCAAGTGGGTGCCGGCATCACGGACGCAACCAGTATGAACTTTTACATCGCCGGCATGTATCCCAGCACCACGTATAAGATGCACTCCGAAGTCGTAGATCCATCCGGCAACATCCTGTCTATAGGTAGAGACTATCCCTTCACTACAGGCGCAATACCTTCTGGGCTGTATTTCCCGGCCTTCTACCCCACCGGGATGTCCGATGATCCGCAGGAGCCGATTGTGCTGCACAGTGTAGTAACCGTTCCCGTAAACGGGCATATCTACACCTCTGCGGCCGTGGACTTGGCAGGCAATATCCTGTGGTATTCGGCGCCCGTACCTCCGGTGAGAACGGAGACGGGGGGTAACTATTGGGGTTTTTCAAACCCAGCCAGTGACGACCCTTACTTGAATGGCATTCGTGAGTCGGACCCAGCCGGTAATCCCGTACTGGAAACGACGCTGGGGGCGATCAATGACCAGCTGGTCGCCTTTGGAGTTCCACCCATTACCTCGGTGCACCATGAAATACGCCGGATCATAACCCCAGACGGCAGTCCGCCTCAAGGTGACATCATGGTCATCGGAAACACGCAGTACACTTGCGACAACTGTCAGGGAGGCACGCAGCAGAATCCAGTGGATGTGCTTGGCGATGAGATCATCGTGATGGATCACAACATGAACGTGATCTGGGCTTGGAACCCGTTCACGCATCTTGACGTCAACCACGTGGCGGTCCTGAACGAGACGTGCAACAACCCTGCCGGGGGCGGAGGCTGCGAGCCCTTTAGCGATCAGTTCACGCAGGCCAATGACTGGATGCACTCCAACGCCCTGCAGTACAACGCCTATGACGGCAGCATCCTCCTCTCGTCCCGGCATCAGGATGCGGTGTTCAAGATTAACTTCGGTAACGGAACTGGAGACGGCCACATCATCTGGGAACTGGGCAATCCCAACGAGCCTACCGGTCTTATTGGAGGTCCAGGCGGCGCGCCGTTACCTACATTTACGATGACGACCAACGGGTCCGGCGGGCCGGATCTAGGCTATCCCTGGTTTTCGCACCAGCACGACCCAGGGATTCAACTGCAGGGCACCCTCGTCGACGGAGATCGGATTTTAACTGTATTCGACGATGGCAACACTCGCCAGGCCTTCTACAATGCCAATGCCGACAGTCGTTGCCAGGTATTGGGGCTCAACGAAGACACTATGATTGCCAATCTGGATATTAATGGCGATATGTTGAGTTACTCTTTCGCCCTTGGCAGCTCGCAACTGCTACAGAGCGGAGGTATCGCTTGCGATTCGGGAATCATCAGTAGTGGAAACAACCCCTTGACCCAGACAGTCGAACTGGACATCAACGGCAATTTCGTTTACGCCCTGAATGCCGCAGAGGATAGCTATCGCAGTTGGCGCATGCAGGACTTGTACACCTCGATTAACCCTTAACCTCGGGGTTTCTGCTCTCTCGTGCCGCGCGCCCATGCGTCCTTGTGGCGCGCGGCACCGTCGGAACCAGGCCCAGTTCCTTACGCTGGTCCGACACCAGGACCTGGCAAAAAGTCCCACCTTAGAGTGGATATCGTCTTTTACAGCCTCCGGGAAAACGAATCGACCATGAATTGGCTGTCCGAGCCTGGTGGTCCTATTCTGGACCGCATTGCTAGGGAATCCGGTCGAAGGTGAACGCGATTCCGCTCTGAAGCCGAAAAAGATTCCGTTGTGATTCCGAACAGCATTCCGGTCTGAAGGTGAACGCCGATTCCGCTGGAAGGCGAACAGTTTTTGTCGCCTGGCGGCATGGCGTTCGGCTTGGAGTGGAATGTTTTCCACAGACGAGCAGCAGGAGGTGCAGCGACGCCGGACAATCACCCGGCATTGAAACTCCCTCGATGAAGGAGGACAGGGTGCCGGCCAGGAGAAAGTCCATGCGAAAAGTCAAAGCAGTCCTGCGTTTGAGGTTCGAGGTGGGGTTGGGGCAGCGCCAGATCGCACGCAGTTGCGGAATGGGGCTGGGTACGGTCCACGAGTATCTGGGACGGGCAGTAGCAGCCGGGATCGCCGCTGCAGGAGACGGAACGTCGCGAGGTCTGGGAGATCTTCGACGATCGCTATCAGGCACGTTCTACTATCCTCACGTCGCAGTTGCCCGTGGCGCGCTGGCATGAGCAAATCGGCGATCCCACTCTCGCCGACGGCATCCTCGACCGCTTTGTGCACAACGCTCATCGCATCGAGATGCGCGGAGAGTCCATGCGCAAGAAACGCAATCCGCCGCAGGACGAGAAGAAGGAATGAACCAAGTCAACATCTTTGAGTGCGAGTTGGCGACGTTTCAACAACAAGCGCCATTCCAGCATCTGCACCGCCTCATTGCTCAGTGGAAATGTCCTCCGGGACCAGTAACTCCAAACCCGCGGTCGCCGGAGACCGAGCTACGGGGTGATCTCGAATACCGATCCAAAGGTCGTTGTTCCGTCGCCATAAGTCGTGCCGTATAGATTGCCCGTTTGGTCGAAGACCAGGCCACCTAAGGGAAAGCCACTTGGGTGGTTCTTGAATTTATGGAGGACGCGCTCGGTCCAGCTTCCATCCCCGTTCGGAGTGAGCTCGAAAACCGTGCCATATCCGAAGCCGCCGACGTAGGTCGTGCTGTAGAGATTCCCGGCTGCGTCGATGGTCAGGGCAGCATAGGGCCCTGCTCCGTCGCTGCCCTTAAACGAATGGAGCACACTCTCGCCCCAGCTTCCATCTCCGTTCGGCGTGAGCTCGAAAACCGTGCCCTTTCCCTTGGCGCCGCCATAATAGGTAGTGCCGTAGAGATTGCCCGCAGCGTCAAAGGTCAGACCAGCGACGGGCTCTACTCCGTCGCTGCCCTTAAACGAATGGAGCACACTCTCGCCCCAGCTTCCATCTCCGTTCGGCGTGAGCTCGAAAACGGTACCATCAGATTGGGCGCCGCCATAGTAGGTAGGGCCGTAGAGATTGCCGGCTGTGTCGAAGATGAGGCCGCCTGCGGGCCCCGCTCCGTCGCTGCCGTTAAACCAATGGAGGACGCTCTCCGTCCAGCTTCCATCTCCGTTCGGCGTGAGCTCGAAAACCGTGCCATATCCGAAGGCGCCGCCATACGGGATCGTGCCGTAGAGATTGCCGGCTGCGTCGAAGATCAGGCCGGCAGACGGCCATGCTCCGTCGCCGCCGTTAAACCAATGGAGTACACTCTCCGTCCAGCTTCCATCACCGTTTGGGGTCAGCTTGAAGACCGTGCCGCAGCCATCGCGGCCGCAGGCGCTCCCGCTGCCGCCGTAGCCTGTTGTGCCGTAGAGGTTGCCGGCTACGTCGAAGATCAGGCCAGATAGAGGGTTGTGTCCGTCGTTGTGTCTGAATGAATGGAGAATGTGCTTCGTCCAGCTTCCATCACCATTCGGCGTGAGCTGAAAAACCGTGCCGAGGTCGTGGGCGCCGCCATACCGGGTCGTGCCGTAAAGATTGCCGGCTGCGTCGAAGATCAGGCCAACAGCGTAGGGAGCGGATCCGCCGACGCCTGTCTGCTTGAACTTATGCAACGTTTTGTAATCCGCCGCCCCAGCGCTGCTCCCCAGGATGAGAGTCAGCCCCATAATCGCTAAGATTGCAATGATGATTCTGAAAACCTGTTTTCCGTACATTTGATTGTCCTCCTTACCTGAGATATGTGTTCCTCGCCCTGCCCATGGCGGGCCGGGAGTTTGTTATGTATCGATGGAATTCCCTCCTACTCAGAAGCGTTGTGAAGGAAGGCCACGTGACGCTGAATGCTCTCGTGCGGGTGGTGAATGCCACCCTTTGCACTTCTCATGTTGTCCTCGCGCCACATCGCTGTGGCTCAGCAGGATTCGTTAATGTTTGGGTTTCGCGGCGGCCCGGAGAGTCGGGTCGGAGGGAACTCGAATTTCCGAGTTACCTTAATCTATGTCTTGCGGGGCCGACTTGCGAGTGAGGAAGGACTCGGAATTTCGCAGGTATGCTACGACACTTCAGCTGCGCCTACCGGTGACTGGCATCACCGTTCTAGGTGACGGTATTGGAAATCAAGGAAAGCTAAGTGACGTAAATGCGCGACCCACAACCAATCCGTCCAGGACAGAATTGTCAGCGAAACCGACTCGTCTCGCTGTCCAGATACCTGCCTCTGGGAGGTTGGCAAGCCAAGCCCGCAGGGTTTTGAGGTAGCGCTTATGAGTGGGAGCGGCCCATGATCCTTTCTTCGACAACAAGGAAGCAGGGGCAAAGGGGTTGCCGCCCCTTTCCCCGGCACCCCCAATCCCCGCCGAGCCGCCTCCTCTTCGCTTCGGACAACCTCTCCCGGACCATCTCGATTGAAGAAGCCGAACACTTCTTGCACGATCACCATGCCAGCGTCGCTTCGCTCCGACTGCTGTTCACCTTCGCTCCGGAACGCCGTTCGGCTTCCCTCCGGAATCAATGTTCACCTTCACCGAAATACCCACATTGTCAAGGCGGGGTCGGACGACGGCCGAACCGCTTTTCGAGCGACAGCACACCCAGTCACTCGATTGATTACCCTCCGCTCAGAATGTTACGAAGGTACAGTTATCCTACCTGTACCTCCGTAACTTGACCATGCCCCGTCTGGCAGTACACTGGCGATGAGAGGCTTAGTGTCTCTACGCCGGCGGGACGTCAAAGCGCACCGCTGGGCGCCCTGATCTTTGAAAATTTGAACCTGCAGTTGATAACCATTTCGTTAACTGTCGCACAATCGCAGCTCCCTCCGGTCCCGTCTGAGCGCCGTTGCCGAAGCAAAAACCAGACACTAAGTGCTTGCCGCTCAAATAAATACGCGTAAACCATGGCGAGTCAATTATTTACCGGGAAAAAGTTGGTAAACGCATCATTCTAAAGAACACGAGGAGGGGGGAGGGGTACTAACCTGACGATAAACAGTCCCGAAACGGGAAAAGCTGGCCCGCACACGTTTGCGTTTACGTTCAAGCAAGATTATTCACTTGACGCATGTCGGGGAGACGGCGCATGATTAAAGCCCTAAAGCCGAAGAGCCTTTCAGTTGTCGGGCCGAGGCTCGTACTGCCTCGCCCGAAGGTTCCACGGCTGGAAAGGGCGAAACCGCCAGTGACGATTGCAAGCGGGTTCAAGTGCTGCGATGGAATCGTCATCTGTGCGGACACATTAGAAACGGTTGGCGACTACGGCAAGCGTCAACAGTCGAAAATCGTAATTAAGCCAGCGCCTAATCCAACGCCGCTAGTAGTATTGACCGTCGAAGAACTCCGCAAAGGCAGTACGCCAACCCCAACTATAGTCGGGCCGCGATGTATCGCGGTTTTCGCGGGAGCCGGGGAAGCCGACTTCATAGACAAATTAGTTGAGCATCTATGGACTCAAATCGAATCTGCCACTTCATACGCTGACAAAATTGCGGCCATCGAGGAAGGAACTATCGAGTTTCATCAGCGGTACTGGCCTATATATCCGAGCGACCAACGGCCAGAAGCGCATGTTCTGGTTGCGCTGTGGACTCCACAAAGAAGCGGTCTGCTAAAAGTTATCGGCCCAATCGTCAACGAAGTTAGTGACGTGACCGGCGAATTTTGTACCAGGGGAAATGTTAGAGAGACTGGTACAAAAGGAGCTGGAGCATGGCACGGAAGAAGCACAGTGCAGAACAGATCGTTGCGATCCTGCGACAGATCGAAGTCGAATTAGCCAACCATAAGAACATCGGCCAAGCCTGCAAAGAGGCCGGGATCAATCAACAAACGTACTACCGCTGGCGCAAAGAATTCGGCGGGCTGAAGCTGGAACAGGCTCGACGGCTGAAGGAGCTGGAGAAAGAGAACAGCCGTTTGCGCCGCCTGGTGACTGAGCTGTCGCTGGAGAAGCAAGTCTTGAAGGACGTGGCGGAGGGAAACTTCTAAGCCCTGAACGGCGACGTTGCGCGGTACAGCATGCCCGGGAGCAACATCGGTTATCGGAGCGGCGTGCGTGCCGGCTGTTGGGGCAGTGGCGAGGGACGCAGCGTTACATCGTGACCCAGCGGAACGATGAAGATGAACTCACGCGTGCCATCCTGCAACTGGCCAGTGAGTACGGACGATACGGCTATCGGCGGATCACAGCTTTGCTGTGCGAGGCAGGCTGGGAGGTAGGCAAGGACCGGGTGCAGCGGATCTGGCGCCGGGAAGGACTCAAAGTGCCGCAGAAACAGCGTCCGCGAGGGCGGCTGTGGCTGAACGATGGCAGCTGTGTACGGCTACGACCGGAGCATGAGAATCACGTCTGGAGCTACGATTTTGTGCGCGCCAACACGCACGACGGCAGGACGCTGCGGCTGTTGACCCTGATTGACGAGTACACCAGGAAGTGTCTGGCGATCCGGGTGGCACGGCGGTTGAACAGCTATGACCTGATCGAAACGCTGGCCGACCTGATGCTGGTGCATGGGGTCCCGGAGCATATACGGTCGGACAATGGGCCCGAGTTTATTGCCGAAAGACTGCGGAAGTGGCTGTCGGCGGTGGGAGCGAAGACGCTGTACATCGAGCCCGGCAGTCCGTGGGAGAACGGGTACTGTGAGAGCTTCAACGGCAAGCTGCAAGATGAATGCTTGAAGGGCGAGATCTTCTATTCGCTGAAGGAGGCCCAGGTGGTGATCGAACAATGGAGAGTGCACTACAACACGGTACGGCCGCATTCGGCGCTGGGCTACAGACCACCAGCGCCCCAAGCCATCTTGCGGAAGGAAACGGGGCATGGAGATATGGAAAACGCTGCGCGTTTCCCACATCTCCACACCCCCTACTACGACTACGGACTAGGGTCTAAAAAGGCGTTACACTAACATTCCACTTGGTACAAAAGATCGGTCAGGTCACTCGCACGCCAGAGAATATCCTTTTTCGTGTAGATGCCAAGCTGCTTGCAGTCGGGACACAACAGAAGTATATGCCAATCACGATTGGGCCACGGTACTGGATAAGGCTTTATTTCTAGAGGGTTGGGATAAGGGAGCCAGAACGCACCATTGTGGAGGGGACAATCCTTGTTGTTGCACGAGACAAAAGGATAGTGTGGCATAAATTATGCGGCGGTTAGTTCCTCAAACGTCAACGGATCGGCAGTAACCATATGACGCAATGTGTCAACAAACAAATCGGAGCGCTTGCGACGGTCAAAGCGAAACGTCATTTCGTCCAAGTAGGCTTGCAGATGTTTTGCGCTTACTTTGTGCCAGGTTCCGATGATTCCACGCTTGAGCAAAGAGAACGCCGATTCGATAGTGTTCGTGTGAATGTCGGTTCCGAAGCGGACGTACTCTTTGCGAGTATGGTTGACAGTCTCATGCTTGAGATCACCAACCGCGCTAGGGTAAGCCGGAAGATCGTCGGTGACGATAACTTCCACGTCGGCGCTGATGTTTTCTTGGATGTATTTCGCCAGAGTGCCTTTCTTGGCATCCTCAGCATGAAAGAACCGCAGAGCACCGTCGCGCTGGCGAATGCCAATGACTACCTCTTTGTTTCCCTTTCGTCCCATCCAATGGCGTCCGCGCTGCTTCCCGCCTACGTAGGTTTCGTCCATCTCGACAGTTCCGTCAAGCATGGGCCGGTCAACCTGAGCCATTGCTTTGCGAATACGGTGCAAGAGATACCACGCCGTTTTATAGGAGCCCTTGTGCTGGCCCCAAAGAGTACGCTTGAGTTGCATGGCGCTCATACCCTTGCGTGCCTCAACCAAAAGCAGGACGGCCATAAACCAGATGGGCAGTGGCAGATGGGAATCGTTGAAGATCGTGCCCGTGGTCACCGAGAACTGGTAACCACACTCGCTACAGGTAAACTGTTTGCGGGACTGAACCCACCATACGTTTCGGTTTCGGCAACGTGGACACTCGACGCCCTCAGGCCAGCGCAGCCGAGTGAGAATCTCACGACAGTCTTCGTCGGTGGAAAACGAACGATTCAATTCAGGGAGTGTCATGGCAGAACCTCGTAAGAAGAAAAAACGCAAGACGGGGAGACCGTTGGAGGGTGTACCTCTGCGGACGCTTGTAAAACGGGTGAAGGGAGAACTTCACGAAAGGCTAAAGATATCGTTCTCTGGCAGTTCAGATAAACCAAAGCAGGACTAGTGTTTATCCTCATCATGTGAGTAGTGTATACTGATGTATAACACGTGTCAAGTGAATAATCTTGCGTTCAAGTAAACAACGCAGGCTGAATCGGAAAGCGGCTACTCTCGCTTCACCGGCGGATTCTGCGCCAGGCTTTGGCTGACCGCGTCCGTCACCAGAGTGTTGCCCGCCGCATTGTAGTGTTCGTCGCCGAAGATGAAGTAATCGAGGTACCAGCATCCAGGTTGGCCTGGTGGGCATTGATTTTTCACTGCAAAAAATGCGGGGAAAACCGAGATGAAACTCTTGCACTTTCCGGCACACCAGTCGCGCCACATGATCACTTGCCTGGAATCGATGGTGTCGTGGGCAATCTGCGCGGGCCAGGGATAGACGACGACGCTGAGCGGAATATTTCGTTTCTGGAGTTCTTGCCAAAGCAGCGTCATCTTGGACTCTTCCTTGGCGAGGCCAGCCTGGAGTCCGAGCGGCGCGTATCCGATCTCGTAGGGCTCGGCGTCGGAAACCGGCCGATAAGTCCAGGCCGAGCGCTCCAGGTCGAACAGCGGGCCATGCCCGAAGTTCAGGTGGTAAAAGCCATGCTTGACCGCCGCGCGCTCCAGGAAACCAACGACTGTGTTGGTCAGCAGAAGATGCTCGGTGATATACGCCCGCAGATTCGCGTACCAGCCGCCGTTGTGGACAATTTGCTGCGGTCCGTCCACCGCGCCCGCGGCATTGATGTCGCGGTAGAACGCGGCCTCGTCCTGCGCATCGGACATGTCAATGAAGACGATGACTTCGTCGAACATTATGCCCTTGTCGAGCAGCACCCACGCTACATTCAGATAGTTGGAAGGCGAGTAGCTCTCGACGGCGCCGTTGAGGAATTCGTATTGCGGGAAGCGGGCCACGATTTGCCCGACGTAACTATCGGGCCACGAGCTCATGCCTTCGGTGAAACTGTCGCCGAGCAGCAGAACGCGAGGCCGAGTGCCGGCGAGCGGAACTTGACGGATACTCTCATCGCGAAACCCAAGGCTGTTGGTGGCAAACGGGTAGGACTCTTTGCCCCAGTGTCGCTGACAACTGCAGTTGGGCTCAAGCGAATGATGCCGCACCGGATCGTGCACGAAACAAGTGCTCTGCGGGCTGATCGACGGCTTGGAGCGCAGCACCCAGACTGTCCACAGCCAGTCGAGCGCGAGGAAGAGGAACAGGCAGATGACGAGCGAGAATAGAAGCAGACTAAGCTTGCTTGGCGGCGGCCGATGTGGAGGTCCCGGGACGGATTCACTCTGGCTCAGCTCATTGGCCGTGCTTCCCAATATGCAGTGTCCTTTGTGGAAAAGCTTTGCGGCGGCATAATGCCGCGAGCTGATTTTACCGCACACCGCCGGGCTGGGATGAAGTCTCCGACAATCACACTGGAAGGTTGGATGCCGCGGAAAGCAACCATTGTGATGGGCGCAAGCCGGCGAAAACCGGGACGATCGTGGTCTGCGAGTTTGTTATAATGACTCTCGCCGCAAGTTTGCGCGCCCTTAGCTCAGCTGGATAGAGCGTCTGGCTACGAACCAGAAGGTCGGGAGTTCGAATCTCTCAGGGCGCGCCATTCTGGTCCTCGCAACACTTCAAAATTACCCGATGGCTACGCTGGTTTGATCCCGCAACAAAGCCAGAAACGCTTGCGCCGCGTTAGAGAGATGCTTGTCTTTGCGGCGAACGTACAGATACTCAAGACTGTCGTCAATCTCCGCCAACGGGAGTGCTAAAAGGGAGCCATCCGCAATCTCTCTTCCAACCACACTTCGGGCCTGGATCGATACGCCGAGTCCGGCCTCGACCGCGTGCTTGACGCCCTCAAGGTTGCCGAAGTCCAGCAGATTTTCCAGACCAACGCCCTTTTCGGTGAGCCGCTCTTCCAACACGGCCCGTGTGCCCGCGCCTTGCGCTGCCACGATGAATGTCTCCCCGATCAGGTCTGGTGGCGTGATGCGTTGCTTAACTGCCCAATGATGATTGACAGGGAAGATCGCCACCAGTTGGTCGGTCATGAACTCCTGCGACAGAAGCCTCGCGTCCTTCACGCGATGGGTGACGAGTCCAAGATCCAGTTCGTTGCCCAGAATCCTGACACTGATCTTCTCGCTGAGAGATATCTCAAGCGCGACTTCCACCGCCGGATAACGCTCCCGGAATGCAGCCAGAATCCGCGGCAGAATGTAAACCCCAATCGGAAAACTGGTGCCGAGCACGAGTCTGCCGCCGCGCAGTCCCCTCAGGTCGTCGATCTTCTGCTCAGCGTTCTCCATGGAGACAGTCACTTCCAGGCTCGCAGCCAGGAGAATTTCGCCCGCCTGCGTCAGGGCAACCTTCTTCCCCAGTCTGTCGAACAGAGGAATGCCGTAATACTCCTCCATCTGCTTGATGTGCTTACTGATCCCGGGCTGCGTCAGATGTACCGCTTCGGCCGCGCGAGTAAAGCTGCGAGTCTGCGCGACCGCATGCAAAATCCGTAGCTGACTGAGACTTATCATGATGAAATGCGGTTATCATTATTATTAGAACAATTCATTTGATTCATAGCAAGGGGTTTTGTAGCCTTGGAGCGGATCGACTCAAGGAGGATGTCATGAGCTGTCTTGAATACGAAGAGATGGAGGATGAAGAATCCGCCACGGAAGCGCGAGGCGCTATGGCGAGGCGGAAGACGCTGGCTGTAATGAGCGACCGGGTCGGTGCGGAAGACGATGCCACGAGCCGCGTAGCTGAAGTTGTGGACTTCGAACTGGCGCAGGGTTCAATGCCAACGTAAGGTGCTGTGAACCGCCTCGTCCCGACCCGGTGGGGGGCCAAGGCGAGCAAATTGATTGATTTGTATCAGGATTTTGGCGTAGGTCGCGGTCGCACTTTTGTGGCGACCTAGTAAATTCTTCCAAATCCTGGAAAGTTCTACCGGTCGGCGTCCCAGCTGAGAGTTTCTAACTCCATTGTTTTCTGCGTGGGAGCTTTGGCATAGCGAGTGCTATATTAGAGAACAGACGAAGTGGCGCAATAGGGGTCACTCGGAAGGGAATTTCGGCCAGAGTTCCTTTTTGGAGTGGCCCTTCAATTTTTAAAGGCCCCCTCTTGGGCGACTGTAGACAGATTGGGTTCGGTTTCCGTGCCACCTGACTCGGCCGAAAAATAGTCAAGGCGAAGTCCCAAAAAGGGGCCTTCGCCTTTTGTGCATTGCTCTTCGTGAGCAGCCGGCAGGCTGTTATGCCAGCGCCAGCTTCTCCTCGACGTCGAGTCCGGCGCTGCGCAATAGTTTCTCCACTATTGATTCGTTCAGGCGAGTGGCATCGTACTCTACACGGACCGTCCTGTCCCGTTCACTAAACTGAAGGCGGCGGATGCCGTAAACGTCGCTCATCTGTCCCAAAGCGCCCATTTCGTTTTCGCCCGGCGGCATCCCATAGCGAAACAAAACTTCGACTGCGGTCATCGAACCACCCTCTCCAAACGTGCAATGATAAGAATGCGCGGAACCCGCGAACTGGATGCACAGCGCCCTTCCCAAGTGCGAAGATACAACTCAGCGTCGGGAGGAATTCCGTATTCAATATAGAGCATGGCTGCGCGTAATGAACAGCGCCGTGAGGAAAATCAGGACAGGCGGGGAATGAGCGAAGTCCAGGGAAGCCAGGAAAACCGGATCGTCGATGTTTCTGCAAAGGATCCAGTCTGCGGCATGGCGGTCGACCCGGCGCAGCCCCGCGGGAAAGCTGAACATGAAGGGCAAAGCTACTATTTCTGCTCGCCCGGATGCATGCACAAGTTCGTATCGTCTCCGGAAAAGTACTTGTCGGTGAGCTGGAAGCAGCAGGCGACAATTCCGGTGCAGACCAGCATACCTGCAAAGCTCGACAAAGATCTGGTGTGTGGGATGAACGTTGATCCATCGAAGGCCGCTGCTTCGGTTGAGTATGAGAGCAAGCTTTATCACTTCTGCTCGCGGGGTTGCGCGGAGAAGTTCAAAGCCGATTCGGAGAAGTACCTGTCGCCGAACTACAAGCCCGGCGGAATGGGCGCCATGGTTCAACTAGGCCCGAAGCCTGGCAGGATTGCACCTGCGAGTACCCCGGAGACTAGTGCGGCAATCACCTATGCCCCAGAGGTGCAGACATCGCCGATGATGTACGTCTGCCCTATGGATCCTGAAGTGCAACAGGAACGACCCGGCGCGTGTCCCAAGTGCGGCATGGCGCTGGAGCCCGAACTGCCCGCGGCCGCGACTAGAACGCAGTGGACTTGCCCGATGCATCCGGAGATCGTGCGCGACGGGCCGGGTGCGTGTCCGATCTGCGGCATGGCGCTCGAACCGAAGACGGTAACAGCGACGGCAGAAGAGAGTCCTGAGTTGCGCGACATGACGCGCCGCTTCTGGACGAGCGTGCTGCTCGGCGTTCCTCTGATTGCCTATGCCATGCTGCGCATGGGCCCACTAGCGCATGTGCTCACGCCTCGTACGGGCACCTGGCTTGAGTTTGCACTGGCGACCCCCATCGTCTTGTGGTGTGGCTGGCCGTTCTTCCAGCGTGGTTGGGCATCTGTCAAGTTCCGCAGTCCAAATATGTTCACGCTGATCGCCATGGGCGTGGGCGTGGCCTATGTGTACAGCGCCATCGCCACGGTCGCACCGGGTATGTTCCCGGAAGCGATGCGCGGCATACACGGCCAACCCGAGGTTTATTTCGAGGCCGCGGCGGCGATTATTGCACTGGTGCTGCTGGGGCAGGTCCTGGAGCTGCGAGCGCGCAGCCGGACATCCAGCGCCATTCGCGCGCTGCTCGACCTTTCGCCGAAACTGGCCCGCATCATGCGTGACGACGGCAGCGAATACGACGTGCCTCTCGACCAGGTGATGGTCGGCGACAAGCTAAGGGTGCGCCCCGGCGAGAGGGTCCCGACAGACGGCATCGTGGTCAACGGACTCAGCTCGGTGGATGAGTCGATGGTGACTGGCGAGTCCATCCCCGTGGAAAAGGGTGCTGGCGACAAGGTCATTGGAGCGACCGTCAATGGTACCGGTTGGCTTCTCATGCGCGCCGAGCGTGTGGGCAGCGAAACCATGCTGGCACAGATCGTGCGAATGGTGAGCCAGGCACAGCGCAGCCGCGCACCTATTCAAAAGCTGGCCGACAGAGTCGCTGCATGGTTTGTTCCCGCCGTGCTGGCAGTCGCGGTCATAACGTTTGTCGCGTGGTTCACCCTGGGCCCCGAGCCCCGGCTGGCGCATGCCATCATCAACGCGGTTGCGGTTCTGATCATCGCGTGTCCCTGTGCCCTCGGGCTGGCGACGCCGATGGCGATCATGGTTGGCACGGGCCGTGGCGCGCACGCAGGCATCCTGATCAAGAACGCCGAAGCGCTGGAAACGCTGCAGAAGACGGACACTCTGGTCCTCGACAAAACGGGCACCCTTACTCAAGGCAAGTCCGAGCTGATGGCCGTGGTTGCGGTTGGTGGCGAGTCCGAAGAGAGCGTAGTGCGGCTGGTGGCCAGCCTGGAGCGGGGCAGCGAGCACTCACTAGGCGCCGCAATCGTTGAGGCCGCGGAGTCGAATGGAATTCACCTGATGCCGCAAGATGGGTTCCGCTCGCTCACCGGACGCGGTGTGGTGGGCACCGTCGGCGGGCACGAGGTTGCGGCCGGCAACGAGTCGCTGTTGCAGGAAATGGGAATCGACATCGCGGAGCTCAACGCGCATGCCGAACGCATGCGTGCCGACGGCCAGACCGTGGTCTTTGCTGCGGTCGACGGACATGCTATGGGGTTACTGGGCATCGCCGATCCGGTGAAGCCCGAGGCGGCGGAGGCAGTGCGCAATTTGCGCGGCGAAGGGCTGCGCATGGTGATGCTGACCGGCGACAACGAGACCACCGCATCAGCCGTCGCTCGTCAAGTCGGCATCAGCGACTTCGAAGGCGGAGTGCTGCCCGACCACAAAGCGGACGCGGTGAAGAAGCTTCAGCAGCAGGGAAGAGTGGTCGCCATGGCAGGCGATGGCATTAACGACGCACCGGCCTTGGCGCAGGCGCAGGTCGGCATTGCCATGGGCACCGGCACCGACGTCGCCATGGAGAGCGCTGGCATCACCTTGCTGAAGGGCGATCTCGCAGCGCTGGTACGTGCGCGACGCCTGAGCCGCGCCGTCATGCGTAACATCAAGCAGAACCTGTTCCTCGCGTTTATCTACAACGCGCTGGGCGTGCCAATTGCAGCCGGCATTCTGTATCCGAGGTTCGGGATCCTGCTAAGCCCGATCATCGCCGCCGCAGCCATGAGCTTTAGCTCGGTTTCGGTGATCAGCAACGCGCTACGGCTGAGGAGAGTGAAGTTGTGAGCGGGATCCACTTAAGTTCCGGGCGGCACTAGCAACGCTTTTTCCGCTCCTTGGTTTCGAGCGTCACGACAGCTTCTTCAAATACTCCACAATCTCCGGACTGGTCCATTCCTGGGCGCCGATGAACTTGCGCAGAATCTTGCCGTTGCCATCGATTACGAAGGTTTCGGGAAATTTGAAGGTGCCGTAGAGTTCGTTGCTGCGTTTGGTGTCGCGGACGGTCATCAGATCGACGCTGTGGTCTTTCACGAATTGTTTGTAAGCGTTGTCATCGTCGTCCTCGCTGATGGCGAGGATGGTCACCTTGTCCCCAAGTTGTTTTTGTAATTGCACCAGCGAAGGCATTTCCTGGATGCACGGCGGGCACCACGTCGCCCAGAAGTTGAGCACCACGGGCTTGCCGCGAAACTGGCTCAACGAGACGGAGCGCTGCCCGTCAGGTATGGTGAAATCAGGCGCGGCGCTGCCGATTCGCGGAGGGTGCGAGCCGCTGTTGCAGCCGGCCACCAGAATCAGGGAAACCAGGACAGTGGCGGAGAAGAGACGCTTCACGCCTCTATAATAATTGAAGGAGTATTTTCGTGGCTCCTGAACCGATTCCAGAAGTCTCAGTCATCGTTCCTGCGCGCAATGAAGAGCCATGTCTCGGCGATTGCCTACGTTCTCTCGCGGCTGAGTCCGGCTCGAATTTCGAAATCATCGTTGTGGATGACCACTCGACCGACGGCACAGGCGCCATCGCGGAGAGTTTTCCGGCGCGCGTGATCGCTGCCGATCCTCTGCCCGAGGGCTGGAGCGGCAAGTGCAATGCGGCCTGGAGCGGTGCCAAAGTTGCCCGCGGCCAGTGGTTCCTGTTCACCGACGCCGACACCAAGCACACACCAAGCTCCATTGCGGCGGGATTACAGGAAGCGAAAGAATCTTCCGCCGACCTGCTTTCGTATTCCCCGAAGCAGGAGGCCGGTAGCCTGACTGAGCGTGCGCTCATGCCGCTGATCTTTGCCGAGTTGGCGAACAAGTATCCGCCGAAAGACGTCTGCGATCCAAACTCTCCGGTGGCGGCCGCAAACGGGCAATATCTGCTCATCCGGCGCGAAGCCTACAACGCGATCGGAGGGCACGCTGCGGTTGCAAGTGCCATCCTCGAAGACGTGGAGCTGGCCAAGCGCGCCAAGCACGCCGGGTATAAGTTGTGCTTTCGCTTCTCAGAGTTGGTGAGTGCACGCATGTACCGCACCTTTGGTGAGATGTGGGAGGGCTGGACCAAGAACTTGGCGCTGTTGTTTCCCAATGCGCGCCGTCTGGCGTTTCGGTGCCTGATCGAGTTTGCTGTGATTGTGGGGGCTGCGGTATTCGCGATCATCGCCGGGTTACAAGGTGAGACGGTCGCATGTGTCATCGGTGCCGCCGTCTCTTTGCTATGGTTTTATCTTTTCTGGAAGCGCGTCCAACAGGCGCATTTTGATCTGCTGTCAAATGCGGTGTCGTTATTTGGACTGCCACTTTTCGCGGTACTTTTGTGGAATTCCGACATCTCTCATAAGCGAGGATCGGTGCGCTGGAAGGGGCGCGACTATTCGACGCTGTCGGCTGTCGAGTCTCCCAAAGCCGCCGACTCGGCGACGCATTCACAGAATGAGGCATAAACGCAGGAGAACATGGTCTATCTAACCCGGAAGTGTGAATTTTCTGCGTCGCACTACTACCACAATCCCGATTTTACGCCCGAAGAAAACCAGCGCATCTTCGGCAAATGTGCCAACCTCAACGGGCACGGACACAACTACACGCTGGAAGTGACGATTCAGGGCGACGTCGATCCCAGGACTGGTTTTGTGGTTGACCTGAAAGAGTTGAAGGAAATTCTGAACCGCGAAGTGCTGGACGCGCTCGATCACCGGCATTTAAATAAAGAGGTGGCAGAATTCACCAAAGAAATCCCGACGACGGAGAACCTGGCCATCGCCATCTGGAATCGATTGCAGGATAAGTTCTATGTGGCCAAGCTGCATAGGGTACGTGTATACGAACTGCCCGACCTCTTTGTCGATTTCTATGGTGAGCCATGAAAGTGCATCTGACCCGGCGCTACATGTTTTCGGCGTCGCACCGGCTGCACAGCGAGGAGCTGTCGGAGTTCGAGAACGTCGCGACCTACGGCAAGTGCAACAACCCATACGGGCACGGGCATAATTATGCGCTTGAAGTCACGGTGAGCGGCCAGGTGAATCCGCAAACCGGGATGGTTTGCGACCTGGCTGATCTGGATGATTCGGTGCGGCGGGAAGTGATCGACCGCTTCGATCACGAGAATTTGAATGTTCGTCAAGAATTCGCGAATATTGTGCCGACTACGGAAAACTTGAGCGAGGTCATTTTCAACATTCTGAAGCAAAGCTTTAGAGCAGCTCATCTAGAAAAAGTGCGGCTGGAAGAAACCATGATGAACAGCTTCGAGTACGCAGGTGGAGCGGAATTGCGGCCGTGGGAATCCAAAGGGACCCAATGAAGGATTTGATCGAAACTCCTACCCTGACTAGCGCGAGCTTTGAGGAACTGGCGCGCGAGATGCTGGTCCGGCTGGGGGAGCAACCTGATCGTGAAGGTCTGGCCAAGACCCCGGAGCGTTATGCGCAGGCGTTGCAGTACCTCACCAAGGGCTACTGCGAGGACCCCGAGCAGATACTGAGGGGCGCACTGTTCAGCGTGGATTATGACGAGATGGTGATCGTCAAGGACATCGAGATGTTCAGTCTTTGCGAGCACCACTTGCTGCCATTCTTCGGCAAGGTGCACGTCGCCTACATCCCGAAGGGCAGAGTCATCGGATTGAGCAAGGTCCCACGTCTGGTGGAGGTGTTTGCGCGCCGCCTTCAGGTGCAGGAGCGGCTTACCGTGCAGATCGCCGAAACCATTCAGAAGACGATTCAGCCGCTGGGCGTAGGCGTAGTAATCGAAGCGCGCCACCTCTGCATGATGATGCGGGGCGTTGAGAAGCAACACTCGGCTACGGTTACCTCGTCGATGCTGGGCGCGTTTCGCGCGCAGCAGACGCGGCAGGAATTTCTTTCCCTCATCCGCGAAAAGAACGGCAACGGAATCTAGCCGATGGCTGCGAAGAGGCCGCAGTCCAGCAAACCAAAATCGACAACCGCGAAGCCCGCTATGGGCGGCTCTCTGCAGCTGCTTGGCAAAGCTGCTGTCGTGACCGGCGGCAGCCGCGGGATCGGCTATGCCATCGCCCGAGCTCTGGCAGCTGAGGGGTGCAGCGTCGTCATAACCGGGCGCGATCCATCGACGCTCGCCCAGAGCGCCGCCCACATTATCAATTCACTTCCGAAGGCTACCAACTCAACGAAGAGACCACAGATCGTTGCCGAGGCCTGCGATGTTCGTGATCCGGAATCTGTTGCCTCGCTATTTGCGACGGTGAAGGGGCGTTTCGGGAAGCTCGATGTGCTGGTGAACAATGCCGGCATCACGCAGCCGACGATGAGCGTCGAAGACACAACGCTGGAGATGTGGAGCGACGTTATCACTACGAACCTCACCGGCATGTTTCTATGTACGCGCGGCGCGCTGCCGATGATGCAGACGGGCGCGACCATCGTCAACAATCTGTCGGCAGCGGCAAAGCGGGTATTTCCCAACTACGCGACCTACAGCGCAGCCAAGCGGGGCGCTTTGGGGTTCACCCTCTCATTACGCGAAGAACTGATTCCGCGCGGAATTCGCGTGGTGGCGCTCATGCCTGGAGCGACGAACACGGACATGTGGGAGCAGATCATGCCCAATGCTCCCCGCGAGCGCATGATCGACGTGGAGAGCGTTGCCCAGGCGGTGCTTTATGCCGTTCTGCTCCCGCCCAGCACGAATCTCTCCGAGTTGTTGCTGGAGCCTGCAAGGGGCGCCCTGTGAGCGCTTCGCACTATTCGGGCAAAGTAAAGTGAAACACCGAGCCGCTGCCCAGCTGTGATGTGACTCCAATGGTCCCGCCGTGTGCCTCGACAATCGCCTTCGCGATGGCCAACCCCATGCCGGTGCCCTGAACGCGATAGCGTTGATCGCGCCCTCGGTAGAACTTCTCGAATATGAGGGACTGTTCCAGGTCGTCGATGCCTGGTCCGCGATCGGCGACGCTGAGACACACCGCTTTGGCCGCCGGCTCTGCACTTATCGTGATGGGCGTGTCGGACGGCGAATACTTCGCCGCGTTCTCCAGCAACTGCACCAGCACCTCGGCGATGCGGTCCAAGTCAACCCGAACGGGCGGCAAGCTCTCGGGAACTTGCACTTTGACCTCGCGGCCCGCGAGAACCTGCTTCGACTTTTCGAGTGCGGCTTCAACCACCTCGCGGACGAAATGCGACTCGCGCCGCAACTCAACTTGCTGCGCATCGAGCTGTGCCATTTCCGCCGCCTCGCCTACCAGACGATTGAGCCTGTCGGTCTCTTCGTTGATCACGGTCAGCAGATCTTTTCGTTCGTCAGCTTCGATTTCCGGTGTTGACAGCAGTGTCGTGACCGACAGCTTGATAGCAGTGAGCGGCGTGCGGAATTCGTGGGTGACACTGTCCAGCAGCGCGGAACGCAACTTCTCGCTCTCTCTTGTCGCTTCGGCCCGGGTGAGGGTTTCGACCGCTCCGGCACGCTCGATGGAGATGGCGATCAGGCTGCCGACCGCCTCCAGTGTTTCGCGCGAGAGGACCGCGCCTTCCAATCCCAGGCTGCCTACTGGCCTGACGCCGATGCGTAGTGGAACGAAGCACAACTGTTTTTCTTCATCCACCACCAGCTCGCCCCGCCCGCTGACCGACTCCAGTTGCTCTTCGCTGAGTTCTGGATGGTCCGCCCCCGTACGGTACACCTCGTTGCGTTTGGGCAAATACATCGCCGCTGCTTTCAACCCGAAGGCCTCGCGCACGAAGTGTGGAATCGAGTTCAGCAGCTCCATCACGTTTTCCGTGGCCAGCAACTGTTGACTCAGAGCATAGAGGCGCTCCACTTCTTTGCGGCGGCGGGTGGCGTTCAGGGCTTCGCGGCGCGCGCGCTCGGAGAGCCGGCTGGCCACAATCGCGCTGATCAGGAAAGCCAACAGCGCAATCCAGTTCTGCGGGTCAGCTACGGTGAAGGTGTGGACCGGCGGTAGGAAGAAGTAGTTAAAGGCCAGCGTCGCCACCACCGCAGTCGTAGTGGCCACCGTTAGCCCCCATCGGCTGGCTACGCCCAGCACCACCAGCAAGAAGGTAAGCGCGACCGTAGTGGGATTTACATCCGGCAGGCGATGGTAGGCAATCACCACGACGGCAATTGTGCCCATAGCGACGGCATAGTGGTACAGTGCGGCTTTCAAGCGCGGCAGAGAGATGGCAAAGGAACGCCGCGCGGTCCGCCCTGCCTCAGGAGGTTGTGAATTCACGCGTTGATTGTATCGAATCGACTTTTCCACGCCGCTGCCGCAGAATAGGGTCGCATGCAAAAGACTCCCGAGCAATGGCTGGAAGAGACCACTCCGGTAAAAAAAGGTGGTGTTTTCAAGCTGTTTCTCGGATACGCGCCCGGCGTCGGCAAGACCTATGCGATGTTGAGCGAGGCCATTCGCCGCCAGAGCCGTGGTGAAGACGTAGTGATCGGAGTGGTAGAGACCCACGGTCGCAAGGCGACCCAGGAGCTGGCTGCTCGGCTGGAAACGGTACCACGCAGAAAGATTGACTACAAGGGTACGCTTTTTGAAGAAATGGACGTGGATGCGATTCTCGCCCGCCGTCCCCAGGTGGCTCTGGTGGACGAACTGGCGCACACCAACATCGAAGGCAGCAAGCACCATAAGCGCTATGAAGATGTTTTCGAGCTGCTCGACAACAATATCGACGTGGTTTCCACCATGAACGTCCAGCATCTGGAAAGCGTGACGCCCATGGTACACAAGATCACCGGGGTGCTGGTGCGCGAGACGGTGCCCGATTGGGTCTTAAAGCGGGTGGACGAAATCGTGTTGTCTGATGTCACGCCCGAGGCGCTGCAGACGCGCATGCGCCGAGGCGACATCTATCCCATGGAGCGCGTTGATCGGGCCCTCGGCAACTTCTTCCGCCCCAGTAATCTGATTGCCTTGCGTGAGGTTGCTCTCCGCCATGTGGCCCAGGTTGTGGATCGCAGCCTGGAGCCGTATCTCGAGTCAGAGGCGGCACCGGGCCGCGACCTGAACGTGGCGGAGCGGATCGCCGTCGGCGTAAGCTCCAATCCGGCGGCGCAATATCTGGTGGCGCGGGCTTCCCGCATGGCGCAGGCCATCAACGGCGAGTTGTTCGTCTTGTACGTCGATACCGGGGCCGATGACGGCGATCCCGAGCGAACGCGGTCGCTGCAAGCGAATCTCCATTTCGCGGAAAACCTCGGGGCAAAGATCGTGCGGCTCAAGGGTAAGGACGTTGCTCAGGCCATGGCCGAGTTCGTTCGCGAGAAGCACATCACGCAGATGATCTTCGGGCACTCCGCAACCAGCGGATGGCGCAAGTATCTGTTCATGTCGGCCGTGCATCGCTTTCTGCGCGATGCGCCCGCGGTGGATGTTCATATCGTGAAGCAGCAGCCCAATTGAATGCAGAATCGCCCGCACATCCTGGTAGTAGACGACGAGCCGCAAATCACGCGCGTGCTGCGCACCAGCTTGAACGCGCAGGGCTATGAGATCCGCGTGGCCAACGATGGCGAAACCGCGCTCGAGATCCTGAAAGACTTTGCCCCCGACTTGGTGATTACTGACCTCGCCATGCCCAACATGAATGGCATCGAGCTATGCCGCCGGCTGCGGAAGATTTCGCAGGTGCCGATCCTGGTGCTGTCGGTGCGTGGCGAAGAACGGAGCAAAATTGAAGCGCTGGATTCGGGCGCCGACGACTACGTGACGAAGCCTTTCAGCACCGGCGAACTGCTGGCGCGAATTCGCGCGGCGCTGCGGCGCTCCCCGCCCATTCCCAGCGAACCGCAAACCAAAATCGACCTCGGCGACTTCCATGTCGACCTGGATGCGCATTCCGTCGCAGTCGCCGGCAGGGAAGTGCGGCTTACCCCCAAGGAGTTCGACGTGCTGGTGTACATGGCGCAACATCCGCGCAAAGTGCTGACCCACCGCTCCATTCTGAATGCGGTGTGGGGTAGCAACAGCGTCGAACAAAACGAATATCTGCGTGTCTTCGTCGGCCAGTTGCGCAAGAAGCTGGAGCCCGATGCCGGCTCGCCAAAGTACATTCTGACGGAGCCGTGGGTGGGCTACCGCTTCGAGCCCGGAGAATGAAGGGAAGAACCGATTGGATGGAGGCTAGACCCCCACACTCCATTATTGGCCGTGTTGGTTGACGACGAGAGCAACACCCGTGGAGAAAGGGGATCGTGCGACGCCCATTGCAGGGCGTAAGGTTCATCCCAACTGGCAGCAAGGTTGCCTGGTACGACAGCGAGGATGGCGATGTACGAGAACAAAGGTTGGCGCGTGGATACGTTGTGGAGCTCGCTCCTTCTAATACTAAGGCCACGCAGTGGCGGCAAGTCTGCGCGTCGCTCGACTATGTGACAGAGAAGAAATGGCAAGCTTATGGGCGGAGCAGGCTATCCAAGTCCAAGGCGGTTGCTGATGATTAAGTGCTACCGCCCAGGACAGCTCGAGCTTTTGCTGCCAGCAGTTTATAGCCTCTATTCCGAGCGTCGGTTTCAAACTTGCCCAACAAAACCTGGGCTTCATTTCGCTGTGGTGGCTGTCCCGATTGTTTCAACAGCTTGAGATAAGCCAGTTGAGCCTCGAGCCCCTGAAGCACATTCTGGTCTTGATTGGCAGAGTTTTCCAACTTCTTGAGCTTGGCGACGGCTGGGTCTGTATGGCCATTCATGGCTTCCACCTCCGCCAGGATGATATTTGCGGAGAATGTATTGTCGGCTTGATTGTCGCCCGCCAGTTTCAACGCATTTTTCGCGGCCTCCTCAGCTGCACGTTTGTCGGTTGGGAGCAGCACTCGGGCCTTGATGACGTTGGCAAACGACTGGGAGTATGAATCACTGGCCTCCTTCGCCCGTTGTATGGCGTCATCAATGCGGTTGAGTAGCTCCGAGATGGTTGATTTTCCCTGCTGCAGGTCGAGATTTACGAGGCAGGCGGAGGATAGAGCCTGGGGGCCGCTTTGGTGCAGATGGGCCCGGATCCGTTCAGCGTCCTGGTAAGATTTTCCGGCATCGTCGTACCTGGCCTGCTGAAGGTAAATATCACCCAGGTTGTTTTTTACCTCCGCGATATCACCGGTCTCGCTGTTGTTACTGAGCTCTTCATAGATCTTTCGGGCGTCGTCAAGCTGTTTTCCAGCGGCATCCAGCGAACCCGTGAGCTCAAGAATCAGTCCCAGATTCAAACGTGCTTGCGCCTCGCGATTTCGGTCTTTTGCCTGGATCGCCAGGTCTAGGGCTTTCTGAAAATAGTCCCGCGCCGCATCGATTTTCCCGTGATCAAGACTGAACGCGCCCAGAAGGTTGTAGAGGTTCGATATCTCACCCTGCTTCCCAAGGTGCTCAAACCCCTGTTTGGCATTTTCAATATCCCGGGTTGCCTGTTCCTGATCGGCTTTGGCGTCGCTATCGGAAAGAATCAATCCTATGTTGAACAGCGCACCGTACTGGTCGATACTGAATTCTTCGTCCTTCGCGTCAGCCCCCGCTTGCGCAATAGCCATCGCCTGCCGATAGGGTGGAAGAGCGTCCTCGGGTTTCGGGCTTCTCGACAGGATGTTAGCTTTGAAGTTCAAAGCCCGCACCCGGCCCTTTGGGTCCCCGGCGCGGGCCGAGGCCTCCTCTGCATCCTTACAATCCTGCAAAGCTTCGTCAGGCCTTCCCAGCTTAAACTTCGCATCGCAAGCGAAACCCTTCGCCTGCCCTTCCACATAGTTACTACCGCGGGCCGCCGCCAGGGCTTTTTCTGCCGCCTCCTGTTGGTAGAAGGCGTCTCCCTTCATCATGTAAATCTCGGCTTCATATAAGTAGAGCTTTGGATTTGTGCGCCCCGGCATCTTGCTGCCTCCCACGCCCTTCAGCATCTCTAAACCCTCATCTACTTTTCCAGATCTGGCGACTTCGATCGCATGGTCAAGGCGCGAATTTTGCATGATCTGGCTGGCCACAATGACGCCGCCAATCAGCGCGACTACAGCTGCCAATCCTAAGCAAACCCGACGGACCAGAAACCTCGGATCGACGATAGGACGAATTACTGCTACAAGCCTCGTTAAATCGTAGTCCCAACGGGTGTTGCTCAGCTCAAACGCCTGAAATTTGGCAAAGTCCTGCAAGCCCTCGGGCAATTCATCTGGCGATGGCATTCGGGCCCCGCCAACCAGTACCGGGATTACTCTGAGTCCTTGGCGAATCGCGGCCTGGATTTCAAACCTGACGTAATCCTCGGGATCAGAAAGTCGGGAGCGTCCATCCGCATCCAACGCCCGAAGCCATTCTGGTCCGATTATGACGAGTAGCAGGGAAGAAGTGCTCAAGGCGCGGTGGATCGCGTCCACGAAGTTTGTTCCTGGACCGATCTCCAGATCCAGGAACACGTCGCGTTTCTTGAACTTCCGAGCGAACGCTTCCCGGATGCGACCAACATAGCCGGAGGAATCGCTCCGCCGGTAGCTTATGAAGATGGCGCCGCCTTTGTGACGTGACTCGACCTTTATCGCGCTCTGTGCCATCGCATTCATAAGCTCCGGTCTTCCTACCCGTGGCCCCTATTTGGGAGCGTTCACGAATAGTAATGCCGAAGAAAGAGCACATCAAGAGATCGTCACTTTTACATATTGATAAACGTTCAAAACGGTTGTATGTTGATCAAACCTGATCGGATCGACAACAACTCAAAAGGGGACAAAAAGATGAAGACATGCTACTTCAGCGTATTTATCGTTGTGGGTTTTCTCTCGATGACTCCTTTCTTACATGGCGTTAGGGCGCATCGGAGCAGCAGCAACTATGGTTTTGACGGCACTCTATCCGTGGAAAGGTTCACGCCTGATCCAATGGTGCAGTATCCGAATGGGGCGACCTGGCAGACGATGGAGATTTGCTACCCGACTGATAAGGGAATGGACAATTGCGGCGCCGAGCATGCCTTCATTTACGGGTTTCAACTTGGTGACTCTGACCCAGGAACAATCACCTCCATCACGCTAATGGTCAAGGGACAAAATGGCGGGATATTTTCTACGTCGCCGGCATATGGGGTTGTAGTTTGTGACCCAAACGACAACAATCCACCTGTGCCATGTAGCCCCGCCGACGCGGACCTGACTAACTGCACAAATTCAGACAACTTTATTGTCGGGGAAACCGGCAAGGGGACTTCAGAGTACACTCAAACTTGGGACTTTGGCGCCTGCAAGACCAGATTCGTCGCCGGACAAAAGTTGGCGATTTTTGTTGCTCTACGCGTGTCGACCGATCCTTCCCCCGACGACGGTACGCCGTACATCGACCCTCCCGTTGTCGTAACCATAGCCGTAAGCCGGGCAGCACAATTCGTTGCCATCAATCCCTGTCGCGTCGCCGACACGACGAGGCCGAACGGTGATTTCGGCGGACCGGCGCTCCAGGGTGGGGCTGTCCGGGATTTTCTGATTCCGAAAAGCCAATGTAATATCCCCGCTGCCGCGACTGCCTACTCGTTGAATATTACGGTGGTACCGCACGGCCCACTGGGGTATTTAACGGTATCGCCAACCGGAGAAGGGCAGCCTTATGTTTCCACCCTGAACTCGTACGACGGCCGGGTGAAGGCCAATGCGGCCATCGTACCCGCCGGCGATGACGGCGGGGTCAGCTTCTACGTAACGGATACCACCGATCTGGTGCTTGACATTGACGGCTACTTCGAGCCCCCTAGTGACTCCACCCTCGCTTTCTATCCGCTAGCGCCGTGCCGTGTGGCTGACACGCGCGACCCGGTGGGGGACCTGGGAGGGCCCTCTCTGAAGGGCGACGCCCCTCGCGACTTTCCCATACTGGAAGCGACATCGTGCATGATACCGGATAGCGCCATGGCTTACTCACTGAACTTGACGGCGGTGCCCCACGGCCCTCTTGGTTATTTGTCGGTATGGCCAACCGGTCAAACCCAACCTTACGTATCCACCCTGAACTCGTACGGCGGACAAGGGGTGGCCAACGCAGCGATTGTGGCCTCCGGTACCGGAGGCAAGGTCAGCGCGTATGCGTCCAACGACACGGACCTGGTGATCGACATTAACGGCTATTTTGCTGCAACCCCGCAACAAGGCTTGTCGCTGTATCCAATGTCCCCGTGCCGGGTGAGGGACACACGGTATGTAGGCAACGGACAGCCGTTCAGCGGAGAACTTGTGGTGGATGTTGTGAACAGCCCGTGTCAACCTCCAAGCCAGTCGCAGGCGTATGTGTTCAACACGACCGTTGTGCCTTCTGGACCTCTGGGCTTCCTTGCATTGTGGCCCGACGGCGGCAGCCTGCCGGTGGTCTCGACACTGAATTCCTGGGATGGAGCGGTGACCTCGAACATGGCTGTGGTGCCAGCGAGTAACCAGGGCGAGATCGACGCCTATGCCACCGATCTAACTCAATTGATCCTGGACATGTCCAGTTACTTCGCGCCTTAGGTTTGCGACTTCGCCCACGAGCCAGCTGAGATGTTCGGTACTCAGGACGACGACGTTGGGCGCAGAGCTGGCGCGACGTTCATCGGTTGAGATGCCCAAGGTAGATCTTGGTGTCGTACTGCAGTACGACGCATTCATTCGAGGCGTGGGCGGAGAATAGTTGAGGGAGTTCGCGCAGCATCGCTTCGTACCGTTCGCCAGATTTCGGAATGTAGGAGGAAGAAAGCAGCCGCCCGCGCAAACTATCGAAATCGAGGCGTTGCTGGTTGTGTTGCTGGATCAGCTTCATCTTGTTGGGCGCGAAGAAGCGCTCCAGCCCAGCGTAGCTGGCCAGATACTTGTGGGTGACCTGTTCGTAGTCGGTGGAGTGGCGCCGCACGAAGGCTTCGTAAGAGCGCAGAAACGGCGTGGAATCGACATTGCGGTCGTGCCACACGAGGACAGCCCAGCCTTGAGGCTGGAGAATACGGGCGAACTCAGTGCGCGTTTCGTCAGGCCGAAACCAGTGGAAGGCCTGTCCGGCGACAACGAAGTCAACGCTCCCGTCGGGCAAGGTGGTGGCCTCAGCGCTGCCATTCACCATGCTGAAGCTGGCGTAGGTGGCAAGATAGTCATCGCCAGCACGGCGCATCTCGCGATTCGGCTCGACCCCAATCACGCGGTTTCCGTTGTCAAGAAAGATCTCCGCGAGAAGTCCGGGGCCACAGCCAACATCAGCGATCAGATGCTGGCTCCGAAGGCAGCAGGCCTGCTGCAAGGCTTGCACGACTTCCGGTGAGTAATGCGGACGATATTTGGCGTAGTCTTCTGCGCGGTCGGAAAAGCGCGCAGCGGGATCGCGACCTGCTTCAGCCATGAATGTTATCTTAACGTGACCGATGACCGCCGAACACAGGCGCATGCTGCCGCTCCCGGCTCGAAAGCCGCTGGGTCACCTTGGTGAGCAAAAAGCGGGCGTCCGCCGGCCGCAGCAAACGCGCAACAACCCCGAAGGCACCGGGCTGGTGATTGCAATCAGCGGCGCCATTCGGCGGATCCCGCGCGGGCGCGTCAGCACGTATGGCGCGATCGCCAAGGCGGCGGGTTATCCGCGATGCGCGCGGCATGTGGCTCGCGTTCTGAAAATACTTGGCGGCCTGCCATGGCAGCGCGTCCTAGGCTCAGGAGGCCGGATTTCGCTGCGCGGCGAGTTGGCTTTGGAGCAGCGTTTCCTACTGGAGGCCGAAGGCGTGCGCTTCCGTGGCAGAAGGGTGGATATGAAAGCGTTCGAATACCGGTTCGGCCGCTCCGGGAAGCCTCCCATCGCGGCCCGCAAGAAGCAAATACCGCGAAAGTAGCAGGCGGGTATCCAACTTTTCATTGGTCGAAAGCCCACCCTGCTTTAAAATGATTTTTGGTTTTCTATTCCTTCCAGGTATGCGTTTCTTGGCTCTGTCTCGACTTTTCGCTGTGGCCGCGAGTATGTTTCTCGTGGTCTCGCTTCCTGCGCAACGCTACTCTGGGCGCGACCATCACGTTTATCATCCCCCGGCACAGACGAAGCACACGACTTCGCCATCCACACGTTCGCGGATACATCCCACGTCCACCGCCGCCGGGCGCAGCACGAACGGAGCCAGCAGTCAGGGCGTTCCAGATCATGGCCTGACGTCGACCAGCAAACTGGATACGGTCACCCCGTCAAGTCCTGGCGATCGCCAGCCTCAGTAGTTGGTACTATCAGTGGCTGGACTATCTGTTGACCTGCGACGAGCATTCAGTAACTGGAAATTAACATTGCTGCCCTAGCAGCCGTTATAAAATCTCTGACTTATGCAAGAGAAACCCCTGGAGATAGAAAAAGTGGAGGATGCAGGCGGTGACGTGGTGCTTCGTATTCACGGCCCGCTTCTGTTGGGGAATTTCTTTCCGCTGCAAACCATAGTTCGGGCGGACAATTCCAATCTGCTGATTCTCGACGTGGCCGACATGCCCTACATCGATTCAGCCGGTATCGGCTGCCTTGTGGGCGCGCACGTCTCGCGTGAGAACTCCGGCCGGAAGTTGGTCATCGTGGGTGCCAGCGACCGGTTGCTGACTGCGCTGAAAGTGACGAAGGTTGACAACCTGTTCACGTTTGCTCCCACGGTGGAACAGGCGCGCGCACAAGCTGGCGGAGCGCCGAGCTAGTCCGCGAATCAGATGCCTCAAACTTAGCTGGCGCCTGCTGCTTGAGCGGCCGGGACCGATCCGCCCTGCGACAAGACCTCGATCACCTTGCGGACGTCTTTAACCTCCGCTTGCTGAATCACCCCCAGTCCCGCACCAGTGACGAGCGGGTGGAGAATCGCGCGGCCCTTGACGGAGACGGCAAGATCCAGGCCGTCAATCGTGACATCGTGCAGAATTGGCGGCTCGGCAGCCAGGCGCTGGGCAGTGAACCAGGCGGTATCGCGCGCCGTCTGCAGACTGAAGTTGATGACGGAGGTCTCGCTCCGCAAACCGACTGCTTCCAGGTCACCGATCAGCGGAGAGACAGCAGCGAGCTCCGCTTCGACTGCGCCTACCTGCTCCGCAAGCAGTTGGTTGATCTCGTCGAAATCGGACTTGAGGAGCGGGAGCTGGTCGCCCGGGCTGACCTGCGCGGCGGCGATGCCAAGGTCCAGATTAATGTGAGCATTCATGCCCGATAGCAGTTGCTGCAGGACGAGAAGGCCAGGGTCGTCGCAACCGTGGAACGACAGCATCCAGCTTCGGGTCGCGGTCCCGCCCGCCTGAAAGGTAACGAGCGCATCGAGGTATCGCGAGGCAAAAACGACATCGAACTTTTCCATCAGCGGACCGTTCTGAAAGCGGCCGCTACCAATGCCCTCGCGCACTGCAACGGTCACCCTCCGGTACAGTGCTGCAAAATATCCAAGCCGGCTGGCTTTGTCGTAAGACCGCTGAATGATGGTGTCCAGTGCGGCAATCACATCTTTAACGGTTTGCATGGGCATACACGGTTGATGTTAGCAGAGACGTATTCGGTAACTAGCCTGACAATTTTCCAGCCGCGCCAGGCCTGAGAGTGTTCGGTCGGGTTTTCGCGCATAGCGTTGACTCTCTCTGGTACACTTTTGCGCGTGGGTTGGCGGAATGCGCGACGTTCTGTTGCGATGCTTTCCGCACTGCAAAAATTCGCTCTTATCGTCGGTTAAGGTTCACAATTTGAGATAAGCAGGGCGACTCTCCGAGCACGCTCTGCATTAGGAGGTCGAGGATGGCTACCGCAGTAAGCACGCAAATGCACAGCCGGGTGCAAGAGTTCGTTGGCAAACCGCGCAAGATGTTCATCGACGGCAAGTTCGTGGAAGCGGCTTCCGGCAAGACGTTTCCGTCGTACAATCCCGCGACCGGGGAGATTATGGCGCAGGTTGCGGAAGGCGATCGAGAAGATATTGATCGGGCGGTAAAAGCAGCGCGAAAGGCGTTCGAGAGTGGTCCGTGGCCCACGATGAGCGCGTCCGAACGGGGCCGCCTCATCTGGAAGCTGGGGGATCTGATCGAAACTCATCTCGAAGAGTTCGCGCAGCTGGAGAGTCTCGACAATGGCAAGCCGCTTGCGATAGCACGCGTCGCCGACGTGCCCCTGGCGGTTGACCTTTTCCACTACATGGCAGGATGGGCGACCAAGATCGAGGGCAACACCATTCCTTTTTCGCCGAAGTATTTCGCGTATACCCGGCGCGAGCCGGTTGGGGTGGTGGGGCAGATTATTCCCTGGAATTTCCCATTGCTGATGGCGGCATGGAAGCTGGGTCCAGCTCTGGCTACCGGCTGCACGGTGGTTCTGAAGCCGGCCGAGCAGACGCCCTTGAGCGCGCTGTTGTTGGCTGAACTGATCGCAGAAGCAGGATTTCCCGAGGGTGTCGTTAACGTCGTGCCTGGCTACGGCGAGACGGCGGGAGCCGCGCTGGCTGCCCATTCCGATGTGGACAAGATTGCCTTCACCGGTTCGACCGAAGTGGGCAAGCTCATCGTGCAGGCGGCGGCGGGCAATCTGAAGAAGGTTTCGCTGGAGTTGGGAGGCAAATCGCCGAACATCGTGTTTGCCGATGCCGACATGAGCTCCACGATTGCCGGCGCGGCGAGTGCCATCTTCTTCAACCACGGCCAGTGCTGCTGCGCAGGCTCGCGGCTTTATATCGAGAAGAACATGTTCGACGATGTTGTAAGCGGCGTGGCCGACCACGCGAAGAAAATTAAGGTTGGACCGGGCTTCGACGCGGAGACCGACATGGGGCCGCTGGTTTCCGAAGAGCAGTTGAAACGGGTCACCAGCTACCTCGAGAGTGGATTCAGCGAAGGCGCGGAAGCGGTGGTCGGCGGACGCAAGAAACCGGGCGCCGGCTACTTCGTCGAGCCAACTGTGATGGTGAAAACCAATCCCAATATGAAGGTAGTCCGCGAGGAGATCTTCGGCCCGGTAGTTTGCGCCATGCCATTCAGCGACGTGGACAAATTAGTGGCCGAAGCCAACCAGAGCGAATACGGTTTGGCGGCCGCAGTGTGGACGCGCGACATCAGCAAGGCACATCGCATTGCCCAGAAGCTGCGGGCCGGCACGGTTTGGATCAACTGTTACAACGTCTTCGACGCTGCGTTACCCTTCGGCGGATACAAGCAGTCGGGGTGGGGACGCGAGATGGGGCACGAAGCGCTCGAGATGTACACCGAAGTCAAAGCTGTTTGCGCGGCTTTGTAGCCGCCGCCTTACGATCTGCCATCGTTCGGGACTACGCAAAAGGCGCGGTCCCGAACGTTTCTTGTTTCTGCCGCCTTCCGAGTAGGTTATGGTTTCGACACTCACATACGGACGGGAACGCGCAGCGCACGAAAGCTGAAATGTTCGTGCGCGGGTCGAAGCGAAGGCCAAGATCGAGATGGCATAACTAAGCGCCCACCCAATTTCGCCGGTCCACGAACGTCTTGGGCTCGTAGGTCTTGCCTCGGGCGAGCTGCTTGTCTTCGCGCTTTGACGTCCACAGCAACACAGGGCCGACAACGGCACGCACCAGACGGGTAGCTGTGCCAAATTCCTGCTCAATCTCGTGGCGCAGCTCGCGAATCTTCAGGGACACCGAAGCGTTTGTCCGCTGGAGGCGTTTTTCCATGGCCCAAAGAGCGGCGTCGTAGGTTGTGCGCAGCTTCACGGTTTCCTCGGCTATGCGCCGGCGTACTCGCAGGTCGGGATGGTCGTGGTAGCGCTTCCAGCCCAGGAAGATGGTCTCGCAGATGCGAAAAAGGCTAGGTCCGTTGCGCTCCAAGTCGAACCGGAAGGCCCAGTCGAGGAAGCGTTTCGAATCCTCGCGGGAGATGGCAGCGTGCTCAAAATTAAACTTGAACTGCCCATGGATGTCGGCGAGGTCAATGCCGTCGAGCATGCGGCCCTCTTGCTGCATCTGGGCGAACAGTGGTGTTCCCGGTACCGGCGTGTACAGCATGAACTGATGAAAGTCGGTGCGGTGGGAGACGGCGTACTCGATCTCCTGCCGTATGTTCTCCGGGGTGTGGTGCTCGAGGCCGACGATGGTGGATCCGAGCAGCTTGATGCCGTGCTGCCGCAACTCGGTCGAGAGCGCCTGAGTGTCGGAGTTTTGCAATTTCGCATAGGTTGATTTTGGCGACTCCAGGCCGAGCCAAATCCAGGAGACGCCGAGCTGAACTAGTTCCTCGAGTGTGTACTTGCGGATCGCATTGACTGACGAGAAGACATAAAGCGACCAGGCCTTCCCAGCTTCTTTCATGCGGGCGAGCAGTTGCATCGCGCGCGGCCGATTCAGTAGGAAGTTTTCGTCCATCATGAAGAACGACCGCACGCTCATCGAGAGCTCCATGTGCTGCATGATTTCGAAGAGCTGATCGCCGGTTTCGTAGAAATGGACGCTCTTGCCCTTACCACCAAAGAAAGCCGAGGTGGTGCAGAAGTTGCAGCCCAACGGGCATCCCACCGAGGGAATGATGGTAGCAGCCGTGTCGCGGGTTTTATCCGGCATGCGCATCCCCAGCACGCGCATGCCAAAGCCGGAAAGGATTTCCGGATGCTCGATAGGGGCGCTGGGATCTTCGCCCAGATAGCGACGCATCCACGGGATCCCATCACCGCGCACGATGTGATCAGCATCAATTAACCTGTCGAGTCCGGGAATGGCAGCAACATGCCCGCCAACGACGATTGTGGACTGGGGCGACAGGCGGCGCACACGGCGGCACATTTCGCGGACTTTGCCGAAGTTGGGAATAATGCCGGAGATTCCGACAACGTCGTATTGGGTGGAAGTCAACTCTTGCTCGAATCGCTCCAGGGTAGGGAAGTCGAGCAGGGTGCTGGGAGCGGAGATGTTCCGCTGGATCATCATCAGGCCCCAAGAGCGATGGAACATGCGCAGCGAAAAACTGCCCTGCGCTCGCGTGACCTGGTTATGGTAGAGCTCCATGGGATTGATGGAGCGACTCCCGAATTCGTCATCGCGCGCGTACGGACCGAAGACCGAGCTCAATAGCACGCGTGCCTGAGTCCCTTTAGGATGCGAAGGAATCAAATTAGAGTTCTTTGTTGCGACCATAACTGCATCGTAGTCAGTGAAGCGTGAAACTTCCGTGACATGGAACCCAGTCGGGCTGAAATGACAGAACTATTACATAGCTGCCAATATTGGGAAAACGGGGAAAAGCCTGCCTAGCATGCCTTTCAGCGGCGACACCGGACATCGTGAGATCAATCCCTGGCTGATCGCGATCGCGGTCATGTCGAGCACCTTCATGGAGGTTCTTGACACCACGGTGGTGAACGTTTCGCTGCCGCACATTGCAGGAAGCTTGTCGGCAAGCAACGATGAGGCGACATGGACGCTCACTTCGTACCTGGTAGCGAATGCCATCATTTTGCCGATGACCGGGTGGCTTGCGGGCCGGTTTGGACGAAAGCGTCTGCTCTTGTTGTCGGTTTCGGGATTCACCATTGCTTCCTTCCTGTGCGGCCTGGCGCCCAGCCTGCCTTTCCTGATCTTCATGCGCATCATCCAGGGCGCTTGCGGCGGAGGATTGCAGCCGCTTTCCCAGGCTGTCCTGCTGGAATCCTTTCCGCCCGAGAAGCGGGGACAGGCAATGGCGTTTTGGGCGCTGGGCATTGTGGTAGCGCCGATGCTGGGGCCCGTCGCCGGGGGCTGGCTCACCGACAATTACAGTTGGCGCTGGGTGTTCTACATCAATGTGCCCATCGGCGTGGTTGCGCTGATCCTGACGCAGGTCTTCATTTTCGATCCACCCTATTTGCGACGGCAGAAAACCGGCATCGACTACTGGGGAATCGGATTGCTAGCCGTAGGCATTGGCAGCTTGCAGATCATGCTCGACAAGGGTCAGGAGGACGACTGGTTCGGGTCGCGCTTCATCGTTACGTTGTGCGTGCTGACCGTTGTCGGACTGACGGGGCTGATTATCCGCGAACTGACGGCTAAGCATCCGGTTCTCGACCTTACTATTTTCAAGTACCGATCCTACGCGATCGGCACCTTCCTGATGACGCTGATCGGCTTCGTACTCTACGGCAGTACGGTGCTGCTGCCGCTGCTGATGCAAGTTCTGCTCGGCTACACGGCAACCCACGCCGGGGTCACCAATTTGCCTCGCGGCCTGGCATCCTTTCTTATCATGCCGATCGTCGGCCGCCTGACCGGCAAGGTGGACCAGCGCAAGCTACTGGGAATTGGCTTGGTGGCGTCGGCCTACGCCATGTGGGAGCTGTCGCGGTTCAGCCTGAGTGTGGCGTCCTGGAATTTCTGGTGGCCTTTGATGATCCAGGGAGCTGCGCTCGGATTCGTCTTCGTACCGCTTACCACCATCACCAACGGCGGCATACCGAATGAGCGGATGGGCAACGCCACCAGCCTGTTTAACCTGATGCGCAACATTGGTGCCAGCATTGGGATTGCGATGGTTGAAACCGTGCAGTTTCGTACGCAACAGAAACACATCAACACCCTGGGCGCGCATGTCTATCCCGAAAGTGGCGCCGTGCAGCAAATGTTCGAAGGCATGAAGGCGCACTTCATGAACCAGGGATCGAGCGCTTCCCTGGCGACCCAGCAGGCATACTGGTCCATCTGGGGAATGGTGCAGCGCCAGGCCGCAATGCTCGCCTACAACGACACGTTCTTGTTTCTCTCGATTGTGTTCGTCGCCATGATTCCGTTTCTGTTCCTCCTGCGCAAGCCGAAAAGCAAACCAGGAGCGGTGATGATGCATTAGGAGCAGATAAAAGGCGGCCCGTGGAGGACCGCCTGGTAGGGGCGACGGATTGCGTGCTTACTGCCCCGGCGTTTCGGTCGCCGGCTGCGACAACTTCTGCAAATGCTCGTTGATGCGGGAGATTTGCTTCTGCCGCATCTGATCGGCAGTAGTGCGCTGCTCGGGCGTTAGCACCTGAGTGTAAATCTGGTGCTGGATAGACTGTTTCTGCACCGTCATTTGGGCCATCAGTTGCGCCTGCTGATTGGCTAGCGCGGTCACCTTCGCCTGGTCAAAAGCTCCACTGGAGGTCGCCGTCAGCATGGCCAGATGATTCTGCGCCAGCTGTTGCATAAGCGGGCGGTCGGTCGCGCGGTTGGCCTGCACGATGGACTTGACCTGTTCCTTCTGGGCATCGGTCAGATTCAGGGCCTTGCCCATGTATGCCATGTGGCCGCCGTGTCGATGGCCTGCCCAAGCCGGACTGGGACTGGCATCGGTTGTTTCTTGCGCGTAAGTAATCATGACAGCGCCGCACAGAACAATAGCCAGCAACGCCGCAGAGAGCACCCACGATTTGGTTTTCATATTCTCCTCAAACTCTTTCTCGACAGTTTGTCTGTCACTGGTTTGAACCCCGGCAGCGTCGATTCGACGGTAAAGCCTGAGTAAATGAGTGTAAAGTTTTGTCAAAATGGGCAGCTTGGCGCGACGAGAATGAGTCATGTAGTGTTCAGCTGCTTACCATGGTTTCCCGCGGGACAAAGAATGGTTCCCTTATTTCTTCGACATCTAGACGACGTCCGGCCATTCTCTTTGGCCGAAACGGCCGTGCTCCATGTGGAATGGATGGCAGTCCTGGAGCCTTCCGTAATGAGAGAACGCCACAGTCTAAACTGTGGCGTTGTCCTCAAAGCCGAAGGCAGCCGGCGAGGCCAGCCTAGTCTGCGGGCACCGCAACCGGTTCAAACTCTCTGGCCGCTTCGAAGGCTCTCTCTCTTTCTCCAACTTCGTCCAAGTGAAGGTCCTTGGTTTCAGGCGAGAACAGGAGACTGCCGAACGTCATGATAGCGCCGACGGTCAGAACTACGGCGGGCGAAAGCCACATATCCTGTTTCTCGATATTGGCGATAAACGGGATCTTGTGGGCCCACCATACGTACACGCTGAACCACGCCCCCAGTAGAGCACCTGAGGAATAGCCGAAACCCACGCCGGCGGCACGACGCTTGGTGGGAAAGCGCTCACAGAGATAAGCAGGAACGACTCCCCAGGCGAGCTTGAGCATGGCCGCCATTACGGTGCCGAGCACGGCCATCCACAAATTGCGTTGGATGGCGGCGTGGTACAGCACATAGAAGACGGGGACTCCGAACACGACCAGGAAAACGCAATACCACTGCGTGAGGATTTTTCTTCCCGTCCGGTCCGACAGCCAGCCGTAGAAGTTGTAGCCCAGGAACGCCATGAAGAGTGCGAAGCCGTAGATCAGGCTATAGGTGGTGGTGTCGAAGCCGCGTCCCTTCAGCGTCAAGATGTTGGGAAGAAAGCCGTAGACGGAATAATCGGTCAAGAACAAGCCCGTCATGAAGAAGAAGACCTGCAGAAAGTCCCACAATTGAGGAGGTTTGAACAAGCTCAGGAAAGGAGATTTTTCGATTTTCCCCTCCGCCTTGGCTTTTTCAAACTCCGGAGATTCATGCAGGTTTTTCCGGATATAAAGCGCGAGGAAGACCGGGACCACGCCGGACATGAACGCGATACGCCATCCGTAGGCGGCCATGGCTTCCTTCGTGGTCAGGAAGGAAATCAGCGCGAAGACCAAGGACGCGAAGACGTAGCCAAGCGGGAAACCCGACTGGATGAATCCGCCGATGGTGCCGCGTTTCTTCTGGGGAGCGTATTCAATGGCGAAGGTATGACCGACCGCATATTCGCCACCGAAGAAGATCCCCATGAACAGCCGGAGAACACAGAAAATTACATAAGCCCAGACACCGATTTGCGCGTAGGTGGGTAAAAAGCCTCCCAAGAGGGACATTACGCCCACGCCGCCGATAGTGAACACCAACAGAAAACGCCGTCCTATTTTGTCGGCAAAGCGTCCGAAGATCGCCGAGCCGATGGGCCTGGCTGCCATGGTGATCGAATAGGTAAACACGATCACGATGTATTGCCACGCCGCGCTGCCTTTGGGGGAGACGAAAACCTTTATGAGAATAGGGGCCATGACAAGTACCAGCGCCATGTCATAGGCATCCAGCATGAACCCCAGGAACTGGGAAGCCATTGCCATTTTTGTTTGTTTGGATAATTGCTGCTCTACCATTAATAAACTCCTGCTAGGAAATCAACCCTGTAACCAACAAGTAACAGGTTGTCGGCAATGTCTTACGCGACCCCTGTCACATCGGACTGTGACGTGGAACACCGTCGAGGGCAGGAGGCGTTATCTACAACAAAAGACGTATGTAAGGTAACGTCAGCGGTGCTGTAGTCGCATGCTATGCTTGCGCCAATTCAAATCTAACCAGCGGCGGTTCAACATGAAACGAACAGTTCTCGGGGCCTTCATTCTCATCTCACTTCTCCTCATTTCAGGCTACGCACAAAACATTACCGTGGGGTTCACCATGTCCAAGACGGGCGCGCTGAACGTGGACTCCCTCGAGCAATACCGTGGATTCGAGCTTTGGCGGGACCAGGTGAACGCTGCCGGTGGCATTAAAGCGGGCGGCAAGAATTACAGAATCCAGTTCGTCAACTACGATGACGAATCCAACGTCAAACGCGTGCAGCAGCTCTATTCGCGGATGATTCTGCAGGACAACGCCGACTTCCTGTTCAGCCCCTATTCCTCAAGTCTCACCGCGACGGCTGCCATCGTAACAGAGCAGAACGGCAAGATCATGCTCACCACGGGCGCGGCGGAAGGCAAGACCTATACGCTGGGCAATCGTTACCTCTTCCAGATGTTCACTCCAGGAGCAGAATACCTGAAGGGGGTGTTGGACGCGTTGAAGTCCAAGGATCCGAAGGCCACCGTCGCATTCGTTTATGAGGATGCCTCCTTCTCGAATTCGGTCGTGGATCCTGCGAAGGCCTACGCGCAACAGATCGGAATGAATGTGGTTTTCAGCGAGAGGTACGCTCCCAACACGACTGATTTCAGCGCGATCATTGACAAAGTAATCGCGTCGAAGGCCACAGTGCTTCTGGGCGGCGGCCACTACGCCGATGGCTCGACCCTGGCGAAGCAACTCTACGAACACAAGGTTCCGGTTAAGATGATCGCCTTGCTGGTGGCGCCCGACAGTCCGAAGTGGCCCGAGTTGGGTGATGCTGCAGTCGGTGTGATCGTGCCGTCGCAGTGGGAGCCGCAAGTGGCGATCAAGGCGCAATATGGGCCTAGCGGGGCAGACTTCGCCAAGGCATACGCCGCAAAGTACAATTCACCGCCGAGCTATGAATCGGCTGGCGGCTACGCTTCCGGTCTGGTTCTGCAACGGGCGATCGAGGAAGCAGGCGGCACAGACACGGCCAAGGTGGCGGACGCTTTGAACAAGACGGACATCACCACGTTCTACGGGCGGACAAAGTTTTCTGCGGCGGCTAACGAGCATGGCCTCCAGGTGGGACACGCCATGGTCCTGGCTCAGTGGCAAAAGGACAAATCGGGCAAGCTGGTCAACCAAGTGGTTTGGCCGCTGGCGGCCAAGAGCGCCAGCCTGGTGTATCCGATTCACTAAGACGGGGCGGCCAACAATACAGTGACACGACTACAGCGGTGCGAAGGATGAGATATGTCTGGCATTCTGGCCTCCATGATTGATGGCCTGCTCATCGGGGCTGTGTACGGACTGGCCGCCATGGGCTTGAGTCTGATCTGGGGGGTGATGGATGTCATCAATCTCACGCACGGCGCGGTGATAGCACTGGGGATGTTTGGCATGTACCTATTGTTTGCCGCCTTCCCGATCAACGCTTACTTATTACTGTTGCCGATCATTGCCGCGGGGCTGTTGCTAGGGCTGATCATTTACTGGACGTCGGTGCACTGGGTCATCGATCGGCCGCAGCTGGCGAGCCTGCTGTCCACCTTTGCGGTCAATATGATCATCATCGGACTCGGCACAGCGATATGGAGCACCAGTCCCTATAACGTGAACTTTGCCCTGCGGGGCATCACCATTGGCGCCTATACGTTTACCGGAAACCACCTCGCCGCGGCGCTAGCAGCGGTTGTGATCGCGCTGGCGCTGGAACTGTTCCTGTATCGCACCCGGCCGGGCAAAGCCATTCGGGCGGTAGCGGACAATCGCGAAGCGGCCGAGTTGATGGGCATCTCTTCCACGATGGTGCTGGCTCTTGCATTTGCCATCGGCATCGCATTGGCGGCGGCCTCCGGAGCACTGGTGTCCACCTTGTTTCCCTTTACGATTCTCTCCGGCGCCAGTTACCAGATGAAGAGCTTTGTGGTCACGGTACTGGCCGGATTGGGGAAGCCTTTCGGGGCGCTGATCGCCGGAATATTGCTCGGCCTTCTGGAAGGGGCGGTGACACCTTTTATAGCGGTTAGTTGGATCCCCCTGATCGAGTTTGGGCTATTCGTGGTTGTGCTGGTGGCTTTCCCTCGCGGCATCTTCGGGAGGAGGGCGACCGCGTGATTCTCCGCCACCCAGTGTTCTGGTTGACTCTTATCTTCGCCGCTCTGATGGTTGCGATTCCACTGCGGGGCAACAATGTTTCGATGCGCGAAGACCTTGTCCTCGTGGCGATTGCGATCATCCTGGCCAGCAACCTGAACCTAATGATCGGCTACGCCGGCTACGTTAACTTCGGACATATCGTCTTCTATGGGCTTGGTGGCTACATTGGGCTCTACCTGGTAACCGTCCGGGGTTGGAACTTAGTGCTTTCTGCTCTGCTCGCAGGACTGGCGGTGAGCGTTTGCGCGCTGTTGTTCGGCCTAGGCATTTTGCGCCTGCGTGGCGCTTACTTTGCGCTGGCCACCATCGGCATTCTGGTCGCTGTTCAGTCCTTTGTCTCCAACTTTGATCCCTGGGGGCGCTCAACTGGCCTTTACGTTTCCTTCGACGCCTATCAGCCGTTGGGCGGCGCGCGGCGCGCTCTCTGGATCACGTATTTCCTGGTGATTGCGGTGATGGCTCTTTCGATGATCCTGAGTCTGGCCATCAAGATCTCAAAATTCGGTTTAGGACTGTTCGCCATCCGCGAGGACGAAGATGCCGCCGTAGTCCTGGGCGTAAATGCGACCGTCTACAAGGCCGTCATCTACAGCGTTTCAGCCTTCCTCCCAGCAGTTGCGGGGACCTTGATGTTTTATAAGAACGGCATGATTGATCCGTCCATTGCTTTCGAGTTCATGCTCTCTCTGGAGGGAATCGTGATGCTCATGCTCGGGGGCAAGGGGACCGTTGTGGGCGCTGCCCTGGGCGCGGGCTTGTACGAAAAGCTGCGGTCCTACCTGCTGACGTCTCCCAAGCTGTCTGATTTCCACCTGGTGATTGCTGGCTCGTTGCTGTTGCTGGTAGTGCTGTTTGCTCCCGGCGGCTTGATCGGCTGGCTCTATCGTCTGGTGCCGCGCTCCGAGAGGGTGATCGAATGACCCCGTTACTGGAAGTGAGCGGCGTAACCAGGCGCTTTGGCGGGCTGGTGGCGGTGTCGGACGTAAGCTTCACGCTCGCTGAAGGCGAGATCCTTGGGCTGATCGGTCCCAACGGCGCGGGCAAGACGACGCTCTTTAACATGGTCAATGGCGTTTACAAGGTGAACGCCGGAAAGATCAGGTTTGCCGGCCAGGACATTACGAATCGCTCGCCGAACGAAGTAGTGCACCTCGGCATAGCGCGGACACACCAGATCGTAAAACCGCTGTACGGAATGACGGTGCTGGAAAACGTGACCGTCGGCGCCTGCTTCGGCCGCGACCATCTGCAACTCAAACCGGCGCGCAAGGTGGCGTTGGAAGTCCTGGAACGCGTAGGTCTGGCAGATCGGGCTAATAACTCGGCGGGTTCGCTCACGATTGCGGGAAAGAAGCGCCTGGAGGTCGCGCGCGCACTGGCGGCCCGTCCTAAGCTGCTGTTGCTGGACGAAGTGCTGGCGGGGCTGAATCCCACCGAAGTTGAGATGATGATCGGGACGGTCCGCAGCATCCGAGACAGCGGCATCTCCGTGCTGATGATTGAGCACTTGATGCAGGCCATTATGAGCCTTTCCGACCGCATTGTGGTGCTGAATCTCGGTGCCAAGCTCGCCGAAGGACGCCCGCAGGAAGTGGTGCAGGATCCCAATGTCGTAGAGGCCTATCTGGGCTTTCCAGACATTGTCGACAAATTAAGAGGCGTGCAATGACCGACAGCGCCCTCCAACTGCAAGGGGTCGAATCCGGCTACGGCGAGGTGCAAGTTTTGTGGGGCATATCGCTGCAAGTACGTCCCGGCAAAGTGACCACAATCATTGGCGCTAATGGCGCGGGCAAGACCACCACCTTGCGCACTATCATGGGCACCGTGTCTCCGTGGGGCGGGCGTATCCTGATGAACGGACAGGATGTGACCCGGCTTTCGCCCCACGCCAAAGCGAGCCGTGGATTGGTTCTGGTGCCGGAAGGCCGGCAGCTCTTCCCCGATATGTCGGTGGAAGAGAACTTGGAGATGGGTGGATACTCCCCTCGGGCGCGCAAGCAGCTGAAAGAAAATCTTGCGCGTATCTTCGAGTTGTTTCCACGATTGAAAGAGCGCCGGGCGCAGAAAGCTGCCACCTTGTCTGGGGGCGAGCAGCAGATGCTGGCTATGGGCCGCGGACTGATGCAGCAACCGGTGGTCCTGATGATTGATGAGCTCTCGCTCGGCCTTGCGCCGGTGCTGGCGCAACAGCTTTTCCTCACTCTGAAGACGCTTAAGGAGCAGGGAATTACCGTTATCCTTGTAGAGCAAAATGTGCACCTCGCCTTGGCGGTGAGCGATTATACCTATGTGTTCGCAGAAGGGCGCGTGCCAATCGAAGGTGAATCGCAGGTGGTCGCCAGCATGGAAGAAGTGCGGAAAGCGTACCTGGGACTCTAGCGCATGGTTACCACGGTTGCTTCTCCTCCGCAAATCTCGCCAGAACAAATCAAGTCCTCGCTGGATGGCACAATTGCTGCCGAGCGCGTCCTCATTCGCCCCATCGACCTGATCGCTTACGCTTCGGATGCCAGCTTCTATCGCCTGATACCGAAGGCTGTGGTGCAGGCGCAAAGCGTCGAAGAGATTCAGGCGCTCTTCGCCTTCAGCCAGCGCATGCGGATACCTATGACCTTTCGCGCCGCGGGCACGAGCTTGTCGGGACAATCCATTTCTGACGGACTCCTGGTCGAGGTCGCACGCAACTGGCGAGGGTTGCGGGTGGAGGAGCACGGGAAGAAGATTCGCGTACAGCCAGGCGTAATCGGTGCGCGTGCTAACCAGGCACTGGCGATGTATGGCGCGAAGATCGGTCCCGATCCAGCATCGATCGCGACCTGCACGCTTGGCGGAATACTCTCCAATAACTCTAGCGGCATGTGCTGCGGGGTCGAGCAGAACGCCTACCACACGCTGTATTCCATGAAGTTCACACTTCCCTCGGGCACCGTCATCGATACGTCGCAACCGGACGCTGATGAAGAGTTCCACGCACGCGAGCCGCAACTGGCGCGCGGCGTGCTCGAACTTAAAGCCCAACTGGAACAGAATTCCGCGCTTGGCGAGCGAGTGCGCAGCAAGTATCGGATGAAGAACACCACCGGTTACTCGTTGAACGCCTTCCTCGATTTCGACAAGGCCGTGGAAATCTTCCAACACGTGATCATCGGTTCGGAAGGCACGCTGGCGTTCATCGCAGAAGCGGTGCTGAACACAGTTCCTGATCTGCCAGTGAAGTACACTGGGCTGTTGTTGTTTCCCGATCTGTACGCGGCGGCGGCTTCCATCGTGCCGTTGCGGCAGGCGGGCGCCAAAGCGTTGGAAATTATGGATCGCGCTTCCTTGCGTTCGGTGGAAACGCAAAGTGGTGTTCCGGCTTCGTTGCGGACTCTGCCCGCCGGAGCGGCCGGTTTGTTGGCGGAGTTTCAATCGGCCCAGGAGAGCGAGCGCACGGAACTGGAAAAGGTCGCTGCCGACGCGGTCGGTGGGCTGCATCTGTGCGAGCCCGCGCGGTTCACGCATGATGCCCCCGAACAGTCGCTGCTGTGGAAGATCCGCTCTGGCATGTTCCCGTCTGTCGGTTCGGTGCGCAAAAGCGGCACCACCGTCATCATTGAAGACGTGGCGTTTCCTGTCGAACACTTGGCCGATGGAGCACAGGATCTCACCCTGCTGTTCGCTAAACATCAGTATGACGACGCCATTATCTTCGGTCACGCCAAGGACGGCAACCTCCACTTTGTCATCACCCAAAGCTTTAACAATCAAGCGGTAATTGATCAATATGCGCGTTTTATCGATGATGTTGTTGCGCTCGTGGTGGATCGTTACGACGGCGCGCTGAAGGCGGAGCACGGCACGGGACGCAACATGGCTCCGTTCGTAGAGACCGAGTGGGGCACCGACGGCTACGAGATTATGCGCCGCCTGAAGGAGCTGGCCGATCCCCACAATCTGCTGAACCCGGGCGTCATTATCAATCCCGACCGTCAAGCCCATCTCGCCAACCTCAAGCAGTTGCCGTCCGTTGAGCCGGAGATCGATAAGTGCATCGAGTGCGGCTATTGCGAACCCAAGTGTCCGAGCCGCGAGCTGACGTTGACGCCGCGGCAGCGCATCGTGGTGCGGCGCGAGATGGCAAGACTGCAGGACGGTGGAAGCTCTTCCGCTCTTTATGTAGCGCTCGACCGAGAATTTCCTTACATGGCGCTCGACACCTGCGCTACAGATGGAATGTGTGCGACCGCTTGCCCCGTGAGCATCGACACGGGCCAACTCGTAAAACGCTTCCGCAACGTTCGCGCGTCGGCTGGTGAACAGGCGTGGGCGGTGCGCATCGCTAACAACTTCGCTTTGACTGAACGCGCGCTGCGTTGGGCGTTGCGGCTGGGACATGCCGCAGAGACGGTGATCGGTGTTCGCGGTATGCAGACGCTCACCCGGGCGATGAAGCGCGTCGCGGGCGACAACTTCAGCGAATGGATGCCCGACACGCCTTATGCAGCAGCTCCAGTCCCCAAGACCCAGACAGCAGGAGCACAGGCGATCTATTTTCCATCGTGCATCTCGCGCGTGATGGGGAGGATTCCCGGCGAGCCAGCCGATTCGTCGCTGATGGAAGTGATGGTCGAGTTGGCAAGTCGAGCGGGCGTACCGGTGTTTATCCCGACCGACGTCGCCGGCACCTGCTGCGGGACGCCGTTTTCCTCGAAGGGGCTTAACACAGCTCATGCCGTCGCAATCAACGCCGCGACCGAGCGCTGCTGGCGATGGTCCGGGGAAGGGAACCTGCCGGTTGTGATTGACACCAGCCCGTGCACGTACGGCTTCAAGACGGCACGCGCGTATTTGACCCCGGAAAACCAGGAACGCTTCGATAAGATCAGGTTTCTCGATGCCATCGAGTTCGTCCACGACGAATTGTTGCCCCAGTTGGTGGTCAAAACAAACTCTGGTTCGGTCGCGCTGCATCCGGTGTGTTCGGTCACGAAGATGGGAATCGGGGCGAAGCTGGAAGGCATTGCTCGCGCTTGCAGTGAAGATGTCATGATTCCGCTCGAGGCAGGTTGCTGCGGGTTCGCCGGCGACCGCGGCTTCCTCTTTCCTGAGCTCACCCAGTCGGCGACTAAGCACGAGGCGGATGAGGTGAAAGCGAAGCGGCCGGACGAGTGCTATTCCAGCAGTCGCACCTGCGAGATCGGTATGACGCGGGCCACGGGCCAGATTTACCGATCCTATATGTACCTTCTGGAGAAGGCGACGCGTTAGGAGGGCCGGGGGCGAACTGAGCTCCCGCAAGTCGACTACGGATTCGTTCTCGCCCTGCGGTTCACCCGTCGTGCTACCCTCTTGTTTCGTTTTCCGTCTAGAGTAGGGGCCTGCATTCCCAGGCAGATGCCCTTCGGAGCCCTGCAAATGAGATTGATCCATGAATCCCTGACCTTGGTCATTAAACTTCTTGGAATTTGCGCCATCGGTTTCGCCTTTGTCCCTTGCCATGCGCAGGACGCGCCGAAACAAGAGACTCATGGGATCGATGTGTCCAACATGGACCCCTCGGTCAAGCCTGGCGATAACTTCTTCGAATACGCTAACGGCGCGTGGATTAAACGCACCCAAATTCCCCCTGATCGATCTCGCATCGGCGTCTTTTCAACGCTTGCCGACCTGAGCGACAAGCGCACAGCAGCCTTGATTGAAGAGGCTGCCAAGAGTGGAGGGCCCGCCGGTTCCAGCGCGCGCAAGATCGCTGATCTCTACAACTCTTACATGGACGAGGCGGTCATCGAAGCCAAAGGTCTCGCGCCGCTTGAGCCTCACCTGAAAGCCATCGCCGCCATCCAGAACAAAACCGACTTGGCGGTCGCTCTGGGGGAAAGCCTGCGAGCTGACGTTGATGCGCTGAACAACACCAACTTCCACACCCCTCACCTCTTCGGACTGTGGGTAGCTCCCGGCTTTAACGATTCCGACCATTACACCGCTTACCTGCTGCAGGGCGGCGTGCAACTGCCCGACCGCGAATATTACCTTGCCGACAGCCAACGCATGCGTGACATCCGCACCAAGTATCAGGCGCACGTCTCGGCCATGCTCAAGCTTGCGGGATTCACAGATACTGACGCTCGGGCCGAGCGCATTGTGCAGTTGGAACATGCCATCGCGGAAAAACATCTCAGTCTGGCCGACAACGATGATATCCATAAGGCCAACAACACCTGGACTCAGGCTGACTTTGCGGCCAAAGCGCCTGGCTTGGACTGGACTGCGTACTTCAAGGGCGCAGGTCTCAACAAGCAGGCCAGCTTCATCGTGTGGCAGCCCACAGCCTTTGCCGGCGAGTCCGCTCTGGTGGTCTCGACTCCTCTGGATACCTGGAAGGACTGGCTCGCCTACCACCTGATCGAAGAGTATGCTCCCGTGCTGCCGAAAGCGCTGGCCGAGGAGCGTTTCGCCTTCTTCGGCAAGGTGCTTCAAGGTACGCCGGAACAGCGGCCTCGCTGGCAGCGCGGTGTGACGAACGTCAATCGTCTGCTCGGCGATGACGTAGGACAAATCTACGCGCAACGCTATTTCTCTCCCCAAGCCAAGGCACAGGTACAAGCCATGGTTGCCAACATCATTGCTTCGTTCCGGCAGCGTATCGAAGCCCTCGCCTGGATGGATCCCTCCACCAAAGCCGAAGCCCAGGCCAAGCTGACGACGCTGTACGTAGGGGTCGGCTACCCGGAAACTTGGATTGACTACTCGGCCTATGAAGTGAAGCCGGATGACATCTTTGGCAACATTTGGCGCGGTGGCCTCTTTAAGTATCACAGCGACCTCGCGCGGCTGGGTGCTCCGGTTGACCGCAAAGAATGGTCGATGACCCCGCAGACGGTCAACGCGGTGAACCTGCCCCTGCAAAACGCGCTCAACTTCCCGGCCGCCGTTCTTCAGCCTCCCTTCTTTGACCCGCTGGCGCCCGCCGCGGCCAACTACGGCGCGATTGGTTCGGTTATCGGACACGAGATCAGCCACACCTTTGACACCGAGGGCAGTGCGTTCGACTCCAAAGGCGCTGTCCGCAACTGGTGGACGCCTTCCGATCTGGCGCATTTCGAAGCTGCCGCCGCTAAACTCGCCGCGCAATATGACACCTACAAGCCATTCCCGGACATCTCCCTCAATGGCAAGCAGACTTTGGCCGAGAACATCGCCGACGTCGCAGGTATCTCCGCTGCCTATGACGGATTCCGTGCTTCGCTCAACGGCAAGGCGGCGCCCGCGCAAGATGGCTTCTCCGGTGACCAGCAGTTCTTCATCGCCTTCGGCCAGAACTACGCGTCCAAGACCCGCGAGGCTGCTCTGCGCCAGCAGGTGTTGACGGATTCGCATTCGCCTGCGGAATACCGGGCGGATACCGTCCGCAACATCGACGCCTGGTACACGGCTTTCGACGTCAAACCAGGAGAGACACTTTACCTCGCACCGCCGGACCGGGTACGCATCTGGTAGAGCGCCATGAAAACTGTCGGGATCATCGGCGGCATCGGGCCCGAGTCGACAATCGCTTACTATCGCTCGCTCATCGCCAGCTATCGTCAACTGCGTCCAGATGGAAGCTCGCCCGCAATTCTTATCAATAGTCTGGACGTGACCACGCTGCTCGACTTCATGCAGGCGAATCGGCTGAACGCAGTCATCGATTACTTGCTTGGCGGGCTGCAAAAGCTTGCGCGGGCCGGAGCCGACTTCGGCGCAATCGCCGCCAACACGCCGCACATCGTTTTCGATGACTTGCAGCGGCGCTCGCCGATTCCGCTCGTCAGCATTGTCGAAGCCACCTGCAACGAGGCAAAGAAGCGAGGGATTCGCTACGCAGGATTGCTTGGCACGCGATTTACGATGCAGGCATCGTTCTATCCCGACGTTTTCTCCAGACAGGGAATTGCCGTGGTCATGCCGCAGGAAGAAGAACAGGTCTGGATTCACGAAAAATACGTCGGCGAATTGTTGAAGGACATGTTCTTGCCACAGACCCGAGAACGCTTGTTGGAGATCATCGGCCGCCTGAGGGAAGAGGAACAGATTCAGGGCGTCATTCTGGGTGGAACGGAATTGCCCCTGCTTCTGCGCGACGACACGGCGTCCGGAATTCCGCTGCTCGACACTACCAGAATCCATGTGCAGGCCATTGTGACAGAGATGCTGGCAGAGTCTTAGCTGCCCGGCTGGCGCTTGACCCTGCAGTCGATGCCATTCCCGTTTATCCAATCAACCCGTTGCTCGTTGTTTGCTCCCTTCATACTTGCCTGTTTCACGTGGCATGTAACCCCCCTTTGTGCACCTTTATCTTCAAGCACTTACGGAGTGTTTGGCTGATATCTTATTGAGCCGTAATGCCTTATAGGCATCTGATAGAGCTGCTTGGGCTTAGGTATGGTTCGACTTCGCATAACACTCCCTTTGGAAAGCCTGGAGAAAGGGCCGAGCACCGCCGCCTGCTGCTCGATGAACCGGAGATCGGTGGCAGCCTGGCGCATGCCCCACCGCAGTAAGCGGGCCAAACCGGCATCGATGTGCTCAGCCGCAAGCGCAGCCCGCACCCGTGCAGTGGCCGCCTCTACTGCTTGCAGGTTCACCAACGCAGGCAACTTCAAAACCTCAGCCCGGTGACGTGCTCTCGCCATCTTCCGGTCGCGCACCCGCAGCCGTTGATGGGCGCGGCAATAAGCACGACCTCCGACCGCCGCTGCCCGACAGAGGTCGTCGGCTTCCCCGATTTGCCTGTAAGTGCGGACGCTCAAGCCTGGAGTCTCCGCAGCTACGGCTGATTTGTTCCGCGCGGCCGGGTGAAAGTTCAACCGCCAAACGCCAGAGTCACTCATAATTTCAGGCTAGACACAACGGAGGAGCGAAGTCACGAGAAAAGGGCAGGGTCAACTTACGAAAGTAACCATCGAATTTACCGATTTGGGAAAAAGGCCCGCGCAATCGGACAGACCCACGACTGCAAAAGGCAACGCGTTGACCCGCGAGATGTTTCAAGGTGTGGGCTGCGTCTTTTCCGCCTTAACCTTCTTGGTGGCCATTGTGCGATCTACCCAATCGTCGGCCAGTTTGAGGTCGGCGTTGCGCATCGCCGGATCGTCGCACTCATATTCGGCTTTCTCCCGGTAGAACAAATTCATGTATGCCATGGCATCGTCATAGTCGCAGCGGATATCGAGAGCCTTGTGCAGGTTCTGAATGCCGTCCTCAACCTTTTGCTGGTTCACGGAACGCAGCAGAGCACATGCGCTGCTTGAGTCCAGCAGGTCCGTCGGTTTCAAGCCCATGGATTGACGCAACTCCATGCGGGACTGATACGCCTCCGTCCAATCCATAACCGCAAGCGAAAAGTATGGCTCCGCATCATCGGGGTCGATTTGAATGACCTGCCGGTAATTCTGGCGAGCCTCGTCGAAGTGCTTCATGTTGAAGTTGAGCGACGCTAAACTTCGAAGAGATTGGATCTGTTGTCGAGGTATAGGAGAACTCTCCAGGACACGGTTGAATTCTGCAATCGACTGCTCCGCTATGGCGAGGTTATCGGCCGAGTCGGCGCCGGGGATGTACATCTGTGCGAGGGCAGTCGCAAGGTAAAGGTGGGCCTCGGTGAGCCTGGGATCGAGTTTCACCGCCTTCTGGAAGTGCTCGATCGCCCCTTCGTACCTGGCTGACTTGTAGGCGGCGACACCTGCGCTCATCTCTTCGGAGGCGGTCTGCGCGAAGCTCGCCGGGATCAGTGCCACGAGAATAAGGCAGGTGCCACCGAGTCGCGCTGCGCGCATTTTGGAGAAATGGTTCCGAGCCATCGTTGCGTCCCTGTGTGACAAAGACACCGGTGAGGTTACCGGAGTTCCAAGACGCCAGCTTAAGCTTCTTCCGAGAAATAGTCTTCGCAAGCGATAGAACGCATTGTTTGCCGTCTGGCTGCCGCAAGCATCACTGCATCAGCAAGGGGGAAACGAACCGCTGTGGTGGTAGCCATTTTTGCCGTTCGCGTGACCGCATGTTATCCTTACTACCGTAACAACAAACGATTAGAGAGTAGGAGCGCAACCGATTCAGTGTTAGCACGAGAGAAAAAAGCCGCCCTGATCGCCGACAACCGGAGAGCCGATAACGATACCGGTTCGCCGGAAGTTCAGATTGCCATCCTGAGCACACGGATTGGCGAACTGACGGAGCACTTTAAGACGCATAAGAAGGACCATGCCTCCCGGCGCGGTCTTCTCATGATGGTGAGCAAGCGTCGTAGCTTGCTCGATTACCTGAGAAAGTCTGATACCGAGCGCTACAAAGCCGTCATTCAGAAACTGGGCATCCGCAAGTAAGCCGTTTGCCAGCCACTGAACTATCAAGCTTCGAGCGTAACGCCGTTGTTCCAGCCGGACACAGTTGTTGTCCGCTGGGAAATGGCATTTCGGGCAGCACGGGCCTTTGGGGCGCGGGGCGCGCCCAAGGTGGTTCGACCAGCCTCTCTCGGCTGACGTTTATCTCACTCCATCTCCCATCGTCGCAGGGTCAAGGTCGCCGCAGAGCGCATCCCTCGCGGACTGAAGTTCGCTCGAGACGGCAAAGAGAAAGAACAAGAGACTCACAGAACGGTTGCGTTCACAACGGAAGGAACTTAGGAAATGAACGAAGAGATGACAGCCACATTGCACGGCGTCAACAAGTATGAAATCAGTGTCGAGCTGCAGGGCGGCAAATCCATTCACTTTGAAACCGGCAAATTAGCCAAACAGGCCCATGGCTCCTGCATCGTGCGCATCGGCGACAACGTGGTTCTCGCCACCGCCTGCGCCAATCCTGATCCGCGAGAGGGCATCGACTTCTTCCCCCTGACGGTTGATTACCGTGAGTACACCTATGCTGCCGGAAGAATTCCCGGCGGCTTTATCAAGCGCGAAGGGCGCCCCAGCGAGCGCGAGATTTTGACCAGCCGCCAGATTGACCGGCCCATCCGGCCGCTGTTCCCCGAAGGCTTTCGCTGCGAGACGCAAGTCATCGCCATGGTGCTTTCAGCGGACACGGAGAACGATCCCGACGTCGCCGGCATCAACGGCGCATCGGTGGCGCTGAGCGTTTCCGATATTCCGTTTCATGGTCCGATTGGCGCTGTGCGCGTCGGCCAGGTGGACGGAAAGTTCGTCATCAATCCCACGTATGCCGAACGGCGTGACGGCGATCTCAATTTGATGGTCGTAGGGACCGCCGAGGGCATCGTGATGATCGAGTCGGGCGCACGCGAGGTCACGGAAGAGACGGTGGTCCAGGCCATCGAGTTCGGCCATCAGGAGATTAAGAAGATTTGCGCCGCCATCAGTGACCTTGCGCGGAAGGTAGGCAAGCCGAAGCGGGTGGTCGAGCCGGTGGTGACCGATGAAGGCTACCTTGCGGAACTTCGTTCCAAGCTCGGAGCACGCCTGCAGGATGCGGCCAACACCGAGAAGCATCCCAAGAACGAAAGTTACTCGCTTATCAAGCAGCTTAAGGACGAGCTGAAGGCAGCGATCCCCGAAGAGGACGAAGAAGGCCGCAAGAAGGCGAGCAAGTATTTCGACCTGCTGCGCGAGCAGATTTTCCGCGAGCAGGTGATCAAAGAGCGCCGGCGTCCCGATGGCCGTAAGTTCGACCAAATTCGCGATATCTGGATTGAAGTCGGAGTTCTGCCACGGACGCATGGATCCGCGATCTTTACCCGCGGCGAAACCCAGGCACTGGTGACCACGACACTCGGTACCGGTGAAGACATGCAGCGTCTGGAAGCTTTCGAAGGCGAAGCCAAGAAGCGCTTCATGTTGCATTACAACTTTCCGCCGTTCTCAGTGGGCGAAGTCGCATTCCTGCGCGGTGCGGGTCGCCGCGAGATCGGCCACGGTGCGCTGGCAGAACGCGCCGTTTCATGGGTACTGCCTTCGGAAACCGACTGGCCCTACGCCATGCGCGTGGTCTCGGACATTCTGGAATCGAACGGATCGTCCTCGATGGCGACCGTCTGTGGAGCCTCGCTTAGCCTGATGGACGCTGGCGTTCCCCTGAAGGACGCGGTTGCTGGAGTGGCGATGGGTCTGGTGAAGGAGGGCGACGATTACGCTGTCCTCACCGATATCGCGGGCGCCGAAGATCACTACGGCGATATGGACTTCAAGGTCGCCGGCACGCGCGCCGGGATCACCGCGTTGCAGATGGACATCAAGGTTATGGGCATCACCTCGCAGATCATGCGTGAGGCCCTGGAACAAGCCCACCGCGGGCGTCTGTTCATCCTTGACAAAATGGCCGAGGTTATCGCGGAGCCGCGCACTCGGATCAGTGAATTCGCTCCCCGCTTCTATACCCTGCAGATTCCCACCGACAAGATCCGCGATCTCATCGGGCCCGGCGGCAAGGTGATTCGTGGGATCGTCGAGGCCACCGGCGTGAAGATCGACGTGGAGGACAGCGGCAAGGTTAACGTGTCGTCGAGCGATCAGGTGGCGGCAGCCAAGGCTCTCCAGATGATTGGCGACATCACTGCGACGGCTGAGGTAGGGAAGACCTATCTCGGCAAGGTCACACGGCTGGCTGATTTCGGCGCTTTCGTTGAGATCCTGCCGGGCACCGACGGCTTGCTGCACATCAGCGAAGTTGCCGAGCATCGGATCAATGATGTTCGCGATGAACTGAAGGAAGGCGATCAGGTACTGGTGAAGGTGCTGGCGGTGGATGGCAATCGCATCAAGCTGTCGCGCAAAGCCATCCTTAAAGAGCAGCGCGCGAAGATGGGCGGCGGGGAAGCTCCGCCCGATGCCTCGGGCGCGGTCACGTTTGAGGGCGGACACGAAAAGGCCGACGAACCAAGTTCCGAGCAGAACTTCAATCGCGATAGCGAGCGGCGTGAACATGCCGGTAGCCGGCGCGAAGGCGGCTACCGCGGAGGCCGTGGCGGCCCGGGAGGCGGGCGAGGCGGAGACCGCGGACCGCGTCGTGGTCCGCGCCGCTAGGTAGGTCAGCTTGCACAGTGGTTAAGTAGGGAGAGCCGATGCTCTCCCTTTCTTGTGTGCATCGCCAGTGCTCTTCCCAGCTACGGTTGCGAGGTGGTCGTGCGAGAGTAAGGCTGTGTCGAGCAATTCCGTCGGTCTTCGTTTCACCATGTCCCGTGAGCACTGAATGCCCTGCATCCTTTATTGCGTTACCCAACCGAAAGAGAGCGTGAAGATTGCTTCTGGAGTTTGTGAGTCCGACGTGTATTCGGGTGAGTTGGCTGGACTTCGTGCGTATTGGAGCGAGATCGCGAACCCCGAAGAATGCTTGGGCGATCCGGGTTCCCTCAAGAAAGCGGCAGTGCAGTTTCAACGGACACTGAGAGATATCCTGGCGGTGACAACTCCCATTCCGTTTCCTTTTCCGACGCTGCTGGAGAATGTGGAGGCGCTGGGGCCTCTCCTGGCGACGGATCAGGAACTGTATCGCGAAGCGTTTCTGCGAATCGGAGATGCCGTGCAGTACGAAATCACGGGAAGCTGGGCGGCCGACCAGGAAGCTGATCTGGCGACTCCGATCAGCGGCCGGGAGTACCAGAAGCGCCGTCAGGAGGCCGCGGGACGCATCGCGGCAATCGACAGCAAGCTGAAGAGGGTGACGGCAGACTCGGTCCGCGAATGGCGGTCGCGTCAGGAGCGGAAAAATCACCGCTGGTTCGCATTAGTGCCGCGCGAGAGCCGTGAGCGGTTTGTCGCCTTGCTGCGGAGTGCTTCTCCCTCGGAGGGAGTGCGGCTGCGTCTGAGTGGCCCCTGGCCTCCAAGTGAATTCGTCTCCCTCCCCAGGGAGAGGTAATAAGGCTAACCGTTCCGCAACAGAGATGCACAATTGTGACGACTCGGACCGTTGTGGAGGTCAAGACGGCTTGCTCATGTGCAAGCAACCCGGGTGCATCCAGGCGTTGAATACAACCAGTGCGTGGAAAGCTGGGTGCCCACACACTGAGTTCCAGTTCGCAGACCGTGAAGGGTTGACGCTCGGCTTCGGTGGCTGCGATAGTGTCTGTGCTCATGTACGAGCCGCGCAGCCACTCAGCCGCGCTCTCCGACTAAAGACCACCGCATGAAACGCGTACCCGCCACTCCTGCACCAGCGGACCTGCTTAAAATCCTCGAGCGCCTCCGTGCCAACTACGACCGGCTGCAGCATGCCGAGGAAGTCGTGCGCCAGGACCGCGACCGTCTGAACCTGATCATCGAGAATGTCGGCGACCCTATTGTGGTGTATGACGGCGATGGCAAGGTCGTATTGCTCGATCCTCTAGCCCAAGAGTTATTCGGAGATTCCCAGAAGAACCGCAAAGCACTCCAGCTGCGCAACCAGGCTAGTCTCGATGCGCATGTGGCGAAGTTCACGGGCTCCCGCGTAGATCGTGAGAACACGACAATCCGTTTAACCGATGCACGGACCAATCAGGAACTGGAATACGATGCCCGCTCGGGCAAGATTTACGACGGGCATGGGCGAGTCGCCTATAGCGTGATCGTGTTGCGCGACTTGACATCGGTGCGGCGTCTCGAGCAGTTGCGCCTCGAGAGGCGCATGATGGAGATGGAGAAGTTCGCGGCGGCGGGACGATTGGCGGGCAGCATCGCTCACGAGGTCAATAACCCAATAGAAGCGATCAAGAACTGCATTTTTCTACTTGCCGATCAGATCAGGCCGGAAGCCGTTCCGGTTTACGAAATCCTCAAGGCCGAAACCGATCGGGTAGCCCGCATTTTGCGCCAGATGCTCGGCTTGTATCGCAACACCGAACAGGTGGGAAACGTTGACGTGAACAGCATTGTCGCAGACACTCTGCTGCTGTTCACGCGCCAACTCGACCGCGCCGGAATACGGATAGAAAGAAAGCTCAACCCGCTGCCGCCCGCCATTGGATCAGTTGACCAGATTCGGCAGGTGCTTTCGAACCTCGTGGTCAACGCCAGGGACAGCATGGAACCGGGAGGCGTGCTGCGAATCCGTACTCATGTCGCACGCGTGAGTCCGATGGCAGAAGCAATCAGGATTGTGGTGGCCGACACGGGAAGTGGCATAACAGGGGACTTGCGGCACACGATGTTCGAGCCCTTTGTAACTACCAAAGGAGAACGGGGAACCGGGCTTGGCCTGTGGATCGTCAAAGGGATCATTGAGAACCACGGAGGTAAGATTCGCGTGCGCAGCAAAGTTGGGAAGGGGACCGTCTTCGGCATTGTCCTGCCGGCGGTGCCGTACCTTGGCGAGAACGATGCGGGATAAGGTTCACATTCTCGTGGTGGACGACGAGCCCAACGTATTGGTCACCTATCGCCTGATTCTGCAACGAGAGGGTTATGAAGTCAGCGCTGCCGTCTCCGCCGAGGAGGCTCGAACCGTGCTGGCTGCGCGGGACGTTGATCTGCTGCTTTGCGACCTCTCGCTGGAAAAACAGGAGAGCGGATTTGACGTTGTGGAAGCAGCCCGCCGCAAGAACCCTGAAATAGCTTCGGTGTTGCTGACCGGCTATGCAACTCAAGATGCCAACGATAAGGCCCAGGAGCGCGACATTCCGCTCCTGTTCAAGCCAATCGACATCGACCAACTTTTACGAACGATTTCTGACCTGCTAAAGGACGGTGCACCGTAACTCTGCACCAACAGACTTCCACATTGGGTCGCCCCTACATCGTGGTAATTTTGATGTAGCGCTTGATGTCTGGCGCCATGGAGACGACCATTCCAATTACGGCCAGCAGCGCGGCTGTCAACGCTAATTTCTTTTTCATGAGATCACCTTTCGTAATCGATGTGTTCGTGCAAGTGCTGTAAAGCTTCACTTTCCATGAACCGTTAGAACCGAGCCCGTACCTTGGGGTTGCCACAACCGCAACGGGCAAGCTATAAGAGACTCTTTGCCGATGGGTAAGCTGGCGCAGGATTTTCGTTACGGCGTGCGTATGCTGCGGAAGAGCCGTGGATTCACCGTCGTGGCGGTGATGACGCTAGCCCTCGCCATCGGAGCGAACACTGCCATCTTCTCGGTGCTCTATCCCGCCCTGCTGCGGCCGTTGCCCTACCGGCAGCCCGACAAACTGGTGACACTGGGTGAGAATCGACGACAGTCGGACTGCTGCGCTCTCACCTCTTCGTACCCGGATTATCTGGACTGGGAACGGTCGGCGAAGAGCTTCGCATCCCTCGCCGGCTTCTCGTCCGACGGATTCACTTTGACTGGCGCTGGTGACCCGAAAATGGTCTTCGGCGCCATGGTCACTCCGAATTTCTTCTCCACCCTTGGAGTGAGGCCTTGGCTGGGCCGCGATTTCGTCACCGAGGATGAGCTCCCGGAAGGATCCGGTCCCGATGTCGCGATTTTGAGTTACAACTTCTGGCGAAGCGACTTCTCGGCGGACCCTGGCGTTATCGGGCGCACCATCCGCCTCGACAATAAAGCGATCACCGTGGTGGGCGTGCTGCCGCCGGAGTTTGAGTTCGCACCGGCGGTCTCAGCGCCTCTCTGGGTTCCGTTACACACCAACGGTTACACGGGGACGGCCCGCAACGCTCGGTGGCTGGAGGTGATCGGGCGGCTGGCGCCGGGCGCATCCATCGAACAGGCGCGCGCCGAGATGCAAGGCATCATGGCGCAGCTTGCCCGGGAGTATCCCAAGCAGGACGGCGCTATCTTCGTCAGCATCGGAAGCCTGCGTGATGAAATCGTCGGAAACATTCGGCCGCTGTTATTGATTCTTTTTGGCGCAGTGAGCTTCGTGCTGCTGATCGCTTGTGCCAACGTCGCGAATCTGCTGATGACCCGTGCGATCGATCGTCGCCGGGAGTTCGCCATCCGGGCAGCGCTGGGTGCCAGCCGCGTTCATCTGCTGCTCCAGTTACTCACCGAAAGCCTGCTGCTTTCGTTCATGGGCGCGATGCTCGGCCTTCTCGGAGCAGCCATTAGCGTACGAATTCTGATCCGTGCCATTCCCGAAGTACAGCTGCAATCCATGCCCTATCTTCGGGATTCCGGCATCAATCTACCGGTGCTGGGTTTCGTATGCGGTATTACCCTGCTGACGGCAACCCTCTTTGGAGTCGGTCCGGGGTTCGCGGTTCCGCAGTCGCCGATTACCGAAGTCTTGAAGGACGAGTCGCGTGGCGGCACCAGCGGTGCGCACAAACGTCTGCGCAATTTCGTGGTGATCGGCGAAATCGCCCTTTCCATGGTTTTGCTGGTTGGCGGCGGCCTGATGTTGCAAAGCTTGCGTACCCTACTGCGGCAGAACCCAGGTTTCGAGCCGGTGCATCTGTTGACCTTCGATATCAACCTGCCGGGCTTTTCCTATCCGACGGGGAAGGTATGGCCCTTCGACAATCCGAACGGCCTTCGTTTCGTGCATGAATTCCTTGATCGACTTCGTAGCCTGCCCGGGGCCCAAGGGGCCTCGGCCACCAGCGCTCTGCCCGTTACCCAAAATCGCAGCCGGAACCGGTTCGTAGTAGAAGGACGTTCCAGTGCCGACGGTCAGGATGAAGACTGCGTGACCCGTCGCGTCGCTTCTGATTATTTTGCGGTTATGAGAATTCCTCTTCTTGCGGGCCGCGTCTTTACCGCTGCCGACACTCAGGACGCTCCCAGCGTTGCCCTGGTAAACCAGGCTTGGGTGAAGCGTTACGTTGCCGCGGGAGAGGACCCTATCGGCGAGCGGGTGCGCATGACCTTTTCGCCCAACGAACCGTTTCGCCAAATCGTGGGCGTCATTGGAGACGTTGCCGAGTACAATCTCGCCACGCCTCCTCCTCCCGTCATGTATTTTCCGGTTGATCAGAGTTCCGGATATACAGCGTACCTAAGCTACGTAATTCGAACTGGCGGAGACCCGGCGGCCCTAATCGGTCCGGCGCGCGCGGTGTTGCGCGATCTCGACCCCCAACTGGCGATCGTACAGCCACGATCCATGGAACAGGCCATCAATCGATCTCCGGCAGTATTCTTGCGGCGATATCCGCTGTACCTGATCGGTGGTTTTGGTGCAGTTGCTCTGGTGCTAGCCATGATCGGCTTGTACGGCTTGATCTCCTACTCCGTCCTGCAGCGCACGCGGGAGATTGGGATTCGCCTGTCGCTTGGCGCCCAGCGCGAGGATATACTGCGACTCATTCTCCGCCAAGGCGTTATTGCTGCGCTTGTGGGAGTGGGCATCGGCCTGGTTCTCGGATTGGCGTTTACACGTGTGATGACCAGCCTCTTGTTTGGCCTTCGTTACAGCTCGTGGATGGTTTTCCCACTTGTGGCCGTTCTTCTGACACTGATTGCGACGGTAGCCTCCTACATTCCTGCTCGACGGGCGACCAAGATCGAGCCCATCGTCGCTCTACGCAACGAATGATCTTGTCCGTTGGTGTGGAGTTCTCCTGTCCGGTCGCGTAGGATGGGATAAGAATCCAGCCCCCTTATGAATCGAGCTTTCGCCGGACTTTTCCCCTTTTACCTAACCTTCGCACTGCTTGCGTTGCAATCGGCGATCGCAGGAGCCACCGGAGAAGCTGCTCCCGCCAGAGACGGTCAACCTTCAGGATCGGCCGCCGTTCAGACCGCACCCGCTCAGTCGACTGCAGGCGATTATTCGCAGGAACCCTACGTCATCGAACACTTCCGCCAGACGATGCGGTATGAAAACGATGGGACCGGAAGCGAGCAACTTGACGCCCGGATCAGGATTGTCAGCGAGAGTGGAGTGCAGGCCTTGGGACAGATCAAGATCGGATACAGTGCCCTAAGCGATAAGCTTGACATTGTCTATGTCCGGGTTCGCAAACCGGACGGTACTGTGGTCACCGCGCAGCAATCCGCCATACAGGACCTGACTACTCCCAACGCCCCGGTGTATACGGACTATCACGAGAAACACGTTAGTGTTCCATCGCTGCGCCCAGGAGATGTACTGGAGTATGAAGTGGTCCGCACCATCACCGATCCGCTGGCCCCCAATCAATTCTGGACCACCTACAATTTCTCCGAGACCGGCGTGGTGCTGGACGAGCAGTTGGAAATCAATGTTCCGAAAGCCCGTCACATAAAGATCAAGACCCGGCCCGGTTACGATCCCAAGGTAACGGACGAGGGCGACCGCCGCATCTACCGCTGGACGCATTCCCGTCTTAAGGACCAGGATTCGAACGGGAAACGGCTGCGGCCACCCAATGCTGAGGACCAGATACCTTCGGTACAACTCAGCACCTTTGAGAGCTGGGAAGAGGTGGGTGCCTGGTATGCGTTCTTGGAGCGCGAACGGCGTCAGCCCAACGAAGCGGTAAAGGCCAAGGCCGCGGAACTCGTCCGGGGCAAGGCCGATGATATGGAGAAAGTAAAGGCGCTCTACGACTATGTCTCGCGGAACGTCCGCTACGTCAGTTTGTCCTTCGGGTTGGGCCGCATTCAGCCCCACCCGGCCGGTGACATACTGGCCAACGGGTACGGCGATTGCAAGGACAAGAACACGCTGCTGGCCGCCCTGCTCCAGTCACAAGGCATCGATTCTTCGTCCGTGCTGATCGGGGTCCAGCACAAGCTGGATCCTGACGTTCCATCTCCTTCTCAGTTCGATCATGTCATAACCCGGGTCTCCGTGGGCGGCCAGGAGATCTGGGTTGACAGCACCAGCGGAGTCTTGCCTTTCCGCATGCTGATGCAACCCACTCGCGACAAGCAGGCGCTGCTGATTTTGCCGGGAGGAAAGTCCGGCCTGGTGCGTACTCCGGCCGGCCTTCCGTTCCAGGCGTTCGATCAAACCCACATCAATGCCGCGCTCGGTGTAACCGGGAAGCTGACCGCACAGATTTCTGCCGCAATGCGGGGCGATCGCGAAGTAGGGTTTCGTTTTGCCTTTCGCCAGATACCCGCGAACCACTGGCAAGAGCTCTTCGGCAATATGCTGCAGCGTGCGGGAATGAAGGGGGCGGAGATAAGCAATCTGCAGGTGAGCGATCCCAGCGACACTGACAATCCTCTGCGAATCAGTCTCGATGCAACCGTCAGCAACTTTTTCGATTGGTCGGCCCGGGAGTCGAAGATCAAGATGCCGTTCATGCAGATGAGCCTGGGTGGAGAACCAGGGCTTGATGAGGACCAGAAGATTCCGGAAAAGGTGATCAAACTGGGCGCGCCGTCGAACACGGAAGTAGAGGTGCGCCTTAAGGTACCTGCCAAATTCACCGTGCATGCCCCCATTGGCGTAGATGTTCGGCGCGATTATGCCGAGTATCACTCCAGTTACAAGGTTGAAGGAGATCAGTTCACGTGCACCCGCGACTTGAAGGTGCTGGTTCCTGAGCTGCCTTACGAGCGATTGCAGGACTACGCTGCGTTCCAACGGGCGGTAGCCGCCGATCAGGCGCAGGACATTGTGCTGGACAACACGTCGCCCGGTACGGCTGGAGTCGCCAGCGGCGAGTCGGTTGACGATCTGAACGAGTCAGGCGTCCAGGCGCTTAAGAACAACGACTTCCAATTGGCGGTTGAACTACTCCAACGCGTGGTGCAGCAGGATCCCAAGCACAAGACGGCATGGAACAACCTGGGACGTGCCTATCTTGGACTCAATCAGAACGACCAGGCCATCGCGGCCTTGAAGAAACAGATCGAGATCAATCCTTACGACCAGTACGCTTACAACAACCTGGGAACGGCTTACGAAGCGGAGCTGAAGTACGACGATGCCATCGCTCAGTTTCAGAAGCAGATCGAGATCAACCCGCTCGACCCATTTGCACACGGAAGTTTAGGTGAACTCTTCGTGAGGCAGAAGAAGTTCACCGAGGCGATACCGGAACTGGAGAAGGCCGTAGGACTCCAGCCACAGAACCCCTTGCTTCTGATATCGCTGGGCCAGAGCTACCTAGCGACCAACCAAACCGAGAAGGGAATGGCGGCATTTGACAAAGCGGTGAGCCTCGCTCCCGTGCCCGTTACCTGGAACAACATCGCCTACTCGCTAGCGGAACAGAATGTGCAGCTGGACCGCGCTGACAAGTACGCGGATGCGGCCATCAATTCCGTAGAAACGCAGTTACGCGACGTGACGCTCGAAAATCTACGCTTCCAGGACCTGGGAACTGCAAGCTTCCTATATGACCTCTGGGACACCAAGGGTTGGATTGAATTCAAACGGGGCAATCTCGACCTGGCGGAGCAATACGTTGCCGCAGCATGGCAGGCCAGCGGAAGCGGCAACATCGGCGAGCACCTCGGCGAGATCTACGAGAAACGCGGCGATCGCGACAAGGCGATCCACTACTATGTGCTGGCGTTGGCGGACAACATTCCCAGTTCCGAAGCACGGTCCCGGCTGACGGCCCTCGGCGTCACCAAGGGACTCGACCAAATGATCGAGCGGGGTCGCCAGGAATTGAAACAGCAGCGCACGATCTCCCTGAACAAGTCAGATCGCGGTAGCGCCGACTTTAACCTGCTTGTTTCGCCGTCGAAAGTCGAGCAGGTGAAACTTGTTAAAGGTGATGATGCTCTCAAAGGGCTCTCGCCGTTGATACAAAGTGCTTCCTCAGCAATGAAGTTTCCGCCGAACTCGGCGGCCCATGTTCCGAGGCGCGCGGTCGTGGCTTGCGGGAAGAGGGAGGTGGGAGCGCCGACTAAAAGCGTGAAGACGGCCTCAAAGAATGCCACGATCTTGCTGTCAGACAAGACACAATCAGTCGAAGGGCCTTGCACGATGGAACTGCGCCCCGCCAACGCCGTGCGAACCTTGGATTAGAATTCTGGGTCAAGGAGGAGAGATGCCGGCTGACCTGCGGTACCCCATTGGTAAGTTCGAGTGGGTTCCTTCCCAGAATGAAGAACAAATGGCCAAGCGACGCGTCCACTATACCGAAGTGCTCGCGAAACTGCCGTCGGATATGCGCGCTGCGGTTGAAGGGCTAAACGCGCAGCAGCTCGACACTCCGTATCGGCCGGATGGCTGGACGGTTCGACAGGTTGTTCATCATGTTCCCGAGAGCCACATGAACGCCTATGTGCGCTTCAAGCTGGCGCTCACGGAAGACAATCCGGCCATCAAGCCCTACGATGAAAAGGAGTGGGCCAAACTTCCCGATGTTCTGGTCACTCCGATTGAAGTCTCACTGCAGCTACTGCAAGCATTGCACGCTCGCTGGGTTGATACGGTGCGACTGATGCAGCCCTCCGACTTTTCCCGCACACTTTTCCATCCGGAACGCGGAGCCCTCACGCTGGATCAGCTACTCGCCATGTATGCATGGCATTCGGCCCACCATACCGCGCATATCACGTCATTACGCGAGCGTATGGGGTGGAAACCGCGCGCAGCGGAAGGGTAGCGGCGCCCTCCTGGTCACCGTAGCTGGGATGAATCTACTTGCCTTGACGGCAGGCGCATCGTTTTGAAATGCGGGCCGCAAGTAAGTGCCGATGAGACTAGCTGCGCTTACTTCACAACACAAAATGCGTCCAAATCGCGACGCGACAAAGCTTCCATCGCTAACGAACTTTTGCGTTGCGTCCAACGTATCTCCGCGAAGGACCGGAGGACGGGTTCCCACTGAGGCCTGCCGACAGGCCAAATGGTATCGGGGTCAAACAGGATGTTTCGCCAGCGGTTTGGCGGCCCAGGCGAGACAGTTTCGAGGGAGGCTTTGGAAGGTTCCCTGTCCCTGTTGACCCCGGAGCGACATTCTATGCGACTTGGCGGGAAACGCAAGTGTTTTCTGCCCGGAGGGCCGCCAGAACGAGTGGAGGAGATTCCCAATGACTCGTACGCTGGCCCGTGTTGCCTTGTTAGTCTTCGCCGTAACCATGTCCCTCAGCGCTTTTGCGGGATCCAAGTCTGAAACCATCAGCCTGCTGCACGATGTGCAGCTCAACGGCACAACCATTCACGCCGGCGAGTACACCGTCAAGTACGATGCCAATGGCTCAACCTGCCTGGTCAAAGTAATCAAGGATGGCAAGACTGTAGCCACAGCTAACGGTGAACTGAAGCAGTTGGCCAACAAACCGGAACGCAATCAGGTGGTGCTGGAGAATACGGGCGAGATGCCTACCGTCAGCGAGATGGATTTCAGCAACACTACGACGGCCATCACGTTTGGCACGAACGCCACTACCGCGTCCGGGAAGTAGAACTGCATTGAGATGCGACAGGGAGCCTTTCGGCTCCCTTTTTTCCTGCATAAAGGAACTGCGTTCAGCTTGAAGACCTACGCCGACACTGCTGCCATGCGAGCCGGTTCCTCGTGGAAGCGCACCGACACCAGCTTCGACACTCCTGGCTCCTGCATGGTAACGCCGTAGAGGACCGGCGCCATGCCCATCGTCTTCTTGCTATGCGTGATGATAATGAACTGCGTCTGAGAACTCATTTCCCGCACCAACTCGGTGAAGCGGCCAATATTGACTTCGTCGAGTGGGGCGTCGACCTCGTCCAGGATACAGAACGGGCTTGGCTGATATTGGAAGATGCCGACGAGCAGCGCCAGCGCAGTTAGTGCCTTCTCGCCACCGGAGAGCAACAGCACGTTCTGCAGTTTCTTACCTGGCGGGGAAGCAACCACGTCGATGCCGCTCTCGGCGGAGTTCTCCTGGTCGGTGAGGCGCATGAATGCCTGTCCGCCGCCGAACAGTTTGCTGAAGGTACGGCCAAAATTCTCATTGATGATAGTGAACGCCTCTTCGAACTTTTGCCGCGAGATGATGTCGATTTCCTTGATCGTATTTTGCGTGTTCTCGATCGATTGCAGCAGGTCCAGGCGCTGGGTTTCCAGGAACTCGTGACGCTGCGCGGTCTCCTTATATTCCTCGAGGGCCATCATGTTTACTGGACCCATGTTGTCGAGGCGGGTGCGCATGTCGCGGTAAGCAGTCTCCTCGTCTGCCAGTGCCTCCGCCGCTATCCGGGGCAGGGAATCGTCAGCCAGAAGCTCGTCCCGTTGTTGACCAAGTTCCTGTATGCAGGTTTCGGACATGTGCTGTACATCAGACTGCACGCGCGCCTGCGCAGCCGAAAGCTCGCCGCGGCGGTCGCGAGCGGCGTCGAGCATCTCACGCGCGGACTTCATTACCTCGTCCAATTCCGCCAGGCGCATGCGAATTATTTGCAGCTCTTCTTGCAGTTCCCGATCCCGCGCCTGCGCCAGTTCGCGCTCCGAAGCCCAGGAGATGCTCTGTTCGGCCAGCCTGAAGTTCTCCAATTCCCGCTGCTGCTTTTCGGCGGCGGCTGAGTCGAGTTGCGACCTCAGCTTGGCGACGTGCGCGGAAACCTCAGACACCATGGCTTCGACCCGCTGCAGCGTAACTACCGCACCGCGGCGTCGCTCTTCGAGCGTCGCTACCGTGGCGCGAACCTCAGTGGCGAGATGTGCGGCGTCATCGCGCCGCAGGCGCAGTGATTCCAGGCTGCTCTGCGCCGCTTGCATCTCCAGTTCCAGTTCGTGCTGCTTTTCTTCATACGAGTTGAGCTCGGAGGTTTGTCCGGCCAGTAACGCTGACTGCTCGCGATGCTCCTCGGCGACCCGCCGCAGTTCGACTTCGTAAGTCGAGAGCCGCTCGCCTAGTCGGGCCATTTCACTGTCCAACTGGTGCAGCGTATGACCCGACTTCATCGCCTGGCGCTCCGCTTCGCGCTTGTCGTCCTCCAGGCGCTGCAGCAGGCTCGACAACTCGACAATCTCGCGGCCAAAAGCGGCGACCTGCATCTCCTGTTCCGACATGGCGCGCTCCAACTCCGCCATCTGATGCAGCACTTCGCGCAGCTCGCGCTTCATGGAGAGCGGGCCCTGACTGCGCTGCTTGCCGCCGGTAACCGTCACATTGTGGAAGCACTCACCCGACTGGGAGAGGAAGAAGGCATCGGGGTTTTCCAGCGCCAGCTCACGGCCGGCGCTCTGATCGGGCACGATGTAGCCGTTGCCGAGCTTCGGCAGGATCACTTCCAGGGACTTGCCGAATCCATTGAGCACCCGAATGCAATGCTTCAGCGGGACGACGCTGTCGCCATGCGAAACCTGGTGGGAAGCTTCATCAAAAAGGAACGAGAACTTTGCCTGGGAATCTTCGGGATGGACAAGGAAGGTTGCACGGCCGTCCACATCGCTACGCAGCAGCCTCAGCCCTTCGTCGGCAGCATCCCATGACTTCACCACAATGTAGTTCAGCTCCTCGCGCAGGAAGTCGTCCACAACATGCTCGTATTGGTCATCCACCTCCAGAAAGTCGGCCAGCACGCCTACGGGCGCTAGGCCATTTCTCATCGCACCCGAGGTGAAGAGTCTGCGCACCGACTCGGTTGCATACCCGTGCTCGGTGATACCAGCCTCCAGTGAGCCCTTCTTGCCGATTGCGCCGGCGTACTCAGCGCGTAAAGAGTCCAGACGCCGCTTGCCATCGGTTTCGGCGCCTCTCTTTCCTTCGAGATTCTGGCGGATCTCGCTAAGCTGCGCCGTCAGCGCGTTTACGCGCTGGGACGACGATTCAAACTCTAATCCCAGTTGACCTCGCTGCCCGCCAAAGCTCTCAAGCTGTTGATTGGCAACCGAGGTTTCGTCACGCAGGCGTTGCGCTTCGCGATCAAGAGCGGCCATTCGCTCTTCCGCCTGAGTAATGCGGTTGCGCACCGCCGAGGCCGCAGAAACCGCTTGCAAAATGGAATCGCGCCGCTGTTCCTGCTGGCGCTCGACATCCATCAGCCACGCGGCGGCGGCGGCCGCATCCTGTTGCCGCTGTTGTAGCTCTTGCTGCGCCGCGGCGACATCGGCATTGGCCGACTCGAGCGTGGCACGGTTTGTTTCCAGCTCCCATTGCAGGCGCGCCAACTGCTCCTCTGCATTTCCGATCTCGGCCTGCGCCCCCGCGGCGCGGGCATCCAGTTCAGCGCAACGCTCCTCGTTGGTGCGCCGCCGCTCAGCCGCTCGATCGATTTCCAGAGCCAAGGTGTTGAGTTTTTCGCGGTTCTCCTGCGACTCCCGCTCGATGGCATAGCCGCGCTGAGTGCGGTCGCCGTGCTCGGACTCCATTTGCTGGACGGCCTCGCTCCGGGTGCGCAGCTCCTCGGTCACTTCGGCGAGTTGCGTGTCAAGGCTGGACGCCTCGGCCTCCAACTGTGCGAACTTGCTGGCCAGCACTACGCGCAACTTCGCTCGCATCTCGTCGCGCAGACGGGCGTAACGTTCCGCCTTGGATGCCTGTCGTTTCAGGGAGTTCATCTGGCGCGTGACTTCGTCGAAAATGTCGTTGATGCGCGCCAGGTTCAGCCTCGCGTCTTCCAGTCGCGCCTCGGCCAGCCGCTTGCGGGTCTTGAACTTGGTGATGCCGGCAGCCTCTTCAATGATGGCGCGCCGGTCGGTCGGCTTGCTGCTCAGAATCTGCCCAATACGTCCCTGCTCGATGATCGCGTATGACTCAGGCCCCAACCCGGTGCCCATGAAGATGTCCTGAATGTCGCGCAGGCGGCAGAGCTTGCCGTTCAGCAGATACTCGCTCTCTCCCGAACGGAACAAGCGACGCGTGACTACAATCTCCCCCGCCTTGAAGGAACGCTTGAATTTGCGGCGCCGGACCTTGAGCACCACATGGGGCAGGGCAGTGCCCTCCGATGCGGCATTTTCGGCGAGGGCTGGTTCGACGCGGCGGATGCTTCTTCGCCATTCTGTCCGGGGCGGATCTCCTCTGCATAGCGCTCGGTGTCTTCGGCGCTTGCGGCGCGCACCGCCGACTCGTCCCACTCATCGGGCATGTCGTCCTGGACGTCGACTTCCGGCTCAGAGACGTCTCCGTAGACTTCGGGGTCGACCAGCGTCAGCGAGACCTCGGCCATGCCCAGTGGCTTGCGCTCACGGGTGCCGGCGAAGATAACATCCTGCATGTTGACGCCGCGCAGCGAGCGTGCCGACTGCTCGCCCAGCACCCACGAGATGGCGTCTGAGATATTCGACTTCCCGCACCCATTCGGACCGACAATGGCGGCGATACCCTCGCCCTGGAAACGAAGATCGGTGCGATCGCAGAACGACTTAAATCCAAGGATTTGCAGTTTCTTCAGCTTGAGCAACGGCTACTCCGTTCGGGTGGTTCGTGCCTCTCGATGCCAGAACTCGTTGCGATTTGGCACGGCGGCCCAAAGCACGCTAAAACCACTTCCCCACGACAATTAGACTCGGCGGTAAAGCGTTTTTCCGCCCAGATCAAACCAACTTTACTGTCGAAATCGGGAGGGGTCAAGACATAAACGCTATATTTTGTGCCCCTATTGTCAGTACCACACTATATTGCACCACATGTGCAGCAATCGTACGAATTTCAAGCGGTGAGGAAAGACCGCGAGGCAGGGAATCGCAGAGCAAGAAAAAGTTTAGGCCCCGACCTCTATCTCTTTCAAGGGCAAACGGTTGGGAGTATCTCAAGGGTTACGAGGCTGGGCGATCGTGTCTCCGTGCAGACTGCCCAATCCACTTCGGCACTGAGCGCACCAGCGCGACATTGAGCAGAATAGAAATCAGAGACGCGGCCAGAACGGCGTAATAGAACTCATCTCCCACTAGGGCGTTGGTGTGAGCCACCTGCACCAGGATGAAAGAGAACTCGCCGATCTGTGTCAAACCAGTTCCCACCAGGGCGGCGGTTTTCAGCGGGTAACCAAAAAGCTTGACGATGCCCGTCCAGACGATGAACTTCCCAACGATTACGAGTGCGAGAATCGCGAGCAGCACCTGAAAATTCGCGAGTACCGCCCGTGGGTTCATCAGAATCCCCATGGTGACGAAGAACAGGGCAACGAACGCATCGCGCAGTGGTAGAAGTTGGTCCAGAGCGCGGTGCGCGTAGTCCGAAGCACTCACGACCAATCCGGCGGCAAAGGCACCCAACGCTAGCGACAACCCGACTGCTTCGGTCAAGGCCGCCGTGCCCAGACAAATCGCCAGCAGAACCAGCAGGAACAGTTCCTTGTTTTCAGACCGCGCTACCCTCTCCAGAATGCGTGGAACCAGGTAAATGGCGAGCAAGCCGACAGGAACCAGAATCAGCATGGCCTTGCCGAGAGCCAGCGCCACTCCAAGCAAGTGATGCGGCGTGAAGCTCACCAGGACCGGCATCAGGATGATGAGGACCACCACGACAAGGTCTTCCACCAGCGTGATGCCGATCATCACCTTGCCGTGCGCCGATTGCAGTTGGTTGCTGTCCATCAGCAGCCGCAAGAGCACCATCGTACTGGCAACGGAGATGATCATTCCTACCACCAAGCCCTGCATGGCGCCCCAACCCAGGAGCACACCCAGACCTTCCCCGAGCAAAGACAGCAAGACGACACCCAGCGGGCCTCCGATCAAGGGACACCCATTTCACCTCCAGTAACTCGTCGAGGGAGAACTCGAGCCCGATGGAAAACATCAGGAAAACCACGCCAACCTCGGCGACGATCTGGAAGGTGTGGGCTTCACGCACGGCCGGGCCCGGCGTGAAGGGGCTCAGGGCAATTCCCGCCAGAACATAGCCGAGAATCAACGGCTGGCGTAAACGCCATGCCAGCACGCCGCCAAGGATGGCGGCGATGAAGACATACGAAAGCTCTTTAAAGATGACGGAATGATCGGGCATCGCCCCACGCGGCACCCGAGTTGATTTGTAATCATCCTAATGCGCTGCCGGCAAAATTGACGAGCCCGACAGATGTTGGCCGGATTCGAACACTTGGCTCATCCCTCGTGACAATGCAAACGTCCCGGAGATAGCTGCTCTCGATTCGATATGGCGCGTGCTCGACCCAACCGCAGAACTTGAGTCCGTATTCAATCGTCTAACCACGAAATCGAAACCAGTGCAGTTTGGAGCTTTCGATGATCGGCCCTCAGGGAGTTACATCCATTGATGCCGGCATTCGCATGAGCACGGGGATGCGCGTTGTCTTGTTCGATCAGGACGATGAAAGCTGCGCCAGGATTCGTGCTGCAGTTGAACAGGACTACGGGTTCGTCTTGGTGGGAGCGTGCCGGGAATGGCCGGCGTGCGAAGTTCTCCTCGACCGCTTCGTCCCGGAATTGTTGATCGCCAACGTGACGCAGGTCCCGCCGAAGTACTTGGAGAAATTGTCGGCCTCCGATTTTCCTGTTCTGGTAGGGCTCCGAGAGGAAAACGACCCGTTGGGAGTTCTCAGCGAAATGTACGACAGCCTGCGCGTTCGCTCGGAACCGGAGCACATTCGCAGCTTGCTGCGGCGGGTGCAGTTTGAGATTTACAAAAGGAAGGCTGATGAACTTTCCTCATTACTACAGCGATACATGGCGTGCGCCACCCGAAGCCAACAATATCTTTCATGGCTCAAAATTGGAGACGATGGGCAGACGCAGCACATTCCTGTCGACCAAGTGTTATTGATCGCCGCAGATGGAAATTATGTTCGTGTCCATGCCGACGGCAGGACCTATGAGATCAGGGAGACGATGACAGGAATCTCTGCCAAGCTTGATCCCTCGCGGTTTGCGAGAGTCCACCGCTCTTTCATCGTTAACCTATCCTACGTGCGCGACCTCGTGACGAAAGAAACCTCTGCTGCTTTCGTGCGCTTGAACGATGGAATGGAAGTGCCAGTCGGCCCCAACTACCGCCAGGATTTTGAGAGCGCGATTCAAATGCGCGATCGATGGAGCGCCTGATTCGGCGAGCCTTCCTTCCTGTGCGAACTCCTTCGCGTATAGCGCAATACGGCCATTAAGCCGAGCGGCTCGTATCCCAACGAACATCTGACTCGATCAACTTCGTCCCGTGACAGAAACGTTATTCTTCCGACTTCATCCCTGACCAACTGCTGCGAGTCGCCATTGCTGACGGTCCGAGAATGGACATACTCCAGATTCGAGCGCAATGACGGATGAATCCTTGCCACTTGCAATTCCGAGATGTGCATTCATCCCAGAGCTTAACAATGTGCACAGACTGGCAACCGCATTGCACTCACGCAGACACCGGTCGAGCCAGACTGTTGCCCGCAATCGGATCTGCAATAGCAAGCGCAACGTGCGGCGAGGCGGAAAGCGCGAAGGAGGAGCAATGACTAAGTTTCGGAATGCAATGCTGCTGACGATCGCAACGGTTTGTATTTTCGGTGCAGTCGCGGCGATGGCACAAGTACATACCGGAAGCATCGCGGGCGTCGTGCGCGACAAGGCAGGCGCGGTTGTACCGAATGCGACGGTCACGGCCAAGAACTCTGAAACCGGCGCCGAGCGCACGGTCCAGAGCAACGCCGAAGGCTCGTATAACATTCTGGCATTGCCCCCCGGCAACTACGACGTTACCGTTACCAGCGGCAACTTCGCTCCCTTCACGCAAAAGGCTGCGGTCTCAGTTGGCGGAACCGCCACCGTAGATGCCACGCTCGGCGTCTCGGGAGGCGCGACGTCGGTAGAAGTCACTGCTGAATCCGCTGCTGTCGAAGTCAACACCCAGACGCAGGAACAGTCGCAAATCATCACTCCGGAACAGGTAGCTGAGCTTCCCAGTCTCACTCGCAATCCCTACGACTTCATCGCTCTCGCGGGTAACGTGAGCGGGGGAGATCGAAGCTACCAATCGGGCAATCCGCAGACCAGCGGCGGCGGGCAAAACAATACGGATCGCGGTGTGGGTTTCTTTATCAACGGTCAGCGTTCCAGCGGCACGGAAATCCTGATGGATGGCGTCGAGAACACCAACTTGTTCGACACCTCCATCGCTCTGGAAATCCCCCAGGATGCGATTCAGGAATTTCGCGTAGTCACTAACAATTTTGATGCCCAATATGGCCGCGCTTCGGGAGGCGTCGTCAACGTCAGCACCAAGTCGGGAACCAACAATCTTCATGGTTCGGGTTGGGAATACAACCGGCTCTCGGCGTACACCGCCAATACCTACGACAACGACGCGAACGGCATTCCCAAGGGCCAGTACACTCGCAACCAGTTCGGATACACCGTCGGTGGTCCGGTCATCAAGAACAAGCTGTTCTTCTACCAGAGCACCGAGTGGCTGCGCGTGCGCAGCGATGCTAGCCTGCTGGCGTACGTGCCGACCCCGCAGTTGATCTCGGCAGCGGCGCCCAACGTGCAAGCCTATTTCCAGCAGAATGGCAACCAGACGTTTCCGTTTATCAGCGAAGTGACCAAAAACCAGTTGGCCGGCAAGTTTGGTCCAGGCGGTACATTCGATCAGGCCCTGCTCGGGCAACACGCCGATCTTCGGACTCGTGAATTACAAGGTACCGGCGGACGCCGGCGGCGATTCTCCGCAGAACACCTACGACCTGGTCGCGCGTGCCGACTACAACTGGACGGACAAAACGACGGCGTTCTTCCGTTACGGACGAGAAGATCTGCTGCTGTTCCCGGGAGCGGTTTCCAATAGCCCTTACGCTCAGTACAACGTCGGCTTCACTCTCGTGGACGACTCGTATCTCGGCTCGCTCACTCACAACTTCACCTCCAACCTGCTGAGCAATACGCGACTGGCCTTCACGCGTGATGTGACGAACCAGCAATACAACACCGCTTTGGGCAACACGCCCACATTGTTCCTCTTCAACGGTGCGACGCTTGGCGGGCAGCCGATCAATCTCCCGGGCTTCTTTCCCGCGGTTACGGGAGTCGGCGGACTTCCTTATGGGGGTCCGCAAAACACCGTGCAGATCTTCGAAGACTTTGCCTGGACCAAAGGCACGCACACCATGCGTTACGGCGGCCAGTATGACTACATTCAGTTAAACAAGTCGTACGGCGCGTACGCGCAGGCTGTGGAGCAACTGGGCAAGACCTTCTCCGATGGTCTCGACAACTTCGTCTCCGGTACCTTGACCAACTTTCAGGCCGCGGTCTATCCCCAGGGCAAGACCCTTGCTTTAAGAACTTCCTGACGCAAACACTCATCCAGACGCCAGGCTGCACGGTGACGCTGCCGGCGACGCAGCCTTCCTTCGCTCGCAGCTACCGCTACAACGACTGGGCAATCTATGCGCAGGACAGCTGGAAGGCAAGTCCGAGGCTGACCTTGAACTACGGCCTGCGTTATGAGCACTACGGTGTTCAGCACAATGCCAATCCCAACCTGGATTCCAACGTTTACTGGGGCCCGGGCTCGAACGAATTTCAAATGCTGAGCACCGCAACCATCCAGCTGGCGCCCCAAAGCCCGGTCGGCGGACTGTGGTATCCCAGCTGGGGCACGCTGGCTCCGCGCGTCGGCTTCGCCTGGGACATGTTCGGTGACGGGCAAACCAGTCTGCGCGGCGGCTACGGCATCAGCTACGAGCGCAACTTCGGCAACGTGACTTTCAACATGATCCAGAACCCGCCAAACTACGCGACGGTCCAGTTGAGTGGTGTCCCGGTGACCACCAGCAATTTTGGTCCGCTGGGCGAAGGATCGGGCCAGGTCGCTCTGCCGCCGGTCAGCCCGCGGCAGGTCAACCAGAATATCCGCACCGCGCAGACCCAGTTCTGGGGTCTATCCATCGAACGTGCGCTCGGCCGCAATGCGATCTTCGCCATCGAATACAGCGGCGCGCACGGCGTCCACTTGTATGACATCAAGAACATCAACGAACTTGGCGGAGCGCAGGTTTACCTTGGCGATCCACTGATTAGCACCGACGCCTGCGGTGGGCCTTGTTATGCTCGTCCCAACGGGCAATTCACTTCGGTCAACAACCGCGGCACCCAGGGCTACTCGCATTACAACGGTGTCAACCTTCGCTTCCAAACCAACAATTGGGGGAGGACCGGTCTCAGCATCGTCAGCAATTACACCTGGTCACATTCCCTCGACAACCTGAGCTCCACCTTCTCCGAGGACAGCGGAGGGTCCAACGGTGTCGGTAATCTCGGTTATCTCAACGCGGCCATTCCATCGTTGGATTACGGCAACTCCGACTTCGATATTCGTCAGCGTTACGTTTTGTCCATGGTCTGGAACGAGCCCTTCTTTAGCGGCGGCAAGGGGTGGGTAGAGCAGGTCGCCGGTGGCTGGAGTATCGCTCCCATCTTCTCAGCGCGCTCCGGCGTTCCATTCACCGTCTCCGACAGCACCAACTCTCTGAACGCGGGCACCGGCCCGTATGGCATTCCGCGATACACTCCCAGCTCGACCCTCAACAGCATGAACACCGGGGCAGGGATCGCAATCAGCCCAAACAACTTTGACATCCTGACACTGCCCCAGGCGACTAACTTCACCGGATTGCTGGGCATCTCGGACTTCGGGCCGTATCCAGCGAATATGACCGGGAGAAATACGTTCACCGGACCCGGTGCATGGAACTTCGACATATCAGTCATGAAGAATTTCCGCCTCACCGAGCGATTTCAGTTGCAGTTCCGGGCGGAGTCCTTCGACCTGTTCAACCATCACAACATGTATGTCAATGGCTTTGTGGCCGACGCAGCACAATTTCCCGGCGAACCAGTCCTGATCGAAGGGAAGAAGGGTGGGCTCGGCGCAGCTGCTAACAACGGCAATCACGACGAACGCCGGTTTGGGCAATTTGCGCTTAAGTTGATCTTCTAGTTAGCTGCCGGTCCTTCAGAGAGCAGGGCCGGAGGACCGGCAGCCCCACCCGTGGCCACGCGGGCGCTGGTTTCGGAGAACTCCGATAACGGCGCCCGCAACTTTACGATTGCTCTGACTCCCGACTCCACAGCGTTCGGGCCCGGTCCAGCTTCACTCAGAGTTAACTAAAAGCGATCAGCTATGTCATGAATCGCATTGGATCAGGAATGCGATGGTGCGAACGGTGGAAGCGCGGCTTCAGCCCGGCGGCAATCCCGGTGAAGCAGTTGGGCTTTCAGCCCCGGCTGAGCAACCGGGCTAAAAATGGTCGAAACGGCAGACGATTTTCGGTGGGCTAAGACCGGCGATTGCGATTTTCATCACTGCGGGTGGGACGAATGTTGGAAGCGCTCTCGAATCGCGCTTGTTGGGGGGTAGCCGGTGCTTCAATTTGCCTGATTACTTGCAAACGTCCGCGACGCGTTTCACCGTCTTCACTTCAAAAACCTGCTGCTCGGCTGCGCTCGATGCTGTACCGGCATTGCTCGTATCCACGGACCCGATCCCGGGCTTGCCGGTGAGTTCGACCTTGCGGCCGACCTGGTGGCCAAGCTTGTTGGCGGCGCCGGAAAGGAGATGGGCCATCCCCTCGCTGTCGGTCAGCAGGTACTGACCATTCGAGCTCTGCAGGCAACCCTCAATCGTGGTCAGGCCGGCGTCCTTGCCGGAATTCTGGCTCTTCTCGGATGCGGTTGCCGCCTGCGCTTGCAAGCAAGTGACGAAGATGAGTAACGCCAGAGCAGGCATGCATCTCTTGGTCATAGGATCCTTTCGGCGAGTGTGATCGATGTACCTGCGATTGGTGGCGGACTCGTTCGCCTTCCCGGCAGCGGCCGTTCTGCCCTCGCCTCTTTCCTGCGCACAGAAATGCGCACCCCACCCCTAGGGAACATGACAAGGCGGGAGCATCTGTGAGCAGCCGAATCTGCCGCACCTGGAGAGCGTTGCGTTCGGCAAGTTAAGTCACTCGACGCGCAGCCTCACTTGGCTGTGCACGTATCCGCGATGTGTTTCACGCTTTGCACTTTGAAAACGGGCGCCTGTTTGGCGGTAGATGCAACGCCTGCCTGCGTTGTGCCGTAAGTCTTTGTCGTCGGCGCGCCGGTGATCTCCACTGTGTGGCCGACATGTGCAATCAGCTCGTTACCTTTATAGCCAACAAGGTGGTACTTCGTTCCGCCGCTGTCGGTGAGGTAGAAATAACTACCACTCTTGGAAAGGCACCCTTGGATCATGGAAGCGGCTGCGTCCGAAGATTTGCCCATATTGTCTTGCGCCAGCAAGCAGCCGGCACAGAGCACTAGCACCAGGACAACCACAGTCTTGCGCATCGAAATCTCCTTAGCTGAAATTTATTGCCGAATTGTCATCCCCGATCCCGCTGCGGCGGGCGAATGGAAGGATGACAAAAGAAGCCTTAAGCAATCGGTCGTCCACGTCACGCATCTGGACGCGGCCTTAGGATAATAAACCTTCTACCACACGATAGCTATCGGCCAAAGCCGCATCCAGTGCGCCCGGATCCTTGCCGCCCGCCTCTGCCATGTCGGGACGCCCGCCGCCGGAGCCGCCGACCTTCTTTGCCACTTCAGCGATCACCTTGCCAGCCTGCACCCGAGACGTGAGGTCTTTGGTGACCCCCACGATCAGCGCGACTTTCCCGTCGCTGACCGAGCCCAGCACAACCACGCCAGAGCCCAGCTTGTTGCGCAGGTTGTCTATGAGCACCCGCAGTTGCGCGCGTTCCAGATTGTCGGCGCGCGTGGCGAGGACTTTAACGCCCTTCACTTCGCGCACGTTCTCCGCCGCCGACTGGACAGAGGTCGAAGCCGACTTCATGCGCACCTGCTCCAGTTCCTTGCGCAGCTTCTTGAGTTCCTCCTCGCGGCGCTCCAGTTCCTGCTTCAGGGCCTCGGCAGGGGAGCGGTCATCACCGCCTCGCACCAGGGTCGAGACAACATTTTCCAGTTCGTGGTCTTTGCGGAAATGACGCAGCGAGCCTTCGCCGGTAACTGCCTCCAGCCGGCGAACGCCACTCGATACGCTGCCTTCCTTCAGCACCTTGATCAGGCCAATCTCGCCGGTGGCGGCGGTATGCGTGCCGCCGCACAGCTCGGTGGAGAAGTCGCCAATGCGGATCACGCGCACCCGGTCGCCGTATTTTTCGCCGAAGAGCGCCATCGCGTGATACTCGTTGACCGCCACGTCAATCGGCACGTCTTCGATCACCTCGACGCGATCGTTGCGCAGCACTTCTTTGTTAGCGAGGTCTTCGATGTCCTGCAGCTCCTCGTCGCCGACCGAGGCGAAGTGCGAGAAGTCGAACCGCAGGTGCGAAGGATCAACCAGCGAACCCGCCTGCTTCACGTGCTTGCCCAGCACCTCGCGCAGCGCGGCATGCAGCAGATGCGTGCCGGTGTGGTTGCGCATGGTCGAGCGGCGGACCTCGTCGTTGACCATCGCGTCAACCTTGTCGCCGACGTGGATGGTCTGCTTGGCCACGACGCGGTGCGCGCGCACGCCCTGGACCGGATACGCGACGCCTTCGACTTCAGCGACTAGAGTGTTGTGATCGTCGGCGTAGAGCCAGCCGACATCCCCGACCTGTCCGCCGGCTTCTGCGTAGAACGGCGTATGGTCGAGCACGATCTCGCCGCGCTCGCCCGGCTTCAACTCCTGCGCGCCGACTCCGGTGCCATTGTGCGGCTTGATGATGGCCAGCACCTCGCATCCGGTGGAGAGCGTCTGGCGATAGCCTTCGAACTGCGTAGGCGGCAGCGCCTGATAAGCCGGGCTGGCCGAGGCTTTGGAGCCGCCTTTCCAGGATGCTTGCGCGCGCTTGCGCTGCTCTTCCATGGCGGCGTCGAAGCCAGCTTGATCGAAGGCGATGCCGCGATCACGAGCCGCATCAGTCATGAAGTCCAGGGGTAGACCGAAGGTGTCGTAAAGCTTGAATGCCTTGGCGCCGACTATAGATAGGTCCTCTCGCCAATTCAAACTCGATAATGCCACGATCAGCTTCCAGAGTCTGCCCGGATGACTCCGAACGCATCGGGAGGCAGGTCCTTTGAGGATCCGATATAAGCTGCTTGACGTTCGCGTACGCGTCCAACACGTCGCGAAGATCAGAATCGAGCCGATGGAGCCCAATATCCAGCGTGTGCGCAAACCGCGTCTCTTCGCCTTTGATCGTCTCCGACACGCGCTCCGCAGTTTCGACGATCTCGGGATACGCATCCTTCATCAGATCGCGAACCGCAAACACCATCTCGAACAGAAACGGCTTCTCCTGTCCCAACAGTCGTCCATGCCGAATCGCCCGGCGAATGATCTTGCGCAGCACATAGCCGCGGCCTTCGTTCGCTGGCACCACACCGTCAGATATCAGGAACGTTGAGGCGCGTGCGTGGTCGGCGATCACGCGCAGCGACGCCGCCTGATGGTGCCGCTCGTCCTCATCTTCCTTCTTCAGTTCCTTGTCGAGCGAAGCTCCCGTCAGCTCGGCCGCGCGCTGAATCAGCGGCACAAACAAATCCGTGTCGTAATTCGAGATCACGCCTTGCAGCACCGCCGTCACGCGCTCCAGGCCTGCTCCGGTGTCAATCGAGGGCTTGGGCAGCGGTATAAGCTTGCCGTCCGGCTGCTTGTCGAACTGCATGAATACCAGGTTCCAGATTTCGACGTAGCGTCCGCACTCACAGCCGAATTGGCAGTCGGTGTGTCCGGCGTCGCTGGCGGCGGGGCCCATATCGTAGTGGAGCTCGCTGCACGGGCCGCAGGGGCCGGTGTCGCCCATCATCCAGAAGTTGTCCTTCATGCCCATCTCGAAGATGCGCTCGGGCGCAACCCCGGTGGCGAGCCAGTGCTGGTAGGCTTCGTCATCGCGAGCGATACCTTCCTCACCCTTGAAAATGGTGGCGTAGAGCTTGTCCTTGTCAATCCCGAACCACTCTGGCGAGGTGACCAGCTCCCAAGCGTAGGCGATGGCATCCTTCTTGAAGTAGTCGCCGAAGCTGAAGTTGCCCAGCATCTCGAAAAAGGTGTGATGACGATTGGTGAAGCCGACATTCTCCAGGTCGTTGTGCTTGCCGCCGGCGCGCACGCATTTCTGCGAAGTAGTGGCGCTGTTGTAGTCGCGCTTCTCGATGCCCAGGAAGACGTCCTTGAACTGGTTCATGCCGGCATTGGTGAACAGCAGGGTGGGATCGTTGGCCGGCACCAGAGAAGAAGAGTGGACCTCCTTGTGTCCTTTGGAGACGAAATAGTCCAGAAACATGCGGCGCACTTCAGAACCGGAGAGCTTGCGAGTGGGCATAGGGATGAAGAAATTCTAACAGCAGTCGGAGGGGGGCATTCCAGCGAAAACCATTCAACACGGAGACACGGACGACACGGAGATTTGTTTTCTAAGGATTTTCTCCGTGACCTCGGTGCCCCCGTGGTCGATTTTCATCTCGATTGGTTGGCCTCCCCCACCGTTCATGCGGCGCACCACTCTTGCCAATTGACCGGCGGCGCGATCGCCCGCATAATCTCAGTGCCTGACGATTACCGCTACTCACAAGGTGGCTCACTGTGAAAAAACAGAGCAACGCCGCTGGCCGTCCTTTCTCGACGGCGGGCCAGCGGCTCGACGACGTGCTGGGCGATACCACGAAGCGCATCGAGGAAGAGACCCAGATGCTCATCGCCTACATCAACGACGAACTGGTGCCCGCGATCCGCGACCACTCCAGCAAGGCGCTGCGCATTGCCAGCGAGAAGATGAAGCAGGCTGCCGACATGATGGAAGCCGATACCCGGCGGAAGAAACGCTGAGCGTGGCCAATGGCCGGATACTGCCGGGGCTGAAGCCCCGGCGCGCGAGTCGTGCCGTCCCTGAAGAGACTCAGCTATCTTTTCCACCTTTCCCCGGGCTTATGCCCGGGGCTAACACCAGTACCGCCCCTGTGGGGCTGGACCCGAGGCAGAGTTTGGTCCTGTCCGCCCACCGCAGATTCATTAGTTGGATTCTGATGCAGACTCTGAAATGCCAGAATAATGCTGCGGACGCAGCCCTGCAGGGCTGCTCTACCCGGGCGGCGTTGATCTTTGTCGTCGCTGGCATGTTGCTGCTCTCGGCTTGCGGAAAGCACAAAACAGCGCGCAACTACCCGCCACCGCCTCCGCCGATAATCACGCCGGCTGAGCCTGCGCCGTCCACCACCGCAGAGGCGAAAACAACCACCGCTCCGCCCGCGGCCAAGAAGGCGGGCGAGCCCATCTACGTTGAGACCGGACTGGCCAGTTGGTACGGGCCTCCGTACCACAACCATCGCGGATCAAACGGTGAGATCTATGACCAGAACGCTTTGACTGCAGCACACCGCACCTTGCCCATGAACTCGGTGGTGCGCGTGACTAACCCCGCAACCGGGCACTCAGTCGTGGTGCGCATCACCGACCGCGGACCCTTCATCGAAGACCGCATTGTGGACCTGTCGCTGGCCGCCGCCAAGGCGGTGGACGTGTGGCGTCCCGGCACAGCTGAAGTAAAGCTTGAAGTATTGTCCGCGCCCGCGGCCATCGGTGAAGGCGGCCGCTGGTGTGTGCAAATCGGCGCCTTCCAGAGCGAACACGAGGCGCGCAAGCTGAAAGAGAAGCTGCAGGACCGCTACGCCGGGGCCAACGTCATCCAGTTCACCGGGCCCACCGGAGAGTGGGTGCGGCTGCGTCCTCAAGGCGACGATAAACGCCAGGCGCAAGAGGTCGCCAGCAAGACCCACGTCAAAGAAGGCGGAGTCTTTCTGGTCAGGCTGGATTGAAAGAAGCAGCTAGCGACCAGCAGCCAGCAGCGCCCGCCTACCAGCCGTAATGATAGCGGCGAGTGCGGGAAGGGAAGAGCTTGATGAGCAGCATGCCCGCCAGGAAACCTCCCACGTGGGCCCAGAAGGCGATCCCGCCGGAACCACTGCTGTGCGCGGCGATCGAGGTAGCGGCCCCGCTCAGGAACTGCGCCACGAACCAGTAGCCGAGAACGATCCAGGCCGGCAGCCACACGAAGAAAACGAAGAACAGCGGCACCAGGGTTAGCACTCGCGCCCGGGGGTAGAGAAGGAAATACGCTCCCATGACCCCGGCGATGGCTCCGCTGGCGCCGACGGTCGGGATGGTCGAGCTGGCATTAAGCAGCGTGTGGAACAGAGCCGCCGCGATTCCACAAGTCAGGTAGAACACTAGGTACCACGCGTGGCCGACGCGGTCCTCAACGTTATCGCCGAAGATCCAGAGCGCCCACATGTTGAAGATGAGATGCAGCCAGGAGGCGTGCAAAAACATCGAGGTCAAGATCGGCAGGAAGGCCGCCATGGATGGCACGTAACGCGTGCCGAGATCGGAAACCAGGTTCCAGGGCACGTAACCATGATTGAACAGCACTACGGTGAGGCGCGCAGGAACGACTCCAAAGACATCCACGAACTGCTGGTTTCGCCCTCCGAGCGACAGTTCGTATAGGAACACCAGCGTGTTCAGCCCAATCAACGTGTAGTTCACGTAGGGAGTGCCAACCCGAGGCGCGTCGTCTTTCAGCGGGATCATGGATGCGCTTTACGTCTGCGGTGCAGCAGGGAAGAGTTCCCTCCCATTTTCGATGCTCATCGTCCGGCGATTTGACCGGAGTACCTTGGAGCCTCCACGATAGCAGAAGGATGCCCCTCAACGGTGTGATGGTAGTGGACAAACCGGCGGGATGGACCTCGCACGATGTCGTGGCCAGAGTGCGCCGCATCGTCGGCGAACGGTCCGTCGGCCATCTGGGGACGCTCGACCCAATGGCCACCGGGGTCCTGCCTCTGGTGTTGGGCCGCATGACCCGGCTGTGCCAGTTCTATAGCGCCTCACCCAAGACCTACGAGGGGACGATTCGGCTCGGCATCGCGACCGACACTTACGACTGCGATGGAGATCCGGTTGGCGAACTACAAACAGTTAATGTGACGCTTAAGGATATCGGCTCAATAGCCCTGAAGCTTTGCGGGATAATCAGCCAGACACCTCCGCCATTCTCGGCCAAGAAGATCAAGGGCGTTCCGGCCTACAAGCTGGCCCGCCGCAAGCAGGAGGTCGAGCTGAAGCCTGTCGAGGTCGAGGTCAGAGAGTTTACGGTTCTTGGCCTGGACGGCGATCTGGCCGGGTTTCGCTGCCGGGTCTCGTCAGGGACCTATGTTCGGGGCCTGGCCCATGAATTGGGACAAAGGCTGGGCACGGGAGCGCACCTTGCCAGCCTTCGCCGCACCGCCGTGGCCGAGTTTTCGGTCGAACAAAGCCACACACTGGAGGCGGTTTCCGAAGCTGCCAGCCAGGGCCGGATTGAGGAGCAGCTGATACATCCGCGGCGGATCCTGCCGGAGATCCCGTCTGTCACCGCCGATGACGAAGCTGTTGGGAAGATCCGGCATGGCCGGACCGTAAACCTGCCGGAAATGTCGCGATCGCGGCTGGTAAAGGTGTTCGCCGGGCAGTCCGAGCTGATCTGCATCGCCAGCCGGGTGGCGGGAACGCTGTTCCATCCCAAGGTCGTTTTGCTTTAGACAAACGCGAATCGCCATTTCCTGAGATATCCCTTGAAGTGGCGGAAAGGCAGACTGGACGCGGCTTCGGGACAAGGCAGACAGTCGAAACAGTAGGAATGTCCGATAACAGATATTATGTTAAACATACGATGGACCCCCATGAATATCCCGCGCGCTCGGCCCCTCGGTGCCTAAAAGACGAGCCGTTCAGGCGGTTGCGGCTAGCAACTGCTCCAGAGCTTCCCGGAACTTTCGCAGCGCTTCCAGCCGCTCTGGTGTGGCCTCGACGATCTCTGACTTGGCCTGGAAGACCTGTCTGCCGTCCTTCTCGACCAGCACGCCCAGCACTTCTCCCATGCGCCAGCCGGGCGCGCCGATCATCTCCAGGCCGACTGGCGTGGCGCGGAACAGCGCGATGCAGCCGTCGCGCAGGATGCCGACGGAGTTGGCATACCGATCGAAGGTTTGCAGCTCGAAGCCCGCGAGGTAGAGGCGTTGCAGTTGTTCGGCTGGATCCATAGATCAGTGGCTAGTGGTTAGTGACTAGTGTTAGATCAAGATGAGCATTAGCGGTCGAGTGTTGATTTCCTGCTGGAAATCCAAGGTGATGAATCAGCATGACCTCCTCTGACCACTGACCACTAGCCACTAGTCACTGCAGTTACATCTTGTAGCGGCCGAGGTCGTCCTCGCCGAGGCCTTCCAGCCATTTGCGCAGCTCGTCGCTGGAGACGCGGTCGGTGGCCCCGGTGACCTGCTTGCTGCTCTTGAGCACGTCGTCTTCGACAAAAATCGGACAATCCATGCGCAGGGCCAGAGCCAGCGCGTCTGAGGGCCGCGAGTCCACACTGATCGCCTGCCCTTCGCGCTCCAGCCAGATCACGGCAAAGAAGGTATCGTCGCGCAGTTCGGTCACGACCACCTTGCGCACCGTGGTTTCCAGCCCGATCAGCAGGTTCTTGAGCAGGTCGTGGGTCATGGGACGCGGCGTGGTGACCTTCTCGATCTCCAGAGCGATGGCGTTGGCCTCGTACACGCCGACCCAGATGGGCAACACAGTGTCGCTTACCTGGTCCTTCAGGATCACGATGGGCATATTGGTCACGGGATCCATCATCAACCCGCGAATTTTCATCTCGACTTCCATCATGTTCCCTCCCAGGGTACTTGCCTTTTAATACTCCCTCGACAGTACGGTGTGCAACCACTTTCTGGATGGTTATACGGCCAGCTCGCCCAATAGGCTGTTCGGGAAAACTTGCGTCACCCGCACGGGCACGTACTCCCCAATAGATGGCTCCGGCTGGCCGTTGACCACGAAGTTGAGCGTCTTGTTCTGCGAGGTGCGGCCGATTATCTGTCCGCGGGCAGCGTTCTTCCCTTCCACCATGACTTCGAGCGTATGGCCCAAGTGCCTGCGATAACTGGCTCTCTGCAGTTCGCGCTGGTGCTCCTGCAGGATTTGCAGGCGGCGCGATTTCTCCGCGTCAGGAATGGAGTCGGCATACTGCAATGCGGGCGTGTTGGGGCGCGGCGAATACTTGAACGAGAAGACGCCGTCGTAGCGAACCTCGTCGAGCAGCCCAAGCGTCTCGCCAAATTCCGCTTCAGTCTCGCCCGGGAATCCGACAATCACGTCCGTGGTGATGCTCAGCTCGCGGTTGCGGGTGGACTTCATCCACGAAATGCGCTCCAGATACTGCTCGCGAGTGTACTCGCGAAACATGGATTCCAGCACTCGCGAAGAGCCGCTCTGGACCGGCAGGTGCACATGGTCGCACAGCGTCGGCACCGCGTCGATCGCGTCCACGATATCTTTAGTGAAGTCCCGCGGATGCGAGGTGGTAAATCGCACACGGCGCATGCCTGGCAGTCCGCCAACCGCAGTTAGGAGTTCAGCAAAGCTTTTCCTCCCAGCAGGATCCCGGTAAGAGTTCACGTTTTGGCCGAGGAGTTGAATCTCTGTATATCCGGCGTCCGCCATACGCCTGGCTTCATCGAGAACCGAATGCGAAGTACGGCTGCGTTCTTTGCCCCGGGTGTACGGCACCACGCAGTAGGCGCAGAACTTGTCGCAGCCTTCGATGATGGTGATGTAGCCCCGGTGCGGATTGGTGCGGGCAGTGAATTCGGTTTCGAAGGCCTGGTCCGTCTGGCGGTCATCGAGCCCGGTAACGCGATCCGCGCCCGCTTCGATCTGCACCAGCATCTCCGGCAGGTTGCGATACGACGCCGAGCCGGCTACCAGGGAGACGTGTGGCGCCCGCTCGAAAATCTTCTCGCCCTCCTGCTGGGCGACGCAGCCGAGCACGGCGAAGCGCTTCCCTTCCTTGCGCAGCTTCTTGAAGTCGTTGAGTCGGTGGAAGACCTTTTGCTCGGCCTTGTCGCGAATCGAGCAGGTGTTGTAGAGGATGAGGTCAGCCTCTTCCTCGCGCTGCACCTGCGCGTACCCCTCCGAGATGAGCGTGCCCACGACCTTTTCGGAGTCGTGGAAGTTCATCTGGCAGCCGAAAGTCTCGATGTAGAACGTCTTTTGCGTGGTGCCCACAGCCATCCTCGATAGGTATCAGTATATCGCGGGTGTTCACCACGGAGGCACGGAGTATGGGCAAGGAAGAAGGCGCGTCGCCCGATTCAGCTAATCTAAACCTAGCTTCGACTGGTGTTTCCTCTTGATCTTGTAGGTCTTCGTGTTAACACTTCCCGAAAACACCGCCACCAGAAATTCACCGTTCGGAGCTGCCGCTTTGACTTTGTGAACATCGTCCAATGAAAACTTAGTTCGAAGAGCCTGGCACTGATTCGTCGCTCCGAAACTGTTCTTCCATGTTTCTCCCAATGGTTCCGACAGATATGCTTCCTCGACAACACTTCCAGAAGCATCCGAGAGCAGGACAAGGCGCGTTATCGAAGTGCAGCCTTCAGCAATCGTTTTACCGGCGTATCCTTGGGCCACTATCATCAGCGATCGCCGCTTGTCTTCTTCCGTGGGTTCGAATTTTGTGAATTGCTTCTTGGCCGATTCAGCCCGAATCGCAAGAACGGCGTCCGGCATGAAAAGAGTAATGCTAGGCACCTGGTTCCCCTGTGCTGCCATTAGCCCCATATCTTCAATCGACACCCAGTGCTCTCTGCCCTCCCCATTGATCGCAAGCTTCACTTGTTCATCAGACAGCAAATCTGTCGGTCGCCCTACTAAGGCCGAGGGCGTCACATCAGTTGCAGAGGCAGGACCAGCCGAAGTGGGGAATGTGGGTGTCGCAGCACTCGCTTGAGTGACGGGTTGCGTGGTTTCGCCAGGCGCTAGTTCAAAATAGGTGGACAATTTCCTTGGCCCAACAGGGGCGCATGTGTCGAGTTTCGTACCATCTTCAAATTGAACTAAGACGGTCGCTCCTTTTTGTGCATCCTCCAAAATTGCACGCGCGTCCGGAGCCAACCTGCTCATCGTTTTTTTGGAAAGATAAGCAATATTGGAAGGTTTTAGCGAAATCACCTTTGCCTGCTTACCAGCATAAGCAAGAACCACGGTGTATGTACCGGGCTGGCAAAGCGGCATTCGTTGGGCGATGACCTGCTTACCAAGCAGTTGGTTGAGATCCTGCAGTGGCTGTTGTGGCTCTTGCCCAAAGGACGCCACAACGAACAGCAGCATCACAGCGGGTGTTTTCATTGGGATTTCCGGTTGTGGATTTCCAAGACAGCAAGCATTTTACGCTCACCTCGGAAGAGGTGATTCTATTTCCGCGTTCACTTCCCCAGCAACTTCTCGATCTGCCCCTCTATGGCTGACGGCGGCGTCATGGGAGCAAATCGCTCGACGACACTTCCCTTCTTGTCCACCAGGAATTTGGTGAAGTTCCACTTGATGCTGTCGCCAAGCAAGCCGCCCTTCTTGCTCTTTAGAAACTTGAAGACGGGATGCGTGTCCGCACCGTTGACCGCGATCTTGGAGAACAGCGGAAACTTGACGCCATAATTCAACTGGCAAAACTCCTTGATCTCCTCGTCGGAGCCAGGCTCCTGATGTCCGAACTGGTCACAAGGAAAGCCGAGCACCTCGAAGCCGCGGCCTTTGTATTTGGAATAGAGCGACTGCAGGCCCTCGTATTGCGGCGTGAATCCGCACTTGCTGGCGGTGTTGACGATGAGCAGGACTTTGCCCTTGTAGTCGGCCAGCTTCTTGTTGCGGCCGTTGTTCAACTTGGCCGAAAGATCGTACAGAGTCATGAGCTAAGGTCTCCTTGAGTCCTTTCAGCACGGAGGACACGGAGAGCACGGAGTTCTTATTTTTTCTCCATCTCCGTGCTGAAAATCCCGGTATTTGCGGTTAATACGCCTTCGCTATCACTACCCGCCGGTCCACCGTCTCTCCGGTGACGATGCACTTCCCTGCCCCATCGTATTCGTCCACCAGCGGGATGCAGCGCACCGTGGCCTTGAAGTCCTTCATGCGCTGGTCGCACGCGGGATCATCCTTGATGTGCGCCATCACAAACTTTCCTCCACCTTTTTCCGCGGTCACGTCGGAGAGAATCGACTCGACCTCCTCGATCGAATTGGCCAGCACGGTGTTGGCCTTGAGGCGCTGCTTTGCTGCGTCGTACAAGTTCTTCTGCATTTCGGCCAGTGTCGCCGGCAGCTTCGCAGCGATCTCCGCTTGCGGCAGCGGCTCCTTCGTTCCTGTATCACGCCGCTTCAGCACGATGTTGCCGGACGCGAGGTCGCGCGGTCCAAGCTCCAGCACCACCGGCACACCGCGCCGCTCCCAGTGAAAGAACTTCGCGCCCGGACTTTGCGCTTCGCGGTCATCCACCTTCGCACCGACATCCTTCGCGATGCGGTGCGCCGCCTCCAGCACTTTGCCTTTCTCCTCGTCCTTGCGGTAGATGGGCACCAGCACCGCCTTCACCGGTGCCAGCTTGGGCGGCAGCACCAGGCCCTTGTCGTCCGAGTGGCTCATGATGAGTCCTCCGATCAGGCGCGTACTCACGCCCCAACTGGTCTGCCAGACGTAATCAAGCTGGCCTTCCTTGTTCTGGAACTGCACATCAAAGGCTTTGCCGAAGTTCTGCCCCAGATCGTGGCTGGTGCCGGCCTGAAGCGCGAAGCCATTCTGCATCATGGCCTCCATACTGTAGCTTCGCACCGCGCCTGCGAACTTTTCCGCCTGCGTCTTCATGCCCTTGATGACCGGCATGGCCATCACGTCCTCAGCGACTGCGGCATAAATGTCGAGGATACGCAGCACCTCTTCCAGCGCCTCGTCGTGGTTGGAGTGTGCGGTGTGTCCTTCCTGCCAGAGGAATTCCGTGGTTCGCAGAAACATGCGCGTGCGCAGCTCCCATCGCACGACGTTGGCCCACTGGTTCAGCAGCATCGGCAGATCGCGCCAGCTCTTGATCCACTTGCCGAAGAAGTGGCCGATGATGGTCTCCGAGGTCGGACGGATGACGTACGGCTCCTCCAGTTGCTTTCCGCCGGCGATGGTGACTACCGCCAGCTCCGGCGAGAAGCCCTCCACGTGCTCGGCCTCTTTGTGCAGAAAACTCTGGGGAATGAGCAGCGGAAAGTAAACGTTCTGATGGCCGGTGGCCTTGAAGCGGTCGTCAAACTCGCGCTGCAAAAGCTCCCACACAGCGTAGCCGTTGGCCTTGATGACCATGCAGCCTTTGACAATCTCGGCGGGCTCGGCCATGTCGCCTTGCAGAACCACGTCCTGATACCAGGTTGCAAAATCATTGGTGCGGGCAGTAATCGGGGATTCGGCCATGAATGCTCTTTCGTATGAGTAAGTGGATGACTTCTTAGATTATGACAGGTAGATTGGTTTTCACCATGCAGGTCGTGCGCGAGGGGCCCGCCAAATGTACGCCGAGATCAAAAAGAGGACACAGTGAACGCGAGCTCAAGCGCCGTGGGCGCCGATTCCGAATCTGCCGATTCCAGAGGTTCAAGCCGAGGCGTTCTGGTCACCGCAGACCGAAAGATCCGCGGAAGAATCCGAGGCTGAACTCACTTCGCCCCGTTCTTCACTAGCTTCAGAAATTCGGCGTGCACGCGGGTGTCGTTCGACAACTCAGGGTGGAACGTCGCTGCCATCACGCTTCCCTGCCGCACCAGCACCGGATCGTCATCACGCTTGGCCAGAACCTCAACGCCTTCGCCGACGCTGTCTATGCGTGGCGCGCGGATGAAGACCATCTCCAAGGGATTGCCCCCGAGTGAGCTCGCGGCGGCCTCGACAATCGTCGAATCGATTTGCCGTCCGTAGGCGTTGCGGCGGATGGTGATGTCGATCGCACCCAGCCCCGGCTGATGTGGATTCTCCACCTGGCGTGCCAGCATGATTGCGCCCGCGCAGGTGCCGAACGTCGGCTTGCTGTGCGCGAACTCGTCAAGCTTCCGAAAGCAGCGATCATCCAGCAGCTTGAGGAAGGTTGTGGATTCGCCCCCGGGAATCACCAGGCCGTCAATCTCGTCGAACTGTTCGGCCTTGCGCACCAGCAGAACCTCCGCGCCCAGTTCTTCCAGGCGGCGGCGATGCGCATCAAAATCGCCTTGCAAGGCGAGAACGCCAATCTTCATAAATGCGTTTTCAGCCGCTAGCGCTCCGACATCAGCCAACGGCGATGATCGCTTGTGGTTTGTATTTTCGACTATGATTTTAGATGTGGACGCAAGAAACTGTGATTCGCACGTTAGTAAGTATCCCCCGGCAGAGCCGGGGGCTTTAGATTGTGAGCCGCTCAAAGCGGCTGTGCGGGGTCGCTAACGCGGCCCCGATTGCTTGAGCCACCTTACGGTGGCTGGTTAGCGCCACAGGTTGATTTGCTCCAAGCGTTTGTCCTCTTGCTCCTGCTTCCGGATGTACTCTCGGATGACCGTCTCATCCCGTCCCACCGTGGACACGTAGTACCCTCGCGCCCAGAAATGCTGGCCCACAAAGTTCCTCTTCTTCTCCCCGTACACCCGCGCCAAGTGAATCGCGCTCTTGCCCTTGATAAACCCAATCACTTGCGCCACCGCATACTTCGGCGGAATCGCGATCATCATGTGCACATGGTCGGGCATCAGATGCCCCTCTTCGATCCGACTCTCCTTCTGCTCCGCCAACTTGCGGAACACCTCGCCCAAGTGCTGCCTTAGTTCCCCGTACAACGTCTTTCTGCGGCACTTCGGGATAAACACCACATGGTATTTGCACTCCCACTTGGTATGGCTTAGGCTTTCCATCTCGTCCATCGCGAACTCCCTTTCGTGTGCTTTGGCGGCTCACGTTTGGGAGTCTCCGCGATGGACTCCTGGATTTGTCAAACTCCTACTGCCTCCCCGGCAGAGCCGGGGGGTCTCCCTTC
>CAWIMR010000027.1:0-124527 GCA_963837245.1 uncultured Acidobacteriaceae bacterium | reverse complement strand
GCGCTCGGCTGCGGCTGATTTAGGTAATAACTTTCTCGACTTGTCCAAAGCCGAGCTCCACCGGTGTCGAGCGTCCGAAGATCGTCACCATCACCTTGAGTGTCTCGCGGTCTTCGTTGACTTCGTCCACAATCCCGGTAAAGCTGGCAAACGGTCCCTCGCTAATGCGCACCGACTCGTTCTTCTCGAACTTGACCTTGAGCTTCGGCTTCTCTTTGCTGTCCTGAACCCGGTAGACGATCTGCTGGACTTCTTCTTCAGACAACGGAGTCGGCTGCTGGCCGGTGCCAACGAAGCCGGTCACGCGCGGCGTTCCCTTCACCACGTGCCACACATTGTCATCCATGTCCATTTCAACCAGCACATAGCCGGGATAGAACATGCGCTCGCTGGTGTACTTCTTGCCACCGCGAACTTCGGTCACCGATTCAGTCGGGATCAACACCCGCCCGATCCTGTGCTCCAACTCCGGATAAGCACGTACGCGCGATTCCAGGGACTCTTTTACCTTGCGCTCGAATCCCGAATAGGTGTGGATGATGTACCACTTCATATTCGGGTTTTGCGTAGTCGCAGGTCCGGCAACAGCGGCTTCCGCGTCATCGCCAGCTTGTTTAGCCTCGGCAATTGCGTCGCCACCGGGCTGCGGTTCGGCCACCGCGTCGCCTTCGGGCTGTGTCTCGGCGACTGCGTTGGCCTGCTCAGACCCGGCGTCGGTGTTTTCCGATTTGATTTCTTCTTCTGTCATGTTTACGCGCACTAGCGATGTGTCAAGCTCTTGATCAGGTGGTCAAGCGATAAGCCAAGCACCTTGTCGAGGACCGCAAAATAAATACCGAACAGGAACACGGTGATGATCACCACCGTGGTCGTGCCCTGCACTTCTTTGCGCGACGGTGTGGTGACCTTGCGCATCTCGGTACGCACGTCGCTGTAGAAGCTCTTGGCGCGCTGCGGCCAGGCCTTGACCTTGGTCACCAGACTGTTGTCATCCAAACGTTCTACGATCGCCGACTTCGCCATCTGATACCTGTTTTTCCGGCGCTCACTGGCGCCAACTACGCCAAATACTGGCAGGGGCGGAGGGATTCGAACCCCCAAGTCCGGTTTTGGAGACCGGCAGTTTAACCGTTGAGCTTACGCCCCTCCGCGGAAGCAACTAGCAGCAACTAGTTGCTCGACGCAAGTTGCTATTTCACTTCCTTGTGCGATGTGTGTTTACGGCACTTGCGGCAGAACTTGTTGAATTCCAACCGGGCCGTCGTGGTCTTCTTGTTCTTGGTCGTGGAGTAGTTACGATCCTTGCACTCTCCACACTGCAATGTCACGATTTCGCGGGGCATACCCTCAACTCCATCTCGCGGGCGCGATACGCGCCGCCATAAACTCAGTTACGCAATAATTTCGGTGATGGTGCCAGCGCCCACGGTGCGTCCGCCTTCGCGGATTGCGAACCGCAAGCCCTTCTCCATCGCCACCGGCGTGATCAGCTCAATCTCCAGGCTCACGTTATCGCCCGGCATCACCATCTCCGTGCCCGCCGGCAACGTCGCCACTCCGGTCACGTCCGTCGTCCGGAAGTAGAACTGCGGCCGATAGCCCTTGAAGAACGGCGTGTGCCGACCGCCTTCGTCTTTCGACAGCACATACACTTCGCCCTTGAACTTGGTGTGCGGCGTGATCGAGCCCGGCTTGGCCAATACCATCCCACGCTCCACGTCTTCCTTCGCCGTGCCGCGCAGCAGCAGACCGGCATTGTCGCCCGCCATGCCTTCGTCCAGCTGCTTCTTGAACATTTCCACGCCCGTCACCACCGTCTTGCGGGTCTCGCGGAAGCCGACGATCTCGACATCCTCGCCAACCTTCACCTTGCCGCGCTCAATGCGTCCCGTGACCACCGTGCCGCGGCCCTGGATCGAGAAGATGTCTTCGATCGGCATCAGAAACGGCTTGTCAATGTCGCGCGCTGGCAGCGGCACGTTCTTGTCCACCGCGTCCATCAGCTCTTCGACCTTGGCTTCCCACTGCGCCTCGCCATTCAGCGCGCCCAGTGCTGAGCCCCGCACCACCGGCACATCATCGCCCGGGAAACCATACTTGCTCAGCAGCTCGCGCACTTCCATCTCCACCAGGTCGATCAGCTCCGGATCTTCCACCGCATCGCACTTGTTCAGGAACACCAGCACGTAGGGCACGCCTACCTGGCGCGCCAGCAGCACGTGTTCCTTGGTCTGCGGCATGGGACCGTCCGTCGCTGCCACCACCAGGATGGCGCCATCCATCTGCGCCGCGCCGGTGATCATGTTCTTGATGTAGTCGGCGTGCCCGGGACAGTCCACGTGCGCGTAGTGCCGTGCTTTGGTCTCGTACTCCACGTGCGCCGTGGCGATGGTGATGCCGCGCTCCCGCTCCTCGGGAGCGTTGTCGATGGAGTCGAAGGAACGGAACTGGATCTTGGGGTTATTCTTGCCCAAAACCTTGGTGATGGCCGCCGTCAACGTGGTCTTGCCATGATCGATGTGTCCGATCGTGCCTACGTTCACGTGCGGCTTGCTGCGATCAAATTTCTCTTTCGCCATAATCTATGCCCTAGTAATACCGGTAAAGTTTGTTGAACTTTTCGCGCAGAGGCAGATCCACCGCCTCCAGCGCCGTCAAATAAAATTCGCGTATCTGCGCCTGATCGCTCACCGTCAGCGCGCTATATAACTGCTGCGCCGTCTTCCCACTCTGCGCCAGAGCTCCGTCCGCTTGTTCCACCAACTTCTCGCGAAGCACGCGATCGAAATCGCGGATAGGAACCGCCTTGCGCCGCAACAAAATCAGAAAATCTCCGACCGTGCCGGGAGCAAAAACCCTTGCTAAGGCCGAACGAAGCTGCCCGAACTCTTCCAGTTTGTCGACCGGAATATCGGCCCTTTCAAACCGGGCCCGCGTTGCCGACTGCTCCATCAGTTGATTCACTCGACCCAAAACTCGCTTTCCCGCTTCGCGGGCCTTGGCCTAACAAACCACTGGAGCCGATGACCAGGATTGAACTGGTGACCTCTCCCTTACCAAGGGAGTGCTCTACCAACTGAGCTACATCGGCCCGTTCTCTTGAGGTCTCTGCAACGCTTCGCTGCTTCGCCCTCGCCTGCGGCGCTCGCGTGACAGTGAGCGTCCTCGGCTTCACCGAATCTCTGGAGCGGGAGACGGGAATCGAACCCGCGACCAACAGCTTGGAAGGCTGTGACTCTACCACTGAGTTACTCCCGCCCTGCGATCACCGAGCCCTTACTCCCGATCCTGCCGGTCGCGTTCCTCGCGGTCCAGCTTCCTACTCCACGACAAGGTGCGAACGGCGAACATTGCCAGCACTGCCAATGTCGCCAGTTTGAACTTCTGGTCAGCGATCGTCACTGCCGCCAGAATCGCCAGCACCGCGTACGCGCCCAATGCCACCCACAACCGATTCATCAAAAACCTGGTGCACAGGGGAGGATTCGAACCTCCGTAGCTCGCAAGGAGCGGCAGATTTACAGTCTGCTGCCATTAACCACTCGGCCACCTGTGCACGCTTCGACCGAGCCTCCTGCTCTCAGGATGCTCCTGAAAGCCAAAATCCGGGTCCGGAATCGCTAGTCTCTACCTGTCAAAGAACACTGCGCACCAAACGCTCGCGCTTCGCAGTCCCGGCAAAACTCCACAACAGCCGCGCGACCATACTTCCGCGCGCGATTTGCGTTTCAGGAAGCTGCTGCTGGAATCAGTTCTTCTCTAGGAGAGCTACGCGTCTCGTCTGGCTTGCTCCTGCTACGCCTCAGCGGCGCGCTCATGGTCACAATTCTGGAGCTGGCGAAGGGATTTGAACCCCCGACCCTCTGATTACAAATCAGATGCTCTACCAGCTGAGCTACGCCAGCCTACTGCCGGTTCGACACGTATGCGCCGACCCGAGCATGATTCGTCCTGCCAGCCGGGACAAACATTGAGGTTACCACGAACGGTACTTCACGTGCAACCAGCCCGCCCAGCGCGAAAGGTGCTCTTACTCTCCAACTCGTACCAGCGTTTCAGCTGCGAACTCCAGCACCCGTAAACACCCTCAAAATAGCTGTGGACCAACAAAAACTCGCCACTCCCGCGGGCCTCGTGGCTGGGGATTCTGCAGAGCGCGTCCACTCTCGCGAACGCTGAAGTGCGGTCAATTCATTCTAACTGTTTTTTCCCGGGTTCACCACTGACCGCCTTTTCTCGTATCATCAGTTGTCACCCATGCGAACTCGCCGAAAGCAGTTGTGGGTCGCCTTCGCGGTTGTCCTCGTCATAGCCGGCGGAATTGTTACCGCCATCTTGCTGCGGAAACGCGCCGCTCCCGACGCGGTTCGCCTGTTGCCTGATTCTGACGCGGTTTTCTACGTCAACCTTGAACCCATCCGCCTGTTGACCGACCTGGGCAAAAAACCTCTCAAAGACCGCGATCCGCAATACGAAGACTTCGTAAGCCAGACCGGCTTCGAGTTTGAGCGCGATCTGGACAAGGCTGCTTTCGCCATTCACTACGGCGTCACCAGGAACGGGCGATCCGGCGAGACGCGCTACAGTGAAATCTTCCAGGGACATTTCGATAGCGGACGCGTCGGCCAATATCTTCGCAAGCTTGCCAATCAGGTCGAAAGCTATCGCGATCTCGATGTCTACATCATCCCGCTGGAAGGACGAACTGTGCGCGTGGTTCTTCTCGGAATCGACATCGCGGCCGCTTCCAATACCGCGGACCCGTCGGTGATCCATCGAATCATCGACCGCTACAAGCAAGCGGCGCTTCCATTCGCAGGTCCTCCGCTAGTCAGCGAGTACTATCGCCGCGTTCCGCTCGGCAGCGTGATCTGGACAATTGCGCGTCCTCCCGCGACCAGCGCTGCACAGGAGCATGGAGAATTCCTCCTGCCGGGCGGCTGGAGCGGTCTGCTGCCGCCCAACAGTGTGGTCGTCGCGTCGGCGCGCCCGCTCAACGACATTCACCTGCGGGCCCAGGTGCTTACCGACAGCGAAGCCCAAGCCCGCGGTTTCACGGAGCGCGTGAACACCTATCTCGCGCTGTTCAAGTCACTCGACATTTCGATGGATGCGGGTGGCCCCGACCCTGATGTAAAGGCCGCTTTCGAAAGCCTGGAAGTTCATCAGGACAAGAGTGACGCTGTGTTAACAGCCAAAGTCCCCTATGCCTTTTTTAAGAAGGTGTTGAGCGAGCCCGCGATTGAAATTGGCCCTGAAAAGCAGAACCCCCCGCAGCCAAGCGTGCCGGCGGGCAAAGCAAAATCCTCAAAGTGATTCTGCTAACTGGTTGGGAATTCACCCGGTTTGACGGTGGTGGTACGCAAGAACTTGTGCGGGTTCACCGGCACATCATGAATACGCACTTCATAGTGAAGATGCGGGCCGGTGCTACGTCCGCTCAATCCCACGTATCCAATCACCTGCCCGCGCCGGACGCTCTGACCATCCGCGACCGCAAACGCCGACAGATGCCCGTAACGGGTGGCGACGCCGTTCCCGTGGTCAATCTGGATCATGCGGCCGTATCCGCTATAGAAATCCGCATAAGTCACGACACCGTCGGAAGGGGCCAGGACCGGTTGTCCGTAGTGGCTCGAGATGTCCACACCAGAGTGGAACGCCCCCTCACCGTTGAACGGGTTGATGCGCTCGCCGAAGGAACCCGTAATCGGCCCCATGACCGGCCACAGCGTGGGGGCTGTAGTCGCGTTAACCCATTCGGTGAGAGTTGCCTGATGGGTAAGTCCCAGACCTAGTCCAGCCGTTGCCGCCCCGGTCAAAGCCGAGCTGCGCAGGGCATAGAGCTGGTCGATGGAGTACTTGACTTCTTCGGGTTTGACCGGCCCGTCGCCTTCATGCAGCAGCTTGGGATTGGTCTTCAGCCCATAGATAACCGAAACCTCGTTGGCCAGGGATCCCAAAGAAGCGACCTGAATGTCCTTCTCGTGATTCACCTGTTCCAGTTGGGTGTAACGAGTTTCCAGCGCCTTCTTTTCCAGGCGGAGCTGGTTGAAGCTGGCGACCTTCCACAGCATGCGGGTATAGGACCCAGCCATGCCGGTAATGGTGAACATGCCCAGCAGCGCTCCGGCCAGGAAGACGTATAGGTAATGAACGGGGATGGGGATTTTTCGTAGCTGACCTTCCGCGTCACGGGCTACGAAAAGGATATAAAAGCGTTTTCGCAAAACTCTAACCCTCGGTTAAAAAATGGTTCCGGGTCGTGTTGCCAACAACCTATGAAAATCCGGAACGCTGGCCTTGCCGGGTCCGAACTGCTCGTTACGGGTCCTGGAGAACGTGGGTTAACGATTCTCCGCCCCGGCAAGAAACACTTTATTGCCGGGCGCTTGGCTGGATTAAAACGACTCCAAACCGTAACAGACCGGCCCATCTATGTCAATTAATATGGGATGAACTATTCCCACCAAAGTGCTATGCAGCGCCAAGCTGAGTTCTGCCTTGTCCAGTCGGGTATATTGGCGAGGGCCGCCTTTCGAAGCCGGGGAGTTGTTGTGCCGCTTAGCGAAAAATTGCTGATTCAGCGCGTGAGACGCGCTGCTGGCCTTGGGAGTGAACGTCCCGAACGAGGCATAGGCGACGACTGTGCGGTTCTGGCAGTTCCACGCGGTCACGAAGTGCTGGTAACTACCGACTTTAGCCTCGAAGGCGTGCATTTTCGCCGCGAGTGGCATCCGCCCGATTCGGTGGGGCACCGCTGTCTGGCCCGCGGACTGAGCGACATTGCTGCGATGGGAGGCACTCCACGCGCTGTATTTCTTTCACTGGCTCTCCCAGCCGAGCTTCCCCACGAGTGGGTAGATTCCTTTATTGCAGGGCTACTCAAACTTGCGCGCCGATTTTCGGTCCGACTAACCGGAGGCGACACGGCGCAATCGCCCGGTGGGGTTCTAGCCGACATCGTAGTTCTGGGCTCAGTCCCGGCCGGGCAAGCGATTCTGCGCTCCGGCGCAAGCGCCGGCGATTTCATTTATGTCACGGGCACGCTCGGCTCAGCGATGACGGATTTGGAACTGCTTCGCGAAGGGAGAAAGCTCCGTCCGAGGTCTCACCCGAAGCACTTCTACCCCGAACCACGGATTGCGGTTGGGCAGTTCCTGCGAGAGAAGAAGTTGGCTTCTGCGATGATCGACATCAGCGACGGCCTCTCCACCGATCTGGAGCACATCTGCGAGGAAAGCGGCACCGGCGCGGTAGTGTCCGCCGAGGCCTTGCCAGCCCTGCCCGGCAAAGATGGGCTGACATTCGCATTGCACGGCGGAGACGAGTATGAACTGCTCTTCACAGCTCATCCGAAGCACCGCGTACCGAAACAGATCGCAGGCGTCGCAGTTACGCGCATTGGCGAGATCACCCGCGGCAGGCGATTGCGGCTCGCGGCCAGCAACGGCGAGACGGAAATCCTGCGACCCGGCGGCTGGGAGCACTTCGGATCGTAATCGTTTTCAATCGGGGGCGTTCGCTCAGCAAGTACATTCGTCACACTGCTCGGTGAGCCTCCCAGCGCACAAGATCCGCCCTTACCCAACACCCGCTGTTTATAATCACGCCCATGAACCTCGAACAGAAGCTAATCGAACTAAAGCGCCGTGACTCGTTGGCTGATGCCGGCGGAGGTGAAGAGCGCCGGGTGCGAGAGCACAAGCAGGGCAAGATGTCGGCGCGCGAGCGCATCGAGTTCCTGCTCGACGAAGGCACCTTCGAAGAAACCGACAAACTGGTCACCCACCGCTGCACCGACTTCGGCATGGACGAGCAGAAGTATTTCGGCGACGGCTTCGTCACCGGCTACGGGCGAATTGAGGGCAGGCTGGTATTCGTCTTCGCCCAGGACTTCACGGTGTTCGGAGGCTCGCTGTCCGAAACCAACGCCGCGAAAATCGTGAAGATCATGGACACGGCTATGCGCGTCGGCGCCCCGGTCATCGGCCTCAACGATTCCGGCGGCGCCCGCATTCAAGAAGGGGTGATGTCGCTGGCCGGATATGCCGACATCTTCCTGCGCAACGTGCTGGCATCGGGCGTAGTCCCGCAAATCTCAGCCATCATGGGTCCGTGCGCGGGCGGCGCTGTCTATTCGCCCGCCATGACCGACTTCATCCTAATGGTGAACCACACCTCGTACATGTTCATCACCGGGCCAGACGTCATTAAGGCCGTGACCCACGAAGAGGTCACCAAGGATGAGCTGGGCGGTGCGATGACCCATAACGAGAGGTCCGGCGTCGCGCATTTTATGGCTCACGACGATGCCGAGTGTCTAAGCATGGTCCGCGAACTGTTGAGCTTCATCCCTTCAAACAACCTGGAAGATGCGCCGCGCAGGGCTTGTACTGATCCCATTGACCGGGCCGATGAGAGCCTGGATACCATCGTTCCGTCCGAGTCTAACCAGCCGTACGACATCAAGGACGTCATCCACACCGTGGTGGACGACGGTTATTTCTTCGAAGTGCAGGAGCATTACGCCAAGAACATTGTCGTTGGTTTCGCCCGCCTGAGCGGGAAGTCTGTCGGAATTGTTGCCAATCAGCCTGCATTTCTTGCCGGCGTGCTCGACATCAGCGCCAGCATCAAGGGTGCTCGCTTTGTGCGATTCTGCGACTGCTTCAACGTTCCGCTAATTACCTTCGAAGATGTGCCGGGATTTTTGCCCGGCACACAGCAGGAATACGGTGGCATTATCACGCACGGAGCCAAGTTACTATTTGCCTTCTCGGAGGCAACCGTGCCAAAGATCACAGTCATCACGCGCAAAGCCTACGGCGGAGCTTATTGTGTCATGGCCTCCAAGCACATCCGCACGGACGTGAACTATGCCTGGCCGACTGCCGAGATCGCGGTGATGGGACCCGAAGGCGCAGTCAATATCGTCTACCGCCGGGAAATCGATAAGTCCGCGAACCCTGAGGCAGACCGCGCTGCCAAGATTGAGGAGTTCCGCGAACGCTTCGCTAACCCCTACATTGCAGCCGAGCGTGGCTACCTTGACGCCGTGATTCGTCCCCGCGACACCCGCCGGAAATTGATTCAGGCACTGGACATGCTGGAGAACAAACGCGACAAGAACCCGCCCAAGAAGCACGGGAATATACCATTGTAAAGCGAGCAGGCAGCGGTAGTTAGCACTTAGCCTTCAGTGATTAGGGTTCAGGCTTGGTTCCTCGCCCTTCCACGCCGGAATGGGTCCGACCGGAAGCCCTATTTTCACGAATGCCTCCCCTGGCCACCACCTGCGATAAGCTTGAGACGTATGGGAGTTCGCATCTTCTTTTTCGCGATCAGTCTTGGTCTGGTCGCAGCAGGCGTTTGGGCCTACCACCACGATGAGCAGTTGCGCAAGAATTCCTTCCAGATCAACCTGGGTGACCCGAATGAGTTTGTGCGCGAACTGCTTGGGAATCCCACCAGCGAGGGTCCCTGCGGTTCGCTAACTCCAGTCCCAAACGGTTGCTCCGACGAGTACGTTTACAAGTACTGGTATTCGATTTTCCGTCCCCAGTATGAGGTCATTTGGTTCGACCATGCCGGCAAGGTACTGGGAGAACAACACGTGCAGGCGCCGTAACGTAGCTCGCTCTCCCCTGGGGAAAATTCAAGAGCTCTGCTGCCATCCCAGCTTCTAAGAATTGTCCTCACAAGCGAGCGAATCGGGGACAATACCTAACCTCAACCCCAGAAATATCAATAGATTCTGACCAGTCCATGCCTCCTAACTTATTGTCTTCACGGGAAATTCACTGCCGTGTAACAGAGCTGTAACAAAAGCAGGGTAAAAACGGCTACGGAACTCGTGTATGACCAATCTCAGGAGGCAACTACGTGATTCGCTCTCTCAGGGTGCTGCTCTGCATTGCATTGCTTGCGAGCTGTGCGTTGGCACAGACAACCCTTAACGGCGCGGGCGCCACATTCCCTTACCCCATTTACTCCAAGTGGTTCAACGAATACCACAAAGAGCATTCCAATATTGAGATTAACTATCAGTCCATCGGCAGCGGGGGCGGCATTCGCCAGGTGCAGGCGGGAACAGTCGATTTCGGCGCCACCGATGGCCCAATGACCGACGAGCAGCTCCAGCAATCGAAGGTCAAGGTGATGCACGTGCCCACGGTGCTGGGCGCGGTAGTGCCCGCTTATAACATCCCTGGCGTGAGCGGAGAGGTGAAGTTCACCCCCGAGGCGCTGGCCGGAATCTTCCTGGGTAAGATCAGCAAGTGGAATGACAAAGCTATCACTTCGGCGAATCCAGGGGTCAATTTCCCCGATCAGAACATCACCGTCGCCCACCGTTCCGACGGCAGCGGCACGACTTACATCTTTACTGATTATCTGTCGAAGGTGAGCTCCGATTGGCAGAACACAGTCGGCAAGGGTACATCGGTGAAGTGGCCCGTAGGCATTGGCGGCAAGGGCAATGAGGGGGTTGCGGGTACCATTCGCCAGTTGCCGGGATCAATCGGCTACATCGAGCTGATTTACGCACTGCAAAACAAGATTCCTTACGGCAGCGTGCAGAATTCCTCCAAGAACTTCATCAAGGCCAGCCTGGAAAGCACCACCGCAGCCGCCGTTGGAGTTAAGATGCCCGCCGATTTCCGCGTGTCGATTACTAATCCTCCGGGAAAGAGCGCCTATCCGATCGCCAGCTTTACCTGGCTGCTGATTCCTACGAGTCCCGCAGATGCCAACAAGGGAAAGATCCTCAAGGATTTTCTCTCCTGGATGCTCGACAAAGGACAGAGCATGACTGAAGCACTCTCATATGCCCCGCTGCCCAAAGAGGTCGTGGCGATGGAGAAATCGGCCATCGCCAAACAAGTCAAACCTTGAGCAACTAGCAGCTGGTAATCAGATGCTGGCATTTTCTTGTGCTTGACCTGTGCAACGATTTTCAAGCACTTGTTCTAACGGGTTGCCATCTGCAGATTACTTAGCTGCTGTTCTTGTAACACCCCTGTAACACATGCCTGATAGCGTCGATCCCATGAACCCGCCGGAACCGCCCGGACAGCTTCAACGGCCCGTTACCGGCATCCCATCGCTCGCCCAAGCGGCCGACAAGAAGCCCCAGCCTAAGTTTGCGGCCGCCCTGCAAAAGATCCGCACCAGCTATCCGCGCAGCAGCCGAATTCCCGACGCCGTGTTCGGCGTGATTATTCTTCTCAGCGCGATTTCGGTTTTTGCGATTGTCGTGCTCGTGGTTTGGGAGCTGATCGACAAATCTCAACTCTCGTTGCATCAGTTCGGGGTCAGCTTCTTCTACGGCCATGATTGGGATCCGGTGAACGGCAACTTTGGAGCCATGCCCTTTATCTACGGCACGCTGGTTTCGTCGTTCCTCGCCCTCCTGCTGGCCGTGCCGGCGTCCATCGGTGTGGCGGTGTTCGTCACCGAGATGTGCCCCCAGCGCCTACGCGCCATCATTTCGTTTCTGGTGGAATTACTGGCCGCCATTCCCAGCGTGGTTTATGGATTGTGGGGCGTCTTCGTCCTGGCTCCACTGCTGCGTCAGTACGTCCAACCTTTCCTGGCTAAGACGCTGGGGTGGACGGGACTCTTCGATGGTCCGATGTACGGTCTCGGAATGTTGGCGGCGGGCATCATCCTGGCGATCATGGTGGTACCGGTCATAGCGTCGATTACCCGCGAGGTGATGACCGCCGTGCCCCAGAACCAGCGCGAAGCCGTGCTGGCCCTGGGCGCAACGCGTTGGGAGATGATCCGCATGGGGGTCCTGCGCAACGCACGAATCGGCATCGTGGGCGGCGTCATCCTCGGGCTCGGGCGCGCGCTGGGCGAAACGATGGCCGTGACTATGGTCATTGGCAACCGACCGGAGATTGCGAAGTCGCTGTTCGCTCCCGGTTACACCATGGCCAGCGTTATCGCCAATGAATTCACCGAAGCCACGGGCGATTTGTATCTAAGCGCCCTGGTGGAGATCGGGCTGGCACTGTTTCTGGTGACGCTCGTCGTAAACGCGCTGGCGCGTTTGCTGGTCTGGAGTATCACCGGTGGAACTGCGAGGGTGCGTGCCTAATTCCATGTCGCCATCCACGTCGCAGGAGGTCAGTTTGAGGCGGCGCATCGCTAATCAGGCAGCAACTGCGTTCGCTGTCCTGGCCGCCGTTCTCGTACTGGTTCCACTGCTCGCCATTTTTGCGTACCTTGTCATCAAGGGAATTGGCTCGGTGAACCTCGCCTTCCTCACCCAGACTCCGAAGCCTCCTGGGGAGACGGGCGGAGGCATGGCAAACGCCATCGTCGGCACCGGCTTGATTTTGGTGGTGGCCAGCGTGATTGGGCTGCCCCTGGGTATCGGCTCAGGCATTTATCTGGCGGAATACGGACGCAACCGCTTTGGTGACCTGATCCGTTTCACTGCCGATGTGCTGAATGGCGTGCCCTCGATCGTGATCGGCATCGCGGTGTATTCCCTTGTGGTGGTCCGGCAAAAGCACTTCTCGGCCTTCTCCGGCGGCGTAGCGCTGGGCATCATGATGATCCCCACCATCGCTCGTGCCACGGAGGAAATGCTGCTCATGGTGCCGAATGTGATACGCGAGGCTGCCTATGGACTGGGCATTCCGAAATGGAGAACGACGCTTTCCATTTCGCTGCGTACCGCCTCGGCTGGCGTGATTACGGGGTGCATGCTGGCGTTCGCCCGCGTCGCGGGGGAAACCGCCCCGCTGCTGTTCACCGCTTTTGGCAATCAGTTTTGGAACTTGAAATTAAATCAGCCTACCGCGGCGCTATCCTTGCAGGTTTTCACCTATGCCATCTCGCCGTATGACGATTGGCACAAACAGGCGTGGGCCGGAGCGCTGATCCTGATCGTTTTGATTGTGGGCGCAGTGGCCGCCGTGCGCATCACCACCAGTCGCGGAATGTTGAAGGGAGCGTAACCCCGATATGGGTGTCGGAATCGAAGTGCGTGGATTAAACGCCTGGTACGGCAAGAACCAGTCGCTGAACTCCATCGACATGACTGTGCCCGCAAACCATGTCACGGCTGTGATTGGGCCCTCGGGTTGCGGCAAAAGCACCTTCGTGCGCTGTTTGAATCGCATGCACGAGACCATCCCGGAAGCGCGCGCTGAAGGGTCGGTCAAAGTCGGAGAGATGGACGTTTACGGAAGCGGCTCCGATCCCGTCGAAGTTCGCCGGCGCATCGGCATGGTCTTTCAGAAACCAAACCCATTTCCCACGATGTCAATCTACGACAATGTGGCGGCGGGCCTCAAGCTGAACGGCTTCCGCAATCGTAAGCAGACGAGTGAACTGGTGGAACGCTCCCTGAAACTGGCTGCGCTGTGGGAGGAAGTGAAGGATAACCTGCACAAGAAGTCCGGCGCAAGTCTGTCCGGCGGCCAGCAGCAACGGTTGTGCATTGCGCGCGCGCTGGCGGTCGAGCCGGAGGTGTTGCTGATGGACGAGCCGGCATCCGCATTAGACCCGATCTCGACCAGCAAGATCGAAGAACTCATCTTCCAACTCAAGCAGCACTATACCGTCGTCATCGTTACGCATAATATGCAGCAGGCCGCTCGCGTGGCTGAATTGACTGGCTTTTTCCTGATGGGAAGCCTTATCGAATACGACAAGACCGAAAAGATCTTTACCACACCCGCTGACAAGCGGACGGAAGACTACATTACAGGCAGGTTTGGATAATGCGCAGCCGCTTTCAGCAGGGACTGGACGAGTTGAAGGAGAAACTGTTGCGGATGGGTGGCCTTGCAGAACAGGCCATTGATCGCGCCAATGAGGCGTACCGCACTCGCGACGCCAAGTTTTGCCAGATGGTGTTCACTGGTGAACCCGCCATCAACGACGCCGAGCGCGAGATTGATGAATTGTCGCTCGACCTTCTCGCCATGCAGCAACCGATGGCGATTGATCTGCGCTTCATCCTCGCCGTGCTGAAGATTAATGCAGACCTGGAACGCGTTGGCGACCAGGCGGTAAATATCGCGCAACGGGTGCTCGACCTAATCAGTGAACCGGAGATTCAACTGCCAGTGGACATTCCGCGCATGGCGGATAGCGTCAGCACTATGGTGCAGCGGGCGCTGGAATCGTTTCTTGACGGCAAGGCAGAAGTTGCGGAAGCAGTTTTACAGATGGACGGCATCGTGGACCGTATGAAGGACGAGGCCTTCGTGGTGCTTGTGCAGAAGATGCACAATGAGCCTCAGGCCACGCGGCCGGCCTTGAACGTCCTGCTTATTTCGCGCGCCCTGGAACGTATCGCCGATCATGCTACGAATATCGCGGAGGACGTGATTTTCTGGGTGCGCGGCGCCGATGTGCGTCACGGAGGCTCGCACTTTCGTCAGTAACCGCATATTCCGGAGACGCGCTCCCGTCTTCGGCGGCTTCTTTGTGCAGCAGACAATCCCAGCCAGACACACTAAGTGCTGGCTGGGAAAGCAGCAAAAAGGATGGTTGCTGTTCTCGTATCGCTTCGCTCTACCCGCCTCCATCGGCAATGCCGGGCGGAACTTTAGAGAGAGCCTGGCAGCGTAGCTCAAAACAGTTGCTGCGCGTCATACACCAGCTTGCCATCCACCAGCCGCGCTTCCGGCATAAGCTTGTGCTCACGCAGCGGATGCTTGTCATCGTCAATATGCAACACGGCATGGCCGTGCGCCGTGAGGTAGTCGCTCACCAGCATGCGGTGGCACTGAAAGTAAACCCGCTCGGCACACATAATGGCCGTGCCGCTATTGTCTTTTGCTGTTGTCACCCCGAGCGCAGGGAGATCGCACTGGCGATCGAACGGAGTCGAGGGAGGTGCTCCAGCTTGCGCGATTCTTAACAGCCGTTCAATGCCCTGCGCGAATTCGTCGGTGAGCATGTAGTCGGCGTAGTTGCGGAATGAATCGTTCCGCAGGCCGGTGTTGGGTGAGTCGTTGCGGATTTTCTTGCGGCGGCCACCCAACTCCTTCATCCAGATGTAAGCGATGCCATGCCGGGGCAGCTCGGCTTCCAGCGATTCGCGATTGAAGTGAGGCATGCGACGCGACATGGGGAACGAGCGGATGTCCACCAGGGTCCGGACACCATGTGCCTTGAGCGCAGCCACCAGCTCGTCGAGGGTACGCGTGGAGTGCCCGATGGTGTAAATGGTCGCCACTAGACTAGAGAAACACTGGTTGTAGAGCGGGCCCCTCAGGTCCGCGTCAGCCATCTTCTTATGTGGAGGAGGCTTTAGCCCCGGAGAGGCTCTCCAGCGCGGCGACAATCACCGCTTCCTGCTCAGCTTCAACCGTCCGCAGATCGAGCAGCACTCGCCCCTCATCTACGCGGGCGATGATCGGCACCTCCCACTGGCGCAGGCGCTTGCAGATTTCATCGGCGTTCATGGTCGTGCGCTTAATGGCGAGTACGCGCGTTGGCAGCGTCGATCCAGGCGCAGCTCCGCCGCCGAGAACCGAACGCGACTCGATGACTTCGACCTGTAGCGTAGAGCAGCTCGACCGTAGTCGCTCCGCGAGGCGCTCGGCGCGGCGCGCGAGTTCGCCTTCGGAGATGCGCATCATGCGCAAGGCCGGAATTGAGTCGTAGTCCTCGCGCAGATAGGCGAGCAGCGTGGCTTCCAGGGCAGCATAGAACATTTTGTCCACACGCATCGCCCGGAACAGCGGATTGGAACGAATCTTTGCCACCAGTGTGCGCTCGCCGCTGATCAGGCCTGCCTGGGGACCACCCAGCAACTTGTCGCCGCTGTAGGTCACTAGATCCACGCCCGCGTGCAGGCTGTCGGCAATCATGGGCTCGCCGCGTATGCCAACGTCTCGCAGGTCGAAAAGCTCGCCGCTGCCAAGGTCTTCCAGCACGGGGATGTTGTGCCGACGGCCGAGCGCCACCAGTTCCTCCAACGACGGCTGCTCCGTGAACCCGACAATCTGGAAGTTGGAGCGATGCACGCGCAGAAGTAGCTTGGTGCGTTCGGTGATGGCATGTTCGTAGTCGGTGACTCGGGTGCGATTCGTGGTGCCGACCTCGCGCAGCACCGCGCCCGATTTCGTCATCACATCGGGAATGCGGAACGAGCCGCCAATCTCAACCAATTCGCCGCGCGACACCAATACCTCGCCGCCTTCGGCAAGCGAGTTCAGGGCCAGCAGCACTGCGGCGGCGTTGTTGTTGACCACGACGGTCGAGACCTCACGCTCGGCCGTATTCAGCAGTTTGGCAAACAGCCGATCGAGGTGGACGTCACGCTTGCCGCGCTCGCCAGTCGCGAGGTCGAATTCCAGGTTCGAGTAGCCCTGCGAAACTTCGACAGCACGTTGCAGCGCAGCTCTGCTGAGCGGCGCTCGCCCCAGATTCGTATGCAGAATCACACCTGTGGCGTTGATCACCGGACACAGCGAGTGAGCGAGCGACTGCTGCAAGCTCTGCTCGACCTTGCGCGGCAACTCATCGATGCTGGACTTGATCTGCGCCTCATCCAGGCCGACAGCAGTGATCTCGACGCGCAGCTCTTCCAGCGCAGTGCGGGCTGCGTCTATGGTTGCGCCACGACCGTTTTGCCGCGCGAGCACCTCGACTTGCGGATTCCGGAGGAATTCGTCCACCGACGGCAGCAGGCGAAAGAGAGCGGACTTCGAAGCAGTGCTCACGGCTGGACTAGTTTGCGGGTTATAAGCATGTGATGCAAGTGGGACGCCAGAGTGCGGAGTGATTATAGGGGTCCGCTCGGCTTGGCCCGTCGACGGCCTGCGTGCTGGCCTACTTCCGGCCAAAGAGCCGCCGCAGGAGAAGGCCGAATACAATCCCGCCCGCGACCAGTCCGGCAGCCATTTGGGGATCGAAGAAACGCACGAAGCGGGCGCCCGCTTCGGTGATCTCAACCACCCCGGCAGGAACGGCCTGTACCACACCGCCGCCGCCTCCGCCGCCAACCGCATCCTCCGAGTCTGATTTATTCTCCCCGCCTCCGCCTGCTCCAAGCCGGTAGCTCACCCGCGCCACCGGAATGATAGTCCTACCGTGCGATTCGATGGGCTCACCGAACACGTTTTGCACTTTTGCGGTCACAGCAAAACGTTCGACAAGCGTAGCCAGCATCTCTTTGGGATCTACCATACGAAACTCCTTGAGCCATTGGATGCGCCATCATCCAACTTCGACTAATCCGTAACGCCGGTTCCAATGCCCCTTCAGATGCTGCACGACACGCGCAATCTCCTCTTTTGTGAGATCCGCGTTTGGACCTTCGAGCACGAAGCGCGCCTCGCGGCGAGCCGCTTCCAGAAGCTCGCGATCGCGCAGCAGATTGGCGACGCGAAAGTTCGGCATGCCCGCCTGGCGCGTGCCGAAGAACTCACCCGGCCCGCGCTGTTGCAAGTCGAGTTCGGCGATCTCGAAGCCGTCCTGCGTTCGCACCATGGCCCGCAACCGCTGTTCGGCCTCGACGGAAACCTTGCCGCCAGTCATGAGTACGCAATAGGATTTCGCCGCGCCGCGCCCGATGCGCCCGCGCAGCTGATGCATCTGCGAGAGGCCGAAACGCTCGGCGTGCTCAATCACCATGACGGACGCATTGGCCACGTCCACGCCCACTTCGACGACCGTGGTCGAAACCAGCACATGAATCGCCCCGCGCTGGAAGCTGGCCATGGTCGCGTCTTTGTCCTCGGCGCTCATGCGGCCGTGCAGCAGGCCAACGCGCAAGCCGCTGAACTCCGTCTTGCGCAGATGCTCGTACATCTTGATAGCGGCCTTGAGCTCGCCTTCCATTGCGCCTTCTTCGATCACCGGATAAACGATGTACGCCTGGCGTCCAGCGGCTACCTGTTTGCGCACAAACTCCCACACCTCCTCGCCTCGTTCGTCCCCCACCCGCCGCGTGGTGATGGGCGTGCGTCCGGGCGGAAGCTCATCCAGAACGCTGGTGTCGAGATCGCCGTAGAGTGTGAGCGCGAGCGTACGCGGGATGGGCGTCGCGGTCATCACCAGTACATCGGGTTCCGCCTCGCCGGATTTCTTCATCAGGCGGAAGCGCTGCAGCACGCCGAAGCGATGCTGTTCATCCACGATGACCAGGCCGAGCCGGTCGAACTCGACCGTCTCCTGGATGAGAGCATGGGTGCCGATGACCAATTGCGCGTTGCCCTGCGCGATGTGGTAGCGCGTCTGCTTCTTGCGTTCATGCTCCTGCGAGCCGGTGAGCAGCACGATGCGATAGCCCGCGGGCTCAAGGATCTTGCGCGCAGACAAGTAATGCTGCGTGGCAAGAATCTCCGTGGGCGCCATAAGCGCGACCTGGTAGCCGTTTTCCATCGCAAGGACTGCGGCTTCGAGCGCCACGATCGTCTTACCAGACCCGACGTCGCCTTGCAGCAAACGGCGCATGGGCACCGCCTCCGCCATATCGTCCGCAATTTCTTTCAGCACCCGCTTTTGTGCCGTCGTGGGATGAAACGGCAGGATGCGCTTCACGGCGGACCGTATGCTGTCGTTGATCTGGAAGGCGACGCCAGACTGCGCGCGTACTTTGCGGCGCTTCAATTCGAGTCCGAGTTCGAGGAAGAACAGTTCCTCGAAGATGAGGCGAATATGAGCGGGAGTGCGGGCAGCACCCAGTTTGGCGAGGCTCTCGCCAACCTCGGGCCAATGCGCCTGCCAGAAGGCGCTCCGGCGATCGACCAGCCCCATTCGGCCGCGAACCACGGCGGGGATCCCGTCAGTAATATCGGCAGTCAGGCTTTCCAGCAGGCCGTGAATCACGCGCCGGAACCAGCGCGCGGTAAGGCGACCGTTGCCCGCCGTCTCGTAGATAGGCACAATGCGCCCGATCTCGAGCGATTTCCAATCCTGTTCGTCTCCACCGTCCTTCGCTTGCGTTGCCGAGGGATCGTGCAGGATTTCGAACTGTGGCTGGACGACCTGGAAGCGGTGGCCACCGCGATCGCCCGCTTCGACCTTGCCATACAACGCGAGCGTCATGCCCGCTCGAAACTTATCCTGCAGGTAGGTAGCGTTGAACCAGATGCACTTCAGCGTGTCGCGGCCCTGACCAACGGTCATCTCGAAGATGGGCATGCGACGTGTGCGGAACAGGCCGAAGGTGCGCACGTCGGCAATGATGCCGGCCATCTCGCCCACGCGAAGCTCGCCGATGCCGCGCGGATTCAGGCGATCTTCGTATCGGAAGGGTAGGTAGTAGAGCAGGTCCTCGACGTTGGCGATGCCCTTCTCCAGCAGGATTTGCGCGAACTTCGGCCCAATGCCTTTGACATATTGGACATTGGTAGCGAGGTCGAGCACAGGAGGATGGTAAATGAAGCAATTAGCAATTAGCAGTTAGCGATTAGTGCGTGGCTTTAGCCCTAGAGATACAAGCCTTCACGGGAACTGTAAGCCGAGCGAAGCGAATTGGGTTCAACCGGCTGCCGCTAGCCGCTAGTTCCTGCTTTTCGGTGTACAACAATGGCGTGCCCCGGAGAATCCTCAAGCAGTTGATCGCCATCGTTGCCGGCAACCTGCTCTACTTCTTTGTTCTAATGCCACATCTGCCGCCCGCTGGACGTCATCAGCCGTTCCGCATTGACCTCGGTCTTCTGGTGGACGCCTGGCTGTGCCTTGTTATGTACGGGATGGTCGAGTGGCTCGATCGAAAGTGGCGGCGTAACAGACCGCCCGTGGAACGCCGGAAGGGTTGACCCCAGGACAACGGACCGACCCGGACGGCGAAAAGCGAAGAGCGCCAGCAACGCTAGAATTCGTGCTGGTCCCCGAAGCCTTTCAGCATCTCCTGCAATTTAAGCTTCTGCTCCTCCATCTGTTTCTTGAACTGTTCCATCTCCTGCTGGAGCTGCGGCGTCCAGTTCTTGAAAGACTCGTCAATCTCATGGCGCATCTGATCGAGCTGTTCCTGCGTCGGCGCGTAGGCCTGGACATCGCGCTGCATCTTTTCGATGTCCTTCTGCTTCAGCTTCATCGCCTTCTCGATCTGCTTCTGCAGGTCTTTCTGTGAAGGAAGCGACTTCTGAATCTCTTTCTGCATCTTCTCAATGTCTTTCTGCGAGAGCTTCATCGAGCCCTGAATGTCCTGACGCATCTGCTCCAGTTGCTGTTCGCTGGGCTGGATGGTCGCCAGCATCGTGGGAAAGTCACCCCAATCCATGCCCTGCAGCTCGGACGTATCGCCGGAACCAGGAAGATTAATCACGATCGACTGTTCGTGTTTATCGCGGACCACAGCCACCGGAACCTTGCCGCCGCGGCCGTGCATGGCGCGCCGCCAGTCGGCCATGTCGTGAACCGTCTCGTTATTCACCTTCACAATCACGTCCCCCGCCTTCAGGCCAGCGGCCTCAGCGGGACTCCCCTTCTCCACCGAGCGCACCAGCACACCTTGTCCACGCGGAACGCCAAAGTAGTCGGCCAGTTGCGGACACATGCTCTCCACCACGATGCCGTGCCGCGACGAGAGGGTCGTGAACGACGGAACATCGATGTCGGGTATGTTGATACTGGGAGGCGCAAACGCCATCACCGATCCGGAAGGCAGACTGCGCGCCCGGGCCATGGCATTGGCCCACGCCCCCAGAGTGACGTTGATGTCTTTCTTCAGGCCGTCGCGGACCACTGAAAAGGCAACGGTCCTGCCCGCAGGAGTGGCATGCAGCATCTCCTGCAACTGCTCCGGACTCTGGACCTTGGAGCCGTTGAATCCGACAACGACATCATTGATCTTCAAGCCGGCTTTACAGGCAGGACCGTCCTGATCGATATAGGTGATGAGGGCGCCGCTGGTATCGCTTAACTTCAGGGACGCCGCGGTTTGCTGCGTGAGCTCATCAATGTGAACGCCCAGATAAGAGCTCGGATGCTGGTCGGGCCAGCCGACTAAAGCCGGCCTGGGCTCGGCTGTTGCGAATGCGGCCGCCGCCGCGACCAAGGTAATTGCAAGTCCCAACTTCATCGTCGTACGTCTGCGCATGATACACCAACCCTGCCTTACTGGCACCGCCGGAAATTGATCTGACCCATGGTTGTGCGGATGCGCAACATCGGGCCACCGCCATTTAATATCCCCTCGGCAGACATCGCCTTGGGACCGTAGTCACCGCCACTGGTGTTGATCTTTAATGCGGGAAAATCGGAGAGGATTCCTTTGCCGTTTGTCATGTCGGACGAGGCATGCACCGTAACCGGCATGTTGCCCGGCAGACACACCGAGACGTCGCCGGCCGCGGTGTGCAGTGAGGAGTCAGTAAAGACTCCATGACTGCTCACAAATTCAACCGTGATCGGACCGGCCCCAGTTTCTACCTGCGCGCCCTGCCCCAGCCTGTACAGCTCAACACTGCCGCCACCCGTAGAAACCTGCACCCGTCCGCTTGCACTGGAGAGACGCACGCTGCCACCACCGGTGTCGGCACGGACCGTGCCACTTACGTCGCCAAGGCTAAGATTGCCGCCATCGGTGCTGGCTCGCAGGTCACCATCACACTTGCGCACCTCGATACCGCCCGCGCCGGTAGTGATGATCGACCCTTTGGTAGTCCCGATGTACACTTTGCCGCCACCAAGAGTAACGCGGGCCTGGCCGGCAATGTTGTTGATGTGAACATCGCCCCCGCCACTGCTGAGCGTGAAGTCGGCGCCCAGGTTCCCCCCGTCGACGTTGCCGCCACCGGAAGCGATCTTGACGGGCCCACCGAGATCGTCAAGTTTAACAGCCCCCCCGCCGGTTGTCCCCAGGATGGTCGCGGTAAGGGAATTCAAGTTGAGGCCGCCGCTGCGGGTCTCCACTCGCACCAGATCGAGGTCGCGAGGGACCTGCACCACAAACTCGGCGTTAAAGCGGTTCAGGTTCCGGCCCAGCAAGCGGCCTTCGATGGAATTACGCTCGGCGGTTTTGGCCACCGAAATATGCAACTGATCAAACTGCCGCCGGGCCGCCTCTTCGGTGGGAGCAAAGGAACGCTTGCGGATCACGTAGGTTACGTTCGGTGAGTTGCCTTGAACGTGGACCGAACCCATGTCGGTGTTGACGCGGACCTCGCGGCCAGCCGGCATAGTACCGGTGGTTTCTTCGATCCACGCATTACCCTCGCGAAAGACCTTCGCCTGTTGGGCGCATAGCGGAACCGCAACGGCCGCCGCAAGAAGCGCGATTGCCACCTTCCACTTCCTATTACCATGAGCGGCCCGGCTGAATGCAAAGCTGCGAGATTGTCCCGTAACCCGTGCCGCTTTCAAAAGACCCTGGTTCAACCTTTCCTCATTTCCGGGAGCGAATAAGAACAACGAGCAAGACACCGTTTTCTAATCAATATTGGGCATCGAGGCCAGCATGCGCTTGGACTCGGTGCGGATGTAGTCGCTGGGATCTTCCTTGGACAATTGCTGCAGGGCCATGCGCACGCTGCTATCAGCACGCACCGGATCGAGTGCATGAAGCGCGCCACTGCGGACACCGAGGTTGCTATCGTCCAGCAGGGCCTCCAGGACCGCATTGCGCACACGAATGTCGTCCTTCACATAAGAGCTCAGACCGTCGAGCGCCATCAGGCGAACGCCGGGATTGCTATCGTAGCGGAGAGCATAGGTCAGCGTCTCGCGGACCCGGGGATCGTCGGCCTTGCCGGTCAGCGCCTCTACAGAATTCAACCGGACGCCGGAATTTTCATTGCTCTTGGCGGCGTAAAGTAGCAGGTCTTGCACTTTGGGATCAGACACAGAACCCTGGACGGATTCAGGAAGGCGCTTGTCGTACTGAACTTTCACGTTATCGGTGCCCGGTTCCTTTTCGATGGAAGTGATGCCACTGATCATCGAAGCCTCCCCGGGACTGGAGGTCACTATGCGATTTGCCGGCCCTTTACCCATGGCGCTGTACATGGCCCCGATACCACCGCCGAAGCCTACGAGAAAGATGAGTGATGCCAGAGCCGGCGAGAACCGTACCTGCCGCAACCATGAGGTGGGGTCGAACGCGAACCGGTGGTACCAGGCGCGATGCTGTTCCGCGGTTTCCAGCGACTCCTGCAATTGCATGCGGGCCGCCGCCAGAAAACTCGCGGAAGGCTCTTCCACCGGCAAAGCGTTCATCTGAACCTGGAACTCGCGCAGGTCGGAGACCTCGGCGGCACAGTTCTTGCAGCGCGTGAGGTGCTGCTCCAACTCGTGCCGGGCATCGTCAGCCAGCTCGTCGTACAGATACAGGGTGATGTTCTGCTGCACCCATTCACAATTCATGGCTCTTACCTCTACTTCAGGGCCAAAGCCCGTGACCGTCTAGAACGCCTGCAACGTAGCCTCTACCTGCTATTGCCGCATGTCCTTCAGTGCCGCCCGCAACTTCTGGGTTCCGCGAAACAGTGTGTTCTTCGCAGTTTCTTCCGTGGTGTTCAAAATCTCGCCTATCGTTCTCAGTTTCAGGCCCTGATAATGCTTCATCTCAAAAACCATGCGCTCGCGCGGTGTCAGCTTCGTCAGCGCTTTGGCAATTCGTGCTCCCAGTTCGCGCCGCATCAGGTCGCGTTCAGGACTGGCGCCGGATCGGACATCCGCAACCTGGTCCAATAGGTCGTAGCTGCCGCCTTCGGAATCCGTCGTGACTCCCGAATCCTCTTTGCGTACCTGCCGTTTTCGCAACAGATCAAGGCACAAATTGGTCACGATGCGGTAGATCCAGGTGTAAAAGGAGCATTCGAAACGGAAGTTGTTGATGTTCCGGTAGGCTTTGAGAAAGGCTTCCTGGTAGATGTCCTGCGCGTCCTGCTCGGAGCGTGTCAGGTGATAGGCCAGACGAAGCACGGCGCCATCGTACTGACGCACCAAGTCCTCGAACGCGGCGCGATCACCACGTTGAGCTTCCCGGATCAGCTCCGTGTCATTCATTCGGCTCTGGGCCTGCCCAACCACTATCCCTCGGTCGGAGGGAGTAGAGGACGTTTCGTCCGCCGCTCGCCGTGTCTGAGGAGTGCGGAGCCCCGGGCCAACCGTGAGGGGAACTGCTACCGCTTCGGCCGGCATACTGGTATCTACCTAGTCTGCAATTGGCAAGCCAATTCTCGTGCCTGCAACTACATAGACGGCCACTGGCAGAAACCGTGAGCGGCCATTATAGACGCTCACCTAGTACTTACGTGGGAAGGGAGGCGATGGTTCCGGATACGAAGGCATAAGCCGACGAGGCGCGCCTTGTGCCGCAGGCGGGAGCTCGCATTGTGTTGATGCCCGGTCACTTAGCTAAGCATATCCGCGCTCGAAGTAAACCAGAGACCTAGCGGGCCCGTCGGCTGGGAATCCCCGCCGCCTACGAACCGTGTTTTAGGCTTCGGCGCTGGCTTCTTCCGTGGGAGCCGCCGCCTCGGCCACCGCGTCCTTGTTGATGACCACTTTCACCTGAGCGGTAACGTCCTTGTAGAGCCTGATTGGGACGTTGAACTCACCAACGTGCTTCAGCGGCTCGTCAAGTTGAATCTTGCGGCGGTCGATATCGAAGCTCTTGTGCTCGAGCTCGCGCGCAATGTCGGCGGAGGTGACAGAGCCAAAGAGTTGGTCGTGCTCCCCCGATTTGCGGGTAAAGCTGAGTGAAACCCCGGACAGCAGTTCCGCAAGCTTCTCGGCGTCGCCCTTCTCACGGACCACGCGCCGCACCGCAGCCGCCTTCATTTGCTCGATCACTGACCGGTTCGCCGCTGTGGCTTCAATCGCCAGCTTCTTGGGAAGGAGATAGTTGCGTCCGTAGCCTTCGGCTACTCTCACCACGTCGCCGCGGGAGCCGAGCTTGGCTACATCCTCTTTCAGAATGACTTCCATAAGTAGAACTCCGTTCGATCTTATTTTTCTGGGACCTGCGGGCTAAAGCCCTTCGACTCCAGAGTGTCGTCCCTGCGGGACTCTATAGCTGACCACTGGCGCCTGGCCGCTCGTTCTTCTATCTTCCGCCGAACGGCAACAATGCAATGTTGCGTGCCTGCTTGATGGCATCAGCGAGGCGGCGCTGGTGCGGCGTGCACACGCCGGTCAAACGCCGAGGAACAATCTTGCCGGCTTCCGACACGAACTGGGAAAGCAGGCGCACGTCCTTGTAGTTAATGCCGTCAATTTTCTCGACACAGAACTTGCAAACCTTCTTGCGGCGGAAAAACTTGCGTCCACCTTCGCGAGGACCGCTACCAGGACCTGCGCCTGGCCGTCCGCCTGGCCGTGGTCCGCGTGGACCGCCCTCACGCGGACCGCCTTCCGGGCGCGGCGCCGGGGCCTCAGTTGTCGCGGCGCCGGTTTCGGGAGCCGCTGTCTTTACAGATTCGTCTGCCATGATTCTCCTTCGGGCCTTTATTGAGCCCAGATCTCGTGCTCGCACATCGTTTCGCGCGACGCGCCTTGTTCTGTCGCTATGAGCGTAGGCGGCCCGCGCTTGATCAGTCCGCCACTACCGATGACTTTGTCACGCGCTAAGCGGCGCCGGCTCGGTTCCACCTGGAGGTCCAGGCTCCGGAGCCGCTTCCGCTGCAGCGGCGGCCTCAGCAGCCGCAGCCGCTTGCCGGCCCTTGCCGCGCACCTTGGTGTCGCGAATTGCCTTGATTTTGGCCAGCCGTTTCTGCTCCTCGTCCACCCGCACGGTGATGAACTTGATCACCGGCTCGGTCACACGCAAGCGGCGCTCCACTTCCTTCACCATCGCGCCTTCGCCCTCCAGCACCATCAGCATGTAAATGCCGTCCTGGAACTTGCGCACCGTATAGGCCAGACGCCGCTTGCCCATGCGCTCCACACTCTTCACCGATCCGCCTGCGTTGCCTACCTGCGTCTCGACGTTCGAGATCAGCTTGTCCTGCTCCTCTTCCAACATGTCGGGCCGGACAATGAACATCAATTCATAAGTACGTTGCATTTGTTCTCCTGGCGACTAGTAGCCACAATTAGCAACTAGTGCGTAACTTGTTTCTGAGCAGCTAACGGCTAGTTGCTAGTCGCTAATTGCTTCGTCCGGCTTGCGATTGAAGCGGTTCATCGCCGCCTGCACGCCTTCCGTGAGGATCACCTTTACCGCCTCAGCCGCCGTGTCCAGAACCTCGTCGATCACCGGATACTGCGACTTTCTAAACTGTGACAGCACGTATTTCGCGCCATCGCCCACCGGATTATCCGGCGCAATTCCCATTCGGACGCGCATAATTTCCTGCGTTCCCAGCGCGTCAATTACCGATTCCACCCCGTTGTGCCCTGCCGAGCGGCCACGGGGCCGAACGCGCAACGTGCCGAAGGGCAGATCGATCTCGTCGTAGAGCAGCACCAAGTCCTGCGCGGGATCCGCCTCGTACTCCCGCACTAACTCGCGGACCGCGATACCGCTCAGGTTCATGTAGGTTTCCGGCTTGGCCACCAGCACGTCCTGCTCGCCGATGCGCACTCGCGCCGTTTGTGCGCGGCAGTTGCGGTTGTTCACCCGCACCCCGCATTGCTCCGCAATGCGGTCCACCGCCAGGAAACCCATATTGTGCGGTGTGAACTGGTACTCGATGCCCGGATTGCCGAGCCCGACGATCAGCTTCACAACCCCTACTTCTTCTTCTCGGCCTTCTCGGCCTTTTCTGGCTTCTCGGCCTTCTTGTCGCCGCCTTCGGCCGCTTCGCCTTCCACTTCCTGCTTGCCCTTCTTGATGACTTCGGGCTCGGCAGGCGCTGCTGCTGTTTCCACGCCTTCCGCCGCCGGGGCCGCTTCCACAACTTCCTTCACCGCGACTACGTGCGCGACTGGCTGGTTCTCGTCGGTGATGAACTTTAGCGTGCCGGCATGCGGCAGATCGGAGACGCGGATCACCTGGCCGAACATCAGGTTGCTGATGTCGGCATCAATGTGGCCCGGAATATCGCCTGGCAGACACTCGATTTCCACTTCACGCAGTAGCTGCTCGAGGATGCCTCCTTGAGTCTTCACCCCCGGCGCCTCGCCCTTCATCAGGATAGGCACGCTGACGCGCAGCGCCTTGTCCATCGCGATGCGCTTCAGATCGACATGCAGCAGCGCGCCTTTAATCGGCTCGTACTGCCAATCCACGATCATCACTTTGGCGGATGTGCCATCGAAGGCGAGATCGAAAATCGAGTTGTGCCCCGTCTCCGAATTCAGGATGCGTCGAATCTGCTTGGGATCCACGGCAATGGCGGCGGACTCCAGTCCGGCGCCATATACCACGGCGGGAATCAGGCCGCCGCGCCGCACGCGACGCGCATCATTCTTGGTGCCGCTCTGCCGCGGCTTGGCTTCTACGTTCTTTTCTGCGGTTGCTGTAGCCATAATTAGGTCCTTTACAAAAACAGTCTGCTGACCGAAGTCTCTTCGTGGATCGACTGAATAGCCCGCCCGATCAGTCCCGCGATCGACAGCACCTTGATCTTGGGCTCACGGCGTCCCGCCTCGGTAAGCGGGATGGTGTTGGTCACGACCACCTCGGCCAAACCCGATTGCGAAATTCTCTCGATCGCCGGCCCCGACAGCACCGGATGTGTCGCGCAGGCATAAACTTCGCCCGCTCCCGCATCCAGCAGTGCTCCGCAGGTCTTCACCAGCGTGCCGGCAGTGTCGATAATGTCATCCAGGATGAGACAGGTGCGGCCGTTTACGTCGCCGATGACGTGCATCACCTCAGTCTCATCCATTGCCACCCGGCGCTTGTCGACGATGGCCAGCGCCGAATCCATCTTCTTGGCAAAGAAGCGCGCGCGCTCCACGCCGCCCGCGTCGGGCGAAACCACCGTTAAGTCCGGAAACTGCTTCTTCCGGAAGTAATCCACCAGCACCGGCGAAGCGAACAGATGGTCCACCGGAATGTTGAAGAACCCCTGGATCTGCGGCGCATGTAAATCAACCACCAGCGCGCGATCGGCACCTGCCGTAGTCAATAAATCCGCGACCAGCTTCGACGAAATCGGGACCCGCGGCTTGTCCTTGCGATCCTGCCGGGCATATCCAAAGTACGGAATCACCACCGTGATGCGCCGCGCCGACGCGCGCTTCAGCGCATCAATCAGCAGCAGCAACTGCATCAGGTGCAGGTCCACCGGATCGCACGTAGGCTGCACCATGAATACGTCAGCCCCGCGCACATTCTCCATGATCTGCACATAGGTCTCGCCGTCCGAGAACTTGGAGATGCACGTTTGCCCCAGCGGCAAGCCCAGGAAATCGCAAATTTCCTTTGACAGCGCGTCATTAGCAGTACCGGAGAAGATCTTCCACCGGTCATCCTGGCGGGCCCGAGCCGGCTTGCGCTCGCCTTTAGGGTCCACCACCGGTTGGCCCTTCTTGTCTAACTGCTGCGCGACCGTCGTGCCTTCCGCCGCTACGGTCGCCGGATGAACTGGACTTGCTTTCGCTGCCGTTTCCATCGAATCAAATACCCCGCTGAACCTGGTTGAGTTACTGCTGGGTCTTGAAGTACCGCTTTTCGCCTTTAGCTCTTAGCCGTTAGCTCTTAGCTTTCAGCCTGCAAACCTGAAATAACTGACTACTGGCAACTGACTTTTGGCTGGGCGGCTAGGATTCGAACCTAGACAAAGTGCTCCAAAGGCACTTGACCTACCATTAGTCGACCGCCCAGTGAAGCAAGCAGCAACTAGCGACGAGCAACTAGTTGCTAGCTGCTAATTGCTCGTTGCTTCTGCAAACATCTGCCGCCAGTATTCATCTCGCGTCAGCGTCGTTGTCGCTACCGCGCTATACCCGGCTGCGGTCATGCGCCCGGCCGCCGCTTGCGCTTCTATGCCCGAGGCGAACACTCCGTATAACGTCGACCCGGAGCCAGACAGCGATGCATAGCGCGCACCTTCGCGCTGCAAGACACGTTTTACCTCACGCAACTCGGGATACTCTGGAAAGACAACGCGTTCGAAGTCGTTCTCGATCCCGGCTCGGACGAGGTCGAGAAGCAGTGTCTCGGCCCGGTCCCCGCCCACCGCGGGAACACCGGATGCAGGCTCACTCGCAGATACAACCCGCGAGAAAACACTCTCACTCAGCCAGGCTAACTGAGCCCGACTGAACTCGTTTATTGTACCTGCGGCGCCAGTGCCGGTCAATTCAGGTTCGCGCGCGACCAGTTCATCCCATCGCGCGAAGGCGGCCGGAGTCGACACCCCGACCGGCGGCGTGACCACCACCAGATGCAGGGGCGGCAGGTCCCGAAGGGGATGCACGTCTTCCCCGCGTCCTTCACCAAGCACGGTTCCGCCAATCAGGAATAACGGCAGATCGCTGCCCACTTCCGCCGTCATGCGCAGCTTCTCATCTGGCGCAATCATTGTTCCCAGCGCGCGCTCCAGGCCAAGCATCGCTGCGACCGCGTTGGACGACGCCGCGCCCAAGCCTCCTTGTACCGGCAATCGCTTGTCAATCTCAATGACGACCTTGCCCGCATCCGTCCCGTGGTTCTGGTTTTGAAAGGGCATGGCTTTAGCCGTGCCGCCAGGGCCTACTTCGGGACTGGGCTTTAGCCCCCGAGGTACTTCGGTTTGCTCAGCTCGCGCACCAATGAAATGCCTTCCAGCCTGCGCCGCCTTCAGCACGCGTTCGGCAATCTTCCAGCAGGTGTTTGATTCGTCGAGGGGAACGCGTGGATCATCGCAGCGAATCTCGATGCCCGAGCCGGGCTGTACTTCTACATGCACGACGTCGTGCAGGGCCAGCGTCTGATAGATCGTGCGCAGCTCATGGAAGCCATCGCCTCGGGCCGGGCCGATCTTGAGCCCCAGGTTGATCTTTGCAAATGAACGGACAGCTATCGCCATGGCAGCCACGTCAGTATAGCCGCCAGCCATCGTCGGTCAGCAAGCAGCGGGTGGCCTCTCGTTTGTCCGCTTGCTTACACCTTTCGCGTGTAGGTGAGCCCCTGCCTCGCGAATTAGGAGGCAGGCAATCAAGAATTGCTATGACCAGTCCCGTAGGGACGACTCAGTTTAGCCCAGCACGGAGCCGAAGGCGGAGTGCTGGGTAGGCTGGGATAATTGAACCGAGTCCCTTCAGGGACGGCACCGTTTTCCTCCGCAGTGGGTTCAGTTCCCCGTCAACTACCGGCTGCGAAACTTCGACAGCAGCCGCAAAATCTCGAAGTAGAGCCAGATCAGCGTGATCATCAGCGCGAAAGCGCCATACCACTCCATGTACTTCGGCGCGCCCATGCGAGCGCCGTTTTCGATAAGGTCGAAGTCGAGAACCAAATTCAGCGCGGCGACGATTACGACCACGATGCTGAAGCCAATGCCGATCGGGCTGCCGCTGTTGATGCTGGTGAAGTGGACGCCAAAGAACCCCAAAATGAACTGCAGGAAGTAGAAGACGGCAATCCCGCCGGTCGCGGCAACAATGCCCAGTCGCAACTTGTCGGTCACCTTGATGAGCCCGGTGCGGTAAGCCACCAACATCGCAACCAGTGTGCCAAAGGTCAGCGCAACTGCCTGTATGGCAATGCCGTGGAAGCGCATTTCGAGCATGGCGGAAATTCCGCCGAGCAGCAGACCTTCGAGCAGCGCGTAAATCGGCGCTGTTATCGGCGACCACTCTTTCTTGAAGATAGTGACCATCGCCAGAATGAATCCGCCAATACCGCCGACCACCATCATTGGGGCGATCGCCTGCATCGCCGCCTCAGGCGACTCCGGGTTGTACGCGCCGAAGAAGCGGTTCCAGGTCCAGGCCGCAGTGGCGACGCAACAGATCAACAGGATGCCTGTCTTGTTGACGGCACCCGAGATGGTCATGCTCTCGCCAAAGGTCGCCTCGCCGGTGCGGAAGGTGTCGCCGCTCAGCGCGGGATTCGAAGTTCTCATTAATTGCGGCATTAGATTCTCCTAGCTCGATTAGCTTATCTGGTAATGACGACTGCGCGCTAGCCCTGCTGCACGCTCTTCCCGATTCGCTCCTTGCTTTTCGCCAGAGTTGCCATCCCGAGCGGAGCGAAGCAGAGTCAAGGGATCTGCGGTTGCAGGATCCTTCATCCAAACTCGAGATTGCTCTCGAACCACTAGAACAACATTTCTGGCACGCTGCGGTCATTGGCGAAGAGCGAAAAGCGAATGGCGACCATCGGCGGTTAAAACAACGTCTCCTGACCAGTCGCATTCGTCCTCGGCCGCTTCACCCCGAAATGCTCGTACGCCAGATGCGTGGCCACGCGGCCACGCGGTGTGCGGTCGAGAAAGCCGATCTGGATGAGGAACGGCTCGTAGATTTCCTCAATCGCATCGGCCTCTTCGGCGAGCGACGCCGCCAGCGTGTTCACGCCCACCGGCCCGCCCTGATACTTCTCAATGATGGTCAGCAGCAGCTTGCGGTCAATCTCGTCGAAACCATGGCGATCGACCTCCAGCATTTCCAGCGCCGCCTGCGCGGTTGGCTTGTCGATTTTGCCCGCGCCGCGCACCTGAGCGTAGTCGCGCACCCGCCGCAACAGGCGATTCGCAATGCGAGGCGTGCCCCGGCAGCGCGTGGCAATCTCTACGGCGCCGGCGTCGTCAATCTCGACACCAAGGATCTCCGCCGAGCGTTCCAGGATGACCTTCAGGTCCTCGTGGGTGTAGAACTCCAGCCGCAGCACAATGCCGAAGCGCGAGCGCAGCGGCGCCGTCAGCAGCCCTGCGCGGGTGGTTGCGCCGATGAAGGTGAACGGCCGCACCTCGATGGTGTGAGTGCGCGCCGACGGCCCCTGCCCGATGATGATGTCAAGCTTGTAATCCTCCAGCGCCGAGTAGAGAAGCTCCTCCAGCGCGGGTTGCAGGCGATGCACTTCGTCGATGAACAGCACCTGCCGCTCGCGCAGGTTGGTAAGAATGGCCGTCAGGTCGCCCTTGATCTGCAGCGTCGGCCCCGAGGTCTGCTGGAAGGCGACGCCCAGCTCGTTGGCGATGATGTTGGCCAGCGTTGTCTTGCCCAGCCCCGGCGGCCCGTAGAGCAGCACGTGATCGAGCGCCTCGCCGCGCGACTTGGCGGCCTGGATGGCAACCTCGAGATTTTCTTTGACTTTCCTCTGCCCGATGAACTCGCGCAGCAGTTGCGGGCGCAGTTTCAGCTCGAAGGACGAGTCGTCATCTACCGGCACGGCCGACACGATGCGGTCAGGATGCTCTTTGTTTGGGGGCAAAACCACGATGGGGCGATAGTAAAGCGAATAACAGGGCGAAGCAACCAGCTCTTGATTGTAACGTTGTCATCCTGAGCAAGCGTTCGCCGATTTCATCGGGGGTCCCCGGCGAGCGCCCGGTTCTGCGCTCGTTGGGGTGATTCGGCGATCACGAGTCGAAGAACCCTGGGGCGGGGAGACTCTTCGCGGATGGTGGCCCCGGCGGCGCTCAGGATAACACCGCGAACGGAGGCAGCAAGGCTCATGCCGCAGCTCGGCTTATCGGAATCGTACAGGCAGCCCTGGGGATGCGCTGGCATGTTGGTGGGTATGATTTCTATGTATAGTATGATACATATTTTTATGTATAGTATGATACTTTCCGCTCGATAAACAAGCGATTTTAGCCTCTAACTCCTTATATTACAAATGGATGCCTATAAGTCCCACGGGCTCAAATCGTTGCGATGTATTATTGCGGTAAGTTATTGATTCTAAATCATATCTCAACACGAGTCTGGTAAAGGAAGCGCCCATCGCAACTCGCCGATTCGAGGCCGCCAAAATCGGCCGTCTTTCGGCGACTGCCCAGTGCTGATCGCTAGCCGCAGATTTCCATCAAGTATGATTCGCGTATCACGGCATGAAAAATCTTGGCATCCTTCTCTCCGGGCGAGGGTCAAACTTCGAGGCCATCGCCAACAACGTTGCCTCCGGCAAGCTCGATGCGAACATTGCGGTCGTCATCTCGAACCGGGCCGACGCCCTCGGCATCGAATCGGCGCGGCGTCGAGGGTTGACGGCGCTGGTGATTCCGTCCAAGGGTAAGCAGCGAGAAGAACACGACCGCGAGGTCGTCGCTGCTTTACACGAGCATAAGGTTGAACTGGTCTGCCTTGCGGGATATATGCGTCTGCTATCGCCGTGGTTTGTGCAGCAGTTTCCCAATCGCATCCTCAACATCCATCCTGCGCTGCTGCCGGCGTTTCCCGGGTTGGAGGCGCAGAAGCAGGCGCTTGACTACGGCGTGAAGGTCTCGGGATGCACTGTGCACTTCGTGGACGCAGACCTTGACCATGGAGCCATCATCCTGCAGAAGACAGTGACCGTCTTCGACACAGACGACGAGCACGCCCTGGCCGTCCGCATCCTGGAGCAGGAACACATTGCTTATACCGAGGCAATACGGATTGTGCTGGAAGGCAAATACCACATTGTGGGACGGCGCGTGGTATCTGACTCGTAAGTTATCGTTGAACTATGACACGAATGTAAATGTAATGGGACCGTAAAGAATTGCCCTCGTTGCGCAAGCCTGCAACGTTCATTTCATCAGCATTTGACGGTGTATTTACCCAGTGACACTTTGCACAAAGTAAGTTCCTCCTCATGGAGGAATTTGCATGTCTCTGCAGCATCTCGCTCCCAACAAGTGGCGTGCTACCGCCGTGGCCAGCGCGCTGGCGTTGCTGACATCCACCATGCCGATGAGCGCCCAGACTGGCTCAACTGCGGTGCAGCGCTCGTCGACGAAGACCCCCATCCAACATGTGATCGTGATCATCGGAGAGAACCGTACCTTCGATCACGTGTTCGCAACTTACAAGCCGACAGTCTCGGGTGAGACGATCGACAACCTGCTCTCAAAAGGGATCGTCAATGAGGATGGAAGCCCGGGCCCGAACTACGGAGTTTCCTTGCAGTTCTCAGCGGTGGACAAGACCGCCGACACATTCCAGATCAGCCCTAGGGGCAAGACGTTGTATCCGCAGCTTCCGCCCCCGGTGGTGGGAGGCTATTTCAACCCGCCGTTTAGCAGTGTTGCCGACGCAAAAAAAGCCGAAAACGGATTGGCAGACGGCTACTACAAGTATCTGACCACCGGCGGCACGGCACCTCTGTCGAAACCTGATATCGACACGCGCATTCCCGGCGTGTACAACCTTCCTCCCGGACCCTTCCAACTCACCTCCTATTCGTTCCCCTACGATGCCTACGCCAACAGCCCGGTGCACCGCTTCTATCAGATGTGGCAGCAGTCGGATTGCAACGCCTTCTATGCGACGACCGCCAACCCGAGCGGCTGCAATGCAGATTTGTTTCCCTGGGTTGAGGTGAGCGTCGGCGCTGGGACCAACGGCTTGCCACAGAAAAAACCCTTCACCGAGACGAGTACAGGTGAAGGCGCAACTGCGATGTCCTTCTACAATGTCCTTCAGGGCGATGCGCCATATCTAAAGTCCCTTGCCGACAACTATGCCATGAGTGACAACTACCATCAGGCGGTGATGGGCGGCACGGGCGCCAACCACATCATGATGGGAACCGGAGACGACATCTGGTTCAGCGACGGCCAGGGTCGCCCGGCGATGCCCCCGCATAATCAATTGGTCGGAATCGGTTCGAAAAACGAGGGCATCGTCGATGAAATCGAGAATCCGAATGCGCAGAAGGGTACGAACAACTGGTACAGCGAAGACGGCTACGGTGGCGGTTCTTATGGATCTCCCTCGTACGGCGGCGGCAGCTACAGCAACTGCTCTGACTCCAGTCAACCCGGCGTCCTCCCGGTGCTTGACTACCTTTCGGACCTTCCCTACCAAATCGATCCGAAATGCGCTCCCGGACGCTACTATATTTTGAACAACTACAATCCGGGTTATTTCGGTGATGGAAGCAATGCCTATACCGACAACAACGACGCAAACACGGTCTTTACGATTCCACCTTCCAGCGTCCGTAACATCGGCGACGAACTGTTGGAGAATAACGTCTCATTTGCCTATTATGGCGACCAGTTTAACCTCTACCTAACTGACCCGTACGACGAGAATCCGAACGATGAGTATTGCAACATTTGCAACTTCTTCCAATACTCGACGTCCATCATGACCAACCCGGCGGTGCGCACAGCACACCTGAAGGACACCAGCGATCTGTACACCGCCATCAAGAAAGGCACGCTGCCAGCCGTGTCTTGGGTGAAGCCCAGCGGATTTGTCGACGGTCATCCCGCCTCTTCAAAACTCAACCTGTTTGAAGGGTTCGTGAAGAAGATCGTGGATGAGGTGCAGGCAAATCCCTCACTGTGGCAAACCACGGCCATCTTCGTTACCTTCGACGAGGGCGGCGGTTACTATGATTCCGGCTACGTTCAGCCCGTCGATTTCTTCGGTGACGGCACTCGGATCCCGATGATCGTTGTCTCTCCGTTCACCGCGCCGGGTCACATCTCTCATCAGTACAATGACCACGTTTCCACGCTGAAATTTATCGAGTACAACTGGGGATTGCCACCGATAACCGGACGCAGCCGCGACAACCTGCCCAATCCAGTACCGAGCGCTTCCAATCCATACGTTCCGTCGAACAGCCCGGCCATCGGCGATCTGACGGACCTGTTCAAGTTCAACTAAGTCAGGGGGTCAACCGGGCAAACCAGCCTCGACGGCCTTCCTCAAGCAGCAACGCCGACCTTCGGGCCGGCGTTGTTTTTCTGGAGCGATTGTTGATCGTGGAACTCGAATCCCCTATATCTCGTAGTGCAGCAGCGAAAACACATCGTAACCCTCGAGCTTATCGCGGCCCTTGAGAGCGTCCAGTTCCACCACGAATCCCAGGCCACAGATATCGGCGCCGAGCGACTTCGCCATTTCCGCGGTGGCTCGGGCGGTGCCTCCCGTCGCCAGCAGGTCGTCGCAAATGACCACGCGCTGTCCCGGCTCGATCGCATCCTTATGGACCTCCAAGGTGTCATGGCCGTATTCGAGTTGGTACTTCCACTGCAGCACTTCTGCGGGGAGTTTTTTGGGCTTGCGGACGGGGACGAAACCCGCGTTTAAGCGATAGGCGAGCGCCGGGCCGAAGATAAATCCGCGCGCCTCGATGCCCAGCACCAGGTCAATGTCCTTGTCGATGTAGTGTTCGGTGAGCGCGTCGATGAGGCGGGCAAAGCCCAGTTTGTCCTTCAGCAGCGTGGTGATGTCGTAGAAGAGAATGCCGGGCTTGGGAAAGTCGGGAACTTCGCGGATGAGCTTCTTTAGGTCGTCACAGTTGTGGCGCGCCATACTCTACCAGGCTCCTTCGATGCGAAACGATTGGGTTTCCAACATTGGCGCGCCGGACTCGCTGACGTGATCAACCCGCGCGGCGCGCGGGCCCTGCTGCAGCTTGCGGCGCAGTGAACTGTGCTGCTCCTGTGTGCCCGTCGCCATTACCTCAACGTCGCCGTTCTCGCAGTTGCGCACCCATCCTGTCACCCCAATCAGTCCGGCTTCGCGCTCCACGAACCAGCGGAAGCCGACGCCCTGCACGCGACCGGAGATCAGGTACCGACGAGTTTGGAAATCAGCCATTAGCAGCTAGCGCTTAGCAGTTACGCCCGCGAGAGGTACGCGCCTTCCGAGGTATCCACACGGATCTTCTCGCCTTCGTTGATGAACGGCGGCACATACACCACGAGTCCGGTTTCGGTCTTGGCGGGCTTGGTAACGCTGCTGGCCGTCGCCGACTTCAACCCTGGCTCGGTCTCGACCACCGTAAGTTCCACCGTCTGTGGCAACTCCACGCCTACCGGCTTGCCGTCGAAAAACTCCACCTTGATCTGCAGGTTGGCGATCAGGTAATCCACGGCGTCGCCCAGGATGTCCCGGTTCAGGTGAAGCTGCTCGTAGTTCTCGGTGTTCATAAAATAGTAATCATCGCCATCGGCATAGAGAAACTCCATCTGGACCTCGTCCACGGTAACTTTCTCGATGGGGTCGCCGGAGCGGAAGCGGTGCTCGAACATGGCTCCGGTACGCAGGTTGCGCAGCTTGGCCTGAATGAAAGCGCGAAGGTTACCCGGGGTGCGGTGTTCCACCGAGAACACCGAGTGCAAGTCGTTGTTGTGCTTGATGACCATACCCGGACGCAATTGTGTGGCTGGAATCGCCATTCCTGTAACTCCTTATCTCTTTTGGGGGAGCCGCTTCGCGAGAACATCCTCCGGACTTCGTAGGCGCGCAGCTCGAAGGGCAAACACTTGATTTTACATGCCCGGCATTGCGATTGGGAAATGCGCGGCTCCCTCACGACAAGGCAACGACAACCTGACCACAGCTTTCTAACCTGGAAACGAACCACGAAGGCTGTTGACGGCTAGCGGAATGGATGACATTTTAAATTGCCGAAAGCAGCCGTTGCACTCTCTATCGCGGTAAGATTTCTACAGGGAGGACCGACCTGATGAGCGATGAAACGAATGATTTCGCGAGTTCCGGAGAATATCAGCAGTCAGGCAGCGGCTTGACGATGCTCCTCATAGGCCTCGCGGCTGGCGCCCTGATAGCGTTGCTGCTCGCGCCACAGACCGGCAAACAGATGCGAAAAACCTTGCGGCGCAAGTATGAGGACGCGCGCGACGCGATGGACGACTTGGGCGATCAGGCGAGTGACTGGATCGACAAGGGCTCGGACTGGGCCGACAAGGCGAAGAGCAAAGTCGCCCCGCTGGCGAAGCAGTTCCGTCGGTAGCCGACGTCGAAAAGGGAGGCGTCACGGGAAGGCGGCCGATTGTGCTTCGATCTTCGCGGCATTCCTTTCCCTTCACGCAGGATGCAGTGTGTCGTCGACCTTAGCAATCAGGACGCGTGCGGGCGATGCCGCGCATTCACTTGCCAACTTCGTACGTTACAATCCTGCAACAAGCCCGGCTTGCCCACGTAGCCCCGGCGGCTGATATAGAATTCGTGCCAGTTCCAGAACCGTGGGCTGGCACAGCCTTTCTGGTCCACCGTGCGTCATCGTGAACCTCCGTCGCAAACTCGCCATCGGTGTGGTACTGGTCTTCGTCTGTTGCGTGCTTCACGCAGAGAAGATCTCCGATATTCACACCCAGGGATATGTTACCGACCTGGCACAGGTGATCGAACCAGCCACAAAAGCAAAGATTGAAGCACTCTGCACTGAGGTCCAACAGAAAACCGGCGCACAGATCGCCGTAGTCACCGTGCGTTCCCTCGACGGCCGTAGCAGAGAAGATTACGCAGCCGATCTCTACAAGCACTTGGGCGTAGGCTCAAAGAAAGACAGCACCGGGGTTCTGTTATTGCTGGCTCCGCAGGAGCGGCAGTACAAAGTCGAAGTGGGATACGGTCTGGAACCGGTCATCAATGACGCGCGCGCCGGAGACGTTGGCCGGGCGATGGTGCCCGACCTCAAGAGCGGCAACTACAGTGGCGCGGTCATGTCAGGTGTCACTCTTCTGGCGCAATTTATCGCGGCCGACAAAGGAGTGCAGCTTACCGGTGTGCCCAGTTTGCCGGCCAGACGTCAACCGGCCGGGGGAAACGGTCTGCCGTGGTGGCTGATCGTGCTGCTCTTCTTCGGAATCCCCTGGCTGATTCGCGCTATTAGTCGCAGAGGCGGCGGTCCCGGGTCCCGATTTGGTGGACGCGGCGGCGGTCCGCCCGTGATTTTCATGCCTCCGATGGGCGGCGGGTGGGGCCATGGCGGTGGATTCGGAGGCAGCTCAGGAGGGTTCGGGGGCGGCGGTGGATTCGGGGGCTTTGGTGGCGGCATGAGCGGCGGCGGTGGCGCAGGAGGCAGCTGGTGAGCGGCGAGGAGATAAGGTTGCGATGAAGAAACCCGAAAGCAAACTTCAGGACCTTGTCGGCCGATTGCAGACGGCTTCCGGCGACAACCTGGTTTCTGTGGTGCTGTACGGCTCGGCGGCGCGCGAAGATTTCCACGAGCAGTACTCCGACGTCAATGTGCTGGCGATATTCCGCGATCTGAGCGCCGCGCCGCTATCGGCCATCGCGCCAGTAGTCCGGTGGTGGACACACGAAGAGAAGTTCACGCCTCCGTTGATGATGACGGAAGTCGAACTGAGGGAGTCGGCCGATGTGTTCGCTATCGAGTTGCTTGATATCCAGCACATGCACAAAACGCTGTTTGGCCAGGATGTTGTGAGCGCCATCCAGATTCCCACGAACCTGCATCGGGTCGAGGTGGAGCACGAGCTGCGCACTGCCCTGTTACGCCTGCGGCAGCACCTGCTGCTAAGCCCTGACAATGATGACGATCTACGGCGCGTGCTGGCCAAGTCAATCGCCGGCGTAACAACCCTGCTGCGTCATGCCCTGATTGCAGTCGGAGAACAACCCCCGCACGACCGAGCAAAAGTGCTTGAGCAGGCGGGAGCAGTTTTCGGTTTTGATGCCGGGTCGATGCAAACCATTCTTGCGCTGCGCAGCAGTCACGACCATCCGGGAGATGTTGTCGAAGCGTACAACGGCTACATGAGTGCTATTGGCCACGTCGCCCACGAACTCGATGCCCGCGTGCCGAAGAGCCACTGGCGGAAAACGATCCCCACGGTGTAAGAGATCAATGTGAAAGCGAGAGGCAAATGAAAATTGGATTGATCATAATCGTCATTTTGCTGGTGCTGGGATTCTGGCTAGGCAGCACCTACATCGGCCATCGCAACGAGATGGTACGCAAGAAAGAAGCCATCAACGCTGCGTGGTCGCAGGTGGATGTGGTCCTGCAACGCCGCGCCGATCTCATCCCTAACCTGGTTGAGACAGTGAAGGGTTATGCCAGCCAGGAAGTGAAGGTGTTTGGCGACATAGCGGCAGCGCGAGCTGCCTTGATGGGAGCCAAGACTCCGCAGGACAAGATCGCCGCCAACGGGCAGTTGGACGGTGCCCTGAGCCGGTTGCTGGTCATTGTGGAGAACTATCCGCAGCTCAAGTCCAACGAAAACTTCATGCGCTTGCAGGACGAACTGGCCGGCACGGAGAACCGCATCGCCATTGAGCGCCGCCGCTACAACGAGACGCTTCAGGACTACAACACCTATATCGGATTGTTCCCCAACAATATCGTGGCAAGTATGTCTGGATTTACTCGTAATGATGCCTATTTCAAGACGGAAGAGGGAGCGCGACAAGTTCCCAAAGTTAACTTCGGGGGAACAACCACTCAGCAACCGGCTCCTGCGCCGACACAGTGACGAGAATTGCGGCCACTGATCTAAATTTTGGTCCAAAACAGTGCTTGGTGATGGGCGGGCGAGTCGGATAAGATGCGCGTACGCCAGATGTTTGCCCTAATGCCGGAGGATCTGCGGTTACGCTACTGCGCCGTAAGAGCCCGTTGACTTTGGGTTTTTGAGTGTCAAATGCGAGCCAACGTCCGGCTGAGAGGATGGCTCACCATGAAACTGCACGTTGCTTCAGTACTCGTAGTGTGTCTGACGTTGGCGGCTGTTCCGGCCGCAGCGCAGACACTCTACAGCAACGGTCCCACAAACGGTAACACCGACGCATGGCCCATCAACTTCGGGTATATCGTTAGCGACACGTTCAATGTGAGCGCCAACTCCAACATCACTGGCGCTACCTTCGCCATGTGGCTGTTCCCGTTGGGTGACACCTTGCAATCTGCCAATCTGTCCATTACCTCGGACGAATACGGCGGCACGACCTACTACAACCAGACTGTGAATTTCTATCAAAGTGGCTGCGTCACGAACTCCTATGGGTACGACGTCTGCCAGGAGAGTACCACCAACTTCAGTACGACTCTGGCAAATGCCGGCACCTACTGGCTGAACCTGACCGACGCTTCCACGGCCGGGCACGACGCGGTTTATTGGGACGAGAACTCCGGCCCGTCTTTGGCTTCGACGAACCAAACTGGCACGATTGCTTCGGAATCGTTCACGCTTCTGGGCACCGGCGCCACCACGACCGGCATGGTTCCTGAGCCCAGCAGCATGGTGTTGTTTGCTTCCGGCTTCTTCGGCGTGACTGCCATGCTACGTCGAAAGCTGTTCTGACCTCAGCGGAGGCGCATTGACTAGCAACAACACATTAGATCAGGGCCGAATTGCGAGTTATATTGCCGTGCCGGTAATTAGCATGAGTCGACGCTCGCCCGAGAGCGCGGTGGCGTAGCTTGGCTCGCTGGCCGCCTGCCGATTATCCTCCAGAGCCATCAACCGAGTGGAACTCATGAGGCGCGCACAATTTAGTGACACTCTGTGGCGTTTGTCATCACGAGCGTAGCGAGGGATCTGCTTTTTGTCTCATACCTAAGCAGATTGCTCGCACCCAAACGCCGGGGCGCTCGTGACGATTCTTAAGTGAGAGGTTAGTAGAGCCGGAAGTTCACTTCGACGTTGATCATGACGGGAACCGGCTGTCCGTCTTTTCTGGCAGGCTCGAACTTCCACTGCTTCACGGCCTCGATGGCCTTCTCGTCGAGACCCATGCCCAGCGGGCGCTGCACGCGGATCTGCTGCGGCCGGCCGGCAGCATCCACCACCAGCCACAACACCACAGTGCCTTGATACTTGGCTTTGCGCGCTTCTTCGGAGTACTCGGGATCAGGCGCGTACAACGCTTTGGGTGCGCTGACGCCGCCGCCTACACGATATGCTCCGCCACCGTATCCGCCGCCGTGCCCTGGACCAACACCGGGGCCGGTTCCGGAACCAACGCCGCCCCCACTGCCGCTACCAATGCCTCCACCGAATCCGACGCCATTGGAAGGCGGCCCAATTACCTTGGACAACGGATCGCCTAGCTGACCGACCGTCGGGAGCTTAAGTTCCGGCGGAACGACAACGGTGGGTGTCACTTCGAGCTTGGGATGATCGTTGCGAACTACAATCGCCGGAGGCACGATCTGGTCTTTCGACAGCTTCGGTAAAGCGCCCTTGGGAGCGTTGAGCTTGTCGCGATCGCCACCGCCGCCGCCGCCGCCCATGCGGTTCTTCGACACCGGAAGCGGAATGTACGGGCTGATGTCGGTGGCCAGCGATACCACCTGCTGCTTGATCTGGTCCTGGTGCGTGAAAGCCCAGTGGCCCGACCAGATGATCACACCGATGGCAATGAGGTGGACGGCGAACGAATACAGCAAGGTGTCTTTGCGCTGTGGGTAGAGCCCTGGGCCCTCAAACAAGGAGGGCAGGACCTGGTCCTGGGGAGCAACTTTCGGAACTGCGGCCTGCGGTTTGGACACCAAGGGCATCGACATCGCTTTGTACTCAGTATAGACCCAGCAGCGGGCGATAAGTTCCAGAAAAATTCATGCGCACCCGGGGATTCGGTTCCAATATCCCCCGGCTCATCGTTGCAAATGCCTGCGCTTACAGCAGTTGACCCCTCATTCGCAGACGATCAGCCGGAGCGCATTGCGCCGTACACCTAATTCGACGGGCGAACTGCAAATAGGTTCGCCATCGGCAAAAATTTCCGTCATGGGCTCGGTTCGAATCCGGACTCGCGAGGCCCGGAAATACTCCACTTCCTTCATCCCGATGTGCCCGCCGCGATAGACCACGCGAAACAGCCGTAGCAGCCGAAGCTTGCTCAGAGGCCGCACGAAGCAAACGTCGAGCAACCCATCGTCCATTCGCGCCTGGTGGGCCAGCCGCATGCCGTGACCATATTGCGGCCCGTTGCCGGCGGCAATCAGGAAGCCCGGTTCGTCGAGCCGCGTCTGCCAGCTTCCATCTACTTCGGCAGATAGCGTGATGCGCGGCGGCTTAAAACCTCCCAGCACTCGTACCAACCCGACGACGTATCCGCCATTCGCCCGCAGCCAGCGCGGCTGCCGCAGCGTCAGGCGGTTCACCGCGGCGTCCAAGCCTGTACCAGCAATAGATGCATAGAACGTGGTTTGCGTAAGCTCCCGCTCCGCCTCGCTCCGCCGGCGCAACTGCGACTGCATGATGCGCGCACCCATCTGGGGAAGATCTGGCCGCGGGCCCGTCGGGACGAAGTGCAGCGACTCCAGCGACTCACCTTGCCAGGCGACTGGCGCTTCGGGTTTTGTCTCATCCAGCGGCTGGATTGTGCCCAGATCAATTGTCCGAAGGTTGTCGCCCACAGTGCAGAACCGCTGCCATGCTCCCAGTGCATTCTCGACCGTCGCAATGCCGATCGTATGCGCGAAGTCGTTGGCACTTCCCATCGGAATCACGAGCGTAGGAATCTGCTTCAGCGCCAGTCCACCGAGATGACGATGGATAGTGCCGTCGCCGCCGAAGACAAGCGCCGCCTCCGGCTGATCGGTGGGATCAAGCTCGTTGCCGGAGAACAGATTCACGCCCGACAGCTCGAATCGCTGGACGTGGCGCTCGTTGGCGGCAGGTCCGAGAAGGGCAACGGCGCGCACCGGGCTACTGTCGCACAGGCAGCGAAAAATTCAAAGTAAAGGCGTGAAAGAAGCTCTTCTCCGTTCACTTGCGGCTCCCTCCTGCGAAATAGGAATTGGCTTCCTTCACTCGACTCACAGTCCAAGTTCAGATCCGGAATCGCTCGGTTCTCACTCGGTTCTCACAGGAGATTTGGTAGTCAGGTCATGATTACCCTCCCCCTGCCACGCGACCTGTTTTCAATACTTTAGCCATCATTCATGTCGCAAAATATAGATTCTAAATATCTTATACGTGTAATATTGAAATTCCGTGACTTAGCTCGTGATCTTGCGATCGATAGGTTCATGTAAACATGAATTACATACAAGGTTGCTATGTTAACAATAACGCTGCCCGCAAGCCGAGGGCTGGCTTGATTCTTGATCTGGAATCAAGGCCGAAAATAGCTGGAGCTGTCCAGCAACAGTTGCGTCGGATTCGATGCAAAGGCGTCGATCCAGCCATTGATGGTGGGAACAATCGCCATATTCGACGTGATCGTCCCGTCGTCCGCGTTCAGGGTTGACACCAGGGGTTGCATCTCACCGAAAGGCCACAGCGTCAGATAACCGAGGCCGCCTTGGGGCACGACGGTTGCGTTGAGCACAAAGGCCTGGGGCGCAGTCCCAAGTCCGCATGGGCTGTCGACTATATCCACTAGGAGTGTGTCGACAAAAAGTCCGCTGCTTCCCCGCGTGTCAAGCGCCCGGCAGGGCGCTGTGTTGTACAACGAGAGCCCGCCGGCAACGGGCACACCGAAATACCCATTGATGTCGACTACTACATCGGAGTCATTGCTGACGAAGACATCGATATCGCCGCCACTTCCAGCAGGCACGATGGCAGCGTTGGCTGTGGTCACTCCCGTCGCCGCGTTCAATGTGGAGACCAGGGGCTGGTTCTGTCCCGCTGGCCAGGTGGTTAAGAAACCCAGAGGCCCTCTCGGCACGGCTGTAAAGTTCAACGAGTAAGCTTTTGCGCTCGATGGTATATGGCAGCTACTGGATCTTATGGGAAAGTCGCGGCCGACAGCGCCTCCCTGCAGGGAGGGTCCCCCGAACGGTCCGTTGGGGCCGCGAGTGTCCACCACCCGGCAGGGGTTAAGCGGATAGAACGCGAGGGTAGAGCCATGGACCGCTGCGAAGTAACCGTTGATGTCGAGGATGACATTGGCCGGGTTGGTGACGTATAGGCTGATGGCCCCGCCGATCCCCGCCGGCACGATCGCCGCATTGGCCTTCACCCGTCCGTCTGAGTTCAGGGTGGAAACCGGCGGTTGGTCCTGGCCAGTCGGCCACACGGTCAGGAAACCCAAGGGCCCGCTGGGTACTACGGTGATGTTCAAGGAATAGGCGGCTGCCGTCGACGGAATGCCACACGGGCCTCTGGGAATGATGAAGTCTCGCACCGCGCCCGCGCCGATGGGCGGCCCGCCAAACGGCCCAGGGGGATTCCGCGTGTCCGCCACCCGGCAGGGAGTAACGGGAACAAATTGCAGCGGAGCGGAACTGGCGCCAGCCACTACCGATACCGTGTCGTCGCCCCGGTTGGCCACATAAACCCTGTTCGTCACTGGATGAAGTAAAACGGCGTCGGGAGAAGCGCCAACGTGAACGAACGTTGTGGAATTGTCCACCCCGTCAACCACCGTTAACGAGCCATTCCATGCCTCAGTTGTGACATAGATTTTGTTGGTAATCGAATCGACAGCGATGGGCCCCGGAGCGGTGCCGACCTTCACGGCGACCGCGGTATTTCTGTTTCCATCTATCGCCGTTACGGTACCGTCGCCGGCATTGGTTACATAGATCTTGTTAGTGATTGGGTTGACTCCGACCGCAAAGGGTTGCACGCCGACGGCCACCTTGGCGAGCGTTGCATGGGTAGTCCCGTCGATGACCAGCAGAGTTCCGGGAGTGCGCGCATTTCCGACGGCAACGTAGAGTTTGTTGAGCGCCGGGTTGACGGCTACGGCGTAGGGGAACGTCCCAACCAGGAAAGAGGACGTATAGCCGGTTTCCCCGTCGATCGCCGTGATGCTGCCGTCGCCGGAGTTGGCTACATAGATCTGATTGGTTGCCGGGTTAATCGCCAGGGCGATGGGCTGAGAACCAACCGCTAGGGTAGTTGTGGAATTGCTGGCGCCATCGATCACGGTTACGGTGCCAGTCAAGTTTACGACGTAGATCTTGTTGGAATTGGGGTTAACCGCGATCGCGTCCGGCGAAATCCCAACGGCGACCGTGGCGGTGGCGAGGGTTGCGCCGTCAACCATCGTCACCGAATTGTCGGACCGATTCACCACATAGACTTTGTTGGTCCAGGGATTGAGAGCGGCAGCGACAGGAAAGTTGCCCACGGGCACGACGCTTGTCCCATTGGTGGCGCCGTCGATCACTGTCAAGTTGTTGCTGTTCTTGTTGACCGCGAAAATCTTATTGGTAGTGGTGTTGATAGCCAACGCAACGGGAGCGGACCCGGCCGGCACGGTCGCGATCGTCGTTTGGGCGGCGACACGCAGGGCTGCCAACAAGAACCCGCACGCCAAAAGCAAACGCCGCATACGGCGGCTCCCCCGCATATCTCGCCTCGCTACTTCTCTGGTCGGGCGTGAGGGTCCGCGCGAGGGTCTGGCGCGATGTCGCTCGACAGCCTGGTTCCAGCATTCGCCCAACGCATCAACGCTTCAGTGTGAGCACCTTGCCGCGTCTCAGCAGGTTGGCGGCGCAACGCTGGTCGAGCACTCTTGATGTGTCTTTCATGATAGCGCCGCAGTCGCGTACTCCCAAGATCTCCGTACCGCATCCGGTGGAAAAAGTTGCAGCACGTTCCAATCTGGGAAATACGACTCTCTCCTTTCGTCCCCCCTTTCACTCAAGCGTGCCTCCTGCTTCCCGGGCCGTGGATTTCGGTGGAGGCACAGGGCATCTTCCGTCCAGCAAGGGCCACGTCGTCGGGTACAGAGCGGTTTGTCACCTGACACTGCCGCCGGTCGGGCCGGTCCGCGCTCAGCACGCCGGCCTGGAGGAAGATTTCGCTGAGGGCATCCAAGGCTTGCGCCACCTGCTGCTGGACCCAGGTCCGGGTGCAGCGCAGCATCACGGCGATTTCGTCGCGCGAGAAATCGTAGAGTCCGATGAAGGTGATCATCTCGGCGTGGTCATCGCGCAAATGCGCCAGACAAAGCTCGACGTCCCGCACAAAGACCGCCTGTTCTTCGAAGCTGGGGATGGCATGATGAGAAACCTTCGCACGAAAGAACTCTCTTCCCAGCAGTGATGGCAGCCTTCCCACCTGGGACGACAACTCGAAAAAGTGGCGCATGATAGCCAAAGTTTGTCCACGAAAGCAGAGCGTTTCCGGCCGGGGCTCGATCTCGAGCAGCTCCTCCTCGCGCTCTTCGTCAGAGAACACGGGCAGCCGGGGGTTGCGGGGGACCAGCGCAGGTGCTCTCATGGCAGCCTCCCAGGGGTCAGCTCGAGCTGACAAGCTGGGTGCAAGACGGGCAACCCAGGCTTCGCGGCCCGAGACCGGCGGACAGGAATCTTCAACCGCAGTGCCTCGCCCAGGGGCAAGTTGAACAGCGCCCGTCCACAGGGTTGGCAATAGGTCTCTGCCGAGTCAGCCCGGCGCAAGCGCAGCGAGCCGCATCGTTCGCAATATTTCAGTTCATACCGAATGGCGTGCATCGTTCCTCTCCCGATTTGTTTGGCCCAGCACAGACAAAAGCCCAGCGAAAGGTCTCTGGGATCTATTCCGGACCTGTTCGCAGGGCTCGTTTCAGTTACGATGACCTGCTATTGGGTTATTTAGTTCCGTCCGCAACGGATGCCGGCAGCGGACGCAAGCGACTCATGTTACGAGTGCCAGTGAAAGCCTTGTTGCCTCGCGCCTGCCAACCGGGGGTTCAAGGGATCAACCGCTCTTGCTGCCGGCGGGTGAAATAGCCCTCTTCGTACCCGGACTTCAAAATGCATCCGTCCTTCACGACTACGCTTACTCTTCCCGAGAAATGCAAACTCCGCAGCAGCTCTTCGGTAGCCGCGGAAAGCAGCTTGCAATCGCGGATCCTGCGCCGTAGTTCGGCAAATGTCCTTTCCTCGGCGTTCGTTTCCGCTTCTTTCATAATCGATTACCTCGGCCAGAATCACAGCACCTCGATGTTTCGACTGTGGCATGGGGGTACCTAGTCAGTCAACAGAACTATTGCTCTAGGAATATTACGAAAGTACATGTATAGCTTTTAGGAATATCATCGACATGAGACTGCAAGACTTGCAGGACCGACTGCGTGCACACATCCGGGCGCGGATCAGCCGGCGAGAGTTGACCGGTAGCGGTCTGTCCCGCCAGGCCGGTTTCCAGCAGGGCCATCTTTCGAATTTCCTCAATGCGCGCCGCGGGCTCAGCCTGGAATCCATGGATCGCCTGCTCGAGACCCTGCAAATCGAGGTACTCGACCTGGTCGATGCCGCTGACATACAGCGGCGAGCGCTTTTGCCTCCCGGGGTGGCGGGACTGGAAAGCGTCGCCATCGTCTCCCCGGAACACGCCGCCCGGCTGCCCCGGTTCACTTCCGAGCAGGTCGGAGGGACGGTAATCTTCCGCAAGTCGTTCCTGCGCCGCTTGAAACCCAACGATGTCTGTGAACGCGGCGACTGGCTGCGCTTCGTTAGCATCCAACTCGATCCCAAGACAGTGCGGGTCATGTTTCCACGCAGTGCTGCGGGCGCCACCCTGCTGATCGACCGGCATTACACTTCGCTGCTTCCCTACCGCCAGCATCAACCGAACCTGTATGCCGTCCGTCTGCAGGCCCGCTGTGCTGTCGGCTATGTGTCGCTGGCGGGCGATCACTTGGTGTTGCGGCCTCGCAACCCGCAATTACCGGTTGAACTGGCCCGCATCGAGCGCTCCAGAAGCTATTCCGACTACATCGTGGGCCGGGTGTGCCACGTGGCGCTCGAAGTCTGAGTCCACGCTCTCTGCTATGATTCCTCCCGGGATTTCTTGCCCATTGGCGGTACACTCCGCGATCAACAGGGAGGCCAGCAGTCATGGAGGAAGGCAGCAGCATCAGTGTGGGAACGCGCCGCAACGAAGACATAGCGCTCGACCTGATGAGGTTTATTGCAGTCACCACGGGTTATGGAAAGACCGGTTCGCCAGGAGCAGGCTTTCAGGGAGATACGGTCTCCAAAGCCGAAGATTACGCCCACCATCTTTTGGATCTATACGGCCAGTGCCTGACGGCGGTGCAGGGCAAGAAATAACCCCTTCTACGCTTTTCGCTGTTCGCTGTTCGCTCTTCGTTGGGTCTCGCATCCCAGGCGGAGGGCTCATTTGCAAGCGAGCGAACCTTGAGTCGAAGACCCCCTTCAGGAGAGCCCTCTGTCCTTATGCGAAGGACCCCTTGTCACGTGCTCCCGTGATCGCGGTCACTGCTGAACGGTAGCCTGGCGCGCGACCATCACCATGCGAGGTGCAAGATGGCCAGCGTGGATCCCACCTTTCATCAAGAGGCAGTCAATATCCATCGCGAGCACGAGGAGTTGATCGAGCAGCTGGACCAACTCGATGCCGCCCTGGACCAGATCTTTTGCTTCGCCGAAATCTTTACCGACCTCGCAACCGCCAACCATGCGATGAGCCGGGGCAAGTGGCTGGCAGAGTGGCTGCCCAGCCACTACGCGCACGAGGAGACTACGATTCTGGAGACCATCGCCAGGATGAGTCCCGAGTTGTCGTCGTTTGCCCGTGAGATGAAACGCCAGCACAACGAAATGCGGGTGCGGCTGGAGACTTTCCGCGAGCACCTCGTCCATCTGACCGAATCGCCCGACCTCGAGAACGCGGTGAATGAGTTGAAGAGGGAAGGCAGCTACTTGACCCGCATGATGCGCCTTCATATGGCGACCGAAGAGAAGAAGTTCGCCAGCCTGGAAAACTAAGGGCGCGAGGCCATCGTCCGCCCGAGCTGTGGCGGTCCACGCTCCACTCGTAAACCAATTGCAAGCGTCGTGCATCACAAGCCACGACCAGCCAGGTCATTCTAGGAAATATTCGATGGCAGATACATGCACCTTAATCGCAGAGTTTCGTCTCCGCAGCGATGAGGACCTTCCGCTCCCGGTACCGCCGGGCGAAGATCCCCCGCCTCCAATCGAGGAACCTCCCGATAAGCCGATCGTTGGGCCGGACGGGCCGGTGCGCGAACCTGGACCGCGCGAGCCGCAAAGACTCTCGAGATTCTAAGCGTTATTTTTCTTGTGGCAATCGGCACACTTCACTGGCGCTGCCTTGCCGTTGGCGTCCTCTGTCTTGTGGCAATCAATACACAGTCCAGAAGTTGCAGTTGGATTATGGAAGGCCGCTTGCAGCTTGGTGGTGACCGGAGGGGTCGCGGGGTTGGTGTGGCAATCGCTGCAAGCCTCTTGGGGGGACCTCAGGGCCTTCTGGGGCTTCGAAGCATGATGGCAGACACTGCACTTGCCGGCCACTTTCAGGTGCGAAGTGTGATCAAACTTGACCGCACCCAGCGGAGCACCCTGGAGAACAATCGAGTTCGTCGGGGCTGTCTGTGCAAGCGTGCTGCAACAGAGTGCGGCGATTAAGACTCCCAGCAACGTTACGGACAGTTTGCTCACTCTCATGGCGCCTCCGGAATGGCGATGAATCAACCTGCCCGCGCTTCCGCGAGCATCTTCGATTCTAGGCAACTACGAACGCCGCATCTGTGACGCGCGAGCCAGTGGGGTGTGACAAGCGTTAAAGCGTTCTCTTGTTGGTTTTCCTCGCAAGCCGCACGAGTATTTCCGTTCGCGATCCCGTGAAGGTCGCGTCGGGTTGCCCGCGATATCTTTTTTTCGCGAGCCACAGCAGGCGTAAGGCAGCCATCCAACCGTAGTGTCGTTCAACAAATCGCATTTGTATTTTGGTGGTTTCATCCGGCGCGCCACTCGCGGCGTCGTTCCAAAAAAGATGAGACCCAACGGAGTGGATGATATGAATCGATCTCGTTGCTTGATCCTCTTGGCACTGATGATGTTGGCCACCGCAGCTTTTTCGGTGGGCCAGGTTGCCATTTCGGTTCGCTTTGGCCCGCCCGTGTTGCCGGTATATGCGCAACCTTTTTGTCCGGGGCCTGGTTACATCTGGACCCCCGGATATTGGGCGTGGAGCCCGGACGATGACGGGTACTACTGGGTACCGGGCACGTGGGTGATCGCCCCTGAGCCAGGCTTTTTGTGGACACCGGGTTACTGGGGCTTCTCAGTGGGTCTTTATCACTGGCACCCCGGTTACTGGGGACCTAGGGTCGGATTCTACGGTGGCATTAACTACGGATTCGGTTACCCCGGCAACGGATATTACGGTGGCTATTGGCACGGCCGCGACTTCTACTACAATCGCGCCGTTAACAATGTAAACGTTACCAACGTGCGCTATGTGTACAACAAAACCGTCGTCAACAACGTGACTGTGAATCGCGTCAGCTACAACGGAGGACCGAGCGGAATCCAGGCTCGGCCTACGTCGGCGCAGGTGGCCGCCGAGCGGGAGCGCCATATCGCCGCGACTTCTGCGCAGGTGCAGCACCAGCAAGCAGCTCGAAGTGATCCCGCCCAGTTTGTGGCGCGGAATCAGGGACGTCCCGCGGTAGTCGCGACGCCAAAGCCTGGAGCCTTGAATGCTCCGGGCGCGACGCGGGCGAATCTGCCGGCTGCGACCCATCCGGCGCCAACCCCAAATGCTAACAACGCCCGCCCGGTGCCGCGTCCTCCGCAGAACAATCAACAGGCACGTACGCCGGAGAACGTACCGCATCCGCAGAACAACCAGCAGGCTCGCACACCGGAGAAAGTACCGCATCCGCAGAACAACCAGCAGGCTCGCACGCCGGAGAACGTACCGCATCCGCAGAACAACCAGCAGGCTCGCACACCGGAGAACGTACCGCACCCGCAGAACAACCAGCAGGCTCGCACGCCGGAGAACGTTCCGCACCCGCAGAACAACCAGCAGGCTCGCACACCGGAGAACGTACCGCATCCTAAGAACGCAGCGCGTCAGCCGTCTCCGGCTCCTCGCGTGAACGAGGCCCCGGCACCGCACCCGAGCACATCTGCAAACAATCGGCCGGCGCCACAACCAGCTCCTCAGGTGCACAACGCGCCGCGTCCGGAAACGGCACAACGGCCGGCTCCGGCGCCGCGTCCTGAGCCCCAGCAGCAGGCGAGGCAGGCAAACAATCCGCCTCGTCCGGCTGCGCCCGAGAATCACGCCGCGCCCCGGGCAGAACCTGCTCCGCATCAGGCAGAGCCACCTCGGCAGAACGAAGCTCATCAGCCTCCCAAGGAACCCAAGGGAGGAAAAGAAGAGGAGCGGCCGCACTAAGGCGTGACGTATCCCCGCTACCGTATGCGTAGCGGGGATTTTTGTTGCTATCCGACAAAGCTGGCCAGCATTATTCGTGGCGAAGCGATGCAGCAGGATCAACTCTTGCCGCTCGACGAGCGGGAATGTAGCTGGCCAGAAGAGCGATCAGGACCAAGAGAAGTGGAACGCCGGAGAATGTCAGACCATCAGTAGCGCCTATACCGAACAGAAGGCTTCGCAGGAGTCGGGACAGCACCAAGGCTCCCAAGACACCAGCCCCCGCCCCAACTAGCGCGAGCGCCATGCCCTTCCCCACGATCAAACTGAGGATCGAGTTTGGCGTGGCGCCCACCGCCATGCGAATCCCAATTTCGCGCGTGCCCTGATTCACCAAGTACGCCATGACCCCGTAAATACCGATCGTTGCCAGCGCCAGAGCGATGCCGGCAAACACTCCGAGCAGCAACATGGAGAACCGCCGCCGGGCCAGCGATTCATCGAGACGACGCTGCATGGTCAACACGTTGTACAGCGGCAAGTCGCTGTCGAGTTCGTGGATCTGCTGCTTTACAGCGGCCGCCAACGCGGAAGGGTCCGTCGTGCTGCGCAACACCACGTTCATCGCACGGGTCACGTATTGGGTCTGTGGAAGATAAAAGGCGATGCGGGAATCGGAATCGAGCGTGTACTGCTTCACTCGCCCTACCACGCCGACAATGGTTATCCATGGCGATGTCGTCTCGTTGATGCCGCCGATGTGAAAGCGCTTGCCGACCGGATCCTGATTCGGCCAGAGCTGCTGGGCCATGTACTCGTCGATGATCGCCACGCGCGGACTGCCAACAACGTCGTGATCGTCGAAGAACCGTCCCTCCAGCAGCGGAATTCCCATCGCGTGGAAGTAGTGTCCGCTGGTCATACGAGTGTCCGCATTGATGAACTTCTCGCCCGCGGGAGGCACACGACCTTCCACCGTGATCGGACCCCAGGCATACATCTGACTCAGCGGTAGCGAGGTCACGGCTCCAGCCGCGGTCACGCCGGGCAGGCGTTCCAGCCGCTCCCAAAGCTCGTGGTACGCGGCCAGCACGGCCTGCTTGTCTTTGTACTTTCCCCCACTCATGGTGAGCTCGAGCGTCAGGACGTTCTGCGGATTGAAGCCCGGAGACACACCCTTGACGCGAACGAAGCTGCGGATCAGCAAGCCGGCTCCAATCAGCAGCATCACACAGAGCGCCAGCTCAGAAACCACCAGCAGCCGTCGCAGGTTGTTGCCGCGCCCCCACACGGCGCTGACGCCAGCCGAGCCCCGGCTTGTGTCCTGCAACGTGGTTTGCAGGTTCAGCCGTGACAGACGCCACGCCGGCACCAGGCCGAAAAGCATTCCTGACAACACCGAGATCGAGAATGTATAGAGCAGCGCAACACCATCGATGCGAATGTCGTCCAGGCGAGGGACACTTTGCCGCCCCAGTATGTGTATCCAATGAACGCTTGCGTACGCCAGCAAAACGCCGAGAACTCCTCCGCACAAAGCCAGCAGCACGCTTTCGGTCAGTAATTGGCGAACAACCCGCATGCGCGTAGCACCCAGGGCCGTGCGCACCGCCATTTCCTTCTGTCGCGCCACCGCCCGCGATAACTGCAGGTTGGCGACGTTGGCACAGGCAATCAAGAGCACGAACCCGACCGCGCCCAGCAGCATCAGGAGCGTCCGCCGAACGTCACCGACGACCTGTTCCATCAGAGGCACGATGCCGAACGTCAGTCCGCCATTGGGCGGATACTGCTCGGGATAGTCGTGGCGCAAGCGGGCGGTGATCGTATCCATCTCGGCCTGTGCTTGCTTGACCGAGACACCAGGCTTGAGCTTGCCAATGATGTTGTAGTCTTCGTGGTCGCGGTTCTGGGCCGCATCGGCAGCCATCGGCAGCGGCAATAAGATCTCCGCCTGCTCCGCACCGTCGAGCGTCGGCATCACTTCCCGCGGCAACGAAAACGAGCGCGGCATAACGCCCACAACTTCGTACGGCACGCCATTGAGAGTGATCTTCTTGCCGAGAATGTTCGGGTCGGAGCCATAACGCCGAGCCCATGTTCCGTAACTGAGCACTGCCGTCGCGGTGCGGCCGGGCAGATCTTCATCGGCAACGAACAGGCGGCCTAACTCGGCATGCTGGCCGAGCATAGGCAGTAGGCTGGACGAGACGCGTATGGTTCCGACCCGCTCGGGCTCGCCCCAGCCGGTGAGGTTGTAGTTCCCGCCTATGGCGATCGCCACCTGCTCAAGTCCTTGGTGGCTGGTCTTGATGTCGAAGTATTGCGCAGTGGAAAACCAGTCTTCGGTGATATTCAAGCCGGGCGAGCGGTTCCACAGAATCACTAGCCGCTCGGAATCCTTGTATGGAAGAGGACGCAGCAGGAGAGCGTTAACAATGCTGAAGACCGCCGCATTCGCGCCGATGCCGATGGCCAGTGACAGGACAGCCGCCAAGGCAAACGCCGGACTCTTGGCGAGTGTCCTCAAAGCGAAATGGAGATCCTGCAACACTGTGCTCATTCCGGGCAAACTCGACAGCAAAACGCTCGCCTCATGATTTCAGCATCTTACTGGATTCCGTTTAAGCGACTCCCGCAAAGTGACCAGCCCCCTTTTGTTGGGGCGAGCTTTTGCTTTGAAGGGACGGGCCGGTAACCGGCGGCTGGCATGTCAGCCACTGCCTGGCGAGTCCACCGAGTGGCCTTCCTACCACCCACACCGCCAAACACCTGTATGTGACGCGCGTCACAGGCTTGTTAGTACGCCCATCACAGCCGCACACGACACGGCCCGCTATCGTGGGAAGTATCAATTTCCTGGGTAGATGACAGACCGCGCAGCTTGCCGATCTGGGGGACAAAACGACGTGAAAACAATGGAATATTCTGCTTCGCCGGCCACAACCCTTCATACCAATTCATCCGTGGCCGGCGGAGATGACGTGCGCACCTCGCCCAAAGGCGAGGCGCCTGCTGGAGGTAACATGCCGAGAAATAAGGTAACGCTGGACGGTAACGAGGCGGTCGCCTATGTGGCCTACCACGTCAGTGAAGTGGCAGCGATCTATCCCATCACCCCCTCTTCGCCCATGGGCGAGTCTTCCGACGCCTGGGCGTCGATTGGCGACAAGAACATCTGGGGCGCGGTCCCGAACGTCATCGAGATGCAGAGCGAAGGTGGCGCGGCAGGCGCGTTGCATGGAGCGCTTCAGGCCGGTGCGCTGGGAACCACCTTCACCTCATCACAGGGTCTGCTGTTGATGATCCCTAACATGTACAAGATCGCCGGCGAGTTGACCAGCACGGTGATTCATGTCGCTGCACGCGCGATCGCTGCCCAGGCGCTGTCAATTTTCGGCGATCACCAGGATGCGATGGCGGTGCGTCCCACCGGATTTGCGTTGCTGTCGTCGAACTCGGTACAGGAAGCGATGGACCTGGCGCTGATCGCGCATGCCGCTACCTTGGAATCGCGCATCCCCTTCCTGCATTTCTTCGACGGGTTCCGCACGTCGCACGAAGTCTCCAAGATCGAACAGTTGAGCCTTGACGACATGCGGGCCATGATCGACGACGAACTGGTACACGCCCATCGCGCCCGCGCTCTGACGCCTGATCGCCCCGTGCTCCGCGGCTCGGCGCAAAACCCCGACGTTTATTTCCAGGCTCGCGAGACGGTGAACCCGTACTACATCGCCTGTCCCACCATCGTGCAGAACACGATGGACAAGTTCGCGAGACTTGTCGGCCGCCAGTACAAGCTCTTTCAATATGATGGCGCACCCGACGCTGAACACGTCATCATCGTCATGGGCTCAGGTGCAGAAGCTGTTCAGGAGACCGTGGACTACCTTACCGCGCAAGGCCGCAAAGTCGGCGTGCTAAAGGTTCGCCTGATGCGGCCGTTCTCGGTTGAGCATTTCCTGGGAGCGCTGCCGGCGACAGTGAAAAGCATCGCGGTCCTCGACCGCACCAAGGAACCTGGGGCGGTCGGCGAGCCACTCTATCAGGATGTTATTGTCGCGCTGACCGAAGCCTTCACGGCCGGCAAGGCCCCGATGGCTGCCTTCCCAAAGGTCATCGGCGGCCGCTACGGGCTTTCATCCAAGGAATTCACCCCGGCGATGGTGGCGCGGATTTTCGAGGAGTTGAAGAAACCCAATCCGCAGAACCACTTCACCATCGGCATCAACGACGACGTGACTCATACCAGCCTTAATTACGATCCGGCGTTTTCCACCGAAGCACCGGAGACGGTCCGCGCCATGTTCTATGGGCTTGGCGCCGACGGCACGGTGGGCGCGAACAAGAACAGCATTAAGATCATTGGCGAAGAAACCGACCTTAATGTGCAGGGCTACTTCGTCTACGACTCTAAGAAGTCAGGCGCGGTCACGATTTCTCATCTACGCTTCAGCAAGAAGCCCATTCACTCGACCTACCTGATCTCGCGCGCCAACTTTGTCGGCTGCCATCAGTTCAGCTTCATGGAGCGCCTCGATGTGCTCAAGGCCGCTGATCCCGGCGCGGTCTTCCTGCTCAACAGCCCCTTTGGTCCCGACCAAGTGTGGGACAACCTGCCCCGCTCGGCACAGCAGACGATCATCAGCAAGAAGCTGCGCTTCTACGTAATTGACGCGGTGGAAGTGGCGCGGGCAGCGGGCATGGGCGGCCGCATCAACACCGTCATGCAGACCTGCTTCTTCGCCATCAGTGGAGTGCTACCGCGCGATGAAGCCATCGCCGCCATCAAACACTCCATCGAGAAGACCTACGGCAAGCGCGGCGAGTCTATCGTACGCAAGAACTTCGCGGCGGTTGATTCCGCGCTCGAAAACCTGCACGAAGTAAAAGTGCCGCAGGCGGTCAGCTCGCAGTTCGATGTTCGTCCGCCGGTTCCGGCGAACGCTCCCGACTTTGTGCGCAATGTAGAGGCGCTCATGATCACCGGAGACGGCGATCAGATTCCAGTGAGTGCCCTGCCCATCGACGGCACCTTCCCCACCGCAACCACGCAGTGGGAGAAGCGCAATATCGCGCTGGAAATTCCGGTATGGGATGAAGAGCTGTGCATCCAGTGCGGCAAGTGCGTTATGGTTTGTCCGCACTCCGTCATTCGCGCCAAGATTTACGATCCCAGCAGCATCAACCACACTCCCGAAGGATTCCAGACTGCGATCCCCAAGTGGCGTGAGTTCTCGGAATTGAAATACACGCTGCAAGTCGCGCCGGAGGATTGCACGGGATGTGGCTTGTGCGTCGCGGTCTGCCCGGCCAAGAGCAAGAGCGAAGCCAAGCACCGCGCCATCAACATGGAGCCGCAGCCCGCGCTCCGTGAAAAGTATAACCAGTATTGGGACTACTTCCTGCAGATCCCCGAGTTCTCGCGCGAGAAGCTTTCGCACGGCCAGGTGAAGGACCAACAGTTGCTGCAGCCGCTGTTCGAGTTCTCGGGCGCATGCGCCGGTTGCGGAGAAACCCCCTACATCTCGCTGATGACCCGGCTGTTCGGCGACCGCGCGATTATTGGCAACGCAACGGGATGCTCGTCCATCTATGGCGGCAATCTCCCAACAACGCCCTACACCGTGAACGCTGAAGGACGGGGTCCGGCCTGGTCGAACTCGCTGTTCGAAGACAACGCCGAGTTCGGTATGGGCATGCGGCTGGCTATCGATAAGCAGCACGACTACGCCAAGGTGCTGGTGCAACAGATGGCTTCGATGATTGGCGACCAGCTCGCGGTCGAGATCCTGAGCGCCGATCAGTCGAACGAGGAAGGCATCTTCGCGCAACGCGTCCGGGTGAAGGCGCTGAAGGAGAAGCTGGCCAACGACAAATCACCGGCGGCCCGCGACCTGCTCGCCGTTGCCGACATGCTGGTCAAGAAGAGTGTGTGGATCATCGGCGGCGATGGTTGGGGCTACGACATCGGGTACGGCGGCCTCGACCACGTGCTGGCTTCGACCGCCAACGTCAACATCCTGCTGCTCGACACCGAGGTGTACTCGAATACCGGCGGTCAGATGTCGAAGTCCACGCCGCTAGGGGCGGTGGCGAAGTTTGCTGCCGGCGGCAAGCGCACTCCCAAGAAAGACATCGCCATGATGGCGATGAACTATGGCCGGGCCTACGTGGCGCACGTCGCCATGGGCGGCAGCGACACACAGACGATGAAGGCGTTCCTCGAGGCCGAGGCCTACGACGGACCCTCGATCATCATCGCCTACAGCCACTGCATCGCGCACGGCTACGACATGGTGTACGGCATCGACCAGCAGAAGGCCGCGGTGAACTCCGGACACTGGCCGTTGTTCCGCTACAACCCGGGGTTGGCCAAAGAAGGCAAGAACCCGTTCGTGCTGGATTCGCGCGCGCCCAGCATTCCGCTGGAGAAATACATTTACAACGAGACGCGCTACACCATGCTGGTCAACAGCGATCCTGACGAGGCGAAGAAGCTGCTGAAGCAGGCGCAGGAAAACGTCAATGAGCGCTGGAAGCTGTACCAGCACATGGCCGCGATGAACTTTGAGAAAGCGCAGTAGAGCGAGGAGAGGAATTCATGATCGACCTGACAACCAACTATCTGGGGCTGAAGCTGAAGAATCCGGTCGTGGTATCGGCCTCGCCGTTGACGGAGAAGCTGGAGAACTTCCCCCGGCTGGAAGACGCCGGGGCCTCGGCCATCGTGATGTACTCGCTGTTCGAGGAGCAGATCGAGGCCGAGAGCGAAAACATTGACAGCGCCCTGGAGTACGGCTCCAACAGTTACGCGGAGGCTACCTCGTACCTACCCGACATGCCCAAGTATCACGTCGGGCCGGATCGTTATCTGGAACTGCTGCGCCAGGGCAAGGCCGCGGTCAGCATTCCCGTGATCGCCAGCCTCAACGGTAGCTCGCCCGGTGGTTGGGTGCGCTACTCCGAATACATGGAACAGGCGGGAGCCGACGCACTCGAGCTGAACATCTTCGACGTTCCCACCGACCCCAACACGACCGCGGAACAGATCGAGAACCGTTACTGCGATCTGGTGCGCACCATCCGCAAGAGCGTGCGCATCCCCATCGCCGTGAAGCTCGGCCCATACTTCACCTCGTGCGCAAACTTTGCCCGCAAACTTTCCGAAGCGGGCGCCGACGGCATTGTGATCTTCAACCGGTTTTATCAGCCCGACTTCGATCTCGAAGAGCTGGAAGTGGTGCCGAACCTGGTCCTCAGCAGTCCGCACGAGCTGCGTCTGCGTTTGCACTGGGCCGCCATCCTCTACCACCAGGTCGAAACCTACATCGCCATCACCGGCGGCGTGCACGACGCAACCGACGTGCTGAAGTCGATGATGGCCGGCGCACATGTCGCCATGATGACCTCTGCCCTGCTGAAGTACGGCATTGAGCACATCGGCGTGGTGTTGGCGGGCATGGAAGCTTGGATGATCGAGCACGAGTACATCTCGGTGAAGCAAATGCGCGGCAGCATGAGCATGGTCAACATCGAAGACCCGAGGTCGTTCCTCCGCGGCAACTACCTTAAGATGCTGGGCTCCTATCCCTGGCGCGATTCGGGATCCGCCTTGACAACGTTCTAGCGGCAGCCTCGCTCCCTCCGCAACAGGGCCGGCGTTTCGCAAGAAAGCCGGCCTTGTCCGCGACTGACGCATGATCGCCCCGCCTGGAAGAGAGGCCTTACGCACAATCTCAGGACGGTTCTCGGAACCTTCTCTCGATCTCTCGCAGTATCAGGTCCTCCCGATCGCCGGCCGCCTCCAGCAGGCAAGCTACGAGTACCTCCCGGGACGTTTGCGGCCCGGCGAGCAGCTTCGCGACGACATCTCGAGCGACTCTGTCTATCCACTCCTGACAGGTAATGAGTGGCGAATAGATATAGGCCCGGTCACATAACCGCCGGGAGACCAGGTTCTTGCGGAACAGCCGGTCGAGCGTACTCATGATCGTGGTGTAGGCCAGGTTGCGATCCAGTCTCTCCATCACCTCTCGTGCCCGACACTCGCCACAGGCCCAGAGCACTTCCATCACTTGCGTCTCCAGCGGCCCCAGGACGAGCCGGAGGACGGTGTGGTCCGCAGTCCTCGTATTGCACTCAGCTAACATGTTCACTCCTCCAGAACGACTTCAGGGTTTCTTGTTGCAGTTGAACTGCTCGGAAGCAGGGGCGGTGATTTGGGTCCGCCCCTGCGGGGGAGGGCCGCATCCGTTCTACTGGTTGGTCGAACGAATGCAGACACGTCACGTAACCCGGAACAATCGCGAGGTCAGGGGGCATATTCGTTTTCCACCTGCCAACAAGTCACACTTCCGGGCGGATACACGGGGATCTGCTCGTCGGTTACGATCAGCAGCTGAACGTCCAATGGGAGATTGATCTCGAAATATGGATAGGGCAGTTGCTTCCCGTTCCTTCTCTCGAGCTCCGCAATTTGATTAATCCACCAGCGGCACCAGTTAGCCTGTCCCCAAGTTGACTGCAGGTTGTTGTTGGGGCTGTCAGGGTCAACCTGAACGTAGCTATAGAGCCACAATCCTATGGGCCAGGGCGGAGGTGTATTCATGGGGTAAATCGACACGGTGAATTCGTAAACATTGATGGGTTGGCCTTTTATATGCAGCGTAAGGCTCGCAAAGTTGATGGGAACGCCGGTCAGGATCTTCACGCCCTGCTGAGCAACGGCGGGGATCGCAAGCATCAAGCCAAGGGAGACGACCAACGATAGGTTCGTCAGCCTCTTGACCTTCAGACTGCGGGCAGCGAGTGACATCGTCATTTTGTCTCCTCCTTTCAGGCATCGATCTTTAGCAGCCGAAAAGTGCCGATATAGAACGCCGGTCCCGGTACTACCTGCACTGTGCAGGAACGGGCCGAGTGTGCCTCAACGGGCTTGCGCCGCCAATGCACTGGCGGTCATTTTGGAGTCATCTTGGGGTCACTGACGTAAGTCAATGAAAGGAAACGGTCTTCGGCTGTAAGCTCGGGCGCCTTTGCGAATGCGTCGCGGGAGAATCCCTACTTCAATCGGAGAAGGAGCTTGGAACTCAACTTAGGTGGTAGTACACTTTGTCCCAAACCACGGACTCGTTTTCGAAATCTTTTTGCGAGGTTATGGAGAAAACGCTACCAGCTCGCGTGCGATTCGGAGGCTTTGAACTCGACTTATTCTCCGGGGAGCTGTGCCCGGCCTCCATGGCATCCTCGGCTCCGGTGCCGGGCGAGGTCGAAGGCAGCATCGTCCTTCCGCAACAGCCCTTTCTCCTGCTGGTAATGCTGGTCGAGCGCGAAGGCGCGATTGTCACTCGGGGGGAAATCAGGAAGAAATTCTGGCCCAACGACACGATTGTCGAATTCGATCACAGCATCAACGTTGTCATCGGCAAGCTGCGCAAGGCGCTCAGGGACTCGGCCGATGAACCGCGATACATCGAAACTGTAGCCAGCCGCGGGTATCGGCTGATGGTGCCGGTGGAGTGGGTCACTTCGGCTGAAGATTGCGCTGAGGAGGCTGCTCCGGCCCGCAGCGCCGACGGAGCTGCGGTGCCTTCGCAGCCCGAACCATCGGTGCTGTCCGGCAGAACGGTTTCGCATTATCGGGTGTTGAATATTATCGGCGGCGGGGGCATGGGCGTGGTTTACCGCGCCGAAGACCTGAAGCTGGGCCGCCGCGTGGCCTTGAAATTCCTGCCCGAGGAACTGGGCAACGATCCGCGGGCGCTGGAACGCTTCAGCCGCGAAGCGCGTGCCGCCTCGTCGCTCGATCATCCCAACATTTGCGCGATTCACCAATTCGGAGACCATGAGGGCCGCCCCTTCATGGTGATGCAGTTGCTGGAAGGACAGACCTTGCGCGATCGCCTGTCGGCTGCCGAGGGCGCGCTTCCCCTCGAGGAACTGCTGGACATCGGAATTCAAGTCAGCCAGGGCCTACAAGCGGCGCACGAGCGGGGCATCATCCATCGCGACATCAAGCCGGCGAACATTTTCCTTACCAACAAGGGTGTATGCAAGATTCTGGACTTCGGGTTGGCCAAGTTGCTAGAGAGCGGCGGGCCGGAAGAAGATGCAACGCACACCCGACCGGCCGAAGATTTGAGGGGACCACCCTCGAAGGATGCTGTCAGAGACATAGGTCTCACTCCAATTTCACCCGGGCCGGTCACGGACACCCAACTGACTCGCACCGGGCTGGCGATGGGGACGGCGGGCTACATGTCGCCGGAACAGGTCCGCGGGGAAAAGCTGGACGCGCGTACCGATCTGTTCTCTTTCGGTCTCGTCCTTTACGAGATGGCCACCGGCCGGCGCGCCTTCAGCGGCGAGACTATAGCGGTCGTACACGATGCCATTGCGAACGAGACACCTCGGCCGCTGCAGCACCTTAACTCCAAGCTGCCGCCTAAGCTGGTCGCGACCATCAACAAGACCCTGGAGAAGGACCGCAAGCTGCGCCCGCTGACGGCCGCGGACGTTCATTGCGAACTCGAAAAGGTGAAGCGTGAGACCAAAGGCGGAAACGGCGGAGATTCTTTCAAGTATTGGAGGCTTGTGACCGCGTTGGTTCTGGTTACCTCAGGCCTCGCAGGTGGCCTCTACTGGCGCGCGCATCGCACGGCCAGGCTCACGCAGGCGGACACCATCGTTGTTGCGGCCTTCAGAAACGGCACCAACGATCCCGTCTTCGACGACGCCTTGGCTATGCCATTGGATGTCGCCCTTCAGCAATCGCCTTTGCTGAACCTGCTTGCCCAGGACAAGACGGCCCAGACGCTCAAGCTGATGAATCAAGCCCCTGGCGAGCGGCTTACCGACGACATGGCGCGGGAGGTCTGTCTCAAGACGAAGAGCACGGCGATGGTGACCGGCTCGATTGCCGATGCGGGCAACGAGTATCGGATCGAACTCAAGGCCCGTAATTGCCAGAATGGGGAGGAACTGGCCAGTGCAAAGGTGGTGGCAGAGCACCGGGACCAGGTCGTGAACACCCTGGGGGTTGGGGCAAACCGGATACGGCGTGACCTGGGCGAATCGTCGGCCTCTTTGCGACAGTACGACAAACCGCTGGGCGAGGCTACGAGTTCATCGCTGGAAGCCTTGCAAGCGTATGCCCTGGGCCTCAAAACGGCACTCAAAACGGGACTGCCTCTGGCAGAGGTTCTTCCACATTTCCAGCGAGCGGTGGAATTGGATCCGAACTTCTCGCTAGCTTACAACTGGTTGGGCGCCGTCTATGGAAATCTCGGGGAACAAACCCTGGCGGCCCAAAGTTACCAACGAGCTTACGAATTGCGCGAGCGTACCACCCTGCGGGAAAAGCTGTTCATTGAAGAGTCTTACTACTGTTGCGTCACCCGGGACCTGGAGAAGTGGCTGGAGGCGGTGAGGAAGGTAATCCAAACTTATCCCCATAACTCGGAGCTCAACAAGCTGGTCAATTTCTATCGGACTGTCGGGGATTACGAAAAGTCCCTGGTTGAGGCATGGGAGTTCTTTCGAGCCCAGCCCACCAGCAACTTGCAAGCCTATACGAACTTCATTCGCATTTACTGTGCCTTGGATCGCTTGGAAGATGCCCAGAAGCAGTTGGAGGAGGCCCGATCACACCATCTCGATGGATTCCAATTGCGCTACGCCTGGTATCAGCTGGCGTTTCTCCAAGGCGACAAGGACACCATGCGCGAGCTGACGAGATGGGCGAAAGATAAGGCAGGGCTTGAGGATGACTTGTTCTCGGCCCAAGCTGACACCGAGGCCTACTACGGCCACTTCGTCAAGGCGCGCGAACTGTCTGGTCAAGCGATCGACGCGGCCATGAAAACCAAAACCCCAGAGACCGCGGCCACGGCGAAGGCACAGCAGGCCTTACGCGAGTCCGAAATTGGGAACAACACCGAGGCGCGCAGGATAGCCACAGAGGCCTTGGCGTTGAGTAGCGGGAGGTTGTGGAAATCGTCAGCGCACTGGCGCTCGCCGCCGCGGGAGATGCGGCGCAGGCGCAGAATTTGGCTGACAAGCTCAACCGGGAATACCCGTTGGACACGCTCTTGCAGGGCTATTGGCTGCCTTCCATTCGGGCGGCCGTCGCGATCGAGGGCACCGAACCCGGCAATGGGGTGGAGATTTTGCGGAGCGTCACTCCTTACGAATGGGGCATGAATGACCTGGAGTGGGGTGGGCTTTACCCGATTTACCTGCGTGGGCAGGCGTACTTGAAGGCTCGACAAGGACGCGCCGCAGCAGCGGAGTTCCAGAAGATTATCGGACACCGCGGCATAGCCGGTAACTTCATAGCTGCCCCTCTGACCTATCTGCAGCTTGGGCGGGCGCAGGCGCTGATGGGGGACCATTCCGCAGCGCGCAAATCGTATCAGGATTTCCTGACGCTCTGGAAAGACGCCGATCCTGGTATTCCCGTCCTCCGGCAAGCCAAAGCAGAGTACGCCGAACTGCGGTAACGCAGGGAATAGTGGACGGTAGTTTCGTGATTTTCGATTTCTGGTTGCGTAGAGCGATGTCGGATCGTGCCCGCCGCAACCAGCTGTTTCCAGGAGGAACTGCACAAACTGCGGAAGTGATGAGAACGGAGTCCCGCTTGCCGGATCGGCAATTTTGACTCAAGGCTACAACGCTGTTTCAGGTCTACTCGAAAGGGGAGGAGATATGACAGCTACGAAGCTGAGCGCGAGAATTCTAGTCATGTCGGTGATAGCGCTGGTCGCGATTCCGACATCGATGGCACAGTCGCTGATCTCCGGGGACATCGCCGGGACCATTACCGATCCCAACCATGCCGTAGTCCCAGGCATCCCGGTGATCTTAAGAAGTCTGGACACCGGGGCAACGCAACAGACCACCACCTCCGATACCGGATCCTACCAGTTCAGTTTGCTGAAACCGGGGCAGTACCAGGTCTCAGTCAAAAGCTCGGGCTTTGCGCCGGCTGAGCGGCACGTTACGGTTCAGCTAGGGCAGACGACCACAGCGGACATGGCCCTCCGGGTCTTCAAGACCGCGGAAACGGTCGAGGTTTCGGGGGCTGTGATCCCGATGCTTACCAAGACGCCCAGTCCCAGCACATCCTTTTCCCGGTTGGAAATGGAGCAACTGCCAAACCCGGGCGAAGACCTTACCAACATTGCCCAATCCGTCCCGGGCGCGGTGATGAATAACACTGGAGGTCTAGGCAACTTTACGGTCTATGGGCTGCCAGCCACCTCGGTTCTATTCACGATTAATGGCGAGGACTACATTGACCCCTTCTACAACGTCAACATGTCGGGCGCGACCAACCTCGCCATCGGATCGAACGAGATCCAGGAGGCCACTGTTGTCACGAACGCCTACTCCGGCGAATACGGCCAATATGCCGGTACTCAGGTCACTTATGTAACCAAGTCGGGCAGCAACGCATTCCATGGCAACGCGCAGTATTGGTGGAACGGCCGGGCCATGAACGCCAATGACTGGATGAACAACAACGGCGTCCCGCAGACGCCGCGTCCATTTTCCAACGCGAACCAGTGGGCGGCGAGTGTTGGCGGACCAATCATGAAGAACAAGACCTTCTTCTTCGTGAACACGGAAGGGGTCCGCTTTGTGCTGCCCAATGTGATTTCGACCACCATTCCCACGGCGGACTTCGCCAGCGCAGCCCTGGCGAACGTCGAGAAGTTGCAACCAGCCGAGGCGCCTCTATACCAGAGAATGTTCCAACTGTTTGCCAACGCAACAGGCTCGGGGAGGGCAGTGCCCATTCCCAACAGCCAGTCCTGTACAGAACTGGAGCTGCCGGGCTTTGACCCGGCTACCCAGGCCTGCGCCGCACGTTTCCAATCGACGCCCGACGCGTTGGCCTGGGAGTGGGTGGTGGCCGTCAGGATTGATCAGAAGCTGGGGCAGAAAGACCAGATGTTCGGCCGTTATAAGCTCGACCATGGTCTGCAGCCCAATTACCAGGACCCCATCAGTCCCGATTTCAATGTGATCTCGCAGCAGCCATGGTGGGACATTCAACTGCAGGAGACGCACGTTTTTTCACCAAACGCGACCAATGAATTTACGGCCGCGGGCAGTCACTTCGTATTCCTGTTTGCACAAAATCAGCCCCTCGCGTCCGACACCTTCCCTGCTCGGGTGACCTTTGGCGGCGCGGTGCCTTTCAGCTCCTTCAATCCGATGACCTCATTCCCTGCGGGCCGGCGCAACACGCAGTACCAGTTCATCGACAACTTCTCGCTGGTGCGCGGCCGCCATTCCTTGAAATTCGGCGCCAACTTCCGCCGCTACGACATTAGCGATCACAATTTCTTCTTTAATTATCCGGGCGTCTTCTTCAGCATTGGCAGCAACGCGCTGCAGCAGATGGTGGAAGGCTTCGCGGGATCATACCGCCAGTCGGACAACCTCGCCAGCAATGTGCCCGTCGCTTTCTGGGGAGTCGGAGCCTACGCGCAGGACGAATGGAAGATCCGAAGCAATCTGACTGTGACTCTGGGCCTGCGCTACGAGTACAACTCTAACCCCGTGTGTCAGATCAATTGCTTTGCCAACTTCAAGACATCGTGGAATTCTCTAGCCAGCACTACCAGCCCGGATCCCGGCAGCGTCCCCTACACACAGGACATTGCCCATAACTTGCACCAGGGATACCCCGGCGTGGATGGCGCAGATTTCTCCCCGCGCGTCGGCTTCAGTTGGTCGCCATACAGCAATGGCAAGACGGTGATCAGCGCGGGCTTCGGCCTATTCTATGACGCTCCCCCGGCGGCAATCTTGGACAACTTTCTGGCAAATCCTCCAGTTGCCGTAGGAATTAACGTGCAGCCGGCGCAGGGCACACTGGCCTTCGATCCCGGGCCGAACGGTTCCTACGCGATCTTCGAGGCCTCGGCAGCAGCATTTAACCAGGGCTTTGCCTCGGGGCAAACCTATTCCCAGATTGCCGCGCAGTTGCAGCAGCTGGGAGTGCCGTTCGCTCCCCCCAACTTCCATGCTGTGACCGGCACCATCCACAACCCCCGCTGGCAGGAGTGGAGCGTGCACGTGCAACAGGAATTGGACCCGGCAACTGCGTTGATCTTCAGCTATGTCGGTAATCACGGGATCCGCATTCCACACCTCGACGTCTGGTACAACGCTTACAACCCAGGCTTCTACCCCAGCGGTTTGTTGCCGAGTTCGGCGCCGGTGCCGAATTATGGGACCGTCTCCCAAGTACTGAGCGGCGCCCTTTCGAACTACAACGGCATCACCATCAGTTTGCGGAGGAACTTCGCCAACTGGTTCGCAGCCCATGCGAACTACACCTGGGGCCACAACCTGGATGAAGCGTCCAACGGCGGGCTCTTCAACTACGGCGACTCCCTGCTCAGGCAACTCTGTCCCGGCAGTCTGCGCCAGTGCAACTACGGCAGTTCGGATTACGACGTGCGTAACAGCTTGAACGCGGACTTCGTCGTGCATCCGCAGCTTCACACCAGCAACGGGATACTCAAGGGATTGTTGGGGGGATGGGAGTGGTCCGGCAAGGTGTTTTGGCGTAACGGACTGCCATTTTCGATCTTTGACGGCAACACCAGCGGCGGGATACCAAACGGCGCAGGAATCCCGACTCTCGGCTACCCGATTCTGCCGGGCAACGCCCCGGGACAGCGCAGTTGCGGCCGAGGTGCCGCCAGTGCGGCGGGGACGGCTACTCCATGCCTGGATGCAGCCGCCTTCATCAATTCTGGGGCCGACAGCTTCACCACCTACCCCGGCTTCTCTCCCCAGCGGCGCAACCAGTACGTCGGGCCCCATTTCTTCGATTTCGATATGGCGCTGTTCAAGACCTTTCAGCTCACCGAGCGTGTCCAGTTGGGCATTGGCGCGCAGGCCTACAACGTCTTCAACCATCCGAACTTCTCCAATCCTGATAATTCTTTGGGCGACGCAACCTTCGGACAGATCTCGTCCATGCAGAACATGCCAACGAGCCCTTACGGAGCAGGTTTGGGCTTCGACACCTCGGTACGCGTCGTGCAGATCTCCGGCAAGATCATTTTCTGATCGCCGCCGTCCGCCCCGCTCTCTTTCCTGGGGCTCAGGCACGCATGCGGAGCCAGTGTACAAGTTTGCGTGCCGGGTGAAATCGGTATTACCATGCGAGTCACTTTTCGCGAGGTGGTTCCCCATGCAGTTCCCAGCCCTGACTTTGCCCGTCCCAGAACCATCGGTGTCTTCCCTTTATTTTGGCTTGGCGATCACGGCGATACTCCAGCCAGTTCGCCGGAGGTGGCCTGCGCAGCTGCACCGCTTCATAACCGTTGCGGCAGCGGTTATCGTATTCTCGTTCAACCTTGTTTCGGCGCACGCGACCGATCGCATCATCATCAACGGCAGCGGTTGTCAGGTAACCGAGGAAGACGCCGTTGGCATCTTTCTCCAGAGCAACCTTTACCTGCGCATCGATTTTCCTGACTCGCATTGGCGCTTCGGGCTCCGCAACGATGGGCTGAAGGGCCTGAGCATGGTGGACGTATCGTTGCAGGCCGGACAATTCGCTTCCAAGCAGTACATCATCAAACACGCAGGCATGGCCGATATCTTCGTTCCCTATGACGATGGATCGTACAGCCCTTACGACATGCGCGGCAGCTATAACAATATGGACCAGATGGATCCCGCCGACCTGCCCGCGCAGCTCGGAAGCCTGGTGTATTTGCGGGAGGCATCAGGCAACAATTACATCCGTGATCCGTATCCCAAGGTAGCCGTGGAGTGCCGCGAGAGCGGCATCGCCTGGTTGTGCAAGCAGCCCGGCAATCACACCCGCCGGCGTGTGTATGAAGTTGTGGTCTGGGGCGTATACGATGGCGGCAACTACGACAACATCATCGAGTACACTTTTCGCGAGGATGGCAGCATCGGCTTCCGTTATGGCGCGACTGGCTATAACCTACCCGGCAAGACCAGTGCGCCCCATGTGCACAACGGCTTGTGGCGCGTAAGTACAAAACTGTTTGGCCGTACCGACAATGAGGTGCTGCAGTTCCAGCACGTCATGTCTGCGGACGGAACTTCCGCAACTGACTCGGAGCCGCCGATTACTAACGAGACCAGCCTGGATTGGGATCCCTTCAAGTTCAATAGTGTGATTGTCCAGAGCACGACACAGATGAACAGCTATGGCCACTTGATGGGCTTTGAATTCCTGCCGGGGAATCGCACGGGAACGGGCAGATTTTCACAACGTCCGGCTGACAAAGAGCTCTGGACGCTGGCTGATTACTATGTGAGCAACGACAATCCAGGCGAGGACGGCAGCGGCTCGGGCATGAATAACTGGCGCTACACCTGGTACTCACCTGACGACTACTTATTGCGCTATGTGGGCGATTCGCAGATTGTAGGCGCGACCGGCGACGGCATCGCCGTCTGGTACATTGGGTCGGCCCACCATGATCCCAGCGATCTGGACAACCAGAAGGGTTCGGGAAACCGCACTGGCGTGACTCTTGTTCATTGGAGCGGCTTCGATATGGAGCCCCACGACCTCTTTGACTACAACCCTCTGGGCGGTCCACCCAAGTGTGGGAATTGAGTTACTGAGAAAAATTGAGCTGGAATCGACCGTTCGCCGATCAGCAACGTATATAGGGAGCTACCGGGTAAAAGGAGCCCCGCAGCTGGCAACTCCAAACCGGGAGATAGGATTGTCCTTCCTCAACTCCGTTTGACCGATTGGATCACGGCTATTTCTGCGAGGGCTTCAAGATGATAACCAAGACGCGGCCATCGGATTTGATCTCGCCGCCGGTTGCGGTTTTCGTCGAAGTAATGGGATGCGAGCGCGTCATGTATTCCATGGCTTGAACTTTTCCCGCTTGCGTCAAGGTCGCACCGATGAAGTCTCGCTCGTTGTCCACGTCCTGATCGATTTTGTGGGTGATGGCATTGGCCGAGCGCTGGTCCTTCTCGATGCCGATGTCGTGCGTCCCAGAGCCGACCCAGACCGTCTGCTGCGGCGTGCTCAAGGGTGAATTCCAGATGCGGAAATGGTGTCGTTGCGCAGCCACCAGCACCGGATCGGTACGTTCATAGCCGAAGTCTTGCGGACGGCCGAAGAGGTACAGGATACTCATCGGCACGGTCATGTAGGAGTTCTTCTGCAATGTTGCCAGCAACGCGCTGACGACCGCGTCTGTGTTGGTCTTGTCGGCCTGAAGCCAGCCGGCATCCTTCAATGCGCTGGTCACTTGCTGCTGCGAGCCGACAATCACGAAGTTGATCAGGTCTCCTGGATTGCCGCCTTCTGGCTTGTCGGTCACACGGTAGGGGATCTTGGCGTCGATCTGCGCAAACAGCGGCTTGAAGTCGTAGTTGCTCTTGGCAGCAGCAGCAGCTGGCCGGCGTGCGATCGATCTGAACTATGTAACTACCAGTAGGCGTTTCTGTCGGATCCTGGTTGATACCGAGATACAAGCGTCCAGCCACGGGAACGGTCAGCGGTGCCATCGGCGCCGACCACGAATGGAGTCGCGGCATCGCTGTTACCGATGCGGCCGACCAATGCACCTCGTCCCGCGCTGGGAACCATCAGCGGGCGCAACGTATCAACCCAGCCGCGCTGCGCGCCGGCTGGCGTAATGCCCGTGTCTTTTCCCATCGTGACCGTGCCTTTGGCGGTGATGTGCAGCTTGTCACCGGCGGTGACATCCATGTTGGTGTCAACCCACTTTGGGCTGCCGCTGATGGTGAGGTTGGCGCTTGTGCTGCTGGCCACTGCGGCAGCAACGGTCGATTGAGTTAGATTCGCGTACCAGAAAGGACCGCTTGTCAGTGCGGCGATCAGAATCCAACGTGCGGTTTTCATCGGACCCGAGAAGCTCCCGAGAGAAGTCTTACCAGCCCAAGGACCGAAAGGCCGAGCATCGTGAAAGAAATTATAAGCGCCCTTCGAATCCTCGGAACGCCAATTATTCCACCAGCGCGGCTTCTTCCTTTTCTTCTGCTTCGGCGACAGCGCGTAGAGAAAGATGCTCGCGCCGCGCCAGCGCAAGGCCGGTGGGAATCACCGACATGAAGGTGATCGCCCAGATAAGGATTCCGCAGCTCACCGCCAGTTCCTGTTCGATGCCAAAGCCCGAGTGAAGCATGCTGATAGTCGCCAGTTGCGAGCCTCCACCGACAGCTGGCAATTGCAGCATCGATCCCACCATGCTCGAGCCCATCAACACTACCTGGTCGGCCATTCCTAAGCTCCGAAGCTCTCCTGGATAAGCATGTGTAATGACGTAGTAAGAGAACGCGGTGAGCACCCACAGCCCGAGCGATACAGCCACCAACTCCACGGCCGAGCGCACGTCATGAATCGTCTTCAATCCCTCACTAAAGGAACGCACCTTCTCGCGCAGGTGATGAGCAACCGTGGGAGCGAAGCCGGCAAAAAGATCGTACAAAAACTGGCCGACACGCTCGCCCGCGTACCGCACCAGAACGCATCCCATGACTAATGCGGCCACGAAAGCCATCAGGACAAAAGCCGCACCGCGCAATCCAAGATCAACCTGAACCCCATGTATGGTCACCAGGTTGTGGTAGAAGGGCAACGCCCGCACCTCAGGAGAAAACAAACTGATCGTGAGCAACACCGCGAACGCGCCCATGTCGAAAATGCGCTCCACGCCCCAGACCGCAATCTGCGAGGTAAAGGTGAGGCGCTCTTTTTTGGCGATAAGGTAGGGACGGATCATCTCTCCGGCGCGTCCCAGCAGCGCCAGCGCCGAGAAGCCGATGAATTGCGGCCCCAGCAGCTGTGCCGTCGTCGTCTTGCAGACCGGCTTCAGGAAGATGCGCCAGCGTACAGCGCGGAGAACGTACGCGAGGTAGGTGAGAACAATCCCGGCCAAAAGACCCAGGAGGCTGACGTGGTCGGTCCGGCTCCAGAAAACTCCCCAGTCGAAGTTCTTCCAGGTGCGTACCTGCAGGTAAATCAGCAGGCACAGCGCGACCATAACTACACCGAAAACCAAGATGCGCTTTGTGCTCATGAAGGAGAAATCAGCGGCCCATGACGTTGCGCCGCAGCCCGAAGCCTATAGGTGAAGGTAAATGAGAGACTAAGCAGGGTCAACCTGGTTATTCGCCGCCCGAAATGGATCGAGACCTTCTTTGCGCAATCACATCCCCGCCTGCCGATTCGCGATGAAGCTGGGCCTGCGGCTGGCTCTTGCGCTTGGCCAGCTTCTTGCGGTTGTAATCCTGAATGACGCGCGCGACGTAGGCATGTGTCTCGCGGTACGGTGGCAAACCTTTGTACTGCTGTACGCGCTGAGGACCAGCATTGTAGGCAGCCAGTGCCTTAATCATGTCATTGTCGTAAAGCAGCAGCAAGTCCCGTAGATAGCGCACACCGCCATCAACGTTCTCCGCCGGATCGAAGCTGTTCTTAACACCCAGGTCGCTGGCGGTCTGCGGCATAAGCTGCATCAGTCCCCGTGCGCCTTTAGGCGAAATCGCGCGGGGATTGTTGGCGCTCTCAGCACGGATGACGCTGGCGATAAAGTCGGCATCCACCTGATTGCGATTGCTCGCCGCGCTGACGATAGAGTTCAAGTCCCGCACCTCTTGTGGTTGCGCAACGGCCTGTTGCGGATCCGGCGGCGCAGGCTCAAAGCCTTCGATCTCGGCGGTGGGAACGTCGATATATCCACTGTCGGGAGCTGCATCCATATACAGGCGCGTAGTATCGCCGGCGGTCTCATGTCGCTGGTGACGAATGCTGAAGCCGTTGCGTAAGTTCGCCATTTCGGCAGCATGCAGCGGCGAGGCGACCAATAGCCCCAAGAGGCCGAATTGTATGATCTTACGCATCCACGCTCGCGGTGTTGGCGTCGAGGACCTGTTCGATGGCGGCGGCAACGCCGCTCTCATCGTTGTGCAGAGTGACCGTCCAGCCATTCTGCTTCAGATCATCAGACGCATTACCCATGATCACCGGATGTCCCGCAAAGGTCAACATCTCGATGTCATTGTAGTTATCGCCAATGGCCATGACCTCGGAGCGATCGATGCCGCGGTAGTTGGCCCACCGCTCCAGAGCATGTCCCTTTGAGCAGCCAGCGTTGAGAATATCAACGATGCACAGGTTGCGCGCGTCGTACTGAGTGCGCAACAGGGTGAACTCTTCCCTGAAGTCGCACGCCGCAAGCCTCTCCTGAGCGCATTGCATCAGCTCAATCGGCCCGCAGAACATGGCCTGAATCGGGTCCTCGGTCAGCGCTTTCTCGATGGGGCTGATGTACTCGATGTACGGCGCGTTCTTCTCCATCCAGCGCTGGATGACGCCGTAGAGATGCTCGTGGTTCTCGCAGACAATGCCGCCCAAGCCCTCGCGGTCGAAGGTCAGCACCGTATGATTGCGGAACTGCTGCATGTGCCGGCACAGCCTGATGGCGGTTTTCTTCGGCAGGAGATCCTGGTGAAACATCTCGCCGCGCGTGGAGCAGGTGACCGCGCCATTGGAACTGATGAGCCACAGATCGAAGCCCAGCGACTCCGCGATCGGCAGGGCAAACTTATGCCGCCGGCCGGTTCCCAGCACGATCTCAACACCGGCTTCATGGGCCCGGCGCAGTGCATTTAGGTTAGCGCGGGAGATCTCGACTTTAGAATCCAGGAGTGTGCCATCGATATCGATGGCGATGAGGCGGATGGGACGCTTCACAAGCTCATTCTAGCAGCCGGCCGCTCTCAGCGGATTGGCCAATCCTTATTCTAGATCCCGCCAATTCAGCCCTACACCGACGTCCACCTTGAGCGGTACGTTGAGCTCGTAAACGCTCTCCATACGCTCGCTGACCAGCCGCTTCATCGTATCCACTTCATCCTCGGGAACCTCGAAGACGAGCTCGTCATGCACCTGCAGCAACATCCGCGAGCGCAGTTTCCGCTCGCGCAGGTCAGCATCAATACGAATCATCGCGATCTTGATCAGATCGGCCGCCGTGCCCTGCAAAGGAGTGTTCACGGCGGTTCGCTCGGCAAATCCACGCAGATTGAAGTTCTTGCTGTGGATGTCGGGAATGGGCCGTACCCGACCGAACAGCGTCATGACCTTCTGTTCACGGCGCGCCTGATCGAGAGTGCGATCGATGAACTCGCGCACGCCGCTGTACTTCTCAAAGTAGGCATCGATGAACTGCTTGGCTTCTTTGGTGTCGATTCCGATTTGTTGCGAAAGACCGAAGGCCGACAACCCGTACACAATGCCGAAGTTGACTGCCTTGGCGCGGCGGCGATGTTCGGCGTTGACCATCAGCGGCGGCACACCGAAGACCTGCGACGCGGTAAGGGTGTGGATGTCCGCGCCCGCACGATAAGCCTCGACCAGCAACTTGTCTCCGGAGAAGTGGGCCAGCAGCCGCAACTCGATCTGGGAGTAGTCGGCCTTCAGCAGAACATTTCCTGGATCAGCGATAAATGCTGCGCGAATCTCCCGGCCCAGCTCCGTGCGGATAGGGATGTTCTGCAGGTTCGGATTTACTGACGACAGCCTCCCGGTTGCGGAGCCTGCCATGTTGAACGTAGTGTGCAGCCGCCTCGGTGGCAGGATTGAGCAGCGCCGGCAACGCGTCCACATAAGTGGACTTCAGCTTGGAGAGTTGTCGGTAGTCGAGTACCAGGCGCGGTACCTCGTGCTCGCTAGCCAGTCCTTCGAGCACGTCCACCGCGGTGGAGATAGTCTTGCCCTTGCCATACTTGAACGGCTTGGGCAGGTTGAGCTTGTTGAAGAGCACGTCGCCGAGCTGTTTGGGCGAATTAATGTTGAACTCAAAACTGCACTTTTCGTAGATTTCGCGCGCTTTTGCCTGGATCTCGCGCTCCAACCGCTGCGACATCTCGGCCAGCACTTCGCAATCGAGCTTGACTCCGGCCTCTTCCATACGCGCCAGAACCGGAACCAGAGGCAGATCGATTTCGTCGTAAACCTTGCGCAGCCCGGCCTGATCGACTTCATTACCCAACTTCTCGGCCAGCCGCAACGTGACGTCGGCGGCCTCCGCTGGCGATGCGGCCCAGTTTCAGATTGAACTTGCGGAGGGCAGTCTCACGCAGTCCGTACGTAGAGTACGTCGGATCGAGCAGGTAACCGTAGAGCAGCGTATCGTGCTGCACTCCCGCAAGCGTTATTCCATGCTGCCCGAAAACATGCATCGCAGACTTGTAGTCATTAATGGTCTTGGGGAGCAACTCGTCGGCAAGCGCCTGCGTCAGGGGCCTAGCGATCTCCGAGCCGTCGAGGGTCAGAGTCGTCGCCTTCCCGGCTTCGGCCGAGATCGCGAGGCGCAAACTGGCAGGTGCTGGCGGTGTCGGGGGAGCCGCCGAGAGCGAAAGCTGCTTGTTGTCCTCTTCGTCGACGCTTTCTTCTTCCTCCGCGGCAGAGGGTTGCGACGGCGAAGCCTCCAGCGCGATCGCGAGCAGCCCACCGGGTTGTCGTGCCCGCGCGATTACAGCTTCGACATCGGCAGCGGTCTTGGCGTCACCGTAGTCGGTTTCGCCGAGTTCGATGTTCTCGGTCAGAAAATCCTGGACCAGCGTAGTGAACTCCAGTTCCGTGAATAACGTCCGGGCAGCGGCGGGATCGGGCTCCAGCGCGCGCATTTGCTCCGGCTGGAACTCCACCGCGACATCGGTCTTGATCGTTACCAGTTCCTTGCTAGTCAGAACGGCATCGCGATTGTTCTGCAACGACTCGCGATAGGTCTTGCGCTCGACCTCGGCAGCATGGTCTAGGGTGTTCTCCACCGTTCCGAACCGTTGGATCAGCTCCACCGAACCCTTGTCGCCAATGCCGGGCGCGCCAGGGATGTTGTCGATGGCGTCACCACGCAGCGCCATCACGTCCACCACACGTTCCGGCGGGACACCCAGGATCTCCTCAACTTTCGCGGCATCACAAATGAGATTGTCCTTCGGCGGATTCAGCACGCAGATGCGCTGGTTAACGAGCTGCATCATGTCCTTGTCGCTGGACACGACAAACACGGAATATCCTTCGTCGGCCGCCTTGTGTGCCAGTGTACCGATCACATCGTCGGCCTCGAAGCCGGACGCTTCCAGGATCGGAATGCGATAGGCCTCCAGCGCGCGCCGGATGTAGGGGATCTGCTGCGCCAGGTCATCCGGCATCGCGGCACGGTTGGCCTTGTAGCCGTCGTAGGCGACATCGACGTAGGTCTGGGTTTTGCTGTCGAACTTGCGCAGGCTGGCAATGGCCTTCGCCTGCTCGTCGCGAAAGGTTGGAGCGGCCACATCGAAGACGGCTGCCAAGAATTGCGGTGAGAAGTCAGCCCGCAGCTTACGTAACATGTTCACGAAGACGAAGGTTGCGCTGGTTGGTATGCCGGTCTTGGTGGACATGGGCCGTTGCCGCTGCATCGCGTGATAGGCGCGGAAGATGAATGACATCGCGTCAATCAGGAAGATACGTCCCTTGGAGCCAGCGGGTTCAGGAGGTGCAGCGACGGCAGGTGCGGCTGTACCATTTTTCACAGCACTCACCGGCTTGGCTGCGCTGGAGACGGTAGCGGATTTTGGGGTTTTGCGAGTGGAAGGCAAGTGAAAATTCTAACAAAAGCATGCGCGTTGCCACGCGGTTGCAATGCTGTGCTGCTAACGGTGGTAAGATAGCGACTTATCGTCACTTACCCAAGACCGGTCGGTCCTGGCCGCAAACGTACACGATGACTTTTCCAATGAGCTATATGCGACCAACGGATCCACGACCCCATCCCACCAACGGAGTCTGGCCTTAAGGCAATTGGAAGAGCTGGACGCGGACGTTTGCTGTATCGACGACGTAGAGGCGGTTGCTGGCATCGATCCACAACCCTTTCGGAGAGTTAAACTCGCCAATTCTCGAACCGGGTTGGCCGAAAGAAGCTAGAAGGCCGCCGTTTCTGCTGTACACCCTGACCTCAGATGCGCCAACGTCGGAGAGATAGACGTCGCCCTCCTGATCCACTCCCAGCCCGTTTTCTCGGTCAGCCTCCCGGTAGTACGCATTCCGAACGCTGAAACTTCCTAGAAGCTTGCACTCCAAGTCCATGATCTGAACTCGCGTCCCGCCCGTGTCCAGAACAGTAACTTCCAGGTCGCTCAACGCAATCTCCGTGGGATGGTTGAAGGTTTCCGGACCGATATTGTTCCTGCGCTTCAATTCTCCTCGACCGTTATCGTCCCACTGTTTCCCCACGCGCTTCAGGACATTGCCTTTCAAGTCAAGCATGAAAATGAGATGACGATCGCTGTCGGCGAGATATAAATGACCCGCTTTGCGGTCAATCGCAATTCCGCTCGGGCGTTGATACATGCTCTCGCCGTGGACATTTCCGATGTAGCGCAGAAACTTTCCGTATTGGTCGTACACCAAAACCATTCCCCGCTGGGAATCGGCGACGTAAATGTTGTCTTCCCCATCCACGGCAACCCCCGCCGGGAATTGAAGTCGGCGACCCTGTCCTCCCAGAATACTGAAGGAGCCTTTTCCCTTCGGGTCCAGTACGTGCACGGCCGGAATGCCAGGATCGCTGAGGATGACCCGATGCTGGGAATCGGTGGTCAGGTCTTGCGGCGTTCGCAGCACTCTTCTCCGGCCGTAAACGAAGGAAATAACGGCATCGCGGGCATTAACTGGAAGCGAATGCGCCATTGGCAGAGCCATTGCGTGTGCCGGTGGCTCAATGTCGTCTACGAATCGCACATTGGACGAAAGCATCCACGGAGGAACGCTGCTTTGTCTTGCGTCTTGTTCCGTTGGACTTTCAGGGCGCGCTCCCTTCCGCGCGTCAACAAAACGAGTGAGCTTTGATGACCCTCGAAACATTGCGTCGGACTGAAAGACGCCGAGATAGACCAGCTCGCTGCCACGTCCAAATCTCGTTTGAGGAGGGACGCTGGCAGGTTGTCCAAGATCGTGAGTGGCGCGCAATCGAGTGGCTCCCTCAGCGGCATGGAAACTCTGCAGTTGCGCCGATTGGGTCAAGACAACCGTTAGTGCAAACGCGATCGTGATCGTTAGGGCGGCCTTCGTTGTGGAGGAACTTCGGTGCTTTCGGTTGGAACGTAAGCTGCGGGATTCCTGACTGTACTGCACTGGCTTCCCCTCCGGGCCGCTTGGCGGGACGTAATTGGGCACAAAGGACAGGCGCAGTCGAGCGCTTGGGAGAAGGGGCTCGGGGGCGAATTTCTCGCCGGTGCAGCTTCGACTGGAGCGGGCACGGAACAGGCCGGGCACCCTCTCCTCGGATACCCACTAACATTTCACGCCTGCGACGTTCGATTGTCAGTGACGTACGCCTCAAGGGGACGTGACAACGGGAGTTCGCGAAACAAGAATCGGAAGCACCGGAAGCCTTCAGCGACGGGCGTATTCGAATCGCCATCACGCTCCACGGCTTCATTGGCCGCCGAGCTTCAATCGATCGAAAATCGAAAGATGAGCGTGCAGTTCAATACCGGGTGCCTGTTAATGACAGCCTCGCCTCACCCCTAACCCCAAGAGCCGGCGGTACTGACTAGAGAGGCGCACCTTCCTATTCCACAAACATACAATCGCCATACGAGTAAAACCGGTAGCGCTCGCGGACTGCATGTTCATAGGCGCGCAGAATCCGTTCGCGACCTGCGAAGGCCGCGACCAGCATCAGCAATGTAGATTTCGGCAGATGAAAATTGGTCAACATGGCGCCCACGACGCGGAAGTTGAAACCGGGATAGATGAAGATGTCGGCTTCCCCATTCTGCGCCACAATGCGACCCTCGACGGATTGTCGGGCGGCGAATTCGAGGGTGCGAACGGTTGTTGTTCCCACTGCAACCACGCGCCGCCCGGCCTCCCGAGCTCGCTGGATGCGTTCTGCGGCGTCCTCGGAGATCTCGTACCACTCGCGATGGAGCTTGTGCTCCTCTACGACTTCCTCGCGCACGGGTTGAAACGTGCCGAGGCCGACGTGCAACGTGATCTCGGTGGTTTCGGTTCGCGCGCTGGCGGATGCGGTCGAGAACTTCCGTCGTAAAGTGCAGGCCTGCGGTCGGTGCAGCGACGGAGCCGACTGGCTTGGCGTAGACGGTTTGGTACTGTTCGCGATCGGCAGGAGTATCCGGGCGATCCACGTAAGGCGGCAAGGGAACGTGCCCAATGCGCTGCAGAATTCCGAAGAAGTCGTCCACCGGATCGAAGCGCAAGTGCCGCTCGCCGAACGTGCCTCGGCTGAAGATCTCAGCGGCAAGCTCGTGCGAGTCTTCGCTGGCTTCGGCGCCGAAATAAATTCGTTCTCCGACGCCGAGTTTTCGCCCGGGATGCACCAGTGCTTCCCACTCCATTGGGTCGGCCGAAAGCTGCTTCGTGAGCAGCACCTCGACCCGCCCACGGAGAAACTCGGCCGCAGCAGGATTCTGGGCGGAGACGGGTTGGGCCCGCGACCCGCTACGGTGTCCGAAGAGCCGGGCGGGCAGGACTTTCGTATTGTTGAAGACCAGCAGATCGTCCGGTCGAAGCAGCTCGGGAAAGTCGCGAAATGCGCGGTCTTCCAGCAGCTCCTGGCTGCGATCGAGGTGCATCAGCCGCGACGCAGCACGGTCGGCCAGCGGCTGCTGGGCGATCAAGTCGTTCGGAAGGTGGTAGTCGAAATCCGAAACCAGCACACCCCGATTATGCCCGACCACGGTTCGTCACACATTAATGTGACGCAATCCTTTTCGGCGGCGGCAACCTGCGGTACGATAAAACCAAAGGTCTTAAGGGGCGTCTATTTCACTGCATGAAGACGGAACAACAGCATAGGGACGAAATTGTCCGCTTCGGGAAATTGCTACACCAGACCGGCTTGGTCGCCGCTACCGACGGGAACCTCTCCGTGCGCCTGGAAGATGGGAGTTTTCTCTGCACGCCCACGGTCATGAGCAAAGGCTTGATGGAGCCTGCGGACCTCGTCATCGTGAACGGGCACGGCAAGAAGCTCCAAGGATCGCGTGAAGTCTCCAGCGAGATTGCCATGCACCTGCTCATCTATGGCCGGCGTTCCGATGTCAATGCAGTCGTGCACGCTCATCCGCCGACAGCCACCGGCTACGCGGCTGCCGGACTTGCGCTGGATCGCGCCATATGCTCGGAAATCATTGTGACCTTGGGCTCCGTGCCGCTCGCGAACTACGAGACCCCGGGCACTCCCGAGTTGGCCGAAGCCCTGGCCCCGCTGGTTGCCGAGCATGATGCCATCCTGATGGCGAACCACGGTGTAGTTACCTGTGGCGCTGACCTGCTCAATGCCTACATGAATATGGAAACCGTCGAGCACTTCGCCAAGATCGCCCTGGTCACGCATTTGCTTGGCAAGCAGCAGACGCTAAGCGACCAGCATGTGGACAAGCTGCGGGAGATTCGCCTGAAGTATCACAACCACAACCAGGTTGGCGCGGCACAGGAAAAAGCCTGACGGTACATTTCCACCACAGACCTTCGTTTACTCTCCTCCGAAGCTAAACCGCAGGCCCGCGCGGAAGTTTGCCCTGAGCGCGGGATATCCCAGGACCTCGTTGTAGTGATTATTAAGCGCGTTGTTCACGTTCGCATACGCCGTCACATGATGACTGAAGGCAAACCAGCCGCCGAGATCCACGCGCGCATACCCGGCGGCGTAATAGATGGGCGGAATGTATCCAAACAGGAAGTCGGAGTCCGGACGTTGCCCAACCGCGGTGACGCCCAGGAACCCGCCCCAGCGCTGCCTGGAGTAGGTCAGCAATAGCATGCCGGCCTGTTTGGGACGCCGCAGCAGCGGTGCTCCAGTACCGTAAATCCTCGGGTCGCAACCCGCATCCGGATCGCAAGGCGGGGCCTGCTGAATCTGAGTTGAGGTGTAGGTGTAGGCAGCGTTCAGCGACAGATGATCCATTAGACGGCCGCTCAACACCACCTCAGCGCCCTGCGCCATTGCGCGATTGAAGTTCTCATACTGGCTGGTGTTGTTGTCGGAGTTGTACACGTATTCGATCTGGTCACGAAATTGATTGTGGTAATACACCGCGCTGAGCGACAGGCGGTTGCTGAACAGCGACTGCAGGATGCCGGCCTCGATCGCTTGGTTCTGTTCCGGCTTCAGGTTGGGATTCGGCAGCGTGGGGAAGGTACCGGTGATACCGAAGGTTTGTTCGAAGCTAGGCTCTTTGATTCCTTCCGCATAGCCAAAGTGCAGGCGGGTGCCGCTGAAAATCGTATTCCCACGCCATGCCAGAAACGTTGCCGAAGCGCGAGGGCTGACTTTGCCGCCAAAACTGCTGTTGTTGACGTAGCCAATTCCTGCCAGTACAGACAACCGCCGCCACACGATGGTCTGCTGCGCGAACAGGTAATTGTTGAAGCGCAAGCCGTGAGTGGTGGTGATTCCGAAGTCCGAATTGTTGTTAATGTAGCCGTTCTCATCCTCGAAGTTGTAGCCAAGCGTCGTCTGCGCCCACGCCCTCGGCGAATACACCCCTTGGTAGGCAAAGCCCGCGACGTTGTACTTCGTCAAGCTGTTGAAGGCGGTGTCAAATGGCCGGTCCCGATCGTCCACCGGGTTCACGTTCAAGGCAACGTGGTTGTATTCGAAGCCGCTGAAGGTGTGTTGCCACGAGCCCGGCCCGCTGACCGTAAGGTCGCCACTGGCAAGAAAATTGTTCTGGTGGGCGTATTGGTTTGGATCGGGCGGAAGTTCGGGATTTCCGTTGAACCACCAGTTTGACTGGATACCTGTCCAACTGTTGTAGTGGCGTGCGCGCATGCGAAATGCCACGCGATCGGAAATCTTCACTCCAACGTTTCCACCTTGGAGCGAGTTCGAATAGGCGTCGTTGATGCCTTGGCCTTGAGTGTCGAACTGATTCGCGAACACGTTGTAGTCGAAAATTCCGCGCGCGCCCGCTACCGAAGCATAGCCGTTGGCGGTGGAGAAGTTTCCGCCGTCCGCGCCGAATTGAACCTGCGGCGTTCGTGTGCTGCCTGTTGCCGTCCAAAGCTGTACGACGCTGGTCATGGCATCCGATCCATACACCGTGCTCTCGGGCCCACGCTCCACCTCAAGCCGGTCGATGTTGTTCATCGGAACCACGCCGAAGTCGAAGAATCCGCCGGGATCGTTCACTGGCACGCCGTCCACCAGCACCTTGTTGTAATTGGATTCGCCGCCGCGAACGAACAAGCTGCTCAAATTTCCGCGGCGCCCGGTGGTGCTGACGATCGCTCCGGGAATGTAGAGCAAGGCGTCGGGGGCGGATACGGGATTGATTGCGGTGAGCTGCTCCCCGGTTAAGACGCCAACCGAAGTGCCCGTCTGCTCGGCCGTCGTGGGAGTTGCCGTGGCGGAAACAACCACCGTTTGCGGCGTGGTCGTCAGGTTCAGTTGAACGGTAAGTGCTCCCGACCCTGGCATGGCAACTGGTAAGCGACTGCGCTGCAAATCCGGGTGCGAGCACCACGGCGCGATATTGGCCGTCAGGCAGATTAGGGAACGTCGCCGTGCCGTCGCCGGCAGTGGTTTGCACTCCAACCCCCGCGTTGTCGCTGGCGCGAAAAAGGCTGACCTGCACACCGGAGACTCGGTCGCCGGAGGGACTTTGTACGGATACTTTGAGATCGGCCGCCAGCGCTGCCGTGCAGCTCAGCAGCGCGGCCAGCAATGCGCGGACGATGAACATGACACTCCTCCTTTGCACGCGAAAGGGGTTGGTGACCGAAGCACCCCATCGCACGCAAATTCGGCGTGCGCCGGGGGCCCCGTAGTTCGCGCCGGTCTCCTGGCTTGCGAGTTGCGATTCGCATCGCGAACAGCGGCGGGGCCTTCCCGTTTGCACAGTGGCCTTGCGCCAAAGACTCGCTTACAGTTGCGCGGCAGCGCGGGTATTTCACCCGCTTCCCAGTTCCGCCCGTGCGGAACGCGCGAACGCTGATTGGCAAGGAACAGCCTGGACTGAACCCGTCCAGGATTAGGACTTGTACTGTACTTTTGCCCCGAGGCCGGTGTCAATCGGGTTGTGATGAAAACTGCGACTCGGCGAAGGTGGTTATTCGCTCCAGAGCCGACTGCATTTCCGCGTGATAGCGGTCGAGTGCGGCATCGTCGGCGTCCGGCGGGACAAAGATGTTTTTCGCCACCCGCACATAGGCGCGAGAAAACGGTTTAGGGATGGCCATCGCGTCCCACGTACCCAGCACCCACGGCTTCTCGACGGCCACGTAAAACGCCGTGATCGGGATGCCGGTGAGTCGAGCCAACATCACCGGGCCTTTCTTGGCGACGTAGCGTGGACCGCGCGGACCATCGATCGTGAAGGCTACGGCGCCACCGGCCTTCACCAGGGTCTTCCATTTCCAGCAAGCCACGTTGGCCTCCGCGCGAACTGGAGCCGCGAACCGGCACAAAGCCGAAGCGTCGAATCACGCGGGCAATGTATTCCCCATCGCGGCTGAGGCTGGTCAGAACTCCGATGCCGTGATTACGGAACAGCCACGTCGCCGGCAGCACGCAACGATGCCAGAACGGATAGATGCCCGGTGAAATTTTGTGCAGGCCAGGGATGGATCCTTCTTCAAAAGTGATGGTCATGCGCAGCGTCCGGCCGATGAGTCCCACCACGACCGAGGCGATCCAGGAAACCACCGTGATCTGAAGCCGTTGCAGCAAGCTGAGACGAAGGTCGCGGCGGTCTTCGGCTGCAATGACTTGATCGGGCACGCGAGAATTCTAACCTGCGTGACGGAGCGCCGCTTAGAACACAACCGGCAATAGCACTTGTCAAGCCGGGTTACTGGAGAGCTTTGCCGGCGCCTCCAGTTTAGAGATCTGTTCATAGGCGTGGAGGGCATCGTGCAGCCGGTCGAAGACCAGAACTGGGCCGATCACCTCGGTCAGTCGATGGCGTTCCAAGTCCGCTTTAAGCGAGGCCGGCAAACGAGCGAACGCCAATTCGACACCGCAGCGGGCCAGTTCCTGGTGAAGTTGGCGCACCATGCGGGCGGCGGTGTAGTCGATGTTGGTGATGGCTTCGGCATCGACCACCAGCCAGCGCACCGGCGAAGGAGAAGGTCCAACGAGGCCACGTATCTCCTCGGAGAAGCGGCCGGCGTTGGCGTAGAAGAGAGCTGCTCCGAAGCGGTAAAGCACCAACCCGGGCTCGGTCATGGCCCCTGCAACGGCCGGAACCAACTCCCAAGTTTCTCCTTCCCGCGGGACCAGCACACCCGTGTGTGGACGATAGCTGTGACGCACGACTCGGAGCAGCGACAGCACCATCGCCAACACGATGCCCTGTTCGACGCCCACCAGCACCACGACTGCGGCAGTAATCACGGCCAGCCAGTATTCCTGAGGGCTCTCGCGCCGAATGTCACGCAAGCCGCGCAGATCAATGAGCCGAATGGCGATGAAGAACACAATTGCGTCCAGCGCACACCGCGGGAGGTACTGCAATGGTCTGGTAAGAAAGAGCAACACCAGCGCAACTACTGTCGCCGTGGCCACCTGTGCCAACTGGCTCTGCCCGCCGGAGCTTTCGACCATTGCGGTTTGGGTGGGACTTCCGTCCACCACGAACGTTCCGCTCAAGGCCGCAGCGGCGTTGGCGGCGGACAGGCCGACCAGATCCGCATCCTCGTCCAACCGCTGGTGGTGGCGGGCGGCGTAGAAACGGGCCGTCGCCGCGCTCTGGGCAACGATCATCACAAAGCACGATGCCGCTACAGAAATCAACGGCCACGTGTCCTTCCAGCGCACATCCGGCAAGCCCAAATGCGGTAAACCCCCCGCTAGAGGCCCGACGACAGTGAAGCCGTGACCAGCGAAATCCCAAGCTGCGCTTGCCGCTGTGGCGCCGATGACGGCAATCAGCGGGCCCGGCACTTTCGGTGCGATGCGGTTAAGGGTGAAGACCCCTGCCACGATCACGGCGGAGAGAAAGACAGTAGGCAGGTGGACTTGCGGCAAACTGCGCAGCACCTCAGCGAGCTTTCCAACCGACCTGTGGGAATGGACTTCGAGCCCAAGCATCCCATCCAAGACTGCGATGCTGACCTGAAATCCGACTCCCGTGAGAAAACCTACCAGCACCGTCTGCGAGAGGAAATCGGCCAGAAAACCGAGCTTCAGTAATCGCGCCAACAGCAGAAATCCAGCGGTCAGCAGCGCCACCATTCCTGCCAGCGCCACATATCGCGCGCTTGCGATCGGCGCCATGCCGGCCAGCCCACCGGCGAGAATGGCAGCAGTCGCGGAATCGGCCGCGACCACCAGGTAGCGCGAGGAGCCGAACACGGCGAACGCCAACATGGGCAGCAGCAGCGTGTAAAACCCTGTGACGACTGGCATGCCGGCAATCTTGGTGTAGCCAAGCGCCTGCGGAATGTTCAACGCCGCGAGCTGAAGTCCAGCCAGGGCGTCGCGCACGGCTCCCGCAGCAGTGATCGGTTTGACAGCCTGGAAAAGCGGCAGCCGATGACCGTATTTCGCGGTGTGTGGGCCGGCGTTCGGATGATCCGGGCCGGGCGGTGGTGTGGCCCTTGTGCTCATGGTTGCGGCGAGATCGTTCTTTCCCTCCCGGGCGGTTCACACAGTGACGTTACCTACTTCTTTTCCTCGGGATCTTCCGGCGAGGTTCCTGATCCTAATTTCTCCTCCTCGGACCGCTCTTTCCGGCGAAGAGCCTCAATTTCAGCCTTCTTCACATCTTGGAGTTCCTTCACTCGTTGTTTCTCTTCCTTCCAGATTCCGCGGCGCTCGAAGAACGAACCGCCGCCTGCTTCCTTGCGGGCCCGCTCTCTTTCCTGGCTCTCCGCGTCTTCTTCCCTGGTCCGGGCACCGAGCTCGTCCTTTCGCAGGGACATTCTCAGCCCCAGTTCTTTGATCCGTTCTTCCTCAAGCTGTTCGACGATCTGGCTATGCGATCTGACCAGATCCACCAGAGAACTGGTTGTCCACGCAAACGTGAAGAGTCCCGAGAAAGCGATGATGGGACTGATGTTTCGCCATTGGTCCTCCAGCGCGATCTGGCCATAGCCGACGGTGGTGTAGGCGTTGGCGCAGAAGTAGATGGAGTCCCGGACCCGCTCAATCAGGCCCAGGTGGGTGAGGAGGAACGACCAGATAAGGATCTCGGCGATATGCAGAGTCAGCATAAGAAAGACCGCCGAGGCGAAAAAGATCGCAACTGCGACCAGATGGGGACGACCCAAACGCAGTTGCCCCTCAACCCGCTTGCGCCAGACCAGAATACGGTGCAACCCGGCACCGTGGAACAAGACAAGGCCGACCAGGATGAGGGCGCCGATGCCCAGAGCTGCCAGTGGCTTGAACTCGTCCGGTATCTCGCGTAAGAGTAAGGAAAGATGATTCACCCGTCTCCTTCTTGCCTCACTACGGTTGATACAGAAATGTTCCTAGCGCGGCGATCTCGCTGAGTATCGGGTTGCCGGGCATTTTGTTTCTCATCACTTTTTTTTGCCCCCGCCTTTGCGCTTCTTTTGCCCTGCTTGATGGTAGCCCGCCTTAGGGGGCCTCCCGGCCTTTCCGTCGTTCTCCTCCTCGGCGGCCTGATGATATTCCCGGCGGATCACCTCGAGATCAACCTGGGGCTTCGGCATCTGCATACCCATATCTTCCATGGTGGCGGTCAAGATCTGCGAGACAGCCAGGTTACGAAACCACTTATGATTGGAAGGGATGATGTACCAGGGCGCCGCTTTCCTGCTGGTTTTGGCAAAGATGTCCTCGAAGGCTTTCATGTAATCGTCCCACAACTCCCGTTCCTTGTAGTCGCTCTCGCTGATCTTCCAATTTCGGGCAGGATCATCGAGCCGCTGCTTGAAACGGGCCAGTTGCTCATCCTTGCTGATGTGCAGAAAGAATTTAAGGATATAGGTGTTGTTCTGCCGATGCAGTAGGGTCTCGAAATCATTGATGAGTTCGTACCGTTCCGACCAGACATGCTTAGGGGACAGCTTGTGCACCCGCGTTACCAGCACGTCTTCGTAGTGGGAACGATTGAAGATGGCTACCGTGCCTTTCGCCGGCGTGTGGGGATGGATACGCCAGAGAAAATCGTGTTCGAGCTCGAGTGCTGTGGGAGCTTTGAATCCGGTCACGGTTGTTCCCTGGGGATTCATCGCACTCATCACATGATTGACGGTGCCGTCCTTGCCGCCCGCGTCGAGAGCCTGCAGAACGATCAGCAGCGAGCGCCTTTTCTCCGCGTACAGCAGGTACTGCAGCTTGCATAGCTTGTCGCGGTATTTCTCGATCTCCGCCCGCGCCTCTTTCTCGGAGATGTGCTTGCCTGTGTACCCGGGGTCAGTCTTGCTCAGCTTGACCTCGGTTTCCGGCTTTACCCGGAATTGCTTGCGATAATCCATTTTTTCTGACCTCTACGTCGGGACGTCCTGGCGACCGTCAGGCATTGTCCCCTGATGAAGCTCTCCGCCGGACTCGAGTGAGAGCTTCTCTCGAGACGAGGCGAGTTTTGGGATTACGGCTTCTTTGAGCCTACGGCACAGAGATACTTAACCACGAATTGGCGGGGATAGCCAACGACGGAGCGTTAACGACCTCCTCCGAGACCACCGACGTTTTCGTGAGTTAGAAATTCAATTTGCAGCGCAGGGCCGCTGCGAGTGCCAGGATTCCAGAACCAAACAACAAAATGCTGCTCGGTTCAGGAGTGGGAGGGCCGCAGTCGGGGGACTTGCCATTTCCGACGCCACAGGGTACGCCAATGGTGAAAGCTTCCGAGGGAATCGTGCCGATGGCGCTCTCAGAGGCCTGTGACGGGCAGCCGCTGCCACGCAACCCACACCGCTGTTTTCATCCCAATAGACCGGGTCGCCGCTGAGGAACAGTGGCGTTGCACAGGTTCAGCCAATAGTGTGCCATGCAGTACAGAGGCACTCACCGGTGTCGAAGCTGATCAGGTCGATGTTGTAGCCATACTGGTTGGTGGAGATGTACTTGTCGGTAACGTTGGCGGTACAGACCTAGACCGGTTCGCCATTTTCCGGTGGAATGATGGTCCAGTCAACGGTCTGCATCGTGTCGCCGGGAAATTCCCAGACGCCGAAGCTGACACCGGTCACGGTTTGAGCAGACCCAAGTGAAGGTGTCACTCACGACGTAACCAAAGTTGATTGTCCAGGCATCGGTTGTGCCGCTGATCGGACCGTTGTCATATTGTGCCCAAGCTGGAATCGCGGCAAAGACCAAGCAAAGAATTGCGAGCCATGTAAGACGCAGTTTCATGAGGGTCTCCTATGTATTACCGAACCTTAAGTAACGAGAACACGTAATCACAAAGTGACGAGGACGCACAGGCATGCAGAACTGAGCCTGCTCCTTCCCATCATCCCCTCAAAGCGCGGTGACGCGCGACGAAATCTTCTTCTAAAAGTTGCCCGGTTCCCTTTTGGGAATGTCCCAGCTCTGGGCTGAACTCGGCTATGGCGTCGCGGACGCGTGGCGAGCCAGCGCAAATTGACAAGGTGTCCATTGAGAAAAACCCAACCAATCAAACGCCAACCAAAAAGCCGGAGCTTGCGCTCCGGCTTGAGGGTCAGTCCGTGACCTGATAAGGAGGGTTGATAACGTTAAAACAGCTTGCGCCGCAATAGGCCGGCCAAGCCTAGGATCCCGGAACCAAGCAACATGATGCTGCTGGGCTCAGGCGTGCTTCCAGTGCTGCCGCTGGTGCCGATGGTGAACGCTTCCGAGGGAATCGTGCCTACGGCACTCTCGGAGGCCTGTGACGGGCAGCCGCCGGACTTGCATCCCGCGCCGCTGTTTTCATCCCAATAGACCGGGTCGCCGCTGGGAACAGTGGCGTTGTACAGGTTCAGCCAGTAGGTGCCGGCAGCCAGAGGTACCCCGGCGTTGAAGGTGATCAGGTCGATGTTGTAGCCGTACTGGTTGGTGGAGATGAACTTGTCGGTAACGTTGGAGGTTAGACCCACGCCGGTACCGTTCTCGGTGGCCGTGATGGTCCAGTCAACGGTCGACATGGTGTCGCCGGGGAATTCCCAGACGCCGAAGCTGACGCTGGTTACCGTGGCGGCAGCGCCCAGAGTAAAGGTGTCGCTGACCACATAACCAAAGTTAATGGTCCAGGCATCGGTCGTGCCGTTAATCGGACCGTTGTCATAGTCCGCCCAAGCTGGGATAGCGACCAGCGCCAGGCACAAAATCACAAGCGAAGCGATACGCATTTAAAATCCTCCTTCTAGAAGGTTGAGGTTAGTAATGGGGATGAATTGTGGAAAAAGGAAGAAGAGAGGTCATGCGAGACTTTTCCGGACCGACACCACGTCTGATGTCCTCCGGATCTGAAGCCAGAAGCCTTGTCATGGCCCCTGCTCCTAATTCCAGCCTACGTACGTATGGGAAAGAAATCACTGCCATCAACAACGGCCACAAGCGTCGGGGCAACCTGAAACGCTGTTGCCTCGCCCTCGAGGAAAGTACCCAGATGGCAACCTGTGGCACTGCAGGGTAGATGCAATTGCGCTACCGCGCTAAGTTATGGCAAATAAAAGAGTTTCATTATGGGAAATGCAAACACTTGCGGGAATGTTCGGGCACTTTCTCCATATTTACCAAAACGGAACGTATGCGCCTTAGCTAGCGCACCTTGGCATAAAGCACCTGGTCAAGAATGACCCCGTTCTTCACTGCACTGCGGCGGAGGGTTCCTTCCCGCTCGAAACCCGCCTTCTCCAGTACCCGCATCGATCCCACATTGTGGGAGAACGCCATAGCAAAGATGCGAGTCAGTTTGTATTGCCCAAAGGCCCACGCAGAGGTGGCGACCACGGCACGAGTAGTTAGACCCCTGCCCCAGAAAGGCTCGCCAAGCCAGTAACCCATTTCGGCGCTGAGGCGGGCGATATCGGCGCCCAGCTTGAAACCAATTCCACCTATAGCCTCTCCGCCGTATTCCACCGCGAAAGACGTCTCGATGTCCGCGGAGCGCATCTCAGCCAAGTAAGCGGTTCCGGCGAACCGGGTGTAGGGATGGGGAAACTGATCGCGGAGATTAGCGGCAATTTTCGCGTTGTTGGCATAGCGCACCAGCGCATCGATGTCATTCTTGCGCCAGGAGCGCACCCGCAGATCGCCGAGGTCGAGGAGCATCGCTTACAAGTGTTGCCGCTGTCCTGGCTTTGGCGCAAGTACTTTGGACTTCAACCTGGATGTTTCTGCTCGTCGTAATACCAGCGACGAAACCGTCGCAGGAGGGTGTCGCCCGAGTCGGAGCCGGAGTGTATCCCGCTCTGCTGCGAATCATCGCGGCGCCGCCACCTCTCGCGCACCATGAGAATCGACAAGAGCGCGACAAGCGCAAGGCGTAATGAGATGAGGGCGAGGTCGGCGGCTTTCGAATAAGGAGTCGTGGCGGCAAAGCTGAGGAAAAGCAGGCACCCAAGAAACAACCCCCAACCGGCGGTCTTACTCCTCACGTCTGAACTCCTGAAGCTGGCTGCCATTACTAAATCGACAGCACTTCCTTCTCTTTGCCCTTGGCCAGCTCTTCCATTTTCTTGATCTCATCATCGGTCAGCTTCTGGATCTGATCGAGCGCGCCGCGCTCTTCGTCTTCGGTGATTTTCTTGTCCTTCAGCGCCTTCTTGATCAGATCGTTGCCATCGCGACGGATATTGCGCACCGCGGTCCGATGTTCTTCCAGCACCTTGTGCAGGTGCTTCACCATGTCTTTGCGGCGCTCCTCAGTGAGCGCGGGTACGGGCACGCGGACCAGCTTGCCGTCGTTCATCGGGTTCAGCCCCAGATCTGCGCTGCGAATGGCCTTCTCAACGGCGCCGATGAGGCTGACGTCCCAGGCTTGTACGGTGATAAGCTGCGGTTCCGGGGCACTCACGTTGGCGAGCTGGTTCAACGGCATTTGCGAGCCGTAGGCCTCGACGGTCACCCCGTCGAGCATGTGCACTGAGGCGCGACCCGTGCGGGTCGAAGCCATCTCTCTGCGAAAATCTTCGACCGCCTTGTCCATGCGGGTTTTTAGCTGCGCAAAACTGTCCTTCAACGCGGGAATCGCCGCCATCGAAACTTGAGCCATAAGTTAACTTGCCTCGGGATGAAGTCGGAAACCCATGATTATAAGCCGTCAGCCCTCAGCCGTCAGCTTCGAACCGAGCCCGGCTCAACGCGCCAGCAGCATGTCACGCCGCGGGCCGGAACTGATGGGGAGTTGAATTCCGTTTTAGCTGATAGCTGAGGGCTGACAGCCAATCGCTGCTGCGTTGCTCCGAAGCCTCACCCCTGGTTAACCAGAGAGCCCACCCGCTCGCCCATCACAACGCGCTGAATGTTGCCATGTTGGTTGAGGTTGAAGATCACGATGGGAAGGTTGTTCTCGCGGCACATTTCTACGGCGGTGGCATCCATCACCCGCAGACCCAACCGCAGCACGTCCTTATAGGCGATGGTCTCGAACATGGTGGCATCTTTCACCACAAAGGGGTCGGCGGTGTATATTCCGTCAACTTTAGTTGCCTTCAGGATGGCCTCGGCCTTGATTTCCATCGCGCGCAGCGACGCTGCGGTGTCGGTGGAGAAGTAAGGGTTTCCGGTGCCACCGGCGAAGACTACTACGCGGCCTTTTTCGAGATGTCGAATGGCGCGGCGGCGAATAAACGGCTCGGCCACCTGGTTCATCTCGATGGCGCTCATCACGCGCGTCCAGATTCTCTGTTTCTCCAGCGCATCCTGCAGAGCCAGGGCATTAATGACGGTGGCCAGCATGCCCATGTGATCGGCCGAAACGCGGTCCATGGCCTTGGCTTGCTCGGCTACCCCACGGAAAAAATTGCCGCCGCCAACCACAATGGCGATTTCGATTCCCAAACGATGTACTTCGGCGATTTCCGCCGCGATTTCGTGCACCCGAGTGTTATCGACGCCAAAACCTTGTCCGGCGGCCAGCGCCTCACCGGAGATTTTCAGAAGAATGCGTTTGTAAATCGGAGCATCCATTGTCTGGCAAGTACCTGGAAGAAAAGTAAAGATTCAGTTTAGCAGGATTACCTGCTCGATCACGGCCGCGATCGGTCCACCAAAAAGTGTAGGAGTTCCTGTTCCGGGTATGCAATCCACAATCGCCGCGCATTCGCAGTTTGCGGCCACTCCTTCGGGCAAACCGCGATACAGTAGATTCAGAAGCGATTTCTATGGAAAGCATTGACGATCTTCTGCAACGGGTCTTTCGGTTGCCGGAGTTTCGTCCCCGCCAGCGAGAAATTATCCAGGACGTTCTGGACGGCAGAGATGTCGTATGCGTGATGCCGACAGGGGCCGGCAAGAGCCTCTGCTTTCAACTTCCAGCGCTGCTGCTGAAAGGTCTCACCATTGTGGTGTCTCCATTGATCTCGCTGATGGCGGACCAGGTACAACAGTTACGAGCCATCGGGAGTTCCCGTACTGCTGCTGAATAGCTCGCAGCCATCTCATGAGCAATCGCGGGTCCTCAAGAAGCTAAGCGACGGGTTCGCAGGATTGCTCTATCTCGCGCCCGAGCGTTTCGCAGCCCCTTCGTTTCAGCGACTCTTGCCGCAACTGAGACCCAACCTGCTGGTAGTGGATGAAGCCCACTGCCTGAGCTTTTGGGGACACGATTTTCGGCCTGAATACATGCGTCTGGCAGAGGTCCGGGAGCAGTTGGGATCGCCGGTTACCATGGCCTTGACCGCCACTGCCACTCCGAATGTCAGGGACGACATCGTAAAAATGTTACGGCTGCGCCTTCCGAAGGTGCACGTCACCGGCTTCGATCGCCCAAATCTCACATATGCCTGCCGCCGCCTGAATACAGAAGCCGAGAAAGATGCTGCCCTGTTGAACGGTCTTGCCCAACAGCCCGGGAGTGGCATCATCTACTGTTCGACTCGCAGGCTGGTGGAGCAACTGACGACGTTGTTCCAGGAACGCTTCCCCAACCGTACGGTACGCGCCTATCACGCTGGCATGGATGCTGAATCGCGCAAAGAGAGCCAGGACGCATTCATGGCGAGCGCCGGCGCGGTGGTGGTGGCGACCAACGCCTTTGGAATGGGTATCAACAAGGCAGACATCCGCTTTGTGGTCCATTACAACATCCCGGCCAGCCTGGAAGCCTATTACCAGGAAGCGGGTCGCGCTGGACGCGATGGCCGGCCCGCGCAGTGCATTTTGTATTGCAGTCCCCGTGACCGGCATACACAGGAATTTTTCATCGACAAGATTGGGGAGAACAACACTGTGCTTTCCCCCTCACAAGTCGAAACGTTGCAAGCGCACGCTCGCCAGAAGCTCGACCAGGTATTCAACTACGCCTACCGGTTGCGGTGCCGCCGCCGCGCCATTCTCGATTACTTTGGCGACAGCGCTCCGATCGCTCGATGCGCATGTGACGTTTGTCGCGGAGTCGTTCGTCCCCGCCCGGCAGCGACCGCGGGCGCGCCGCGTCGTGCAGCGAAACGTGAGCGGGCCGGATCAAGCGCGGAGGCGCTCGATCAGGCTGGCGAACTGAGATTCGAGCGCTTGAAGAAGGTGCGGCTGCAATTAGCGCGGACGGAAGATTTGCCTGCCTTCTGTGTCGCTCATGACTCAGTGCTGCGCGAGGTGGCGCGCGCTGCTCCGCAAACGCAGGATGCACTGGCAAAGATCAAAGGCATTGGCGCGAACAAGCTGGAGAAGTTTGGGGCTGCCTTCCTCCGTGCCCTAAGAGAACCACAGCCGCCTTAGCTCAGCTCTTTCCGGCAGCGAAGCACCAAAAACAAAGGGCAGGAACTTGTCCCGCCCTGTTTGGTTTGAGTTTTCGGCCTAGCTCAGCTATTCGCTCGGTTCCGCGGCTGGCTTCGTAACAGCAATGGTCTCGCCCACGTCGCCGACTTTGAAGCGCGCGAAGCGTTTGACGGAGATGTTCTCGCCCAGCTTGCCAATGACCGTCGCGATAAGCTGCGACACCGTCATCGTCTGCTCTTTGATGAAGGGCTGCTCGTAGAGGCAGACCTCCTCGTAGAACTTGCCCATCTTGCCTTCCACGATCTTCTCGACCACCGGCGCCGGCTTGCCCGTCTGGGCGGCCTGGGCGCGATAAATGTCCTTCTCTCTCTCGAAGTCCTCGGGAGTGACATCCTCCTTGCGGATGAACTTGGGATCGCTGGCCGCGATGTGCATGGCGATGTCGTGCACCAGGCCCTTGAAGTCGTCGGTCCGGGCCACGAAATCGCTCTCGCAATTCACTTCCACCAGCACGCCAATCTTGCCCCCGGCGTGGATGTAGCTCGCCACCGAACCTTCGCTGGTTACACGATCGGCCTTCTTGGCGGCAGTCGCCACGCCCTTCTTGCGAAGTAAGATAACGGCGGCTTCCATGTCGCCCTTGGCTTCCGTCAGGGCGTTCTTGCAATCCATCATGGGAGCATTGGTTTTCTCCCGAAGCTCTTTCACTTGTGCGGCACTAATGTTCACGGTTGTAGTACTCATCTCTGAAAATATTCCTGTTCTGTTGTTGTTTCAGCAACGTGTAAGTATTAGATTCACGCCAGTTACAAAACGACCCGCGCCTTGCTGAGCGCGGGTCTTGAAACCATTCACAGCCGAGGCTGGATTTACGCGCTTGTATTTTCCGCGGCGCGCCGGCCACCTTTGCCCAGCACCTCTTCCATGCTGACCTCTTCCAGGTCGCTGGTCTCCGCTGGAATCTCAATATTCTCGCCCTCTTCCGGGCTGGCAGCGGCAGCCTCGGCCTCCTGGCTGTATTGAATGCCTGAGGCAACTTCCGCCATCTGCTTGTCAGTGGCAGCCTGGGATCCCTCGACAACCGAATCCGCAATCTTCGAGGCAAACAACCGGATCGCGCGCAGCGCGTCGTCGTTACCAGGGATGACGTAATCCACTTCGGTCGGATCGCAGTTGGTGTCGACCACGGCGACCACCGGGATGCCGAGCTTGCGGGCTTCCTTCACCGCAATCTGCTCCTTGTTCGAATCAATCACGAACAGCGTGTCCGGCAGGCGGCTCAGGTTCTTGATGCCGGCGAGGTTGGCCTGCAGGTGCTTGCGCTCGCGCTCCAGCTTCACAACTTCTTTCTTCGGGAGCAGCTCGTAACGGCCATCGGTGGCCATCTCGTCGAGTTCCTTCAGCCGCTTCACCGATTTCTGTACCGTTACCCAGTTGGTGAGCAGGCCGCCCAACCAGCGCTGGTTGACGTAGAACATGCCGCAGCGCGTCGCTTCTTCCGCAATCGCGTCCTGCGCCTGGCGCTTGGTGCCGACGAACAACACAAGTTTGCCCTCGGCGGTCATGTCCTGCACAAACTTGGACGCCTCCTTGAACATCTTCAGCGTCTTCTGCAGGTCAATGATGTAAATGCCGTTGCGTTCGCCGAAGATGTATTCCTTCATCTTCGGGTTCCAGCGTTTGGTCTGGTGCCCGAAGTGAACGCCTGCTTCGAGCAACTCCTTCATCGTGATATTTGCCAAGCTACCTCCTAGGTTGGCTTGCATCCTTTGCGGCGGCTTCGGCTTGCGCCATTGCCGGATCGCTCGGGATTTCTTTCCCGTTACCCGCCCCGTCGATCGTGCAGCGGGTGCGAGAAGATTCGTTCCGGTTGAACTTTTCTTTCCCGCCCCCGGAACCACAAGGCAGGAAAACCAGTAGCCAGTTATCAGTTGCCAGTTTCAAGAACCGCAGTCTTGACTGACAACTGGCACTGGCCACTGACAACTTTTCTAGCGCTTCGAGAACTGGAACCGCTTGCGAGCGCCCTTCTGTCCATACTTCTTGCGCTCTTTCCCGCGCGCATCGCGGCGCAGGAAGCCTTCCGCCTTCAGCTTGGGACGCAGTTCAGGGTTGAACTCCTGCAGGGCGCGCGCGATTCCCATGCGCACCGCGCCGGACTGGCCGTTGACGCCGCCACCATTCACCGTGCAAATCACGTTGAAGCTGGCCGTCGTCTCGGTCGCAACCAGCGGCGACTTTGCCATGATGCGCTGCGCTTCGGTCACGAAATGCTGATCGAACGCCTTGCCGTTGACCTTGAACTCGCCGCTGCCGGGGCGAAGAAACACGCGGGCCACGCTCGACTTGCGGCGACCCGTACCGTAATACTGAACCAGTTCTGCCATCTTCACTCTATCGGGAGGACCTGCTCCCGTAACCCTTCCAGAAAATTTGCCTGGCGAAGTCAGACTTCGCCGTGATTGCTAAGCGCGCTTGGCGGCCGCGGCCAGCACTTCCGGCTTCTGCGCCGCATGCGGGTGCTTGTCACCCCGGTAAACCTTCAGCTTGCCGGCCATCGCACGGCCCAGCTTGGTGTGAGGGATCATTCCCACGATCGCTTCTTCCACGATCTGCTCCGGCTTGCGCTGAAAGCGCTTCTTGTATTCCTCGGCCTTCATGCCGCCGGGATATCCGGAGTAGTTGTAATAGACCTTGCTGTCCGCCTTGAGCCCGGTAATTCGGATCTTCTCGGCGTTGATCACGATGACATGGTCGCCAGTATCAAGAAACGGCGTGTACTTAGGGTTGTCCTTGCCCGTGAGGATGCGCGCTACTCGAGTGGCCAACCGGCCCAGAGTCTGGCCGTCGGCATCAATGACAAACCACTTGCGCGCAATTTCCCCCTTGGGGAAATAGGTTGACATCTCTAAACTCTCCCAGAAAGTTGAAAAAAAGACCGCGAAAGAGCCGCTGTGTGTTCTGGCGCTGGACGCGCAAGGGACCATCAGGCGGGCAAACGCAGGACTACGAAAGATTTAAGGATAGCCCACCGACACGACCATTGTCAATGAAGCGAACGCAACCCAGCGGGTCGAAAGGTGAGTTGTTACTTCTTCCTCTTGGACTCCACCACTTGAAAGAAATCGGTGCCGTTCATCTCCGGAGTGGCCAGCGCCCGGACTTCTCTTTCACTCAGTCCATGACTCTTGCCGTGTGCCAGCGCCAGACTCCAGAACATCTTCTTTTGCACCGGGATGGTCGAAAGCATCTGGTGGACACGCTGCCTGGAAAAACCAAATTCTCGCCCAATCTGGTCCAGCGTTATGCCCTCCGCTCGCAGTTCAAAAGCCCGGCGACGCATTTTGCAATGCATGGGCGCGCGATGACGCGCTCCCACCCGGCAGCCGCAACTCGGGCACTCAACATGAGTCACTTTCCGTTTCTTCTTTTGTTTTACTGGCATGATGCTCCTCCCTGAGAATCTTAGCGCTGCGTCAAGTTTACGCCTTATGGCATGACATCGCTGAAAAGAAAGTCATGCCCCCAATCGGTACCGTGTCCCTTCTCACGCAGGGCGGTGGCGAGCTGCGCCCAATGCCGCACGCCATGCAGCATGGCATGGGCGAACATCTTGCGCTTGCTGGCCCGCAGCACTCCGGCGGTTCGAGTGGGAAACTCCTGGATGCTGGCCAGATCCGCGTCGGTTGCACTGGAAAGATACTGCCGAAAAAGGCCTCGCGCCCGTTCTCCGACGGCAAACAACTCCAGCACGCTACCCGTAGGCAGTGATTCGTACTCCGTAACCGGCGAGCCGCTCAGCCGCTCGGCATAGCGCAGCTCCACCGCGAAGATGTGCAGCAGAAAGTCGCGGACATCCTTGGCCATAGCGATGCCTAGCGGCAGGTCGAGCAACTCCGCCGGCTGGTGCTCGAACCAGTTCTGCCACTTCCCGGTTTCGCGCTCGTTGGCTTCGAGCATCTCGGAGAACGAAAATTCGGCCGTCGTTGCGCTCACGATTTCCGGCTCTCTTTCAGCTTGCGCGACTTCGCCTCCACGCCTTCGGCCAGCTTGCGCTTGTGACCTTCGAGCTTCCTGGCCACCGCGTCATCATATAGGCCGATCATCTGCGCAGCGAGGATGCCTGCGTTAGTTGCACCCGGTTTGCCGATAGCGACGGTCGCAACCGGAATCCCGGCCGGCATCTGCACCATAGCCAGCAATGAATCGAGCCCCAGCAGCGCAGTTGAAGGAATCGGCACTGCGATGACCGGCAGCGTGGTTTCCGCTGCGATCACTCCCGCCAGATGTGCAGCGCCACCCGCGCCCGCGATGACAACCTTCACTCCGCGCCCCTTCAGGGCACGCGTGTACTCGCTGGTGCGGGCCGGCGACCGGTGCGCCGAGGTGATGTCAATCTCATAGGGAATGCCGAACTCGGCGAGCGCCTTCGCAGCCTCGTTCATGATCTCGAGGTCCGAGTCGCTGCCCATCACGATGGAAACCAGAGGCTTGCTATTCATATAAGGTCACTTCTTCGCCCGCAGATGCTTGAGCCCGCGAGCGGCAATGTCTTTGCGATAGTGCATGCCGTCGAACCGGATCTTCATCACCGCGTCATAGGCCCGCTCGACCGCTTCAGGCAAATTCTTTCCCCGCGCCGTCACGCCCAGCACCCGGCCGCCGGAGGTGTAATACGAGCCGTCACGCCGGTTCGTTCCGGCGTGGAACACCTTCACCCCTTGGATGCGGTCGGCCTCCTCAATCCCGCTGATGATCTTACCTGCCTCGAACGCACCGGGATATCCGCCTGACGCCATGACCACGCACACCGCCGGATCGAGGGACCAGTGAAAATCGCCATCGCTGACCCGGCCCTGGATCGATGCCTCTATGGCTTCAAGTAGATCAGTCTCCATGCGCATCATGATGGGCTGGGTTTCCGGATCCCCGAAGCGGCAGTTGAACTCCAGCACCATGGGCCCGCGCGCGGTCATCATGATGCCACAATAGAGAATGCCCTTGTACTCCGCGCCCTCGGCGCGCATGCCGGCAATCACCGGACGCGCAATGTGGGTCACCAGCCACTCGCGCATTTGCGCATCCACGATCTGGTCGGTCGAATAGGCCCCCATGCCGCCGGTGTTCGGGCCCTGATCATTATCGAAGACGCGCTTGTGGTCCTGCGACGCCACCAGTGGCACGACGCGCTCGCCATCGCTCATCACCAGGAACGACAGCTCGTCACCCTCAAGACACTCTTCCAGCACGACGCACGCGCCGGCTTCACCCAGCATCTTGCCGCTGAGCATGTCCTCGGCGGTGCGCTGCGCTTCCTCCTTGGTTTGCGCGATGACCACGCCCTTGCCCGCGGCGAGGCCGTCGGCTTTTACCACGATTGGAGTATGGAAGAGCTTCAGCGCTTCGCGAACTTCTTCCTTACGGGTGCACACCGAATACTTGGCCGTTGGAATGCGGTGCCGCTGCATGAACTCCTTGGCAAAGCTCTTGCTCGATTCCAGCCTCGCAGCAGCCCGTGTAGGCCCGAAGACCGGCCAGCCACGTTTCTGGAATTCATCCACCACGCCCAGCGTCAACGGCAACTCAGGTCCAACCACAGTCACGTCCGGAGCAACCTTGTTGGCAAGTTGCACCAGCGAATCGAGGTTCTTGAGGTCGGCCGCGACGCACTCTGCATCGGCCGCAATGCCGCCATTCCCCGGAGCGCAGTAGAGCTTCTTGATCCGCGGCGACTGCCGCAGCTTCCACACGATCGCATGCTCGCGACCACCGCTACCGAGTACCAGCACCTTCATAGGAGAGAGTCGCCCGAAACCGTTGAGGTTGATCCCACAATCTTAGACGTGAAGCGAAAGGAAAAGAGTAGGGGCGGCGTGTGCTCTATGTCAAGGATCGGGAAAGAACCTCCGGCACATGAGCGAGAGGGACTAGGTGGCGGCTCGGTTAGGAATCCTGATGAAACGCCTACGGGTAGAGCGGGCCTTCAGGCCCGCGTTGAAGCCGCCCTTTGAGAATCCGAGTGCCGTTAGGTACGACACATCCCCATCCCTGGCGTTGTCGCCCTGCGGCGCTTGCAATCCATTCTTAACTGTCGTTAACTAAGCTGAGCGTTCATGATCACCGTTTCCAAAGAGGACTATCTCAAGGCCATCCTCGAGGCGGAGGGCGAGGGCGAGCAAGTCATTGCGGCGCGCCTGGCGCACTGGCTCTCGGTTTCGGCGCCGGCCGTCACCATGGCATTGAGGCGCCTCAGGCGCGATGGATTGGTCTCGGTTCGCAACGACGGCCGTGTGCAGCTCACGGCTGCGGGGCGCAAGATCGCCCGCCGGACCGCCATGCGGCATCACCTCATCGAGCGCATGCTGCACGAAGTCTTTGGCATGGAGTGGTACAAGGTGCACGACGAGGCGGAGCGCCTGGAACATGCTGTCTCCGGCGACTTTGAGGCCATGCTCTCGCGCAAGCTCGGGCGCGGAGGCCCCTGTCCGCACGGCAATCCACCGACCCCCGAGTCCCCGCGCGCCAGACGCAAACGCGGGCTTCTTTTGCTCTCCGAATCCCAACCCGGCGTCCGATATGCAGTGCAAAGCGTTTACGAACGTGATCGTAAGCTGGGAGAGTTCCTGGAAAACCTGGGTATCCGGCCGGGCGCTGACATCACCGTCAACCAGCGCAATTACGACGACACCCTGGGCCTAGTCACCACCGCCGGCCGAGTATCTCTGGGACGCAGCGCCGCCGAAAAAGTCTGGGTGGCGCCCGCCACAGAAAAATAAGCTCATCCCGCCCCAAGAAAAATTAACCACGGTTTAATGGATTCTGTATACTCTGGCTAAGGATGTGGGATCACGACGGCGAACCATCGTGCCGTGAATTCCTTTTTCTTGGTGCGAGTTTGAATACGAATCCTCCAGCGTGGCGCAATTCGGATGGTCCCACATTAGCCAATGTGGACGCCGGCCACGTGTCTTTGGAGGGGATGCACAGCACCGTGGAAGTGCCGCACCACCAAGCCGGCTTCTGGCAACAGTGGCGGGCCTTCGTCGGGCCTGCAATTCTGGTCAGCGTCGGCTACATGGACCCCGGAAACTGGGGAACAGACCTCCAGGGTGGAGCTCAATTCAAGTATGGGCTGCTGTGGGTGGTCGGACTGGCCAGCTTGATGGCCATCTTCATACAGGTTATTTCCGCACGGTTAGGCGTCGTGACTGGGAAAGATCTCGCGCAATGCTGCCGCGACTGGTATCCGCGGTGGACCCGTTGGCCCAACTGGCTGATGAGCGAGGTCGCCATTGGGGCTTGCGACCTGGCCGAGGTGCTGGGGAGCGCCGTTGCGCTCAACTTGCTGTTCCATATTCCGCTGCTTTGGGCGGTCATCATCACCGGCTTGGACGTGCTGCTGCTCCTGGCCTTGCAGCGATTCGGGATGCGCACCATCGAGGCGGTGGTCGTTCTGCTGATCGCCACCATCGGAGTGTGCTATTTCATCGAAATATTCGTTCTTCCACAGACCCGGCCCAGCTTCCTGGAAATGGGACAGGCACTGGTCACGCCGCACTTTCGTCAGGCGGGGATGTTGTATATCGCCGTCGGTATCATCGGCGCGACCGTAATGCCCCACAACCTTTACCTGCACTCGGCCCTGGTGCAGAGCCGGCAGTTGCAGAAGGACGAACCGTCCATCCGGAGCGCAGTCCGTTTCAACAGCATCGACTCCGTCGTGGCCTTGAGCATTGCCTTTTTCGTTAACGCGGCGATCCTTGTGCTCGCCGCGATGGTGTTCTTTGGCAAAGAGAGCGCGACCGTGGCTGGCGGCCAGGTGGTCAAGTTCAGCGCGGACAGCGACTGGATTCGGGTCGCTTACTTGACCCTGGCGCCGCTGTTAGGAGCGGGACTTGCCAGCACGCTGTTTGCGGTGGCGTTGCTGGCGAGCGGCCAGAGCAGCACCATCACCGGCACGCTAGCAGGGCAAGTCGTGATGGAAGGCTTCATGCACTGGCGAATCAAGCCCTGGGTTCGGCGGTTGATCACCCGCACCCTGGCTATCCTGCCGGCTGTCTTCGTGATCGGACTGCGAGGCGACAGCAGCGTTACCGACCTGCTGATCCTCAGCCAGGTGGTGCTGGCACTGCAGCTCCCGTTCGCCATGTTCCCGCTGCTGCACTTCACCAGCTCCAGCAAGCGAATGGGTGCCTGGAAGAACGGCTGGTTCCTCCTGATTGCCGGTTGGGGCAGTGCTATTCTGATCACCGCCATGGATGTTTACGGCCTGCCTGACTCCGTGAAAGCCGCGTGGCACGTCATTGTTGGGGGGTGAAGCCTTTGGCAGCTCACGACTTGGGTGGAGCACCGCTTCAGCCGCGACATTGAAGATCAACAGATCCGAGTTTCTCAGCCACTGCGGTGACACAGAGGACCTTACCTCAGGCGCTAAAGCGAAGAAACAAAATCAACTCCGTGCTCTCATGCCTCCGTGGTTAATTCGTCGCGTCTCGCGAGACGCTGAACTGTTAGTCGAAGATACGGTACGCACGTTATGTACGAAACCATTCTCGTGACCCTGGACGGCACGCCGACCGACAGGGCGATTATCGAGCACGTCAAGCAGCTTGCCAAACTCGCGGGCAGCCGTTTGGTGTTACTGCATGTGGCCGATGGATGGGCGGCTCGAACCTACGGCCGGGACGCGGTCAGTCCGGAAATCGGCGAAGACACCGCGTATCTGGAAAAAGTCCGGGCAGAGTTTCAAGCCGCAGGTATTCCTGCCGAGGCCGAACTGGCATACGGCGAACCGGTCAAGGAAATCATCAAGTGGGTCCAGCAGAAGGGTTGCGACCTGGTAGCGATGAGCACCCACGGACACCGCTTCCTCGCCGACCTATTCCTCGGCACCACCGCCACGCAAGTCCAGCACAGTATCAGCATACCCGTTCTCTTGCTTCGGGCGAAGTAACGGATCACCCTATCCACTTCCCTCCCCGGCGATTTAAGATAAGAAGTTCCGCGTTGTTCGAATCCGCGCCCTCTTACAGCTCCTCAATATAGAAGGGACTCATCCATGAATAGCTTTGGCAGTCGTTCCGTCCTCCGCGTGGGCCAGCGGGAGTTTGAAATCTACCGTCTTGACGCTCTGGAGAAGCAGGGCTGTGCCACCGGCCACCTGCCTTATTCGCTCCGCATTTTGCTGGAGAACCTGCTCCGCCGCGAGGACGGCAAGTCGGTGAAGGCCGACGACGTGCGCGCTCTGACTTCATGGACGGGCAAGAGTGTCCCCTCGCAGGAGATCGCGTTCATGCCCAGCCGCGTGCTGCTGCAGGACTTCACTGGCGTGCCCGTGGTGGTTGATCTCGCGGCCATGCGCGATGCTATGAAGACGCTGGGCGGCGATCCCAAGCTGATCAATCCGCTGCAGCCGGCGGAGATGGTGATCGACCACTCGGTGCAGGTAGATGAATTCGGCACCCCGCAAGCGTTCCAGCTCAACGCGGAACTCGAGTTCTCGCGCAACAAAGAACGTTACGCCTTCCTGCGCTGGGGACAGACCGCGTTCAAGAACTTCGCCATCGTGCCGCCCGACACCGGCATCGTGCACCAGATCAACCTCGAATTCCTCGCTCGCGTGGTCTTTGTCGGCGCGAACGGCGAATCCGGCAAGCCGCTGGCCTATCCTGACACGCTGGTGGGCACCGACTCGCACACCACGATGATCAACGGCCTCGGCGTGCTCGGCTGGGGCGTCGGCGGAATCGAGGCCGAGGCCGCCATGCTTGGGCAGCCGGTTTCCATGCTGATCCCGCAGGTCGTTGGCGTGCGCCTGAAGAACCAGTTGCGCGAAGGCTCGACTGCCACTGACCTGGTGCTGACTGTGACCGAGATGCTGCGCAAGAAAGGCGTCGTCGGCAAGTTCGTGGAATACTTCGGGCCCGGCCTGGGCAAGCTCGCGCTCGCCGATCGCGCCACGATCGCCAACATGTCGCCGGAGTACGGCGCCACCTGCGGCATCTTCCCGGTGGATGAAGAGACCCTGCGCTATCTTCGCCTCAGCGGCCGCAAGGCCGAGGACATCGCCATCGTCGAGGCCTACTTCAAGGAGCAAGGACTGTTCCATACCGCCGACACGCCCGAAGCCGAATACTCTGACGTGCTCGACCTCGACCTTGCGACGGTCGAGCCCAGCATTGCCGGCCCGAAGCGTCCCCAGGACCGCGTGGCGCTCTCGGCCGCTGCGAAGTCGTTCGAGCAGGCACTGCCCAGCTTGCTTGAAGCCCGGGCCAGCACGTTCCTCCGAAGCAGGAGGCGCGGTGGGAAAGCGAAGGCGGACATCCCGCGGGAATAGACTCGCAAGCCGACGTCGTCGAAGAGCACGTTGTGCTGAACAAAGCGTTGACCCATGGCAGCGTCGTCATCGCCGCCATCACCAGTTGCACCAACACCTCGAACCCTTCGGTGCTGGTCGCCGCTGGACTTGTGGCGAAGAAGGCGGTCGAGAAGGGCCTCACCGTTCCCTCGTGGGTGAAGACCTCGCTCGCGCCCGGCTCGATGGTGGTCACCGAATACCTCACGCGCTCCGGCCTGATGCCCTACCTGGAGAAGCTGAAGTTCAACCTCGTCGGCTACGGATGCACCACCTGCATCGGAAACTCCGGCCCGCTGCCACAAGAAGTTTCCAGCGTTATCACCGACAAAGACCTTGTGGTCGCGTCCGTGCTGAGCGGCAATCGCAACTTCGAAGGCCGCATCAACTCCGAGGTGCGCGCCAACTACCTGATGTCACCGCCGCTGGTGGTGGCCTTCGCGCTCGCCGGACGCGCCGACATTGACATGTACAACGAGCCGCTCGGCTTCAGCGGCAACGGCAAGCGCACGCCGGTGTTCCTCAAGGACATCTGGCCGACTGCAAAGGAAGTTGACGACGTCGTGCGCCAGTACATCACTGGCGATCTTTTCCAGACGACCTACAAAGACGTCTTCAACGGAGACGAGCGCTGGCGCGGTCTCAACGTCCCAAAAGGCGAGACCTTCGCATGGGACGACAGCTCAACCTACGTCAAGAATCCTCCCTACTTCGACAACATGCCGAAAACGCCCGCTGCGGTGAAAGACATCTCGGGTGCGCGGGTGCTCTGCTATCTCGGAAACAGTGTGACCACCGACCACATCTCGCCCGCCGGCTCCATCAAGCACAACAGCCCTGCGGGGCAATACCTCATCGCGCATGGCGTACAGCCGGTGGACTTCAACTCCTACGGATCGCGCCGCGGCAACCACGAAGTCATGATGCGCGGGACATTCGCGAATGTCCGCCTGCGCAACAAGCTCGTTCCCGAGCGCGAAGGCCCGCACACCCGCCACCTGCCCGACGGCAAGGAGATGTTCATCTTCGACGCCTCCGAGAAGTACCGCGCCGAGGGTGTGCCGCTGATGGTGATCGCGGGCAAGGAATACGGCTCCGGCTCGTCGCGCGACTGGGCGGCCAAGGGCCCGATGCTGCTGGGCGTTCGCGTGGCGCTGGCCGAAAGCTTCGAGCGCATTCATCGCTCCAACCTGGTGGGTATGGGCATTCTGCCGTTGCAGTTCCTCGACGACGAGACGGCCGAAACCATGGGCCTCACCGGCGAGGAATTGTTCGACGTCGTCGGCATCAGCGATGTGCTGAAAAACTTCGCGCCGGGCAAGACCGTGAAAGTCCGCGCCACCAAGACCGACGGCACGACGACGGAGTTCGATGCGACGGTCCGCATCGATACGCCGCAGGAAGTGCTGTACTACCAGCACGGCGGCATATTGCAGTACGTGCTGAGGCAGTTGATGTCAAGCTAGTCCGCTGGTTGTCTGATGCTGTCATCCCGAGCGGAGCCGCCCGGTTTTTGGCGGCGGAGTCGAGGGACGTGCTTTTCTCGGCGTTCGTGCAGAGCTGACCCTCCAGCGCGAGTTTCCCTCACGCTGCGGAAGGCGATACTATTCTCCCCTCAGGGTTTGAGAGGAGAAATTCATGGCTTCTGCTGTTCGTTCCGTCCTGTTAGCTGTGCTGGTGCTCACGCTCGCTGCTGCTGCCTGGGCCCAGTGGTCTTCTGATCCGTCACAGAATCTTGCACTCTCCAATATCCCGGGCGCCGACCAAGTCCAGCCCAAGGTGCTGCCACTTCCCAACAACAGCTGGTACGTAAGCTGGTTCAACAACAACCCCAACGATCCGCCGCCCAATGGCTACGACGTTTATTACCAGATGCTCGACCCGAACGGCTACGAGCAGTTTCCGCACGATGGCATCCAAGTTGCCAAGCTGACCCTTAGCTCCACCGAGGACTACGGCCTCGCCATCGACGCCAGCGGCAATGCCTTGCTGGCTTTCCAGGACGACCGCAAAGACCCCAGCAACCCGCAAATCACTGCTGCCAAGATGAGCCCCTCGGGCCAGCCGCTGTGGGGCGCGTCCGGCATCTCACTAACGTTTGACTCGGGCTTCCATGCTTCGCCGAAGATCACCGCCACCAGCGACGGCAACATCGTTGTCGCCTGGACCACGGACAGCGCGGTCGAAATGCAGAAGCTCGATCCCAACGGCCGTCCCTTGTGGGTGGGAAGAACGGCATTCGAGTACGGCGTCACCATCCAGGAGCCCGGCTTCAACTATTCGCTCGCCGATCTGCACGCCGCCGACAACGGTTCGGTCATCGTCTCCTGGGTCCGCAACAAGGGTTTCGGCAGCAACAACTACCTTTACGCCAATAAGGTGTCGGCCAGCGGCCAACTGCTGTGGGGCGCGGGACACGTGAAGGTCTTCGACGGCGGTTCGCTGCAATTTGGCGAGTTCCCCTACTTCACCCCTGACGGCAAAGGCGGCGCGGTGTTCTCGTGGTATAGCAGCAGCCCGACTCTGCAGGTCTATGCGCAGCACATTCTGACCGACGGCACCGAGGCCTTCGGGCACAACGGCTCGGTGGGGTCCACCAACCAGTTCAACGTCAGGGTCTCTCCGTCGGCCTCCTACAATCCTTCAACGCAGGAAACCTTCCTGTTCTGGACGGAGGAGGATTCCAACCAGGTCGAGAACGGCGTCTCGGGACAGAAGTTCAACGCCGCGGGCGCGCGCCAGTGGACCGACACCGGGTTGGTGATCGTGCCGCTGGGATCAAACTCGCAGTTATTTGTCGAGAACGTGCAGATCGGCACAGGCGCGTTGGTCTTCTGGTTCGATCAGCCGGGCTTCGGCTCCGGAACCATCCAGGCGGTCAAGCTTGACGGGGCCGGCAACTTTGTATGCCCGCAGTTCGGCGTTTCGACGGCGTCGTCCGACAAGTCGCGCTTGTGGGCGAGCATCGCATCTTCCGGGCTTGCGGCACTGGCCTGGGAGGACGACCGCAACGGCGAGAACGACATCTTCATCCAGAACGTGAACCCCGACTGCACGCTGGGGATCGAGAACCGGCATGCGTGTCAGGCGGTAGGAAGGCTGTCAGGCATTGTTTCGCGGCCCCACCCAAGATTGTTTCCGCTTGGGTGGGGCTTTTCTAGGCGCTAAGTTCCATGACAACCGCTACGCGCTGGTAGTCCACCTTGGGAATGAGCCGCCGGTTCCGTCGCGACACCTTCACCAGCCCGTAGTGCTCCATCGTCTTCAGAGTGCGAGATAGATTGGGCTTCTTGCGACCGGTGCGCTCCGCCAGTTCGGCAAGCGATTGTGGCGAATTCTTGCGAATGATCTCCAGCAGTTCGCGGTTTTTCGCGGAAAGAATCCGCGCCATGCTCTCGGTCGAAGTGAACCACACCTTGGGATCATTCGGCCCAGGCTTTAATTTTCCCTGAGCAATGGCCAAGGTCCGCTCTTTCATTTGCCGATATGTAGCTATTCCCACTCTTAAGCGTTGTCATGGTCTATTCCCCTTTTTAGTTTGAGCACTTCGTCGACGGCTTTCCAGAAATCTGCAACCAGTTTTGCGGCGTTCTCGTATGGGTAAGGCTTGACTGTCCCCATTCGATGCCAGTGATCGTAAGCACGGGCGACGTCACGCCGGGACCTTTTCGTCCCCGGCACGGGATGAGCGTTGTCGAAGCCGACCAGTCGCCGATTGTCGGAATCGTGCATAGTCAGCGAGTATTCAACACCGTGAGGACGCTCGGGACCGGGTGTCACCCGCCTTACTGCAAACTTCACCCAATATCCAGCGCTTTCATCGATGACGTAGATGTCTCCATCCAGATCGAGCAGGTTCTCGAGCGTATGGTCCTGCTCAGATCGATGCCGTTCCACAGCAGCAATGTTATCAGCAAGTGATAACCAAAGGAAGCCGGATTGGGGAGGCAGGCCCAAACACTGCACACTACTGGAGAGGGGCAGTGCGTCCCCCTCGCTTACTTGGGCCAGCGGAAATCGGTACCCCGGTCCTCATTGGCCTTGGTGGTGGCGGGCACATCCAGCTCGGCGACGGGAATTTTGCGGGCGCGCTGTTCGGTAAAGACCCAGAGAGTCTTGCCGACAATAGCGTAATTCTGGATTTCCTCGGTGTGCCGATCGCGGAACACCAGAACGGTCTCGGCGTGGACCTGGGCTATGGGTGGCGAGGGCACCGTGCTCGGCGGCTGCCGAGGCGTTTGCTCTTCCCGCAAGCGCGCCACTTCCTGGTTCAGGCGATCAATCTCCTCCTGCTGAACCTGGCTGTCCTGGGCGTACGCGGCGGAGTTGTCAGGAGAGGCATAAACGTAGTTGGGATAGCTCTGGGCGGGATAGGCGTAGCTGTTGTCATACCAGCCAACACTCGCCGTACCATCCCCATCCCGGATACCACGACAGCGCCGTATCCGTAGCCCCAGGGATATCCTCGGCCCCAATAACGGTAAGGGTAATAACCATACGGAGGACGTCGCCAACCCCAGCCTCCGTAAGGAGGATGAACCCCGCCGTGATACCCTCCCGACCAATACCCACCGGCATGCGGAACACCGCCGTAAACCGGGCCGCGGCTGATCCCGCCTCCGCCATGTGTGACGAACCCGCCACGCGCGCCGCCCATGGACATTCCACCGCGACCGCCTCTTTGCCCCCACACCGGAGTGACGAGTAAAGCTGCGCCCACGGCCGCAATGGCCAGCCAGCGATGCATATATACATTATCGCTCCAAACCAGGCAGGGGAGCGGTGGAGACGGGCGAAATCGTGGGACGCACGATCTTTTTACTTTGTCACCAGAGCCTCGTGCCGGAAAGATCCCGTTTCGGGACTGCTTCGTTAAGTTTGGTTAAGCGAGCTCTTTTTCCCTTGGGTTCAGCGAGGTCGTGGGAGTAGCTTGATCTATTGGGCCCAGCGCCCAGACGCGGTTGGACACAATCGCGTCGCGGACGATGTTCTTTGAAAACTTAGTGGCCAATGTGCGCCAGAAAGCAGTGGGCAAGGTGCTTCTCGGTTATCATTACCTCACGCTGCTTGTTAACTATTACGTTAAGACCGGCTTGGGCGGCCAACATCAAACGGTGGACGAATTCCCCAGACGTGCACCATTTGGAAACTATCATTTGACTGCTAACTATATTTGTATAGTAATGACTTGCGATACATTTGTCACTTAAATCATTGATTCTACGTGGTGCAGGGAGGGGTTGGACGTCGCGAAATTCGTGATTATGTTCCCGGTTTGGAAATAGCCCATCGATCCGTTGGTAATTATTCATAAATAGTTAACAGAAGACATATCGACTGCGGCGTTAACTCTAGCCTCGTTCTGTGACCCATCTCACAGACCTTTGTCAACATTCCTCCTATCGTTGTTGGTTATATTCCTCGACTTCTTACGACTGAGAGGCACTCATACATGTCTTCTGCTACCGTTTCCACGACTTCGCGCGTCCTGAACTCCAGCATTGCCAACCGCATCATGAGCGCCGAAGAAGCTGCCGCGCTCATCCACTCCGGCCACCAGGTCGGCATGAGCGGATTCACCGGCTCCGGCTATCCCAAGGCTGTGCCGCTGGCGCTGGCGCGCCACATCGCCGACGCCAACCTGCGCGGGCAGAAGTTCCAAGTCAGCATCTTCACCGGCGCATCCACCGGTCCCGAGCTCGACGGCGCGCTCGCCATGGCTGGCGGAATTCATCTGCGGCTCCCGTATCAGTCGGACCCGGAGACGCGCAAGCGCATCAACGCTGGCGAAATGGAGTACATGGACATCCACCTCAGCCATGTGGCGCAGTTCGTCGAATATGGCTTCCTCGGCAAGCTCGACCTGGCGCTCATCGAAGTCACCGCCGTGCTGGAAGATGGCCGGCTGGTACCCAGCTCCTCGCTCGGCAACAACAAGACGTGGATCGAGCAGGCCGAAGGCGTGATCATCGAGGTCAACGCCTGGCAGCCGTCGGAACTCGAAGGCATGCACGATATCTACTACGGTCTGCAGCCGCCACCGAACCGCGGACCAATTCCCTTGACGCACACTGGCCAGCGCATCGGGAGCCCCTACCTTGAAGTGCCGCCGGAAAAAGTTGTCGCGGTCGTGCTTACCGATTCACCCGACCGCAACAGCCCGTTCAAAGCGCCCGACGAGGCTTCGCGCCGCATCGCCGGACACATCCTGGAATTTCTTGCCTGGGAAGTGAAGAAGGGCCGCATGCCGGAGACGCTGCTGCCGCTGCAGTCCGGCGTCGGCAATATCGCCAATGCCGTGCTCTTTGGCTTGGAAGAAGGGCCGTTCGAAGGTCTCACGTCCTACACCGAGGTCATTCAGGATGGCATGATTCGCCTGCTGAAATCGGGCAAGCTCACAGCCGCGTCGGCCACCGCTTTCTCGCTCAGCCCGGAGATGCTGACCGAAGTCAACGCCGACATGGCGAGCTATCGCAAGCAGATCGTGCTGCGCCCGCAGGAAATTTCCAACCACCCTGAGATCATTCGCCGGCTGGGTGTCATCGCCATGAACGGCATGATTGAGGCCGACATCTATGGCAACGTCAACTCGACCCACGTTATGGGATCGCGCATCCAGAACGGCATCGGCGGCTCGGGCGACTTTGCCCGCAACGGATATCTTTCCATCTTCATGGCGCCGTCAACCGCACAAAAGGGCACGATCTCAACCATCGTTCCGATGGCGTCCCATGTGGACCACACCGAGCACGATGTGCAGGTGATCGTCACTCAGGAGGGTCTGGCCGATCTGCGCGGACTTTCGCCTCGCCAGCGCGCCCATCTCATCATCGAAAAGTGCGCCGCGCCTGACTACAAGCCGCTGCTGCTGGACTACCTCAATCGTGCCGAGCGCCTGTCGTACGGACGCCACACGCCGCATCTGCTGAGCGAGTCGCTGGGCTGGCACAATCGTTATTTGCGTTCCGGCCAGATGCGGCCGCATACGGAGGACTAGGGAGGCAGCGGGCGAACGGGAAGGCAACCACTTAGCGGTTTTCTTTCAATCGCAGGCGCAAGTACACATTCACGCCCAGCGGATGGTCGCCGTAGTACGGTTTGATGGCATCGGGAATGCCGTAGAACATGACGATTGGCCCCGAGTCCAGTCTCGACGTTCCAGAAAATACCGATGTCGCGGGTATATCCCACAATGTAGGAGCTGATGTCGAACCAGCGGCTGCCCGTCTCAGCGAAGAGTTTCTCCGCGAGTGCCAGGTCGTTGGCGAACAACTCGTCGCGCTGGCTCCATTCGTAGCGGCCGGTGAAAAAGTTCTTGTCCTTGAAGGGCACAAGGGTTTCAGCCAGCACCGCATTGGTCCCGTACTTCCCTGTGGTCTTCCAGTTGCGTCCCCAGATGAGACTGGTCGCGAACGCGTTTCCGTGCGGCCTTGGTAACACGTATTCGACCGATGCGGTTGTGCGAACGACATCTCCAGGCTCCAGCGCCTCGATCCGAGTAAGATGCCCGGCAGAAACCTGCGCAGTCCACCTTGACGTCGGCGCAAACGTCAATCGGCCCGAGTATGAATTCATCGCGCCGTACTGAAGGTTCCAGCGGTTCTCATCGGGTTCAGCGCCGTGAAAGCCCGACGCCTCGAGTCGAACCGCCTTATATGAGAGCCCCGCCGTGGCCACGTTGTAGAGGATGTGCGTCGAGTCCTCCCAGTGATGTCCAAGCGTGCTCTGCGGAATCTCGGACGCGGAAGCACGATGCGGATACGCGACCGGACCCAGCGCCGGATCGCCGACCGGCGCATAGTACACGTCCCACAGCGCGTGCTCGCCGAGTTTGTGTGCGTACTGCGCACTCAATTCCATCAGGAAGTCGTGCGGATGTTGGCCGTTGACGATGGGCTTGCCGTAAGCGGTTTCGCCGGTCTGGAAGAGCAGCGGATAGAACTCACCGCTGACGGTCGCGGGTTCGAGGCTAAGCATGGTACGCAGCATGACGTCACCTCCGCCGAGGCGATGCACTGCACTGAGCATTCCCCAATTAGTGGAGTAGAACTTGTCGGCGCCCAGCGGGCCGGTCTGCTGCGTGTCAACGATAAACGCCTGCGCCATCCACATCAGGCGCCAATTGCCGGTATTGGTCATCAGCATCGGCATGGGCCAGGCTGAAGGCTGGAAGCCCGTACCAGAGGATTCGCGGGTGAGGAAGTCGCGCGCTGAATCCTCGCCGTGGCCCATGTGCTGCATGGACTCCGTTGACATCTGCATGTCCATGCCGGCTTGCTGATCGGGCTGTTGAAATGCTGGGGATTGCGCGCCTGCCGCGATCGCGAACAGGGAAACGAGCAACAGTAAGAAGCCGTAGCTGCGCGCTGCGGGTGCAGTTTGGCTGCTCAGGTCAAGCACCTGGCACCTTCCGCGCGGCTGCCTCTGACATGCCACTCAGACGATTGTAGAAGACGGATGAACCGGGATTGATGGATTGACGATACGAAGCGCAGGACCGGAGCTGCGATCCTTCAAAGCCCTGAACAAGGAGCAACAAGTAAAAAGGTCGCGCCGTTGGTAGTCGGCGGAACAGGGGGTCTGAATCGCTGACTGACGAGCGGCGCGACAAGTCGTCACATCAAAGATGACATCAATGTAATCGCGCGCCGCTGAGAATGCAGTTACAGGGGTCACGCTTCAACGTGCGTTACTCCACCGAGAGGTTGTGCGCTACGTCTCACGACGATGTGCGGTCCGTTTCGGGAAAATGGTCATACCCCAACAAGAAAAGCCGCGGTGTGAGCCGCGGCCTGGTAACGATCAGACTCGATTAGCGACGCCGACCCTTCTTCTTGCCAGCTTTCTTCTTGGCTCCGCCCTTCTTGGCTGCTTTCTTGGCAGCTTTTTTCTTGGCCGGAGCTTTCTTCGCTGCCTTCTTGACGGCTTTCTTCGCCGGCTTAGCTTTCTTCGCCGCTTTCTTAGCCGCTTTTTTCTTCGCAGGGGCTTTCTTCGCCGCCTTCTTGGCAGCCTTCTTCACGGGCGCGCTCTTGCGCGGCGGGGGTGCAGCAGGCGCCCGCGTCTCTGTCATAACTTCAGGCTCGCCTTCGTCTACCTCCACTTCTTCAACTACGATAGCAGCAGATTCCGGCTCCTCTTCTTCTTCTTCCTCTTCCTCGTATTCCTCATCTTCGAGGGAATCGCCATAGGAACCGTCTCCGTAGTCATCCATTTCGTCGTCTCGACGACTGTAAAGAGTTTCATCGAACGTCATATGCATGTCCTCCTGGTGTTGCCGGACTCCGTAAGAAATGAACGGAGGCAGCTCGCAAGGCTGAATTCAGATTTATACCAAAACCATACCGCGACAGGCGCGCGATTATAGCATGCGGAACAATCGCAAGGCGGTGATCACGCGCCAGCCAAAATAACGCAACGCGCTTGTTGTAACAGAACGGCCGCACGAAGGGAAGGGCGCAAACATCAACTGGTGACGAATGACCAGGACACCTTTAGCCCAAGGTCATTTGTGAATCACCAACACGTCGCCGGCGCGAAGACTGGCGGCAAGTTTCGGATTGTCACGCTTCAGCGCCGCCACCGAAGTGTTGTACGACTCGGCGATGCTGCTGAGGGTCTCACCCTTCTTCACCTTATGGTATTTTGCCGAGTTGGCGGCCGTGGTGGCCTTCGAGTTTGAAGCCGTTTTGGAGGTTCCCTTGCCCTTAGCGGGAGCACTGCTGTGGCCGGACGGCGCCACTTCCGGGCCACCGGAGCCAGCCGGCTTGTAGACAAGCAGCACGCGTCCGGGAACCAGGGCGGTCCCATGCAGATGGTTCCACTTGCGAATCTTGTCGGCCGGAACCTCAAAGTCGTCGGCAACGGAGTCCACCGTGTCGCCTTTGCGGACTTTGTAGTGTGTAGCATGACGCGAATAGGCCACCGTGTCACCTGCCGGTTTGCCGGGAGCGACCGGGATGATCAACTTCGAGCCAACCTTCACTTCTCCATTCGCAAGGCTATTGGCCTCGGCAATGGAGGAAACTGGTGTGTGATACTTGCGGGCGATGGAGGCCAACGAATCCCCATCCTGGACTTGGTGATAACGCCACCAAGTCCGCATGTCCACGGGGACGGCTGCGATGGCGTTTTCGTACCGCTCGCGCGATCCGGCAGGCAGATTCAGGATAAAGCCCTGGTCCTTGGGAGTGGTCAGCCGTAGCAGGCTGGGATTCAGTTCCTGTAACTGGTCAACCGAAGTATCTACGCATTCCGCCACCAGCCGTAAGTCCACGGGATAAGTAATTGTCACTTGGTCAACGGGTTGTGGGGGATCAGACGTGACCAACTCCAGGCCGTATTGCCCAGGATTCTTCAACATGATGGTTTCGGCGAGGATGATCGGCACGTAGTTTCGGGTTTCTTGCGGCAATACGCCGCGGCGATAGAGTTCCCAGAAATCGGCATAGCCGGTGCGTTCTACCGCATGCTGGACCGTGCTGGCACCGGAGTTGTACGCGGCCATCGCCAGATACCAGTCGCCAAACTGTTTGTACAGGTCCCTCAGGTGACGGGCCGCGGCAACGGTAGCTTTTTCGGGATCCTGCCGTTCGTCCACCCACCAATTTCGTTCCAGACCGTACAAGGCACCTGACTGGGCCATGAACTGCCACATGCCGCGCGCTCCAGCCCGCGACAGGGCCAGAGGCTGAAAGCCCGACTCGGCTTGCGCCAGGTAAATCAAGTCCTGAGGCACTCCTTCCTGCTTGAGGATCCGCGAAATCATGTCGCGATAGCGACCCGACCGGGCCCAGGCGTGCTCCAGGGTGGCACGCCCGCGCGCGCCGGAAAAGTAGTTAATGAACATTGCCACCTGGTCGTTGAGCACCAGCGGCAAGTCGGACTTGGTAGTCTTGATCTCGATTTCGGCCTTGGCCTTGACGTTGGGATCAACCGGAAAGGTGATGTCGTTGGCCTCGTCGATGGGCGCAGGCTCAGAGCGCGGCTCCGAAAAACCGTCACCTTGCCGCAGCGCTGTCATTTCCAACTCGTGCACGGCCTCGACAATCTTGTCGAACTCGCGCTCCAGCCGCTCGTCATTGCGGAGGTCCAAGTTACTGGACAGCAGAGTGTTGAATGCTTGGTCAAAGTTGGCCTTCGCAGCCTCCAAATGTCCAGCCTTGTAGTTAGCCTGCCCAGCCGCATATTCCTTTTCTGCCTGGGCGATGAGAATCTCTGCCGGATCGGGTTTGGCAGGCGCAACCTGCTGGACTTTGGCTGGTGTATCGGATTTTGGCTCCGCCTTTGGAGCGGCAGCTTCCGACGCTGTGGGAGGAGTGGTGTTTGCCGGGAGGAAATAGGCCTTTTTCGGCTGCGTCGTCTGGCACCCTGCGGTTAGCAGAGTGGCTACGAGAACGACGGGGGAAATGGCGCGGTTAAGAAGTCTCATCTACTGCGAAACAGCCTCTCTGAAGCTCTTCTTGCGCGGACTTGCGATGTTACTACGCGGTCAATTTCAGGGTCAACGAAATGGGATGAAGCGCTCGCAACCATCACATCCTCTAAGGTTTGACGAAGCACAGCGCATCTTGTGTGCCGCTTCTATCGCAACGCTCGTTCCAGGTCCGCAATCAAGTCGCCGGCGTCCTCGATGCCAACGGAAAGACGGATCGTGGCCGGCGACACGCCCAGCAGGTCCAACTGCTTGGCACTGAGGCCAATGTGTGACGACAACACCGGATAGGACACCGTCGATTCCACACCGCCGAGGCTGGTCGCCAGATACCAGAGCTTCAGCTTGTCGATGAAGCGTTCGGCCGCCTTGCCGCCGCCACGAATGTCGAACGACACCATCATCCCGAAATCCTTCATCTGCCGTCGCACAAGCTCGTGCGCTGGGTGGTCTTTCAGACCGGGATAGTAAACCTGCTCAACCTTGGAATGACTCCGCAGCGCCTCGGCAATCTGCGCCGCATTGCGGCAAGCACGTTCCACGCGCACGTGCAGCGTCTTCATCCCCCGCAGGAGGAGATAAGCGCAACCTGGATCGAGGCATCCGCCGGTGAGGATCATGGTCTGACGCGCGGCCTCCATCCACTTCTTCGAGCCCGCGAGCGCTCCGGCCGTCAGATCGCTGTGCCCGCCCAAATACTTGGTCGCCGAATGCATCACGATGTCGGCGCCCGATTCAAGCGGCTTTTGCAGGACGGGAGTAGCGAACGTGTTGTCCACCACCACGCACGCCTTGTGCTTATGCCCCACTTCGGCGAGTGCGGCCAGATCAACGCAACGCAGCGTCGGATTGGTGGGCGTCTCCAGAAACAGCATCCGGGTTTTGCGGGTGAAGTAGCGGGCTGCGTTCTTGATGTCGTGGTAGGGAATGAAGCGCGTCTTGATGCCGCAGCGAGCGAGTACCTGCTCAAACAGCTTTACCGTTCCGCCGTAAATGTCGAGCATGGACACGATCTCGTCGCCCGACTGGCACGTAACCAGCGCCGCCACCGTTTCCGCGGCCATTCCGCTGGAAGTGATCACCGCGGCATCGGCTCCTTCCAGTTCGGCAATCTTCTGCTCAGCTGCTGCAACCGTTGGGTTGCCGTAACGCGAGTAGAGATACAGCTCGCGATCGCCCTCAGCGTATCGCCGCAAGCCTTCCATGCCGGGAACCACGAAGACCGACGCCTGCGCGATGGGCGTAGTCAACGGCACAGCCTGGCCGTGACGCTCTTCGCCCGAGTGCACGCAGCGAGTGGCATCAGCGCGTTGGTTGGTCTGTCTCTTCATGAGCGGTCGCTTGGCAAGCGGACAGGCGATTGTAATTGAAGCGGGCCGAGTCGCGGACTGCAATGCAGTCGCAGAAAAAGGCGCGGTTGTCCGCGCCTCGATGCCTCTGCAGGCTTTCTACTGCTGGTCGGCCGAGCCTCCGGGCTGGGCTTGGTTATCAACCCCAAGCTCGTGAGGAGAAGGGATGCTGGCGGTGTCTGGGTTCAGCAGGCCTTTGTGGTCTGGACCCAAACCGAGCTTGATCAGCGCTCGCGAGTCAGGGGTGAGCTTGGTCTGCCAGCCGTTGTCAGCCTGGAACTTGGTCAGCGCATCTTTGGTGGACTGGTCCCAAACGCCAGTCGGCTCGCCGCTAAGGTAATGCTGCTGAATCAGTGCGGTCTGGATCTCGCGGGTGCGCTCCTGATCGATACCACGCTGTCCGTGAGAATGTGATGCGCTCTTTGTGGCGGTCTTGGAATGATGCTTGGAACTGGAAGAAGTGTGGGTCGTTGAGGGCGCTGAATGCTTCGGCTTTGGTTTAGAGGTTGTCGTCGTCGTCGTTGCCGAGGTTACGGCGGCAAAGATCAACGACACACAAAGCACCACGGCGAATTGTAAAAAACGATTCCAGACCAGCAATAATCACCTTGTCTTATAAATCTATGAATTTCAGGATAACGCCTCATTGTAATGAAGCTTTAACGGAATGCAAGCACAAAACGACATCCCGTTCCCAAAATGAAACTCCAGCGGCGCCGTGCATCTTTGCTTTTTTCGATGCCCCAGCGCCACTGAAGGGATGCGTAGTCGCCAGTCGTCCGGCGAGCTTGCCGCCGTTTTACGGCAGGGTTCCTCCCTCGAAGATCGTTGTATTGTCGCGGCTGCCGCGCGGGCGGACGAGGAATACCACGTCCTGACCGCTCTTGGCCTGCGACTCGATCTGGCGGAAGTCGGCTTCGCTATTCACCGGCTGCTTGTTGATCTCGAGGATGACGTCACCACGAGCCAGTCCGCTGTTCTCACCAAAGCCGTCGGGTTTCACGTCTTGCACGATAACACCCTTGGTGTTGGGCAGCTTGTAGCGATCGGCCATGTCCGACGTGATGCCCTTGACCGTGAGCCCAAACTTGCTTTCCTGAGGCTTAGCCTGCTCACCGCCTTCTTCCTGATCGCCGAGACGGCTGGCAAATAACTTCGAGCGGTCAGCGATGGTCACCTCAGCGGTCGAATCCTTGCCGTTGCGGATATATCCCAGCTTGGCCTCGGTTCCCGGTTTTAGAGACGAAATCTCAGCCACCAGTTCGTCGCCCGTCTTTACGGTCTTACCGTTCACCGAAACGATGGTGTCACCCGTCTTCAGTCCAGCCTTGTCGGCGGGACCGTTGGGAGTAACGTTGGCAATGGTCACGCCACTGCTTACGCCGTACACGCGCGCCACCGCCGGGTTGGGCACGGCGTTGAATTCAACTCCGATGGAACCGCGGGCAACTTTGTGGTCAGGGCCAATCAACTGGTTGTAAACCGACACCACGGTGTTGGAGGGCATGGCAAAGCCAACGCCCTGATAGCCACCGCCGCTGGTGTAGATCGCGGTGTTGATGCCAATAACCTCGCCATTCATGTTTACCAGTGGACCACCCGAATTGCCGGGATTGATGGCGGCATCGGTCTGGATAAACGATTCGAACTGGCGTCCGGGAACGATGTTGCGCCCCTTCGCTGAAACGATGCCAGCGGTCACGGTTTCCTCGAGACCGAAGGGACTGCCGACCGCGAGCACCCAGTCGCCAACTTCCATGGCGTCAGAATTGCCAAGCTTGGCGGCCGGCAATGGCTTCTTCGCGTCGATCTTGATCACGGCCAGGTCGGTTTCCTTGTCCACGCCGACCACGGTTGCGTCGTAAGTCACGGTCGCGGGATCGTCCATCAGCTTCACGCGAATGCGATCCGCTTTCTCCACGACGTGGTTATTAGTAACGATGTAACCCTTGGAATCGACGATGACGCCGGAACCAAGCGAGCGCTCACGCATGTCGCCCATGCCACCATCGGGCCCGCCCTGACCACCCTGTCCGGGTTGGCCGCCGAAGAAGCGGTTAAAGAAGTCCTGGAACGGATTGTCTTCGTCTCCACCGCCGCCGCCCGGGCCTTCATCCTGCCCTGGCATTCCACGGCGCCCATGCGGGTTCTTAATGGTCGATTCGGTGTTAATGTTCACCACCGATGGCTCGAGCTGGCGAGCAATCTGTGAGAACTGGTTCGACATCTTTACGGGATTGGGAACGGACAAGGGCGTGGCGTCAGCAGAAGGGTTCTTTTCTTTGCCCTTAACGCCCGCAGAAACGACCGTGCCTATTAGAATACCCAGCGTCAAAGTCGCCAGGATCACCAAGGTTGAGGCAAAGCGATTTTTCTTCAGCTTTTGCCCGAAACCTGAAACCTGCGAATCCATCAAACATGTCCTCCGGCTAACGAGCCAAATGGAAATTATACGTCGCCACCAGATGCGGCTCCAATTGTGAAGGGGATCACTCGGGAGTTCTCTGCTAGCAGATTAGACGTTGACAGCGGGCAATTGGTTACCAAATCTGAGCCGTCGGCTATCAGATTGGGATGTCAGCCGTCAGCCTTCTGCCATCAGCCCCTGAGCCGAACCGAGTTTCTCTCCGCGCTTGTCACCCGACCGCGCTTACCCTCTCACACTTGTCATCCCGACCGACGACTTCAGTCCGAGCAGAGGGACCTGCTTACCAGCACTTAGCACTTGGCATTTAGCACTTAGCCAAGAGTCCCTGTTGGCCACCGACGACTGCCTTTCTCTGTTAGGCTACCCACTAAGTGCTATCCGTTAGCACGGCTCTCCCGGCTGAGACGACAATCAGGGGGCCCCCCTCCCCCCCTATTTCTCGCAAAATATTGAAAGCAAAGAGACGAATCAAATCATGCCTCGCAAAATCTTGCATCGAAAGGACTTACATGTCAAAATATTCAATCCAGAGGACTTAGAGATACGGGCTCGACCTTTTCGTTTGAGAAGGGACCGGAAGCGGCCGAGACACCCCAAGAAGCGCATCCTGCCTGAAACCAAAAGCCACCTGTTTCCGGCGCCTTTCCTACCGAAGCCGACTCAGTTTTCAAAGAACATGGTCCGCGGACGCGCTGCGGTGCCGCAGGTGGGCACTGGGCCAACAAATCAAGCTACTCTCTTGCTCACCGTGGGCCCAAGAGGAAAAAGCGTCCGCTTAACGAAACTTAACGAAGATTTTCCCAGAATGGAACTGACGAATCGAGGCACGGAGACGGCGCGACCTAACTCCGCAGCCTAGGCTGCGTTATGGGGAAAAATGCAAAGCCCGCAGATAGAGGGTGTCTCTATAAGGATTCTCCGCGGGCTCCTATATTCAGTTGTAAGGCCAGTATCCATTGGCCAGAGGCGGCTGTCAGTGACCGCGGTCACCTCGTGATTGTTTGTCTTCGAGGCAAGCCCGGATCGTAGGACGCCCTACGGCGGGCGCTAGAACGGCTTCCGGTACAAACGCAATACTCCGGCCAAGCCAAGGACGCTCGAACCGAATTTGATCATCTTCGTTAAACAGCTTCTGACGCACGCGGAATACAATCGAGGTAAATGGAAGAGATGAACGCGCTCGCGGCCAACTATGTCGCTCTGCTTTCGGAGACCAGGCCTGAGGTCATTCACGACGAAAGGCGGAATCAGACCTATATTCGCCGGCTGGAAGAGCTGACCGCCAAGAAATCGGTTACCCGCGCAGAAGAGAAGCTTATCGAACTGCTGGCGGTCTTGATCGAGGACTTTGAGGCGAAGCACTTCACCGTTCCCGGAGCGCCGCCTCTAGCCATCATTCGGCAGATGATGGAGGCCCACGGCTTGCGGCAGAAAGACCTTGTGGACGTCTTCGGCACCGAAAGCATTGCCTCGGAGGTATTGCACGGTAAACGGGAACTCACCAAGGAACATATCAGACGCTTGAGCGCGAGGTTTGGGGTATCCCCGGCGGTGTTCTTCTAAAGCTGTTTCGCACTTGCTGTGTCCGCGAGGGTCGGGTAGAGCGGCGCTTTTAGCGCCGCGTCTGGCGGCAAGAAAGAGAGACCGCTTCCGCCGCTGAGGTCGCAACCTCAGCGGCGGAAGCAAAATGATGTGGCGGCGCTAACGCGGGCCTGAAGGCCCGCTCTACCCGGACACACCAAACCGGAAAAACGCTCTAATCGAGCATGGTGCTTACCGCTGCTTGAACTTATCCAGCAGGGCGAACACAAACAGCCCAATCACCGCATTGGCCAGGGCGGAAATCGCGACGTGGCTCCAGCTCCACACCTGCGCCTGCCGCAACAGGCCGTGGGCCACACCGTAATAGATGCCCTGGTGCAGGAAGAAAAAAATGTAGGTGATAAGGAACCGCGAGCCGGGATTTTCAACGTCAATCTTCAAGCCCAGCGACGAGGCCAGGTAGCCGATGACGGTCAGCGCAATCCCGTACATGCCCAGCGGATGGTTGGGCCCGGCGAACAGGTCCTGCATCAGGCCGATAATGCAGCCGGTGATGCATCCCGAAACCGGATTGCGGCGGGCCACTGCAAAGAAGATGGTCACCATCAGCGGCAGGTCAATGATGGGAAAGTAGCGGACCCTGACCGGAATGAAGATCTGGACCAACACCGCCACCAGCGGGATAAAGATGATGGCCAGCCAGCTGAAATCGTAGACGTTGACCTGCTCCCGTGATGTGTAACTCCCGCGGAATGGCATTACTCGGCTGCTCATGGCTGCGGTGGCTCTGACGCACGCGGCTTGGCGGACTGGTCAGAATTCGGGACCGGTGTCTGCTTAGGAGCCGGCTGGACCTTCTTAGGTGATGGCGCCGAAGCATCGCCGTTGGCGGGGGTTTGTGTATTCGTCGCGTCCGGGGCGGCGCCGTTGGAAGCGGGCGTCGTGCTCTTCGGCTTGGGCGGACTCGTCGCGCCGATCACCGGGCTATCCACAGGCTTGGCGCCATTCATATTCGCCGGCTTCGCAGCACCGGGGCTGGCGGTAGTGGCTCCCGTCGTAGGCCGTGGCGAAGCGACAGCACCGCTGGGCTTGGGGCCTGGTTGCGTTGTAGTGGTGGTTACCGGCTTGCTAGCGCCAGTAGTGCCACCCGCAGGAGGATGAGCGCCGGCGGCAGCGCTTGCGCTTCCACCCGCAGTAGCAGCACCGGCGGTGGCGCCCGCAGCCTTCGGTTTGCCGGCAGAGTCGGTCCCAGGTTTGGTGGGAACGGTCGGCAGGCGTTCGGCAAGAATGTCGGAGGCACGAATCGGCGCCAGGTCTTTGGCGTCCGGCATCTTCTCGGTGATCTTGGTTACGATCAGAACTTCCTCGAGCCCATCGAGACGCGACGAGGGGATGACGCGAATGTTAAGAAAGAGTTCTTTGCCGGGCTCAACCGAGGCGACCTTTCCCACCGGCAACCCCTTGGGGAAGATGCGGTCGCCGCCGCTGGTGAGGACTTCTTCGCCGGGCTCAACCTTCTCGTCGCTCATGATGTATTGCACCGTCGTCGCCCCGTTTTGTGCGCCTTTGAGGATGCCCTGCAAGCGGGTGTCCTTCAGCACCACACCAACCCCGCTGAATTGGTCGTTGATGGGCAGCACCTGCGAAGACGTGGGAAACACCTGCACAATCTTGCCGACGATGCCGGTCGGGGTGATGACCGGCATGTCGGCCTTGATTCCGTCTTTCGATCCCTTGTCAAGGTAGAGGACGCGCGACTGCTCACTGCCGCTGGTGCCGATCACCTGGGCAGCGACGGTGCTCTCGACGTATTGCTCCTTGAAACCCAGCAGCGTCTGGACACGCCGCGCCATGCGCGCATCTTCGCTAAGCCTGGCATCCTCGATCTTCATGCGTTCGATTTGGGCGCGCAGCTCCCGGTTTTCCCGGCGGACGCCGCGAAGATAGGCGTAGTTCATCCAGGAGTTCTGCACCCATTTCTGGGTATGCACCACGGCGCTCTCAATCGGGGTGACCGCCGAGATCGCCCACAGGCGGATGAGGCGGGTTTCCCCAATCTGCGCGGGCCGGCGCACCTGCACCGCCAATCCAATAATTTGGGCGAACAGGATGGCCGCCAGCACGATCAGGTTCTTATAGCGGCCGAAGAATGTTTCCATACGGTTGCCGGCTGCGACGACTAGTCAATCGAGATTTTGCGCAGCAGCTTGAAATCGCTCAACATTTTTCCGGTGCCGAGCACCACGCTGCACAACGGATCGTCGGCAATGGAAACCGGCAGCCCGGTCTCCTCGCGGATGCGCTTGTCGAGGTTCTTCACCAGCGCGCCGCCACCGGTCAGTACGATACCGCGATCGCTGATGTCGGCTGACAGCTCCGGCGGCGTGCGCTCCAGCGCGACGCGGATCGCATTCATGATGGTCGAGACACATTCGCTGAGCGATTCGCGAATTTCGCTGTCGTCAATGGTGATGGTCTTGGGCACGCCTTCGATCAGGTTGCGGCCCTTGATCTCCATGGTGAGCGGCCTCTCCAGCGGATAGGCGGAGCCGATTTCGATCTTGATCTGCTCGGCCGTGCGCTCGCCGATCAGCAGGTTGTACTTGCGCTTGAGGTAATTCATGATCGACTCGTCCATCTGATTGCCCGCCATGCGCACGGAGCGCGAGTACACGATGCCGCTGAGCGAGATCACGGCGATGTCGGTGGTACCGCCGCCGATGTCCACCACCATGTTGCCGCTGGGCTCGGTGATGGGCAGCCCTGCGCCGATCGCGGCCACCATCGCCTGCTCGACCAGATGCACTTCGCTGGCCTTGGCGCGATAGGCCGAGTCCATGACCGCACGCTTTTCCACCTGCGTGATCTCGGACGGCACGCCGATCACGATGCGGGGATGCACCAGCATCTTGCGGTTGTGCGCCTTCTGGATGAAGTAGTTCAGCATCTTCTCGGTGACTTTGAAGTCGGCGATCACGCCGTCCTTCATGGGCTTGATGGCGACGATGTTGCCGGGCGTGCGGCCCAGCATCTCCTTGGCCTCCTTGCCCACCGCTTCTACTTCACCTGTGTTCTTGTTGATGGCGACGATGGAGGGCTCGTTGACCACGATGCCCTTGCCACGCGCGTACACCAGCGTGTTTGCCGTCCCCAGATCGATGGCCAGATCGCTGGAGAACACGCTGAACAGCGAGCGCATGTTGCTGAATCGCGAGCTACTGCTATGAAAGCCGTTGGATGACATTACGTGCTACATCTTTCTAAGGGATGAAAACGGTTTAAGGATGAACCTGTGCTGCATACAGTTTATGACAGAATCGGCGCAGGTGCGCAATGGAGTATTGCCTGCCGCCTTCCACGAGTTCCTGGGCTGAGCTACAACGCCCGCTCTGCAGAGCTGATTTTGGACCTGCGGAAGCCGCGATTGTTGCGCCTATTCACCCTTTCAGTTCGATAGGTTCCAAAACTTTACCCGCATTGCAGTCCGGCAACTTCTCTGCCGCGAGTGTGTTTACGTGGATGCAGCGAAACCTAGTACACGGCAGAGAGAATGCAGTCATTGGTGCAGAAATTCCGCAGCTTACTGGAGGCGTCGTGGGCGCTCTCACCAACCATGGTGGGAATGGCATGCCTCACTTTGGATCTCGCAGCGCTGTTGCACTGGCGGCTTAAGGCGACTCATTCCGCCACGGGTTATCGTGAGGTGCGATCCCGCCAGTAGAACCTCGCGGTCCGCGTGGCGAGCCGCCGCGATGGACAGTTCGCTAAACTTAACGTAAAGATGCAGACATTCTTATCCAGCGCAAAACGGCACCTGTCCTGGTTCGCCAGGTCACGGGGTCA
>CAWIMR010000026.1:0-34660 GCA_963837245.1 uncultured Acidobacteriaceae bacterium | reverse complement strand
CGTGCGGCGCTGACGCACTCGTGTATCTCACCGACGTAGCCGGTGTGAAGGACGCGGAAGGCTCGGTGATTCGCTGGCTCGATGTGAACGCCATCGGCGCCATGGTAGACGAGGCAACGGTCAGCGGCGGTATGTTGCCCAAGCTGGAAGCCTGCACCAGGGCGCTTAAGAAAGGTGTCTCTCGCGTCCGCATTCTTCCCGCCTCACGCTCCGAAGTTCTGCCCGGATTCTTCACCCACCCCATCGACTGCGGTACGGAGGTCATTCATTGATTGCTACAACGGTTCCCCCAGGCGTGAGCCCTTACGTTCAGCGCGGCGTGACCGGCCGCGACCTGATCTCTGTCCAGGATCTTCTGCCCGAGGAGCTGGCCTGCGCACTGGACCTGGCGTCGGTCATGAAGACACGTCCATCGGATTATCGCGGCAGGCTGTCCGGCAAGCAGATTGTGCTGTTCTTCGAGAAGCCATCTCTACGCACTCGACTCACCTTCGAGGCCGGCATCAATAGCCTGGGCGGAGTTTCGTTTTTCGTGGACCAGACGCAATCGCTCCTCGGCGCGCGCGAAAGCCTGAGCGATATAGCGCACAATCTGGAGCGTTGGGTGGATGGAGTGGTGCTGCGGACCTTCGCGCACGAGACGATCACGGCCATGGCGCAGCATGCGTCCATCCCGGTAATCAACGCGCTTAGCGATCTGGAGCATCCCTGCCAGGCGCTGGCGGATATGCTGACCTTGCAGGAGCACTTCGGCGACCTGCGTAACCTGCATCTCGCCTATGTTGGAGATGGCAACAATATGGCCCATTCCCTGATGCTGGCTGCGGCCAGTCTGGGCATGACCATCTCGGTGGCTGCGCCGAGAGGCTACGAGCCGAATCCGGACATCACGGGCGCCGCTCGCGCACTGGCCGCGATGTCGGGTGGCGCGGTCGAAATGGTGCATGATCCCGTGGAGGCCGTAGCTGGCGCAGACGCGGTGTACACCGACGTGTGGGCAAGCATGGGGCAGGAGTCGGAAGCGGCTGATCGGCGAAAGATTTTCGCGCCCTATCAGGTCAACCAGAATCTGTTCTCCTGTGCGGCCAAGCATGCAGTGTTCATGCACTGCCTGCCGGCACATCGTGGAGATGAAGTCACGGAGGCGGTCATCGATTCGCCGCTTTCTGTGGTCTTCGACCAGGCGGAAAACCGCTTGCACGTTCAGAAAGCTATTCTTGTCTTGCTGCTGGAAGGCGGGGTCCACCGCTTCCCGCCGAGGAGTTCCCATGCGTGAAAAAGTTGTGCTCGCTTATTCCGGAGGGCTCGACACCTCCATCATCATTCCGTGGCTCAAAGAGAACTATGACTGCGACGTGATCGCCTTCGTTGCCGATGTCGGCCAGGGTGACGACATTGAAGCCGTGGTTGAGAAGGCCTACGCTACCGGCGCGAGCAAGGTGATCGTCGACGACCTGCGGCAAGAGTTCCTTACCGATTACGTCTTCCCGGCAATCCAGGCGGGCGCGGTTTACGAGCACAAGTACCTGCTGGGAACGTCGCTGGCGCGCCCCATCATCGCCAAGTACCAGGTGGCCGCAGCGTTGCGCGAAGGAGCAACCGCCGTCGCTCATGGCTGTACCGGCAAGGGCAACGACCAGGTCCGCTTCGAGCACGCCTATCAGGCGCTGGCGCCGGAGTTGAAGGTGATCGCACCGTGGCGCGAGTGGACGCTGCAGTCGCGTGAAGACTGCCTGGACTACGCGGAGGCCCACGGCATTCCGATGGAGCAGAGCCGCGAGAAAATCCACAGCCGCGATCGCAACCTGCTACACGTCAGCCATGAGGGCGGCGAGTTGGAAGATCCCAACAACGCGCCGCTATCGACCACCTGGACGTGGACCAAGTCGCCGCAGGACGCGCCCGACGCCGTCGAGCAGGTGTCCATCGAGTTCCGCCAAGGCTTGCCCACCGCGGTGAACGGAGTCGCGCTCGATCCGGTGGGCATCGTCGAAGTGCTCAATGAAATCGGGGCGCGCAATGCCATCGGCCGCGTGGACCTGGTGGAGAACCGCTTTGTTGGCATGAAGTCGCGCGGCTGCTACGAGACACCGGGCGGCACCTTGTTGCTCACCGCGCACCGCGAACTGGAAGCGCTCTGTCTCGACCGCGAGCTCATGCACTTCAAACAGCACATCGGGCTCAAGTATGCGGAGGTGGTGTATTTCGGCCTTTGGTTCACGCCCCTGCGCGAATCGCTGCAGGCCTTCGTAAACAGCTCCCAGGGCGACATCAACGGCAAGGTCACGCTTGCTCTTTACAAGGGCAACATTGACATCGCCGGCCGCCAGTCCGACACCTCATTGCATCGTCCGGACATCGCCAGCTTCACCATGGGCGCCAGCTACAACCAGAAAGATGCGGAGGGATTCATCCGCATTCTGGGACTGCCGGCGCGCTCACGGGCCCTGGTCCACGCGGAGACACTCAAATGAAAATGTGGTCGGGCCGCTTTAGCGAGTCACAGAATGCCGACTTTGAGCGGTGGCAGCGCTCATTTCCCTTCGACCGCGTTCTACTGCCCTTCGAGGTCGTTGCCAGCCAGGCCCACGCCATCGCCATTGCCAAGGCGGGCGTGTTGACCAGCGAGGAACTTGGCCGGATCGTCCTCGCTCTCGAGCAGATCGCGCGGGAGGAAATTCCTGCCGCCGATAATCCCGCTATTGAGGACGTGCACCATTACGTCGAGTTGCGACTGGTGGAACTGGCAGGCGAGGCGGGGTACAAGCTGCACTCGGGGCGCAGCCGCAACGAGCAAATTGCCACCGACCTGCGGCTCTATGTGCGCCGGCAGATTGATGCGGTAAGCAAGCTGCTCCTGGAATTCATCGGCGAGTTCGTCCATCAGGCCTACGCGGCCGGCGAGAACGCCATGCCGGCGTATACGCACCTGCAGCGCGCGGAGCCGGTGTTGGTGGCGCATTGGCTGCTGGCTTATGTCGAGATGTTTTCCCGCGATCTGAGCCGCTTGGCCGATTGCCGGCAGCGGTTGAATGAGTGTCCACTAGGGTCCGGCGCGGTGGCCGGAACGATTCTGCCACTGGACCGCGAAACCATGGCCCGGCAGTTGGACTTCGAAGCGCCCACCTTGAACAGCGTGGACGCGACCAGCGATCGGGACTTCGCCCTCGAGTTCGTTCAGGCGCTGTCCTTCGTGGCCTTGCACCTGAGCCGTTGGGCGGAGGAGTTCATTTTGTTCTCCACGACGGAATTTGGGTTCGTGAAACTGCCGGAGGAATATTCCACCGGCAGCAGCGCCATGCCGCAGAAGAAAAATCCCGATGCACTGGAGTTGGTGCGCGGCAAGGCCGGAAGCGTTTGCGCCAACGTGACCGCCCTGGCCATGAGCGTGAAAGGGCTGCCCCTGGCCTATAACAAGGACCTGCAGGAAACCCAGCAGCCGGTGTTCGCCGCCGCCGGGCAGGTGCTGAGTATGTTGCTCGTCGCCACCGGCTTCATGGCGACCGTCGAGTTCGACTACCAACGTATGCAGAAGGCCGCAACTCGCGGCTTCATGAATGCCTTGGCCGCGGCTGCGTATCTCGTGCGCAAGGGAACGCCCTTCCGCCGTGCTCACGAGCTGGTCGGCAAGGCAGTGCGCTTGTGTCTGGAGAAACGTTGCGAGCTCGAGCAGTTGTCCCCAGAGGACTTTGCTATCTGTGGAATCAAGGCGGATCTGCCGTTCTACGACGCGCTTACCCTGGCGAACGTGTTGGCCATCCACGACGTGGAGGGCGGCACCGCTCCGGCACGAGTGCGCCAGGCCCTGCAAGCCGCCAAGGAGAGGTTATCCATGTATTCGGGGGCCGCTCATGCATGCGCGTAGCGCCAAACTGCCCGATGCCCTTGCCATCGAGCAGTTGATCCAGGTCCACGTTGGCGACGGCACGTTGTTGCCGCGTTCGCTGCGCGACATCTGCGAGAATATCCGCGACTTCATTGTGGTGGAGAATGAAGGCGAGCTCGTGGGCTGCGGCGCTCTGCATCTCTACGGCATGCATCTCGCCGAAATCCGCTCCATCACGGTGACCACGAAGTCCAAGGGCAAGGGCGCCGGGCGGGTGCTAGTGGATGCCTTGCTGAAAGAAGCGCGGCATCAGAGCGTGACTTGCGTATGTCTGTTCACTCGCATTCCCGACTTCTTCGGGCGCATGGGTTTTCGCCCGGTGGAAAAGGAAGCGCTACCCGACAAGGCGCTCAAGGACTGCCTGCTGTGCCCGCGGCAGAATGCGTGTGACGAAATTGCGATGTACCTGGGCACCCTGCCGAAGGCTGCCGCCCTGTCGCGCCGCCCACGTGCTCCCCAGCCCTACGTGCAGATCGCATCCAGCCAGCCCTATGTGAAGTACGCCTCCGAGGCTGTACCGTCACTGCTGTTGGAGGCGGAGCTGCTGCTACGGCGGACTTCATGTCGGCAGCGACTATTCTTGGCCGGAGGCACTATCCAGCGCCTCGCTCCACGATCTCGCCCTGCGATCCGATGCCTTGCGCCATGGCCTTAGCCGCTCGCCACCAGCGTGTCGAGATCGGAGACACGGTAGACCTTGAACTCCACCGAGGCATGAAAGTTGGGGACATCGGTGCGTGCATTCCCCCGTCGCTGCGCTGGACCTGCCCTTGCTTCATCGGCTTCCGACTCGACCGTGGGAAACACCACGAATTCACAATTCTTCTCCCGGGCCTCCGCGGAGATCTGGGTGCCCGAAATTCCCTGGAGGGGCACCGCTTCCACCGGTGCACTTTCTTCTGTTTGTTGAGGTCCTTCACCAACCGATCTCGTCCTTCGGTGGCAGCTAATGCCGACTGGCGCTCCCAAGAACAGCTATTCCAACACGCACGTTATCGGTTCTCCTGCGCGAAGCTGAACCCTGAAAGCAGACAGACGACAAGAAATGAGACACCCAACTACATCCCAAGGATTCGCTGCATGTGGCGCCTCGCGAAGGCAGATATGCCTCAGCCAAACGTTACAACGAACGACCTACCGCACCAATAAATTTCCTGACGCGCTTTCAAAAAATGCCGACCTGTTCGCAACTACTTCGTCGTCCCGGCGTTCTTGATGTCGGCAGAGACTTTCTTGGCCACACTGTCCAGCGCCTGCCCCACGACGTCACCCTGCGAGCCGATGTCATGCGCCTTGCCTGAACCGGTCGCCACGGGGGTGGCGGGTCGGAGACCCGGTACACCTTGTATTCCACGTTGGCGTGGTATTCCGGGATATTGGTGCTCTTCCCGCGCCTTCGCCACCTTCGTTGTGTGATTCGGCATGGGATTCTGTCTGGGTGGTGAACACCACGAACTGACAATTCTTTTGGCGCGCTTCCTCGGAGATCTGATCTCCCGCGGATGCGGTCAGCGGCACTGCTTGCACCTCTGACTTCTTCTGTTTGTTCAGGTCCTTTACCAGCCTATCGCGCCCCGCCTCGCCGGTCAGCCCGCTCGCACTTCCAAGCACGGTTACACCGACGCGCACTGGTTGTCCTGGGCGAAAGCGAATCCCGAAACCAGGCAAACGCCGAAAAACAAAAGCCCAACTACCAGCCGCACTCGTTGCTGCATGTGGCGCCTCACAAAGGCAGATATGCCAGTTAGAAGGTACAGCGAAACTGCTGCTGAGCCGAAGATTTACTCTTCTGTGGTTCGTGGTTCGCAATAGTAGTTGCCAACCGCCATGGTTGGCGGCCTCTATTGCGACGCCAGAGACTCTGCGAGGCGCGGTCTGGTAAATTCACATCCTAGCCGGCAGTCTTGATAGTTATCACTTTATATAAGGCAGCAATTCCTTGAACTGCTGTGTTCCAGAACAGCGCAACAGTTCATACATCATCATCTCAGTGGATGAGATGACCGCGCCGGCGGCGCGCATGCGGTCCAGCCCGATCTTCCAGTTCCACTCCGAGCGCGAGCCTACCGCATCCGAGGCTACGTGGACCAAGTACCCCTCGTTCAGTGCGCCCAGCGCCGTCTGGGTCACGCAAATGTGGGTTTCCATGCCGCACAATAGCAGAGTATTGGGATTGCCCGGGAGCATCTTGAGGCCAGATCGGAATTCGTCGTTGCCAAAGCAACCGAACTCCAACTTGTCGATGGTTCTGATTTCACCCAGCGACCAGGCGATTTCCGTCACTGTACCCCCCAGCCCTTTGCTGTATTGCGTGGTCACCATGGCGGGAATGGACAGAATCTTCGCCAGTCGAATGAGTAGCTGGGCGTTCTTGACCATGGTGTCTTTGTTGAAAATTGGCGGCAGTAGTTTTTCCTGGATGTCCACCACGATCAAAGCGCATTGCGCCGCGTCTAGCGGTCGCCGCGCAGCTTCCATGGTCTCGCGGGCGAGCGTGTTCATCAGCGATGACATAAGTCCTCTTCCGCAGCTTAGATTCCCCGCTTATTGTAGTCCCGAAGGTGAGTCAGATACGGCGACGCATTGCGCCTCTCGGGGTTCTCTGAATGCCGTTGTGGTGGCTTCCACGCCGATAACCAACACGACTACCCGTATCACCCGAAAGGGGTAACACCGAACCTAGAACTTTATTGACTTGCCCTGCGCGCTGTGTAAACCTGCTGGCGCGACCAAGTTCCCGATTCGGAGGGCGCGTTCGGCCTAGCGGCTTTACCCCTGTTCCCGTCAGGTTTGCGCCTGGTGTCACCGGGACAAACGGGGAGCGCGCCCTTCGAATTGGGGAACGGGGTGGTGTATTGCGCCAGCAGTGCGATTTCTCTTACTCGCCGTCATTCCAGCGCCCACACGGCTGGCGGTCATGGTGCCATGTAATCAAAACTAAAAAAGAAAGTGCCTGCCGAAAATCGCCGGCAGAGAATGGGTGAGCAACTCATGAGCACAGCAAGCACTTCCTCCAAGGCGGCTCCGCCCAAGGAGAGCCTGCTTCTTCCTGCAATTCTTACCGTCGTTGTAGTCGCTGTCGCTATTCTCATCCTCAAGATTCCTCCTCTCTCGCAACCCTGGGCGCAAGGTTACGACCCCACCGGAAACTGGCTTCTCTCCACCCTGGTCGCTGCGGTGCCGGTCATCGTATTGCTGGGAGCGCTGGCCTTGCACATGAAGGCGCATTACGCGGCCCTGCTCGGCCTGGCCGCGGCCCTCATCATTGCCATCTTCGGCTTCCACATGCCTGCCCGCATGGCGGGTGCGACTGCCATCCTGGGGGCCGGATATGGACTCTTTCCGATCGGCTGGATCGTGCTGAACGTTATCTTCATGTACCAGCTCACGGTGGAGAGCGGCCGCTTCAACGTGCTGAAGCATAGCTTGACAGGTGTCACCCAGGACCGTCGCCTGCAGCTGCTGCTCATTGCCTTTAGTTTTGGGGCTTTCTTTGAGGGCGCCGCCGGATTCGGCACTCCCGTGGCGGTGACTGCCGCGTTGCTCATCGGTTTGGGCTTCCGGCCGCTGCAGGCTTCTGGCCTCTCGCTCATCGCGAACACCGCCCCGGTAGCCTACGGCGCGCTGGGTACACCGATCATCGCGTTGGCCGGCGTAACCGGCTTCAGCGAAATTACCCTGGGAGCCATGGCAGGCCGCATCCTACCCGTCTTCTCCCTCATCGTTCCGTTTTGGCTGATATGGGCTTTTGTAGGATTTGCCGAAATGCTGGAGATCTGGCCCGCGATATTGGTAGCCGGCGCTTCCTTCGCGGTCACTCAATATTTCATCTCCAACCATCACGGACCCTGGCTGGTGGACGTCGGCGCCGCTCTGGTCTCGATGGCGTGCCTGGTTGGCTTCCTGATGATCTGGCACCCCAAGCGAGTTTGGACGTTCGAAGGCGAAGCGGCCAAGACCGAGCACCGCGCCGATCACGGCTACAGCCGCGGCGAGGTGGTTCGCGCATGGGTGCCCTGGATCATTCTCAGCGTGATCGTCTTCTGTTGGGGCACCCCAACCGGGAAGCGAATCATGAACACTCCGGAAAAGGTGTTTACCTCGATGGCTGGCTGGAGCACGCCGCCCAGCAAGATCACCAATCCGCAATTCCCGGTCGCCGGTATCGACAAACTCTCGATGCGCATGCCCCCCGTGGTAACCAAACCAACCAAAGAAGCGGCCGTCTTCGGCTTGAACTGGCTTAGCGCCACAGGCAGCGGTATTCTGATCTCGGGGATCATCGCCGGCCTGGTGATGGGCTTCAGCATTCCCAGGATTTTCAAGGTCTACCTGCAAACCATTTTCAAGGTCCGGTTCTCGCTGCTCACCATCGCGGCCATGCTGGCCATCGGCTTCATGACGCGATACTCGGGACTGGACGCAACAATGGGCCTCGCATTTGCCCGAACCGGCCATCTGTATCCATTCTTTGGCACTTTGCTCGGCTGGCTGGGCGTGGCGCTGACCGGTTCGGACACTTCGTCCAACGTGCTCTTCGGCAGTCTGCAGAAGATCTCGGCGCAACAAGTGGGCGTCTCACCCACACTAATGGCTGCGGCTAACAGTTGCGGCGGGGTAATGGGCAAGATGATCGATGCCCAGAGCATTGTCGTCGCCAGTACCGCGACCAATTGGTATGGCCACGAAGGAGATATCTTGCGTTACGTCTTCTTCCACAGTCTTGCCTTGGCGGCGCTGGTCGGGATCTACGTGTACCTGCTGGCTTATGTAGCTCCATTCTCCCACCTCGTTATTCAGTGAGGTGGATGGGACCCCGCATGGTGGAGAGTGGATGGTAAACCCACTCTCCACGATTGATCGTATTTGTAGTGCCTCTACTGAGGCGGAGGCGTGCTCTGGCCTGCAGGCGGTGCCTCTCCGGGCCCGCCATGAGCATGCCCGTGACGGCTCATCATCTCGTCAAATTTCTGCTGCTGGTCGGGGTTAAGCGACGATTTGATTTGCTCGTTCGTGCTCTGCCGGATCTGCTTCATCTTGCTCATCCGGTCTTCCTGCGAGAGCGACGTGTCCTGGTGCAGGGTCTGCATCTGCTGGCTTTCGCTTTCCAGTAGCGGCTTGATCTTCGCCTGCTGGTCGGCCGTCAGGTTCAACTGCTGGGTCATCATCTGCAGCCGTTGGTCGGGGCTCATGGGTCCGTGGCCTCCCGGGCCACCTCCCTGTCCTGGACCCATCTGTGCCCAGGCGGAGCCGCCCACAACAGTGAGGGCCATGGCCAGAGCGGTCAATGCAAGTAACTTCCTCATGGCTTGAAACTCCTTTAGTGTAGTGCTGGTGGGATGATGGTGCGGTAACTTGTCCTTGTACATAGAGACGCGAGCTCTCACCAAATGTCAACTGTGGGCGGAACAAGTTCGCGGCACGCGGCCCCATGCATCGCCAGCCGAGCATGTTTTTAATTTCGAGGGTTGGAACCCTCGTTGTCTGCGGAAGTTGCCCGCACGGGGAACGAATAAATTTTGGAACTTTCACGTCCTGGCGGCGACATGGCTATTTCCGGCCCTTCCATCGCCCGTTTGGCCGGGCCGGGAGCGAGAATCAGGGGCCAAGAGTCAGGCTTGGACTTGTGACCGATATCACCAGTCCTCGCTTCGCCGCTTCGATAGAATGGACGCGTTATGTTTGACGCATTCCTCGTACCTGAGAAAACGACTGTCACCGCCAAAGGTGACGGCGCGCCGCTTGACGTGAGCGCGGCTTCCAACCCGATTTTTCTGCTAACGCTTTCGATCACCGAGGTGGTTGAACAGGAATCGATCGAACTCAGCCTGTTCACCTCAGCCGACGGCACTGCCTTTGACGCGAAACCTGCAGCTACACTTCCGCAGAAGTTTTATGTGGGCGAGTACCCGCTGCTGGTGGACTTGTCGCCTGCGGTCGGCGCAAAATTCCTGCGCGCGCACTGGGAAGTGAATCGCTGGGGACGCGGTCCTGCGACTGCGAAGTTTGAATTTGGACTGCGCATCCGCGAAGTTTCGCGCCAGGCGTTGCAGGAGGCGCAGTCCGAAGCGCAGGCGCTGCGAAGCTAGATACAAATGCCGGGGCTCAAGGCAGCGCTTACTTCTGGCTGACCGGAGGCGCAGCAAACACAGTCTTATGCGGAAGCTTCGCGGCGACCTCGGGACTGAGTCCAAGGTTAGTTGCAAGCACGTCGACGGGATTGCCCGCAAGCCACTCGCTGAGGTCCATTGCCTGATAGTGGGGGCTATTAAAGCCGACCAGGATACGGCAGACCTCGCTGCCGGTGTTCTTAATGTAGTGGCCCGCCCCCATCGGAGCGTAGCCGACATCGCCGGCTTCGAACTGGTCGATGACCGCATTTCCCTGGGCGAGAAACACACCCATTTCTGCCGCGCCGCTGATGTAGTACTGCCACTCATCCGCATTCGGATGCCAGTGCAGCTCGCGGAGAGCTCCGGGCTGAAGCTCAATTACCGACCCTGCCATCGTGGTTGAAATAGGGAATTCATTTACCGTCACGGTCCGTTGTGTGCCCCCTCCCGGAACACGGCGGGGCTGCTGAGCATCCAGAGGGTAGCGGTGCATCGTCGTCAGTTCTGGAGCTTTTCGTGGCGTTGCGAAAGGCGAGCTGTCGTCGGGCACGGGGCCGAGAACGAAGTAAGCTTCGCGATCGGGCAACGGTGCTAGTTCTGCGAGGGACAGACCCAGGTTTTGTGCCACAACTTCGCGCGGTGTCTGCGCCAGGAAGTCGGTGATGCTGAAGGTGTGATCTTCCGAGAAGTCGCCGTTATCAAAGATCAGGATAAAGTGGCATTCTCCGGGGCCGAGTCCCTGGATCGAATGACCAAACCCGCGCGGAAAGTACCAGACATCGCCTGCGTTGAACGTGTCGATATACGCTGATCCGTCGGGATGGAGGATCGTGGTCCGGCAGGAACCGCTGACAACGTAGGCCCACTCGGCGGCATTGGCATGCCAGTGCAACTCCCGGATTGTGCCCGGGCCCAGTCTCATCGAGACACCGGCGATGCCGGTTGAAATAGGGAACTCACGCACGGATGCGCCGCGTGTGACGCCTCCGTTGCTTACTCGTGGCTCCTGCTGCTCAAGACGGTAGCGGAACGATGGCAATGGCATTTGATCGAATCTCCGGTTACGAGTTGCACCGCATCGTGTTCAAAGTGATTTCGGACCAATTTGGTCGTTCGATTGTAATCAACTCACTTGTGTTCCGGAAGCCCAACATCGAACAAGAGAACTCAAACGGTCCGACGGAAATGAAAACGACGGCCATAAATGACGCGAAGTATCTATACTTCTGCTGATGCAACCTGACCAGGAAGTCATCAACCGATGGGGCGCTTCCGCTCCGTTCTGGGAGAAGCACTGCGAAATCATCCGGCAGATGTTTGCGCCGGTTACACAAGCTCTTGTCGAAGATGCCAAGATTGGCAGTCAACACGCGGTCCTCGATATCGCCATGGGCCCCGGGGAGCCGGCGTTGACCGTCGCTGCCCTCATCGGACCGGAAGGCAAGTGCTTTGGGGTCGATCCGATCCCCGAGATGGTGGCAGCGGCTCGTCGAGCAGCAGATCGTCTTGGGTTACAGAATGCACAATTTGAGGTCGCCTTTGCAGACCATCTGCCGTTTCCAGACGATACCTTCGATGCCGTGATCAGCCGCTTCGGCGTGATGTTCTTTCCGTCTCCTGTTGAAGCGCTCCGCGAGATATTGAGAGTGCTCAAGCCGGGGCGGAAGCTGGCCTTGGCGGTCTGGCACTTCGCCGAAAGAAACCCTTTCCACTACACGGTGTCGCGAGTCATCGATCGGTATGTCGAACCCCCACTACTTGCGCCGGATGCTCCCGACGCATTCCGCTTTGCCCGTCTCGGCAAGTTAACGAGAGTTCTTACCGAAGCCGGAGCGATGGCTCCATCCGAACGGCTCTTGCAATTCACCATACAAGCGCCCATCTCAGTAGAGGACTATTGGGCGCTAAGATGCGATATCTCTGAGAAGCTTCGGGGAAAGATCGCCATGCTTTCCGAGGAGCAGGTGACTGAAGTGAAACGCCAGGTACTCGATGCTCTTCGTGAGTACTCGACAGATGGTGGGATAAGTTTCCCAGCTGAGGTTCTTATCGTCAGTGGAGCCAAGAGCGGTCCGGCATAGCGGAACCGTGAGAATCGGACAAATCGTTGACCGCGTGTTGACTACGAAAAAGGTGACTCTCGTTACGCCTTGTGCTCAGAACATGATCCATTGAAGGGATGAGCCGTTCCCGGTCGCTCTCAAGAATCAGGAACACGTCGTACTCGACCCAAATCGCCGCCGGCCGCGAAAAATGCGTCCGGCTCGCCTCAAACGTTCAGAGCAACGGATGCTAATGCAGTACCTTCGACTCGGCTTCGTATCTTGGCAAAAGCGATTTCCCGCGAGGTCGAGGTATCATCGGCAAAGGGCGAGAACCCGCAGTCATCCGTCGTTCCGAGTGACTCGATAGGAATGAACTGGGCGGCTTCGAGCACCCGATCTCGTACTTGCTCGGGAGTTTCCACCGCTCGATTGATCGGGTCGGTTACCCCAACGAAGACCAACTGGCCGGGCCTTATAAGGTCGCGGATCTGGGCGAGCACTCTTTTGCGGTCAGGCTCGCTGGCTAGCTGAATGTAAAATCGTCCGGCGTTTAATTCAAACAGAAGCGGCAACAGAGCGGAGTAATCGACATCTGCACTATGAGTCGAATCGCGATCTCCACCGGGACACGTATGCACGCCGATTTTTGCCCGTTCGGCGGAGCTGAAGCGATCCAGGACGAGGTTGTTCAGAGAAATGAAGGACTTCAGCAATCCGGCTGAAGGATCGAGCTTTAAGGCCAGACGTCCCTCCGTGAAATCCACCTGTACAGACGCCGCCCCAGCCTCCAGGCACTCACGTATGTCCCGCTCGGCTTCCTTCAACAGATCATCAAGAAAAGCCTCCCGGGAGTAATCCGGCAACCCCGCCGCCGGATATAAAAGACTCAGGGCAGACGCCGAAATCACAGCTTGCTTCAACGGTCGATGGGCATAGGCCCGGGCCGCCTGTAGATAGGACACCGCATAGGCACCGTATTGAAAGGGGCCTGAGGCGAGCTTGGGAAGCTGCCGAGTGTGTCCGTCTGCAAATGGAATCACAACACCGTCGGCCGCCAGATTTCGAAGGCCGGCAAGGGGATAGGTGGCAAAGCTGGGCTTCGTTTGCTCACCGTCCGTGATCACGGGGGAGCCAGTCTCTTCAAAACGAGCAATCGTGTCGCGCAGAGCGTCGTTTTGCACGGCGTGTAACTGCTCGTCTGAAATTTGGCCTGCTGCATGGTTAGCCATCGCGGACAGCAGTTGCGCGGATCGCGGAATGCTGCCAATGGGTTCGGTAGGTATCGGCATGACTGACAGTCTCTTCCTCGACGACCAAAACGATTCTAAAGCACCATGGCGGTTGACCCACCCAGAAATCCGAGTCAGCCCAGAACGCCCAGGCCGACTGAATCGTCGGCAGCGCTTCGCCAACCTTATCCTCCAACGCCGTATAGGGCACACCTAGGGAAATCCCTAGTACGAAGGGAGACCCCCCGGCTCTGCCGGGGAGGCAGTAGGAGTTTGACAAATCCAGGAGTCCATCGCGGAGACTCCCAAACGTGAGCCGCCAAAGCACACGAAAGGGAGTTCGCGATGGACGAGATGGAAAGCCTAAGCCATACCAAGTGGGAGTGCAAATACCATGTGGTGTTTATCCCGAAGTGCCGCAGAAAGACGTTGTACGGGGAACTAAGGCAGCACTTGGGCGAGGTGTTCCGCAAGTTGGCGGAGCAGAAGGAGAGTCGGATCGAAGAGGGGCATCTGATGCCCGACCATGTGCACATGATGATCGCGATTCCGCCGAAGTATGCGGTGGCGCAAGTGATTGGGTTTATCAAGGGCAAGAGCGCGATTCACTTGGCGCGGGTGTACGGGGAGAAGAAGAGGAACTTTGTGGGCCAGCATTTCTGGGCGCGAGGGTACTACGTGTCCACGGTGGGACGGGATGAGACGGTCATCCGAGAGTACATCCGGAAGCAGGAGCAAGAGGACAAACGCTTGGAGCAAATCAACCTGTGGCGCTAACCAGCCACCGTAAGGTGGCTCAAGCAATCGGGGCCGCGTTAGCGACCCCGCACAGCCGCTTTGAGCGGCTCACAATCTAAAGCCCCCGGCTCTGCCGGGGGATACTTACTAGCCGATGATCGGCAGAGGGCTCTAGTCTCTTGCCCATGATCAAGAACTTCCGTGCCGAGCCATGACGGAAGACCATCACCAAAAAGGCACTTCACGGGAGCTGCACGTTTCTTGGCGGGTGAGTTCTCGGTTTGGAAGGAATCGTGACCGATGCTTGGGGCTGTTCTCGTCCCGCCTGAGAGCCTTGCTGCGAGATTCGGGGCCTAAGACCGCAGTACGATAAAGGTAAATCTATTCGCGAATGAGATTGTCCCAAAAGCTTCGAGGGAGGCTGCTATGTTCACGCTGCCGACGGTGTCTGGCGAACCTCCTTGGCGACAGATCATGGAGCTTGAGTCGCGCAAGGAAGTGATTGAATGTTGGCTTTCGCGCTCCGACATTCCCTCTCAACTGGTTGAAGTTCTGCAGGAGATGCTGGCAACAACGGAGCGCCAGCTACAGGCTATCAGAAGTCAGGATATTGATAGCCCAAGCTCGCCCCTCCGGTAGTGTCGTAAAGTCGCGTTGATGTCATCAAGTTTCTTCCTTGCGAGGGAAGTCCTCACAATGGTGAGCATCGAAAGCGGCTTGCGCTGCGGTGATGCTATCGTCTTCGACATGAAGAGTCCAGGCACATCGCCCACAGGTGTACATAGTGACCCCTCTTGGCGTTTTAACGGGACATAGAAAACGCGGCGGGACGTCGTCCGGCATTTGAGCAGTTTACGACAGGGAGCTCCTCAATCCGTCCGATACTTCGCAGATGAGCTGCAATTCCTTCCGCAGGACCAACACGCCCGAAGTTCCTCTTAACCACTGGGATCGTGGCCAGGAGTTGCAGATCGATCAGCAGGCTCATACGGTGTCTAACTCGAGAACAGAGCCGTTTGCTCTTCGGTAAGGACCTTCCAAAACCGGAATCCATCGCTGGCGTAGCCACGCCGCCTGCTGGTCAAGTGGAGTGGGTGTGCGACTAATACTCGAGCAGCATTGCTCTCACGGAGTCTACTGCGCGGCCTTGTTCAGCCGGACTACCTTTCCACTATCCAACTGATACTCCGCCTCAATTACTGTCAACTTGCCTTGTTCTTTAGCATGCCGCAGAACCTCACTATGCGCCAACACGTCCATTGCGCTCTCATGCACGTTTTCTTTGATCGCGGCTTCGATCAGCGCGTTACCCGTCGCCGAGCCCTTCACCTTCTTCACCGCAGGATCAATTTGGTCTACCATGGCCTGCAGGTTTGCGGTTGGCATTTTCTCGCCCGAGCAAGCGGCAGTTACCGCGCCGCACTTGGTGTGGCCCAGTATCACCAACACAGTGCTGCCAAGGTGATCGAAGGCATACTCCATGCTGGCCAGCCCCAACGGACCGGCGATGTTTCCGGCTGCCCGCACCACGAACAGGTCGCCTAAGGTTTGGTCAAAGACCAACTCGGGAGGCACGCGGCTATCGGAGCAACTCACCACCATCGCTTTCGGGTGTTGTGACTTGGTCAGCGACTCGCGGACCTTGACCACCGGTTGCGCCGTTAATTGACCAGCCACGAAGCGTTTGTTGCCGTCCATAAGGTCAGACCAGATCTTGTTGGGTGGCTCTGCCGGCGCAGCCGCCTGTGCCTTACCTTCCGAAAGGTTGTGCGGAGATTTGTCCTGGAGCGTGGCAAGCATCTGGTTTGCCTCCAGAGGCGCCTGCACCTCACCGGTGTAGATCTGCTCAGCGGTCACTTTCTTGCCGTAGAGCTTTTCGTTGGCGCCTCCGTCTGGACCCAGGGATGTTCCCGACAGAGAGACTCCGGCAAATAAACCGTTCGCCTCGGAGTAGGAAAGCATCTCCGCACTCATGGCGGCATTGGTAGCAGCTTCCGCTTCGCGCCCGACCGGACCGGCAGCGATGCTGGCGTCGGCGCCGAGCTTGGCTTTGCCCTTCATCAGGGCGCGCGCGCCCTTGTCGTTCAGTACCAGGATCACGAAGTCCGTGGACTGGCCGCCAGCTTGCAATCCGACGCTACCGCCGCTGGACTGCATCATGATGGGCGCGCTCCACGGTCCATCAAAATCTGCTCCGGTCCGGCAGGTCATCAGTCCGCGGCCATATTGGCCGGCTATGATGAAACCCACCTTCTTCACCGAAGGCAAAATAATGACGCATTCGGACTTGTCGAGAAGACCTGTTGGAATACCGTTCTGACTCGTAACCAGATCGTCAAGCGCATCTCCCGAGGCTTTGACCCGCGCCCGCTCGGTTTTGGCATTGTCGTCGGCGGCCTGGATCGTCGTTACCTCGGTCGCTTGGCCGGCCGTAGTGCTGGTTTGGGTTTGCTCTTGTGCAACAGCCGCGACTGCGAACGCGAGACATAACCCAGCAGCCGTGAGTATCAAGCTCTTCCTTATCCTGCTGACTAAATTCATTGGTATACCTCCTATTCGAATTGGTTGCATTACCTTGGTTCAAGAGCGCTCACGACCAAACTGAGACGAGTCGGCTTCAACCTGTGCGTCTTTGTTGGACGAGAACGCGGAGCATCACTGCACGCGCTCTCTGGTCCCTGGGGTGAGATCCGTTTCTGCTCTTCCTGTCTTGTGTAGTCCCAGGTGAAGCGGCGCACCACTAGGGATTTCCCTAGTTGTGCGGGCACTGACTCGAACCTAGAGTTGTTACACATCAAACCGGGGAGGTTCCGGCAGCCCACCATTTACAGCGATAGGAAATGAGAACTCACGAAGTGAGCAAAAGTCACGGCATGCCCAATGTGACTGCTTTCGGACAGACAGTTACGGACCGTTAACCAGAACCATAAGAGGAGAGCTTAAGATGGCAGCAAAATTCGAAATCAAGAAGTCGGCCGACGAACAATTCATGTTCAATCTGAAAGCCGCTAACGGTGAGGTGATTCTTACCAGCGAGACCTACAAACAAAAGCGCTCGGCCGAGCAGGGAATCGCCTCGGTTAAGGCGAATGCCAGCGATGACAGCCGCTTCGAACGCAAGACTGCCAAAGACGGCAGTCCTTACTTTGTGCTGAAGGCTGCCAATGGTGAAATCATCGGCAAGAGCGAGATGTATTCGTCGGTCGCAGCCATGGAGAAGGGTATTGCTTCCGTTGTAACGAACGCCGCGGAGGCGGAGACTGTCGATACCGCAGCAGGTTAGTTCATCGACCGTGTGCAATCGGTCGTGCTTCTTTGCCGGTTGTCATGGCATGCCAAGAACGCGAGGCTTGACGAAATATGAGCGTGGCGAATAAGGGCGCCTGCAGGTGGACTTCCGCCTGGAGACAATCACCGCTCGCCCTGATCGTGACCGCCTCGAACACGGAAAATGACATGAGTTATGGCTCTGGCGCAGAGGCTCGGCTTTGAGCGAGCTGGGCAGAGTTCGGGACAAGGCGTCGTGGCGCGACAAGTTGCTGAGCGTGCTGACGGCGTGGAACCGCCACCAAGTCTGGAAAATCCTGACCGCAGTAGTGGTGATCTGGATCGTCTGCGGCACCGCACTCCACTTCGCGGAGCGGGGCACGAATCGAGCATTCAAGACTTGGGGCGAGTCTTTCTGGAACGTCTGGGTCACCCTGTTCAGCGGACGGACTCAGCTTCGCGCCCAACTCTCTGGTTGGGCGGCTCGTGGTTTCCGTTGTGCTTGTCGTCGGTGTCGCCTTGGCCGGTTTGTTCACGGCCAGCGTGGCGTCGATCCTGGTCGAACGCTCACTAAGGAGTCGTGAGGTGTCTAATCTTGAAATGTCTGGCCATCTGGTGTTGTGCAACTGGTCGCCGCGAGCACTAGACTGGATACGCGAAGTGCACAGCGGTATCGTTACCGACAAGCGGCCAGTCGTGATCGTTCACGACACACCCGACGAAGTCGTGCTGCCTGACAAACAGGATGAAGCCGCCTTCAGCGATGTCTATATCGTCAAGGGTGAGCCAGTCAACGAAGTGATCCTGCGCCGCGCCAAGGTTGCGCAAGCGCATTCCGTCGTCATCTTGTCGGACGACCGCCAGGAGCAGCACGCCGACGGAAAAACCATCGTGTGCTGCATTGCCGTCAAGAACGTTTGCGGGCCAGAGCGCCAGCCAAACATCGTGGCCGAGTGCCAGGATCCGAAATATCTGCCACACATGCGCAAGGCGGGTGCCGATGAAGTGATCTCGGCCGCCGACTTCGGATTGCGGCTGATGGCACGTGCGTCGCTCTTTCATGGTATGTCGCGCGTTTATCAAGAACTGCTATCGGTCCGTCGCGACGCCAACGAGATGTACCTGGTGCCGGTGCCTGCTCAACTTGTCGGGATGGATTTCGTCGCAGCGGCCAACGTGTTCTTGCCCGATCGCACGAATATGAAGGCGTGCCTTCTCATCGGGTTCTATCGCGGTGGAACGATGATGCTCAACCCGGTTGGCGGGGAAGCGGGACCGTTGTGCGAAGGCGATGAGCTGATCGTGCTGAGCCAGACTCTGCCGGATTTTTCGCGGCTGCAACCGCCCGACGCCGCATAGCTTCTGCACCGCTGCCTGCAGTGCGCGCTTAACTGATTGATCGATTTCCCAAGTGAAAGCGGCGGGTCGGATACCGCCGTTCATTCGTAAGATATTGAATAGATTGGTGGAGGCGGCGGAGTTGAGCTGTGCAGCCGGATTGCAAACAAACAAGTTATTGAAGACTAAGCACGCTCAAACTCAGGACACGTGGGAATCGCGCTATCCACACACGTGTTACACACGCGTAATTTCGGTTTCCTTTCTCCACGTGCAGTGGCGCTAGTTCGGGGACTAAGTGCGGCGCTTCGACACCGGTCTTCGCGCTGCCTGGCTGTCTTTTCCGCCACGGCTTTCACCCTTGGCTGCGTCCAGCCGAGCCGAGAGTTGGTCGAACTCTGGCTTCGGCCCACTCCAGCGCAACTGCTCTACGTCATCGAACAACTTAATGTCGGTGCGCAGCGTAGCCAGGGTACGGAACAGGAGGGCCTGCTCGCGCTGTTCGCACAACGTCGCTGCGAGCGCACTCGCATTGGTGGCGTTCACTCGCCAGTCGCGACAGTTGGTTGGAATCGATTCCAGATGCAGAAACTTCGCCAGCACAGCCGCGGAGGATTTCGCGCCCCAGCCGGGCAATCCCGGATAACCGTCTGCCGCATCGCCCACCAGCGCGAGGTAATCGGGGATCGACTCTGGACTCACGCCGAACTTTTGCACGACACCCGCTGCGTCAAGGGTCACATTGGTTCGCCTGTTCAACTGCACCACGCGCGTGCCAGTTACGCACTGCGCCAGGTCCTTGTCCGGCGTGCAGATGATGACCTGCTTCACACGTCTGTTGCGGGCAGCGACCGCAGCTCCGGCTGCCATCGCGTCATCAGCTTCGAATTCGATCATCGGCCACACCGCGATACCCGCTGCGGACAATACGTCTTCAAGCAAGTGAAACTGCGCCAGCAGATCACGCGGCACACCTGCACTGGTCTTGTATCCTGGCCATGATTTGTTGCGGAAGGATTCGATGACGTGATCGGTGGCGACGGCGATATGTGTCGCGCCATTACGGATCATCCCCAGTAGCGACGCGAGCACGCCGCGGACGGCGGCCACCTCATGACCGTCCGCATCTTTCGCTGAGGGCAGGGCATAGTAGTGACGGAAGAGTTCGTAGGTGCCGTCAACCAGGTAAACGTTCACGATTGGCGTTCATGATAAAGGATTGGTGGAAGCGGCGGCCAAATCCGCCGCTTTTTTTTGCGTAAGTTACTGAATTTATTATAGTTATTGAGGTATGGTGGAGGCGGCGGGAGTTGAACCCGCGTCCGAAAATGCTGCCAGCAAAGAGCCTACATACTTAGTCTCGTTCCGGCGGTCGCCTAGGCGACCACTCTCGCCAACCGCGCTCAGAACGGACAAGAAACGCGGCCGGCCAGCCTGAAGGTCTCGCCTCGAACTCCCAGACGTAGAGTTCAAAGCCAGCTCACTGTGCGACGCCCTTTCTCAGCCCATGAGCAAAGCCGAGGAGGACGGCAACTTAACTAATTAAGCTGCGTATGCCAGTGTTTGGTTGGCAATTGTGTTTTTGCACGCGATTACGGATGCATGCACTCCGGTATGCCTCTTTACCGCAATCACTTCCGTCGAAGCCGTGACGCCCCCGAAGTGAAACGCGATCAACTCCACTCTAGCACCTGGGGCAGGGAAGTCAATCGCTTGCATATGGATGCGAGTTGCCACTTCCTCGACTCCGAACTGCGATTTCCTGTGTCCCATCTGCACAGAAATCACCCAAACCTTTTGGGCCGTTGTTAGTCTCGCATCCCGTGCTTGCCTGGTGGGGTATGGCCTTGCGTCGCATGGAACGCAAGCTGTATTTACGGAACGGCGGATGCCTGCGCCACGGATTCCTGTCCTGACGTTTTGTTCATGGGCTGGTCCGCTGGTCGACAAGTTGAGAAAGCGGATCGAGAAAAAGGAGAAATCTACCATGAAACGGCCTTCACTTGCGGCAGTCGCGCTCACTCTTCTTGCCCTCGGCCCAGTCAGTGTCTAAAGTCATGCTCAAACGCAGGGGCAAGCCCTGCGTCCTGCACGCTCCCCAGCCGACGAGATGTTGGCTATGTGGAATGAAATCGGGAACAAGCTCGTAGCCATGGCCCAGGATTTTCCCGAAGACAAATACGATTTCAAGGTGCAAAAGGACGAGCGTACCTTTGCCCAGAATCTTCTCCACGCCGCGGCACTGGATTTCGTCCTGATACGCAGAGTTTCCGGATCAAACCTCGGGCCCGATTTCGGCGAGGGCGACAATCCTTCGCGAGACGTTTTCAAAACCAAAGCCGACGTGGTGAAGTTCGTGCAGGAGGCCGTCGCGGATGGAGCGCAAGTGATTCAACAGCAGGGCGACGCGGGGCTGGACAAAACATCGAAGTTCTTCGGGAACCGGCTGGCCCACAATTCCGCCATCTGGACGTTCGCCATTGAGCACAGTGCTGAGCACTACGGCCAGCTTGTCGTCTACTATCGCGCAAACAACCTGGTACCTCCGGACTCGCGGCGGTAATTCAACTGCTGGCATAGACGTGGGGACGCGGGTTCCTCAACTCTGACCTGCCATTCCGTTGCATCCTACCTGCACCGGAATCATCCAAACCTTTTGCTGGCCTGTTAGTCTCATACGAGTGCCAATGACGAACCATGTGGTGTGTTCCTGCAGATGCTGTTGTTCGGAGAGGATCTCGTGATCCCCGACTGCATCTCGTTCAACTCCATTCCGTACACGACCCGCATCTTTAGCGACTTTCTTTCCTATTCTCCGCAGATTCGCAAGTTTTTTCCGGCGGCCCCGGACGTCGAGCACGTCGTTGCGTTTGCCAAGTCGGTGCCTCGCGACCTCGAACGCCAATCTCGCGTGGCCAACGCTTTGGAGAAGCAAAACCGCGCCTGGGGCGCGTCGCAGCCGACGCTGCACAACATTAAGCGATTGCGCGAAGGCGCTTTCGCGGTGGTCACCGGCCAGCAGGTGGGACTGTTCGGCGGGCCGCTGATGTCGTTGCTCAAGCTCGCCTCGGCGCTGGCCCTGGCGAAGCGAGTGCAACAGTCAGGCGTGGATTGCGTGCCGGTGTTCTGGCTCGCCACAGAAGATCATGACCTCGACGAGGTCAACCAGGCACTGTTCTTATCGCACGACTTTCAACTGGTACCCTTTAAGGCCAACACGGCGGGGACTGGCGGCTCTCCTGTGGCCTACATTCGTTTGGCGGAAGGTACCCACGAACTGGTAGCGCAGGCGGCGAAACTTCTCGGCGACTCGCTCGCGGCCGATTACCTGCGCGAAACCTATGTTGAAGGCGAGACGTTCTCCAACGCCTTTGCCAAACTCTACACCCGTATGTTCGCTGAACACGGGCCTATCCTGCTCGACCCCGCGGATCCTGAGCTGCATCGCATCGCAACGCCGCTATTTATGGACGCTGTGCGCCGTTCCGCGGAACTCGACCATGCGGTGCTGGACCGCAATCGCGAACTGCGTGACGCCAACTATCACGAGCAGGTGAAGGTTACGCGCGAATCCACCCCGCTGTTCGCTCTGGTGGACGGTGCCCGTGTCCCAGTACACCGCGCGAATGGCGCTTTCGCCATCGGCAAAGAACGGCTGTCCGGGGAAGAGTTGGAGAAGCGTGTCCGAACCACGCCGGAGAACTTCAACGCGAATGTATTGATGCGTCCTGTGCTGCAGGATTACTGGTTACCGACGCTGGCCTACATCGGCGGCCCGGCGGAGATCGCTTATTTCGCGCAGGCCGCCGTACTCTACGAAAGGCTGCTCGGTCGCGTCACTCCCATCCTTCCGCGCATGAGCGCGACGCTGGTTGAGCCACGAATCGAACGGCTTCTGCTGAAGTACGAAGTGGAGCTGCCGGAGCTATTTCATGGGGAATGTCAGCTGCGCGACTGCCTGGCGGTGCGTTCGCTGCCCGCCGATCTGAAGGAAAACTTCGAGCTGGCACGGCGAGCGACCCAGATCAACCTGCAACGTATCAGTGCATCTCTGGGCAAGCTCGATCCCACGCTGGTGGAGGCTGCCGACCGGGCAGCCAGCAAAGTGCGCTATCAGGTGGACAGACTGGAGAAGCGGGCTGCCCATGCCGAGCTGCGCCGGACAGAGATTCTGGCTCGACACGCGGCACAAATTGAGAACGCACTGTATCCGAATAAGGCTTTGCAGGAGCGCGAGATTGCTGCCCTCTATTTCTACGCCAACCACGGTCCCGAGTTGATTAACCGCCTTGTCGAGTTGGCCCAGACGCGCTGCCCCGAGCACAAAGTGTTGACCCTGGGTCGAATTAGCACGGGCTGGCAACGGTCCACTTCCGGAGCTGCTAGATCAAAGCGTAGAGATTGCCGTCAGTGCTACCGAATACACCACATTTCCCACAACAACCGGCGACGACAACACCGCGCCCACGCTCATCATCTTGTCGACTCCGATCACCATGTCGTTATAGAAGAAGTCAACGAAAGCAGCTTCGTACTTCGGCGAGCCATCAGGCTTGGTATAAGTGGCGCCATTCTGCTTCGAACCGTCCGTCTGGAATATCCATGCCGGTTTCTGTGTAGTTAAGTCGATGGCAATCAGCTTTCCTTCGTGGGACCCGATGTAGAGCGTATTTCCGGCGATGGCCGGTGACGAAAACATCGGCCAGATGAACTTAAGAGAAAATAAGGGCGCGCCTGTTCTGGCATCAACGGCATGAAACAGACCCGAGTCGGAAGTCGTGAAGTACATTTTTCCGTTCTGCACGACTGGCGAACCAATTACCCACGAACCTTTATTGTTGAAGGCCCACCTTTGTTCGCCGGTCTTCGCGTCCAGAGCGTAAACCTTGGAGTCGCGGCATCCAAAGTACACCAGTCCGTCCGCCACCACTGCGCTCGACTGAATGCCGACCTGGTTGTGAATAGCCGGGTCTTCGCCCGTCTTGAAGCGCCATTTCTCCTTACCGGTGGCGGCGTCGAGCCCGTAAAAATAGCTGTCCCAGCTTCCGGCGTAAACCGTGCCATCCGCGACCGCGGGCGAAGCATGTACGACGTCCCCGGTCTGGAACTTCCATTTCAGACTACCCGAAGCAGCATCCAGGGCGTAGATCGCGCCATCTCCGCTGCCGAAATACACGACGCCTTTCTCGATCGCAGGTGATGACAGATAGAAATCAAATGGGTCCGGCATGGCCTCGGCCGCCGGCATTGCGCCGTGCAGGTGCGTGGCGGTGTACCGGCGCTCTCCCTGTGTGGCAAACTTCCATTTCAGGGTTCCGCTCGCGGCATCGACTGCATAGAAGTTGCCGTCATAGCTACCGAAGTACACTATGCCTTCGGCAACCGCCGGCGAAGAAGTCACGCGACTCTCGGTCTTGAACTTCCACTTTAACGTACCGGCATCGAGGTTGATGGCATAGAGATTATGGTCGGTGCTTCCCACGTAGATCGTGTCGCCGACAGCCGCCGGAGACGAGATCACCTCCCCATTGGTATGAAACTTCCACTTGACCTGGCTGTACTTCGGAACTCCGGCAGCGTTATAGACCCCGCTGTGCTGCGGATCGCCCCGGAACATTGCGGCGTTCTGCCCCATTGACGGCAGGCAAACATAGACAGCAACGACAATAAATAACGGCGCTTTCACGATGCCCCTGAGGTTTGTCTTCATGCGTAACCCTTTCCTGCTTAACTCTGACGATGATGTTGGGCCGTAAAGCGCTTGGCGATTGCACAGTCCTGCATCCATTGTGGCGGTTAGACTCCAAAGCTGGGACAGCACATGTGCTGCCAGACGCGAGCGTGCCGAAACGCTTGAAACACGTGCTGGGAGTATGAAATTTCCGCATCGGCAGGACTGGCGCTGCCCAGTTTGGGCTGTGCCTGTTCGAAATTGGGCACTTGTCAGATAGACGACTGCGTCAGGAGAGTTGGCAACCTGGTGGCGAAGAACGATTTCGCAATCAGCGGATTTCGGTATAGCATGTTGCCCTTAGCCCTATTGCCATTGGAGTAAGGAGGAGGCCCGCCATGAGCCCGGTCCCAGTGCGCGAGAAAGAATCGAAAGAGAAGGCGAACAAGGCCAGCGGAGTAGAAACGGCCGTCGCCGAAACTGCGGAGGCGAGTGGCGCCAGCGTGGACAAGATCCGCGACATCCTCTTTGGTTCGCAGATCAAAAATTACGAGACCCGGTTCGCCAGGCTGGAAGAAGCCCTCTCGCGCGAGAGCGCCGAGATCAAGGACACGATGCGCCGGCGGCTGGATTCGCTGGAAGCGTTCTTCAAGAAAGAAACCGAGTCCCTGGCGGCACGATTGAAGACAGAGCGTGACGAGCGCGAGGAGGTGTTGAACAACTATCTCGCGCGAACTAAAGACGCATCGGCGCAGCTATCGAAGAAAATCCTGGATCTCGACAACAAGGCGGCCCAGGATCGAAGTGAGGCGCGACAGGAATTGATGGCCGAGACGCGCAAGCTGCTCGACGAAATTCGGCAGCGCAACGATAGCCTCAGCGCCCTGCTGGAGACCCGCGTGCAGGAGTTGCGCAACGCCAAGACTGACCGCTCCGCGTTGGCCGCCCTGTTTGTCGAGCTTGCCGTGCGCCTCAAGGATGAGGACGGCAACAGCAAAGGCAAGCCACGGCCGGTCCGGAGTACCACCGAGGCGTGAGGACCCTATGGGCTCAACGCCGGCGGACCTGAAAGACGATCCTGAATACGACCAGGGGCGTGATGAACTGGCCGAGCTCCGGGCCTTGCTGCTAGGGCAGCAACTGGTTGAGTTGGAGGCGCTGCGCCAACGGCTCGACGATCCAGAAGTCCGAGCCGACGAGCTTAGCCAAATCCTCGGGAAAGCCGTCGCCCTTTCCATCCGACGAGACCGTAGCCTCCAGCGTTCGTTCCACCCCATCGTTGAGCAAGCCCTGAAAATTTCGATCGCCAAGAATCCGGAGATACTTGCCACTTCTCTCGCCCCGATCATCGGCGAAACGGTGCGCAAGGCAGTAGCCAATGCCTTCCGCGGCTTGGCTGAATCCATCAACTTCATGATGGAGCGCAGTCTTTCCTGGGAGAGCATGAAATGGCGCCTCGAGGCCCTGCGAACCGGCAAATCATTTGGCGAGATCGCCCTGCTGCGCAGTCTCCGCTATAAGGTCCAGCAGGTCGTGCTTGTCCAGCGCGAAACCGGCTCCGTGTTGCAGAACGTAAAAGCTCCCGGCGAGGAGGTAATCCAAGCCGAGCTTGTATCCAGCATGCTCACGGCGATCGGAGATTTCGTCACCGATTCCTTTCACGCTCAGCGCTCCCAGGAATTTGAAGAGGCCAGGACCAACGACTTTATCTTGTGGATCCATCACGGCCCCCAGGCGTCGCTGGCCGGCACTATTTTCGGGACGCCCCCGCCCGAGCTGAAAAATGTTTTTGCGCGGGAGAATGAGCTGATTCATGGGGAATTCGCCGGTGCATTCGCCTCCTTCAGTGGAGATGCCAGCATCTTTGACGGCGCGCGTCCTCATTTGGAGAACTGCCTGCTTGGCCAAACCGCACATCCGCAGAAGCAATCACGGTGGTGGCTGGCCGCTGTCGCGGCGCTGCTGATTGCCATCCTCGCCCTCGGGTATTTCCTGTATCGCCGCAACAGCCGATGGGACCATTACCTGGCGCGGCTGCAGAGCGAACCTGGGATTGTAGTTACTGGCTCGGACAAAGGCTGGAGCCATTATTCTGTTGTTGGTTTACGCGACCCCCTGGCGTCCGACCCGGTAAAGCTGGCCGCGGATTTCGGGATCGCGCCCGATAAGCTGCAAGCTCACTTCGAGCCCTATCAGTCACTCGACGACAACTTTGTGCGGGAGCGCGAATTCGATACCGGCATGCAGCAGATAGAAGAAGAGATGGTGTTGTTCCCCGTGAGCTCAAGCGTGCTGCCGCCGGACCAGTCGTTGCGTCTCGAAAGCATAGAAGAGCAATTGAACAGGCTCCAGGACACCGCTCACGAGTTGGGCCGGGAGATCCACGTCAACATTTACGGCCGGGCTGATCAAACCGGCGCCGAAAGTAAGAACACAACCTTGAGCAAGCAACGCGCGGAGCAAGTGCAGGCCGCCCTGCTCGAGCGGGGCGTTGCTGCTGAAATGATGACGGCCATCGGCTTGGGCGACAGCGATCCCATTCAACACGGATCGGCCGCCCATCAGCTGGAAGTGAACCGCAGTGTGTCCTTCAAGATCCAGACAGCACCAGGAGACAAGCCATGATCCAGAAAAAGATCTGCATGCTGGGTTCATTCGGAGTCGGAAAAACCAGCCTGGTGGCGCGCTTCGTTCAGGGAATCTTTTCCGCCAAGTATTTGAGCACGGTCGGCGTGAAGATAGATAAGAGGGAATTAAAGGTAGGCGATCAGGATGTGCTGCTGCTCCTCTGGGACCTGGCCGGGGAAGACTCGCGCTCGCAAGTGCAGACATCCTATCTCCGCGGCGCCGCCGGGTATTTTCTGATCTGTGACGGTACCTGGGCGGAATCCCTGGTCACCGCCAAGAGCATCCACAAACGGGCGGTCGAGACCGTAGGCGACATCCCCTGCATGCTGGTGGTCAACAAGTCGGACTTGTGGAACAAGTGGGAGATTACGGCTCCGGAACTCGAACAACTGGTAGCCGAAGGATGGAAGGTTCAAGTCACCAGCGCCAAGACCGGCGACGGCGTGGAAGAAATGTTTACCAAGCTCACGCAAGAAGTACTGCGCACGAACCCGCTGAGTGAAGCCGAGGCCGAACCTGCGACCGAGCCATAAATTCACCGAACTCCCGTAATGTACTACTGCTTTTTGTTGGCTTCGTTGATCAGTTGTGCCACCTTGGAATCGGGACCGACCGGCTCGACAAAGATAATCTGGTTGGCGTTCAAATACATCCGATCAGGCCCGTGCAGCTCCTTGCCGCGTTTCACCAGCACGTTGGTCACTTCCTTGGTGTCCGGATTGGTTTTGCTGACGATATAGAAAACGTCCGTCAGCACCGGGTCCGGCGTGCCCCAGCCCGTGAGCTTCCCGTAGTACACGGAGTTGTTGATGAGCAATACGGCCTGGTATGGGGTCGAGAAGTTGACCGCCGTGCCATCGGTTTTCGGGCCAGCGGAACATCCCACACCCAGCGCTAAAACCAGACAACTGAGACATCCCAACGCAATCCAAAGCCTACGAGAATCCTGTGTCCGGCTTGCCGTCACGATCGCAATGGTCATGGTTGTCCCCCGAAACGCTTTTATCAGAGAATCGCTCTCCGGCAAAGAAAAGAACACCGCCCTGACCGGCCGCCTGAGCCAGATCAATCCGTGTTCTGAGAAGAAATCGTACTAGCGCATCGAGCGGCGCCGCAGCCCGTAGGCCATACCCAGCAGCCCGGGGATGAGCACCAGCAACGTAGCAGGTTCGGGAACGTTATTAGCCTCCGCCGTCAGTTCCACAAAACCATCGGCGTTATCGTAGTCAACCAGCCACTTCTCCGTCCCGCCGTTGAAGACGTCGTTCAGGATGCTGGAGAAGGTGCCGTTGATTTGTCCGGGGTTGGCCAGCAGGAACTTATACATCGAGCCCACGGCGGGGTTATAGCCACCCTGCAGCAGGACGGCGAGTGTGCCATCCAGCAGCGCAGATCCGTTTACGTTGATAACCCCAAAGTTGGTGGACGAGATCATCTCGCCCAAGATTCCATCGTGCAGTTGAATGTAACCCGTCCCACCTGGGTTACCCGTGCCCACCACAAACTTCGAGAGGCTGCCGATGTTCAGAGTCCCAATATTGTTCACGAAGGGCGGGTCGATGGTCGATCCGTTGTTCACGCTAATCGAACCATTGTTGGTCAGACCGGCCAAAGCCACGAGCACATCGCCAGGGCCATTCAAAGTGATCTGTCCAGTCGGGCCATTGGTCAGCATGCCGGTGATGGTAATAGCGTTGCTGCCACCGTTGCCGAAAGCGTTAGTTTCCAGCGTTCCTGAGTTAGTGACATTACCACCAACCGTCAGAGTGCTCAAATTCTCCACATCCACCAATCCAGCATTGGTCAGCCCGCCGCCAATGGTCGCCAAATCATTGCCAAAAATACCGCCGTACAGGATAAACTGCCCACCCGCCTGGTTGGTCAGGTTCCCGCTGACCCTGATGATGTCAAACCCGGTGTTGACGACGAGGCCGGCTGTGGAAATGGTTCCCGAGTTGGTTACGTCGCCGTTCACCGTGAGTTGCGATGTGCCGCCCACGTTGACGGTTCCCGTGTTGATCAGGTTACCGAGAGTGCCATAGTCGGAATTGAATCCACGGTTAGAGTCGCCGTACAAACCGAACAAACCGCCGTTGGTCAATGTGCCGTTGATGGTAATGGTATTCGAGCCGTTTCCATGCGCAACGAAATCTGCGGTCATCGAGCCGGAGTTGTTCGCATCACCACTGACCTGCAACTGGGACATATTCTCAAGATCAAGAGATCCTGAATTTGCTAAGTTCCCGGTGATCGCCAGCGTGCTGCTGTTGTTCACAGCCACAGTTGCGGAATTGGTGAGGCTGCCGAGGGTCGCCATATCGCCGGGGCCGTAGAGGATAAACTGCCCACCCGCCTGGTTAGTTAGGGAACCGGCAATGCTCACAGTGTTGCCGCCGCTCCCGCCCAGATTACCGGTGTAGAAGTTCCCGGTGTTGGTGACATCACCGGTAATATTCAGCGTGCTGCTATTCTCCAAGTCAATGGTTCCGGAGTTGGTCACGCCGTTGCCGACGGTTGCTATATCGGCGAGGCCAACGAGCTCAAAGGTCCCGCTGTTGACCAGGCTGCCGATGCTCGCCATAGCGAGCGGGCCACCTTGCAGTTCGAAGTCGCCGCTGTTGGTCAGGGTGCCCGTGACGTTCAGGGTGCTCATGAAGCCGGTATCGATGATCTGCCCGCTGTTGCTCGCATCGCCGTTGACCTGGAGGATACCTCCGCCTGGACCTACCTCTACAAATCCAGAATTAACCAGGCCGCCCAGCGTTGCCGTAACTGGCTGGTGGAAGGTTAGGCCCGTGAGAAGGAACTGCCCGCTCGCTTCGTTGGTCAGAGTGCCGGTCACATTCAGCGCGTTGTCAACACCAAGCAGTTCTATGGTCCCGCTGTTGGACAGGTTGCCGCTAATGTTCACGGTATTGCCGCCACCCATGCCGTTGAGTTCCGTAGCGGTCGTCCCGCTGTTGGTGACGTCGCCAGTAATGCTCAGCGTGCTGCCATTTTCGACGTCAACAGTACCCGAGTTGGACATGCCGTTGCCAACAAATCCAACGTCGCCGGGGCCGTTAAGCAGCAAGGTCCCGCTGTTGGTCAGCTTGCGGGTGATTACAATCGTGTTCCCGCCTGGGCTGAAGCCACCGGTGGTTATCGTCCCGGTATTATTGACCCTGCCATTAACGGTGAGCGTCGAAGCGCTGCTCACATCAACGGACCCGCTGTTGACCATGCTCCCGAGAGTAGCTGCATCGCCGTGACCATCCAACAAGAACTGGCCGCTGTTGGTCAGCCTGCCAGTGATATTAACCAGGTGGCCGCCGGTCTCGAACCCGGTTTGCAGGAACCCGGAGTTGTTCGCATTCCCGTTGATCTGAAGATCCCCGGAAGTCTCGAAGACAATGCTCCCCCGGTTGATGAGGGAGCCAGCGGCGATGGTGCCGAATCCGCCACTGGCGCAGGCGCAAAGATTGCCGTTCAGGCCAATCGTCAGCGCCCCCAGGACGGTAAGGTTCTGCGGCCGTGGGATCACCCACCAAACTCGAACTCCCACTCATGCCCCCTAGCTTGAGGGTATTGATCGTGGAGCTGATATCCAGAGTCACGTTGTCGAGGCCGCCGGAGTGAATCGTCACATCGCTGCCGGCCCCGGGCACGCCGGCGCTCCAGTCGGCACCGTTGCTCCAGTTGCCGGTTCCGCCGTTCCAATTGTCAGGGGTGCCGGGGCTGCCAAGGATGAGAGACGAACCGAACTCCCCCAGGCGCCCCTCGATTCCCAGCCAGAATCGCCGCTGTACACACTATTGCCTGGGCTGGGCAGATCTTCGTTCACCAACGCCGAATCGTTCCAATCCCTTGATCTGTCGTTACGCTGATTCTTCTTGGTGGCGGCAAAGCTGGCGGTTACAAACAGCACGGCGCTGAGGACCAGCGCAAGTGGCAGACGCTTGGACATCATAGTCGCCTCACTTCGATTCCCGAGGGGGGACCAATACTTTCTGGCCCACGGGAATTGGCTCGACCAACGGGAGCGATAAGGCCGATAGCTGCCAGCCTAAACTTATCGCTGGAAGGGGCCGATACTGCCGGCGTGATACTCACCATCCCCGTGGCGTGGCGCGACGGAAGATGCCCAAAGACAGAGCCGAAGTCGATGCTCCTCTGACGGGAGCGATCATGGGAAAATTGCGGGAGTAAAGATTCGCCAATTTTGCGAGCACTCGAATTCTTTGTCAAGAAGATAATGCGGGTGCGTGGCCGCGCTGGGATCCTGACTGCGGGGGTTTCGCGGATTACCGCGGTCCCCAAATCTCTTTTCTCTGCTGTGGGCGGAGTCAGAATCATTCCACGTCACAGGCACCTGTGACGTGGACGCTTGCCACCGAGAGCCTAGCACGGTATCAGTGAAGTGCGGGGACGTCGTTGTTGTGTCTTCGCCCGCCGCGCCTAGTGTGCGGGCCGGGAAAGGTCCTTGAAAAGCATTTGCCAGTGGCCAGTTGTCCATTGTCAGACCGTGGCGTTTGGTTTTACCAGTTGGTTAACCCGCGCCTTAGAGGGGGTCCGAAAACGGGAAGGATTCTCGCGCGTAAGTCCTTGGAATGGAATATTTTGCCTGTAACCCCGTTTCTTCGATATAACTTGCGGTGATTCTTGCTCTAAGTTGCTGATTCTACGTGACAGGGGTGGGGGAGGGGGTGTTAACGAACTGGTAATATCGTCCCGAAGCGGGAAAGCAGGGATTAAGGGAATAGATATTATGGGTTAGTTAACAGCGGATGCCGCCCAGTCAGTTGCGAGCGGCCAGAAAAGCAGGTCCTTCGACTCCTCGGTCGCCGCGGACCTCGTTGCTCGGGATGACCAGGAGAGAAGCGAAGCACCATTAGCGAAAGCGAAGAGCGCTTTATATCTGACTGCTGCTCTCCTCCCGCGCACCACATGTTGGCGGATAGCGCAGGAGGAGAGAGTTTACAACGCGTTCCACAGGCCAGGCTGCATCGTGCCCGGATGGCTCGCGATGCTAGTTCACGGTTATTTTGTAAGGCAGAGACGGAATGCCATTCGTTACTACGACGAGCTGGCTTGCTCCGGTCTCCATGTTGGCAGGCACGTCAAAATGCGTGTAGGTTGGCACGTTGCCGGTCTGCACTCCCATGTAGCTGTGGTTGTGGGTCTTGGCGTAGAAGACGTGTCCGGTGGCAGTGTTGGTGATACGGACCAAGGGATAGTTGGTCGCAGTTTCGAATTCGTCTCCAAAGGCAGCCGCTTGCGACCAGCCATTGAATAGCTTGCCGGAAACAATGTAGCTTTGGCCGCGTGTGGCGACACTTGGATAAGACAAAATGATCGGGGCCCACGGCTGGAGGTAGCTTCCAGTAGACTTGTAAACCTCCGAGCCTCCCACCAGCACTTCGCCCGTTGGCAGCACGATCAAGCTGCCGCCGTTGCTGTACAGGGTGGGAGTGAGGTTGGTTCCGTCCAACTCGTAAAGCCTGCTGGAGCTGCCTTCCACCAGGACCTTGCCATTCACCAGCAGCACGGCGAAATTGTCGCCGGCAGTCGTCGCGGTTGGGGAAGTCCGGCCCGGCACCCAGGTGCCAGGATCGGTTGGGCTGGCCCCGTGATGATAGACCGAAGTATGTCCAGCAGAGGCTCCCTGATGGCGTAGCGCCGGTGGCGAACACCGTGCCGTCCGGCCGCAGAATCGCTGGACCAGTTTCACCCGGAGGGCAATATTCACCGCCCCCGTACTGGATGCAGCCCACTTCCGGTGGCCCTTGCAAATTCGCAATGGTGCTGCCGTCAGAGACCCATTCCTGCAGCGAAGGGATGTATCGCTCCGAATTGGGATTGTTCAGCACATCCACGGTCAGCATGTGCCGTCGGGCATGAGGGTCCAACCCTCTTCAGCGTTCCAGTCGGCTCTTGCCGCTCGATCCCAGCGCCGTCCACTGCATGGTGACGGGATCCAGATCCGCCATCTGCATGTCGAACTTGCGGCCGATGAGGAAATGGCCGTTGGGCAGGATCGTGGATGGCGAGTCGCCGATGTAGTCCCAACCCGGAGGAGGAGTCAGCGGAGTCCAGGTGTTTTGTGCGGGATCGTAAATCGCGCCCAGATTGGTGAAGGAAAACTGGCCGAAGTTGTATTCGCCGCCTTCAATCAGCACCCGGCCATCGGCCAGAACTCGCCGACGCAAAGGCGTAGGGATCGTATCCTGGAGCCAGCTGGCCACTTGCGTCCAGGTGCCGTTGACATAGCTTCCGGTAATATCGGGCGTGAGCTTCCACCAGTCGCTGTCGCTGTTGCCTTGAACGAGAACCGTGCCATCGGTAAGCAGAAACGGAACTCCAGCCCCATCCGGAGGTTGATGCTTGAGTGTTGTCAGAGTCTGCGCCAGTGAGATGTTGCACGCCGTCAGCAAGAGCGTAACGATTACGAGGAATAACTTCTTGGTCAAAACAAATCTCCTTATGCAAGTCGCAGTCAACAGCAAATTGTGAGCAATTTCGTAAAGCTTCGTTTCGGTGGGACGTGCAGCGATCGGCGCAGAATGTCAACGCGAAAGGACCTTTCGGGAAGCCACTGCAAGGCGGCGAAAACTCAGGAAACGAAGTTCCAAAATTGTGCTTCATGCGACGAGCCCGATGTCAATTGATCCGAGTCCAGCGAAATGTGAAAAATGGATGAAGGTAAAACGGACTCGGTAGTATTCGTGCCTGTCCAGTTTTTCAGCCTTGCTTTGGCGTTTGGCGCGAAGGAAAGGACAAGTGCTCGAAAGCGGTGTAAGCTTTCTAGCCTTCGGACGAGGCGGATGAACGATTGTGCTGAGTAACGTTCTCATTATCATCGCCTGTGTCAGCGCAGCCCTGCCCTTTCTTTTCTGGTGACGCGCGCCTCCACTGCGCCCTCGCGCAAGGAGTCGAACGATTTTACCGGCGCAGTGGTGGCCGTGATCGGCACCACTTACGCAGTGATCCTTGCCTTCACGCTATCGGGCGTCTGGTCCATGTTTCAGCAGGCGCAAGCCAACGAAGAGCAGGAAGCCAACGCGCTGGTGAATGTCTTCCGCATCGCTACCCAGTTGCAGGATGCCGAATGCGGGCAGATCCAGGACCTCTGCGGGCGTTACGTCGAGAACGCGATGGACCGCGAGTGGCCGGCGATGGAAAGAGAACAGATGACGCCGGAAGGCGGCCAGATGATCAATCAGCTCTGGGTACTGGCAGGACAGAGCCAGGCGCATGCTCAACCCGACGCCCTCGCAGCTTACCAGCTCATGGAGGAATTACGCGGATTGACACAATATCGGCGTCTTCGGGCCATGCAGGCCCGCGAGCGTCTTCCGGGAATTTTGTGGGCCGTGCTGATTGCGGGTGGCATCATTACGGTCGCCGCCTCCTGCTTCTTCGGAGTGCCCAACTTCCGCTTTCATTTGCTGCAGGTGCTGGTGCTCACCTTCTTAATCTCACTTGTGTTGGTCGCGATTGCCGACATCGATCGCCCTTATCAGGAGCAGGTAAAAGTGCAGCCCGAGGGTTTTCGCTACGCCGTTCGCACCCTGCACGGCGGTTCCGAAATTTAGAACTCAGGCCGGTGCTGTGCTTTTCTCAGGAAGCACCCTCGCTTCGCCGATGCGAGACAACTCCTCTCTGATGTCTCGCAGCGCTTGGAGAAAACAAAGAAGGCAAAGAAAAAAGCCGGCGAATCGCCGCCGGCAGGTATGACTTAAGTATGAAGCACGTTTATGTTTCGA
>CAWIMR010000025.1:0-141020 GCA_963837245.1 uncultured Acidobacteriaceae bacterium | reverse complement strand
TAGATGTTCCCGTTGTTGGTCACCGGGCCACTGGTGAGCGACGACCGGTTCTCCAAGTCAATGAGTCCACTGTTTGTTATGCTTCCGATTGTCGCGGTGTCGCCCGGACCGCGCGGGCCGGCGTTCCGTTCAGCGTCAGCCATCTGCCGGCCTGGTTGGTCAGCTTGCCGGTGATCGTAATCGAGTTTCCGCCTGTTGCAAAGGCCGCCCGTAGATATCGCACCGGAGTTATTGACAGCGCCATTGACGCTGAAAAAAAGTCCGCTGCTCACATCCACCGTTCCGCTGTTGACCATTTTCCCTAGGTTGGCTGCATCGCCGACACCGTCAATAAGAATTGCCCGCTGTTGGTCATCTGGCCGTCGATATTACAGAGTGGCGGCCAATCCCGACCCGGTTTGCAGCAACCCGGAGTTGTTCGCGGCGCCAGTGATCTCGAGATTCCCGGAGGTCATCGAATACAATGCTTCCCCGGTTGATGAGGGAAGCCCGCGTTAATGGTGCCGAAGCCGCTACTGCGCGCAGGCGCAAATATCGCCTGTCTTGCCTACCGTTAGCGCCCCCAGGCACGGTAAGGTTCTGCGGGTTAGGGATCCCCATCAAACTCGAACTATTCCCGGTTGTGCCTCCGAGCTTGAGGGTCTCGAGGGTAGCGGAGCCGACATCCAGAGTCACGTTGTCGCGGTGCTGCCGGAGTGAATGGTCACAGCGTAACCGTTTTTGGGGCAAGCCATGGGTCCAGTTGCCGGGGTTGCCCCAGCTGCCAGGACCCGCCCTTCCAACGGTCCGGGGTGATGGGAGCGAGGATTAGCGATCCGCCCTAAGCCCCGTCCTGGAACAGCGTCAAAGTCCCAGGCCGCCAGACACACTTCTACCCAGACCCGCCCGGTCGCCGTTCGTCAGCGATGCGTTGTTACGGCCTGGATAGCGTGTCGCCATCGAACTTCTTGCTGGCTCCGAAGCTGGTGGTTGCTAACAGGACGGCGAACAGAGCTACTAGGAGTGACGCACGTTTCACGGCGTTGCCCCGATCTGGTTCCTGGCGGAACCCTTACCGATCGTGTCTTGAACGTTCAACCCGGAGACGACAACAGAGACCCGGCCAGAGGTCTTGCTCGTTGGGCAAGAGTGCTGCCCGAAGCTGGCAACCAAGTTCACTGCACGTTCTCGTCCAACCCTTTTTATGGCAGGGGTTCAATATCGGCGAAGGTCGTAACACCAACTGGCCATGCAGGTTGGGCAGTTTAGGTCGCTGCAGCTGAAATCGAACTACCACTTTAGCGACGGAAGGTACTTTCCTGAATGTTGGAAAAGTGCTGCACGATGGGACCGTTCAACTTGACAGAGAATTCACGAGGTCCGAATGATGCCGTTCCGTTTCTTTGCTGGTCACACGGGAGCGTGACCAGCGCACTTGTTGCTGGGCTCTTGGCATGATATCACTTAAATGGAGGACGAGGATCTTGTGTCTTCGATGGTCGCACCCACTGTGCGGAGGACGAAAAAGATCTTCGAAAACCCGTTGCCGGTAGCATTGCTTGTCGTCAGACTGAGGAAGTCAATATCACTAGGTGATAAATGTTGGCCGCTCTGTGCCTAGGTCCATTTTGGAGGATGGAGGCAAATTTATCGGCGTAAGTCCCTGCGGCTCAATCATCAACGTATAAATCATTGGCCCTCTATCATTTGCCGGGAAATATTGTCTAAGTTGTTGATTTCAGGACGAAGGTTGAGGGGGGAGGGATTATCAATTCGATAATTTGGCCTCCTGACACGGAAACCGCGTGGAAGGCGGAAGGTGATGCACAAATAGTTAATAGTGGACTGCCCTTGAGATGGTAAGTCATGAGTAGGCTGCTTCATACCCGACCACTCTTCTCCCGCGCCGCCGAACTTCGACAGCGCAGGAGAAGAAGAATTGGAGGCATCCAGCGGGCCAGACTGCATCGTGCCCGGATGGCCCGCGATGCTAGTTCACGGTTATTTTGTAAGGCAGAGACGGAATGCCATTCGTTACTACGACGAGCTGGCTTGCTCCGGTCTCCATGTTGGCAGGCACGTCAAAATGCGTGTAGGTTGGCACGTTGCCGGTCTGCACTCCCATGTAGCTGTGGTTGTGGGTCTTGGCGTAGAAGACGTGTCCGGTGGCAGTGTTGGTGATCCGGACCAAGGGATAGTTGGTCGCGGTTTCGAATTCGTCTCCGAAAGCAGCCGCCTGCGACCAGCCATTGAAGAGCTTGCCGGAGACAATGTAGCTTTGGCCGCGCGTAGCGACACTTGGATAAGACAAAATGATCGGAGCCCACGGCTGGATGTAGCTTCCAGTCGACTTGTAAACCTCCGAGCCTCCCACCAGCACTTCACCCGTTGGCAACACGATCAAGCTGCCGCTGTTGCTGTACAAGGTGGGAGTGAAGTTGGTTCCGTCCAACTCGTAAAGCCTGCTGGAGTTGCCTTCCACCAGGACTTTGCCATTCACCAGCAGCACGGCGAAATTGTCGCCGGAGTCATCGCCATTGGGGAAGTCTGGCCCCGGCACCCAGGTGCCAGGATCGGTCGGGCTGCCCCCATGATGATAGACCGAAGTGTGACCAGCAGAGGCACCCTGATGCGTGCGCCGGTGGCGAACACCGTGCCGTCCGGCCGCAAAATAGCGTGGCCGATTTCGCCGGGAGGACAATATTGGCCGCCCCCGTATTGGATGCAGCCGACTTCCGGTGGCCCCTGCAAATTAGCAATGGTGCTGCCGTCGGAAACCCACTCTTGCAGCGAAGGAATATATCTCTCCGAATTCGGATTGTTCAGCACATCGACGGTCAGGACGGTCCCGTCGGGCATGAGGGTCCAACCCTCCTCCGCGTTCCAGTCGCTTTTGCCGCTCGATCCCACCGCCGTCCACTGCATGGTGACGGGATCCAGGTCCGCCATCTGCATGTCGAACTTGCGGCCGATCAGGAAGTGGCCGTTAGGAAGGATTACCGATGGCGAGTCGCCGATGTAATCCCAACCAGGAGGCGGAGTCAACGGAGTCCAGGTATTTTGTGCCGGGTCGTAAACCGCACCCAGATTGGTAAACGAAAATTGGCCGAAGTTATATTCACCGCCTTCAATAAGCACCCGGCCATCGGCCAGAACTTGCGAAGCCATCGCGTAAGGCTCGTAACCGGGCGCCAGACTGGCCATCTGCGTCCAGGTGCCGTTGACATAGCTTCCGGTGATATCCGGCGTGAGCTTCCACCAGTCGTTGCCGATGTTGCCTTGAACGAGAACGGTGCCATCGGTGAGCAGGAATGGAACTCCAGCCCCATCGGGAGGCTGATGCTTAAGTGTTGTCAAAGTCTGCGCTAGCGAGATGTTGCACGCCGTCAGCAAGAGCGTAACGATTACGAGGAACAACTTCTTGGTCAAAACAAATCTCCTTATGAAAGTGGCAGTCAACAGCAAATTGTGAGCAATTTCGGTAAAGCCTCGTTTCGGTGGGACGTGCAGCGATCGGCGCAGAATGTCAACGCGAAAGGACCTCTCGGGAAGCCACTACAAGGCGGCGAAAACTCAGGAAACGAAGTGCCAGAATTGTGCTTCATGCGACAGCCTATGTCAATCTTTCCGAGTCCAGGGAACTATGAAAAATGGATGAAGGTAAAACGGACTCGGTAGTATTCCTGCCTGTCCAGTTTTTCGGCCTTCCTTTGGCGTTTGGCGCGAAGGAAAGGACAAGTGCTCGAAAGCGGTGTAAGCTTTCTACCTTCGGACGACGTGGATGAACGATTGTGCTGAGTAACATTCTCATCATCATCGCCTGTGTAGGCGCAGCCTTACTCTTTCTTTTTCTGGTTACGCGTACCTCCACCGCGCCTTCACGCAAGGAGTCGAACGATTTTACCGGCGCAGTCGTGGCCGTGATTGGAACCACCTATGCTGTGATCCTCGCGTTTACGCTTTCGGGCGTGTGGACGATGTTTCAACAGGCGCAAGCCAACGAAGAGCAGGAAGCCAATGCATTGGTGAATGTCTTCCGCATCGCCACCCAATTACAGGACGCGAATGCGGAACAGATTCAGGATCTCTGTCGCCGTTATGCCGATAACGCGCTGGATCGCGAGTGGCCTGCGATGGAAAACCAACAAATGACGCCGGAAGGTGGCGAGATGATCAACCAGCTCTGGAAGCTGGCCGGACAAAGCCAGGCGCATGCACAACCCGACGCTATTGCGGCGTATCAGCTGATGGAGGAGCTGCGCGGATTGACGCAATATCGGCGTATTCGCGCCATGCAGGTTCGCGAGCATCTTCCGGGGATCCTGTGGGCCGTGCTGATCGCGGGTGGCATTATTACGGTCGCCGCATCGTGCTTCTTCGGAGTACCCAACTTCCGTTTTCATGTGCTGCAGGTGCTGGTGCTGACCTTCTTGATCGCACTTGTGCTGGTCGCCATCGCCGACATCGATCGGCCGTACCAGGGAATGGTGAAAGTGGAGCCCGAAGGCTTTCGCTTCGCGGTTCGTACTCTGCACAACCAGCCGAGTCCGTGAACAGCGGCCGGCGCTATTTTTCTCAACCAGAGGTCCGCACAATAGTCACAAGAAAAAAGCCGGCGAATTCGTCGCCGGCAGGTATGACTTAAGTATGAAGCACGTTTATGTCTCGAGCGTTGCGACCTCGATCTCCTGCTCTTCCAAGGGAATCTCTCCGTTCAACGTCTTGATGCCATACTCGTAACCCTTGTCGAACGCCTTGCGGTTCAAATCGCGATACGCTTCAGGAACCGAATCGGCGATGGCGTTGCGCAGCGAGTCAGGTTGCAATAAGCCAGTCACTGCTCCGAAGAAGCCGACCATCACGATGTTGAGCACCATCTTCTTGCCCAGTTCTTCGGCCAGCCGCGTCGCTGGACAGCTATAGACGCGCACGCCGGTTGGAATCGTGTCCACGCGAACCAAGTCCTGCTCGATGATCAGCGTTCCGTTCTCCCTGACCTGTGGCGCGAAGATCGAGTACGCTTCATGCGACATCACCACCAGCACGTCGGGCCGCGTGACATACGGATAAAGCACCGGACTGTCGGACAGAATGACCTGGGCGCTGCAAGCGCCGCCGCGGGCTTCCGGCCCGAAGCTTTGCGTCATGGTGGAAAAGCCGCCTTCGTAGATGCAGCCTGCCTTGCCGATGACAATGGCCGAGAGAATCACGCCCTGGCCGCCAAACCCTGCGATACGGATTTCGGTTAGATGCTGCATTCGCATGCCTCCGCTTCGATGTATTGATCGCCGAGAACATCGACCATCCGGTCGTGCCTGAGATCGCGATATTCGCTGCGTTCGCGGTCCACGAACTTGCCAACCACGATCTCGCCCGACTTGCTCAGTGCGACCTCGCTGGTCGGCGCTCCGTTCTTGATCTTGCTCACCTCTTTGTAGAACTTCATGGTGTCGAGGCCGTCGCCCATCTTGTTGCGCCGCTGATAGAGCGTCGGACACGGCGACAGCACTTCGATAAAGCTGAATCCCTTCTTCTTGAACATCTCCTGCATGGAGCGCGCGAGCTGGCGAACATGGAACGCCGTCCAGCGCGCGACGTAAACCGCGCCCGCAGCTTCCACCAGATACGGCAGGTTGAACGAGGGATCGTAGGTTCCGTAGGGATTAGTCGAGGTGATGACCGATCCCGGCGTCGTAGGAGCGGTCTGGCCACCGGTCATGGCATAGATCAGGTTGTTGACGCAGACCACCTTGATATCCACATTGCGGCGCGCCGCATGAATCAGGTGGTTGCCGCCGATGGCGAACAGGTCGCCATCGCCTGAGTACACCACGACATTCAGCTTCGGGTTGGCCAGCTTCAGGCCGGTGGCGAAGGGAATCGCGCGCCCGTGCGTGGTGTGGAATGAATCCAGGTTCATGTACCCGGCGACGCGTCCGGTGCAGCCGATGCCCGACACGATGGCAACATTCTTCAGGTCCAGGTTGGCTTCGGTCAGCGCGCGGGCAAAGGAGTTGACGCTGGTGCCGATGCCGCATCCCGGACACCAGATGTGTGGCATGCGCTCGGTGCGCAGGAACGGCTCTACCGGATTGCCAGGACTGTCGGGAGTAATGGGTACGGTTGTCATCGCGCCACCTCCATGATGGCTTGGAGAATGTCTTCAGGACGGTGCACGCTGCCTCCGGCGTGCCCAACAAAGCGCACCGTCGCTTTGCCGGCAACGGCGCGTTCCACTTCGCGCACCATCTGCCCGAGGTTGAGTTCAGCCACCACCAGCGCCTTCACCTTCGAGGCGATCTCCGCAATCTTCTTCTCGGGGAACGGCCAGGCGGTGATGAGGCGGAACTTGCCGACCTTCACGCCCTTCTCGCGGGCCATATCAATGGAACGCTGCGCAACCCGGGAAGTGATGCCGTACGAAACGACCACCACGTCGGCGCCTTCAATCTGGTCTTCCTCATAGAGGATGATCTTGTCGGCGTTCTTCCTGATCTTGTCCACCAGTCGCCTCACCAGCTTGTCCTGCTGGGCGGGCTTCATGTCGGGATAGCCGCGCTCGTCGTGGGTCAGGCCGGTGACGTGCACGTTGTAGCCTTCGCCGGTGCGCGGCATGTCGGGAACCAGGTCATCTTTCGGCTGATAGGCAAGAAACTCGCCGGGCGGAATCGTGGTATAGCGGCGAGGCTCAACCTCGATCTGGTCGGCCGGTGGGATGACAACCTTCTCCGTCATGTGTCCCACAACCTCGTCCAGCATGACGAAGACCGGCACGCGATACTTCTCAGAGAGGTTGAATGCCTTGATGGTCAGGTCGAAGCTCTCTTGGGGGGAATTCGGGCAGAGCGCAATGATCTCGTAATCGCCGTGCGATCCCCAGCGGACCTGCATCATGTCGCCTTGCGCCGGCAGAGTCGGCAAGCCGGTGGACGGTCCGCCGCGCTGGACGTCCACGAAGACGCATGGAGTTTCGGTCATCACGGCCAGGCCGATGTGCTCCATCATCAGCGAGAAGCCCGGGCCCGAGGTCACGGTGAACGCTTTGGCTCCGCCCCACACCGCGCCCTGCAAAGTGATGGAGGCGGCGAGTTCATCTTCCATCTGGATGAACGTCCCGCCGATAGTAGGCACGCGGGCGGCAAAGCGCTCCACGACTTCGGTGGAAGGCGTGATGGGATAGCCCGAGGAAAATCGTGCTCCCGCCGCCAGTGCGCCTTCGCAGCAGGCGTGATCGCCATCGAGAAAATGAGAGCCGGTCAATACACCGGCCGGATCAGCGTGCATCTTGTGCCTCCTCTGACTCTGTCGCCGTCTTCGCAACAGCGGCCGGGGCCGCGGCTTCTTTCGCCGGGGCCGGTTCTTTGTGCCCGTAGATGGCGAAGTCGGGACAATACATGCCGCACAGATCGCAGCCGCTGCACTTCTCGGGATGCACCATGTACGGAGTGTGATAACCCTTGGAGTTGTAAGCCGAGGAGAGCGCCAGCACGTGCGTGGGACAGAACTCGACGCAGAAACCGCAGGCCTTGCAGCGTTCTACCACGATCTCCACTTTACCTTTGGCCATTGCTGCCCTTTCTTATCGCGGGCGCTTCAGAAAGAAACGGTAGCCACAGCTCGCGGCTTTTTTCTTTGTGATTTCGCCGTCGCACCTGGTGTTTACGTTGCGGTTGGGGCCTCACCCACCTACCGAACGATGGTTCGATTTTCGCCCACCCAATACCCAAGGCGAAGTGATAGGCGTCACATGGCGCTGTGAGGTCCGGCACTCGGGCGGATCGCTTTGTTCGCCCTTCGCTTTTTGGTTCTCAGCCGTCAGCTTTCAGCCATCAGCTAAAGCCGAAAGCGCTGTCATCGCGACCGAGAACTGAGGTTCCTCTCACGCTGTTATCCCAACCAAGCGCTTCGCTTCTTCCAGATTGTCATCCCGACCGAGCCCGCCGCAGCGGGCGAGCCTAGGGACCTGTTTTTTCTGCCATCAGCTAAGGCGTAACTTCTCTGTTAGCGTGCTGTGCACGTTTTTTGCAAGGTCGCAGAACAGATTGGCATGTGATTGGGCAGGAAGACCGCCGACTTGGATTACTGGCTCGACGGACGGCAGAGATCCCAGTGCCGCAGCGGGAGCAGCTTAACGGCCAATCCACTCGAGTTGAAGTGCGTTTTCGGCAACCGCCATGGCCTTCATTTCGGGGTCGCCTGTAACCAGTGGCGCATCCTGCAAGAGCGCTGTGGCCGCTGCGAAACCGTCGGCGTAAGAAATGGAGTGGCGGGCCTTGAGGGTGGCCGCCAACATGACCAATTCGTCGTGGGCTGAAATGGTCATGACCCGGGGGTGCAGCGTTTCCAAGACCCGCCGCCCATAGGCCATGTCGCGGGCCTTAACGGAAAGATAGAAAACCTCACCAAGGTTCACGATGCTCATCGAGAGTCTGAGCTGGCGGCGCTCGGCTGCCTCCAATAATGCGCGCATCCGGTCCGCAGCCGGCTGCTGGCCCTTAAGCCATACCATGACCGCCCACGCGTCAAGGACGAGGCCGCGCATTTTAAGACCAGCGCCTGTCTTTGGCGAGCTCCGCTTTGCGCTCCTGCCGCATCAGCTTCTCCACGTCGAGGCGTGCAAGAGAGCCCTGCAACGCGTCCAAAGGCAGTGAAACTGCAGGTTGGAGATGTGACGCCCAGACCTCCAAGGCCTGATGGACCGCTTCTTGCAACGTGACACCACGACTCGCAGCCAGGCTCTTGATGCGCCGCAGCTCCGGTTCGGGCAGTCTGACAGAAAGAACCCCGATTTGTCTGCTTGCTGGCATTCCTGCATTCTAGCATACGCTGGAGAAAAATCCCGCCGCCCCAGAACCACGCGCTACCGGTGTCCCACGTCTCACGGCCCTGTGACCGCCCTCACAGCCGAGACCCTCACCGGAATGAAACCATTGCTTACGGGAGAAAAGTGTCCCCACTTCATGGGTCTAATGACGCTTTTAACGCACTATGAAAAAGGTGCTGATCCTGGGAGCTGCAGGGCGAGACTTCCACAACTTCAACGTAGTTTTTAGAAACAATCCTGAATTTCACGTTGTAGCCTTCACCGCCACCCAAATTCCTGACATCGATGGACGCCGTTATCCCGTGCAATTGGCGGGCGATCTGTATCCCAACGGCATCCCGATCCTGGAAGAGAACAAGATGGAGGAGATCATCCGCGACGAGCAGGTGGACGTGGTGGTCTTTTCCTACAGCGATGTTGCGTATCCGGCGCTGATGCATCTGGCGTCGCGCGCGGTCGCCGCCGGAGCCGACTTCTGGCTGCTGGGCGTCGAGCGCACCCAACTGGCCGCGAAGGTGCCGGTAATCTCTGTCTGTGCGGTCCGCACAGGCTGCGGCAAGAGCCCGGTGTCGCGCCGGATCGCGACCGACCTACGGCATATGGGCTGGAACCCGGTTGTGGTTCGTCATCCCATGCCCTATGGCGATCTTGTGGCACAGCGCGCACAGCGTTACGGCTCACTCGCCGATCTCGATCGCTACGAATGCACCATCGAGGAGCGCGAGGAATACGAGCCCCACATCATCGAAGGAACCACCGTTTACGCCGGAGTGGATTACGAAGACATCCTGCGCCAGGCGGAGCAGGAGGGGGACGTCATCCTATGGGACGGTGGGAACAATGACACCTCGTTCTATCGTCCTGACCTCGACATCGTCGTGCTCGATCCCCATCGGCCGGGACACGAACTGGCTTACTATCCCGGCGAGGTGAACTTCCGCTCCGCGCATGTGCTCATCATCAACAAGGTGGACACGGCCGATCCCGACGGCGTGAAGACGGTGCGGCAGAACATTGCGCTGTACAACCCCAAGGCACAGGTCATCGAGACGGCTTGCAAGGTGACAGTGGCCGATCCCGAGGCTATCCGCGGCAAGAACGTGCTGGTTGTTGAGGACGGCCCCACGCTCACCCATGGCGAGATGCCTTACGGCGCAGGCGTGGTGGCGGCCAATCGCTACAACGCGGCGTCGCTCGTGGACCCCCGTCCGTATGCGGTCGGTTCCATCCAGAAGACGTTCGACAAGTTTCCACACCTGTGGCGGGTCCTGCCTGCCATGGGCTACAGCGACCGGCAACGGCACGAACTGGAAGAGACCATCAAGCGCGTGCCCTGCGACCTGGTACTGGTGGCGACACCGATTGACCTGGCGCGCACCATCAAGCTTGACAAGCCCAGCGTGCGGGTCAGCTACGAGGTGCAGGAGATAGGCAAGCCCGCCATCACCCAAATGCTGGAGGAGTTCACGCAGACGCACAAGCCGGCGTTTGCGGGAGCGGGGAGGTAGCATGCATTCGAAGGATTTCCTCTCGATTCGCGACTTCACGCCGCAGCAGATCCGGCATTTTCTTCATGTGGCGTGCCAGATCAAGGCCAATCCCAGGGCATATACCAAGGCTCTAAAAGGCAAGACGCTGGCCATGATCTTCGAAAAGCCGTCGTTGCGCACGCGGGTAACGTTCGACGTCGGCATCGAGGAGCTTGGCGGCCACCCGCTGTATCTCTCGCCGGACGAGATCAGCCTAGGCAAGCGGGAGTCGGTGTACGACGTTGCCCGGAACCTGGAACGCATGGTTCAGGGCATTATGATCCGCACCTTTGCTCATGACATCGTGGTCGAAATGGCCCGGTGCGCAAGCATTCCGGTCATCAACGGCCTCACCGATTACAGCCATCCCTGCCAGGCGATGGCCGACTACCTGACGATGCTGGAAGTGAAGGGGCGCATCGCCAGGCTGAAGATTGCCTACATCGGCGACGGCAACAACGTCGCACACTCTCTGCTGTTTGCAGGCGTACAGTTGGGCGCCGAGGTCTGGATTGCTACTCCACCGGGATATGAACCGGACGAAGATGCCGTGGCGTGGGCTGCGGAGCGCTGCGCCAAGACAGATGCAAGCTGCACCATTACCCACGATCCGCAAATAGCGGCCTTCGGCGCAGACGTGGTTTACACCGATGTGTGGACGAGCATGGGGCAGGAGGCGGAGGCGAAAGCGCGGCACAACGTTTTCCAGCCGTATCAGGTGAACGCCAGGCTTTTCGCCCAAGCGAAACCCGATGCGATCTTCATGCATTGCTTACCAGCACACCGCGGCGATGAAGTTACCGATGAGGTGATCGATTCGCCGCGGTCGTTCGTCTTTGCGCAGGCGGAGAACCGGCTGCACGCGCAGAAGGCGATCATGCTGGAACTGATGAGCGTCCGGGCGGTGGAGCGTGAAACCTTGCGCGAACCGATGCTGGAGCTCGTGAAATAGCCGCGAGGCTGGTTGGGCAGATGGGAGGCGGTGTTTCCTCTTACCCTCCTTTTCGCCGCCTCCCGTCTGCCAACCGGCCGCGGCTCGCTTTCGCTCTTTGCTTTTCGCTGTTCGCCAGAAGCCGTCAGGCGGGCGGTTGTTAGAAATTAAGAGCCAAAGGCCGGAGCGAATAGCGAAAAGCGAATAGCGAAAAGCGAATGGCGATCCTTATGTCCAAGACTGCGCTGATTGCGGTTGGCGGCAACTCACTCATCCGGGCGGGTGAGAAGGGGACGATTGCCGAGCAATTGGCCAACACTCGCCGAACGGCGGAGGCGATCGTCGGCCTCGTCCGTCTTGGATACCGGCTGGTGATTACGCACGGCAATGGGCCGCAGGTTGGGGCGCAACTGCTTCGTTCCGAGCGGGCCTCCGACGTGGTTTACAGCCAGACGCTCGATGTCTGCGGCGCCTGCAGCCAGGGTGAGATCGGATACCTGCTCGCCCAATCGCTGGAGAATGAACTGGCAGCGGCGGGAATGAATGTTCCGGTTGCCAGCCTGGTGACGCAAACCCTGGTGTCGGGGGACGATCCCGCGATGCAACACCCGACCAAGCCGGTCGGACCCTTCTACTCGCGGGCTGATGCCGAAGAGAAAAGACGCTTGCTGGGCTGGCAGATCGTCGAAGATGCGGCGCGCGGCTATCGGCGCGTCGTGCCCTCGCCCGATCCCGTCGAGATCCTGGAACTGGACGTTATCCGGTCACTGATCAATCGGGGGGTGCTCGTCGTCTGCACTGGTGGCGGCGGGATCCCGGTGGTGAGGGTGAACGGCCATCTGCAAGGCGTGGAAGCGGTGATCGACAAAGACCGCGCATCCGCGCTGCTGGCTACACAGCTTGGGGTGGACCTGTTCGCGATCACGACGGATACGGAATACATCTATCTGAACTATCGAAAGCCCGGCCAGGTTCCGCTTACACACGTGACCGCCTCGCAACTGGAAGAGTATTACCGGGCCGGTCACTTTCCGCCAGGGAACATGGGACCAAAGGTGGAGTCGGTACTGCGCTTCCTGCGCAGCGACGGCAAGGAAGCCATCGTCACCTCGCATGAACGTTTGTCCAAGGCGGTTTCGGGATGGGCAGGTACCCACATCGTTCCCGACAATGTGGCGGACAAGATAACGGATTTGCACGAAGAACTTGAGGCGGCGGTGACCCGGTGAACACGATGCCAACGATTGAGCAAACCCGCGGCCGGCTGGAAAAGAAGCCGGGACTACCAAGCATGAGTCTGAAGCACGTGGTCGAGTCACAGCAGTTCACGGTTCCTCTGCTGATGGAGCTGTTCGACCGTTCGCGATTGATGGAGCGAATTGTCGCGCGAGGCGGCACGCTTGATTATCAGAGCCGGATCCTTGCCAGCCTGTTCTACGAGCCATCCACCAGGACCCGCTTCTCCTTTGAGGCTGCGATGCACAGGCTGGGTGGCCGCGTGCTTTCCACCGAGCATGCACGTGCCTTTTCGTCGGAGATCGAAGCCGAGCAGGTGGAAGATTCCATCCGGATCATCGGCAGCTACTGCGATGTTATTGTGATCCGCCATCATGAGACCGGAGGCGCAGAACGCGCGGCTAGGGTTTCACCTGTACCGATCATCAATGCCGGGGATGGCGATGGTGGCCAGCATCCCACGCAGGCGTTGCTCGATCTGTACACCATCTATCGCGAGCGTCCCCTTGACGGCCTGAGCGTAGCGTTTATCGGCGAACTGGATCGCGGCCGTACCGTGCGTTCGCTGGCCTATCTGCTGGCGAAGTTCGAGCGTATCAAAGTGTTTTTCGTCAGCCCGCCTGAGCTACAGATGAAGCCTGACATCCTGCAATACCTCGATCGCCAAGGCGTTCGCTACGAACTTGAGCCGGACATGGATCGCGTGGTCGGCGAGGTGGACGTGGTGTACCAGACGCGAATCCGGCCGGAGCGGCTTTCACGGGCCCCGGGATCGCTGCGTTATGCCATAAATTCGAGCGTACTGCAGCGTATGAAGCCAAATGCGATGATCCTTCACCCGTTGCCGCGAACCGTGGAGCTGGACAAAACCGTGGACGACGATCCGCGCGCGCTGTATTTCCGCCAGGCAGCAAATGGGCTGTATGTGCGCATGGCCTTGCTGACGATGTTGCTGGAATAAAAGCCCGTAACTAGCAGCTAGCAATTTAGCAACTAGCCATTAGCAACTAGCATTCGGTGCTTATCGTTCAGCACTTGTTGATGACCGGCAGGAGAGATAGCCACGTGATCCGGTGGAAGGGTGCGGCTTCAACCGTGCCGTTACCGGCACGGTCAAGGCATGGGCTTTAGCCCGGCGCTTCCACCGCGGAAGGGTACGTTTCTTTTGCGGCCACCAATGGACGCACTAAGTGCTAAGTGCTAATTGCTAATCGCTAATTCTAGTACGAAGGGAGACCCCCCGGCTCTGCCGGGGAGGCAGTAAGTTTGACAAATCCAGGAGTCCATCGCGGAGACTCCCAAACGTGAGCCGCCAAAGCACACGAAAGGGAGTTCGCGATGGACGAGATGGAAAGCCTAAGCCATACCAAGTGGGAGTGCAAATACCATGTGGTGTTTATCCCGAAGTGCCGCAGAAAGACGTTGTACGGGGAACTAAGGCAGCACTTGGGCGAGGTGTTCCGCAAGTTGGCGGAGCAGAAGGAGAGTCGGATCGAAGAGGGGCATCTGATGCCCGACCATGTGCACATGATGATCGCGATTCCGCCGAAGTATGCGGTGGCGCAAGTGATTGGGTTTATCAAGGGCAAGAGCGCGATTCACTTGGCGCGGGTGTACGGGGAGAAGAAGAGGAACTTTGTGGGCCAGCATTTCTGGGCGCGAGGGTACTACGTGTCCACGGTGGGACGGGATGAGACGGTCATCCGAGAGTACATCCGGAAGCAGGAGCAAGAGGACAAACGCTTGGAGCAAATCAACCTGTGGCGCTAACCAGCCACCGTAAGGTGGCTCAAGCAATCGGGGCCGCGTTAGCGACCCCGCACAGCCGCTTTGAGCGGCTCACAATCTAAAGCCCCCGGCTCTGCCGGGGGATACTTACTCGCTAGTCGCTAACTGCTATTTTGAGGGACCCTATGTCAGTCATGGAACACTTGCAAACCGCCGAGTTCATCGAACTCGAAAACCTTTACGGAGCCCATAACTACCATCCTCTGGATGTCGTCATCGAACGCGCTCAAGGCGTCTGGGTATATGACATCGAGGGTAATCGCTATCTCGACTGCCTCGCCTCCTATTCCGCCGTCAACCAGGGGCACTGCCATCCCCGCATTCTGCAGGCCCTGGTGGATCAGGCGCACAAGGTTACTCTGACCTCACGCGCGTTCCGCAACGATCAACTTCCGCTTCTTTGCCAGGAATTGCACCAACTGACCGGCTTCGACATGGTCCTGCCCATGAACTCGGGGGCCGAAGCCGTCGAGACCGCCATCAAGGCCGCGCGTAAGTGGGGGTACAAGGTCAAGGGCATACCAGAGGGCCGAGCCGAAATCATCGTCTGCGCCAACAACTTTCATGGCCGTACGGTAACCGCGATCAGCTTCTCCACCGATGAACAATACCGCGATGGATTCGGGCCGTTTACGCCGGGATTTAAGGTCATTCCTTTCGGAGATGCCAACGCATTGCGCGACGCGATTACCCCCAACACCTGCGCCTTTCTGGTGGAACCAATTCAAGGCGAGGCCGGGATCGTTATTCCGCCGGAGGGCTTCTTGAAGCAAGCAGCGGCGATTTGCCACGTGAACCAGGTATTGCTGATCACCGACGAAATCCAGTCGGGGCTGGGCCGGACGGGCAAGCTCTTCGCCTTCATGCACGAAGGCGTTCTGCCCGATGTGGTCATCATCGGCAAGGCGCTCTCGGGCGGCTTCTACCCGGTATCGGCAGTGCTGGCCTCGAAAGATGTGCTGGGCGTTTTCCATCCCGGCGATCACGGCAGCACGTTCGGTGGCAATCCGCTGGCCTGTGCAGTCGCGCGGGCGGCGTTGCGAGTGCTCATTGAGGAACGACTGGTTCAACGCTCCGCGGAACTGGGCGACTACTTCCTGAACAAGCTGCGGACTCTCCGTAGTCAACACCTCCGCGAGGTTCGCGGCAAAGGACTGTGGATTGGCATCGAACTGAACGTACCGGCGCGCCCTTACTGCGAGGCGCTCAAAGCGCTAGGCGTACTGTGCAAGGAGACCCACGAACACGTGATTCGGGTCGCTCCACCTCTGGTCATCACCCGCGAGGAGATTGACTGGGCATTCGAGCGAATCAGGAAAGTCGTCGAAGAATTGCAATGAACGCGATCGATTGGTCTGCGTGTCGAGGGCTGCCGAATCCGACAGTCCTTCTATCTGGTAAGGGGAGAGGTTGGAGCTGATAGGGGTGTAGGTATGCAACCGGCAAACTAGTTGCTAGTTAGCTTCTGATTATCTGGTTGCTTCAGCAAGCCCCAATAGGTAGTGTGGAGGCGTGCCCCGACCGTCATTCCCAAAGACGCTCCGCCAGTTTCAGTCCGACTTTGCCACGGAGGAAGCCTGCCAGCGGTATCTGGCAGCTTGTCGGTGGCCGGATGGGTTCACGTGTCCGCGATGCGGGCATACAAAGGCCTATGAGTTGGTGAACCAACGGCGCCATCAATGCTGCAAGTGTCGCTACCAGGTCTCGTTGACATCTGGGACCATCCTCCATCGGACGAAGATTCCTCTGACCTACTGGTTCTGGGCGGCATATCTGATGACCACTGACAAGCGCGGCGTGTCCGCCCTACTTCTGCAGCGTCAACTGGGCCTGACCTGCTACGAGACCGCATGGATGATGCTGCACAAACTCCGCCGGGCGATGGTAAACGCGGCTAGGGAACCTCTGCGCGGCGAGGTGGAGGTGGATGAGACGTGGATTGGTGGTGAACAAGCTGGTCTCCGGGGGAGCCGACAGCTCAAGCAACGAAGGGCAGCTCTTGTCCTTGTGGCGGTCGAAAAGCGTGGCCGAGCTTCGGGTCGAGTCCGCATGAGCGTGATTCCCGACTTCAAGGCCGTCACCATCATGTCGTTTCTCACCGAGTACATCGCATCTGGGGCCACTATCTCTACGGACGGCTTTAAAAGTTTCTCAGGTCTGGTAGAGGCTGGTTTCAAACATGTCGCCCGTAACCAACCTCTCCGGTCGCAGTTGCGCCAAGGCGCGAAGTCCGCTGTCCCGCTTGCCGATCGGGCGATTGGAAACCTGCAACAGTGGCTGATCGGAACCTACCACGGAGTGAGCAAGGAGCAACTCCAGGTTTACCTCGATGAATTCGTCTTTCGGCACAACCGTCGAAAGACACCGGCGGCCGCATTTCAGACCCTGCTTGGCTTCGGGACCGCTCGCAGATCAACTATGTACGAGCAGATTCGGGGAGCGAGAGATCTTAACCGCAATCTATTGGGGCTTGCTGAAGCAACCAGATAATCAGAAGTTAGCTAGTTGCTGGCCACTCTCTAGTACTTGCGCATGTGAATTTCGGCGCCGTTGCGCTCGAACTTCACTTCGTCCATGAGCTGGTTGATCAGGTAGATTCCCCGTCCATGATTGGAGAAGACGTTTTCGCCGGTGCAGGGGTCAGGAACGGCGACCGGGTCAAAGCCGTTGCCGGGATCGCGGACCACGATCAGCATGCCGTGTTCCTCATCGCATCCCACGCAGCATTGGACTTTCTTGGAAGGGTCTTTCTTGCAGCCATGCACGATGGCGTTCGCGAGGGCCTCGCGCAGCGCGGTTTCGATCTCAAATTCCTTGCCTGCCGCGCACTCCAGCTTGCGGGCCATCTCCATGATCCCCTCCACCACGGGATTGATCGCGGTGGGATCAGCGTTGAGCGTGACCTCAATTTTCATCATGCAATCTGGCGCAATAGAACTTTGCCGCCGGGAGTCGTCTCCCGGTCCTTACAGGCCTTCGCTACTGTTACAGAAAAGCTCCAACGTGGTCAAGCCTGAAAGCCACAAAGTTATGACAATGACGTGGCATCTTCGTGGGGGATCTTGCCCGTCGCGTTCTGTGGCTACAACTGATTTGAAAGCTACTTCCCTGGAAGGCGCTGCGGGATGTCCCGTTAAAGCGGGCGGCTAAAGATCGGTGAAAATCATCTACAATTAACGGATTATCACGCTCCCGCCGCGGAGACTGCCGCTTGTCTTCTGCAATATGCGACGTTCTTAAGCGCGGTCCCATTGTTGGGTTTCCTGCCGGGCTTCATAGGTGGCGAGGAAGTCACCGTCGTGTCGCCAACATGGTTTTGCAAACGGCGGTTTCCGAGGTTCGATTGAGCACCACGACAGCAACGCCGGCTAGAACACTCTCATGGCCAATGACGCGGTTGGACGTCGCAGGCGCATTCGGCGACATCGGGGTGCTGTTTCCGATTGCGATCGCTTTGATAACGCTGAACCATCTCAATCCCACAGCGGTTTTCCTGGCTGCTGGGCTCACCTACATTCTGGCAAGCTGGTATTTTCAGATACCGATCTCCGTGCAGCCACTGAAGGCGGTTGCCGCCATTGCTCTCGCCACGGGTTTATCGCCCTCGGCCATCGCCAGCGCCGGAGTGTTGATGGGAATTCTCCTTGCCATCATTGCGGTTACGAACACTGCAGGCCTGCTGGCAAAACTCTTTACGCTGCCGATCGTGCGAGGCATACAGCTTGGCTTGGGATTGCTGCTTGCCCGCGAGGGCTTGCGGCTGATCCTGGGTCGCCAATCGATCCTCGCATTGTCGAACGGCGTTTCGGCAACCGGTTGGGAAGTCGCTTTAGGAGCCGCAATTCTCCTGCTGGGGTTTTACAAATCCGCCCGCTATCCGGCCGCACTGGTTTTGCTTACGGTGGGCGTTGCCCTGGGTTTGCCGGCACAGTGGGGCAAGATGCCACAATTCGTTTGGGGGCCGCTGCCGCTCCAGTTCCTGCATCCGCGTGCAGATGAATTCTGGCGAGTTCTGCCCCTATTGGTAATTCCGCAATTCGCTTTGACGTTCGGCAACTCCATTGTGGCAACGGAGAATACGTCGCAAATTCTATACGGCCAGCAGGCGCGCCGCGTTACCGTGCGTGCGCTCAGCATCAGCATCGCGCTGGTGAATCTCGCGAGCGGAATGATTCAAGGCGCGCCCATGTGCCACGGTTCTGGAGGCATCACCGCCCACTACAGGTTCGGTGCACGGACCCCGAAATCGAGTTACATCATCGGTGGACTGTGTATCCTGCTCGCCTTCTTCGGAAAAGCGGCCACTGGGAGTTCTGCCTCTTATTCCCGTCGCCATTCTGGGAGTATTTCTGATTTATGTGGGTATCCAGCACGCAGCTTATTTGCGCGACATCATAAAGCGAGTACCGCTTCTGCTGATCGGAGTCGCCGTTGGGGTGGTTTCACTGCTGACCACCAATCTGATGTGGGGGTTCTTGACAGGATTTGCCCTGCAGGGAATCTTATTGATTTACGACAGAATGAATCGCACGCGTAAGGCGTGAATGCGCTGCAGCGCTATCTATTAGCCACTAATCACTATCCGCTCACTACGTTCATTCCTCACATCGCCTAGTGATCAACCTCACTGCGTCTCTGTACGCAGAGTCCATACTGGAAAGGTAAGGATGCCCTGAGCACGGCGTGGGACCGGCCCTTGCCGTCAGCGAAACTCCGGCTGGTTCTTGAGCTGGCCGGCGAATTTCGCGGCTCGCGGCCCGTGCCATAAGAGGTGAGACACATGCCGACCGTTGTGGAACCTAACGTCAAAGAGGAAGCGACGCAACCCGTTACGCCTGCCAGTAATGAACCCGAGCTTTTCGCCGCCGAAGTCGAGATGGAGAGCAAAAGCTCTAACTTCTTGCCCGTCGTGCTGATTTTAGCGCTGATCCTGGTGGTAGGCGGGACCATCGTTTACTTTGTGAAGGGCGCTCGCGATGTGCTGACCGTTCCCGTCGCGACCACCGCCGTCAACCAGATCCTGAACGCCCAGGGTCCATCGACCATTCGTTTCAGCACCGGTACCATAGTGCCGAACGTCAACGAGAAGCCGCAGGACCCACACTACAAGCTGCTGGCCAAGCTTGGGATCGTGACCACCAAACCCAAGGGCTACAGCTCGCTGATTGTGGCTCTTAACCCGGCTGGCGAGAACCTCTTCAAGCAGATCACGGGAGTGCAGAAGATCACCAACCCCGACAAGACGGTCACCTACGTGGTGCCGTTGGCCGAGCGCAAGCTGGTGGACGTAAACAAGGTCACCATGATCAAGCCGCACCTGGCGCAGGTGAACTACACGTGGAAGTGGGCGCCCAACCGGCTGGGCCAGGAGTTTGATGCCTCCGGCAGCGTGGTGAAAGACTTCCCCACCTGGGACCGCGCAACCTTGATCAAGACCTATGGGGTTGACTTTTACAGCGCAGCGCCGACCAAGGCCAGCATCGTCCTGATGGAAAAAGACGGCAACTGGAAGCCGTACGTGGAATAGCGGCGAGCAGCGACTACCAATTCGGGCCTTATACCTGGCACGGTCTAGTAAGCAAAGGGCCCCAGTGTTTCAGAGGGAGAGCCTCCGGGTCTCCCTTTTTTTTCCGGGAAGCGAGATTAGCTGCTGAACCTTAGCCATACCAGCCCGATCGCCAGCGTTATGAGCGTTACCGGCACACCGATCCTCATGTATTGCAGAAAGCTGATGTGGGCCTCGCCACGGGCTTTCTCCACGACGATGATGTTTGCCACTGAACCAGTGATAGTGAGATTGCCGGCCAGCGTGCTCGACATGGCCAGCAGTAGCCACGCTGCATGGGCATCGTGAAATTGCGGTGGCAGTCCCTTCAGCAGCATCACCGCCGGAACATTGCTGACGATGTTGGACAGCAGTGTCACCACCGCTGCAAAAATCAGCGGCTGATGCAGATTCAGCCGCTCGGCCACCCCGAGCAGTTCCTGCGTAATGCCGACCCGTTCCGCTCCGCCTAAGATCAGGAACAGTCCCAGGAACAGTATCAGTAGCGACCAATCGACGTCGCCATAGACTGCCTTTGGGGAGCGCTGGCGCTGCACCAACAGCAGCGCGCCTCCGGTAGCGGCGACCAACGGCAGCGGATATCCCATGAGAAAGCCTGCCAGCACGCCCAGCGTGACCGTCACCGCCCAGGCGGGATGGATCTGGGGCTCACGGACGGCTTGCGGCGGCTGGCTCGGAACGGGTTGCGATCCCAGGCTCTCATGGCGCAGAAAGATCCAATACAGCAGCGCCCAATCCACGAACAGGCCGATCAACGCCACCGGACCAAGATGTGCGAGGAAGTCGCGATAGGCAATCCCGGAAATTGATCCAATCAGAATGTTCTGCGGATTGCCAGTGATCGTTGCTGTGCTACCGATGTTAGAAGCCGTCGCCAGGGCGAGCAGGTAGGGCAGCGGTTTCAGTCCCATTCTCTTGCAGACGCCCAACACCAGAGGCGCCATGACCAGACAGACAACATCATTCACCAGGAACGCCGACAGAATGCCGCTGGTAAACACCACGCCGGGCAACAGGTGCCGCGGACTCAGGTGCTCGATCACTAGATGAGCAATCCCCTCGAAGAATCCCGACAGGTGCAGGCTCGCGACAATCAGCATCATGGAGAAGAGCAGAACCAGCGTCGCGAAGTCGATGCTCTCGATGGCCGTCTTCGGCGTGAGTACTCCGAAGACGAACATCCCGACCGCCCCAATGACCGCCATCGCGGGACGGTCGATCTTCGTGCCCGGCAAGTGTCCGATGGCGAAGACCACGTAGCTCGCCAGGAAGATGAGCCACGCAACGACAATGTGGAAGTGCGACAGCGTGTGGCCGAGGGTTGATATCATCTGCGCTCGTACGACTTCGGGCCCGGTTCTGCAATCGGAGTATTGTAAGCGGCCGAAGGGATGCCCGGACATTTTGCGGAGCCCGTCCAGAGCCGCGTCCCCCACAGCTTTTCCTCAGCAAAGTGGCCACCTGAGTCAGGTGGGCCGAGTTTACACTTGCCGAATCGGGCATCCGGGCTGCATAATATTGCTTTCGCTTTTTCTTCGCATAAGGAATCCCGATGGGAAGTAATGGACATCACGGTTTCAAACCCACTGACCAGCAGCGGCAGGCCATCGAACAAGTGCGGGGGCCCGTGCTGGTGGTAGCGGGCGCGGGAACGGGAAAGACGGCTGTTTTGGCCCGCCGTATCGCGCACCTTATCAATAGCGGCGAAGCCAAGCCCGACGAGATTCTGGCCGTGACCTACACGCGCAACGGCGCTGCCGATTTGGCGCGTCGAGCCGGCGGCGTTCTCTTCCCCGACCTCGAACCCCAACGCGCCGCGGCAAAGCTGTTCTCCAGCGGCTTGCAGGCCGACACGTTTCACGCTTATTGCTTCTCGCTGTTGCAGGGCGCGGGAATCAAGTTCACCCTGCTCGATGATCAGGATCTCTTCGTTCTTCTGCGCCGCCGCATCGGCGAGCTCCAACTCGAGCACTTCATCAAGGCCGCCGATCCCGGCAGGTTTCTCAGGGAACTGCTGGAGTTCTTCCGCCGGTGCCACGATGAGCTGCGTACGCCGGATGACTACGATGCCTATGTTGCCCGGCTGGAGCGTCAGGAAATTCCGCTGCCGAGGGTTGCCAGGTCGAAAGACGCCGAGTTCATGCCACCGGAAGAAGTGCTCGGGCGCTGCCATGAAATTGCCCGCGCCTTCCGCTACATCGAAGATTTGCTCAAACAGGAGGGCCTGGGCACATTCGGCCACATCCTCACTCGCGCCGTTGAGATGCTGGGGCGCCGTCAGTCTGTGTTACTGGGCGCCCAGAAACGCGCCCGCTTCATCCTGATCGACGAGTTCCAGGATTCGAATGTCGCCCAGATCCAACTCGCTAAATTGCTTGCGGGAGAAGAAGCCAACGTCTTCGCCGTCGGCGATCCCGATCAGGCGATCTATCGTTTTCGCGGCGCAACCAGCGGGGCCTTCGACCAGTTCTTAAAGACGTTCGGCCCGGAGCGCGTACAGCGCGTGACGATGTCCGAAAACCGGCGCTCGACAGAGCCTATCCTGCGCTGCGCCTATGAGGCGATCCGATGTAATCCTGAAGTCGGGAGCGTGGAGTTGCCGGACGGCGGCTGGCCCCGTCAGCCGCTCTCGTGCGCACGAATGGAGCGCGAGAAAAGCCTCTCGAAAGCCCCGCCAGTTCATGCCGTCATACACAAGAAGAACGAGGATGCCGATTTTGTCGCCGACACCATTGAAGCCACGCGCCGGCGACGCCCCAGCACAAAATACCGCGATTTTGCAGTGCTCTATCGCACCCATCGGCATCGGCGGGAAGTAGCCGACGAGCTGCGCCGCCGGGGCATTCCGGTGCAGGTCAAGGGCGCCGATCTCTTCGATGCCCCCGAGGTTCGCGACGCCATGGCGGTGTTGCGGATTCTTGACGGCCCCGATCCGGTCGCACTCGTTCGTGCCGCGGCGTTGCCGCAGTTCTGCGTCGATCCAGAGCGCTTTCGCGCCGAACTGGCGGTCGCCGGCAGGAACGTGTCCATCGAAACCGTTCTGGAAAAAGTTCCCGGCGGATTCGATGTGATGGAGGTGGTCCGCGAGGCCCGGCACGACCTCGCCAACGCCAACGGCATGCTGCCGGCTGCCATCCGGATCATGCGAAATGCGTTCCAACTCGGCGACTCTTTTCCTCTGCAACGTCTCCAGGAGTTCGCCGCTGACTGGGGCGGCAAGCCAAAGCAAATCGCAGGCAGCGGGACGCTGCACGAGTTTCTTGAGTATGTCGCGCTCTTCCAGGAAGCCGAGGGTGCTTTATCGGAGGACGGCGCGGATGACGACCCGGTGGCGGCGCTGGCTCCCAGCGACATTACCGGCGAACCGGAAGATGCCGTGCAATTCATGACCGTGCACGCGGCCAAAGGTTTGGAATTTCCCTGCGTCTTCGTTTTGCGGGTGGCTTCGCAATCGTTCCCCAGCCAGTACAAGGAAGCGCTGGTGGAGTTCCCGCAGGAGCTGCGCAGCAAGGACACGGCCGCTGAGGGAGCGCCCAAGACTCTGCATAAAGAAGAAGAGCTCCGTCTGTTTTACGTAGCTCTCACCCGCGCCATGGATGAGTTGTACCTCTGCGGGCAGTTCGCCAGAGGCAAGAAAGACTTAACCCCGGCGGGCTACATGCGTGAGCTGCTGGTGAAAAAAAGCGCGTTGCTGCGTGGCGCCATCGACTGCACGGAACTCTCGCAGGGCACACTGATCGAGAAAATCGACGCCGCGGCCGAGCCCGTGCCGATCATCTCGCAGTGGGTCCAACTGCCGGCCCGCCCGGATGCGCGGTTGCAGGAGTTGAGCGCCAGTGCGATCGATCAATACGAGCGCTGCCCGCTGGCATACAAGTTGAGCCGCGACTGGCGAATCCCGGAAGAAGCCGCGGCCCGCATGCAGTTCGGTGCGGCCATGCATCTCGCCATCAGGGCCTACTTCGACGGAGTGCGCGCCGGACGGCCGCTCGAGGAAGAAAAGGTCATCGCCTGCTTCCTCGACGAATTCTCCAAGACGAAAATTGACGAGGACGTTCAGCGTGAACTCTACGAGAAAGCGGGGCGCGAGCAGCTTACGCGTTTCTTGCGTTCTAACCTGGCAAAGCCGGGAGGCGAAATCCTGCAGACCGAGGGCAGTTCGTCCTTCGTGGTCGGGGAAACCAAGGTCAGGGCCAAAATAGATCGCGTCGATCGACTTGGCGGCGATGGCGAAGTTGTGATCGTGGATTACAAAACCGGCAAGCCCAAGACGCAGGACGACGCCGACGACAGCCTGCAGCTCTCAATTTACGCGTTGGCCGCGCGGCACATGGGTTTGAGGGCAGCGTCGCTGGTTTTCGTCAATCTGGAGAACTGCTCTGCAGTGGCGTCGTCGCGCACGGCTGACGACATGAAGAAGACGGAGAACAAGGTGATTGAGGTTGCCGCCAAAATCGCGGCCGGTGAGTTTGAGCCCAACCCTGGCTTGCGCTGCAAAGGCTGTTCCTACCACAGCATCTGCCCGGCGCACGAGGTTGAAGCGTTCGTGCCCGCGGCGCAGCTGGCGGCCAAGGTGCACTAGCGGCAAAGCGAAGGGGACGCTTGCGCGCCCCCTTGTCAAGTCAAAGAGAAGTTATCTCTTTTTCTTTTTGGCAGCCTTCTTCGCTTTCTTCTTCGTTGCCATGGTTTCTATTCTCCCTTCCATTTGTCATGGAACAATTGCGACATCACATCATCGCAATTTGTTCTTTGTATAGAGTTAATAAAAAAAATAGTCAAGAGAAAAACGCAGGTCGAAATGTGTACTCGATCGAAACGCGCAACGCTGGGGTGCATCTTGCAGGTACAGTTGTCACGCGATCTGTGACGCGAATCGCTTTGTCAACTTTATGACATACGCAAAAGCCGCATGAACACTGGCGATTTCGCGGTGATGATATTCGACGCTGCCGGCGTGCCGTATGTACTGTTGGGCATCATCTTTGCAGGGACTCGCGATTCTCGATATTGGCCATCAAAAAAATATTTCCAAAATCTGCAGCCTCGGGAAGCAATTTATGCATTGCGTCGCTTGCGACACGTCGTGAGCACCGGGCATTTAACATGGAAGACGGAGGCGCTGATGAAACGGGTGCTGGTGGCGACGTCGAATGCCGGCAAGATCCGGGACCTGATCGGGGCGGCTGCCGTCCACGATGTAAAAGTCGAAACGCTGCCCGGTTTCGCGGCGTTGCCGGCGGTGATCGAGGACGGTACTACGTTTGAAGCCAATGCCCGTAAGAAAGCCGAGCACTACAGCAAGTGCGTGGAGGGCGATCTCGTAATCGCTGATGACTCAGGACTCGAAGTCGATGCGCTTGGGGGAGCGCCCGGCGTGCGTTCCGCACGCTATGCCGAGGACGGAAGGCAGGGGAGCCACGAACCGCGAAATGAGCTGACGCCTAATTCCTGCGATGAGGCCAATAACTCTCGCCTGCTGCGCGAACTGCACGACGTTCCCGACGAATACCGCACCGCTCGCTTTGTCTGCGTGATCGCGGCGGCTCGCAACGGACACACGCTGGCGACTTTTCACGGTCGCGCCGAAGGTTTCATCCTGCGCGCGCCTCGCGGCTCCAACGGATTTGGTTACGATCCGCTGTTCTACTTCAAGGAGATTGAAAAGACCTTCGCCGAACTCACCGCCGAAGAGAAAGCCCGCTACAGCCATCGCGGCGCCGCCTTTCGCCAGTTTCTGCAGTGGGAAGATGAAAGCCTGGAGCGCCATCCCCACGTAGTCCCCTGAACCAGGCTTCGCGGCAGGCTGAAGCGGCGGCGAACACTTCGTAGTTTTGGGGCGCGACCTCCAAGAGCCGCGCCCGATTGTTATTCAGTATTGAGTTTTCAGGTTTTCGTGAAGCCAGCCTTGCGCTTCGTATTCGCACTTCCTGGAGCAGAATGTTTGCCCATCACGTGCTCGGCTGGTGCTTTTCAGGTATTGGGAATAGCACCAGAGGCAAACCGCCGTGGAAGTGGCTGCGTCATATTGGTTTGGTTGCATGGCCTCTCCAATGGAAAGCCACAATAGGCGAAGTTGGCGCTAAACGCAATGAGCAAAATCGTGGAATCAGTACGAGTAAGGTTCGTGGAACGGAAGTGGTGAGGTCAAAAGCGCTCGGGTGCCAATAGATCATTGATCGTCTCCCGCTTACGTATTAGCCGGGAGCGCCGGCCGTCCACCAATACTTCTGCGGGGCGGGGCCGCGTGTTGTAGTTCGACGCCAGCGTCATGCCGTAAGCCCCGGTATCGAGGATGGCCAGCAAGTCGCCTTCCTCAACCTTGCGAATTTCACGGTCACGCGCGAAAAAATCCCCCGTTTCGCAGATTGGTCCTACGATATCGACTCTCTCGGCGGATTCATTGCCGTCTCGCAACACCACCGGAACAATCTCATGGTACGCACCATAGAGCGAAGGCCGAAGCAGGTCATTCATTGCCGCATCCACGACAACGAACGGCTTGCCGTCATTGCGCTTGCGGTACAGGACGCGAGTGAGCAGAGCGCCCGCTGGGCCAATGATCGCGCGGCCCGGCTCCAGGAGGAGATGAATATCGAGAGCTTTCAGTGGCTGCAGCAGCGCAGTGGCGTAGAGCTTCGCGGTGGTGGAGAAATCCGTCTCGGGCTTGCGCTGATAAGGGATGCCGAGACCGCCGCCAGCGTCCACGTAGCGAATGTCGTGCCCCTCGGCGCGCAGCGAACGGACGAGAGCCGCCACCCGACCCATGGCTTCGCGGAATGGACTCACGTCGGTCACTTGTGAGCCGATGTGAACGCTAACGCCGGCGGCCTTCAAGTGCTGGTTTTCCGCGCCTCGGCGATACAATGCGGGGACCTCACGCCACGGCACGCCGAACTTGTGTTCGTGCAAGCCAGTCGAGATATGAGGATGAGTCTCAGTTCTCACGTCGGGGTTTGCGCGCACGGCGTATCGTGCCGTCTTGCGAAGATGCATGGTGCGCGCAGCCAGTAGCTCTAGTTCGCTGGCGCTTTCCACATTGAACAGCAGAATTCCCGTGGCGAGCGCCAGATCGATTTCTTCCGTCAGCTTACCGACTCCCGAAAAAACTACGTTCCGCGTGCCTTTCCGGCCGACCTCATTGACTCGTCGCAGCTCACCGCCAGAGACGACGTCGAATGCGGCACCCAGTCCGGCAAGCAGTCGCAGGATGGAAAGATTCGAATTGGCCTTCACCGAATAGCAGACGGTGTGTTTGCAGCCGCGAAAAGCACCATCGAACTGGCGGTAGCGTTCGCGAGTCATCGAACCGGAATACACGTACAGGGGAGTGCCATAGCGTTCGGCCAGCTTGCCGAGCGGCGTGTCATCGGCGTGCATTTCCGCCCCGGATTTGCGGAACGGCCGCTTGTCCCGGCGGTAGGAAAATGCAGGCGGTCTCTCCGGCGGCAGCGCGGCAGTCACTTTTTGGAGTGCATTCCTTTCACTTTGACGGCGACAATGGTCTGGTCGTCAAAGGTTTCCACTCCCTCGGCGTGATCGGAAACGGCTGTGAATATGGTGTCAACTACCTGCTCGGCACTGCCATGGGCCTTCGCCCTGACAATCTTTTCCAGGCGCTGGCGGCCGAACAGCTCACCCTTGGAACTGGTGGCATCCAGAATTCCATCGCTGAAAAACAGAAAGAGATCGCCTGGCTGCCCGCGCAGGGTGATCTCGTCATAAGTGGCGTTGTTGAACAATCCTATAGGCAAGCCGGTTGCGTGAATGGTTTCGATCTTTCCATTGTGAACATGAATCGGGCGCGGTAAGCCGGAATTCGCGATTTGCAGCAGGCGCTGATTGTCGTCCCAGATCGCGTAGATCATGGAGACGTATTGACCTTCAATCGGCCGTTCGGAGAGCGAAAGGTTGATCGCCTCCAACATGCCCGCCGCGCCGGGTTCTTCGTTGGCATGGGAGCGCGCGATGCCGCTCACCAAAGCGGCGTAAATGGCTGCCGGAGCGCCCTTGCCGCTCACGTCCCCTACAGCAATGCCCGTCACCCCCTGCCCGCTGTATTTCAGGAAATCATATAAGTCACCGCCCACTTGGCGGGCGGGAGCGAAGCGCGAGGCCACTTCGGCATTTCGAAAAACGGGCACCTTCGGTGGAAGCAAGCGGAATTGAAGTTCCCGTGCCAGCGCCAAATCCTGTTCCAGGCGTTGTTCCTGACGCGCGATCTGCTCGTACAAAGTGGCATTCTCAATCGCAATCGCCACCTGCGCAGCCAGCGTGGTCATGATACGCACGTGGTCCTCGGTAAAATAGCCGCGGCGAGTGTGCTCGATGTCGAGAACCCCTATGACCTTGTCCTTGTAGATCAGCGGAATGCACAGCTCGGAACGGGTCTCGGGGTTAGCCATGATGTAGCGGGGATCTTTGCTGACGTCGGGAACCAGCACCGCCTGTCCATGTTGGGCGGCGTAACCCACCAGACCAACCCCCAACGGGATCTCGTGCTTGAGTTGCACGTTCTCCTTGAAGCGCAGAGAAAAGCGATGCTGCAACAGGGTCCCGGTCTTGTCCAACAGCAGAATGGAGAACATCTGGTAGTCGATGATGCGGGTTACCAGGTCCGCAATGCGTTTAAGCAGTTCATCGACGTTCAGGATGGAGGAAAGCTCGCGGCTGATCTCGGTGAGCAGAGTGAGTTGCCGGGCCTGGCGCGACACCCGAGTGTACAAACGCGCATTCTCGATCCCGGCGGCAATGCGCGATGCGAACAGCGTCAGTAGACGTTTGTGCTCTTCGGTAAACGCTCCCGGCTCGTCCGCTTCGACGTCGAGCACGCCAATGACTTTGTTCTTGGCGATGAGCGGGACAGCCAATTCAGAACGAACGCCCGGCGTTGTATTGATGACGTTGTCTTCGGCAGTAACGTCATTGACCAGCACGGGCTGGCGCGTTTGCACGGCGCGTCCGGTGACGCCCTGTCCAACTTTAATCCGGATCCGCTCGGCAACCTCCGGCGGATGCCCAACTTGAAATCGCACCCGCAGTTCCTGGGTCTTTTCATGCAGCAGCAGAATGGCGAAGATTTCGTAGTCGATGAACCGCTTCAGCATCTCGGCCACGCGTTGCAGCAGAGTATTCAGGTCAAGCGTGGTGTTGACCGCGTCGGCAACTTCCAGCAAGTAGCTATCGATCTTGGCAGACACCAGGGGCGGTTGGACGGAAGAAGGCATCAGGCTGGAATTCTTGTTTACCATCATAACAGTCCGAATTTCTTCCCTTGCACTTCAAACCGCATTCTGAACCGCCGACAGAGCGCCTCCTCAATGCTGAGGACGCCTCAAGCGAACAAGGGAGCATGGTAACACTGCACCTGCCGAGGTGAATTGCCCCTTACGAAGGCGCTTCTAGGTTGCAGCCCCGCGTCGCAGACAATAGAATTCTCAGCGGCCCTAGGAGACACAATGTCGTTACCCGAGTTTAAGCAACTGGTGGACGAGGCGAGGTCTCAGATCAATGAAATTGGTCCCAACGATGTTCGCCGCATGCAGCAGTCGGGCGAGGATTTTGTGCTGATCGACGTACGCGAGCGCGAGGAGCAAGCCAAAGGCATTATTCCCGGCGCGATCAAGCTGCCGCGCGGCATTTTGGAAGTCAACATCGACCAGATCACGACCGACAAGGACCGAAAGCTGGTGCTTTATTGCGGCGGCGGCAGCCGTTCCGCGCTGGCCGCGCTCAATCTGAAGAAAATGGGATTCCGCAACGTCTTTTCGCTCGCCGGCGGTTATCGCGAGTGGCGCCAGGGCGACACGCTCTAACTCGCTTGTCCGGTGGCTTGTTTCCGTGAATTCGAGGAAAACATGAACCTGCAAGGCAACCGTATTACGTGGCTGGGCCACGCGACCTTTCGCATTGAAACCAAGGACGGCGCAACCGTGTACGTGGATCCCTGGGTCATGGGCAATCCCATGTGCCCGGAAAACGAGAAGCAGGTAAAGAAGGCCGACGCTCTGATTTGTACCCACGGTCACATGGATCACATTGGCGATGCGGTTGCGATTGCGAAGCAGCATAATCCCATGGTGGTCGGCATCTTCGAACTCTGCGCCTGGATGGAAAAGAAAGGCGCCAAGCAGATCTCTCCCATGAACAAGGGAGGCACGCAAACGGTTGCCGGCATCAAGATCACGATGACGCACGCCGTGCATTCCTGCGGCATTATGGACGACGATGGCAGCATTGTTTATGGCGGAGAAGCATGTGGCTACGTACTGGAGTTGCCGGGCGGCGTCAAGATCTATCACGCCGGCGACACCAACGTGTTCAGTGACATGCAAATCATCCGCGACCTTTACTCGCCCGAGATCGCTATGCTGCCCATTGGCGACCATTTCACCATGAGTCCCCGCGAGGCCGCCTACGCGTGCAAATTGCTGCAGCCCGAAACCGTCATCCCTATGCACTTTGGTACGTTTCCCGTACTGGTTGGGCGTCCTGACGACCTGAAGAAACTGCTGGCCGCGGGCGGCCCGGAAGTGCTCGAGATGAAGCCCGGACAGACCCTCAGTTGAAGGAAAACAAGACACGATGCCAATCACAGACGAATGCGTCGAGAACTACCTTTACGCGATGCTGCCCGAGCGCGAGCCTGTCTTGGAGGAGATGGAAAGCCAGGCCAAGGAACGCGATATTCCAATCGTCGGACCTGCGGTGGGGCGTCTCTTCTACCAATACGCACGACTCATCGGCGCGAAGACTATCTTTGAGATGGGCTCAGCGATCGGCTACTCCACGATGTGGTGGGCCAGGGCCGTCGGTGAAGGCGGCAAGGTCCACTACACCGACGGCAGCCGCAAGAACGCTGATGAAGCGCGGCGCTATTTTCAGCAGGCCGGAGTCTCTGACCGCATCGAGGTCCATATCGGAGATGCGCTGGAAATCCTTTCCGAGCGCAAAGAACATTTCGATATCCTCTTCAACGACGTGGACAAGCACGATTACCCGCGTGTCTTCAATATGGCCTCAGCCCGGGTGCGCAAAGGCGGTCTGTTCATCACCGACAACGCGCTGTGGCATGGCGATGTAAGGTACGCCGCCGGCAATCCTCAGCTCACTAGGAGCGGCGACCCTGACCGCTCTACCAAGGGAGTCGTGGAGTTGAACCGTCTGCTCTATTCCTCGAAAGACTGGTACACGACGATCGTTCCGCTGCGTGACGGCGTGGCGGTGGCGATGCGCCTCTGACCGCCATGTCCGAATCCTCGGCAGTTGACATTCTCGCTATTGCTGCGCACCGCGACGACGTCGAGCAGACCTGTGGCGGCACGCTTCTCAAGATGGCGGAGCGCGGTCGCCGCACCGCCATTCTCGACCTCACCCAAGGGGAGATGGGCACGCGCGGCACCGTCGGAGATCGCGCCCGCGAAGCGGAAGACGCTGCCCGCATCCTGAAAGTAAGTTGCCGGCGCGCCCTCGACATTCCCGATGGCCGCGTCGAGAACAGCTACGACAACCGCCTCAAGATCGCGCGCGTCATCCGTGAGCTGCGGCCGCGGGTGCTGATTCTGCCTTATTGGCAGGCGCGTCATCCTGACCACGCGACCGCTTCCGTCGTGAGCTATGAGGCCGCGTTTCTGGCGGGACTCGCCAAGCTGGATCTAGGTGTTTCGCCACATCGTCCCTACAAGATCCTCTACGCAAGTCTTTATGCCGATGTGCGGCCGACCTTCGTAGTGGACATCTCTGAGCAGTTCGATACACGCTTTGCGGCGTTGATGGCCTATCGCTCGCAATACCAGGATCAGGAGCAGGGAAGCAACCTGTTTCCACGCGAAGCCGAAATCCGCGAGCGCGTCGCCGCGATGGCTGGCTTCTACGGAATTCTCGCGGGCGTGCGCTACGCCGAGCCGTTCGTCCACAAGGAAGTCGGCTTGGTCGATGACCTGCTGGCGATTTCGGTACAGTCGATCTAATGTGCGCGGGGGCGGAGAGCAGTATAAAATTCTTCGCAAGTTGGGGTTCCTTGATGACTGATGCAATGGTGTTCGCGCGCATGTTCCTGAAAAATCCTGCGATGCTGGGTTCGGTGTGGCCAAGTTCCGACTCGCTGTGCTCCCACCTCATGCGGCTGGTTGACTGGAGCGAAGCCCGCTATGTAGTGGAATACGGGCCCGGCGTTGGTACCATCACCCGACATATTCTTCGGAACCTGCGCAGCGATGGCGCGCTCATCGCGATCGAAAAGAACCCCGAGTTGGTGACGCATCTCCGCAGCAAGTTCCGCAGCCGGGACCCGAGGCTGAAGATCGTGCAAGGTTCCGCGGCCGACGTTCGCAAGATTCTGACTCAGCACGGCATCGGCATGGGCGACTGCATCGTTGCCGGCATTCCGTTTTCGCTCCTTCCTCCGAAGGAAGTGCAGCGCATCCTGAGCAGCACGCGGGAATCACTTGCCCCCGACGGCAGGCTGCTGATTTACCAGTTCAGCAATGCCATCGAGCCAGCCCTGAAACGTAATTTCAAATCGGTGCAACGGGGCCGAGAGATACGAAACTTTCTGCCCGCACGCACTTACGTCGCCAGTAACTCCTGATGGGAGCCGCTTGAACGCATCTCGTTGACGTTGAAAGAAATGGAGGAGATACGATGTCATCGCAGTCCGTTGTGAAATCTCTATCTTGCCCTCGCCTTTGCGTTGTGCGTGGCGAGCGCGTTGGCGCAGCAGCAGCCGGCCACCAACTCTATTCTCACACCATACGGCCCTCCGGTAACTCTGGAAACCGCGAAGAAGGCGGCCGCAGCGGCGCTCGAAGAAACTCGCAAGAACAACTGGAACATGGCGGTCGCGGTCGTCGATCCCGGCGGCAACCTCGTCTATTACGAGAAGATGGACAACACTCAACTGGGCAGCGCCAAGATCTCGGTTAACAAAGCCCGCTCGGCGGCGCTGTTCAAGCGCCCCACCAAGGCCTTCCAGGATGCGTTGGCTGGCGGCGGAGCTGGTCTCCGCGTCCTCGGACTGGAAGGAGCGGTGCCCGTCGAGGGCGGTTTCCCGCTGATCGTTGATGGCAAGGTCATTGGCGGCATTGGCCTCTCAGGAGACACCAGCGAACATGACGCCCAGTGCGCCAAGGTGGGCGCCGACGCGCTGCAAAAACCGTAATTTCCGACAAGGCCCCGAGGCAGCTCGCGCCTGGTTTCCACATTAAGTTAGCGTTCCATCCCTTGCACGAGAACTCCCTGCATTGCGCGACGGGTTTGTACTTCATGTCAAGAAGCAACGAAATTCAATCCGCCAAGCACGCTTCTGCAGGCGACGACAGCTTCCCCGTCGTGGTCACTCCCGGATTGACAACGATGTCGTCGTCCTCCCAAACTGCCTTGCTAAACCCGGCTTGCCCATACGCCAAGAGGGCGTATTTCCCCGGATGATGCACGGTGACCTTGAACACTCCGTTCTCATCGGCGTTGGTAGTGAGCATCTGCCAGACCCTGCGGTCGTCAGCGGCCCAGTCCGCTGTTGCAGAAAGCGCCTCCACATAGGTCAGCAACTTCTTGTGGCACATGAGCGAGTCGCTCCAGCTTGCTCCTTCTCGGTCAAGCGCCTTGAGGTACCCTTCCGTCAATTTGCTGAGATTCTCAGACCACACGTGTGCAGCGGAATTCGTCTCTTCTGCCGGGCTTGCGTTTGCCGCCTTCGCACTGCGGTACGTGTAGAACAAGTAGACCTTCGCCAGCCTCGCTGGTTTGAGGTCGCCGTCTTTTGTGATAGCGAATATGCGGCCAGAAACAACACCGGTTTGTTCAGATGGCGGCGACTTCTGCTGGGCATTCACAGCGATTGCGAGCAGCAGTAGTCCAGACAACTGCAGACGCCACATTCTGTTTAGAGTCTGCATAGCTCTAGCTTAACTTAAATAAGGCTCTCCATTTTATTTTTACCCCAAGGCCTCTGCTGACAGGGTCCTGGAACTGCGTAGCTTTAGTACTCATTGCTCCTGCGAACCCTCAAACGGAGGAAAGCCGATCTTGCCGGAACATTTCCAAGGCCGGGTCACTGAACCTCGATGTAAAGCGCTAAACGCGTCTTTCACTATGAGAGTCATGCCAGTCGCTCCGGAGGTATCCCATCTTCCACAGCCAGAATCAGCATCCATATACTCCACGATGACGGGCCATTCGGACCTTCACGAAAAAAGAACCTAAGCCAACCTTGTTCCGGCATCCCGCGTTGCAGTGGTTCTCTGTCAGCCAAACTGGACAACGCCTCCGGTTGCTGTAACGGCTTCTTGGGGTCAATCACCCAGCCTGCAAGGTCGGCGAAATCCCCCATATTACCGAGCCTTGCCGACTTCTAGTTGCAGGTCATACCCAACGATGCGAGTGGTAACCTCAGTCAGATTGTGCAGTGTTGCCAGAACGAACACGTTGCCGCCTCGCTCAGTCGGAACGAAATGAACTTCGTCAATCACCACATCAATAAGGGGGAATTTGTTCTTCGCCCGTTCGTCTAACAGCGCCTTCTCTCGTTTCTTAATTGCGCGAACCGCTCCCTCACACACTAGCGCCACATTCAGAACAGCGAAGATCATTAACCACGTCTTCCAAGTCCATTGCGGCAGCCACACGTTGAGTTGATACTTCGCCTGCGTCTCCGCAGGAAAAGCGTCCCGAAAAGCAGTTGCTGCCCCGTATAGCGCAAGAAAGCCGTTTACTACCCACACGAGCGGCCTCCAGAAGACCTCTCGAAGAATTGCTAATCGTGTGGATTGCGCCATAATCCGGAATTGTACCCGTCCTGCCCAATCCTCCCCCTTCGGCGCCTGCACAAATAAGTCCGGAGGCCACACAAGAAGTCGGCTCGATGTGCCCGCGAGGCGCACTTTCAGGTAGCGATTTTGAGCGTTATTGTGCAAGGCAGCTCGCGCCTGCTGGTTACCTCGCCACCTGGATGTTACGAAAGTACAGTTACCCAACCTGTACCTTAGTAATCTTGACAACGCTTCGCCGGGGATTACTTTGGAGCAGGGAATGTCCTCGGCGACTGCTGAGGGGCCGTGTGCTCGCCCGCCCCAGGGCTGGGTAATCGCTCTTTGACAAGTCGATTTGTGATGTTATGGCGATCCCTTACGTGGGAACAGAGGGGCGACGACGACGCTCTCTCCTCTAAGTTTGACGCCCGGAGACCGGAAATTGTGGTCTGTAACTATTGCAATAAAAGCAGTTACTCGTAAACCTTTGGGGCTCAATGATTTGACGAGAAAAGGTGGCTAATTGTGTGATTCTAAAGCAACAAGGGGTAGGAGGGGGAGTAACTATCTTGCCAATCCCCCCCAGTGAAGGACGTTCAGGAAATCTTCACAAAGACAAACCCGTAGTGCGACGGCACGATGACGGTATGGACTTCTCCGTCCGCAGCGACGGTGAGGTCGAAGCTTGCAGGGCGGGCATCGTCGTCCAGCATCTCCCGATAAGTGCCTGCCTTGGGGAAAGGCACGGCGACGCTCCCAGAGCTGTCGCCGAAGTTGAGCAGGACCATCGCGAACTCTTCCCCATGGGTTGCATCGGCTGGTGCGTGACGATGGTAGGCGAGAATCGCGGTGCCTTGCAGCGACTGCTGAAAGTAAAAAAACGAGTCGCGGCTGCGTAGCGCGCGCGAGCTCCGGCGCAACGTGCCCAGCCTGCGGTATAGGCGAATCAGCGCCGATCCGGGATCGTCGTAGAAGTATTCCCAGTGCATGTCCCGGCGAAGTCCGATGCGCGCGTCGCCGCCGGGTGGCAGAGGATAGTCGTCGGCGAACTCCTGACCCTCCCACAGCATGGGAATGCCTTGCGCGGTGTAGAGCGCGATAGCGAACGGTTGCAGCCGGTAAAAATTGTTGCGATTGCCCGAGGACAGCGGGTCGGTGCTATCGGTGCCGGTGAATACGATCAACTGGCTATGATCGTGCGATTCCAGGTATTGAAAGGGAGCGACCGGCATATCAACCGGATTTCCCTGATCGTCGACGACGGTCTTGGTTTGCGGATATCCCGAGAAGTTGGCGTCCAGAATATGCGCGAAATCCTGGTCTGCCGAACTGCTCTGGATCATGCCCTCCGATTTGTTGAGCAGGTCGTCCTGCCAGGCGGCGTTGCTGTAGGTGTTCGCCAGCACGTCGCGGGCGCGCGACAGCGCTTCGGCGCATTGAATGATGCGGCTGTAGCCGCTGCCCGTCTGGCGGAAGCGGTCGAGCCCGAGCGAGAACTTGTAGGTGTCGTAGGCCAGCTTGGCATAAGCGGTGTCGGTGGGAAAGAAGTAGTAATCCGTGACCTCGTCGTAGCGGAAGCCGTCCACGTGATACTCGGTGAGCCACATCTGGTTGGAGGCTTGGAAGTAATCCTGGGTGAAGGTCTGCGAGAAGTCGCACGTCGGTCCAAAATCCCCCATGGCGCCGATCATGGGACTGGCGATAGCGGGCGCACCGCCGGTCTGCGCGACATTCTGGTAAACCAGGTTATAGGGGAAACTGGGATCGACGTGCTGGTACACGACGTCGAGAATGACGGCAATGCCGCGCGCGTGGCAGGTGTTGACCAGGCGCTTCAGGCCGTCGGCGCCCCCGAAGTGAGCGCTGGCGTTAAAGTAATGCAGCGGGCCGTAGCCCCAGTCGAAGTCAAGCTTATGGCTCATCACCGGCATCAGTTCCAGGCAGTTGACCCCCAGGCTTTGCAGGTAGTCGAGACGATCGACAACGCCGTCGAAGGTGTCGTTGAACTGCTCGATATGCAACTCATAGACGATGAGATCGTTCAACTCAGGGGTTTTGTATCCAGTGTCGGTCCAGGCAAACGGTGCCGGAGTTTTGGTCAGAGTAAACGCGGAGAGCTCGCCGATGTCGGTAGCGCGAGCGAAGGGATCGACGAACCACTTCGTCACCACGCTCCTGGTTGCCTGCCCGGCGGGAGCCCATTGAAGCTGGTAGCGATAAAGATAGCTGCCCTCGTTGCCGAAGTTCGTGCCCGCCACTGGATCGACGGAGACGTCGGCGCTCCACAGGTCGAGCGCCGAGCCCGGCTGCCATTGCAGCGGAAAGTCGCGCGGAGCAATACCGGGGGTGAAACGGTCCTGGCTGTGAATCACCCGAACGATGACCGCGAAGCCGTCAGGCGCACGCAGCCCGGGAAGGTAAACGCCGAACTGGACATTGAAGTGGCCGGACGCATCGAGCGTGGGGAAAGCACCAACCTCAGCCATGTTGATCATGGAGCACCTCTACGGAATACATCAGGCTAACGCAGATGGGGGAAGAGGAGGAATAAATTCTGATCAATCGGGCGCGACGACATGAGACCTGCCAGCACGGCGAGCCAAGCAGGGAGAGGGAACGACGCAGACGCAGACTGAGTCACTTTTTTCGCTCGACCAGGAACTTCGCCAGCTCGCGGAGAGTTGCGGCGCGGTCGCCGAACTGGTCCAGAGCTGCGTCGGCAGCAGTTACGAGTTCATCCGCCTTCTTGATTGAGGCATCGATGCCGAACAACGAAGGATATGTTGCCTTGTCGTGAGCGGCATTCTTTGCCGGCGGTTTTGCCCAACTGCTCGGAGGTCTGGGTGACGTCGAGCACGTCGTCCACGATCTGAAAAGCCAAGCCGATGTTCTGGCCGAAGCCGCGCAAACCCGACGATTTGCGCTTGCTGGCACCTGGCGTAGAGTCCGCCGGTGACCACGCTGGCGGTGAGCAGAGCGCCCGTCTTGGAGCGATGGATGTACTCCAGAGTTTGCGCGTCGGGATGAACGTGCTCGGCCTCGAGGTCCATGACCTGGCCACCGATCATGCCGTCGATGGTTCCGGTGGCGTGCGCGATCTCGGCGATGATGGCCACGCGCGCCTCCGCCGGGCACTGCAGACTTGCCAGCACTTCGTAAGCGCGAGTCTGCAGCGCGTCGCCGGCGAGGATGGCTGTCGCCTCGCCGAAAGCCTTGTGGCAGGTGGGAAGACCACGGCGCAGGTCATCGTTGTCCAGCGCGGGCAGAGTCGTCGTGGATGAGCGAGTAGGTGTGCAGCATCTCCAGCGCGGCGCCCAACTCCTCGATGCCTGTGGGAACGCATCCCTCGACCATTTGCGCGGCTTCCATGCACAGAATGGGCCGCAAGCGCTTGCCTCCGGCGAAAACGCTGTGCCGCATGGCCGCGTGAATTGATGATGGGTACTGCGTAGCCGGCAGCAGCAAGCGCTCCAGCGCAGCGTCTGTGAGGATGCGGCCTTCTTCCAGAGTGTCCTTCAGCATGAAGAAGGAAGTATAGCAATCGAGCGAAGTCGTCTAGTGGACGAAGGAACCGACGCTACTCAGAGCGGATTCGATCTCGCGTACGATCTCTTCTGCCGCCTTAACGGGATCTGCCGCGTCAAGAATCGGTCGGCCGACGACGACGTAAGTGGCTCCGGAAGCAATCGGCGTCTTTGGGTGTGACCACTCGCGCCTGATCGCCGAGCGCGGACCCTGCCGGACGAATCCCCGGTGTCACGATTGTGAGACCTTCACCCAACTCTTGCCGCAGTTCGCGGGCCTCCTGGGCCGAGGCTACCAGACCTCCGCAACCCGCGTCTCGGGCCAGCGCTCCCAGACGCAGCACTTGGGTGGTTATGTTGCCCGAGACACCCAATTCTTGCATGTCGGAATCCGACAAGCTGGTGAGCACCGTGACAGCGAGCACCAGCGGTTGCGTAGCCGACTGCCTTGCGGCTTCAACTGCCGCCTTCAGCATCTTGCTGCCGCCCGAAGCGTGCACGTTCAGCATGCTGACGCCTAACCCGGCGGCCGTTTTAACGGCTTCGGCCACAGTGTTGGGGATGTCGTGGAACTTGAGGTCGAGAAAAACCTTCCGGCCGGAGGACACCAGGTCGCGCACAACCTGAGGCCCTTCGGCCGTGAAGAGCTGTTTCCCGATCTTGTAGGTAGTTGCGCCCTCGCCAAGGGTTTGTACGATTTGGCGGGCTTGGGAGGCGCCCGGAACATCGAGCGCCACGATCAGCCGATCCCGTGATTGCAGCATCGGCTCCCAGTTTAACGCATTAAGACAGGATTAGTACGGGCCTTCATTCTGGGCGACGGTGGCCGTTTCGATCAGATCCAGCCGCACGGGATGTATCCCGCTCGTGCCCATCTCAAGCATTTTGGCCGCACTGTAGGACAAGTCAATGATCCGATTCTTCGGGACTGGACCGCGGTCGTTAATACGAACAACGACTGAGCGATCCGTCTTGAGATCGGTGACTTTAACCCAGGAACCTAGAGGCAACGTCCGGTGCGCGGCGGTAAATTGGTACATGTCGTACGGCTCGCCGCTGGCAGTTTGTTTATGCTGAAAGATGCGGCCGTACCACGAAGCCTTTCCGACCTGAAACTTTCGGGTCTTGATCGGCTGAATGGTTTCCTGAGTCTGTCCTGGGGTCCCTTGTCGCGATTCCGGTGTGCTATTACCGGGTGCCGCACCCAGCGCGGTGGTGAAAACTAACCCCGCCGCAATCTGGCTGAGTACTCGTAACATTAAACACCTCTCATCGTTAAGTTGGTCCTCCCGGGTATGTTCTGTAAGTCTATTGACCGAAACTAGCGGGAGTCAACCCCCGAAGGTCGTAGAATTAGTTAAACATTATTATTATCAATGGCATACAATGAGCATAATAAAGTGAGATTTGAGCACGATTGCCGCCTTGGAACATGGTTTCCCAGCTGCCGTCCGGTCGGCAGATAAGTACGCCCAACCAGCCCTTTTTGCGATACATTCATTCCATGAAAGTGCCGCCAGTCGTCCTGAGTATCGCCGGGTTTGACCCTTCCTCAGGCGCCGGAATCACCGCGGACGTCAAAACGGCCGCCGCGCACGGGTGCTATGCCGTCACCTGCCCGACCGCTTTGACCGTCCAGTCGAGCAAGGGCGTCTTAGAGGTGCGGGCAGTTGACCCCGGCTTGGTCGCCAAAACCTTGAGCGTACTGGCTGAAGACCTGGAAATCGCGGCGGTTCGCGTGGGGATGCTGGCTTCGGCTTCCATCGCCGACGCTGTGGCTAGTACATTGAGTAAACTGGAGTTACGCAACATCGTGGTCGATCCGGTGCTCTGCTCCTCCTCAGGCGCCGCTTTGCTGGACGAACCAGGCTTGCAGGTGCTTAAAAGCGAGTTCTTGCCGCTGGCCGATGTCCTCACCCCCAACCTCGACGAGGCGGCCAGTCTGGCCGGGATCGAGGCGCTGCCAGCCCATGGTCTTTGGGAGGATGTTCTCCCCTGGTTGCGGCTGGCTGCAGGCAAGCTCCACAGTATGGGCAGCCGATCCATCCTTATTACCGGCGGACATTTACCGAATGCCAACGACTACCTCAGCTCAATAGAGAACGGGACGGTCCGGGAGGACGTCTTCCCCGGTACCCATATCGAATCCCGTTCGACCCACGGAACTGGATGTGCGTTTGCCATGTCCATAGCGTGCCATCTGGCGCTAGGGCGGCAGCTTCCGGAGGCGATTGGGGCGGCCAAGGCCTACGTGGCGAAAGCGATCAGGGCTGCTTACCCTCTGGGCAAAGGGATTGGGCCGCTTAACCACATGGTGTAGGCTCGACGGCGGTTCGGGAAAAGCCAGAAAGAAGGCTACGCTTGGCGCAATCGCATTCCGCAATCCGCTCCTTCTTCATGGATGGTCCCGCGGGCCGGTTGGAAGCTCTGCTGAACATCGGTTCGTCGTCGGCGACCCACGCGGGGCTGGTCTGTCATCCGCATCCCATGTTTGGCGGGACCATGCACAATAAGGTTGTCTTTCATGCCATGAAGGCTTTGCACTCGGTCGGCTTTCCCGTGCTGCGCTTCAACTTTCGCGGGACAGGATTGAGTGCCGGCCACCACGATGACGGGCGCGGCGAGGTCGCCGATGTGCAGGCGGCGCTGGCTTGGCTGAAACGCGAAGTCGGGCTGCCGGTCGTCTTTGCGGGGTTCTCCTTCGGCGCCGCGACCGGGCTGCGCGCCTGTTGTCCCGATCTTGACGTCCACGCCCTGATATCGCTGGGAACTCCCGTCGCTGCCGAGGGCCGTACCTATTCGTTTTCGTTTCTCCGCCAGTGTTCGAAGCCCAAGCTCTTCGTTAGTGGCGACCACGACATGTTCGGTCCGCACGAGGCTCTGGAGAAGATCGTTGAGCAGGCTGCCGAACCGAAGGAATTGGTGTTCGTTCCGGGAGACCACTTCTTCGCAGGCCACCTCGGCGAAATGCGCATGACCATGGAGAGCTGGCTGCACGAACAGGGATTCGAAGCCCGCGGCATATAATCTCCCCGCATGTCCCACTCGTCGTTGCCGACGGAAGCCGTCTACCGCGGAATGCGCGACTGCGCGCGGGGAATGTTCGACTGCGCGCTCACGAAGTGCAGCATTCCCAACGCCTTCTCACGCCATGTGGTGTTCGACGGTGAAGAACTGCGTATTGGCAATGATAGTTACGCACTGAAATCGTTTGAGCGGCTACAGGTTGTCTCCATGGGCAAGGCGGGCCACACCATGGCCGAGGCGCTCACCAACATCGTGGGAACCGGGCTTACGGGAATCGTTGATTGTCCCAACCCGGCGCCGGCACAGCTTTTCGGCTTTCGCTATTTCACCGGAGGGCATCCTCTGCCTAACGAGGATTCGTTGCGTGCAGGGGACGCCATCCTCCGGCTGGTAGCAGGGGCGTCCCTGCGCACGCTCGTCCTGTTTCTGATCAGCGGAGGAGCTTCGGCCATCGCCGAGAAGCCGATCAGCGCGGGCATCTCGCTGGCCGATGTGATTGAGACCTACAAATTGCTGGTCCATTCGGGCGCGCCAATAGCGGAGATAAACGCTATCCGCAAGCATCTGTCCGCGCTGAAAGGCGGACGTTTGGCGCGCGCTGCCGCGCCGGCGTATCAGGCATCGGTTCTGGTTTCCGACGTGCCGGAAAATTCGCTCGACGCGCTGGCGTCCGGGCCGACTATGCCCGACACCACTACCGTCGCGGACTGTCAGGCGATCGTCAAGCGATACAATCTCTTGCCGCGTTTCCCGGCGAGTGTGCGAACCCTATTCGAGCGCGACCTTTTGCAGGAGACGCCAAAGCTGGGCGATCCGGCATTTGAGCACTCGCGCTACACCACGGTCTTGTCCAATGCGACGGCGACGAATGCTGCGGTGGAGAGCGCCGCCATGGGTGGCTTTGCGGTTGAAATTGACAACAGCTGCGATGATTGGGACTACCAGCGAGCTGCCGATCATCTCTTGCAACGATTGCGCGAGTTGCGCCGCGGGGTGTCGCGCGCCTGCCTGGTCTCCGGTGGTGAAGTTACGGTGCAGGTCGGCGCCAAGTCGGGCATCGGCGGTCGCAATCAGCAGTTCGCACTCTATTGCGCCCAACAGATCGCGGGCGAAAACATCGCCGTGCTGAGCGCCGGTACGGACGGCATTGACGGCAACAGTCAAGCCGCGGGCGCTGTCGTGGATGGCTCCACGGTAGAGCGCGCCCAGCAACGCGGCTTCGATGTGACAGAGGCGCTGGCGGAGTTCGACGGCTTCCCGCTGCTGGATGCCATCGGCGATGCGATCATCACCGGCCCGACCGGCAACAACGTTCGCGATCTGAGAATCCTGCTGGCATACTGAAACCCATGATTCGCTTTGGCATCGTCGGATTTGGGCTGCACGCGATGAAGAGAATGATGCCGGGATTCCAGCGCGCGTCGCGCTGCCGGGTCGTTGCTTTGTCGCGCCGCGATATAGGACAGGCGCAAGCGTCGGCTCGCCAATTCCAGATCGAACATGCCTTCGCGTCCACCGAAGATCTCTGCGCCTGTCCTGACGTTGATGTGGTGTTCGTCAGCAGTCCTGATGCGCTGCACCTGGCGGACGTGTTGACCGCAGTGCAGCATCGCAAGCCCGTGCTGTGCGAGAAGCCGATGGCGATGAATAGCGGCGAGGCGCGCACCATGGTGGAGGCGGCTCGCAAGTCCGGCGTCACGCTCGGGGTCGCGCATGTGATGCGCTTCGAGGAAAGCGTGAAATTGTTCCGCGAGCGCATCGCCGCTGGAGATATTGGACGCCCACAGGTGGCGCGTGCCGATTTCCTTGCGCCGATGTTGACCAGCGCGCGCACCTGGCTCAACGATCCCAAACTGGCGACGGGCGGCCCTCTGGCCGACATCGGCGTGCATTGCATTGACACTTTGCGCTTCGTGCTCGGCGATGAGGTGCGTGCGGTTTCGGCGCGGGCGCATTACGACTCGTACGGGCCCATGGAGGCTTCGGCGGCAACGGTTCTGGAATTCGACAGTGGAACATTGGGATCGGTGTCCGTCTCCGCTCGCAGTCCGTACCAGACGTTCTTGGAAGTATCGGGCGACAACGGAGTGCTGTCAGCGTTGTACGCCCTCACCATCGAGCGTCCGGTGACTGTGGAGTTGCGGCGGGGATTCGAGTTGGTCGAGAGCAGGGAAGTGTCGAACGCTAACGCGTACGCCGCGCAGGTGGACGCATTTGCAGCAGCCGTCGAAGAGGGGCGCGACTTCGAGATTCCCGGCGAAGAGGGCCTGAAGAACCAATTGATTCTGGATGCCGCTTTTCACAGTATCAAGAGCGGGAAAATAGAGCCCGTCTGATTACCACACAAACGGAGGCACGGAGAATACAAAGAGGACAGAAATTCGCGATTCTTCCTGACAAAGCGGATTCCTCAAGTCTGAGAGCTATCGCCGCGCTGCGAAGAGCCAAGTTTCTTGCGGATTGTTGGTTCCGTGACCCTGCGCTTAGTCCATCGGCGTTGGCGGCGTAGCGGGGTGGGGCAGCGCCTCCGGCATCTCAGAGACGTTCCACGCCCAGGCCGCGAGAAATGCCGCACCCTCGTTAATCTGGTCGGGGATTACCTTGTCGAACGTGTCTGTCTGGCTATGATGCGCCTCGCCATAACGCGCGGGCATCTGAATGCAGAAATAAGCGGGGACGCCCTTGTTCAGAAAGGGTACGTGATCGGAGGAGCCGAAATAGCGCGTGCTGAGCGGCTGCAAGTCGAAGACCTCCTGCAAGGGCTGATAAATCTCGCGCATCAGTGGTGCAGTGTCCCATAAATTTTCGAGCGAGATGCTGAACACTTTGCCGGTCCCGGTATCGTGAATCAGGACCGCGTCCATCTTTGGAATTTCGGCGGCGTGTTTTTTGAGGAAGGTATCGGCGCCGATGCCCCCCTGTTCTTCGCCGGTGAACAGGACGAATGTAATCGTACGTTTCGGCTTCCACCCCAGTGTCTTCAACGTGCGGGCGGCCTCGAGGGTTGCCATCGCACCGGTGCCATTGTCCAGCGCCCCCTGCCCAAGGTCCCATGAATCCAGGTGTCCACCGACGATGACCCGCTCGTCGGGATGGTCGCTACCCTTGATCTCGGCCACGGTGATCGAGGCCGGCACCGGCTTTTCGCTGAAGATCTCCGGCAGGTTTGCCTTGATCGTGACCGGGCCAACTTGCAGCAAACGATACAGGAGGTCATAGTCTTCATGCGTCAGAAAGGCCATCGGCACTTCGCTCGCGGAGTACTTGCGTGGTCCGCCACTCATGTTGAAAAGGCTGTCCACCTTTCCGCTGTCCGTCAGTATCAACGCCGGCTGTTCGGCTGAAACCTGGTTAAGAATTCGGATGCGGCCCCGAAACCCACCGTTCGGGTCGGGTACGCCTCGCGGCGGCGGAATGACGGCATCATAAGCATTCTCCGGATTGGCCTCCTCGTTTGACATGTCAACCGGCTTGCGCATCATGACAATGGCGCCCTTCAACTTGCCTTTGTATTGGTCGAAGTCTGACGGATTCTTGACATCCAGAAGGACCACATTGCCGGAGATTTCACCATTGGTGGCCTTGCTCCATCCGAAGGCGCGAATGCCGATTCGCTGCTGAATAGGACTGGTGATCTCCGCAGTTTCGAGTCCTCGCGTCCAGGCGTGCGCGATCTCTGCTGTCTCGAGGTGGGCATCAACGCCGTAGTCTTTGAAGCGCTTGAGACTCCACTGACTGGCCGCCTGCATTTGCGGAGATCCGGTCAGACGCGGTCCGATCTGCGTTGTCAGATATTCCAGGTTCTTGACCAACTCGGAGTGGGCTTTCACCTCGTCGGCGATCTTCTGGTCGGCCTCCTCCATGGCCTTGCGATAAGTAGCGCGTTGCTCGGGGGTGCGTTGGGCAGTGGCTTGCGGTACTTCTTGCTGAACACCTTCCTGCTGCGCGCAGGCAAGACTGCTGAAGGCAATTACGGTGACGTACGCCAGCAAAGTGCGGCGGGTTCGGATCATTGCACCATCCTCGGAGAGAAAACAGGGAAATTCATCATAGCGGCTCGTTACGGGGTTGTGCCACCTCGTCTCGGCAGTCGAGAAAGGGGGTTCGCATACACATGCGTAAGTCCCTCGATCTCACAAAATTTTCATACCAACACAGACCAGCTTGTTGATAGACTTTTTGGATTCCAACCAGGGTTTGCGCGTAGGGCGGCGCGGCTGAACTGGAGCTAGCTGTTGCGGTCACTTGAGTATGTTGAGGATGGGGGTAAGCGGCGAGAACAGGAGTTCTGCGGTAATGGTCATGAATTTGGGCGTGTGGCGGGCTGGGCAGATGAGAATAGTTTGCCTCCTGCTGGTTCTGTTCGGCATTGTTACGAGCACCCTTGGTCAGGCCACCGTCGCGAAGCTGGAAGATACCGGGTCACCGTCGGCGCCCGTAAGAGTGACGAAATTCGACGATCCCGGCGAAGGCTCCAGGGGTCTCACTGACGGCAACTCTGCCGGCTCCGACAACAACGCCGCGCCGGTTGCGGTCACTCCAACCCTGCCTACCGAAAACAAGTCGATGGAGAGCTTCCAGTGGAAGCCTGCACTAGCCCAGTCTGCACTCTATACCGCGATCATGCATGGCTGGCGGTTTGCACATGAGCCGGGCACCCGCGACGCTACCGGCACCGGTCCGTGGTTCAAGGACTGGATCGATTCCATCGGCGAAACGCGCGGCTGGGATGACGGTGACGGGTGGCATGCCGGCTACGTCGGACACCCATTTGAGGGCGGCATCTTCGGCTTCATTGAGCAACAAAACGATCCCCGGTATCGCAACGTGGAATGGGGTGATGGGCGCATTTACTGGATGAGCCGATTGCGTGCGCTGGCCTTCTCCGCCCTCTGGAGCACCCAGTGGACCCTCGGGCCCGCCAGCGAGGCCTCGCTCGGCAATGTGCAGCTGCACGCCTCCCCTGGGTTCATCGACCTGGTGAATACGCCGCTGCTGGGTGTCGGGGAGATGATGGGCGAAGACATGCTCGATCGCTACTTCCTGATGAAACTGGAGAACCACACCGCCAATCCCTGGTTGCTCATGGTGACTCGTAGCTTGGGGAACCCTACTCGCACCTTCGCCAACTTGATGGCGTTCAAGCAGCCCTGGCATCGTGAAACTCGTCCCGGCCTTTTCGGCGAGAGCCATGACGACCGCAAGGAACTGGTGCAGGAGTACAAAGACGGTGCCATCAGCGCTCCCTACGGTCCCCATACGGCCGAGGAACGAGCTCTCATGAACAAAACCGTGGAACGGCCTCCTTCGGAGGAAGCTGACATCGAACTAAACGCCTATGCTGTGTACGAAAGTTTCCTGGGCGGAGGAAGCTGCATAGGCGCCGGCGGGCAAGGAGCTGCGCGCGTCAGTCCGGCATTGCAGATCGTGAGCGAAGTGAACGGTTGCCTCGTCGTCAATATGCCGAAGTACCAAAGCGGCGATTCGACCATGTTCGCTGTGGGGCCGCGCTGGACACCCCGCGCGGCGCATCGCGTGTCTCCCTTCGCGGAAGTCATGTTTGGGGGACGGAGAATTACCCATGACACCCAGAACGCGGAGCTACGGAAAGACCTGCTGAATGAGTGGAACAACGGCTTTTTAGCGCACTTTCCCAAACGCAGCGACTACATGGTCGAATATCAGCAATTCGGTTTTGCCATGAGCATGGGCGGCGGCTTCGATGTGGTTTTTGGACGAGCCTTCGCGTGGCGTGTCCTGGATGCAGAGTATTCGCACTCCTGGCTGGCCTCGGTCGATCCCATCAACGCTTCGCAGGGCATGCAGGTCAGGTCAGGTCTGGTGCTTCGCATTGGCACGTGGTAAGTGAATCACCGGAGCTGCGGTTCTGCCTGCTCATTTCGTAATCTGGTGAGTCGCCAGTACGCGGCGAATCACCGTGCGTACGTACCGTGCGTACGTACCGTGCCCACTGGTCGGTACATTCTCCTGTATCCTTGAAGTCTCTACATGGCAGAGACCTACTTGCTGAAAAATGCACGCATTCGCCATTCGGCGGCCTTAGCTTTAATCCTTTTCGTTCTGATATCCGGCTCGGCCCGGGGCCAAAGCACGCCGTCGCAGCCTGCCGCGCCATCCGAGTCTTCAACTCAGCAAACCCCAGGAATGTCGGGTGCGAAGCAGGTCCCGGAAGCGGGCGTCAGCGTACAGGACCAGCATCAGGGAAGCGCGCCGCCACAAGGTTCGCAATCGCCCGAACCCGCAACCCGTATCAACAAGGCACAAGCCAAAGAGCTTTTCCGCTCGGTGGACGTGATTTTGAGCTTCGCCAGCCAGAACACGGGCCTGCCGATTCAAAGCCAGGTCAAACGGCATCTGATCACGCGCGAGTCCATGGAGAAGTACGTTGACAAGCGCATGAAGGACGACAAGGACACCCAGCGCCTGGAGCAGTCGCGGCTGGTGCTGGAGAAGTTCGGCCTGCTGCCTCCAGGCTACGACTTGCACGGTGAATTCCTGCGATTGCTGGGCGAGCAGGTCGCAGCCTACTACGATCCCAAGACGAAGAGCGTAAATCTCCTCGATTGGGTGCCTCCCGACACCCAAAAGCCAGTGCTGGCACATGAGTTGACGCATGCGTTGCAAGACCAGAAGATCGGCTTAGACAAATGGGAACGGGCCGGCGCTAAGGATGACAGGCCCCTTCCTGATCCGCAGGAATATGTAGTCGAGGAAGCACAAGCCGCGCGCCAGTGCGTCGCCGAGGGGCAAGCGATGGTCGTCCTGCTCGATTACACATTGGCTCCGATGGGCAAGGATGTGATTTCAGCGCCTGAGATTTTCGATGCCATGCGCGCTGGTATGGCCGACAACCGGGATTCACCGGTATTTGCAGCGGCGCCTATGTTTCTTCGCGAGTCCCTGATGATGCCTTATACGTGGGGAACCGACTTCGTGCGCGCCGTTCTTACCCATAAGGGCAAAGACGCGGCTTACGGCGGCATGCTGGAGAATCCGCCCGTTGATACGCGCCAGGTCATGCAACCGGAAACCTATCTCGGGAACCAGGCCGTCGCGCCGCTTAACATTCCCGATCTCGACAAGCTGATTGCTCCTGACTACGATCGGGTGGATTTTGGCGGGATGGGCGAGTTCGACGTGTACTTGCTCGCTAAGCAATATGGCGGCGATGACGCTCCTAGGAACTACTATCCGCATTGGCGCGGCGGTTACTACTTCGCTGCCCACGCCAAAACCGCTCCTAAAGACCAGATCGCAATGCTGTACTTTTCTCGCTGGGATTCACCTGAGTCGGCGCGTGCGTTTGCCAAGCTGTATCGCGACTATGTTCCCAAGCGCTATAAGAAGGTCAACTGGGTCGTCACGTGTCCCGAAGGGCCCTCGGCAGCGGCGTGCAATCGCATGGAGGGGGTGACGGAGCAGGGCAACGTCGTCATGGAAATCCGGGGCGACGATCTGCTTGTTCTGGAAAGTTACAACGACAGCGTGATCGAGCGAGCGCGAGTCCTACTATTCAACAGCGCGCCTCCGTCCGGCGCTGGCGTGCAGACCGGCAAACAGGCGGATAATCACTGATTGCTGGGTAGCACCACGGCGAAGGAATTATTTTCCGGCACCCGCACGACGTGTGGTGTGATCACCACCAGCACTTCTTCATCCATCGCGTTCTTATCGTGTTCTGAGGCCGCGTACGTGAAAGCGGGAACGCGGCTCAGGAACGGATAACCGGTCAGGCTGAGTGCGTCTGAACGCGTGAGCAGCCCGGTTACGACGCTTGACTCGCCGTCCTTCACCGTAATCGTCCCTTTATATTCGCGATTGTTGATGATGGGCATGCCGTTTACGGTCTGGGTCCCCAGCGACCGGATTGCCAGTTCCAGATTCAGGGTTATGTCGCGGTCGCCATGAATCAGTGGCGTGGCCTTCAGGATTAGACCCAAGTCCTCGAAGTAGAAGGACGGGAACGGCGCAATGTAGCTCGAATTGCCGATGACCTGCGCAATCGCCGGTGTGTTGTAAATGGGAGAGAAAGTCGCGTTTACCAGCGGATAACGTTCCCCGATCTTCAGCGTGGCGGCATTGTTCTGGCTCGCGCGCAGGGTCACATGCTCCAGGTTTCTGAGGTTGGAGTCGTTCAGGCTCAAGTTGATAGTGACACCAGTTCCACCTGTCGTCAGCCCAAAGAGAGTGAGCCCACCGCCAAACGTTGCAAACGGCTGTGACAGGATCGAGCTGGATTGGTTTGCCAACTGTGCCAGAAGCGCCTGGATGGCCGTCGAATTCGCCTGGTTGATTCCGCCGGAGGCGATCAACTGATTGACGAGGTTCTGCGCGTTTTGACCAAGGCCCGCAACCAACGCCGGGCTGATGTTGAACATAGTGAACTGCGTCGGCCACGCCGTTCCGACTTGTCGCGCCAGGGTCGAGCTGATCTCAAACACTCGCATATCCAGCATTACTTCAGGGGCCCCGCCGCTGAGGCTCTCCAACAGGCGCGCCGCGGCTTCTACGATCGGCTGCTCGGCGCGGACCGTGATGGTGGACTGTGATTTCTGCGCCGCCACATAGCGCAGGTTGAGCAGCACGCGCAGCGAGTTCATCATCTCGTTGAGTTGCTGGTCCGAACTCACATCGGGCAGATAGAAGGTACGCAAAGACATGCGCTCGAGGGTGCGCCGGTTCTCGACGGTGTCGGCGGCGAACAGCATCTGACGCGACGACAGCGGTACCCAGAAAGTCTTCGTCACGTGCATTGCCGCATCCATAGCGGTGGCGAAGTTTACGTCCTCGATATCAAAGCGCACTCGCCGCTGCTGCACCGAGTCGTCGAACTCAGCCACCACGCCGTAAGCCTGTGTGACCTGGGTGAGCAGCGCTCTCGCATCGCCCCGATAGTGAAAGTCGTGGTGGGCCTCGGAAGGCTGCAGCTCGATGGGAGTGGACTGCTCGACCACGCGCATGCCATGACTTACCGGCTCCATCTGTTCCGGCATCGAATCATGCAGCCGCTGTATGGCAAAGTCGTTGGTGGGGTCGTACTCCGTCGCGCGGCGGAACTCGGCCATGGCGACGATCTCTTTGTTCTCCAGCATAGCCTTGTTGCCGCGATCCATGGCCTGCATTACCAACTGTTGGCGCGTGAACTCGCGGGCGGTGATGTAGTCCAGATTACGCGGGCTCAGTTCCGCCGCCTGCTCGAACTTCTCGAACGCCTCGTCCAGCTTGCCGGAGGACTTAAGCTTCATGCCCTCTTTGAAGTCATCTTGCGCTTGCTTCCGCTCTTTCGGCGTCTCGGTGGGGACAACGGAAGTGCCGGGCGGCATCGTCGCCGGGACTGACTGGTCTTGCGATGAGGGTTGTGAAGCAGGCTGACTCGATGTGGCAGCTTCAGGCTGCGACTGGACGGCTCCCGGACCTGACTGTGGCTGCGAGCCTTGCGGCGGTTGGACTGACGGCGCGCTTTGCTGAGATTCTAAAGTTGCCGACGCCGCGGTTTGCTGCGCGGCGAGAGAAAACGCCACGGCCAGCGAAAGTAAAGTCACCGCAAGAAAGCGCATCGTTGCTGAAATTGTAAGCCAGTACGGGGAAATTGTCGCGAGAACTATTGTCAAAGCAAGAACAAGACGGAGCCACAAACCGGCTCCGTCTTGCTCCGTCCCGATTTTCCTGCGTGGCCGTCTGGAGATTACGCCGTCACATACTTTCCGGTCTCCAGCACGCGGCTGGCGATTTTCTCCTGTAGTGCGATTACGTTCACCGGCTCGTGTTTCGCAAGGCGGCGGACGATCGCCATCTGAGTGCGCAGCATGTCGCCTTCGGCCACTGCGGCAATGACCTTCTTTGCCGCAGCTTCCAGCTTCGTGAATGCGCCTTCAAGATAGACCTGGGTCATGACAACAACCAGTGCAGCCTTGTTTTCGCCATTCGCCTCGACATACTTGCGCGCGCGCAGCAGAGCGGAGTCCATGGCGAACGTTTCGATGACCATGTCAGCGATGGCGCCCATGATCTCCTGCTGGTCGGCCAGCTTCTGCATGTATTTCTGCGAAGCCGCGCCGGCAATCAGCATCGAAAGTTTCTTGGCGTTCTCCACCAGCTTGCGCTCTGCGGCGAGCGTACCTTCGAGCTCCTCGCCAGACGGGCCGGCCATAACTTCGTCCATGGTCTTCTTGATGGCCGGCAGCAGCGCGAGCTGTCCACTCATGGCGCGCTTCAGCAGCCATCCGGTGATGATGAGCCGGTTGATTTCGTTGGTGCCTTCGAAGATGCGGTTCACGCGCGAATCGCGGTAAGCGCGCTCCGCGGGGTATTCCTCCACGAAGCCATAACCGCCATAAACCTGCACCGTCTCGTCCACGACAAAGTCGAGCATCTCGGAAGCTGACACTTTAATGATGGAGCACTCGACAGCATATTCCTCGATCGCCTTGCGCACGGCTTCGGGGTTTTGCTCGATCGTGGACAGCGCCGTATCCATCATGCCGACGGTGCGATAGACCATCGACTCGCACGCATAAAGCCACGCCGCCATCTGCGCCAGTTTTTCGCGGATCAAGCCGAATTCGGCAATGCTCTTGCCGAACGCCTTGCGCTCCTTGGCATAGGCGATGGCATGCTGCAAGGACGTGCGCGACCCGCCGACGCAACTTGCACCCAGCTTGAAGCGGCCGACGTTCAAAATGTTGAAGGCGATAATATGGCCTTTGCCGATGTCGCCCAGCACGTTCTCCACTGGGACTTTGCAGTCGTTGAGGATGAGCGGCGCAGTGGACGAGCCCCGGATGCCCATCTTCTTCTCCTCAGCGCCCACCGAGAAGCCGGGGAAATCCTTCTCCACCAGGAAGGCGGTGAACTTCTCGCCGTCAATCTTGGCGAAGATGGTAAACAGGTCGGCGAAGTGGGCATTGGTGATCCACATCTTCTCGCCGTTGAGAACATAGTGTTTGCCATCGGGAGAAAGCACCGCACGGGTGCGACTGTTCATGGCATCCGAGCCGCTGGTGCTCTCCGACAGGGCATAGGCTCCGATGATCTCGCCTGTGGCCAGCCGGGGCAGGTATTGTTTCTTTTGTGCTTCGGTGCCAAAGAAGACGATGGGCAAGGTCCCGATGCCGCTGTGCGCGCCCATGCTGACCATGAAGCTGCCGTACTTGGCCATGAAGTCGGCGATGATGGCCGAGGAGACTTTGTCCATGTCCGAGCCGCCGTATTCCGCCGGGATGTCAGCATTGGTCAGCCCCATTCCGCCGGCCTTCTGGAGCAGTTCGCGCGCCACCGACCACTCCTTGTGCTCCATCTTCTCGGCGTTTGGTAGAACTTCGTTAGTCGCAAAATCTTCCGCCAGCTTCGCGACCATCTGCTGGTCTTCGTTGAAGTCTTCAGGAGTGAAAACGTTGTCCAGGTTGTGATCTTCGAGCAGAAAACTTCCGCCCGTGGTTTTGGTCTTGGGAGCTGCCGATACAGTGGTTGCCATGGGGTCCTCGTTCCTGCGTTGGGCTCTTGGCCGTTAGTTTGTTAGTAATCCGTGTTCATCCGCGGAAATCCGCGGTTGCTTTTCTTCTTCTTACTGCAAATTCTCGAAGATGCCGGCCGCGCCCATGCCGCCGCCGACGCACATGGTCACCATGCCGTAGCGTCCGTTGCGGCGCTTGAGTTCGCGGATAACGCTTGCCGTCAGCTTGGCGCCCGTGCAACCCAGGGGATGACCCAGGGCGATTGCCCCGCCATTGACGTTGACCCGGGCGGGATCCAGATGCCCTTCTTGAATGACGGCCAACGACTGCGTAGCGAATGCCTCGTTCAATTCGATCACTTCGATGTCGTCGAGCTTGAGTCCGGCCATCTTCAGCGCCTTCGGAATCGCATACACCGGTCCGACACCCATCTCTTCCGGCAGGTAGCCTGCCGTGGCAAACGCGACATAGCGTGCCAGCGGCTTCAGCCCCAGCGCTTTCGCGCGCTCCGCCGACATCACTACCGCCGCCGCCGCGCCGTCGGACATCTGCGAGGAGTTACCAGCCGTGGTGGTGCCCTTTACGTGGAACGCCGGCTTTAGCGCGCCCAACGCTTCCATCGACGTCTCGGCGCGTGGACCTTCATCCATCCGGAAGACGATCTCGGTGCGCTTCGGCTTGCTGCCATTAGGAGTGGTGAAGCTGACCGGCACGGGGATGATCTCGTCGTCGAACTTACCCGCTTGGATGGCGGCGATGGCGTTCTTGTGGCTGCGCACGGAGAACTCGTCGGCCATCTCGCGCGTGATCTTGTAGCGCTTCGCCAGTCGTTCCGCCGTGAGTCCCATCGAAAGATAGGAATCGGGATAGTTGGCGATGAGCCATGGGTTTGCAGAGACCTTGTTCCCGCCCATGGGGATCATGGTCATGGACTCGACGCCACCCGCGAGGATCGTCTCGGCTCCGCCTGCCATGATGCGCTCGGCTGCCATAGCAATGGACTGTAGGCCAGAGGAGCAAAAGCGATTGATGGTCATCGCCGAAATCTCGACCGGCAGACCGGCGCGCAGAGAGGCGATGCGGGCTACGTTCATGCCCTGCTCGGCTTCCGGCATGGCGCAGCCGAGAATGACGTCTTCGATCTCTCTAGGATCGAGCTGCGGCGCGCGCTCGAGTGCGCCCTTAATGGCCACCGCGGCCAGATCATCGGGCCTCGTTGCCCGCAGCGTTCCTTTGTACGCCTTGCCCACAGGGGTGCGTATGGCACTAACGATTACGACTTCACGCATTAGAAGCTCCAGAAGTTAGCAAACCAGTTGCTTGTGTCCGGTTCCGTTTTGGGAAGGATATGGCGTTTATCTGGTACCCCTCCCCCTCCACGCACTACTCTGAATCAACAAGTTAGACAAAAATTCCCGGCAAAATATTGAACCCCAAGGATTTATACGTAAAATATTGAGCGCCAATAAGTTAGCTCCCCTCCGCCGCCGCTGCACGGCCCGGTCTTTTCTGCCCCGCCCCTGCCCGGGGCTGCGAGCCTGTTACGAAATTCTGTCGTCCCTACGGGACTCGGATCAAATTTTCCACTCGACCCCGCACTTCGCCTTTGGCTGCGTGCTGGGCGAATTGCTGCGTGCCTGCGGCACTCTGATTTTGCAACTTCTGTTCCACTGTTGCGACCTTGAACCGAGTTTCATAACAGCCTCTCGCGCCCAGGGCTAAATTCAGCGTCGTCGCCGCGCGGCTCGGTGACTTGCACTTCCAGTCCTGGGACAAACCGCACAATAAATGCTCGTCAGTTCCTGAGCGTCTTGCCCGTCTTCAGCGTGTACTGGATACGCTCCTGCGTTTTCTTCTCGCCGCATAAGGACTTGAACGCTTCGCGTTCCAAGTCGAGCAGATACTGCTCGCTGACCGGCGTACCCGGGTTCACCGCGCCGCCGCACAGCACCTCAGCGACTTTGTTGGCGATCTTCACCTCGTGGTCGCTGATGTACTCGCCTTCGCGCATGATGTGCACGCCCAGCTTCAGCGTCGCCAGAATGCTTTCGCCGGGCGCTGGAATATCCATGCGCGGGCTGGCGGCCTGATATCCTTCATGCACAAGTTCAAGCGCCCGCTCCTTGGCGTCGGTCAACACCCGCTCCCGATTCATAGTGATGTTGTCGCCGGCAGAAAGGAATCCCAGATTGCGCGCCTCGAAAGCCGACGTGGAAACCTTGGCCATGGCAACGGTCTCGAAAGCCTGCTTCATGGTTTCCATCAGTTCGACGCTCTCGCCCCGGCCATGAGGACGGATGTGATACGCCTTATCGAGCGCGCGCAGAGTCACTTCCTTGCAGCCTCCGCCGCCCGGCAATAGACCAACGCCAACCTCGACAAGGCCGCAATAGAGCTCGGCGTGCGGCTGGCGGGCCGCAGCGTGCAAAGTTACCTCGCAACCGCCGCCGAGCGTCATGCCAAACGGGGCAACCACAACCGGCTTGGGTGAGAACTTGATGGCCTGCGTCATGCCCTGGAACTGGCGGATGGCGAGATCAACTTCGTCCCACTCTTCCTCCTGCACCGCCATGAGCAGCATCATGATGTTGGCGCCGACGGAGAAATTTCCAGCGTCGTTGGTGATGACGAAGGCGTCAAAATTCTCACCCGGGCCGCCGGGCTTGAGCGACTGCATGATCATCTGCACGATGTCGCCGCCCAAGGCGTTCATCTTGGAGTGGAACTCGATGCAGCCAACGCCATCTCCCAGGTCGACCAGCGAAGCGCCTGCGTTCTTTTTGACTACGAAGCTGGATTTCTTCGCGACTGTGACCGACCAAACACCCTGAGGCACGATTTCGGGACGATAGTTACCGGCCTGCAGATCGAAATAGACCCGCCCGCTGGCCGTCTTGGGATCATCGGAGTACCAGGTTTCGTGACCTGAAGCCAGCAGCTTCTCGGCGTTGGGCGAAACCGGCTTGTCCTCCACCTGCATTCGCTTGACTGTCTTGGCCACGCCCGCAGCATCCCACAGCTCGAACGGGCCCATGTCCCAGTTGAAGCCGAGTTTCATGGCACGATCGATTTCTACGACCGAATCGGAGATCTCGCCAATGCGGTTGGCGGCGTAGGTCCACAGGTCGGACAGAACACTCCACAGGAAGATGGAAGCTTTATCGCGAGAGGGTGCCAGCAGCATGTTGAGGCGCTCCGGCAGACTCTCGACCGTCTTTGCCATTTCCAGCGCCGCGAACTTTGGCCGCTGCTGCGGACGGTATTCAAGCGTCTTCCAATCGAGAGCCAGGCGTTGCTCACCTTCGGCGCCCTTCTGCTTCTTGTAGAAGCCGCCCTTGGTTTTATCGCCCAGCCACTTGCGTTCTAGCATCGCCTTGAAAAAGTCGGGCAGCTTCAGGTCATCACGCTCGTCGTGAATGTTGGTGGTGGCGTTGCGAACGACGTGTCCCAAAACATCCAGCCCGACGAGGTCGGTCAGGCGGAAGGTCGCCATCTTCGGCCAGCCGACGGCCGTCCCGGTGAGGGTGTCGACTTCCTCGATGCTGAGGTCCATCTCCTGCATCAGCCGCATGACGTTCAGCGCAGAAAAGGTGCCGATGCGATTAGCGATGAAGTTGGGCGTGTCTTTGGCGTGCACCACGCCCTTGCCGAGCCGCAGGTCGCAAAAGTGCGCGATGGTGTCCATCGCAGCGCGGCCGGCATCGGGGGTGGGAATCAACTCCAGCAGCCGCATGTAGCGCGGCGGGTTGAAGAAGTGCGTGCCAAACCAATGGCGGCGGAACTCATCGGGGAAGCCTTCGACGATTTTCGCCACCGGCAGGCCGCTGGTGTTGGTGGTGATGATGGTGCTCGGCTTGCGAATGGCTTCGATGCTGCGCAATAAAGAGCGCTTGATCTCGAGGTCTTCCACCACCGCCTCGATGATCCAGTCCACATCCGCCAGCTTCTCCAGGTCGTCTTCGAAGTTGCCGATGGTGACGAGCCTCGCCAGTGACGGCTCGAAGAAGGCGGCTGGCTTGGATTTGACCGCGGCCTCCAGGCCGGCAGCAGCGATGCGGTTGCGCATCGGACCGTCGGCATCGGGCGGCACGATGTCCAGCAGGTAGGAGGGAACACCGGCATTGGCCAGGTGCGCAGAGATGCGGGCGCCCATGGTGCCCGCGCCCAGGACGGCGACTTTATCAATCCTTCTCGGCATGAGGGCTTTTAAACTCCAGCGTTAGAAGCTCGTTCTTGCTTGACAGTAAGGGCACAGCTCAAGCTGCGCTGGTGGCTACTATTATTTTCCTAAGAACAGCTGCTGAAAAGTACGTGAGATTGGCTTGGTATGACCTTGACTTGGAGACGGAGACCAACATCCCGGACAACTCTCCTCTTCGTTCAGCAAATGCAACGCAAACGGCCCAGACGTAAAAGTGGCGCGCGCCGTAAGATGTGGGGTGAGGATGGCAACGGTGCGCGCCTATTAAGTTAGCTCGATAGTAATGAATGAATCCTCATTCAGTCAAGAAGATTCGCAGAAATTCTTTTCGTGGCCGGGCTCAGGAAATGAGCTTGGCGAGAAGGAAAGCGGCTCCCGCAGCAAGTCCCCCAATTACAACAGTTTGCGAAGCAGAACGCGCAGGCCGCGCGCCGGTGAAGCGGCCTTTGATGTAGCCAAACACGCCGAGGGCGATCAGTGTAACTACCACGGACCATCCCAATGCCGAGCGCGCGCTGTGCAGCAACATATATGGTGCGAGCGGGATGAACCCTCCGCCAATGTAGGAAGCGGCAATCGTGAAGGCGCTTTGTATGGCACGCTTGGGATCAGGCTCTTCCAGGCCGAGCTCGAAGCGCATCATGAAATCCACCCACTCCTTGGGTTTGCGCGTGAGGGCTTGCACTACGGGAGCGCTCTCGTGCGGCTCCAGTCCGTAATCGGCAAAGACATTCTGCACCTCGCGGGCCTCTTCGTCTGGAATCTCCTGCACCTCGCGGACCTCACGCTGTCGCTCGCTCGCGTAATGCTCGGCGTCACTCTTGGCCGCGAGATATCCGCCCAGACCCATCGCGATCGAGCCGGCGGCGATTTCGGCCAATCCCGCGACGACGATGATCCGGCTGTTGTCCACCGCGCCGGACAAGCCAGCAGCCAGCGCGAAGGGCACAGTCAGGCCGTCGGACATTCCGATAACGACGTCGCGGACAACTTCGCCCGCCGTGAAGTGACGTTCAACGTGGGGTGTTTGCGGCATGGGTTCCTAGCTCGGGATGGGTCTTGACGTACTGCTGAGCGCGCTGCACAACTTCGCGCTCTCCTTTGTAACTGAGGGCCTTGGGCGCCGTATCCAGCGCCAGCCAGTAGGCTCGGTGGACCTCGATCCGCATCTCGCGTGAGATGCGGCCCAGCCGCCCGGAGCGATACAACAGCAGATAAAAGCTGACGATCTTGAACACGCGCGCGTTATCGCCCCAATTGCGTACGTAGTAATACTTGATGTCCGCCAGCTTGGCGACCAGTTCTGCGCGCACCCCGGTTTCTTCGCTGACCTCGCGCAGCGCGGTTTGCTCCGGCTTCTCACCCGGGTCAATTGCGCCCTTCGGCAGAGCAACCAGCGCAGTGAGTGCTTTCGAGCGACCTTTGGTGGGTTTCTTTGGCCGCTCCATGTGGGGCTCGATGACCGCCAAGAACCAGCGGCCACGCATCTTCCGCAGCACCACTCCGCCAGCCGAGAACTCGCGCACCATGGTGAGCCTTAAGTTGAACCGGACTAGTTTGGCAGAGTGCAGGGAGGTTGACAATCCCGGCTTGCTGGAACACAGAGGCGGAGTTCGATAAGAAACCGCAGCTGCGGATTGCGCGGATGAGCGCGGATTTGCACAACTTGGTCACCCCAATAGCAGGGTGACCTTGCCTAGCATGACAACGAAATCTTCACAACGGCGTCGCTGATTCCTCCGCTCGCTGCTGAAAATAGCTCCAATCCGAGACGAATCGGTTCCTTTCTGCCTTCGCCGCGCGGTCGGCCCTCTGTTCCTCGTACCCGGCCCTCCACCAGATGAAAATCGAGAGCGCTGAAAGAAACACGGGCGGGTAGTAGCTGGGATATCCGATATACGCGCTGAAAGCGGCGAGGCACAGCACCAACCACGAGCCCAGGTAGTGCCGATACCGCTTTTCGGCCTTCGACTTCAGTTCCTCGATCCGGTTCCACTCCCACAACTGCGCCTTCGCGAATTCCAAGCGCAGCCGTTCGGCATCGTCGCTGCTGAGTACGATTGGCGCAGTCAGGTTCTGGCCACCGGCGGATAACGCCAACTGTGAGGCGCTCAGGGAAAGCTCGAGTCCGTACACTTCTGTGCGTATCCCGATGGCTGATTCGGACATGCGCTCCTCCGCGCTACAGCACAAGTACGTCACCGCCACGCGACTTGAGCGAGCGGTCAAAAGTGACGAGCGTCAAACCGGCGACTGACGCAAAGGCCAATAGATAAGCGTCGGCCCAGACCTTGGGCGAACGGCTGGACAACCGCGAGCGTGAGCGAAACTCCCTCTCGAGGCCATCTGGCTCCGCCAAGAAAGCAATACGGCTATCAGCCCAGATGCGATCCCACAGCCCCCAGGCTTCGGACATGTTCAGAGTGTCCTTTCCCATGATCTGCTCGGTCGTGAGCAGCCTCAGCACCGTGATTTGAGTGAAGCGGCAGAAGAAAAACTGTTCTTCGCCCGCCTTTTCAAACCACTGCCTGGCTCTTTCCGAATGCACATGCCGGCCCCATAGAAGCGCGAGCCAGACATTGGCGTCAAGGAAATTCAATGTGTTCATAGATCTTTTCGTTGGTCACGTCGACCTTGGGACCTTTCGAGACGATGAGTGGGAAGCAGACCTTCCGTGGCCGCGGGCGCTGGCCTTCCAGCAGAACGGTTCTTACCCCTGCCAGAACCAGTTCACGGACAGACCGGCCACGCGCAGCGGCGTGCTCTTTCAGTTTGCGGTACAGAGGCGCCGGGATATCCACGGTGGTGCGAATCGATTCCGGTTTCATAAGGCGAGTATCCCACGTTTGCCATAAATATGGAAATTGCGGCAACGAGCCAAAGGAGAAAACTACAAGTCCTTCTTTCCCACTACCGCGATGCCCAGCTCCTTCAACTGGCGCTCGCTGACCGGCGTGGGCGCATCCACCATCAGGTCAACTGCCTTCGCGGTCTTGGGGAAGGGAATCACCTCGCGCAGGCTTTCCGCGCCCGCCAGAATCATCACGATGCGGTCGAGTCCAAGCGCGATTCCCCCGTGCGGCGGTGTGCCGTATTGCAGCGCCTCCAGGAAGAAGCCGAAGCGCGACTGCTGCTCCTCCGGAGACATGCCCATCGCCTTGAAGATCTTTGCCTGAATGTCCTGGCGGTGAATACGGATCGAGCCTGAGCCCAGCTCCGTACCGTTCAGCACCACGTCGTAGGCCAGCGCGCGCACCGCGCCGGGATCGCTCTCCAGCTTGTCCATGTCGTGCTCGTGCGGAGAGGTAAATGGATGGTGCGCGGCGTTCCAGCGGCCTTCGGTTTCGTCCCACTCGAACATGGGGAAGTCGGTCACCCACAACAGGCGGAAGTTACCATGCTTAAACGCGCCGTGGCGCTCGGCATACTTCTGACCCAGCGCGAGACGAAGCTGTCCCGCCGCCGCATAAACTGCATATGCCTGCTGACGGGCCTTCACAGCGTTCGCAGCTTCTGTCCTCTTCGCTCCGGCGACCACAACCACCAGATCGTCGGATTGCGCTTGGGTAAGCGCGCGAATTTTCGCAACTGCATCGGGCCACGATTTCTCCAGCCGCTTGATGTCCTCAAAGACCTTGGCTTCTTTGCGGTCGCCGAACAGACGTCTTGATCTCGTCACGTTCCTTGCGCGAGAGTTCACCGACTTTCGGGATGACGATCGCGACCACAGGCAGCTCGGGATCAACATGCAGCGTCTCGAGGTTCTCGGGCGCGAATGCCTCGCGTACCTCCGTCATCGCGGGCAAGCGCATGTCCGGCTTGTCGATGCCGTATTGCCGGATCGCCTGGTCGTAACTCATCTGCGGAAATGGCGTCGCGAGATCGACTCCGATGGTCAAGAACGCCGCCTTCAGGAATCCTTCGACCACGCGGAATACTGTCTCCGGCCGCGGGAAGCTGATCTCCAGATCGATCTGCGTGAACTCGGGCTGGCGGTCGGCGCGCAGGTCCTCGTCGCGGAAGCAGCGCACGATCTGGAAGTACTTGTCGAAGCCCGAGATCATGAGGATCTGCTTGAACAATTGCGGCGACTGGGGCAGCGCGTAGAACTCGCCCGGATAGACGCGGCTGGGCACCAGGTAGTCGCGCGCGCCTTCGGGCGTGGAGCGCGTCATGAACGGCGTCTCGATCTCGTAGAAGCCTTGCGAGTTGAGGTACTCGCGAATGGCGATCGCGACCTTGTGGCGCAGCTCGATGTTGTGCTGCATCTCAGGACGCCGCAGGTCCACGTAGCGATACTTCAGGCGCACCTCTTCGTTGGCCAGCACGGTGTCGGCCGGGGTGAAGGGAAGCGGCTTGCAGTCGTTCAGGATGCGCAGTTCGTCGGCGACGACTTCGATCTCGCCGGTGGCGATGTTTTTGTTGACCGTGCCGGCATCGCGCAGCTTGACGTGGCCGATGACGGCGACCACGAATTCCGAGCGCACCGCGGTCGCCCGGTCGTGAACTTCAACGCCGGCGTCGGCGGTGATGACCGCCTGGGTGATGCCGCTGCGGTCGCGCAGATCGAGGAAGATGATGTTGCCGAGGTCGCGCCGCTTGTTCACCCATCCCATGAGCACAACTTTGGAGCCGGCGTCGGAGGCGCGCAACTCGCCGCACATATGAGTACGTTTCAGGTCACCAAGAAAATCGAGCATGATCGTCCTTATGAAAACAAAATCTCATGATTGTCATCCCGAGCGAGGACTTCAGTCCGAGCCGAGGGACCTGCTGTTCGTCGCAAAGCAGGTTCCTCCACTCGCGGCTGGAACCGCCCGATCGGAATGACAGCTCAATTATTGCTTAAATGTGCTGCCAATGCGGAACGCGGAACCTGCACCTGTTGGCCGCTGGCGAGATTCTTGACTGCAAACTGTTGGGCAGCGACTTCGTTCTCTCCTACGATCACGATGAATCTTGCGCCCGCCTTCTCGGCGAGCTCGAATGACTTCTTCAGGCGGAAAGATTCATCGCCTATGTCGGCGCTGATGCCGTCCCGTCGCAACTCGCGCGCTAGCTTCAGCGCGTGCATGTTCATGCCTGCGCCTAGCGGAGCGACATACGCTTGCAGATTCTCCGTCGCAGTTTCGCCCTGCGATTGCAAGGCCAGAATCAGCCGGTCTTCGCCGATAGCAAATCCGATGCCGGGCGCCTTGGATCCGTCGAGCGACTCGGAGAGTCCATCGTAGCGTCCGCCGCCAAGCACCGCGCTCTGTGCGCCAAGTCCGCCGTGGGTGAATTCGAACGTCGTTCGCGTGTAGTAATCCAGACCGCGCACCATGCGCTCATTGATCGTGTAAGCGATGCCGACGGCATCGAGCATCGCCCGCACGGCGACGAAATGCTCGCGGCAAGGCTCGTCCAGGTACTGGCTGATCTTGGGCAGCTTCTCGATGATGGGCTGGTCTTCCGGTACTTTGCAGTCGAGCACGCGTAGGGGATTGGTTTCAGCTCGTCGCTGGCAATCGGCGCACATCTGGTGCACCACGGGTTTTAGCGCCTCGCGCAGCGCCTGGTTGTAGCGCGAGCGGTCTTCGGCGCAGCCGACAGAATTCAACTGCAAGTGCCACTCGCATAATCCGACTTCATTCAGCAGCGTGGCCAGCATCTCCAACAACTCAGCGTCACGCAAGGGCGACTCGCTGCCGGCGCTGGGCGGCCCGATGATTTCCGCGTCAATCTGATAGAACTGGCGATACCGTCCCTTTTGCGGACGCTCGCGACGGAATTGCGGTCCTATGCAATACAGCTTTTGCAGGGTTCCTTTGTCGCCCAGTCCATGCTCGATGTAGGCGCGCACGATGCCCGCTGTTGCCTCCGGACGCAAGGTCAGCGATTGTGCCTTCTCACTCTGCGCGCGCGCCCGGTCCTCCCAGGTAAACATCTCCTTGGAAACGATGTCGGTCTCTTCGCCCACGCTCCGCGAGAACAGCTGGGTGTCTTCAAAGATAGGCGTACGAATCTCGTGATAGTTGTAGCGCGCGAAGACGTCGCGCACCTTCGCCTCCACCTGATTCCAAAGATCGGTATCGGGCGGGAGCAGATCACGAGTTCCACGAACGGCCTTAATCATGAGAATCAGTTGTCAGTAGTCAGTTGTCAGTAGTCGGTCGTCAGGTTCGATAGCTGTAGCACAGGCGCTCTCGCGACATGCAAAAGATGCCTTGTCACCAGCGAGACCACGTAGCCGACGGACAGGTCGACCGCTCGCTGGCTACTGACTACTGGCACTACTGGCTACTGCTTTTCCCTCTCTGCCAGGTACTGCTCCCGGTAGCCCAAATAATTGCGGGCATAGCGCAGGATCATCTCGTCACCATCGAGGTTCTTGCGAAATTTGCCCGGCATGCCCATCCACAGCGATCCTGGCTCAACGATGGTGCCTTCCGGAATCAGGGTTCCCGCCGCAATGATGGAACCTGCGCCAATGCGCGCTCCGTTGAGGATGACGACACCCATGCCGATCAAACAGCGGTCCTCGACCACGCATCCGTGCAGCGTGACCGAATGTCCTACGGTGACCCAATCGCCCACGACCACCGGCCATTGTCCCAACATGCCGTGCAGCACACTGCAATCCTGGATGTTGCTGTTGGCGCCTACGCGGATGTAGTGGACGTCGCCGCGCAGCACGGCATTCATCCAGACGCTGGCGTTCTCGCCCAGCACGACATCGCCAATGAGCTGGGCCGATTCGTCCACGTAACACGAGGGCGGAAAGGTTGGCGTTATTCCTTTGTATGACCGGATCATCGAGTTGGGCGGTAAGTCTTTGAAAATACCATGCCCAGAGCGTGATGCGAAATCACGTCCAGCCTGGATTTCCTCCCAGGTGCGGCTGTTGTGGTAATTTCCGACTCCAACCAGGTTAAAGAAGCTGTACGTCGTCGATAGTAGTTGTTTTACGCACGCTGTAACTCTTTGAGAATGCGGTGCATAAGTCCATCTACGACGTTTTCGGCATGGCCAAGCGCGCGATTTCGAATTAGAACTTTACCAGCGCTACTCACGTCCTAACGGATGACAAGGCTTTCACTAGTCCAGAACTGGCAGCATCTGCCGAAGGTAGATTGAGACTCGAATGCAGTTGGAAGCAACGGTGAGCTGGATGAATGCTGTCCCGCCGAAGACAGTACTATGCGTGGACGATGAGAAAATCGGCCTGCGTGTGCGCAAGCTTATGCTGGAGGGCCACGGTTTCCGCGTCCTCACGGCCAGCAACGGAGAGCGCGGCCTGGAGCTATTTGACCAGAACCATGTGGATGTGGTGGTGCTGGACTACTACATGCCCGGGCTGAACGGCGGAGAAGTAGCTGCCGAATTGCGCCGGCGCCGCTCGGACATCCCCATCATCTTCTTCTCGGCGTACTTCTCGCTGCCGCCACAGGCGCTGGAGCTGGCGAACGCGTTCCTCACCAAAGGCGATCCGCCCGAAATATTGATCGAAAAAATCGAACAGTTGATGTGATTGGGCGCGACAGGCAGAAAGGCACGCCCCGGTGTGCGCGTCTTTTTTCTGGGAGGCCTGCTAGCGGCCGAAGTACTTGGCGTTGCGCTCGGTGTACTCTTTCCACTTTTCCGGCAGATCGTCGAGGGCGAAGATCGCCGAAACAGGGCAGACCGGGACGCACGCGCCGCAATCGATGCACTCGACCGGATCGATGTATATCATCTCTTCGGCCGCGAATTTCTCGCTGTCCTTCTTGGGGTGGATGCAATCCACCGGACAGGCATCGACGCAGGCCGTGTCCTTCGTGCCGATACAAGGTTCCGCGATCACATAAGCCATAGAACTAAGGTCTCCCTAACGAATCTCAAGAAAGTACGGAGTAATTCAGGCCGGAAACGATATCTCGATACTATCAAAAAACGCTCGCCTCGGTGGCAGTTTCAGGCCACGCTTGCCGGTTCGCGCTGGCCAGCCGGCTCGTACTCGACGATGTAACCCGCGACGGCGCTGGCGGCCACGGTAAGCGGACTTGCCAGATACATCTGGCCGGGACCGCTGCGGCCCGGGAAGTTCCGGTTTTGTGCGCTGATCACAACCTGGTCGGGACGCGTAGAGACTCCGGGTCCGGCGTTGATGCATGCCCCGCAGCTGGGCTCGATTACGGTCGCGCCAGCCTGGCGGAAGATGTCAAGATATCCCTTGCGCACGCAGTACTCCCGCGTCTCCTGCGAACCGAACTGAAGATAGAACTTGCAGCTGTCCGCCACCTTGCGGCCGCGCTTTAACGCGTCGCTGAGCACCGCCGCGTACATGTCCATGTCTTCGTTCTTGCCCGCCGTGCAGGTGCCGCCGTAGGCGATCTCGACTGGCACGGGCGTGTTCAGTTCGCGCACGAACTTGCCATTGCCCGGATCGCCCGGCGTCGCGACCATGGGATAAATGTCGGCCGCATCAAGCTCGATGACGTGCGAATAGTGCGCGTCAGGATCGCTGTACAGGCCTTCGACCAGCGTCTCGGCCTCATTCACGCTCATGCCGCGCCGCTCGACCAGGAACTCAACCACCTTCTGGTCTGGGGCGACGATGCCGGTGAAGCCGCCGATCTCGGCCGCCATGTTGGTCATGGTGGCGCGTTCGTCCACGCCCAGCGCTTCGATGGCCTCGCCCGAGTACTCGATGACCTTCGCCAGCGCATGTCCGTGGCGGATGTACTCCAGCGAGAGCAGCTTCAGGATGAAGTCCTTGGCGGTCACGTTGTCGCGCTTCTTGCCGCGAATGATGACCTTCACCGACTCGGGAACTTTTACGCGAACATCCTTGGTGAACCAGGAGTTGAAGACGTCGGTGGTGCCGATGCCGAAGGCGACGCAACCCATCGCGCCCACATGCGGAGTATGCGAATCGGAGCCGACGTTAAGCTGGCCGGGCAGCGCGTAGCTTTCGGTCACGATGGAGTGGCAGATTCCTTCCGAGCCTTTGCGGTCGCGCAACTCGCCATGCAGCTTGATGCCACGCGATTTCGCGAAATCCTCCTGCTTCAGTTTCAACTGGGACGCCAGATCGAGCAGGCCCATCTTGCGCTTTTCTTCCGAAAGCACTTCATCCAGGAAAGTGAGGTGATCGCGGAAGAACATGACCGTGCTGGCATCGGTGACTGGTTCGTCCTTGCCGAGAAAGTGCTCAAAGAAAATCGCCGCCATGGGCGTGACGTATTCGTGGCTGAAGCGCAGATCGGTGCGCGCGAATCCGGTGTCGCCGGGCTTCACCGCCTCGACGCCAACATGGTTGGTGTCGCGCAGCATGTGGCGCGCGAAAATCTTCTCCGCGATGGTCATGGGCCGCGGCTTGGTTTGGATGGGCGGCAAAAAGGCTTTGCCTTGCAGGCGTGCGACGTTGAAAGGGAAGAGGCCGCCGTATTCGATTACCTGGCGCGTGATCTCGTCCTCGCCCTGAGTGAACTCGGTCAGCGGAATCTCTTCGCCGCGGCGGATCTTGTCGATCAAGCCAAAGTCGGTCGCCGTCAGCACCCCGAGGTTCTGGCAGTTCTGCTTGTAAATGCGCTCGATGTTCTCGGCGATCACCAGCTTGATGCCCGCCGACATCTCGGCATACGGCGACTGCTCGCGGCTGGATCCCTTGCCCCGCCGCTTGCCACTCACTGCACACACGAAGCCACCGCGCTTCACGTCGCCGCGCTTGATCGGCGTCTCGTTGCCGCACTTCAGGCCGGTATAGGGAAATTCCCCCAGCGTCTCATCGAAGAAGAAGCAGATGTGCGCCGGCGTGATTTCGTCGGTGGAAATGTCGTCGCGCAGTTTGGGATTGCGTTCAGGATGCTGGGTGTCCCAGGGAAGGTCCTCGCCGGCAAGCTGACGCTTGATGAGTTCGGGATCTTCGGTGAGGAACAGAATGCGCCCCTGGAGACGGACCATGTCGGGGCGCTTGCTAACGGAGCGGTTCAACAGCGAATTGTTCACTGCTTAATTTTACCGCAGAAACAGGCGGCTCCAGGAAGACCTTTGCTCAATGCAGACTATTGCTGCGCCGCCGGCGGCGCTTTCTTGACCTCGCCAAACACCCGTCTCGCGATCTGATTCATCACCTGCCCAACCACTTCCGCGTCGGGCATCATTTGCTGGGCCGAAACAGGAGCCTCAGACAGGGCGTCGGGGCCGCCGGCGCGATACAGCCTGTACTCTACCGTGGCACGGTATTCGGGATTCATCGCTCTGCCGTTGGGATTGTTGCTTGCCGGGTTCCACCCACCATTTGGATTGCCTGGAATCGTCGGATTGCCTGGATTGGGTGGAATGCCGCCGGGCCGCGCCATCCCGGAACCGTTCGAGGCTTGCAGTTCGGTCAAGGTGGTGTAAACAACATAGTCGCAGTTCTTCTCCTTGGCTTCGGCGCCGACTGCCTCGGGCGTGGTTCCGTCGAGCGGCACGCCTTGAACCTTCACATGCAGCTTCTTGTCCGGCTTTTCCTGGTTCAGGGCGGCCACCAGCCGGTCCCGTTCCAGATTACCCGGTACGCCGCTGGCCGACCGGTTCTCCATGGTGGGCACTCCGACCCGGATGATGCGGTTCTCCTGGGCAAACGCGCAGACCGAAAGCAAGCAGACACCAAGAAACAAGGCGCGAGCGGAGCGATTCATGGGAAACCTCACCGGCGAACTGACAGCGATTGTAATTGATGCAGTGAAGCGGAGTTCGTGGCGGCGCGGTCGAGAGTGCGATAATCTCCGCTTGCGCCGGAAGATGGGTTGTAGGTAATGAAGACTGCAGTTTTGCTTCTCAGTTGTCCCGGGCTTGCTGGCCCGGCAAGGCGTAGTGGCTGCGATTTCCAATTTCATCACCGCTCATCGCGGCGGAATTCTCCATTCCGAGGACCATCCGGACACCGGGCAAGGCTTGTTCTTCTCACGGCTGGAATGGGACTTGGCGGAATTCGACCTGCCGATCGCCGAATTCGAAGCTCACTTCAAGCACGTCGCAGATCGCTTTCGCATGAAGTACCGGTTGGTGCTTTCCGACCATCGTCCCAGAATGGCGATTTTGGTTTCCAACTATGACCACTGCCTGGCAGACCTGCTCTATCGGCATCAAAGTGGCGAACTGGCCTGCGAGATCCCCGTCATTTGCAGCAATCACGAGACCGGCGCGCGGCTGGCGGAGTTCTACAAGGTGCCGTTTCTGGCTGTGGTTGGAAAGGAGAAGGCCGAGACAGAGCGGGAGATTTTCAGCGGCCTACGGCAACACGATGTAGATCTGGTGGTGCTGGCACGCTATATGCAAATCCTATCGCCGGAGTTCGTCAAGCAATTCGAATCGCGCATTCTCAACATTCACCATTCATTTCTTCCGGCGTTTGTGGGCGCCAAACCGTACCACCAGGCCTTCGAGCGAGGGGTCAAGCTGATTGGCGCCACCAGCCATTACGTAACCGCTGACCTCGACGAAGGTCCGATCGTCGAGCAGGACGTGGTTCGCATCTCGCATCGCGACCGGGTCCCGGACCTGATTCAAAAGGGTCGTGATCTGGAAAAGGTGGTGCTCTCACGCGCCGTGCGATGGCATCTAGAGAATCGAGTTCTCATCTGTGGGAACAGGACGGTGGTGTTCAACTAGGATGGCGGCGAGCAGCGCGGAGCGCGCCCAGGCTATTTCCGCGACTTTACGTATTCCACCAGAGAGGGCAAATCCTCCAGCCCGCGGCCCCCGAAGATCTCCTCGAAGTTGGTCATCAGCTCCTGGTGAATGAGTCCGTTTGTGGCCATTACCTCGCGGCTGTCGAGGTGAAACGGGCCTCCGTCGAAGCCGGTTACACGTCCCCCCGCTTCTTGAACCAGAAGCACCCCTGCCGCCGTGTCCCAGGGATTGAGGTTGAATTCCCAGAAGCCGTCGTAGCGTCCGCAGGCGACGTTGGCCAGGTCGAGCGCTGCCGAACCCGCCCGCCGCAAGCCGTGCGAGCGCAAGGTGATCTGGTGATAGAAATGAATATTGGGATTCTGGTGCCGTTTGTGGCTGGGGAAACCCGTACCTAGCAGGGATTCCGCAAGGCTTGCCGTTTTTGACACATGGATGGGCATTCCATTCAGCGTCGCACCTTGGCCGCGCTCGGCGGAAAACATCTCATCGCGTGTCGGGTCGTAAAGGACGCCAGCCTCGAGTTGTTCATCCTTGCGCACGAGCGCGATGGAGACGCAGAACACCGGAAAGCCATGCGCGAAGTTCGTCGTGCCATCGAGAGGATCGACGTACCAGCGGTAGTCGGCTCCGGGATCGGTACGCGTGCCTTCCTCGCCGACAATACCGTGCTCCGGCCATCGCGTCTGCAGGCGCTCGACGATCAGCTTTTCCGAGGCGCGATCGGCTTCGGTTACCAGATCGACATCGCCCTTGTACTCGAAACCGACCCGGCGGGCGAAGTAGTCCATTAAGAGCGCGCCGGCCTCCTGTGCAATCGCCTCGATGCCTTGGCGGTACGGCGTCACTCGGAGGCTACTCACAGAGTTGCCGCTCTTCTCGCGCATCGGATGTGCTGGGCCCGCTGTGTCTTCGGCAATATAAGCGATCTCGTGTTTGAAGATGAACAGATTAGGTTCGCCCTCGCGGGTCAGGCGCACCATGCGCCGGTCGTAGTACTCGATCCAGCCGTGGATCACGCTCCCATCGACGAGCCTTATGCTCACCGGGAGCTGCTTCTCGCCCAGCATCTTCAGGTACGCCGCTTCCTGATGGGTGTCCTCAGGAGGAGGAGTCCTGCCAGGACGCGAACTGGAGTCGTGATTGCTGGGATGGAAGGCCATGTGGCGATATTAGCACTTAGCAGTTGGCAATTAGCCTTTGGCATTGGTATCAAGATTCGTCCGACGCACGCTGACCCGAGTCGTCCTAGGTCCGGAAGAAGTCCTTGATGGCCTGCCACATTACCTGGCCGCCAACGTCGGCAATGGATCTGGTCAGAGGAATGTCTTTGGGGCAAACCTCGACGCAGTTCTGTGCATAGCCACATTCCTGGATGCCGCCGTCGCCCATCAGCGCCTGCAGGCGATCGATCTTTAGCGCCTTGCCGGTGGGATGGGTGTTGAACAACCGCACCTGCGAAATTGCAGCCGCACCCACGAATCCTGTTTTATCGTTGAACTGTGGACAGGCTTCCATACAGCAGCAGCAGGAGATGCACCGGGAAAGCGGATAGGCTTCTTCCTGCATTTCCGCGGTCTGCCGTGGGCCGGCACCGAGATCGTAGGTACCATCCACCGGGATCCACGCCTTTACTCGCTTCAGATTTTCGAAGAGCACGCTGCGATCCACCGCGAGGTCGCGAATGACTGGGAACTTGGTGAAAGGCTCCAGCGTGATGGGCTGCTTAAAGGCGTCCACCAGCGCCGAGCATGCCATCTTGGCCTGCCCGTTGATGAGCATGGCGCAGGAGCCGCAGACTTCTTCCAGGCAGTTGGAGTCGTAAGTGACCGGCGTGGTCGCCTTACCATCGCGCGTCACCGGTTTGGCCGCAATGTCCATCAGCGCGGAAGTAACGTTCATGCCCGGCCGATACTGCAGCTCGAACTCTTCCCAGTAAGGCTTCGACTCGGGAGACTGCTGGCGTTTGATCTTTATGATTACGGTTTTAGAATTCGCCATTTTCGTTTTTCTTAATTTCAGGCGTTCATCCGGAACGCATCGTATTAAAAATGCAAGAGCGAGAAGCTTCTGCCGTCCTTACGGGACTCGGATTAATTTTCCGTCCCACCCAGCACTCCGCCTGCGGCTCCGTGCTGGCTAAACTGAGCCGCCCCTGCGGGGCTGATTTCCGAGCCACTTACAACTTACTGCCGACCACTAACAATAGACTGCTAACAACTGGCGACTGATAACTGGCTACTGACAACTGCTCCTATGTCGCCGCGTCGTAACGCCGTGGACGTGGCTTGATCAACGACGTATCCACCTGCTCGAACTCGAAGCGCGGCTCGTCGGCGTCGGCCGCGAAATACGCCTTCGTGGTCTTCAACCAGTTGGCGTCGTCGCGCTCCGGGAAATCCGGCTTGTAGTGCGAGCCCCGAGACTCATTGCGTAGGGCCGCGCCCTGGGTAATCACCCGCGCCAACTGCAGCATGTTGTAGAGCTGCCGCGCGAAGACGAACGAGGTGTTGGCCCAGTTCGAGCGATCGCTCAGATTTACGCGGCTGTAGCGCTCCAGCAACTCGACCAGTTTGACGTCGGTCTCCTGCAAGTTCTTGTTGTAGCGGATGACCGTGCAATTCTTGGTCATGATGTCGCCCAGTTCGCGCCACAGCAGGAACGGGTTTTCGGAGCCATCGTTGTTCATCAGCCGCGAGTTGATTTCTTCCTGCCGCTTGCGCTCGGAGGCGTACACATGCTCGGCGGGATGATGTCCGCTTTTAATGATGTTGTGCGCGTATCGGACCGCGTGCGGTCCGGCAATGAATCCGCCGTAGATGCACGACATCAGCGAATTCGCACCCAGGCGGTTCGCGCCGTGGATGGAGTAGTCGCACTCGCCGCAGGCGTACAGGCCCTCGATGTTGGTGCGCTGGTCGAAGTCAACCCAAAGGCCGCCCATGGTGTAGTGCACGCCGGGGAAGATTTTCATCGGTGTATCGCGCGGGTCGTCGCCGACAAACTTCTCGTAAATCTCCAGAATGCCTTCCAGCTTGCGGTCGAGCGTCGCGCGGTCAATATGCGTCAGGTCGAGATAGACCATCGGCTGGCCGTCAATGCCGAGATTGTGCTCGTAAACCACTTTGTGGATGGCGCGGGTCGCGATGTCGCGGGGGACAAGGTTGCCGTATTTCGGATACCACTCTTCCAGGAAGTACCAGCGCTCGCTCTCCGGAATGCTCTTGGGATTGCGCTTATCGCCCGGTTGCCGAGGCACCCAGACACGCCCGCCTTCGCCACGGGCCGACTCCGACATGAGCCGCAGCTTGTCTTCCCCGGGAATACATGTCGGATGCACCTGGATGAATTCTCCATTGGCGTAGTACGCGCCCTGCTGATAGAGCGCCGACTGCGCCGATCCGGTGCAGACCACCGAGTTGGTGGACTTGCCGAAGATAGCGCCATTCCCTCCGGTCGCCATGATCACCGCCTCTGCCGGGAAAGTGTGCACCGCCATGCTGCGCAAATCCATGGCACAGATACCCCGGCAGACCCGCTGGTCGTCGATCACCCCGGAAAGAAACTCCCACGCTTCGTACTTGGTGACTTTGCCGTCTGCCTCGTAGCGCCGCACCTGCTCGTCGAGTGCGTAGAGCAGTTGCTGTCCGGTGGTAGCGCCGGCAAACGCGGTGCGGTTGTAGAGCGTACCGCCGAAGCGGCGGAAGTCGAGCAGCCCCTCAGGAGTACGGTTAAAGGGAACGCCCATGCGGTCGAGCAGGTCAATGATTCCGGGGGCCATGTCGCACATGGTCTTCGCTGGCGGCTGGTTGGCGAGAAAATCACCACCATAGATGGTGTCGTCGAAATGCTGCCAGGTAGAGTCGCCTTCGCCCTTGAGATTCTTTGCGGCATTGATGCCGCCCTGGGCGCAAACCGAGTGAGACCGCTTGACCGGAACGATGGAGAAGAGGTCGACGTGACCTCCCATCTCGGCAATTTTGATGGTGGCTGAAAGGCCTGCAAGGCCACCACCCACAACGATGATCGTAGGATGTGCCATATAAAGTCTTAAGTATTACGGCGAACCTTCGCGAGAAAGAACTCTTTGATTCACCTGCCCTAGTCGTGCTCCACAACTGGCACCTGGTCGGCGGGCGTGGTCACAAAGCCGGTGACCGTCCACAGGCCAACGCCGACCAGCGCGATCGCCAGTCCAAGGCAGACAAAGCCGAACTTGCGGCGCGCCTTCGCACCAACGGTGATTCCCCACTTGGCGGCGAACAGCCACACGCCATACGCGAAGTGCCACGATGCAGCGACGATTCCAATCACGTAGAAGGCCACGATCCAGGGGCTTTGGAAGTCGAACCACACCTTCGAAAACGCATACTGGTAACCGCCGCCCATCAGATGTACGCCCATAAAGCGCATATCGATGACGTGGTACAGGATGTAGATGAAGGCGATAATGCCGGTCCAGCGCTGCGAAGTGTAGAGCCAGTTGCCGCTCCAGGGATACTCTCCCACGTTCGACTCACCGCGATACCAGATGTAAATCCCGTACAACGCGTGATAGAGAATGGGAATGAAAATGAACACCCACTCCATCACGTGAACGAACGGCAGGCTGGTCAGGAATTTCACCTGATCGTTGTAGGCCTGGACGCCGTTGGTCGCTTCTGCGTTCGAGATGAAGTGTTCGAGGAGGAAAGCACCGATCGGGACGATTCCCGACAGGGAGTGCAACCTGCGCAAAATAAAGGAATAGCCCTGACCGGCACGCAGAGGAGCCACTCCCTTCTCAATTCGGGCAGCACTGGTATCAATAGGACTGGCCGTGGAAGCCACGAAGACAACTCCTTATGAGCGCGGAACGTATAAGCAAACTTACCATTATCAATTTCGCCAAGAGCGCGCGTCAAGACAACCGCAGCCCGTACTTGACGTCGGCGAAACTCTGAGCGGCGCGTCATCTCAGACTGACAAGCGAACCCAGAATAGCTGCTGCATGGACTTGGTGTTTGTGATTTGCGTCACAGTCGTTTAGCAGTTGTGGATCGGTCTAGCGCTGGCCCCATTTCAGTTTATTGCGCAACACCGCGAAGAAGGTCTTTTCCATCCGCAGCAGGCGCACCGTGTGGTTCGCCCGATGGCAAAGCACGCGGTCGCCGTGCCTGACCGGGACGCCCACCTGTCCGTCGATGCTGAGGAACGCCTCTTCGCCGTCCGTCTCGACACGCAGCTCGATGACAGCTTTATCCGTGACCACAAGGGGTCGATGGGTCAGCGAGTGAGGACAGACGGGCGTCACCACAAAGGAAGTGACCGACGGCATGAGCACTGGGCCGCCAGCCGCCAGCGAATAGGCTGTGGATCCGGTGGGGGTGGCGATGATGACGCCGTCGGCCTTGCAGTTGAAAACGAATATTCCGTCGATGAGAAGATCGAAATCCACCAGCCGAGCGATGGCGCTCTTGTTCACCACCGCATCGTTCAGGGCGAAGTGATGCGCCAGGCACTCCCCGCCGCGAATCAGGCTGCAGTCCAGCACCGCTCGTTCTTCACCCGCGCAAGCGCCGGCATCAATCGCCTCCAGCGTGGAATACATCTCGCTCAGCGGCACTTCCGTCAGAAACCCCAGCGAGCCCAGGTTGACGGCAAGGATGGGAACGCCTTCGTGCGCCACGGCACGGGCAGCGGACAGCAGCGTGCCATCGCCGCCGAGCACGAGAACGAAATCCGGGTGCTTCGCTCCGATTGCCTCCCGCGGTACAACCTCTTCTCCGGCGGCGTATTGTGCCGTCTCTTTGTCCAGGTAAAGCTGGTATCCGCGCTGATGAAACCAGGAGCGCAGTTCCGGCAGGATATCAGCCAGTTCTGGCTTCGTTGGCTTGGAGATGATGGCGGCTGACTTCATGTTCTGGTCGTGCGGCCCTGAGCCCGAGTTATCAGCGCTAAGGAAATTCCGGTAAACGCGTTAAGTGGCAACGCTGGCCTTGGCCAGCGACTAAAGTCTAGTTCAGTTCCTCTCCTCAACAGAAACGCGCGTGCAGCAGGAACTCGCGATTTCCCTCGGCACCCAGGATCGGAGACTCGATGAACTCAAGGTTCGCGCCTCCCAATTCTTCCACCGCTTTGGCTACTCGCGAAACCGCCATCTGCTGCACCACCGGATCACGCACGATGCCGCCTTTACCGACATGCTTGCGACCCGCCTCAAACTGTGGTTTCACCAGCACCACCAGCTCGCAACCAGCCGAGGGCGGGCCCACTACTGCACAGCGCAACACCGCTGGGAGAACGAGTGTAGCAGAGATGAAGGAAACATCCATGGCGATAAAGCCGATCGGCTCAGCGATCGCCGGAGCGGGCCAAATCTGCTCGGACGTGAGATAGCGCGCATTGGTTTTCTCCAGCAATTGGACGCGAGGGTCGCTTCGCAATCGCGCATCAATCTGCCCGTAACCCGTGTCCACTGCAATGACTTTGGCCGCTCCATGCTGCAGGAGGCAGTCGGTGAAACCGCCGGTGGAGGTGCCAATGTCCATGCAGGTCTTGCCGCGCACTTCAATCCGCCAATGCTCGAGCGCGCGCGCCAGTTTTAGCCCTCCGCGACTCACAAACGGCTGGTCGTCGCCCAAGACCCGGATTCCCGCCTTTTCCTCGACGTTCGCGCCGGCCTTCTCGACCTTCTGCTCATTTACCAGCACTCGGCCGGCAAGAATCAGCGCTTGCGCACGCTCCCGCGACGAAGCGAGTCCGCGTTGCAACAGTAGTTTGTCGAGTCGCGATTTCACGCGGCCAGACTAGCACGGCCCCGTCCAGGATTCGATGGTCAATGAACCGCCATTCAGTTTTCATTCCGCACCTTACTCAGGGCATTGTGCTAGACGCTTCGAATTCCGAGGAACTTACCGAATTGCAAATCGCCTTTTCCACAAACTTATGCACACTTGTGTTGAAAACTTCGGTTGCTGATTCCGCAAAGCTGCATCGGGCAATTTTCTTCTGCGATAGAATGACGAATCCTCGGGAGCATAAGAATCGTGACGACTCGCGAATATCGCTCCAAGAAGAAAGTAGCGGCAAAACCCCTCAAGGCAGACCGCGTCCCACCGGCCAACGGCGACGGGGCTTCCCCGTCGAACCACGACGCTCTCCGCCGGATGTACCTCTCCATGCTGCGCTGCCGGATGCTGACCGAACGGGCGCAAGATCTCTTGGGTGGCAGTACACCCACTACGGACTGGGAGTTCTCCATTGGACACGAAGCTATCGTCGTCGGCAGCACGCTGGAGGTCGGTCCGGAGGACGCGGTTGTCGCATCTCCTCGTAACATTCCAGCCCAGATTGCAAAGGGGGCCTCGCTCGAATGTGTGGCATCGCTGGCGGAACCGGCGAACCGAACCTCCGCGGTTGCCGTGACCGGAAATGCGGCTTCTGCTGATCCGTTCAACCTCGGGACAGGTCTTGCCCTGGCCCACAGGCTGGAGAAGAAACGCAACGTAGTCGTAGCTTTGGGCGCCGACGACATTTCCGCCGGCGATCGCTGGCATGAGGCCTTGAAGTTCGCCGGGATTCATAAGCTTCCGATCATCTATGTGCTGAAGCGGCATTCCGCCTTCGGCCTTGGGCCTACCAGCCGGAATCCGGTGCTGGATGATCTGAGCTTTGTGGCCCGGGATTGTGGCTTCCCGTCCATTATTGTGGATGGCAAAGACGCCGTCGCAGTCTGGCGGGTCACCCAGGAATCCATCCATCGCGCCCGCAATGGCGCCGGCCCGACGCTGATTGAATGTGAGATTCAGCAGGCTGGCTCCAGCGATCCTCTGGCACATATGGAGCACTATATGAAGAAGCGCTGCGCTTGGGACGGTGAGTGGAGAAGGGATGCAACCGACCGGATTGAGGCCGAGGTCGCCGTAGTAGTGTCAGCAGGGAGGTAGCTTTACTGGAGGAAAAGCCGCACCCAAGCCGGTGCGGCTTCACGACTAGTCTGAAATGCTCTTCCGCTACAGCTTTTCGTAAAACTCGCAGGCCGAGCACGAAATATACATACCGCCCGGGATGTCCCGCTCGCGGTCCTTAATGCGCTTCACCACCCGGGTGGGCTTCCCACACTTGGGGCAATCCGTGCTCTTGGTGGTGTCCATGACCTTCTTGCGGTCAGCCGTTTTTGCAACTTTTGCCATTCTCTTCTCCTGAACAGTAAAGGACTTCGCCTGCAAGGTTTGCGGCCTCTGAAAAATGAGTACTAATTTCGGGAGTAAAACTTGTGATCGAAGCGAACAGCCGGGTCCTGGATCCCACCAGACCGACTACAGGCGCTCAGCGCCAAACTCTACTCGCCGGGTAACAACAGTATTTTACAGTAGGTCAGGCGGCGCCGTCCTTCTCTCAACAGAGCACCGATCAGCTTTCCCCATTGCCCGTCACTCGAATCGCAAGCCGAGGGGGCGTAATCAGTCGTGGGCAGGGTCCCTTCTATGTGCGGGCTGCCAACCCAACTGTCGATTGCCGGATGCTGCGCCCCGCCGATACTGAGATGGACAGACACTCGTAAGGCGGTGGAACTCATATCCAACACGCCGTCTCAAATCCCCAGTCGGCAAATCTCTGATCCCCCACCACCAGTGCGCGGTTGTTGATGGGGCGAATATCCGTCCATGTTGAGCATTCTTTCCTCTAAATCAGTTCTTGCTTTCTTCGGCAAGTTGTCCCACCAATCTGGTTGAGCCGCATGATTTTCGAATGAATCAATAACAAGATGAACCAATGCGTCGCTCTTCCGATCATCCGTTACAGCAACTAGCGACGAGACGAAGGGTCTGCATACAGACTCGGCATCTTGCAACCAAATGAAAGCAGCGATTCCCCCGGAAGCATTCTGGCAGCAATGCTGAAGGGGAGCCTCAGCAGAGGCTTGCTCATGTCGTCGATTCTCTGCAGTAGTCTTCACCGCAGAATCGTAAGTTCGGCTGGGTGAAACACCGAGCAGGCAAGCGTTGGGACCCTCTGAAAGGTGAGTACGACAGCCGGAAATCTCTGTTGTAGTCCTCAGCGAGGAGCGCCTGGTCGCAGACTACTTTGTCGGCTTCCATCCGCTCGATCGGCTTCGCGTATGGCAAGGCTCCTTGCTTCGATCTAAGCCATACAGCTGCTGCTGCACAGTGTGTAGACTTTCCACGGTCTAAGTCCCTTACGTAATTGCGTTTGTCTTGAGAGTGGACCGCTTCACATACAACTCTCGACAGAGGGCCCTGTAGTGCAGCAAAAACGCTTGCTCTCTTGTAGGCACCAAATTCCCTTCATCTATTGGACTAAATACAGCGTTGTCGTGTGGACTGCAGAATCCGGTGAACGTAGTTGCTGAACCCACTCCCACCAGCGTGTGCCTGATCTTGCCCCTGCCTATGAGCAATTTCAAACGGATTAGCGTTGGGCTGGTAAACCTTTCCCCGCTCGCGCTATCTTCGTGAGCGCAGAGTTCCGCGAGATGCTGTGGGCGACGAATCGTCGAGTTTTGGCATGGCGATGGGTTGGATGGGTGCAAGCATCGTTTTATCACCGGTGGCGTAAACTGAGCAAATCAGTAGCAAGCTGATGGTAAGGAACAGGAGACTCACTTGATCGATCTAGGTGGCGATTTCTTGTATTTCTTCCCGGAACCGCATCCAGCAGGGATCATGTTCGTCCGATCTTCCTCCGTTGTTGGCCATCAATCTCAATTATAGAGCTCGTAGCCGTAATGATTCCTGGGTCGCGAACAGACCCTTGACGTACCACTAGCGTGATGCTCCCGCATTCTGGACCTTGTCGTCGGCAATCCGGCAACCGAACCACTGCCCACGGATTTTCCCGACGGTCTCATTTCCCCGGGAACATCGCGTAATGGCTGGCCGCGCCCATGAAGAACAGCATGGGAAACGACAGAACAAAGTTGATCTTTGCCGCCAGCATGGTCAACCTCATGACCTTCGGGGCTTCGGGCGGCATGGCCGTTCCCTGGGTGGCGTTAGCTTCCGTCCAGCGGATCATCTTCTTCTGCATGCGCCACACGATGCCCCACACGTTCAGCAGCATGAACCAGCCCAGCCCTCCGCCGATGCCGATGGCCAGCGCGCGACTGCTCTCCCAGCCAGTTCTGATTGAGCGACAAAAAGATGTACGCGGCTCCAATGACTGCTACCGCCACTATCGCGCCCAGACACCGCTCCCTTGCGAAGCGCCTCCGCCGGTGACATCAGCGTCGCCCATCTCGACAGCGAACGCCAAGGTCCACAACACGAAGAAGCTCCCGAACATCCTTCCCGGAGAGGCCGCTTCACCGGCCACACTAGCGGAGCGGGCGTCGCTGGCAACAATGTGCATCCAATAGCCGATGCCGGCCAGCACGGTCACAACGGCACTCCAGCGAAACCACCACAGGGCGCGCGGCATCAGCTTGGGGATCACAATCCCGCGAGCCTTGGCATCGAGCTCCTGCAGGAACGGCATGTTCACCAGGGTGAAGAAGTACAGCAATCCGACCCAGGTGATGCCGGCGACCAAATGGATCCAGCGCAGGACCATCATGATGGCGACCTCACCGCCGGGGAAGTCAATTTGTGGCGCGGTCCACAACCCCATCAGTGGAATGAGCATTTGGCCTCCAAAGTGCAGCATTGATTGGTCTTTTCGCTTTGGGCTCCCTGACAGGAGCGGTGCGCGAATTCTACATTACATGGCCATGTGCTTGTTTTAGTTGAAATTGCATCGCAGCCGCCTTATCGTTAGGTAGCTAATACTTTGGTTCCGCTTCCGGGTTGGCATTTTAGTCGCCGGTTGCGGTCGGCATCGTACCCAGACCCTTACTGGTGCAACGGACCGGGACATGTGGGCTGGATGTTTTTTGCACGTTTGCCGCGGAGGACCCATGGAACTCAAGCCAGCGCAGAACATACAAGATTCCTTTCTGAACACAGCTCGTAAGGATAAATGTGTCATCACGATTTACCTGATAAGCGGGGTGAAACTAACGGGAAGAATTCGTTCCTTCGACAAGTATTCGGTGGTGATGGAAACGAATAACCAGGAGCAGCTGATTTTCAAACATGCGATCTCTACCGTGGTAATGGCCCGCTCCTCTCATCCCGAGCGTCACTTTGAGCACCGCACACCTGCCGAGCCGGCGCCTGCGGCCAGCGAGAGCTCAAGTGCAAATTCTGAGGACTAATCGATCACTGACACGGGTGGAATGAACTCCAGGGCGAATGGCCGTTCTCTATCGACCGGTCGCAACCAGCCTGAACGTGTGTTCCTGGTAGGAGTGGAACTGCTCGCGCGGCCAACGGCCAGGCGTGACAAACACGCAGGGGCGGCGACTCGGGAAGCGAACGTCGATGTGTCTGCGACTGCCGGAGACCGGCGACTGCCTTCAGGTAAGGTGCCGGCCGGAGCTCGCGTGGCGCGTCACGCCGCGACCACTCACCTGCATGGCCAGACGGAAGAGTCTCGCGACTTCTCGGCGGAAGAATCTCTGGCCGAACTGCGCGAATTGGCCGTCAGCGCCGGGGGCAGCGTCACCGCGGAGTTTCTCCAACGCCGCCAGAAGCCCAACCCGGCTACGCTCATCGGCAGCGGCAAGTTGCAGGAATTGAAAGGCGCGGTCGCCTCGAGTTGTCCTGATCTGGTCATCTTTGACCACGAACTGACGCCCTCGCAGCAGCGCAACCTGGAACGGGAATTAGACGCTCGAGTCATTGACCGCACGCAACTCATCCTCGACATCTTCGCGCGCCACGCCCACACCCGTGAAGGCCAGCTGCAGGTGGAGCTGGCGCAATTGCAATACCTTTTGCCGCGGCTTGCCGGACGCGGCATCGAGATGTCACAGCTGGGCGGTGGCATCGGGACGCGCGGTCCCGGCGAGACACAGCTCGAGACCGATCGCCGCAAGATTTACCGCCGCATCCGGCATGTGAAGGAGCAACTGGAGAACGTCCGCCGCATTCGCGGCCAGCAGCGGCAACGGCGCGAATCCGTACCCGTTGCTACGGTGGCGCTGGTCGGCTACACGAATGCCGGGAAATCGACGCTCTTTAATGCGCTCACCAAGGCCGGCGTGCTGGAAAGCGCGCGCATGTTCGCCACGCTCGATCCCACGCTGCGCAGCGTGACTCTTCCCTCGCGCCGCCAGGTGCTGCTGTCGGACACCGTCGGATTCATTCGCAACCTGCCGCACACGCTGGTATCGGCTTTCCGCGCCACGCTCGAAGAAGTCCAGCGGGCCTCGTTGCTGCTGCATGTGGCCGACGTTACCAGTCCAACCGCGGGTGAGCAGCAGGCGCAGGTGGAAGAAGTGCTGCGCGAACTGGAGTCGCAGGACAAACCGCGCCTCTACGTCATGAACAAGGTCGACCTGCTGCCGGAGAAGAAGCAGGAGAGCCTGCGCGACACGGAGAATGTGGTCCATGTTTCCGCGGTGAAGGGAATCGGGCTCGACAAGCTGTTGCAGCACATCGACGCGCAGATCGTTGAGGACCCGTTACGAAGAGTGCATCTGCGAGTGCCGCAATCGGAGGGCAAGGCGCTGGCGGCGCTCGATGCCAAGGCGCAAGTCTATGCGCGCGAATACCGGAACGGACATGTGGATCTGGACGTGCAGGCGCCGGAATCGCTGCTGCGCAGGATGAAGAGCTTCGTGGTTGGGTAGAGCGGGCCTTCAGCCAGCGTCGTGCGGAATGATTTTGTAACGGGATTAGCGCCGCGCGGGTGGTTTTTCAAATAGACGTCAACTACACGATGGCCGTTCCTGCATCCGCCTGCTCGTGCGCGTGGTAGCTGGAGCGCACCAGCGGACCCGATTCCACGTGGCGAAAACCCATCTTCAGGGACTCTTCTTTGAGGAAGCGAAACTCGTCCGGCGGGTACAACCGGGCCACGGGAAGGTGGTCTTTCGACGGCCGTAGATACTGGCCGATAGTGAGGATGTCCACGTTGCGCGCGGCCAGGTCACGAAAAACTTCCAGCAGCTCATCCGTGCTCTCGCCGAGGCCAACCATGACCCCGGTCTTGGTCGGGATCGCCGGATTCATCTCTTTGGCGCGCTTCAGCAGCCGTAGAGTCCGTTCGTAGCGCGCGCCCGAGCGGGCGACGCGGTACAACCGGGGCACGGTTTCGGTGTTGTGGTTCAAGATGTCAGGCCGCGCGTCCATCACAATCCGCAGCGGCTCTTCCAGTCCCTGAAAATCGGGGATCAGGACCTCGACGCGGCAATCCGGCACGCGCTGACGGATCTCAGAAATGGTCTCGGCAAAGACCCGCGCGCCGCCGACATTATCGTCGTCGCGATTGACGCTGGTCACCACGGCAAACTTAAGCGCCAGCTTCTCGACGGCTTCGGCGACGCGGCGCGGCTCATCGAAATCAATCGGCTGCGGGCGACCCTTGGGCACCGCGCAGAATCCGCAGCGCCGGGTGCACAGATTGCCCAGCAACATGAAGGTTGCCGTGCGATGGTTCCAGCACTCGCCAATGTTGGGGCAGTGTGCCGACTCACACACCGTATGCAGCTCCAGCTTGCGCGCCAGGGTCTTCAGGTTGTGATAGTTCTCGCCCATAGGGGCGCGCGCCTTCAGCCACTCCGGCTTGGGCGCAGGGCGGTGCGGGGCGATGTCAATCTGGATCAGCTCGGGAGCCGTGGCCATGGGACGTAACTATTGTACAAGTTGAGAAAGCTGTCAGGCACGAGCTATCAGCCGTCAGCCCCTCATTCGCCCGTCATAGCTACAGTAGCGGGCAGCGTTGCGATTCCTTGGCGGATGAGCTGATAGCTGACGGCTGACAGCTGGCGTCTGACGGCTACAGCGTGTGCAAATACGCCATCAACGCATCCAGTTGCTGCGGCGTTAGCTTTTGCTGGAACGCGGGCATCTTGGAGCGGCCCAGAAGGATAATGTCGGTGACCCGGTCGTCGTTTGCCGGCATGCCATTCTTCATGTAGGGACGCTTGAACAGCCCAGCCAGGCTCGGGGCACGGAGGTCGCGCTTGCTGTAAGCGTAGTGACATTCAGCACAACGCGCGTCGTAAACCCGGCGCCCGTAGGCCTGCTCCGGGTTCAGCCCAAGCTCCGCGTCGGTCTTGCGAGGCTCAGCGTCGCAGGCCGCGAAGAGGGTGATCACGATGAGAACGATGGCAGACAGAAACGCAAACCGCGCAGACTTTAGCTTCAACGGACCGTCCGGTTTTCGACAAGCTAGGTGAGATGTGGGCCGCCGTAGCGGCTCCGGCAGAGTTAGAATACACCTCGCATGATTGCTCTCAAACGCGTGTACGAGAAGTCTTCGCCACAGGACGGCGCGCGGGTACTGGTGGACCGGCTTTGGCCGCGCGGTCTGACGAAAGAGGCCGCGGCCCTCGACCTGTGGTTGAGGGACCTCGCCCCTTCTGACGAGCTGCGCAAGTGGTTTCACGCCCACCCGCTGCAACGGAGCAAGTTCAGAGAGCGCTATCTGAAAGAGCTCTCCAGCCCGGCGGCCCACGACGCTTTGCAGAAGCTCTATGAGTTGCGAGAGGAGCGCCCGCGCCTGACGCTGCTGTTCGCCTCCAAAAACGAAGAGTACAACAACGCCGTCGTGCTGAAGCAGTTGGTCGAAGGCGATCGCAAGCCGCCGACCGGAACCGGGCCCCTCCGCCACGCAGCCGCCACCACCCGCAAGCGTGCCGCCCGCCGGAAGTAGCGGATAGTCGCAAGAAACGCCAGAGTAAAATCAATCATCAGCCTCATCCCCGGGCGAGCCCGCCGTGGCTGGCGAGTCGGGGGACTGTTGTTGTCTCCCTTTAGATCGACCAATGATTCTGCGCCCCAACCCAACTGCCTCATGTAGTTCTGGTCTTGTTCAGGCTTGGCATGCGGTGTCGAACACGCAGAAGGCCAATGCCGAGAGCTACCATCTGGTGCGCCAACCCGACCACGCGCGGCTTTCGGGCCAGATCGCCGAGCGATTCGCCATCGCGGGCGCGCCCGCCGTGGATGATGACATCGTGCGTGGCATCAGCCTGCATGATGAGGGCTGGAGAGATTTCGACGACGGTCGCCAGCGTCTGCAAGCCACCTCCAGCCAACTACTCAGCGGGCAATGTCGCGCTGAACGCTAGAAGGCAAGCCGCTCTCGTTTCTGGAGATCAAGGCGGCAGACTTCCTGCGCGCATGGAACGGATCCATCGAAGCAGCCGAGGCTGTCGCGCCCATCGCCGGCCTCATAGTCAGCGGACATTTCCGCCGCATCGGGCAGTTCGGCATGAGCACGGGAACATATTCCGACGGCGACACGCAGCGCGTGCGGGAATTCATCGCGCGCGAAGAAGAGCGCAACCGCCGCCTGTTGCCATTGCAAAGCCGCAGGCGAAAAGGAAGTGGAGTATTGGACCGATGTGCTGCAGTTCTGCGATCTGATGTCGCTTTACTTGTGCTGCGGTTCGGAAGAGAGCGTCGAGTTTCCCCAGCCCATCGGGCCGAAGGGCGAGACAATCCGATTACAAGTGCAGGACGGCGTATATGTGCTCTCGCCGTCGCTGTTCGCGCGAGAAGTGGAATTCTCGCTCGAAGCGCAGAGCTATCCGGCAGATGGGAGTGAGTCTTCTGTGCATTTGAGTTGGCGCAGTGCGCTAGGCGGGAAGATTTGGAAACTGTCGGGGGCCTTCGACTTGCCGGCGCAAGAGCAGTGCGGCCTCGGTCAGAATGACAGCTGTAATCGGCCAGCTCAAAACCGATTGTCAGGCGCCATCCGCACTATCCATTTTCCTGCTGCTTCCTCAATCTTCTCGTCTCAGCCAGCAGCGCCATGCTATGCATCAGGTTCTGCATGGTGACGATGCCCACCAGCCGCTGCTGGTCCACGACTGGAATCATGCCCAGCCCGCGTCCGCCCAACTTGCGAAAGGCCGATGCCAGTGAGTCCGTCCGCTGCGCAATCTCAAACACGCGCACCATGGCCGACTGCACGTAGCCGTTGCCCTCAACCCGCAGCGCTTGCACGATGCGCGCCTTGCTGATGACGCCCACCATGTCGCAACCGCGCACCACGGGGAAGTCGTCCTGCAAAGTGTGCACCGCCTTATGGAGCGCCGCTTCCAGCGTATCGGCCGGCGAGAGCGTCGAGAAGCCGGTCAGCATCACGTCTTCCATGCGCACGCTCTCCAGCACCGACTGGAAGACGACGGAGCGGTCTTCCAGTTGCGCGCCGACGAACAGGAAGAAGCCGATCAGCATAAGCCACGCGTTCCATACCGCACCCAGGAAGATGAAGAGCATGGCGAAGCCCTGCCCGATCGCGACCGCCCGCCGCGTGGCGTGTACGTAGTCCATACGTTCCGCGAGAACGGCGCGCAGAATGCGGCCGCCGTCCATGGGATAGGCGGGCAACAGGTTGAAGCCTCCGAGGAAGACGTTGCCCCAGAACAACGCGCGCGGCAGATTGCCGGCGTGCACGAAGGGCTGGCTCCATAACTTGACTTGCGGCATAAACGCGAGGATGAACGCGCCCGCGGCCGCCGCGATCGCCAGATTGACCAACGGCCCCGCCGCTGAGATCCGGATATCGCGCGCCGGATCGGCGTTGTGCTGCCCGGTGTCCTCCATCAGGGTGACGCCGCCAATGGGCAACAGAATGATGGAGCGCACGGCGACGCCGTTGCGACGCGCTACCACCGCGTGTCCCAGTTCGTGCAGGACCACGCATCCGAAGATGATGGCAACCAGCGCCAGGCCGCGCATGGCGCCCGCTGTGCCCATGGTTACCGATTGCGTGAACCACACAAACGCCAGCAGGAACACGAATGTGAGATGGATGCGGATGTCCACCCCGAACAGATGTCCTGCGGGAAATGACCAGCTTCTCATTGTGTTCATTCTAGCAACTAGCGCGAGCAACTGGCAATTAGCAATTAGAATCGTAGCGAACTGCAGTCGCAGCGGAGCTTGCGCTTAGCTGATGCTGCGCGATCGATGTAAGACTCCTCCCACAGCAAATTGCTTCTACCGAGACGCACGATCTCTTGCAAAGGGGAACCGCATCGAGTTAATTGCTAGTGAGCAGTGCTAGCTGCTAATCGCTCTCTGCCCATGCGCATCATCTCCGGACAATATCGCAGCCGTCCCCTGCGCTCGCTGCCCGGACTCGATCTGCGCCCCACCAGCGACCGGCTGCGCGAGACGCTGTTCGATGTTGCTGGCGGCGGCCGGCGATCTCGAGGACAGCGTCTGGCTCGATCTCTACGCCGGGACCGGCGCCGTCGGCATCGAGGCGCTAAGCCGCGGCGCCCGGCAGGTGTACTTTGTCGAGTCGGACAAGAAGCATGCCCGCCTGCTGCGCGAGAACCTGGCGTCGCTCGGCATCTCCATCGGATACGAACTGCACGAGCGCGAGGTGGCGCAAGCCCTGCCGCTGCTGGATAGCACTGGCGTGGTCTGCGACTACGTCTTTCTCGATCCGCCCTATCGCATGCGCGGCAGCTACGAGCGCACTCTCGGCTATCTGTCGCAGTCGCGGCTGTTGCAGCCCATCAACCATCGTCATCGCCGAGCACGAGAAGAAGTTCGATCCCGGCGACCGCTTTGGAGCGCTGCTGCGCTACCGCCGGCTGGACCAGGGCGATGCTGCGCTCAGCTTCTATCGCCTCGGATGAAGGTCGCGGTAGCCTCCAATTCGTGCGTTGACCGTTGCAAACTCGAACGGGTAGGATGAATCGGGCTCGTCTCGGCGAGCGCCGAGCGCTCTCCGAGGTTTCTGCTTCTTTTGTCGGGAGGGCCTTCGTCATTGTTTACACGGTTTCCTCGCTGCAATTACACTTACAGGTTTGCCCGCCGTGGCAGACGTCACGGCGCGACAGGAGAGATCGATGGCTTCGGTTGAAGAACGGGTAAAACAGATCATCGTGGAGCAATTGGGTGTGGACGAGGCGGAAGTGACGCCCAGCGCTTCCTTCGTGGACGATCTTGGGGCCGACTCGCTCGATACGGTCGAGCTGGTCATGGCTTTCGAAGAAGCCTTTGAGATCGAGATCCCGGACGAGGACGCGGAGAAGATCCGCACCGTCCAGGACGCCGTATCCTACATCGAGCAGCACGCCAAGGCCAAGAAGTAGAGCGCCCGTCAGGCCCGGCACGCCGCAGTTTTTCGCAGCCCTGGGCAGGCGGAGCGAAAGGAGATTGCTGACCTCATGGCATCCGTAGATGAGCGGGTAAAGCAGATCATTGTGGAGCAGCTGGGCGTGGACGAGGGCGAGGTGACGCCCAACGCTTCATTCGTCGACGACCTCGGCGCCGATTCGCTCGACACCGTCGAGCTGGTCATGGCCTTCGAAGAGGCCTTCGAGATCGAGATTCCCGACGAGGACGCGGAGAAGATCCGCACCGTCAAGGACGCGGTGGATTACATCAACGCGCACGCGAAAGGATCAAAGTAGTTTGCCGCGTCGCGTCGTTGTAACCGGAATCGGAATGATCTGCGCCGTCGGCAACAATGTGCCCGACGCGTGGCAGGCCCTGCTGGCCGGCAAGAGCGGCGTGGAGCGCATTACCAGCTTCGACGCTTCTCAGTTCGCCTGCCAGATCGCGGCCGAGGTCAAGAACTTCGATCCCCTCCAATACATTGACAAGAAGGAAGCGCGCAAGATGGCGCGCTTTATTCATGTGGCGATCGCAGCCGCCGATGAAGCGCTGCAGATGGCCAACTACAAGGTTGACAACGAAGACCTGGCCGAGCGCACCGGGGTCAACATTGGCTCCGGCATTGGCGGGTTCGACATCATCGAGCGCGAACACTCCAACCTGCTGAACGGCGGCCCGCGCAAGATCTCTCCATTTTTTATTCCCGCCGCCATCGTCAATCTGGCCGCCGGGCAAGTCAGCATTCGCCATCACGCCAAGGGCCCGAACGAGGCCACCTGCACCGCCTGCACCACCAGCGCGCACTCCATCGGCGACGCCGCCCGGGTCATCAAGTATGGCGACGCCGATGTCATGATCGCCGGCGGCACCGAAGCCGCGATCACGCCCATGGGCGTCGGCGGGTTCGGGGCCATGCGCGCGCTCTCCACCCGCAACGACGATCCTCATCGCGCCAGCCGCCCCTGGGACAAGGACCGCGACGGCTTCATCATCGGCGAAGGCGCCGGCATTCTCCTCCTCGAAGAGCTTGAGTTCGCCCGCAAGCGTGGCGCGAAGATCATCGCCGAGGTGGTTGGCTACGGCATGAGCGCCGACGCCAACCACATTACCCAGCCCGCGCCCGAAGGCGAAGGCGGCTACCGCGTGATGCGCAATGCCATGCGCGACGCCGGCCTGCAGCCCGAGCAGGTTGGCTACGTCAACGCCCACGGCACGTCAACCCCTCTGGGTGATGAACTGGAAGCTACCGCCATCAAGCGCGCTTTTGGCGAGTATGCCTACAAGATGCTGGTCAGCTCGACCAAGTCCATGACCGGACATTTGCTGGGCGGCGCCGGCGGACTGGAAGCGGCCATCACGGTGCTGGCCCTGCGCGATCAGATTGTGCCGCCCACCACCAACCTTGACAATCCCGGCGAAGGCTGCGACCTCGATTTCGTGGCCCACACCGCCCGCAAAGTCACCATGGACTACGCCATGTCGAACTCTTTCGGCTTCGGCGGGAACGAACGGCTGCCTGGTCTTCAAGCGCTGGACCGAGTAGCTCGGTCGCGGACGTGTAGCGAACTGCGAGGCCCCACCCTCCGCGTCGCAGAGGGCGGGAGCTGTAACAACGGGACTTACTGTTTCTGCGCGTCGCCCTTGGTCGTCGTTCCGTGCAGCTTGTCCTCATAGACGATCTTCATGGTCTTGCCATCCGGGGCGATCGTCATCTTCGATAACGCGCGATGACCTTGCCCGTTGCGCTTATCGGTTTCCTCCAGCGTGTCCTTGCCATGCATTTTCACCGAGACGCTTGTGGTTCCCGGATCGCCTTTGTAAGGGGCGTCTGTGCCGTCCAGTTTGGCCATGTAGGATTGGCCAGTGGGATTGGTCATGCTTAACTGGTCACCGGTCACCTTGTAAGTCCAGGTCAGGACGCCAGCAGGATTGTCCGCTTTTTCGGTGCGCCACGAACCGGAGATCATGTTCGCACCCGCAGGCGCTTTGGCAACCCGCTTGGCGGTATAGCTGCCGCTCTGTGTTCCTCCACTCGGTTCGCCGCTATCGGTCCAATTGACGGTCAAAGTGTTTCCGTCAGCCGAGACCGAGTCCTTTTCGGTACCCACCACCTTGCCATCCCTCTTGATCGACGATTCCACATTGTGGTCGTCTATAGCCTTCACGGTCATGGTGTCGAAGTACGGATGTCCCGTTACCTTCTGGTCCGCGCCATCGGCTTTGATGCTGATTGGCGGCACGCAAGTGGAGCACTCGTACATGCCATTCTGAAGCAGGTAAGCATCCGGCTTCTTGGGGAACTGGACCTTGCTCATGTCGATTTTCCAGGTGCCGTCGAAAGGGCTCTGTGCCATCGCCAGCACGGGCAGCAGCAACAACATCAGCGCCCCAGCAAAACACAGCTTCTTCATGAGTCATCCTCCGTCGATTTGATTTGCGGTCACGAATTATATCGGAGTTCGACTGAGACGACTTGGCTGTCAGCCGCAGAAAACACCGGTTTGGGCCCGCGCAGGACGCAATCGTAAGAAAAGTCCCGACGCCTCAGGCATTCTGCCCGGCAGGCGAGTTGAGGTACTTCACCAGCAATACCTCGTTGCCCTTCTCGCTGTATACGAGGTCGTCCACCAGGTGCTTGGCCAACATTACGCCGAAGCCGCCGGGACGCATGCCTTGTTCTTCGCGGATAGAAATGTGCGCAGTCGGGTCTTCGGGAGGATTCCCGACCGCCGCGTGGCGTATTTCCTCGAGGGTGAAACCCTGTCCCGGGTCCTTGATACGGCACATGACCATGTGGCTGGTGCGAACGTAGGAGATCTCCACGTACTGGGTGGGATCGAACTGGCCGCCGTGTTCCATGGCATTGAGCAGCATCTCGCGGAAGGCGATGCCGACATCGCGCCGCTCATCGTCGGGCAAGTCTAGGTCCGCGATCTCTCCCATGAAGTGCAGCACCCGGTCGGCAGCCTGTACCTCGCAGCGCACGTGCAGCTTGATCCACTGCGGCGTGGCCGAAACAATCTCGATGCCGTCATCCCACGCCGGCGAAGCCAATGCCATCTGCACGATCTCGCCCAGCGAGTCCATGGAAAACGACTTGGAGAGATATCCGAAGGCATATTCCCGCATGGAGCCGATCACGTCGGCGGGCGTGCTCTCGTCGGCGAGGATAATCATGCGAGTATGGGGACGAACGCCGCGGATCCTGCGCAGGAACGCGACATCCTCGCGCCCTGACGTGTGCCTGCCGGTAATGATGAGATCGAAGATGCGCGACTTGGCCAGCACGAACGCGTCATCATTGCCCACCGCCTTTTGCAGGGCCCACCCCTCCGGGTTAAGGATGCCGGCGAGCGCCGACTCAACTTCGGAATCCGCACCGATGAGGAGCGCGGTCTTGGGAGAGGGCGCGGGCGACGAGGCTCGAGTAGCAGTCATGAGTTCACAGGCGTCGCCAGTCCGGACGACGAAAAAGCAACTGGGACCAAAATGTCATTGTAAGTTCAAGCCAGACCGCGAGGGCATTAAATCTTGTCGAACCGCTTGCTTCGCGGTTTGTATCGCGCCCGGAAGGGCCCAATCAGGCTGCGAGCCCTGTATAATCCCTCCTCCGATGCGCGTCTTTTTTGGGCCATCGGGAGACAAACTCCGAAGGGCTCCGGAGGGCTTCGATGTTTGAACGCTACACGGAGAAGGCCCGTCGAGTCATCTTCTTCGCCCGTTACGAGGCCAGCCAGTTCGGTTCTCCCTATATCGAGACCGAGCACATTCTGCTCGGCTTGCTGCGCGAAGACAAGGCGCTGACCAATCGGTTCCTTCGCTCCCATGCCTCGGTCGAAGTCATCCGAAGGCAGATTGAGGGCCACACGACCGTCCGGGAGAAGGTTTCCACTTCCGTGGACCTGCCCTTAAGCAACGAAGGCAAGCGCGTGCTGGCCTACGCCGCCGACGAGGCGGAGCAGCTCTCGCACAAACACATCGGCACCGAGCACTTGTTGCTGGGACTCTTGCGCGAAGAGAAATGCTTTGCGGCTGAAATCCTCCACGAGCGCGGATTGCGGCTCTCCACGGTTCGCGAAGAACTGGAGCGCACCTCGCAGGAAAGATCGCAGCCCTTACAGCGCAAAGGGGGGTTCTCGCGGCGCACTACCTGGAACCTGACCACCAACCGCTACACCGAGACGCTGGAGGCGCATCGTAAATCGGGCAGGGAACTGCTCGACTTGACCGCTTCGAATCCCACGACCATCGGATTGCGCTATCGCGAAGACGAATTGCTGCGAGCTTTGGCGCATCGCGAGGCCCTGATCTACGAGCCGCAGCCGAAGGGATTGCTGTCCGCACGCGAAGCCGTCGCCGCCTACTACGCCGGGCGGGGAAGCACCATCTCCCCTGACGATCTCATTCTGACCCCCAGTACCAGCGAGGCCTATTCGTTCGTCTTCCGCCTGCTATGCGATCCCGGTGACGCGGTCCTGGCGCCGGCGCCCAGCTACCCGCTGTTCGACTTTCTCGCCGACATTCAGGATGTGAAGCTCGTGCCCTACGAGCTGGTGTACGACCACGGCTGGCAGATTGACTTCCATTCGTTGCAGAAGGGATCCAGCGACGCGCGAGCCGCCAATGCACCCTGCCGCGCCGTGCTGGTGGTGCATCCCAACAACCCGACTGGCTCCTACGTGAAACCTCACGAGGTGGACGAGCTGAATCGCATTTGCGCGGGCAACGGGATGGCGATTATTGGCGACGAAGTTTTTCTGGACTACTCATTCGGGGCCGAGCCGCTGACTTTTTCGTCAAATCGCGACACTTTGACCTTTACTCTGAGTGGGCTCTCCAAGATTTCCGGCCTGCCGCAGATGAAAGTCGCGTGGATTGCCGTCAGCGGCCCCGAAGCTCTTAAAGCGGACGCCTTGCGCCGCCTGGAGGTCATCGCTGATACGTATCTTTCGATGAACGCTCCCGTGCAATGCGCAGTTCCAGAGATGTTGGAGGAGCGGCACGGAATCCATCGGCAACTGATGTACCGCATCCGGGAGAACCTTGCGGAGCTGGATTCGCAGTTGGCGGCACAGAAGCTCTGTCACCGTCTGGCTATCGAAGGCGGCTGGTACGCCGTGCTGCGAGTCCCGGTGACCAGCTCCGATGAAGACCTCGCCATCGGCCTGCTGAACGAGACTGGCGCTCTGGTCCAGCCCGGTCACTTCTACGACTTTTCGGCCGACGGCTTTCTGGTGCTCAGCCTGATCACTGACTCGCAGACCTTCCGGACCGGAATCAGCCGTCTGCTGCAATTCATTGTGACCAACTGCGGCTGACCGTATCCAAATAGGTGTTTACAAAACTGTTCCACCAACCTTTTCCGTTCCGGGACGCCCCGGCGGTATAATTACTATCCGTGCTCAAGTACTCCATTGTCGTCCCCTTCCACAACGAAGAAGAGAATGTAACCGAGCTCTATGACCGCCTCAAGGTGGTGATGGAAGGCACCAACGAGTCGTTCGAGCTGGTCTTCGTGGACGACGGCAGCGACGACAATACCTTCTGGATGCTGCAGCAGATCGCCTCGGTCGATCGGCGCGTCGTAGTGGTAAAACTGCGCCGCAACTTCGGGCAAACCTCGGCGCTTGCGGCCGGCTTCGATCACGCCGAAGGTGAGTACGTCATCGCCATGGATGGCGACCTGCAGCACGATCCCTACGACATTCCCGTGTTCCTGCAAAAGTTGCGCGAGGGATACGACATCGTCAGCGGCTGGCGCAAACAGCGCATTGATAACTTTGTCATGCGGCGGATTCCTTCCCGCATCGCCAACTGGCTTATGGCCAAGCTGAGCGGGGTGGAACTGCACGATTTCGGGACGACCTTCAAGGCGTATCGCCGCGAGGTAGTGCAGGAAGTACCGCTCTACGGTGAGCTGCACCGCTTCATTCCCGCCTTGGCCTCCGCCTATGGAGCGACCATTTGCGAAGTCCCCATCCGCAACGTAAACCGCGAGCGAGGCGAGTCGCACTACGGAATCTCGCGGACCTTCCGCGTGGTCTTCGACCTCATCACCATTCGGTTCCTGCTCAAGTACATGTCCCGCCCGCTGCACTTCTTTGGCGGCATCGGCGCGCTGGCAATGATGTCAGGCGGAGGCTTGGGCTTCTGGCTGGCAATCCAGAAGCTCCTGAACCCGCACTGGGATGTGATGGAGGAGCACGGGCCGCTGGTCGTCTTTGCCGCGGTGCTCATCCTTGCCGGAGTGCAGTTGCTCGCCATCGGCTTGCTGGGCGAGATGCAGGTGCGGTACCACCACGATCCGCGCCGCGCGCCCTACGCCCTCGAGCGGGTGGTGCGCGCCGAGGAGCGGGAACGCGCTCCACGCACACCGAATAAAGCCGCCCTTCGCCTGTCGCCCTTCGCTTTTCGCTCGAGGCGTCAGAGTGTGATGGGTCCGAACCTACTATCTCGACAGAACTACAATGACATCGTTCGCGACACCTCGCGAATAGGCGAATGGCGAACAGCGCAAAGCGCATCTGCGCCACCGAATAAGCCTCATCCCCTTCGCGGCTACCTCTTCATCGCCGCGGCAACCTTCTTTTGGGGACTTTCGGCCGCCATGGGCCGGGCCGTTTTTACCGGGAGGCTGCTGGGAGGTATGCAGGCCCTGCGGCCCGATCGATCCCGTCATCCTCGCGCAGTGCCGCACTACCATCTCGCTGCTGGTGCTGGCGCCGATCCTTCTGCTGCGGAGCCGCTCCTCGCTGCGGGTGCGCGGCAGCCACCTGGTGCAATTCTTTCTGCTCGGAATCCTCGGTCTCGCCGCATCCAATTTCTTCTACTATTTCGCCATCGAGAAGACGACCGTCGCGACCGCGATCGTTCTGCAGTATGTGGCGCCGGTATGGGTGCTGCTCTATATGCTGGCGCGCCGGCTGCAGCGGCCTACGCTGCGACGCATCAGCGGTGTGGTGTTGGCGGTGATTGGGTGCGGCCTGGCGGTCGGCGGAATCGCCGCCCAGCGCGGCTTTCCCTGGCTGGCCATCTCCGGCCCGCGCTTCGACACCCTGGGCGTGATAGCCGCGGAAATGGCTGCGATTTCGTTCGCTTTCTACAACGTGTACGGCCAGCACCTGCTGCAAATCTACAACCGCTGGACCGTGCTGATTTACGCCCTGCTGGGCGCCGCCGTTTTCTGGCTGATCGTGAATCCGCCGTGGAAGATCGTTGCCCAGCACTACAGCGGCGGACAGTGGCTGTTTATGGCGGTGTTCGCCATCCTCTCGATGCTGGTTCCGTTCTCGCTGTACTTCACCGGACTCCAGCATCTCGATCCCACGCGCGCCATCGTAACCGCCTGCCTCGAACCGGTATGGGCGATTCTGCTGACTGCCATCATCCTTGGCGAGCTGGTTTCGCCGATGCAGGTTGTGGGAATCGTTGTTGTGCTGGCCGCCACCATCCTGATCCAGCGGCCCGAGCGCAGCCGTGCCGAGCCCACCATCGCCGTCGAGCCGATCGAATAGCGGTCAGCCCTCAGCTCTCAGTTTTCTGCGAATGTCATCCCGAGCAAGGGCTTCAGCCCGAGTGGAGGGACCTCCTGTTCAGTACTTGGCATTTTGCAAACTGCTCCCGACGATGAGAAACCCTCCCCCTGCGCGGTCTTACATAGAATCAACAACTTAGGCCATAAATTACTCGCAAGCATTTGAGCTGTAAGGACTTATGCTTAGTGTATTGTCGGATAAGGATTTAGCTGGCAAAAACGGCGATCTTGTTGTCATAGAATACATAGAGTTCATAAAAACAATATAAGTCAAACTTGCTAGTCTCCAAGCATCGCCCTCCGGCTGGCAACGGACTTCCTCGCGCTTTTTCGCGATTGGGCCGGGCTCCTATATCGTTTCAGCGGAGTCTCGTGCACTGGTACCGCTCGTCCGCTTAGCACTGATTTACCTGTCGTTTATTTCGGCGGGGTAGATGTGGCCGGCGCTTCCACTCCTCTCACCGCAACCAGGTACTCCACGATCAGTGCCTGGTCAGCTTCCGAGATGGGCGCCCCATAGGCGTCAACCATTTTCTTGACCTCGCTTTGCCATACTGTCTTGGGGAAGCGCGGTTGCATTAAAACGTAACGCGCCGTATGGCAGATCAGGCAGTTGTTGCTGTAGGTGTCAACGTTCGGTCCTCCCGCTATCTTGGGTGGGTATTTCGGCAGCACAATACGGTGCACCTGGCTGGAATCGGCCTTGGCTCCAGGTTTCGACGCACTGGTGGAGGACTGTTGCGCATCTACGGGGACGGAAACCGTCATCCCCATCGCGGCGGCCGCCAGTGCGAAAGCGAGTTTCCAGTTGTTCATCGCCGCCTCAAAGCGCAACTACATCAAGGTGTTCGATCATGTCACGTTGATAGCCGCTTCGGTTCCATTGCGCAGTCGGCTGCGTTTCCCCGGCATTATTGGTCGCGCGCACCATCAGGCGATAGGTCCCTTTTTCCGGCGGCATCCATTCGGTCCTCCATCTGCGCCAGGAATATTTTCCCAGGTCTTCGCCGAGGGTGGCATCACTCCAGGTGCGGCCGCCATCTTTGGATACTTCGACGCGGCGAATCCCTGACCCGCCGTCATTGGCGACTCCTTCGAGTTGGTAGCTTTGTCCCGCGCGTAATTGCTCTTCGGGCTCAGGCCGGACGAAGATGGAATGTACCGCCATGCGATTGATGGGAACCGTTACCGGCGAAAGCTGATGAGGATCTTCGTTCGCCTCCGCATTATTGGGAATGCGGTAGGCCTTGTCCATCCAAAAGGTCTTCAGCGGCTGCTCCAGCACCGTGATCGACGAAAGAGCTTTGACCCAATAGGTGGCGTACCACCCCGGAACGACCAGACGAATGGGGAATCCATTCAGCATGGGGAGCGGCGCGCCGTTCATCTCGTAAGCGATCATCACCTCGCCGTCCCTGGCATGGTCCATCTCCAGCGACTTTTCGAAACGCGGCGTTTTCGGCATCGGGGGAACATCGAGTCCATGCAGCCCCACTTGAACCGCTCCGGGGAGCACCCCTGCCGCATCCAACACGTCCTTCAAGCGCACACCTTTCCAGCGGGCATTGCCCATCGCGCCATTGCTCCACTGCCCGCCGGGGACTCTCGGTTCGAACAAGCTGCGGGAGTTGCCGGCACACTGACACAACGCCACCAGCGAGACTGGATCGAACTTCGACTGCAAATCGTTCAGCGTCAGGCTCAGGGGCTTGCTGACGTGGCCGCCGACCTCCAGCCGGAAGGTCCGCAAATCCACCGTCGTGGGAATTCCTGAGAGGTGCCAGCGCACAAAGAAAGCGTCGTTTGGGGTGAGATCGTCGCGAAAGTAGCTCAGCGGTGTTTCTAACTGTGGCGGGCGATCAGTCAGAAGAATAAGGTCCGTTTTTTCTGGATATTTTACTCGTTGGAGAGTGCTGGCTTCCTTAAACAGGACGGCATAGCCGTGCGCCGCCAGAAGCTCAGAGTCGTAGCCAAAGGCGCGGCTTGCGGCCGCAAGTCCACCGAGCGAGATCAGCATCGACAGGAATCGGCGACGAGCGAAAGAACTCGAAGCTTCGACCGGTTCTGTTTCCATGAATTCACCGCTGGGAAACAACTGGGTGACCAAAGATGCGAGCGACATCTTTCCACGAATCATCGGGACAACGCAAGTCCGGGGATATAGCCTCAAACGTCTCGGCTCAGGGCTGTTTTGGCGGCGCTTCTCTGGCTGCTTTTCCGCGATCGGACCCAGCTCCCAATATCGTTTCAGCAGAGTCTCGGGCACCGGCACCGCCCGTCCGCTCAGCAGATGCTTCAACTGCAGCGCGTTGACCGCGGCCTTGCCCTCGAAATGATTGTTGGCTACAACGAACGTCTTCTGCGCCTTCGCGCCAATAGCATCAATGCGCGTCTTCCAGCTTTCCAGCTCGGCCGCGGAGTACATATAGTCGTAGCGATCGTTGCGCGAGTCGCTATCGAACCACTGATCGTAATTGCGACCGTGCAGGCGGACATAGCCGAGGGGAGCGGTTACGTGGTCTGTGGGGCCAATCGCCTTGCCCAGTCGGGGCTGGTCGATGTTGCAGAAGGCCACTCCCTTCTCGACGAAATAGCGCAGGGTGCCTTCATTGGTCCAACTGTTGTGCCGCACCTCCACCACCAGCGGAAACTGGTTGAACTTCTCGATCACTCCATCCAGATAGTCGCGGTTCGCATTCGTGTTCTTGAACGAAATGGGGAACTGGGCCAGCACCGCTCCCAGCATGTTTTCGCCGGCGATGGATGCCAGGCCGTCTTTGGCCAGTTGCTCGTCCTCCGCATTGGCCCGTATCGTCTCCGCCGACGTGCTCTCGATTACCGCGATTGGCGAATGTGTGAATGCCCGGTTCAGCTTGGCCGTGAACAAAAAATCTGGATTCACCGCATGGGCTTTGCGGCACCACAGCTTGCCCCACTCCGGCTTGATGTGGCCGTAGAACGAGGTGTTGATCTCGATGACGTCCATGTAGCGCGCCAGGTATTCGACCGGATGCTGCGACTTCTTGATCTGCGCGGGATAGACGATGCCCTCCCAGTCCTTGTACGACCAGCCTGCCGTGCCAACGTAAATCTGTGACGGTTCGTTCATCTTTTGGAGCGAGGTTAGCACAGAGAAGCGAACTGGATTACGGGTTGGAAACGCCAGGCCGTAACGACCCTGCTCGGCGCATCGTTGCATTTTCGATTCCGTCATCCTGAGCGACTAAGTCGCCGTGGCGACCGGGGAATCGAAAGCCTGCCCTAAGCTCGTCGAAGGAGATCTCCGCTCAGGATGGCACAATCAAAAAATGTCATCAGCTGCTGTCAGTACGTGACCATCACGATCCAGTACGCTCCCCCGGGATGGCTCACGCTGGGAGCGAAGCAAACTCCCAACGAATAGCCGCCACTGAGCGGCTGCGACACCAAGGTCTTGACGCCATCCGGAAGTTGCTCGAGCTCGGTGGCCGTCCAGGCTAGCACCCGGTGAACGCCGGCAATGCTTCTCGGCGTGCCCGTGTCCAACGCATCAATGAGCGCCATGTCACAGGCCATCTGATGGATTGCACTTTGGGGCTTGCGCGCTGGTGCAGGGATTCCCAGCGACTTTGCATAGCTTGTGATGGCCTTTTGTAGGACCGCGTCCGCCTCAGGCTCGGAGTAATCGGGCAGGCGATGCGCAAAATCCTCGGTCGCATAGAGGCGGTCTCCGTTGCGCATTACTCCCACGCCGATTGCGTTGTAGTTGGGATTGAGAATGTTGGCGCGATGGGGCGGCGAGTTCATAAAGCCGGCGTGGATCCCAGGAGCATCCATCTCGAGGCCGACGTTTTCCGCCAGCCGGTCCGAGCGCAGGTTCTCGTCCGCAGCTCGGGTCTGGAGGGACGGCTCACCATCAAACTGGTGCGACAGGCCGCCGTGTTTCACCATCAGCTCGGTGTGCCGGCGCGCAGCCCGCGTCAGTCGCTCATCCACCGCCAGTGGAGACAGACCTTCGGCAGCCCGCTCCTGGTTGATCAGCTCGACCAACTGCTTCTCGCCGGCGGCATCGAACTGCTCCTGCGCCCGCGACACGGCTGGCAGGAGCGGCAGCAGGCAGGCAAGAGTAACGCTGACCGAAATGTGGGGAATTTTTCGAGAGCGCATCTTGTTAAGCATTAGACGCAGCACTCCAGCCTTTCGCTCCGCCTGCGGCCAACATACAATACATCATCGCTTCTCTGGCTCCGATCATGTCCATTCCCGTCGTCATTCTGATGATCATCGCGGTGGCCGCGGTAATCGTTGCGCTGGCTGGCCGGTTCAAGATCGCCGCGATCTCAGAGCGCAAGAGCGCCCTGGAGCAGGAGCTCGCAGCCGCCAAGGGTGATCTCTCCCTCAAGCAAACCGAGATCTCATCTCTGCTGACCGCCCGGGCTTCGCTGGAGGCCACGCTGGTTTCCGAGCGCGAAGCCACGAAAGAGAAGCTGCAGCTTCTTTCGGAAGCGCGCGCCGAACTGGAGAATAGTTTTCAGGCTTTAGCTAACTCTGCGCTGCAGAAAAACAACGCAAACTTTCTCGATCTCGCCCGGACCACACTGGAAAAGTACCAGTCGCAAGCCAAAGGAGAGCTCGAAGCCCGCGAGAAAGCAGTCGAGACGCTGATCAAACCCATCGCCGATTCGCTCAAGCAGGTGGACGAGCAGGTACGAGGACTGGAGAAAACTCGCGCCGAGGCCTACGGCGCACTCACTTCCCAGGTGGCTTCTTTGCTGGATACGCAAAAAGCTCTCCAGACAGAGACCGGCAACCTGGTCAAGGCGCTGCGCGAGCCGCAGGCGCGTGGGCTTTGGGGCCAGTTGCAACTTCGCAAGGTACTCGAGCTGGCAGGCATGCTGGAACACTCCGATTTCCTGGAGCAGGAATCCATCACCGGCGATGAGCGTCGTTCTCGTCCCGACGTGATCGTCCAGTTGCCCGGCGAAAAGCAGATTATTGTGGACGCGAAGACCCCGCTGCTCGCGTATCTCGCGGCGCTGGAGGCGCCAGACGAGGCCACGCGAAACGCTCGCCTGGGCGACCACGCGCGCCAGGTGAGGCATCACATTGACGACCTTAGCGCCAAGTCGTACTGGGCACAACTGCCATGCACGCCCGAGTTCGTGGTTCTCTTTCTGCCGGGGGAAGTCTTTTTCCGCGCCGCTATGGATTACGACACAGAGCTGATTGACTACGGCGTCAGGCGCAAGGTCATTGTGGCTTCGCCCACGACGTTGATTGCGTTGCTGAAAGCCGTGGCCTACGGCTGGAACCAGAAGAACCTTGCCGACAGCGCGCGCCAGATCAGCGAGGCGGGACGCGACCTCTACAAAAGGCTGGGCAGCATGGCCAGCCACCTGCAGGAAATGGGCAAGAAGCTGGGTGGCGCTGTGACCGCCTACAACGAGATGCTGGGCTCCATGGAGCGCCGCGTTTTCCCGTTGGCCAGAAGGTTCCCGGAGCTTGACCGCTCCCTCCCTGAGGCCGCGGTGCCCCAACTGGAGCAATTGGACAAATTGCCGTTCGAGCTGCAAGCACCTGATTGGCAGCAGGATGACGACGAATCCACGCTGCAGTTCGGCGAGGAGAAAGCCGGCAGCGCCAAGGGGTGAGGGACTCGATCGGTACGAATATTGTCTGAGGGATTTCTGTGCAACAGATATCCAATTTGCCCGACTGGCTGGGTGGCGTCCTGGTAGCTGCGATTGCGGCCCTCATCGGAATCGGTGGCGTGCTGCTTTCCCGCAAATGGGTGGCCCGCCTGCACGCCGTCGCCCTGCACAACGAAGTCGTCAGCTACTATCTGAGCACAGTCGCCATCTTCTATGGCATCATGCTGGGCCTGATCGCGGTCGGCGTGTGGGAAGGCTACAACGACGCGCGGACGGCGGTGGCCCTCGAAGCCGGTGCGGTGGCCGCCTTGTACCGCGACGTCACCGGTTTTCCGGAGTCCGACCGCGGCGCCCTGCAGGCCGACTTGCGCGATTACACCCGCTACGAAATCGATGAAGCCTGGGCCCTGCATCGCCAGGGAATCATCTCCCCGGGTGGCATGCAGCGCCTGTGGCGTTTCCAGGACAAGCTGCAAGCCTTCGAACCCAAAACCCAGGGCCAGCACGCGCTATATTTCGAGACCCTTCGCGCCTTCGACGATCTCGTCCAAAAACGCAGCCTGCGGCTGGACAGCATCACTTCGCACCTGCCCCGGCCGCTGTGGAGGTTCGTCATTGTAGGGGCGGTGCTTAGCTTCGCCGTCAGCTGGTTCTTTCAGCCCAAGGACCTTGCCATGCACCTGTGGATGACGGCGTTCTTCGCCGTCCTCCTCGGCCTGGAAATCCATCTCCTGTTCCTCATGGACAATCCCTACCGCGGCAGCCTCGGTGTCACGCCCCAAGCCTTCCAGGTGGTTTACGACATGCTGATGCGTTAGCGTGCAGCGGTTTTGTGGGCCGCCAGGCGTAAGGAACCCGCGATGCCTATCCTTTTGGATATTCCTATATCCGATTGGGTGAGGCCGCGATAGCCGCTTGACGCCCTGCGGAAGATCTCCCCTTCTGGTCAACTCTTTGAATATTGACAGCTTAGGGCTCCTGACACCCAACTGCCTGCTCCCCGTGGCCATCTGGTATGCGCTTTGCATCAGAAAAACTGTCCGAGTGAATCGATTACGCCGCAACGAGCTGCAAGGGAACGGGCTTTTGTGAAAGCGCAGGGAATTCCGGCCAGCGCATTGGGTCTGGGGCCTTCCTTGCCTCCGACGGCGAGGCTCTGTGATCTGGCATCACGAACGGCTTCCCAGTTAGAAACCAGCGGTGCCGTGACATCCGTCCTTTCCGTCTAACCCTGTTGCGGCAACAGCCCATGACCAAAGGAGGTCACCATGCAAACGCGAATCGCCAACTTCAGAAAACTCGCTTCCGCGAATCGCTTCAGCTCGATCGTGTTCTTCGCAGGGCTGCTGCTGCTTCTCTGCTTCGCAACCAGCGCCGGGGCACGGGAGCTCGCTACCTGCCAGGACATTACTGCCCCGGGACTCTACGTCCTGAGTGGCAATCTCTTACAGACGCAGGCCCAAGCGGCCTGTTTGAACATCCACGACACGCAGGATGTGCGCCTCGACTGCGGGCTGCACACCGTCACTGCCGGTTCTTACGGATCCGCGATCTCGATTACGAATGTTCAGGGCTTCACGATTTCCCACTGCATGCTGGCGGCTCCGGCGGGCGGCTTTATCCTTACGGCCTCCAGCAGCAGCAAAGGTACTCTGTCTGGGAACACCATTGGCAACCTGGACAGCCCATCGCAATATATTTCCTTCACCTCTGTGAATAGCACCAGCCTGGTTGGCAACACACTCAATGCCGGATTTCAGCAGTACTACTCGAGCGGCAACGTTTTCCGATCGAACACCGCAACCTGCCCTAAGAGTCAAACCTGCGCCGGAGTGCTGATCAGCGCCTTGGGATCGAACAATACCATGGTTCAAAATGTGATCGACGGCCAAGGCAGCGCTTCGAGCGATCCGTACGGCGCCGACGATGGCATCGTAATTGAAGACGAGAGCGGAGACGTGCTGGCGGGCAATACCATCCGCAACACCTGGGATACGGGCATTGAAACCATCGGCAATATCGTGGACTTGCGCATCAAGTCGAACACCATCGCCAATGTCGCCTATGCCGGAATCGGCGGATGGTACTTCAATAGCTGGAGAAATGTGCGAGTCATCGACAACACGGTCAGCAGTGCTCCACAGATCTTCGCACTGCTTCGCATTTGTGGTTTGCGCCCGCAGAACTGGGACGGCCACGGAGCGCCTGCCGATACCGCGGTTTACTTCCAGGGAAATCTCTTCTCGGGAAATCAGTTTGATGGTTCCGAGCCGGGCTCTTACTCCGCCTATATTCCGATTTACGACGAGCTTAATTATCGTCATGAAACGAAGATTTGCGGAGACCCTGGAGAACGGCGCGCCCTGCCCTCCGACTTTAAGCTGCACGGCAACGTCTTCACCCAGAATAATTTCGGGCACCTGCAACTGGCGCCTTACTTTTCATCGCCGGTTAAGCTGGACGATATCGAGGACGGCGGTGGAAACGTGTGTTCGAATCCTGGCCCGGCCTATCCACTTGTCTGCAATTGACCGGCTAACGCGGCTGCGCGTGGGGCGCCCTCAGATGGTATCCTGCACCACGCATTCCCGGAATGTAGGCGTGTCTTACCGCGCACGGCGGGTGTTGTTCATTCTTGTTGACTCTCTTCGGCAGCTCAAGGGATCTGACGACGTTCACTTCAAGATCGCTCTACCGTCGCACGCTCACGGTGGCCCGACAGCCGGTGTAGGATTCCCGAAGCTCTGGTGCAAGCGCACCACCTGCTCGTGCAGGAGGTGGCTGAGTTGCTTGCGATCACCCGCTGCCGAGACAGGCTTGCCGAAAGTGACATTCGCGCGGATGTTTTTTTTGCCCATCAAATTCCAGAAGTGCGGCAGCAACGGCATGTCGCCCCACCAGCAAACTTCCTGGCCCACGTTGCCTTCGTCAAGTTGATAAGAGATCGCGCACGGCGTGATAAGCGCTGCCTCATCAATCGCGGGCTGCAACATGGTTGAGTGAAAACGCAGGACGCGCAGTCCGTCGGTAGTCGTGCCTTCGGGAAAGAGTACGACGGGAACGCCGTTCTGCAGCGACTCGCCGACGCTGACGTTCGCGCGCGCAGCATCGGTGCGGTCGTGACGAATGACGAAGACGGTTCCGGCCCAGCGCGCGTAGCGGCCGATGATTGGCCATTCGTTAACCTCCGCCTTGGACACGAAGACGCAAGGCGCCGCCGCACTGAAGGCGAGGATGTCGAGATAGCTCAAGTGATTGCTGACCATCAATCCGCCGGAAGGGAACTCGCCGCTGACCGACAGCTCGACGTCAAGGGCCCTGAGTCCGCGCGCACAGCTCTCGTGCAACCACTGCGCGGACTCGGCGCGCGACGCGTCGCGCGGCAGTTTGCGATGCTGCCAGAGACCATAAAATGCGGCTGCCGCAAGAGCGAACAAGCGTCCGAGCCTTCGAGCTAGTCGTGCAAGCGGTTCGAGCATTGCCGGGATGCGCCGCCAGGCGCGTGTTGGAAGTTTAGCGGAAGGGTCGTCACGAATAGGACAAAACGCCCTTAATAGTCAGCTGAACCAAACGTACAATGTCGAAAGCCGGAGGAAGAACTCAACCGGTAACTGCAGCGTAACCAACAAGTTCATTGACAGTGTAATTCCTAGGTGCTAAGGTCTCGGCTCAAAGGTTGCAATCTTGAATTCCACCATCGCGGCGCAGGGACTTGCGCTTGGGTCGCGATGTTTTATCGTTGCTCGTTGCTCGTTGCCGGTAACCGCTTCGTCAGTGGCGCCTCAGCAGGTGTCCATGATTGTTTGCAAGACATTGGTAAACCTCGGGCCTCCAGTTCGTCGCAACAGCACGGGCGCTTTCTCATTGGCTGCAACCCTGCTCGTTGTCTTTCTCTTTTCCTTGGCCGCGGAAGCACAAGCTCCTACCACGACAACCCTGACGGTGAATCCGTCACCTGCAATGGTTGGCCAAGTGGTGACCCTTACGGCTACCGTGAACAGCGGCCGCGAGCCAGTTCCTGTTGGCACTTTGACCTTCTTGAGTGGTAAGCAGGTCTTGGCTGCCGTTCAGATTGTGCAAGGCTCGGGCACGGCGACGCTCAAGACAAGGTTCGGGCTTGGGACATTCGAGTTAAACGCGCAGTACAACACGAATAACTTCTTCCAAACCAGCCAATCCGGGCCGCAACAGCTTGCCGTCGATGGGATGGAGACGACCATCACAACGTTGACCGCCCAACCCGACGGCAACAACTTCGACTTCACGGCCGCGGTGTTCGGCTTCGGGTTTCCCACGCCAACGGGACAGGTAACGTTTAACGACCTCACCAATGGATTCAATCTTGGCACCGTGGTCCTCGCCGGTCCGGGCATGTCTACCTTTCAGCCGCAGCAGACATACTTAACGGGTAATGAGCCTCTGGGAGTCGCAGTAGGGGATTTCAACGGAGACGGTTTTGCCGACTTGGCTGTGGCCAACCAGCCCGATAATACGATCAGTGTGCTACTGGGCAACGGCGATGGCACGTTTCATGCGCAGCAGGCCTACCAGGTTGGCGTCGAGCCGTCATTCATCGCGGTCGGCGATTTCAATGGCGACGGTATTCCTGATCTTGCGGTAACGGATTTCTCCGACGACACGGTCAGCGTATTGCTGGGCAAAGGCGACGGCACCTTCCAGCCACAACCGCCCGTTCCTGTTGGGGCGGGGCCAGTTGGAGTGGCCGTGGGCGACTTCAACGGAGATGGCATCGCTGACTTGGCTGTGGCTAATTTCCACTCCGGTACTGTGAGCGTCCTATTCGGGAACGGAGATGGCTCCTTTCAGCCGCAGCAAACCTGGGAGGTCGGGTTAGGTCCTTATGGGCTTGCAGTTGCTGATTTCAACGGGGATGGCATTCCTGACATAGTCGTGGCCAACTTCGTTGACAACACTGTCAGTGTGCTGCTGGGCAATGGCGACGCTAGCTTCCAGCCGCAGCAGACCTATCCCGTCGGCCAGAACCCCTATTGGGTCGCAAGCGGTGACCTCAATCAGGACGGCATTCCTGACCTCGCTGTAGCGAACGCCAGCGCCAATACGGTTAGTGTCCTGTTGGGCACGGGCAGCGGTACGTTCCAGCCCCAGCAAGCATATCCAGTCGGGGCCACGCCTACCTCGGTGGCAATTGCGGATCTTGACGGGGATGGTGTGGCTGACTTGGTTACAGCCAATAGCGGCGTTAATACTGTCAGTGTGTTGCTGGGCGCGGGCAACGGAAGCTTCCAGCCGCAGCAGACCTATGTGACTGGCGTTAACCCCTACGCGATCGCAGCAGCAGACTTTAATGGTGACGGAGTCCCCGACCTGGCCACTCCCAACAGCGGGGTCAACACGGTGAGCGTCCTCCTGGGCGGTACTACGATCACCGCTCAACTGAATAATGCGTCGATCGCTGGTACCGGCATCCATAACATTCAGAGTAACTACGCGCCGGACGCATCCTCTATTTATGGCGCCAGCGCGTCGAACACTTTGATGCTCCCGGCAGGAGGGAAAGCCACCCCGGCCGTCACGCTGACGGGAAATCCAAGTCCGGGAACTTCGAGTCCCCCAACCTCAGTCAATTATGGGAACAACGAGTACTTCACCGCCCTGGTGCAATCTCCCACCGGAGGTATTCCGACCGGGACAGTAAACTTCATGGATGGCTCGACTCTCCTGGGTACGGCGAGCCTTGTTGCGAACGCGGGCGTACAAGGTGGTGTGGCGAGTTACACAAACAATACTCTGGTAATTGGCACGCATCAGGTTATCGCCACGTACAACGGAGATATTAACTTCAACAGTGCAACTTCTTCGCCGCCGCTTACCGTGACCGTGACTACGCCATTCATGCTGATTCCGCAGAACGGTAACTCAGGCACGGTATCGCCGGGAGGCAATATCACGTTCGCTGTCGCAGTGAATGCGGCGTGGCAGGACCAACCGCTGATATATGCCGTGATGACCTGCACTCCCCCGGCAGGTACAGGAATCACCTGTTCCGTCATGTGTCCGCCGAGTCCTACCAAGCCTCCGGGATTGTCCAGCCTCTGTGTCCTGACTCAGATGACTGGCACCGTTGCCACGGTTACAGTCAACACTAGCGGGGCTGCACACCTTGCTTTGCCGCTACATCGGAGCGGCGGGCAGCGTGTGGTCGCCACTCTGATGAGTCTCGGCGGAGTTGGTTTGGTGGGAATCGTCTTGGTTCCATTCAAGCTGCGGGGTAAGGCAGTCGGCGGAGTTCTGTGCCTAGTGATCATCGTGTTGTGCTTCGGTACAAGTTGTGGAACGAGTTTCGCGCCGGGCATTTCGTCACCGCCAGTCAACAATACCGTTTACATATCGGTGAACGCAGAGTTACGCGAGGACAACCCGCTGGCTTCACAGGGCTACAATCAGCTGGGTGTCCAGACATTCTTGTACTCATTACTCATCAAGTGAGCTAGCGGAAGCAAAGCTTGTTCGATTTGCTTAGATTTAGGTTGTATCCGGGGCGTGTCCGGGAGACAGGGAATGTTCACCGCTCGGTGGTATCAATTACTGCTATTGTGTGCGACCCTCGGCGTCGCGGTGCCGGCCCTTGCTCAGGACAAGGCCTTCGTCGAAGGCGACGCGGACAAGGTGGTTAACGGCCAAGGTGTTCCCATTCCCGGTGTGATTCTGAAGCTGCAGAACGACAATCTGCAAAACGAATCGCAGGGAATCTTGCGGACTTACACCAGCGATTCTGACGGCATGTATCGCTTTTTCGATCTGACGCCCTCCGACGATTACGTGATAAGCGCGACCGCCGACCCACCTTGGGTATGCTCGTTTCCAAGCCTCGACAGGACGCAAAAATATGCCTCGCAGAAGTTCTCGGTGAGCGTTGGCGAGAAAAAATACATGCTGCCTCCGCTAATTTGCGAGCAAGCGGCAGCCCCTGCGCACGCAGCTGCAAGAAGCCCGGCGAGTTCAGGCGGGCCAGCAGACCCAACCGCTTCCGCGGATGCCGACCCGCAGCAACCAGCATCACAGCCCGCTGGTCCTCCCAGTCCCACGCCGGCAACGGCGATAGGCCCGGTGGCCGAGTCACGCCCCATCGTTCTGGACATGCTCTCCACTTCGATGAGCACGGTCATCTCCAGCGAGCAACTACGCACCTTGCCGCTGTACAACCGCAACTTTCTGGCCTTGGGATTCGTCAGCATAAGTGCTCATGATGTGCAGGCAGGCTCGACATTGGCGGGCGCGAGTTTCAGCATCTCCGGGCAGCAGCCGACTACCAATGACTTCCTGCTCGATGGAATGAATAACGTCGCTGCCGGTAATAACCAGGCAATTCCGTTTCAGGTGAACGATGCTATACAGGAGTTTCGGGTCGTTTACGCGAATCCAGATGCGCAATTTGGTCGCGAAAATGGCGGCGTGGTCAACATAGTTACCCAGCGTGGAACCACCAACTTTCATGGGAGCGTCTTTGGCTTCTTCAATTCCGACAGCCTTAATGCAAATTCGCCCCTCTCGGTGTATGCGAACTCCGGTTTCGCCCAGGCTGCCGCCTATGCCGGCCCGTTGAATTCCGCTCCGGCTCCAGCCTATATGCCATTTGGCCAGCCGGTTTATGAGCCTGCCACCTATAACCAATATGTAGCGACCGTAAAGAACCTGAACGCGGAGAATGGGACCCAATACTGCACCGCTCCCGGTGCTGCTTTCGGCAGCCCGCAGTGCTATCAATCCTTTGATCCGGCGGCTGTGCTTGCCGGAAACAATAGCTTTAGTCAACCCTTTTCCTCGCAGCAATTCGGAGGGCAGGCAGGTGGATCGTTCCTGAAGAAGTGGTTCTGGTTCGGCGACTATGAAGGAACGCGCATTAACAATCCCAACCCTATCTTCGAGCGCGTGCCCAGCTCGTACGACCGCAGTCATTTAGATAATTTCGTCGGAACCTCAGGATACCCGGACGCCCTCCTGGCCTCGAAGGTACTGGCGCTGTATCCGCAATCGAATGTAGTTGCAGTGCCTGACGTGCTGGAATTCTACCGGGGACAGGCCCCCAACTACACCAATGTGGACAACTACATGGTGCGCCTCGATTTCAACCAGACAGACAAGTCAAATTGGTCGCTTCGTTATAATTTGCAGGACCTGCATCAACTCCACGACGACACTCTGCCCAGTTCGGCGACCTATCCGGGGAATGGTTCCAACACCAGTGCGTTGAACCAGAACGTTACCCTGACGTTCCTGCACGAGTTCTCACCCAACATGACGAACGAGGCACGCGTCGCTTTCACACGCTTTCAAGTACTGGAAGCGCCGCAGGACCAGAACTTCAACGCATCGAATGTAGGCTTGAATAGTGGACCAATGCCGACGTTTCTGTTATCAGGCCTCGATCCGCAGTATGCCGGGGCCAAACCTGGAGTGCCGGGTGCTTTTGGGGGTTGGTACGACTCCTTCTGGTCGTCCTCACCGATGGTTGCCAGTTCTTACACCGACATCACACCCTCGTTGGATGGACTCTTTCCCTTCGCGAGGATCGGAGCGCCGTTGGGTAGCCCAAGTCAGCGCCGCGACAGCCAGGGCCAGTATGTTGACAACCTGTCACTCACTAAAGGAAGACATTACTTGCGCATGGGCGGCGAGTTTCGGAATTTGCAGGACATCTTCATCGCCGACGGCTTCACTCGTGGCATGGTAGTCTCATCGGACATCGGCGAGTTTACCAGCGATAGCGCAACCTGCAATCCACCCATGGGGGCTGTCACCAGTAACTGTCCGGAGTCGGCATTTTCGAACCCGTCCTTTGACTATGCCTTGCACCAGCCGGCGCCCTATCGCGGCCTGTTTAATTCTTATGTCATAGGGGGGTATATACAGGACACCTGGCGAGCTAAGAGACATCTTACGGTGAACCTGGGATTACGCTACGAATATTTCTCGGTTCCGAGCGAAACCAACAATCAGATTTGGAACTACGATCCGGCTGCCAATGGACTGGTGCAGCAGGATCATACGCAGGTATTCGATCCCTTCTCATTCAACTGCGCTGCAACCAGCTACAGCCAACTTGATTCCGTGTATCCGGCCAACGCCGCCCCGCTTCCCTGGAGATGCCAGCCAAACGCGTCCTACAATCTAAAGAGCAGTAAGGCTAACTTTGGGCCACGGGTCGGACTGGCGTGGTCCAACGCAGATGCCACGACCGTAATCCGTGGAGGTTATGGCATCTTCTACGATCAGTTGCCGGTGAGTGGCATCGCACAGCTGATGTTCAATCGTCCTACTCCCTCAAACTCTACGAATCCAGCGGCAATCTATGGGCAAAGCTTCCTCAGCCCCTACTGTGGAAACCTGGGCCAGTGCGGAATGGGTAATATGAGTCTGGTCAGCATTGATCCCAGTGCTGCGGCGTCGCAAACCGCGACCGTGCCCTTCGGAATAAGTGCGATTAACGCAAACCAGTTCCAATCTCCCCGCTCGCAGCAGGTCAACGTTTCGGTCCAGCAGCAATTGGCCCAGAAATTCTCGGTTGAGGCTGCGTACGTTGGGAACTTTACCAGCCGTATTCCGGCGATCACGAATGCGGGCTTCAACAATGAGTGGTTTTGCACTAATTCCGCAGGCGCTCCAATTCCCGGCGTGCCTATCAATTCGCCCCAATATACGAACTGCGACAGCTTCAGCTATCTTCCCATCCAAACTCTATCGGACGCGGCCCACGGGAACTATAACGCCTTGGTGCTGCAAGCTCATACCAAAGGCTGGCATGGACTCTCCGCCAACGCTGCCTACAGTTGGTCGAAGGCCTTGGACAATGCTTCGCAGGTCAATTTCTCTTTAATCCCCACGTCGCTGTTCACTCAGATATATGCTTTACAGTTCTATGGATTGGCTAATCCAAGTGTCTTCGGAATTGGCAATACCACAAGGTTCCAGGCGCAAGGGGGAAACACTCCGACCCCCAGCTCCTCTCCACCAAGCCTTAATACCTTGCTCAACGCTGGGCTGACGACTACCGGACAGGGACAAGTTTATGCAACGCCATACAACGTCCCACAGGATCCAACCAATTACCTGAACAACGACTACGCAACCTCCGACTTGAACCTGACCAACCGGCTGGTGGTCGATTTTGCCTGGAACCTGCCTTGGCGCCAATCCTCGAAGCTTTTCGGCGGGTGGACCGTGAGTGGCATTTTCATTGCCGAAAGCGGCCAGCCGTTTACGATTTTCACCGGCCCAATTGCAGGAGAATTGACACAGCGCGTTAATCTTACGGGATTCATTCCCACCACCACCGGCACTCCGAATGCGTACATCGGCCAGACGAGTTCGATCAGTATGCCGTCGCTGGCCTGTGCCGCGGCTGCTCCCTCCATGTCTTATTATGTGCAGGGACAAAAGCTCTTCAACGGAACGGCAGGATCGCCCTGTCTGGGAAATTCCGCACGCAATGAGTTTGGTGGTCCGGCTTATGTGGACTTCGACACTGCCGTCCAGAAAAATCTTCCTCTCAGCGAGCGGTTCAACCTGATCTTGCGAGCGGAGTTCTACAATCTCTTCAATCGCTCCAACTACTACAACCCGATTACGGCCTACAGCCTGAACGGGGTCACCACCAATCCGCAGTTTGGCGAGATCACGTCGTCGCACGGATCGCGTCGAATCCAGCTTGCGGTAAGGCTCAACTGGTAGGGTTGCGGAAGGGATGTCCTGAGAATGGAGTTTCAGCGAAACCTGTTCATCAGCTACGCGCATATTGACAATGTTCCGCTCACGGAACAGCAGCAGGGCTGGATTACGCGCTTCCACAATACCCTGGCGGCCATGCTCAACATGAGGTTGGGCCGCAAGGCGGAAATCTGGAGAGATTCCAAACTAAACGGCAACGACATCTTTGCCGATGAAATTATTCAGCAATTCCCTAAGACCGAGCTGCTCTTGTCGATCCTGACCCCGCGATACGCCGAGTCGGAATGGTGTACCCGCGAAGTAAAGGAGTTCTGCAAATATGCGGAAACGACGGGAGGGCTGGTTGTCGATAACAAGTCTCGCGTGCTGAAAGTTATTAAGATGCCGGTGGACAACGAAGCCTCCCTACCTCCCGTGATGAGGGAGGCTCTTGGCTACCCATTTTATGAGTTCGATGAACAGCAGGTGCCGCTCGAACTCGACCCTGCCTATGGCGAGGAGTTTACCCGCAAGTACAACCTGAAGCTGGCCAAGCTGGCTTATGACATTGCGGGATTGATCAAGAAGATCGAGTCTCCACCGCCAGCCCCGGGCAAGGTTTCGGAGGTTCCCCCGGCTGCAGCAGGCAAACCCGCAATTTATCTTGCCGAATGCAGCTTCGATCGTCGCAGCGCACGCGAGGCCCTGGAGTCGGAGTTACGGCTTCACGGGTATCCGGTATTTCCCGACGTCCAATTGCCGAAAGAAGAGGAAGGATATCTCGCTACAGTGAAAAGTTTCCTGGAGCGGAGCGAACTGTCCATTCACCTGGTAGGAGCAAAATACGGCGTCGTTCCTGATGGCCCCAGCGAGAAGTCGGTGACCATCTTGCAGAATGAGTTGGCGATCGAAGCCCACAAGAAAGGCGGGCTACGGCGAATCATCTCGCTTCCGGAAGGAATGAAGTCGGAATCCGCAGCGCAACAGGAGTTCATCGACCGGCTTCTTAAGGATACCGGTCTTCAGGCGGGCGCCGACCTGGTGACCGGAGACGTAGAAGATCTGAAGGGAGTCATGCATGCCGCGCTCAGGAAAATGGAAAAGCCGGAACCGCCTCCGGTGGAACGTCAAGGGAGCCGGCTGATTTACCTGATCTGCGATGAACGCGACCGGCCAGCGACCATCCCCCTGCGCAAGTTCCTGAAAGGCCGGGGTTGCGATGTCCAGATACCGCTCTTTGAGGGCGACGCAGCCACGGTTCGCCAGAACAACCAGGACCTTCTTAGGGAGTGTGACGCGGTAATTCTGTTTTACGGCAATGGCGATGAGGCGTGGAAGCGCTCCATCGGAAGCGAACTGAAGAAAGCCGGCGCTTACCGCGCCACGAAGCCGTTCTTGGCCAGCTACATTTACCTGGCGCAACCAGCCACTGAGTCGAAGAGCGAGCTTATCGAACTGGAAGAACCGAACTTGATCGACGGATTGCAAGGTTTTTCCGAGGCGCACATGCTTGGGTTCGTCACTGCCGTCGAAGGGAGAGGCACCACCGCGTGAGCACCGCCGGCATCGTTGTCACCAACCCCTTCCCGGGGCTGCGACCGTTCCGCGAAGAGGAAGAATATCTCTTCTTTGGCCGCGAACAGCAGGTCGATAGGGTGGTAGACAAGCTGGCGGCCAGGCGCTTTCTGGCCGTGGTTGGGACCTCGGGCAGCGGCAAGTCCTCGCTGGTGAATTGCGGTTTGCGGCCGGCCCTGCGCCGGGGCGGGATGGCCCGCGCTGGCTCGGCATGGCGGATGGCTCAGTTCCGGCCGGGAAGCGATCCGATTAAGGCCCTGGCCCGAACTTTGGCCCAGCCCGGGGTGCTGTTCACCGGCCTCGACTTCGGCGGGGAAGCCTTGGAGGACATGGTCGAGGCCACGCTGGGGATGAGCAACCTGGGGGTGGTCGATCTTTTCGAGCAAGCCCAGCTCGCTGGCCAGGCGAATCTGCTGCTGATCGTCGATCAGTTCGAGGAGCTTTTCCGTTACCGTCAGCAGAAGGCCTCTGGTTCCTTGGAAGGGCCAAGTCAGACCGACGAGCGCGCAGTTGCATTCGTAAATCTGCTGCTGGAGGCAGCAAAGTCGGAACACCCGATCTATGTGGTGCTGACTATGCGTTCCGACTTCATGGGAGATTGCGCGCGTTTTTCCGGCCTGCCCGAAGCGGTGAATGAAGGGCAATACCTGGTCCCACGCCTCACTCGCGAAGAGAGAAGGGCCGCCATCACTGGTCCCATCGCGGTTGGCGGCGGAACAATCAGCCCCGTTCTCCTCACCCGCCTTATCAATGATGTCGGCGACAATCCGGACCAGCTCTCTATTCTTCAGCACGCCCTGAACCGTACCTGGGCGCAGTGGCAACGCGAACGGCAAGCGAACGAACCCATCTCCCTTTCGCACTACGAAGCAATCGGTACCATGGCGCACGCGCTGGACCAGCATGCCGAACGGGCCTTTGCGGAGTTGACGACTGAGCGTCAGAAGAAGATCTGCGAAGTTGTCTTCCAGGCGCTGACCGATAAAGGCAGCGATGCCCGCGGCGTTCGTCGCCCGACCGAGTTTGCCGCGCTGTGCGCAATTGCAAGTGCCGCCCCGGCCGAAGTCGTCACCGTTCTCGATGCCTTTCGCAAACCGAGTCGCTCGTTTCTGATGCCGCCCTTTCCGGAGTCGCTTGCGCCGGAGACCATCATTGACATTTCCCACGAGAGCTTGATGCGGGTCTGGAACCGGCTGAAAGACTGGGTCGACCGCGAAGCCGAATCGGCCGCGCAATACCGCCGCCTGGTCCAGAACGCCATGTTGCAGGCGAGAGGATCGGCTGGATTGATGACTGATCCTGAACTCTCGCTCATGCTGGAGTGGCAGCAGGCGTGGCAGCCCAATGCCGCGTGGGCCGAGCGTTATCAGACCGGATTCGAGCAGGCCATTTTCTTCCTGGAACAGAGTCGTAACGCTCGCGACGGCGCGCTGCTTCTCGAAAAAGAGGAAGGACGCCGTGCCCTGCGCCGTGCTCGCCTCACTTCCGCGATTTTTGGACTGGCCTTCGTAATCGCGTTGGGCCTTGCGATTTACGCTTTTTACGAACGATCCACCGCCATCGTGGAACATAAGGCCCGCACCGAAACCGAATCATTGAACGAAGCCCAGAAGCAAGTCATCGAGATCGAGAAAAAGGCGAAGGCTGAAAGCGATGCCCTCAATGCCAAGCTGAACGCGCTGAACGCCAAACTCAACGACTCTTTGAACCAGACGGAAGAGGCCAAGAAGGAGGCCATCAAACAAAAGGACAAGGCCACCAAGAATGCGCAACTGTTTGTCAGCGCCATGCAGGCGCAAGCCGCAGTGCAGCGCGCGGCCACCGTGCAACTGGAGAAGGCCGCGTTCTTACAGCGTGATATTGATGCCAAGAAGGACCCGGCTACGATCGACCGTGATAGGAAGGAACTTGAGGCGGCCAGGAAGTCATCGCAAGAACTGTCCGCCGACGCGGCCCAGAAATCGGCCCAGGCGTTCGCGATTATGGGAGCGGTCCGCATCATTGGCACCAACCAGATCAGCCGCTCGGATCTGTTCGACGTGAGCTCCGGCGCGCAGGTTACCGGATCAAGCGCGGCGAGCAACACGACCGACATGTTTAACGGCGGTCAAGGGTCGGCTCAGCGGGCCACGATGTTTGCCGACGGGCAACCCGTGGACACCGTGCACTGGATCGAGTGGCGTACCAAAGGCGACGTCACGGTGAAGAGTGTGGGCGTCTTCGCGGCACATGACGTAAGAAATTTCCGCCGCGCCTTCAGTAATTTCAAACTGTTTGCCAGAAAGCAGAACAAGTGGGTGGAAATTGCGCAGTACAGTCCGGCGCTGCCGTACGGCGGTAGCTGTGCGAGCGATCCGTGTTTGCCGCCGGCGGTCAAGTTCCAGCCGGGTACGGTGCTGGCCGCGTGCGTCAATGTCAACACTCCAGTCGCCGCCGCTGAATACCGGGCGGAATTCGTGCAGGCAGTCAGCGAACTGGAGTTCTTTTCCGGTCCGCGTCTCCTGCAACTGGATGGATATAAGAATGCGGACTGCTCTAAGTAAGGTCAGGAATACTGAATTGTGGTCCTTACGACCTCACTTCCTGGTCTCCTACGCCCGTTACGCTGCACCCTATCCCTGCGCCAGGGAATTCTCTTTTTGTGGTGTAACTTGCTCACAGATCCAGTGTTTCAACGTATAGTATTCTGGGAGTGTGGGGTTGCTGGTGACGGTGAACCTTCGAATCACGCAGAATGACACTCGGCGGCGCGTGCTGTTGCTGGCGCTCTGTGCCCTTGTCTTCATGTTTGCGTGGCGCGCGAAAACTGAGGTTTACAATGGTGGCGCGCCGGCAAAGGTGACTCCGTCCACTGCTTCCAAGCTATGGGTCAGCGGACAAAAAATGGAAGTCCAGTCCGTTGATTCAAGCAGTGGCGTGCTGTTCTGGATGGCGATCCTGTGCCTCGTCGGGCTATATCTCCATCGCGAGCTCCGAGTCCAAAGCGCTTTCCTAACTCCGCCCCCAAGGAATCTTCCTCAGCGGCAGGTCTATCGTTTTCTCCGGCCTCCGCCCGCCCAAGCCTAGTTTCTCGGCCATTCTTGTTCCCGATTTCGGCATTTATCCGGCTAAACAGCTCACGCTGAGCGGAATCTGGCTTGACGATACCGCCCGGTCGAAAAGAGGAAGTTCATGCAAGTTCGCGGTTGGCACAAGTTCCTTGTGTTGGGACTCGCTGTTGCCTGTCTCTTTGTTGCTGCCTTGGTGGTCAGGCGAGCGCGGGCAGGCGCGCCGGCCAGCGCTAAGGCAAACAATGACCACACTCCCTACGCCGCAGTTGCTGCAGTGAAGAGGGAGACCATTGCCACTTCATTTTCTATCGCAGGTCAATTTATCCCGTACCAGAACGTCGAATTGCACGCCAAGGTGGCTGGCTATATCCGCAGCATCTACGTTGACATCGGAGACCGGGTTCATCAGGGACAAGTACTCGCGGTATTGGAGATTCCTGAACTGGTTGCCCAGGTCGATGAGGCGAAAGCGGCCGTGCACCACGCGGAGGAGGAAATCTCGCGCGCCCAAAGCGACGTCTCCCGGGCTGAAGCTGACCATGTGGCCTTGCACGCCAACGCGGAGCGGCTGGTCAATACCGACAAGGTGCGGCCCGGGCTTATTGCACAACAGGAGCTCGACGATGCCACGGCGAAAGATCGAGCTTCCCAGGCCCAGGTCGAAGCCGCCAAGTCGGGGCTGGCGGCGGCGCAACAGCAATTGGAAGTGGCGCGCGCCAACCAACAGCACTACTCCGCCCTATTCGATTACGCCAGAATCACCGCGCCCTACGATGGCGTGGTGACCTGGCGGTTCTCCGATACCGGCTCCCTGGTGCAGGCAGGGACCTCCAATACGAGCGGCCTGCCGGTGGTTACGGTGGCACAAATCGACGTTTTGCGTCTGCGCATACCGGTGCCGGAATCGCTGGCGTCGAAAGTCAGAATTGGCGATTCCGCCGATGTGCACGTACAGGCGACCGGCGAACACTTCACTGGCAAAGTCGCCCGCTTTACCGACTCTCTCGATATGTCGACTCGAACCATGCAGGTCGAAATTGACGTACCCAACGCCAACTACCATCTGCAGCCCGGAATGTACGCCGATGTCACGCTGACGTCGGGGCAGCAAGCCAATGCATTGACCATTCCCATCAGTGCTCTCCAGCGCGGCCAGAACAGCAGCACAGTGCTGGTGGTCGATACACAGAGCCGGGTTCAAAAGCGGGAAGTGCGCACGGGCATCGAGGACTCGAATAAGGTAGAGATTCTGTCGGGTCTCTCGGAAGGGGATCGCGTCATCGTCGGCAACTTGACCAGCTATCGAGAAGGTCAGTTGGTCCGGCCCAAAGAGAGCGCCCAGCCGCCGGCGGGCGGAAATACGGAGTAGCTCATGCCAACTTTCGCCATTCGATATCCGTTTTTCATTTTCATGCTGTGCCTGATGATCCTGGTAGTTGGCATCGCGGTTACGGTGCGGATGCCGGTCGATCTGTTTCCTGAGATCAAGATACCGGTGGTCGTGGTGGCCACGTTTTACGGTGGGATGCCGCCACAGCAGATTGAAGCTGATATTACCGATACCTTCGAGCGCTTCTTCACTCTAGGAAGCAACATCGACCACATCGAGTCGCGGTCGCTCACTGGCGTGAGCCTGATCAAGATTTACTTCCAGCCTGGAACCGATCCAGACGCGGCGGTAAGTGAAATCGCCAACCTCGCGATGGCTGACTTACGAAGGCTGCCGCAAGGAACGCTGCCGCCCGTGGTGCTGAAGTTCGACGCCTCCAGCCTCCCCGTTTGCCTGGTCACGCTAAAAGGCCAAGGGCTGAACGAGACCGAACTGCATGATCTTGGGCAATTTAATGTTCGCAACCAGATCGCGAACGTTCCGGGCGCTTCGGTTCCGCAACCCTACGGCGGAAAGTACCGGCAGATCCAGTTCTACATCGACCCCGTCAAGCTGCAAGCGGCGCAACTGAGTCCGATGGATGTCGTGCACACGGTGAATGACGCCAATGCGATTCTTCCCGCGGGCGATGTGCGCATTGGCCCGCGGGACTACAACATTTACAGCAACAGCCAGTTCCCAGACACCAAGGACATGAACGATGTGCCGTTGAAGGCGATCGGGAATGGCGTTCTCCGTTTCGCCGACATAGGGCACGCGGAAGATTCCTCGGCCATTCAATACAACCTGGTCCGCGTCGACGGCCAGAAGTCGGTGTATCTGCCGATTCTGAAGCAGGGCGGCAACAGCAACACCATCGCGATCGTCAACGGCGTGCGCGACCGCGTTAAGCAATTGCTCGACGTCCCCAAGCAACTGATCGCGACCGTGGTCTTCGATCAATCGCAGTACGTTAAGACGGCCATCGTGAATGTCATCCGCGAGATCGTCATTGGTCTTCTGCTGACCGCGGTAATGGTCCTGATCTTCCTGGGTTCGATACGTGGCACGATTTCCGTGCTGCTCTCGATTCCCCTGTCTGTCCTGGCGGCTTTCCTGCTGCTGAATGCCTTCGGCGGCACCATCAATACCATGGTGCTCGGCGGACTGGCGCTGGTCCTCTCGCGTGTCATCGACAACTCCGTGGTGGTGCTGGAGAACATCTTCCGGCACATGGAAGAGGGTGAAGACTCCGTAACTGCGTCGGAACGGGGAGGGGAGGAAGTCGCGCTGGCGGTCTTGGCGGCCACGTTCACCACCGCCATCGTGTTCTTCCCGGTGATGTTCCTTTATGGCATCAGCCGCTATCTGTTCGTGGCCCTGGCGCTGGCTGTAGTATCGGCGCTAGTTGCCTCCTACCTGGTGGCGATGTCGGTTGTGCCCCTGTTCTGCGCACGGTTTATCCGGTCGCCCCACGGTGAAGTCGGTCATCACGCCCGGAAGTCAGCCTTTGGCCGCCTCGTATCCAACTTCAATCGCAAGTACGACCGGATGCTCATGCACTATGACATGGCTGTTGGAAAGACCTTGCAACGGCCGCACAAAACCTTGCTGGTCATCATGGGCGGCTTCGTGGTCAGCCTGCTGCTGTTCCCGCTGCTCGGGGTCGCGTTCTTCCCGCGCACGGATCCGGGCCAGTTTGTCATTAATGTAAAAGCCCCCACGGGCTCGCGCCTGGAAGTGACCAACGATTACATTGCCCGCGTGGAGCATGACGTTCGTTCGGTCGTTCCCGAGCACGACCTGAAGATGATTGTGTCAAACATCGGCGTGAATGCCGATCTATCGGCCATCTACACCAGCAACAGCGCGCAACACACGGCCTTCGTGCAGGTGAGTCTGCATGAAGACCACAAGCTTCCCACATTCACCTACATGAATCGGGTGCGAGAGGCGCTCGCCAGCGACTTGCCGGAAGTGTCCACCTACTTCCAGACTGGGGGCCTGGTGGACTCGGTGATCAATGCCGGGATGCCAGCGCCAATCGACATCCAGGTGGCCGGCAACAATCAGCAGGCCGCTTACGATGTGGCGGCGGCAATTGCCAATCGCGTGCGCGGCTTGCGCGATGTCAATGACGTACTCATACCGCAGGACCTCGACTATCCTGGAATCCAGCTCGATGTCCGTCGTGAAATGGCTGCGCGCTTGGGCTTGACAGCCAGCGATGTCGTACGCAACGTCACCACGGCACTCAACTCTAATGGCATGATTGCACCTGGGTATTGGGTCGATCCCGTTAGCGGAAATAACTACTTCCTGACCGTCCAGTACACCAATCACCAACTCGGCACCATGACCATGGAGGACTTCAAGCAAATTCCTCTCAAGTCCAAGACGAACGACAACACGACCGTGCTGGAGAACGTGGCGGACATCAAGATGATCAACACGCCGACGGAGGTTGACCATTATCAACTCTTCCGCGTTATCGATGTCTATGTTGCACCGAAGGGGGAGGACCTCGGCAGAGTGTCGAAGGAAGTGCAGAACATCATTAAGGACACAAAACTGCCGCCTAACGTTCGCGTGGATGTCCGCGGATCTGTGCTCGCCATGCAGCAATCGTTCAAGAGCTTCGGACTCGGATTGCTGCTCGCCATCGTGCTGGTCTATCTCATTTTGATGGCGCAGTTCGCATCTTTCGTTGACCCTTTCATCATTCTGCTGGCGATTCCACCGGGCATCACCGGGGTAATCATCTTCCTCTTGGTGACGGGTACCACGCTGAACATCATGTCGCTGATGGGCGTAATCATGATGACCGGCATCGTAGTTTCGAACAGCATTCTCATCGTTGACGTTACCCGCATTTACAGGCGACAGGGAATGCCTATCCGCGACGCGGTGGCCCTGGCGTGCCGGGTGCGGTTGCGGCCAATCTTGATGACCTCACTCGCCACCATTCTTGGACTGATTCCGATGGCGCTCGCCCTGGAAGCGGGCAGTGAACAATATGCGCCCCTGGCGCGGGCCATCATCGGCGGGCTCATGGTCTCAGTCATTGTCACCGTGTTCCTGGTGCCCGCTGCTTATCTCGTGATCCATCGCAAAGAAGAGCAACCGCCTGCACAGGAGGTACAAGCTTGAGACGCAAGATACTCCGGCTCGCGTGGCTGGGTGCATTCGCCATCGCTCCGCTGGCAGCGCAAACGTCCTTCCCGGCGCCGCAGACCGGAATGCCTCCGCAAACGGGAACTTTTCCGGCGCAACCCGGTACAACGTTAAGCCAACCTGCGCCGCCAACCGTAACCCCTTACCCTCAGGCCGGGACGCCGGCGGCACAACCGCCTTCAGCGCCAAATCAATCGGCGCCTGCAAACCAGGTCCCGGGGCAGTTGCCTACCACAGGTACGCAGTTACGCTTGACGGTGCAGGATGCCGAGGCGCTGGCGCTAAAGAACAATCCTCAGATTTCGGTGTACCGGTTGCTGTACCTTGCATCGGAGCAGGTTACTCGGCAGCAAAAGGCTGCCTACTATCCAAATCTCTATGGCAGCTTGACGGCGGTCACGCCGAAGGATGAAGGCTCGCGCATCGCCGCCGGGAATCTCAACAACCCGATTGTTTATGAGCGCGCTGCCGGCGGCCTCACCTTGTCGCAACTCATTACCGACTTTGGCCGCACCAACAACCTGGTCGCTACCGCTGTGCTTCGCGCCAAAGCCGCCGATATGAACGCCGTGGCGACTGCCGACCAAATCAAATTAGCGGTCGACCAAGCGTTCTACAACGCTTTGCAGAACCTGGCTCTGCTGAAAGTCGCAGAGCAGACCGTAAGCGCCCGGCAGCTTGTGTCCGATCAGATCACGGCGCTATTCCAGAACAAGCTGCGCTCTCAACTCGATGTCAGCTTTGCCGATGCAAACCTGGCCCAGGCAAGGCTGTTGCTGCTGGACGCGCAGGGTAATTATCAGGCTGCACTGTCTGCGCTTTCTCAGGTTCTGGGCTATACCTCGCAACAGCCATTTGATCTCGTCGATATCGAGACGGACCTGAAGCCGCCTCCCGACGCGGTAGGACAGTTGCAGGACCAGGCATTCAGCAACCGCCCAGAAATTGCCTCGCAAGGCTACGAATATCAGGCAGCCCAGCACTTTCAGAAGGCAGAGCGCGACCTGTTGCTGCCTTCGATTGAGGCCCTGGGGGTGGTCGGCCGCACTCCTTACAGCGGCACCGTCGCGGGCGTGTCTCCCTTCGCGTCCTGGTATGGCGCGATCGGGGTGAACGTCAACATCCCGATTTTCAATGGCTTTCTATATCCGGCACGCTCGCGTGAAGCCGGCTTGCGCGCGCAGGCGGCCGAACAGCAACTTCGCGACCTGAAAGACCGCATCGCCAACGACGTTCGAACCAGCTGGCTCAACGCGATTACCGCCTACAACCGCATCGGTGTCACGCAACAGTTCGTGGACCAGGCCAATCTAGCGGTCGACTTGTCGCAGACTCGCTACAGCCTGGGCCTGAGTTCAATCGTCGAGCTCAGCCAGGCGCAACTGACCCAGACGGAAGCACAAATCCAGTTCGCCTCCGCGAAGTATCAGTACCGCATCGCTCAGTCAGTTCTGCAATTCCAGATTGCGGCGCCGTAGGATCGCATGAACCGAAGAGGTAGAAAGCGGCGTCACCGGGAAGATCATACTGGTATGGCTTTCGCCATATCGGGGATATTCGCCTGCGCTTTGGTCGAGGTCGTTGAGGATGTCCTATACTTCGCAGCCGACGTGCCTTTTTGGAATGCCTGGCGCTTCCATCCAGTTTCGATTTTTGCCGGAACACTGGCCTTTCTCGGCCTGCTTTATATCCTGCAGCGTATGAACGACCCGGCACATGCTCTCCAGTACCTGGAACCGTACATACCGCTGGTCGGGTTTTCCGGCGCAAACCTGGCCCTGAAACTCAACCCCACTTGGCTGCTCCCGGTTGCCCTTTTCAGCGTTGCGTGGAGTGTAGTCCAGGTACGCAGACTGCGCGATCGTAAACCGTTAATGCGCCGCATTTCCCTTTTGAGATGAGCGGAACGAGGTTGCCGCGTGGGGAGGAGCTACTACCGTGAAACGAAGGCCATTCGAGATTGCCTCGTCAGTCTTTGCATTCAGCATCAGTGCTGAGGATAGGAATGAGGCCTGCCCGGCCTGCATCGGCACGGTGCTATGATTCGCAGCAGAGCAGTGACCAGGAAATCGTTTGCTGGCGTCAGGAATCAGCATGAAAGAACAGGGCGTCGAACATCTGCTGGACGATATCGGCTGGAAAATCCTCAGCGAACTGCAACAGAATGCCCGTATGCCGTTCGCCGAACTCGGCCGCATTGTAGGACTCTCTACTCCTGCGGTGACCGAGCGGGTTCACAAAATGGAGGAGGCCGGAATCATCGTCGGCTATCGCGCTCATATCGACCCTGCCAAAGTTGGCCTGGCAATCCTGGCCTTCGTGAATGTCAAGGTTGGCGGCGAGAACCTGGGTCGTTTCATGGAAGTCGCGGGCATGCATCCGGAAGTTCTGGAATGTCACCGTGTCACCGGCGCGGAATCCTTCCTTCTCAAGGTGGCCGTTTGTGATGTCGCGCATCTGGAGGCGCTACTCGATGCACTGATGCCTTATGTCGCGACCACGACCTCAATGGTGCTCTCTACCGCGTTGGCTTGGGGCAATGTCGCCAAGCCGGGCACCAAGCCGCCGCTGGAAGCCGTCAGGTCGAGAACCTGAGCGATGCAGTCCTTCTCGCGCCCTGCCTAACGAACTAGAACTCCACTGCGTGTTTCACTTTCAGCCTGCTGGTCATACCGGAAATCAATCAGAAGTTCTTAATGTATTTCTCTGCTCGACCTTTCTACGATTGAGATTGACAACAGTCTCTGCACGCTAGGCGCTGCACGCGAGGTCACATGGATTCATCGCAGGGCATTCTTCAGGTGTTCGCCTGGAACAACCAGGAGGTGGAAGTGGACGAAGACGGATTCATTCAGCAACCGGAGCTTTGGAGCGAGCAGTTGGCCCTGGCCCTGGCCCGTACCGACGGAGTTACGGAACTGACCGACGCCCATTGGAAGATCATCCATTACATCCGCAATTACTTCCAGGAATTCGAAATTGCGCCCATGATACGCAAGCTCTGCAAAGAGACTGGCTTCTCGTTGCGCGAGATTTACGACCTGTTTCCCTCGGGACCAGCCAAAGGCGCGTGCAAAGTGGCGGGGCTGCCCAAACCAACAGGCTGCGTTTAGCCGCGAGCTTTGAAGCGCACGTACGTGGAGAGCTGTTAAAGACCGATGCTGACTGCGATCCTGATCTCGGTAGCGCTGGTAATCTTCTTCGCCGGCAATGCAGTCCGTGTGGTGAAGACGCTGCGCATGCCTGCCCACCTGCGCTGGGAACTCTATCCAATCCCTAAAGGACCGCGCGAACGGCAGCGCTACGGCGGCTCCTACTTCGAGGAGTCCGACTGGTGGACCAAGCCCCGGGTCTCCAGCTACAAGAGTGAGGCGTTATTCGTTCTAAGAGAAGTCTTTCTCCTGCGCGGCGTTTGGGAGAACTTCCCCGAATTGTGGTTGTGGTCGTGTCTCCTGCACTGGGGCCTGTACCTGTATTTGCTGGCTACGCTATTTGCGATTGGCGAGTTTTTGCTCCCATCCGGCGTCGGCGGTCGCATCTTTGACGCAGCGGTAATTTACGGCTACGGGCTGGCGTGTCCTCTCGGGCTAACCGGCGCACTCGGTCTGCTCGTCATGCGTAGTTTGCATCCGCGTCTTAAGGTTTTCACGACGCGCATCGGCATCTTCGATTTACTGCTACTGGGATCGATCTTCGCGACCGGCATGCCGTTGCTGACTGCCGGCTCGGCTGGACTGCACAGCATGATCAGCGACCTGGTGAGATATCCGGCGTTTCCAGCGAATCATCCGGCCGTCTGGCAAGTTCACGTTGCGTTGCTCGCTTTTTTCCTGGCCTACTTTCCTTTCACCCACATGACGCACGCGTACATGAAGTACTTCACATGGCACCAGGTGCGCTGGGACGACTCACCTACTGCCCACGATCCCCACGCCGCGGAGAAACTTGCGGTCAACCTGCGACGCGAGCCGTCCTGGGCGGCGCCACATATTGCGGCTGGCAACGCGGCAACATGGTCGGAAGTGGTTGCGGACCCAAGCGCAAACGGAGCGGGGAGACGTGCTTAAGCTCAGCGACATCGCCACCCAACCCGGACAGTTGAGCGAGGTGCCCCCGAAGAGTCTCCTGCCTCTGCCGGCGCCCTACGATGACATCACGTCGCTGACTCCCCCCAAACTCCTCGATCGTAAAGTGCTCGACCGGATCGACACCTCGTTCGATGGCTTCTCTGCGCTCGGACTGCCCCGCCGTCAGACGCCGGAAGGAGAGCAGCAGCTTGTCCAGCGATTCCTTCTCGGTCTCGAAAAGCTGCTGAGCGAGGACAACAACTGGACGTTCCTGGAGCAACTCACGCTCTCGCTGCAGCATTGCGCGCGTTGTCAGACCTGCGTCGAGGCATGTCCCATCTACACCGCGAGCGGGCACAATGAGGTGTACCGCCCTACGTTCCGTAGTGAAATCTTCCGCCGCCTGGTGAAGGAGTACGTCAAGCCTGGGAGAAAAATACTGGCGCAGCTCAAGGGCGAACATATCGAGCTGAATGCGGCCACCCTCGGGCGGCTGCTCGAATCGGCGTACCGGTGCACTCTTTGCCGTCGTTGCGCGCAGGCTTGTCCCATGGGAGTGGATAACGCACTGCTGACCCGTGAAATCCGCAAGTTGTTCAGCATGGAGTTGGGGATCGCGCCGAAAGAGGTCCACGAGAAAGGCTCGATGCTGCAACTCCGCACGGGTTCATCAACCGGAATGAATGCTCGTGCGGTGCATGACAACATCGCCTTTCTGGACGAAGAGATTCACGACCAGACGGGTCTGACGATCGAAACCCCCTGGGACAAGGAAGGCGCAGACGTGCTGCTGATCCATAACGCAGGCGAGATCCTGGCATGGCCCGAGAACCCGATGGCTTTCGCCATCATCCTCGAAGCGGCTGGAATCAGTTGGACGATGTCGAGCGAGCTCGCCGGTTATGACAGCGTCAATTACGGCCTGTGGTACGACGATGCGCAGTTCGCGCGCGTCGCGGTGCGCCAGGCCGAAGCTGCCCGCAAGCTCAAGGTGAAAAAAATTGTGCTGGGCGAGTGCGGGCACGGGCACAAAGCATCCATGGTGACCGCCGACCGCATTCTGACTGGCGACCTGAACATTCCGCGCGAGAGTGCGCTGGTGCTGCTGCGCGACATCGTCATGAGCGGACGACTGAGATTTGATCCGTCGCGGAACGACTTTCCGGTCACGCTGCACGATCCCTGCAACATGGTGCGCATGATGGGAATCGTAGAACCGCAACGTGAAATCCTGCGCGCCATTTGCCCGCAGTTTCGCGAGATGACCCCGCATGGAGTGAACAACTATTGCTGCGGCGGTGGGTCGGGCTTCGCCATCATGTCGGGATTCAACTTCGAAGATTGGCGGTTTTCTGTCGCGGGACGAATGAAACTCAAGCAGATTCTGGACGCCTTTGCAGATTGTCCGGGCCCGGACGTGAAGAAGTATGTCTGTGCGCCCTGCTCGAATTGCAAAGGCCAGTTCCGCGACTTGTTCCGATACTACGGAGTTTGGGAGAAGTCGGGAATCTTGTATGGCGGCCTGGCCGAGTTGATTGTGAACGCCATGGCCGATCTGAACCAGCCGTTCATCAAGTGGGAGTTCCACTGAGGGTATAGCCATGGAAAAAGCGCTGATCTATTTCGATAATGCGGCAACCGTGTGGCCCAAGCCGGAAAACGTTTACCGATTCATGGACGAGTTCTACCGCACGCATGGCGTCAATCCGGGACGCAGCGGCTACGACCTGGCGATGGAGGCGGGTTCGCTGCTCGACCGCCTGCGCAAGCGCATGACGAAGTTCTTTGGTGGCGATGAAGATGCCTCGGACAGGCTGGTCTTCGGCTACAACGTGACCGATGCGCTCAATCTGATCATTCCGGGGCTGGTTTCGTCCGGCGATCACATCATCACCACCAACCTTGAACACAACTCTGTGATTCGGCCAGTCAACCATATGGTCCGCGACCATGGCGCAACAGCAACCTTCGTCCCATTTGACAGCGCAGGGTTCGTCGGCCCTGACGATATTGCCAAGGCGATGCGGCCAAACACCAAGCTCGTGATCGTCAACCACGGATCGAACGTGATCGGCACAGTACAGCCGATCAAGGAGATCGGAAGCATCTGCCGCGAACGGGGCGTCACGTTCGTCGTGGACACTGCTCAGACCGCGGGCATCGTCCCGATCAACATGAAGGAGATGAACATCGACGTTGTTGCCTTCACCGGCCACAAAGCGCTCATGGGTAGCATGGGCATCGGCGGCCTGTGCGTTCGGAAACACGTTGGAGTTAAGCAAGTGCGCAGCGGCGGAACGGGCGTGCGGTCTATCCATCCGTTCCACCTCGATGAATATCCCTGGCGACTGGAGTACGGCACTCCGAATATGGTGGGTGCTGCGTCGCTATGGGCCGGGCAGGACTGGTTGGACGAGAACGGTACAGAGAATGTTCACGCGCGGGAGATGCGACTGGCGCAGAGACTCGTGGATGGCTTCAGGCGAATCGAAGGCATGCAACTGTACTGCTGCGACAGCCTCGACAACCATCTCTCGACCATTCTCATGAACCTGGAGGGCGTTGATCCCGGTGATATCGGGGTGATGCTCGACGTGGACCATAACATTGCGACCCGCACCGGCCTGCATTGCGCACCGCTGGTGCACACGCAACTTGGAACCGTCCAGCGAGATGGTGGCGTGCGATTTTCGATCGGCGCCTTCAACACGGAAGAAGAAGTGGATGCAGCCATTGCGGCGATTGCCGATATCTCCCAGTGGGCCCACGAGCGGGCGGCAAAGTCGCGGGTGGCTTCGGCACATGCTCAGAGGCGGAGCACGAGTTTGGTCAGTTAGCAGCAGCAAGCGCGGTACAAAATCCCAGCGCCAGCGAGAGCGGAACGAACGCTCTCGCCATCAGTTGCAAACCACGCTCGATTGTCAGGCCTGTGCCTCCTGAGAGTGCATCGGGACGGAAGTGCCGACCGGCGCCGATCGCTTGTGCTTTTCCACCATGTAATAGAGAACCGGCACGGCCATGCGCGACAACAGCGTGGAGGCCACCTCGCCGGCCATCAGAGAAATTGCCAATCCCTGAAAAATCGGATCGAACAGAATTACGCTTGCGCCCACTACCACCGCGGCTGCGGTCAGCAACATGGGGCGGAAGCGCACTGCGCCGGCATCGACCACCGCGTGCTCCAGCGTCATGCCCTGCTCGCGGCGCAGCTCGATGAAATCCACCAGGATGATCGAATTCCTCACGATGATTCCCGCGCCCGCGATGAAGCCGATCATCGAAGTCGCGGTGAAGAACGCTCCCATCAGCGCGTGCGCCGGCAGAATGCCGACCAGCGTCAGCGGAATCGGCGCCATGATGACCAGCGGGACAATGAAGGAGCGGAACCATCCGACGACCAGCACATAGATAAGCACCAGGACTGCGGCGAAGGCCAGCCCCAGATCGCGGAAGACCTCGACCGTAATGTGCCACTCCCCGTCCCACTTCATCGCCAGGCGGTCAGTCTCGGTGGGCATCGTAACGTTGTACTGCTGGATGTGGTATCCCTGTGCCGTCTTCAACTGATCGATTGCCTTGCCCATCTTCTGGATAGCGTAGACGGGGCTCTCCTCTTCTCCGGCAACATCGCCCAATACATAAACAACTGGCCGTAAGTTCTTGCCATAGAGGCTGTTATCGATGGTCTTTTTTTCGACGTTGGTGACCTCGGCGATCGAGACCTGCCCGCCGCTTGCGCTCGGCAAGCGCAACGAGGTGATCGAGTCGATGCTGGAGCGATCGGCCCGCGCCAGTTGCACGTGGATGGGTACGTCTTCCCGCGACTCCGGCGGATGCAGCAGCCCAGCCGTTGTGCCGTCCAAGCCGATCTGCACTGTGCGGGTTACGTCCGCAGCGGAAATCCCATGCAGCGCAGCCTTGTCGAGGTCAACTTTTATGTCGTACTTGACCTGTGGGTCTTCCACATACCAGTCCACATCCACGACCCCAGGCGTGGTCTGAAAGATCTGCTTGATCTTCTTCGCTAACTCGACTTGCTGCTGGTAGTCCGGACCATACACCTCGGCAACCAGGGTCTCGAGTACGGGAGGTCCGGGCGGCACCTCCGCTACCTTAAGCCGCGCTCCGTAACGGTTGCCGATCTCCACCAACCCAGGCCGCAAACGCTTGGCGATGGCATGACTTTGCGCGCTGCGCGTGTGCCGATTCAGCAGGTTCACCTGGATATCCGCCTGATTGGCGCCGCGCCGCAGAAAGTAGTGCCGCACCAGACCGTTGAAGTTGTAAGGGCCGGAAGTGCCCGCGTACACCTGGTAGTTCGCAACTTCAGGCTGCTGGCCAAGGTACTGTCCCAACTCCTGCGCGACGCGCGTCGTTTGCTCCAGCGTCGTACCGTTCGGCATGTCCACAATCACCTGGAACTCGCTCTTGTTGTCGAACGGCAGCATCTTCACCTTTACCAGCTTGAAAGCCACCAGCGAACAGGCGAGCAAGAGGAGCACAACCATGCTGCCTAGGAAGATCCACCGCCTCCCTGCGCTCTGAATGAGCGGGTTCATGATGCGACGGTAGAGCCGGGTCGTCCAACCTTCCGTCTCATACTGAAAACCACTTCCTGTCGCATAGTGCCGGAGCAGTCGCAACGCAGCCCAGGGCGAAACCACGAACGCCACGATCAGCGAGAACAACATTGCCGCCGATGCGCCCACGGGGATCGGACGCATGTAAGGCCCCATCAGTCCACGCACGAAGGCCATGGGAAGAATTGCCGCGATCACGGCGAAGGTCGCGAGAATGGTTGGGTTTCCGACTTCATCCACTGCTTCGACAGCGACCTCCGATAACGAGCGCCCCTGACTCTCGGGCAGCCGAAAGTGGCGCACTACGTTCTCGACCACCACGATGGCGTCATCGACGAGGATGCCGATGGAGAAGATCAGCGCGAACAGCGTGACCCGGTTCAGCGTGTAGCCATACAGATAGAAGACGACCAGGGTGAGCGCCAGCGTCACCGGCACGGCCAGCAGGACAACGCCCGACTCACGCCATCCCAGCGCCAACGCCACCAGCAGCGTCACCGAAAGCGTGGCGAGGAACAAGTGCTTCAACAGTTCGTCTGACTTGTCCTTTGCGGTCTCGCCATAGTTCCGCGTGACCGTGACATTCAAGTCCGACGGAAGCAGGTACCCCCGCAGCTCGCCGATCGTCTTTTCGGCTTTTTCGGTGATGACCGTGGCGTTGGTGCCTTTGCGCTTGGCCAGCGTGATCGTTACTGCCGGATACTCGCCGCGCAGCGCATCGGTGGGCGCTCCGGCGGCGTTGGCGAACAGAACATAGTCCTGCGGCTCGGCCGGGCCGTCCACGAGTTCCACCGCCACGTCGCGCAGGTAAACTGGCTTTCCCTGATAAACCCCTACAACCACCTGCTTCAAGTCGTCGGCTTTGCCGAGGTAGCGTCCGGCTTCGACCTCGAACTGCCGGTTGTCATGAGCAAAACTTCCAGCGCCGCCGCGCGTATTGGCTTGCTGCAGTTGCGCCGTGACCGCCCCCGCCGTCATCCTGTAAGCGGCGAGCCGCTGCGTGTCGAGCACCACGCGCACCTGCCGGGGCAGGCCGCCGATGAGCTTCGTCTCGGAGACATCGTCAATCTGCTTGAGTTGGTTCTCGAGTTCGCCCGCGATCTGGCGCAGCTTGTAGCTGTCGTAATTCTTGCCCCACAGCGTCAGCGCCATGATGGGCACGTCGTCAATGGAGCGCACTTTGATGAGCGGTTGTGAAACGCCGGCGGGAATGCGGTCGAAATTCGAGTACAGCTTGTTGTAGGTTTTGACGATCGCGTCTTCTTCTTTGGTGCCGACGTAGAAACGCACCACCAGCATGCTGAGTTCGGGGCGGGTGATGGAGTACACGTACTCGACACCGGGAACTTCGCGCAGCAATCGTTCCATCGGGACCGTCGCGCGCTGTTGCACTTCCGCCGCCGAGGCGCCCGGCATCCGCACGAACACATCGAGCATGGGCACAACGATCTGCGGCTCTTCTTCGCGGGGAGTCATCAGAATTGCGAAGGCGCCCGCCAGCAGCGCCCCGGCGATGAACAGCGGCGTCAGCTTCGAATTGATGAAAGTGCGAGCCATTAGCCCGGCGATTCGAAGCGGAGTTCTTCCTTCAGCCGGCGTCGTCATTGCGCTCCGATTTGCTTGCCGCTCAATTCACGCTCGCCCGGCTGCGCCACTATGCGCTCACCGCTCTCCAGTCCGGAGAGGACTTCGACATTATTGGCGGAAGGCTTGCCGAGCGTTACATATCGCAGGCTCGCGATGTCGCCTTTGCCCACCACGTACACGGCGTCCAACTGCCCGCGATGCAACAGCGCGTTTTGCGGGACGAGGATTGATTCGCGCTCGCCGCGCGAAAATCGAGCCCGGCCGAAAAGCCCTGAGCGAATCTGCGGATTCGGCGGAAGCTCAATCTTGACGGTGAAAGTCCGGCTCGCCGGATCGGCCATGGGCACGATCTGAACGACTTTCCCAGTTATCGGCTGACTGGCGAGCGAGTCGATGACGATCGTAACCGGCTCGCCCAAGCGCACCGCACCGATCTGGCTCTCGTCCACCGACGCCTCCAGGCGGAAGTGGCTTGGATCTTCGACCGCCAGCAGCGGAACTCCCGGAGCCGCCATCGCCCCGGCGTCGGCCAGCTTCGCGATGATCAAGCCATCAAACGGCGCTCGAATTTTCGTAAACCCGATGGCCGTGTTCGCCTCGGACACTCCGGCTTCGGCTTGCGTACGTCCAGCGTGAGCGGCGTCGCGCCGCGCTTTGGCCGCCGCCAGTTTCGTCTTGACCTCGTCGAACTCCTGCGGGCTGACCGACTTCTTGTCGAACAGCATTTGATATCGCTTCATGGTCGCTTCGGCCAGCGCATAATCCGCATCGGCGGCGGCGATGGTTTCCTGCGACGCTTGCAGTCCGGCATCGGCGCTGGCGTATGCAGCACGTTGCTGCGCGGCATCGATCGTGATCAGAACTTCGCCGCGCCGCACGCGATCGCCTTCCTGGACGTTCACTCGCGTGATGGCGCCCATCACCTGGCTGGAGAGCTGTGCTGAACGCGCCGCGCGCACCGTGCCAGTCGCCTCAACATAGTCGGGAACGGTGGTTTTCTGGACCGTTAGCAGCGAAACATCGCGCATGATTTCAGGAGCTATCGTTGCAGGCTGTTTGTGGCCGCTGCATGCAGTCAAACTGAATAAAGCGAGGAGCAGGAGGGTGAGCAATATAGGGGTCCTTCGACTCCGCAATCGCCCTCTGTCGAGGACGACGGCTCTGCTCAGGATGACAAAAATGTGCTTGGCACGATTCATTGCGTCACCACCGGAGAACTTGCCGTCAGAGTTCCAGTCGCCAGTTCCACGCCGGCATAGCTGGTTTGCACGCGGTACACCGCCTGCCAATAGTCGGCTTTAGCGCGATGCGCGGCCTCTTCAACGCTCAGCAGATCGCTGACCGTGCTCAGGCCGCCTTGGTAGCGGTTCTGGTTGATGCGCAAGCTTTCATCCGCCTGCGCGATCGCGCCGCGAGCGACCCCGACCTGCTGGCGCGCAGCGTCGTATTCGTAATACGCCTTGCGCACCTCCAGCCGGATTTCGTCGCGATACGCATCGCGCATCGCCGCAGCACGCTCCTGCACCGCCTTTTCGCGGGCGATGTGCGCTCGCTTGCTGTCGCCGTCGAACAGATCGAACTGCAACTCGGCGCCGGCGATCCAGTTGTTGCCGCCGTTCCATCCCGGCGAAGGACTGTCGGTCTCCCAGGAGCCAAAGACGTTCAGCCGCGGAGCGATTGCGCCCTTGGCCATCGAGACACTCTTGGATTGCGCGCTGCGCTCCGACTCCACGCGCTTCAGGTCGGGACGCTTTTCCAGCGCCGTCGCCTCCAACTCCGCCGCCGTTGCGGCCGGGAATCGGCGCTCGGCCAGCGTTTCCTGCGGCTCGTAAGGGGTGTCCGCGGGCATTCCGAGCGCCAGCGCCAGTTGGGTTCGCGCCAGCGCCAGGCTGTTCTGCGTCTGGATCAGTTCCTGTTTGCGCTTGGAGGTCACCACTTGCGCGCTCAGCAAATCCGAGTCCACGACCATGCCGCTTTCCACCCGTGCCCGGCTGCTTTCCTCGATAGCCTGCGCCGTCTTCAACGCGTCTTCAGCCACCTGCTCTTGCTTTTGCGCGAGCAGCACCGCGAAGTAAGCCTGCACCGCGTGGTACACCAGCTCCTGATCCGTGCGATCCAGTTGCTGCTCGACCGCTTGCTGCAGGTACTTGGCGCGGCTCACGCCGAACCAGCTTTGCAGCCCGTCAAAGAGACTCCACTGGCCGGAGAAGCGGCTGGAGAAATTGCTGATCGGTGTTGGCGTGTTGAGCCGGTTGAGCGCAAAATCGGCGAGACTAAAATTCTGCTGACGCAGCCTTGAGCCGAAAACGAATACCGGATCGTTGCCTCGCAGGGCGCTCTCGGTGAACATGATTTTCGGCAGCAGCGGCGACCGCGCTTCACGCACCGCGGCCCTCGAAATGTGTATGTCGGCCAGGGCCGCTTTGCGCAACGGGTTTTTCTCCAGCGCCATGGTCACAGCTTGCGGCAAAGTGAGCTGCGTCGCGGTCTGCGCCACCAGCGGCGTCGCAAGAAACACGGCCGCCAGCGCCGCGAGTTGCATGGCGTGCGCAATTCTCGGCGATTGCAACGAGTGGCTTCTCAGGGTGGCCGACATCCGTGTGGGTGAGACTCCCGGCATCCCTACGCCCCGACCAGGGCAGTTTCCATAGCCGGCACAATTTCAAATGTGGTATGCAGTTCGGCGCTTAACTTGACCATCGCCCCTACCGAGCAATATTTCTCCTCCGAAAGCCGGATGGCGTCTTCCAACGCCTGGGCCGAAATATCCTCGCCGGTCACGATGTGATGAATGCGCACCTGGGTGAAGACTTGCGGCGGATTCGGTGTCTGGTCGGCTTCCACTCTTACCTCGTAGCCGGTAACCTGCTGGCGCTTCTTGCGCAGGATGCTGATGACGTCGAACGCGGTGCAGCCCGCCAGCGCGATAGCAACCAGTTCGATGGGTTTCGCCCCGGTGTTGCCGGCGGCGTCGTCAATCAGGAAGTGGTGTCCGGTGCCGCTGGTAGCTATAAACTGCCGATGAGTGCTAAGGGGTTGGGTCAGAGTTACGCTTGCCGAGATCATGTCTTTCTCCGTGATGTTCGGGAGTCCCTTCGGGACCCCAACGGCCCATTACATCTGAGCCACACGGATAAACGCAGTGACGGGTGAAAGTGTTACAGGAAAATTTGCTAATACTTTCGTGTGATTCCCAAAACGGGAATTACTGACCTGGCAGGACTTAGAGAACGACTAATCGTAGAATGCACGGCTCGCCGGACCCGAGTCGGGAGGAAAATGACGATGAATGCCGCGGTTCTCCACGCGCTTGGGCAGCCGCCCCGCTATGAGCAATTCCCCGAGCCAGTCGCTGGCGACGGCGAGGTGATTGTGCAGGTACACGCCGCGTCCCTGAAGCCTATCGACAAGCAACTGGCCAGCGGATCGCACTATGCCAGCCCACGTGAACTTCCCGTCGTATGCGGCTCCGACGGAGTTGGGCATCTCAGCGATGGGCAACGGGTCTTTTTCGGTGGAACGCGAGCCCCTTACGGTTCGATGGCGCAACGAACCGTCGTGCGCCGGGCGTTTTGCTTTCCGGTTCCCGAAGGTCTGGATGACGAAACCGCTGCCGCCCTGCCCAACCCCGGAGTCTCCGCCTGGCTGTCACTCGCCTACCGCGCAAAGCTGTTACCTGGCGAAAGCGTCCTGATCCTCGGCGCGACCGGCGTAACTGGCAAGTTGGCGGTAAAGATCGCGAAGCTGCTCGGGGCGGGTCGCGTCGTTGCGGCGGGACGCAACCCGGAGGTCTTGAGCAAGTTGCATGAGCTTGGCGCGGACGCGACCATCGCTCTCGACTCTACCGCGGAAGACTTAGGTGACGCATTTGTGCGTGAAGGCGGCAACGCTGGTTTTCAAGTGGTGATCGATTACGTATGGGGTGCACCCGCGGAAGCATTTCTGGCAGCCGTGACCCGTAAAGAGTTTGCCGCTATCGGCTTGAAATGCGGTTCGTTCAAGTTGGGGAAAGTGCCGGGCCGACTATATCGCTTGCCGCTGCTGTGCTGCGAAGCACTGCGCTCACAATTCTCGGGACGGCCGGGATTCCACCTCGCGACGTTCTGTTCGATGCCTTACAGAAAGTCATGTCGCATGCCGCCCGCGGGGACCTTCGCGTGGAAACGGAGCGCGTTGCTCTCACGGAGATTGAGAACGCGTGGCAACGCGAGCCAGCGGGGCGAAGGTTGGTCATTACACCGTAACGGCAGGACTGCCTCGTCTGCCAGGTGTGCACGCTGGAGTCGGGGCCCATACTGCGCAGCGCTGGCCGCGCTTGTTTTTCCAAGCGCCGCGACGGCAAGCTAGTATTGCGGCAGGTGCCCACCCTTCGCTCGATTCTGGCGAAGGGTGGGAAAGCAAGCTATCCGGCCTTGAGCCTCATCGTGGCCACAGTGACGTGCGGCCACAGGACGTTGTTGAAGATCAGGATCACGACCTGTGAATACTGCAACTGCAGGAACGTGGGCTGCGGAAAGAACGGCTCGATCGCCATGATCGCCGGGTCCGAGGCATTCCCCGCCGCCACCGGCATTCCCGGGATGCGCACCCACTCGATCCAGAAGGTCGCGCTCGCCTGCGAAACGAAGGCGTTTGGCAGACCGTTGGGTGGCAGACCGGTGGGATTCTGCGGCTGGGCCGGGTTCGGGAATCCCAGGAACGGGATGTTGCCGATGCTGCTGTCGACGCCGGTGGTGGAGAGCTGGATGGTGATCGTGCCCAGGATATCCTGGCCAGCGATCGCGCTCCGCAACATCGAGTTGGGATCGTTGATGAATCCCTGGAACTCCGCCGGGAAGGGGCCGGAGCTCTGCGACCCCGCACCATCTGGGTGATGTCGACCTCCGGAACGATGTGCTCCTTGCTGTCGTTGCCGGGCGGCGGGACGTCGACCGGCTGGATTCCCAGGCCGAGTGCGCCGACATTGGGTGGACTGAATTTCGGCAGTCCCGCAATAGGGAAGATGGGAGGTATCGTCGGCGGTCCCAGTACGGGTATGGTGCTCGGGGTCGGTCCCTGCATCAGCACCGTGACGCCGTGCGGGATGCTGCCCATGCGCACGATGGTGGGGTTTGGCGGGTTCTGGCTCGCGGGCACGTTCATGAACAGCCCCGGCTCGATGTGGAGGGCCTGTCCGGCAGTCTCCATCGGCGGCTTGTCCGCGTCGCTGACCCGCTGGAAGTAGTGCAGGCCATACAGGCTGAGATCGGGTTGCGGGTTGAGCCCGCGGTTGGGCACTACGCCCGGAATCACATCGAATGCGAATGTCTCGCTGGTCAGGTTGAGCTCCAGGAAGCGCTTGATCTGACCGCCTACTGGCTGCGACTGGGGATTGTCAGGCCGCCAGATCGCATTGAAGCCGTTGCCTTTCCAGGTGCCCACCAGCGATGCGAGCGGACCGAGCTGCAGAGCGGTTGTGATCAGCCCCTGCTGGAACCGCGGTGCGACCATTACCGCGGCGGGTGCTGGCTGAGCGGCAGCCCCGCTGCCTCCGGCCGGAATGAGTGGTGTCTGGCATAGATGTTCCTCTCCTTTAAGCGGACTCTTCGTTCTAGTTCCCAACAAACCCGCACCATGAGACCCTGCGAGGGAGTTGAGCTAGCGTTATGGTTGAGCTGGACGCAGACCTTGCGAAGGCCTCATCTGCCCCAACACGCTTTCCGAAACTAGTGACCGCCGGCCTTCCATCCGCTTGCTTGCTTGGCATCATCGGGGAGCCAGCTTGCGATCATCCTGGCCGCCGGCTTGCCGGCTATATCCGAGCCGTCGCAGGCCGGGGATTTCTTCTTGCACAGAGCCGTTCCATCGTTCGCCCACGATAGGCCGGGGATCAGAATGTACAGAGCTAGCGCAATCGCCAGAATCAGCATCGCGATTTTCGTAGTCTTCATGGTTGCCGTTCCTTCCATGCCGCGACGCACAGACATTTTGCAAGGCACGTGCCAACTCGGAGCCGGCGAAGGCCGGTCGAGTTTTTCCGCGTATGCCAATGACATACGGCCGAAGGACCAATTCTCAGATGGATGCTTGTTCGTTTTCTTTCCGTCGAAGCTATCTGGATGGTTAGCGGCGACTATCCCTTCCGTTAGCAAATAGCCGTTGCAGGCTGTCGGCAACGATAGAGGTCGTAGTACCTGACGCTTGATGAAGTGGAAGTCGCGAGCTTCTGGATGGCGTTTCAGTCCGCGAAGCGTGTCATCTTAGACTTGACAAAGGAACAGGTAAGTGAGGTCTTCCGGTCGGGATGTGGGCGCTAGTATGCCGTTGGTGACCAAAGTAACGAATAAGCTTCCTGGCTCGAGGGCAGTTACTTTGGTAACGCCGCCACAGCCGTGCGGTACTGTTGGAGCAGCTCCTCGCGAAGTTTTGTCGCGCGTCCGGCATCGCACTCCGGCCGATACAACCGGCACTGGGCCACGGCGTGCTGCAGGCTGGCGAGGAAAGCTTGACAGGGCTGGCAGTCGCGCAGATGGCGGTCCATCTCGTCGCACATGGCGTCGTCGATGACGCCGTCCATGTAATCGGAGAGCGCGGCAAACAGCCGGCGGCAACGGGTCGGCCGGGGCTCCTCGGCGGCGGCATGTAGGGTTAAGCCGGTATCCCGGCGGCCCTTCGCCAATTCCGCCAGGTGCTGGCGGACGAACAAACGCGCGCGATGCAGCCGAACCCGCACCGTTCCTTCTCGCAAGACCATGATCTTGGCCACTTCCGCGGTACTCAGGTCTTCCATATCGTGCAACACCAGCACCATGCGGTAGGGCGGAGGCACGGCCAGCACAGCCTCCTTCAGGTGCTCGGCACTCTCGCTGTTCAGCAAGGCGGCTTCGGGATTGGGTGCGCGACCGTTCGATAACTCCTGCAGCTCGTCGCGATGGGGCATCAACTCGTCCAGCGACAGGTTGCGCGCAGGTGAGGATGCGGCCCGGCGGTGTTGGCTGACACAGCGGTTGCGGGCGACTTTGTATAGCCAGACCGACAGCGCTTGGGGATTCTCAAACTTCGGAAGATAGGGGAGCAACTTCACCAGAACTTCCTGCATGATGTCTTCCGCGTCCTGGGGATGGCCGCACACTTTCATGCTGAAGGAGTAAATCGTGTTCTGCAGAAGCGTCAGCGCCCGGTCGATCGATCCGGGCTGGTTTTCACGGATCAAGTCCAGCGCCTGCTCTATCGCATGGGGCATGCATTCAGGTTAGCCGATGTTCCGGCGCGCAGCCAGTCTCATCGTTGGGAAAATATCCATCGGCCGTGTGCAAATGTGCATCGCCAGCCGGACATGGTGACATCTCCTGTGAGCAGCAAAGGAGCAATGACGTATGCCAGGGTCCAAGGTTCTTGTGGCGAGCCTGTTGGTGGTAGCTTCGGCCTTGCTCGCACAAGAAATTCCAGCCGGGACGGTCATCCCAGTTATGCTGCAGACTACGCTAGACGCCAGAAAAGCCAAAGTAGGTCAGAAGATCGAAGCGAGAGTCATGCAAGACGTTCGACTGCCTTCCCAGACGCGAATTCGAGCTGGCTCCAAGTTAATTGGGCGCGTCGTCGAAGTCGTGCGGCCCACCGGGACTTCGGGTTCGCGCATTGTGCTGTCATTCGATCGTTTGATGACCAATGGCACCGAGGTCCCAATAACCACCAGCCTGCGCTCTCTGGCTTCCATGATGGCTATCTTTGAAGCTCAATTGCCCACCAACGCGATTGACGATTACGGAACCACCGAGAGCGATTGGGTCACGGTTCAAATCGGAGGGGACGTTGTGTATCGCGGAGGAGGAATCGTGATGTCGCCCGACAGCCGCGTGGTGGGGAAATCGACCGGCGGGGGAGATGTGACCGCGAACTTGCTTGCCTCCCCCGAAGGGGGATGCGGCGGCGCGGAAGCCGGCAATGATCGCGAGCAAGCCCTGTGGTTGTTCTCACCCTCGGCGTGTGGCGCCTACGGTTTCGAGGACCTGAAAATTGCCCATGCCGGCAGGCGGGATCCACTAGGCCAGATCATTTTGGAATCGGACAAGAATGTGCGTTTGCTTGGAGGCAGTGGCTTGCTGCTTAGGGTGGCGACTCCTTCCAGCCATTCTCCGGCTACCTGACGTTCCCTATGTGCTGGCTGGTTTGACAGAAAGCACTGTTGCTCCCGTCACGGCTTCGGTTGCATGGCGCCTGCGGTAGTTCACCGTCCCGCCTAGAACTTCAGCCCCAAAGCCTTAGTGGTGAACTCCACCAGCGGCGTCATCTTTCGGCATGCCGAGACGAAATCGCGCATCAGTTTGCCGCTGCAGATCTGGTCCTCGCTGAGCGCGACCGACGCCACAAAGTCCTTCATCTTGAGGTCTTCGATAAAGGGGTGACTGGCATCGAATCCACGCGGCGGCCGCGATAGTCTGTCGCCCTCAAGAGTCAGCTTTTTCCGAACTTTGGTCCACTGCTCCGCGTCGCGCGCGATAGCCGTACGCACTCTGGTCAGGGCCCGGTTGTCCGGATGCCAGATGCCTGCCGCGACGAAGCAATTGTCGGGTTCCAGGTGCAGATAGAAAACTGGGGCATGAGCATCCTTGCCGCTGGCATGAGAGAAGTGAACGCCGACGTGCGTCTTGAAGGGACGCTTGTCATTGGAGAAGCGGATGTCGCGATAGATGCGAAACAGGGAACCACGGGTGGGTCGCGCATCGGCGACAAAGAAAGGACTGATCTTTTCCAGCTGAGGCGCAAAGCCGCCAATGAACGAAAGCGCCGGTTCGACGATGGACGTTTGGTATCGCGCCTTGTTCTTTGCGAACCATTCGCGGTCATTGTTCCGCTTTAGCTGCCGCAGAAAAACAAAAACATCTGGGCTGAAGAAGGTCGTGTCAGCCATCGAGATCTCCCCGGTATAGATGTCAGTTTATTGGCTTGAGTCCGCGTCCCTGTATCTCCCGCCAGACCAGGACCGCAAGCTGCACGGAATCGTAAATGGTCGCCTTCAACTTGGGGCTGGGCTGGATAGGCTCTCCCCGGAGCCGAATGGCTGCAACCACGCAGGCGGCGATGAGCAGTGCACCACGTTCACGTTCTTCCGGCATGCGAGCCAGTGTAGGCGAACAAAAGGAGAAAGTCAACCGAGCGTGTCCGTTGCTTGCTTATATCCACGAATGGAGGTTCGAGACAATCCGGAGCGCCGTGTCGTAGTGTATCTTGCCAATCAAGTACACGTCGGTACCGGGCCCGTCGACCGTCGGCTTCAGGAGACACATGTCGAAATCGCGCAGACAATTCTTGACCCACACGCCGCTTGCCCTGTTAGGGGCAGCCGTCGCGTCTTACAGTCAAACCCAAAAGCCCACCGAACCGCCGCCGGGCGCGCCTCCCGCTTTCGGCACTGCACCACCGGTTGGGCCTGAGGTGTCGCCTGCGACGTTTGCCCAGGCTGAAAAACTCGTGGAAGTGGAATTGAGTCCCGACGAACTTGCTTTGGCGGCCGGCAACTGGCGCAGCGCCATGGCTCCGCTCTATGAGAGCAGGGTGGGACCGCGCAAAGTGGCATTGGAGGCGACGCTTGCGCCCGCGACCGCGCTGGAATCCGGTACTGCCCGGCGAAAAGGCCGGTCCGGCGAACAACGAATTTGTGAGGAGCAAAACAGATCCCGGGCCGCTGCCGAAGAATGATGAAGACATTGCCTTTGCGCCCGTAACCCAGCTCTCGCTCTGGATCCAGCAACGAAAGCTCAGCTCAGAGCGACTCACCCGGCTCTACCTCGCGCGTCTGGAGCAGTTCAATCCCAAGCTGCGTTGCGTCATCACGCTCACCCGCGAACTGGCGCTCGCCCAAGCCAAGAACGCTGACCGGGAAATCGCCGCCGGCAAGTATCGCGGTCCGCTGCATGGCATCCCCTGGGGCGCCAAGGACCTTCTGGATACGGCGGGCATTCCCACCACCTACGGCGCCGAGCCCTTTCGGAATCGCATTCCCACCACGGATGCGGTTGTCGTCAAGCGCCTTAACGATGCGGGCGCGGTGCTGGTCGCCAAGTTGAGTTTGGGCGCGCTGGCGCTCAATGACATCTGGTTCGGGGGCCAGACCATGAATCCGTGGTTGCTGGAGGAAGGCTCGTCGGGCTCGAGCGCAGGCCCGGGCGCGGCCACGGCGGCAGGATTGGTGGGCTTCGCGATCGGGAGCGAGACCGGCGGCAGCATCGTGAGTCCCTCGATGCGTTGCGGAGTCACTGGACTACGGCCGACCTTCGGTCGTGTCGCGCGCACCGGCGCCATGACGCTGTGCTGGTCGCTGGACAAGCTCGGTCCCATGGCACGCAGCGTTGAGGACACCATGCTGGTGCTGAACACCATCTCCGGTCCCGACCCCGGCGATGTGTCAAGCGTGCCCAGCAAGCTGGATTTCAACGCAGATGCGAGTGTGCAAGGCCTGCGCGTGGGCTACTTTCCCGGGTGGATGAAGCAGAACCCTGCAACCGATGTGGACCGCGCCGCGCTGGAGGCCGTTAAGAAAGTGGGCATGGTTCCTGTGGAAGTAGCCATTCCCGACTGGCCCTATGATTCGCTCGACCTGATCCTGTTCGCCGAAGCGGCTGCTGCTTTCGAGGAACTGACGCTGAGCGGCGGGCTGAACCAGCTCAAGATGCAGGTGCCCGACGCGTGGCCCAACACTTTCCGCCAGTCGCGGTTTCTTTCAGCGGTGGACTTCGTTCAGGCTGACCGCCTGCGGCGCAAGGTGGCCATGGAGATGGAGCGCGTGTTCTCCCAGGTGGACCTGCTTCTGGTGCCATCGCTGCGCGACGAGATGCTTACCCTTACCAACTTCACCGGGCATCCCTCGCTCACGCTGCGCGCGGGCTTCGTCGAAGTGTCCGAAGCACGCAGCGACTGGGCGCCCGATCCTGCCCATCCGCTACCAAAGTTCTCGCCGCCCCGTCGAGTGCCACACGGCGTCACGCTGATCGGGCGGTTGTTTGAGGAGGGCACTTTAGGGCAAGCGGGCCTCGCACTGGAGCGCACTTTCAACGTAGCCGGCGAGCGGCCGCCCGGGTTTTAATCCGCAGCGCGAGAGACTGAGGCCTGAAAAAAAGAGAAGGCCAGACAATGCGAAAATCTGCCAATCAACTCGAGGGGCACGAGCGTGAGCGCGCCGACAAGGAAGCCCGCCG
>CAWIMR010000024.1:0-47348 GCA_963837245.1 uncultured Acidobacteriaceae bacterium | reverse complement strand
GCGCATGGGCAAGAAGTCGGCGCAAAACATCCTCGACGAGATCGAGAACTCCAAGAAGCTTCCACTGGAACGCGTCATCTACGGCCTGGGCATACGGTTCGTTGGAGAACGCACGGCGCAGTTTCTGGCTGAAGCGTTTCGGCTCGATGGACGCGCTGATGAAGGGCCAGCGAAGAAGAGCTGCAGGAGGTGAACGAAATCGGACCCCGCGTGTCGGCCAGCATTCGGGAGTTCTTCGACGAGCCTAAGAATGTGGCCCTGGTCGAACGGCTGCGCGAGGCCGGGCTCACCTTCAAAGGCAAGAGAAGGAGCGCGCCACAACCCTGGCTGGAAAGACATTTGTGCTGACCGGCACGCTTGAGCGGCATACCCGTGACGAGGCCAAGAAGCTGATCGAAGATGCCGGGGGGCGGGTGTCCGGCTCAGTCAGCAAGAAGACGGATTACGTTGTTGCAGGGAGCGAAGCGGGATCGAAGCTGGACAAAGCCCGCGAGCTGGGCGTGGCCGTCATCAGCGAGAAAGAGATGGAAGAGTTGGTAAAGGGTTGGTAGTTGGCAACGGACTTATTACGGCCCCAGGAAAGCAAAAGCCAGAGCTTGTGGCCCCGGCTTGACGAACCGCCTGAAATACGGAATGCAGTTAGGCTTTTAGCCTGCGACGCAGGAAGGCGCCAGCTCCGAATAGGCCGGAGCCCATCATCACCATCAGTCCGCTGGGTTCAGAAACCGGTGTCCGAATTGCAGTCGGGCCTGGGTCCGAATGTCTGTCAGAGATAATCGGTCCCGCCAAACCTGTGGCAGGGATCGGATTGCCCATAGCCTCTGGGACGTTAAAGTCACCGAGTCCCTGTCTGTATGAGGAGGACAAAACGTCCAAATCAGAGAATCCCAGCCCAGCATTCGAGCCCATGGCATACGCAGGACCCAAAGGCGCGCTGATGGGGATTGGACTGGCCATCAGCGGTGCGACACAGCATAAGAGCGCTACAACGGCCAACAAAGGAAAGAGTATTTTCATCACAGCCAACCTTCGTCTTTCAAAGGGGTGGCCATCGACAAAAGGCATCAACCCAGAATTTTTAGATCTCGAACCCGGAACCCCAGTTCCGTGCAGTTACAGCCCCAAGCTAAATCATTGAAAACAGAACCAAGACTTTAACACGATTTGTCCAGCTCCGCAATAAATTAACCATAAAAGCTACTATTTTTCCCTGGTTGAACGACTATAGGGAGTTGCCCCGGACCTTTGACTACGCTCGCGATAGGCCTTCAGGGCGTACGTTAGAACCTGTGCCGCCACCGACGCAGATCACGTTAATTTCCCACTTTACCCAGTATTCCTGCGTACGGCTCGATGCTGGGCTCCATCTATTCGCCCCTGAGGGGCTTTTTTTGGCACTTCGCTCCACTGCCGCAAACAATACCTAGTACTCACAAATCGCGGCTTCCACGTGGTGCAGACCCCAACTTTTTTGGTTCTACAGCTACGGCGCAACGGTGATTTTCTGGGCCAACAGGGCCGCCCAGGCAATCTCGGGATGAACGATGTCGCTGTGGGCACCCGAAGGAGGAGCTCCATTGACGATAATCTGGTTCCCGTCGAGATTGAGCCACTTACCGCTGGCGAAGTCATACTTTGTCTTCACGCCACCCAGCGGCTTTCCATCAGCACTGACGGCTTGGGCGCCATCGTGCCCCATGCCTTCCCAGCGATACATGCTGTCGGAGGCATCGGAGGCATCCTGGCCGGCCAGCACTGAGGCCAGCGGATAGGAGGTGCCGACCGCCAGGTCTTTCAGGGAATGGGTGGTCAGCAAGGGGCCGTCAACCCGTGCCGCCATTCCCGCCAGGTCTCCCTTGCGAGAGGTGTCGAAGGGCAGGGCGTCGGCGAAGGCAAAATGCGAGAAGGCGCCCTGCAACAGGAAGAGCGACTTGACCGGAGACTTCGCGCCAGCCGACGAATCGGGCAAGCCAGCCAGCGAATAGGAGACAACCCGAGCGCCAAAGGAATGGCCGAGCAGGTGGACATTGAGGTTGGGCGCCGCGTCGCGAATTTTTCCAACCAACGGGCCGAGTCCGGTCTTGCCCACGATTCCTGCGCGGTTCTTCATCTTCCAGTAGGTGGTAACGCGGAGCGAATTCTTGGCTCCGCCCCACAGGCGGCCGATTGCGCTGCCGAAATCGGCCGCGCCGCCACCGGTATCGTCGTCCGGCGGCGTGGAGAGCGCATCCAGGATACGCATCCAATCCGCGTCGCTGGTGGTGGTGATGGCCTGGGCCTCGATATCGTCCTGGGCGGAGGAGGTCGCCGTCCCTTTGATCAGCGCCGCCAACTTGTCGCGGAATACGAGGAGCTGATTCTGATCCGAGGACTGCTCCTGCAACATGGCTAGCAGGTCTTGGACGATGGGCTGCTGTTCGGGACTGCTGAAGACCTTGGGAAGTTCCGATGCCAGGGAGGCCTGTTCATCGCCGGGCGTGAAGCTGGCAGCGCCGCCGCTGGCGCCAGCAGGCTGTGTGTCCCCAGGGAACAGGATGGAGGGCCAGATCACGCCGGCAACGCCGATGGCGACGTTAGGTCGCTTGGCTATGGTTGGGTCGTCGATGAGTTTCCGTATTTCCCCGAAAAACCGGGTGTACAGATCCATCGCGGTGGTCTCATCATTGTTCCATCCGTGAGAGAAGATAAGAAGGTCGGTCAGCCCGGCCGACGGTAACTCCTGCAGAAAGGTTGCTATGGAGTTGTCTTTGGGCTCACCGTTCTCGTCGAAGCGTAGAACCCAAAACGGAAACCCTGCCAGATTGTCTGCCATAATCAGCCCCCTGAGTCGTCTAAGTCTTGCCTGACCAATAGACGGTTAAACCGACTGAATTGCCCGCATCAGATCAACCAGTCCGTGCCCCTCAAAGTAACGCTCACGTCCCAACGGCGTGGCGCTATCGAGAAAAATCCTCTTCACCTCGTCGGGACGCTGAATAAACTCGCGACGGATGGATAGAAAGGCTGCAATCGTTCCCGACACGTGAGGAGCGGCCATGCTGGTGCCGGAATCGTCAATGTAAGCGGTCGCATCGTCGGCCGCGTTCTGCAATCCCAAGCGCTTCATTTGACCGACAGTTGCGGCGGAAGTAATGCGTTCCCCTGGCGCCACCAAGTCGGGTTTCAAGCGGCCGTCGCCCGTCGGCCCCTTGGAGGAGAAGAATGATACCCCGTAGGTATGCGGGGAATCGCGGTGGGTAGAGCCCACCGTGATCGCCAGCGCAGCGTTGCCGGGATCGTTGATGGTATTGGATATCCCAACCTTGGTGAAACGTTCGGCGGTGCCGATCTGGCCATAGCCGGTATTCCCGGCAGCGACCACCACCACAACGCCGCTCTTCACCAGCCGGTCCACCTCGACGCAGAGAGGGCTTTGGCCGCAGGCAAACATCTCGGCATCGAATTCGTATCCCAGACTCAAGTTCACACCGTGGACGCGCAGCAGCTTGGGATCGTCGTTCAGCTCCTCGCGAATGTAGCGCAAAGCCAGCATGATGCCGCTGGTCGAGCCTCGGCCATTGGGACCCAGCACCTTCAGGCTGACCAATTTGCATTGCGGCGCCACGCCGCGGACCGCGTTCGCGTTGGCCTTCCTGGTCTGAATCTCGATGGTGTGCGACTGGCCGTCCGGGTTGGGACGGTAAACCCGTTCGCAGAGCTTGAAGTCCTTGTCCGCCTGGAAAGCGTCCGGCAGGCCGCCTGCGATGATCCCCGCGACATGCGTTCCGTGACCAAAGTCGTCGGTCAAAGCAGAATTGATGTTCTGCTCAAGGGCCGCCTCATAACCCTGGGGATTATTCGGGAATGCTGCCGGGTCGGGAATTCCAGTCGTGAAATCGCGATGCAGTTTCGCGACCGAGGGGTGGTAGAGCGTGTCGCAGTATCTGGGGGTTTTGTCCTGCGCCGAAGTGAATGTGCTTGCCATTGATGCCCGAGTCGATGACCGCCCAGACGATTTGCTCGCCCGTGGCGTCATAGGCGCGAAGTGCGGCGTCGGCCTTGACCGTGGTGGTCGAGCGGTCAATTAATGCCTCGACCGGAAAGTCGGGCCAGATCTTGTAGATAGCGCGTTGCCTGGGCACCGTGGTCTGCTCATCCAGGGAAACGAGTTTGCGAATCTCCTCTACGCTGATGCTGCACTTGTAGTAACTCTTGGAGATGAACATCGGAGGCCGTTTCGAGCTCTCGGCCTCGCCCAGCACCTGTTTGTAAAGTTCCTGGAAGCGGCGAAACGCAAGCCCCATTCCGCCTTCGTAGAGCAGGTTCAGCTCGATGATGTACTCGCCCGGATCGGTGTCGTTCTCGGGGAGGCCCCATTTCTCGCTCCGTTCCTTCCGGTTGTTGACCAGGGGAGGGATGGTGAAGCGTCCCAGGGAGGAGCGGAAATTCGAATTCTTGTTGGACGTGGAATCGTCTGCCATAAACCGCCCTGCGAAGAACGAGATTTTAGCATCAATTGGCGGCTGGGGATGCTTCGTACACCGTCTTGCCTCCAACCACTGTGCGGAGGACGCGGGTTTTGAGGATCTCCGGAGGTGCGACTTTGGTGAGGTCGCGGTCGAGCACGACGAAGTCGGCCAGCATACCGGGAGCAAGCGTGCCCTTCTCCTTTTCGGCAAACTGGGCGTAGGCCGAGCCGGTGGTGTAGGCGGCCAGAGCCTGCTCGATGGTGAGTTTCTGCTCGGGGAAGTAGGTCTTTGTGCCGGCTTCGTTCTGTCTGCTCACGGCCGCATAAATTCCCCGGAAGGGGGTGATTGGCTCGACGGGATAATCGGTGCCAAAAGCCAGCGGCACGCCGCTGTCGAGAAATTCCTTCCACGGGTAGGAGGTCTTGGCGCGCTCGGGGCCAATGCGCTCCATCGCCCAGTTCATGTCGGTGAGCAGATGGTTGGGCTGCATGGAGGCGATGACGCCGAGCTTGCGATACTGTGCGAACTGGTCCGGCGTGATGACCTGATCGTGCTCGATGCGAAAGCGAAAGTCGCGCGACTGGTTATTCTCGCGCGCCGCTGCCTCGGCAGCGGCAAAGGCATCGAGGGCCATCTGCACGGCTCGGTCTCCGATGGCGTGAAAGCCGATCTGGAATCCCGCCGCCGCGCGCTCAATCGCCATGCGATTTAGCTTGGCCTGCTCGTAACGCGCCAGGCCGGAGTTGCCCGGATCGTCGGAGTAAGGAGCGAGCAACGCCGCCGTGCGTGATCCCAGCGAGCCGTCCATGAAGCCTTTGAGCATGGCGGTGTGCAGCATGGGATCGGTCGCAGGATGGTGCGCGCGGTGCGTCTGCAGAAGGCTGACAGGATCGTCAAAGGCGAGCCATTCGCTGATGCGCAGCGTCAGCTTGCCTTCGCGCTCCAGATCCTCGTAGATCAGGAAAATGTCCCAACTGGAATTATCTTGGGCGGAAGTAATGCCCCAGCGGGCAGCGTCGGCGAGGGCCAGCTCGGCAGCGCGGCGACGTCGCACGGGACTGGGCGGCGGGATCTTCGATTCGACCAGGTCCCGCGCCGTCTCGCGCAGGATGCCGGTCGGCTCGCCGTTGGCATCGTGATCAATCTTGCCGCCTTCGGGGGCTGTAGTCTGGCCGGTGACGCCGCCGATCTTCAACGCCGCGGTGTTGGCGACGGCGATGTGTCCATCCACCCGGCTGAGCACCGCAGGATGGCCAAAGGTGTAGATATCGAGATCCTGGCGGCTGGGCAATCTCTGATCAGTCCATTTCGTCTGGTCCCAGCCACCGCCCACTACCCATTCACCGGGAGGAGCGGCCTTGCAGGCAGACCAGATGAGGTGTTCCATTTCGTCCAAGGACGCCGTGCCGCGCAAATCCACGCTAAGCGCCTCGAGGCCGGCCTCTTCCAGGTGAACATGGGCATCGTTGAAGCCGGGCATGACGAAGTGGCCGCCGAGATCGACGACTTGCGTGTGCGGTCCCTTCAGCTTGCGAATGTCGTCGTTGGAACCGACGGCAGCAACGTGGCCATCGCGCACCGCGATCGCCTGCGCGCGAGCGGGGTTCGTCTGAGTGTAGATATCGCCGTTGACGAAGATCATGTCCGGAGATTGGCCGGCGGACTTTCCCGGCGCCGCGTCGCCGGAGAAAGATGTGTTCAAGGCAGCAATCAAGAAAACCGTCAGTAGCAAGAGCTTCATTCGTCCGCCACTCCCGAGAGTGCGAGGGTCAGCAGCAGGATACGCTTCAATCCGAGATCGCGGCCCGTCGGGTCGTACCACTCGTGGATGGTATGAGCGCCGCCGCCCGTGCCCCCTGCGCCGATGGCAATCGCTTCCCGGCCCAGCGCGAGCGGAATGTTGGCGTCGGTAGACGCGCGTTGAATTCGGGCAGTGTTGTTCAGTTGGGCGTCCACGGCGCGAATCGCCTTCAGCAGCTGCGATTCGGCCGGCAGGTCGGCGGCGGGGCGGTTCCCAATCACTCGAACTTCGGCGGTCAGCAGCTCCTGGCGCTTGCGTCCGGTGAGTTCGGGAATGACCTGGTCGACCGCTTCGTGCAGTGCGCGCTCCAACTTATCCAGCTCTTCGACCGAGGCCGAACGGGTGTCCACACGCATGGTGGCCGACTCGGGAATGGAGTTCACGGAAGTGCCGCCGCTGACGATGCCGACGTTGTAGGTGGTCTTCGGCGCTGCAGGGACGGGGGTCCGGGTAAAGCGATCAATCACGCGCGCCAGCCCGACGATAGGATTGGCGACGCCGAAGTCGCTCCACGAGTGACCGCCATGACCGCGAATCGTGACCTCGTAGCGCCGGCTGCCAAGACCTTCGGCAATGATGGTGTCGGTTCCAGCGCCGTCGAGTACGACCAGCGAGGCGATGTTGGCCGACCACTCCGGCTGCTGGAAAATATGCCGCATGCCGCGCAGGTCACCTTCGCCTTCTTCTCCCACGTCGCCGATGAACAGGATGGGCGCGCGGTTCGGGACCGCCGCCGCCTGCATGGCGCCGGCGATGGCCAGCAGTGCGACGATTCCCGAGGAATTGTCCGAGACGCCGGGGCCATAGAGCTTGTCGCCATCGCGGCGCACGGAAATCTCTGTGCCGGCGGGAAAAACCGTGTCCAGATGGGCGCTCAACGCGATATAAGGCGCATCCGGATCACTGCCGGGCCGAACGCCAAATACGTTACCAATCCCATCCCGGTGAGGGTCCGAAAGCATCAGCTCAGCAAAGCGCGCCGCCAGCCATTCGCTGCGCGCGGCTTCTCCCCAGGGCGGCGCTGCGATCGAGGTCACTTGAAGCTGCAAGTCCTCCAGCTCGCGGGAATGGGAGCGGAACCAGGCAAACGCGTCGTGAACGCGGCGCAGCCCGGCAAGGCGCGCCACCTGCTGCTGGGCCGAGCGCACCGATTGCGATTCACTTAACGAGAAATCTTCGCCGGAAACCACGCGTGCTGGAGGACCGGGGCCCATGAAGGATGCCCAATGGTAATACGTGGGTGGAACGAGCGAAAGGCTTTGTCCTTGAAATTCAGCTTGAATTCACGGAGGCGGTTTGTACACTGAGGGGCGCGGCAAAGCGGCCGCACTCGAGTATTCCACCGGGGCGAAAGGATTTGGCATGAAACGTTTTTCTCCAGCCGTGCTCGCCGTCCCGTTCGTGTTGTTTCTCGTTGCTGAAGCCTCTGCTCAGAAAGCCACGCTGGCAGCTACACCACCTATGGGTTGGAACAGTTGGAACCTGTTCGCTTGCAAAGTGAGTGACGCGGTCGTGCGCGCGGCTGCCGATGCCATGGCGACCAACGGCATGAAGGACGCGGGATATTCGTACATCAATATCGATGACTGCTGGCAGGGCCAGCGCGATGCCGCGGGAAATATTCAGGGGAACGAGAGGTTCCCCGACATGAAGGCGCTGGCGGACTACGTTCACAACAAGGGCCTGAAAATCGGCATCTACTCTTCTCCCGGCCCCAAAACCTGCGCCGGATACGAGGGCAGCTACCAGCACGAAGAGCAGGACGCGCGAACCTACGCGGCCTGGGGCTTCGACTATCTGAAATACGATTGGTGCAGCGCCGACAAGGTTTACAAAAACAGCGACATGCCCGCGGTTTACAAGAAAATGGGCGATGCTTTGAAGGCCACTGGACGTCCCATTGTCTTCAGCCTTTGCCAGTACGGCGTGGACGCGGTTTGGACCTGGGGAGCGCGGTCGAGCGGCAATCTGTGGCGGACCAGCCGCGACATTGAGCCTAACTACAACAGCATTGTCGCCCTCGGCTTCGGGGAGAACAGCGGCCTCGACCGCTTCGCCGGACCCGGCCACTGGAACGATCCCGATATGCTTGAAGTCGGCAACGGCAAACTAACGCTCGACGAAAACCGGCTGCACATGTCGCAATGGGCGCTGCTGGCTGCGCCGTTGCTGGCGGGAAATGACCTGGCCAACACGCAGCCGGAGATCCTCTCCATTCTCACCAACCGCGAGGTGATCGCCCTTGACCAGGACCCACTGGGCGTTCAAGGCCATCGCGTGTGGCAGTTAGGTCCCATACAGATTTGGGTTAAGCCGTTGGCGGACGGCTCCAAAGCTGTCGGCATCTTCAACACCGGAGAGCCGCAAGAACCCGTGACCGTACAGCTCCGCGATCTTGGGGTGGGAAAATCCGCGATGGTGCGCGATCTGTGGGCGGAAAAAGACCTCGGCCGCCTGCAGAACGGCTTCACCACAACGGTGCCGCCGCACGCAGTGGTGCTGCTAAAGGTGAAGTGAGAATTGTACCCAGCTAGCTCCGGCGTTTTGTTTGCCGGAATCGCGCCGTGCTATCCTCGCGGGCGTGCAGCCTGCGGTTGACCCCAACAAAGTAGTGGTCGAGATCTTCTGCTCCTACGCTCACGAGGATGAAACTCTGCGTCAGGCGTTCGACGAACTACTCAAGCCTCTCAAGCGCCGTAACCTGATAGAACTCTGGCACGACCGCAGGATCGAGGCCGGGGAACGTTATGCGGGAGTCATTGACGAACATCTGAATTCCGCCGACCTCATTGTCCTGCTGGTAAGCCGTTATTTTCTCGCCTCGGATTACTCCTGTAATAAGGAAGTGCCGCGCGCCATGGAACGCGAGGCGCAGGGAGAGGCCCGTGTGGTGCCCCTCATCGTGCGGGCTTGCGACTGGACCGATGAGCCATACGGCGGCCTGAACGCCATCCCTACCGATGGCAAAGCGGTTGAAAGCTGGCCGAAGATCGACGAGGCTTGGCTGGACGTGAGCGTTCACATCAAGACAGCAGTCAAAACCATACTCGAGCTGCGAAAGCAGCGGCTGCAGCAGGGGATGGAGGCGGCAGCGAAGCTCGTGCGAGAGCGAGAGCAGGAGGTGATCGGCGTTGCAAAGAAGGTGGTGATTGAAGGTGCAGAGCCCGCGACACCCGATCAACTTGAAGCTCAGCAAATCTATTTGCAGATTGTGCGCGATGCCGAGAAATTTAAGTCGGAGCGCCGGCGCATCATGCAGGACCTGCAGGCCAGGATACTTGCTGTTGACTGGGATGCGGAGCCCATGAAGCGAACCCCAAAGAAATCAGCTAAGGATGCTTTCAAGGCCATGGACGCATACATCCGCGATGAGTGAGGCGCGATCCGGCAATCCACCTAAACGAATGTGACGCGATGCTTACGACGCGAGGCTTGAGTGCACGCCCGGCGCCGCCTGAACGCATTCCATAATTTCGGCGTCGGTCAGCATGCGGTCGGAATTTTTGGCGCGCTGATAGATGCGGTCCACCAGTTCCTCGGTAGCCGCGATGCCGTTTCGTTCCAGCCAGAACTGCACATTCGACTTGCCGCTCATGGGACCGATCTCGATGATCTGTTCCATACCGAAATAGTGCGAGGGCACGCCGGAATAAATACTGTTAGCCAGCAGCACGTCGTTCTTGCGATAGGCCTTGATGACTGCCGCCGCGTGCACGCCGGTGCCGGTCTTGAAAGCGTCTTCGCCGACCACCGGATAATTTTTGGGAATGGGCACTCCCGTAGCCTTGGCAACGGTCTCGCAATACTGCTTCAGGCTGGTCAAGTCCTGGCTCGCCCAGGGTTCGATGGCCATCAGCTTCAGGTTCACCAGCATCTGGTCCATCTGCGTGTTGCCGACGCGCTCGCCGATGCCGCAGGCCGTGGCGTGTACCACCTCGGCCCCAGCCACCAGCGCAGCCAGAGAGTTCGCCACCGCCAGGCCACGGTCAGAATGTCCATGCCACTCCACGCGAATGTTTTCGCCCGAGGGTTTCACCACCTCGTTGATCACGAAGTGCATGAGCGCGACCACGCCCATGGGGGTTGCGTGCCCGCAGGTATCGCAAATCACGATGGCCTTCGCACCACAGGCGATGGCGGTGCTGTACATCCGCTGGATGGTTTCGGGATCGCAGCGCGTGGTATCTTCGGTCACGTACATCACGTCGAGACCCAGCGAGACCGCGTACTTCACAGCGTTTTCAGTGGTGCGCAGCAGGAAGTCGTCAGTCCAATCCTCGGTATAGCGCCGGATGGGGCTGGAACCGATAAAGGTCGCCGCCTCGATGGGAACGCCAGTGCGCTCCACGATCTCGGCTACGGGCCGAATGTCATTCTGATGGGTGCGGGCAGCGCAATTGGCTTTGATCCTCATCTTGGCCCGGCCAATCTCACGCGCCAGGGCCTCGCAATGCGCCAGGGCACGGGGACCGGCCCCGGGCAGGCCGATATCGAGCGAATTGATGCCAAGTCCCTCCATCAAGTGGAGGATCGCGATCTTCTCTTCGATGGAAGGATCGCGGACCGAGGGTGACTGCAGGCCGTCACGCAGCGATTCGTCATTCAGCAAGACCTTGCCGGCCGGTATCATCGAGCGGGCATAGATCGTGTTCCAGTCGTAGATCAGATCAGCAACTTTGGCAGTCACTCTTAGTTAACACCCCGTCTTTCGGCGCCCCACTGCGCCGCTTTACCTGCACAGATGCAGGACATGCCCTGCTGCGCTTCAGATTATCGCCCTAACGCCGGTTACTGCTTGGCTTTTTCTTCACCCGGCTTGGCGGTCAAGGTCAATCCGAAAATCGATTGCTTGCCCAGGCCCGCAACATTCCTGCCTCGCGGCTCTTCTTCGCTGGGCAGATAGAGCGTCTTGCAGTGCTCACAACGATAGAGTTCCGCCCGGTCGCCGAACGCCTGCCGGACGTCGCCGCAAGCTTGCTCCAGCACGTCGGCCAGATAGAACCAGCGTTTCAAATGGCCGCCACAGAGTTTGCCTTTTGCGTCCGGCTCGTTGCAGGCGCGCTGGAACGCCTTCTTATATTTCACCTTGTGTTTCGGCAGCTGCGGAGCTTCTGTGGGCACAGTCTGAGGCATGAAGGCAGTATCGCCTGTCGCGCGGAATATCTCAATACCACAACTTCCGAGGCTATTGCAGAATTGCCTGGCCCAGCAAAGCCGCGCCAATCAATACCAGGCCGACGTGAACATATTTTAGAAAGGTGTCTCCGCGCAGGCGATGGTTGACGAACCGGCCGATCAGGATTGCCGGCAAGACCAGCGCCAGGGACAGAAGGTAGTAATGCGTGACGATGGGCACCCACAGGCCTGCCAGCCAGTAGCCCGCCATGCCGATAAGGCTGGCGGGCAGGAAGTATCCCTGCAGTGTCGCGCGGAAATGTTGGGCGGACCAGCGGCGCATCGCGCCATAAATCGCCAGCGGAGGTCCGTTCATCCCGTACGCTCCGCCCAACACGCCTGCAACGAAGCCGCAGGCGAGCAGCCATAATCGGCTATCGCTGTGCAAGTCCGGCGGTCTGCGCCCGAGTAGAGCGTAGGCCGAGAACGCCATGATGACGAGGGCCAGCGCCGCTTTGACCATGCGATGGTTGCCGGCAGTCAGCAGCATCAGTCCCAGTGGAATGCCGAACAGGGTTGAGAGCACCAGCCAGCCCGTGCTGCGCAAATGGATCTTCTGCCAGTCTTGCGCCACGATGACAACCGCGACGGTGATGGAAACCAGCACCGCGAGCGGGGCAGCCACATTCACCGGAAGGCGGAGGGCGAGTAACGGAACCGCGACGAGTGCTTCGCCAAATCCAAAGACGGAGCGAATCAGGGTGGCGACAAAGATAACCAGCAAGACATAAACCGTGGTGCCGTCCATCAGACTCCGTTAAGACTCCGCACGCAGATGAATGACTTGACCTCGCTCATGGAACCCAATCTGAAACGAAGAGAAGATTACGTTACGGCCCAGAATGTTGCGGGAAGCATGACCGGGAAAGAATCCAATTTGCCCAGCGAAACGAGGGCCTGCTCCCAGCAATTGGATTTCCAGATCGAAGAGAAAGATTTGGATGGCCCCTCCCAACGTGCTTATGCCTTCCGGGCGTCCGCTGGTTACATCCTCAATTCCGAGCAACCAAGCATGCTCAGGACGGAACACCGTATAGATGGAACCGGAATCTAAAATCGCTACCGTGCGGGTGCTTCTTTCGCCGCTAAAAAGTTCCACGTGCGCCGCGGGCTGGAGTCCGCGCATATTAGGCACTGACCGGTAGGGAAGGGACACGGGATAGCTGACAGTTGTCACGCTAAATGGTCACAGCGTTGGATTCTTCGTCGGTGGGCACGTAGTAAACAAACGGGGAATCGATGCCCCGCTTGCGGATCACGGCACGCACCTCGCTGAAGTCGCGGCTGTGCTTCAGTAACCTTCGCCCTTCAATCAGTAACCATTCGCCTTGATGATGCCCGAGCTCCTCTGCGTTCTCTTCCAACCAAGCCATTTCCGGCGACTCTACTTTTGCAGCGGTGGTTCGCGCCAACGTGCGGCGAGAGGTGGTGTTTGTCAGCATCTTTACAGCCTGAGCGCTCTTTTTTCGCCGCCGCGGACGATTCCAATAGGGAGTATTGCAGCGCGGATTCGGACAATGGGCGGGCTGCCTAGGACTGCGTGGAAACCATCGGTGACCGCAGCGCAGGCACCTCAATTCCGCCACCGTCCTAACCATAGGCATAACTATATAGGGTGACGTGGCAGGTAGTCAAGAATCCCCGGCCGGCTCGCGGTTCGTGTTCAGATCCGGTTCCCGCGCTTCACAAGTCCCACCGAGCGCAGCGCTCCACCGAGTTTCTTTCCTACACTCCCGGCGAACAGCAGATCGATAAAGCCCGTCATCTGTTGTTTGAGCTTGCGGTCGTAGCCGAACCACCAGGGCTTGGGCACGTTGGGCAGCAAGTCCACATCCACGTGCTTCACCTGGACCATCTCGGCCATTCCCATCTCGCCGTGGGTGCGGCCGATGCCGCTGAACTTGAATCCGCCGTGCGGCGCTTCCGCAATCCCGAAGCAGGAGATCACATCGTTGACCATCACGGTGCCAGCTTTGAGCCGCGCGGCCATGGCTTCGCCGCGGCGCCGGTTGCGCGTCCACACGCTGGCGGCCAGACCGAAGTCGCTGTCGTTGGCGAGGCGCACCGCTTCGTCGTCGCTGTCGAACGGCGCGACTGGGAGCACCGGCCCGAAGGTTTCCTCGCACATCAGCCGCATGTCGTGCGTCACATCCGCCAGCAGCGTCGGAGCATAGAAATTTGGACCAAGCTCGGTCAGCCGCTTCCCGCCCAGGATCAGCCGCGCGCCATGCGAAACCGCGTCATTCACATGTTCCTCAACTATGCGCAGTTGACGCTCGCTAATGAGCGGACCCTGCTCGACTTCCGAATCGATCCCGTTCCCCACTCGCAGCTTCGCAATCTTGCCGCGGCAGGCTTCAAGGAAAGAGTCATAGAGGTTGCGATGGACGTAACAGCGCTCGACCGAAAGACACGTCTGCCCGGCATTCACGAAGGCGCCCCACACGGCGCCGCTGGAGGCGATGTCCACATTGGCGTCGTCCAGCACGAGCATGGGATCCTTGCCGCCCAACTCCAACACGACCGGCAGCAACCTGCGCGCCGCCGCCTCGCCGACACGCCTGCCGGTCGGCACGCTTCCGGTGAAGATAATTTTGTCGATGGGCGACTCGATCAGCGCCGCGCCCGCCGGACCTTCGCCGATGACTACTTGCATAAGGTCGGGATTCAAGCCCGCCGCCAGCAGCAGCCGCTGCAATTCCACAGCGATCAGCGGCGTGAACTCCGACGGCTTCAGCACCACGGCATTGCCGGTCACGAGCGCGGCGAGTGTTTCAACCGCAGGAATCGAGAAGGGATAATTCCACGGCGAAATAATGCCGATCACGCCGAAGGGCTCGCGCACCAGCTTGCCGCGCTTCATCTTCATGACCGGGTTGCCGTGCGGCAGGCGTTCTTCGCGCAGAAACGAATGCGCATTGCGGATGCAGAACTCCGCGGCATCCAGAACAACCAGGACTTCCGTGACCAGTGCTTCGACCACCGGTTTGCCGGCCTCGCGGCAAATAAGACTACCCACTTCGTCGCGACGCTCGCTCAAAAGCTGCTGAAATCGGCGCAGCAACCCAATGCGTTCGCTTACCGGCGTGGCCTCCCAGGCCGGCTGCTTCTGCTTCGCGCGCAGCACCGCATTCTGGACGTCGCTTGCACTGGCGCATGCCAGCTCAGCCAACACCTCTCCGGTTGCCGGGTTCGTGGTTACGATCGTGCTGTTTCCTACGACGGTCGCTGAAGTAGCCATGCCTAATATTCAACGCTGACCAGGTAAAGTCCGCAAGCCGCAGCCGTCGGGCCGGCGGCGCTGCGATCGCGGGCCGCCAGAATCCGGGGCACATCCTCCATGTGCAATGCGCCTTTGCCCACCTGCAGAAATGTGCCGACCAGGTTGCGCACCATGTGGTGCAGAAAGCCGTCGCCGCGCACGGTATAAGTCAGCTCCTCGTCGGTCCGTACCCACTGTGAGGAATGGATGGTGCGCACGTTTGACATCCCCTGCTCGTCACCCTGCTCCCGCATTTCGGCGATGCGCGCGCTACGATCCGGATCGGACGCTGCGAACGAGGTGAAATCGTGCGTGCCGACTACGTGTTCGGACGAGCGTATGAGGGCTTCTTCGTTCATCGGATACGGGTCGTGATAGACGTAGCGGGCCAGAAAGGGTGGGCAAATCGCCTCCCGGCAAATGCGGTAGCGATAGGTCTTTGCGGAGGCGGAATGGCGCGCGTGAAAGTTCTTATACATCGCCTGTACGGAATTGACCCGTATGGAGGGCGGAAGAACATCGTTCAGCGCCACGACCAGGTTGGTTTCCGGAATCGAGGATTCCAGGTGAACGGAGGCGACCTGGCCAAGCGCGTGAACCCCGGCATCGGTGCGTCCGGAGCCCTGAGGCAGCACCTCCTCGCCGGTAAGGCGCTTGATACATTCGGCCAGGGTGCCCTGCACGGTGGGGAGACCGGGCTGGATTTGCCAGCCGTGAAATTCCGATCCGTCATAGGCCAACGTTATTTTTAGCGTCCGGCTCATATTCTTTCTATATACCGGCAAACACACTCTGTTGCCGCTCTGTAAAGCTATGTAAAGCAGTGTAAAGCGGTCCGAAGGACGGTGGCGCGTCAGCTATACTATGCCATTCCTGCGACGTGCGATGTTGCGCGCAATCTCTGTCCCCTGCGAATGTCATCCTGCGCATGGTTCTTGGCAAGCTTTCCCAGCATCAGAGATTGGAATCAACGAACTTAATGAAGGATACAGAACGTACAGCCCGCTTCCTGGAGACAAAGGAATGTTTGTTTCGAAGCATGTGAATCCGTTGCCCACAAAACTGGTCTCGGTGGCCTTGTTTTGCCTGCTCGCCACGGCCGCTTTCGCGCAAAATACAGCTCCCCAAGCGACCACCCCGCCAGGCCCGCCGCTGACGCCGCTGCCGCAAGCGCCTGCGCCACAAAACAACGCCCACCCTTACTCCGATCAGGACTACAGCCGGGGCAAGAAGCAATTCCCCAACCCCTTCGTGGTGTACACGGTACGCGAAGTTTCGCCGCTGAACGTGGCTAATAGCGGGCATATCGACCACCTCCTGATTGACGGCAAAATGTATTTGTCGCTGAACGACGCGGTGGCTATGGCCCTGGAAGACAACCTCGACATCGGCATTCAGCGCTACAACCTCTCGATTGCCGATACCGACATTCTGCGCACCAGCTCGGGAGCGGTAGCGCTCGGCGTGAACGCCGGCCTGGTGCAAGGTACGCCCGGCGGAACCACGGGTACGACTTCCGCCGGCGGCACTGGGACCTCGACCACCGGTTCGACCGGCGGCGGCGCGGGCGGCACCACCATCGGTGTCGGCGGCGCGGGCGCGGGCGTGGGAGGCATCGTCGCCTCCACTACCGGCGAGGGCCCCCCACTGGACAACTATGATCCCGTCCTCACAGGAACGGTAAACTGGGAGCGGGTCAAGACGCCGGAGGCGAACACCATCTTCACCGGTACACCGAGTCTGAATCAGGCCATCACGAACGCCAACTTCCTCTACAGCCAGGGATTTTCCACCGGCACTCTGATGACGGTGGGCTTCAACAACCTACGCACCTCCTCCAACTCCGTCTTCAACACTCTGAACCCCTACCTGACGCCTAACTTCCGCTTTGAACTGCGCCAACACCTGCTGTCGGGCTTCGGGTACGATCCCAACCTGCGTTGGATTCGCATTGCGCGGAACAACCGCGAAATCGAGGATGTAACCTTTCGGCTGCAGGTCATCCAGACGGTGTCGCAAATCGAAAACATCTACTGGGACCTGGTTAATGCCTACGCCAATGTGACGGTGCAGCAGCGCGCCCTTGACCTCACCAACAAGACGCTGTCTGACAATCAGAAGCAGGTGGCAGCCGGAACACTGGCTCCGCTTAGCGTCGTACAAGCGCAGAGCGCCGTTGCCACCGCGCAGCAGAACCTGATTGCTGCGCAAGTCAACCTGCAGCTCCAGCAACTGCTGATGAAGAACGCAATTACGCGCAACGTGGCGGACCCCATGCTGGCCATCGCGCCGGTGATACCCACCGACACCCTGAATATCACCGAACAGTACCAGGTCGCACCCGTCGAAGACCTGATTAACGAGGCCTTGCAACAACGTCCAGAAATTGCCACCGCGCGCCTAACCCTCACCAATAACGAAATCTCCCGCAAGTCGATTCGCAACCAGTTGCTGCCCACGGTGGACCTCTACGCGTTCTATGGCGCCTCAGCGTTGGCGGGCCCCCCTAACCCTTTTTGTAAGGACTGTCCTCCTCCTCCCCCCCCGACTACGGGCTACGGTGACTCGTTCCAGAACCTGTTCAACAGCAGCGCGCCGGACAAGGGTGTTGGCGTGAACATCAACATTCCCCTGCGCAATCGCCAGACCCAGGCCGACCAGGTGCGTTCGGTGCTGGAATATCGCCAGGCGCAGATGAGCTTGCAGCAAACCGAGAACACCATCCGGCTGCAAGTGCGGCAGGCGCAGTTCGCGCTGCAGCAGAACTATGTCGGTCTCCAGGCAGCGATTGCCGCCCGCGACTACGCTGCGCAGAACCTGGACGCTGAACAGAAGAAGCTGCGCATGGGAGCTTCCACCAGCACCCTGGTATTGCAGGCTTCGAGCGCGCTGACTCAAGCTGAGTCCAACGTTCTGGTCGCGGCCACCAATTATGAGAAGTCGAAGGTGCAGCTTGATCTGTCAACTGCTGAGACGCTGAAGAAGCTCGGCATCGAGATGTCGGACGCCGAGGCCGCCAAAGTTCAGCACCAGCCCAAGGTGCCAGGCGTCGTGCCGGCGAACACCAACGACCTGACGCAGCCGAACTTGACGCCGATTCCGGTTCCGGGGGTCAATGCTCCGGCACCGCAAAGCACGCCGCCGCAGAACCCGGCGCAACCGCAGATGCAGATGGAGGTGCGGCCACAGACGACACCTCAGTCACCGCCTAAGGGCTAAACCGCAGCTCGGTTCGTGAGAGTCAGTGTTTCGTTGCCTCAGTGGAATGAGTGCCGGAAAATAGCCTCACCGAGGGGGGATTGGTATTAGCCCAAGGCTCACGCTGGACTAGACTATGGCGTCCGCTTCGCGGACTCGCAGCATGAGCCTACCCGGCGCTTGGCGCAGGCGACGAAAGGAGGGCCGGAAAAACTACGCGGGCGCTCCGCTCAGGATGTCGGCAAAAAATTATTCATCCCAGAACCCGCTTCTGCTTCTTCTGGCACTTCTCGCAAATGCCGTAAATCTGAAAGGTGTGGCGGGTGGGAAGGTACTTGTTCTTGCGGCCAATTTCCTGCTCGATGCGCTCGATCCCGCGGGCAAAGAACTCCACCGAAGCGCCACATTCGGTGCAAACCATGTGGTGGTGATTGCGCCGCTGATATTGATGTTCGTAGCGCGCTATCCCGTCGTGGAAGGCCACTTCGCTGGCCAGCCCGCACTCCGCCAGCAGCTTCAGGGTGCGGTACACGGTGGTGAAACCGATGCGGTCGTCCTGTTTCTTGACCAGGCGGTACAGCTCGTCGGTGGAAAGATGGTCGCGGGTGTCGAGAAAGGTGCGCAGTATGGTGTCGCGCTGCCCGGTATGTTTCAGCCCCACGCGCTTGAGGTGTCCGTGAAAGATTTCCTCGGCCTCGCGCATCATCTGGCGCGAGATGGTTGGCTGATCATCGATGCGCTTTTGCAGTACGGTGGCCACGACTTCGGTATCAGCATAACACCGCTGGCGCTTGTCACCCTGAGCAAGCGGCCCCTTTTGCCGCGAGTCGAAGGGCCCCTATGCTGTCCTGACTGTATGGGTGTGTTAGGGGTCCTTCAACTCAGGATGACAGGATTTGGGGGTCCGGTAAAAGCCGTGCCCTGATACCAAGCGAGTTGTGAGAGGCTTTACGGATTCTTGTTTACAATCGAAGTTTCCATGGTAGCCACGACGATTGCCCCGCCGGCCCGCCCCTCCAACCGCAGATTCATCTTCCGCGTGGTCGTAGCCGTCCTGGTGCTGCTCCTCATCGCTTTCCTCGGCTTCGACTTCTGGTTCTATCGAGCCGTGAAGGCCGCGTTACCGCAGGTGGATGGAACCATTCATCTGCTGGGCCTCACCAACCCGGTTATCGTGACCTATGACGCGCTCGGCGTTCCCCACATTGCGGCGTCCAACCTGAACGACTTGCTGTTCGCACAGGGATACATCACGGCCCAAGACCGGCTGTGGCAAATGGACATGGCCCGGCGCTTCGCCTCGGGCGAACTGTCGGCTGTGCTGGGTGCGGAGTATGTCAAGCTTGACCTCGAGCAGCGCATCCTGGGACTGCGGCAGGTGGCCGAGCGATCGGTGGCCAGCATGCCGGCCGCGCAGAAGGCGCAGTTCGAGGCTTACGCCGCGGGCGTGAACGCGTACATCGCGCAGCACCAGAAGACGCTGCCCCTGGAGTTTCGCTTCCTCACCTACTTCCCTCACGTGTGGACGGTGGAGGATTCGGCCCTGGTCGGGTTGTCGATGACCGAGTTTCTCAATCATGGCCTGTATAAGGACGAACTGGTGAAAGAGAAGTTCCTGGCTAAGCTGGGACCGGACTTGACCGCCGATCTGTTCGTGAATACCTCGTGGCGCGATCATCCGCCGGGAAGCGAGGGCAATTCGATCGAGAACGAGGTGCCGGGAGAGACTACGCCAGATGAAGAAGAAGACCCGGGGCCAAAAGAAAAGAAAAAGCAGATCCCTCGCGGGCTAAAGCCCGCTCGTGATGACAACAATGAGGAAGGGGCCCACAGCTCGCTTGCTCTCGCTCGGGATGACAACAATAAAAGCGACGAGATTCTCAGCGCGCTGCTCCACAGCGAAGCTGCCGACGATCGCGTTCATCCCGGATCCAACAACTGGGTCATCTCCGGGGCGCACACAGCATCGGGGAAGCCGCTGCTGTCGAACGACATGCATCTCGACCTGCGCATCCCCAACGTCTGGTATGAGGCACACCTGACTGCCGGAGACTTCGATGTCGCCGGGGTCACGCTGCCGGGCGTGCCGTTTGTTATCGTCGGACACAATCGCTACATCGCGTGGGGGTTCACCAACCTCGGCCCCAACGTCGAGGACGTTTACATCGAAAAGTTCAATGACCAGGGTGAATACCTGACGCCGCAAGGCTGGGTGAGACCGGAGCATCGCAAAGAGATCATCGAGGTAAAGGGCAAGCCGGAGGTCAACCTGGATGTTATGACCACGCGGCATGGCCCGATCATCACCACCATCGTTCCCGGTGAAAAGCGACAGCTCGCGTTGAAGTGGGTCATCTACGATCCGAGCATCTCGAGCACAGTTTTCTTCGACGTGGATTCGGCCAAAAACTGGTCGGAGTTTCGCAACGCGTTCTCGCACTTTGGCGCGCCGGGACAGAACGTCGTGTACGCCGACGTGGACGGGAACATTGGCTACCAGGCCACCGGAACGATCCCGATTCGTGCCGCGGGCGACGGCTCGGTTCCAGTTCCCGGCGACGACGATTCGCACGAGTGGACCGGATATGTGCCCTTCGAGCAGCTTCCGAGCGTGTATGACCCGCCTTCGGGCATGATCGCTACCGCCAACGGGCGCGCTACCCCGGACGGTTATCCCTACTTGATAAGCATTGAATGGATGGGGCCGTACCGGACGGAACGCATTTACAAGCTGCTCAACGCCAGAAAGAAGTTCGCTCCAGCGGACATGCTCGCCATCCAGACGGACATTCTCTCCGAACTCGACCGCTACTGCGCCGAGCGCCTGGTGTACGCGGTCGATCACACGCCCCAAGCGTCGCAGCGTGCGAAGCAGGCCGCGGATCTGATGCGCAATTGGGACGGCACCATGACGACGGACTCCGCCGCGCCCACCATTGCCTACTTCTCGCGTAAGAAGCTGGAAGAACTGCTGCTCAAACCAAAACTGGGTGATGAGTGGAAGGAATATCGCTGGTTCATGAGTCCGGTGTGGCTGGAGAACGTGCTGGCGCATCAGCCCGCGCGCTGGTTGCCGGAAGGCTATTCCAGCTATGACGAACTGCTGACTGCCGCCGTGCAAGCCGCAGTGGATGACGCGGAGACTCCTCACTCACTTGCTCTGTGGAAGTGGGGACGCGTGCACCGCGTGGACGTTCAGCATCCCTTCTGGAGCCACGTTCCGATCCTAAAGAAGGGCGCGGGACCAGGCAGCCAGCCGCTCTCAGGCGACGGCCTGACGGTGAAACAGGTTGGCATCCACCTTGGGACGCCCTTCGGACCCTCCGAGCGCCTCACCGTCGATTTTTCGGACCTCGACACCTCCACCCTGAATATCGTGAATGGGCAGTCGGGAAATATTTTCGATGAGCATTACGACGATCAGTGGAGCGCCTACTACAACGGACACACCTTCAACCTGCCGTTCTCGTCGCAGGCGGTGCAGCAGGCAGGAGTCCATCATTTGAGGCTAGAGCCGTAAGGAAGCAAGGGCTGACGTGCCTACGGCACTCGGGCCGGCCTCTATCGCTAACCCAGCGTTTCACGCTGGGCTAGACTATGGCGTCCGCTTCGCGGACTCGCCGTGTTAGCCGACCCGGCGTTTGACCCGGGGATGGCAGCGCTCAAGAAAGAAATACCGGTAGTTGACGCCCGATCAGCCGCGTGGCGGCGAAGTCGCGTTGCTCGAATAGTAGGCAGTTTGAAAACTCCGGCGAGGGCGCTGGACGAGGGGCATCCGCCTGACGACCAAAATAAAGCTTACGGCTGATCGCTGATAGCTGACGGCTCTCTTCCCTACTGGTCCACCTGCACGATGTCGGACAAAGCTCCGTGGAAGATGACCTGCGTCTGCTGCTGGGTATCGGTAGTGGTGTCATAGATGATTTGATATCCACCCTCGATGACGTAGACCACGTTGCGGTCGGCAATGGCGAGCATGCCGGTCACCGCGCCTTTCGGCGGGAGCGGCGGGTCGGCAGTATTGTTGGTCACGTCAACGACCGACAGGCATCCAGCCGTGGTGTTACTGCAGGTCACGGCGCCGATGTAGAGCTTGTTGTTGGTCGAGAGCGCCATTGTGGTGTGCAGACCGTCGGTGATCGCGACCGAGTTGGCCGTGTTGCGCGTCATATTGGTGATGTTCACCGAATCGAACGTCGGGCCGGCGGTAAAGGACGTTCCGGCCACGTACAAGGTGGTGCCTTTCAAAAGGCCCACACTGGCGCCGCCGACCGGCACGGTCGCCGTGATGGTCTGGGACGGGATATTGAGTTGCGCCACCGAGGCCGGGCCGGGGGACGGATCGCCACATTCCCAGCCACAATTGAGCACGTAGGCGGTGTTGCTGTCGCCGCTGAAGAAGGCATTCACCGGCCGGGAAAACCCCGGGATCTCGACCGCAGCAACCGTGGTGGCGGTCAGGTCGATGAGGAAAACCGAGTCCGAATTGTCGGCAAACGCAAGCAAAAATTCCCCGCTGGGGCTGAGGGCGACGCGACTAACCGACGGAACCGCGTAGGTAGCGCTGATGCCCTGGCCGGTAATACTGTAGACCTCGATCCCGCCGGCGCGTCCGCCACCAATGGGAGCGGTTGGTACAGGAGCGTAAGCCGTGTTGCCATCTGGAGAAAACACCGCCATGCTCGCCGGGCCAGCCAGTTGTATGCTCGTGTCGATGGCTTCGGTGCTGTTGGTGATGACATAGAGGTAGTTGTCACTTGCGTCGAACACCAGGGTCTTGCTCAAGTCAGAGCTGACCAAAGCCCAGGTAAGGGAGTTCCCAACGCTGATGGTAACCGGCACACCCGGAACGACTTGTCCCGCTGAGTTTGTCATCTGCGCGGTGTAGGGCGTCGTATCGTTCTGGGTATCCATGATCTGCAGGGCACCCGAGTAAGTATTGGTCACAAAGGCGCGATGGCTGACTTTGCTGGGCGGCGTGGTACTGGAACTGCTGCCGCCACAATAGACCAGGGCAAGAACGAAAATGAGAGAAAGGACAAGGACTGCGGCTCGCTTCAAACCTGTACCCCGGACATCATGATGATTTGCGATAAGTTGTTGGAAACCGTTGCATTATAACAGAGCTTGGCAGTGCGCCTTGGGGTAAGGGCGGTGGCCATTTCCCGGCATTTGCGATAAAGTTCAAACAAGCTCAGCACTTCCTAAGGTCAAGAAATCCATGCCCACGGAGCTCATTCCCCGCTTGCAGGCTGGCGCTGTCTTATGCGATGGCGCCATGGGCACGCTGCTGTACTCCAAGGGTATCTTCATTAACCGCTGCTATGACGAACTCAACCTCTCGCAGCCCGATCTCATCCGCGGCATCCACCAGGAATACCTGCACGCGGGAGCGGAGATCATTGAAACAAACACCTTTGGCGCCAATTCGTTTCGTTTGTCCAAGCATGGATGTCTGGACAAGCTGGCGGACATCAACCGCCAAGGCGCCCGCCTGGCCCGGGAGGCGGCCAAGAGTTTCGATGCCCTGGTCGCCGGCGCTGTTGGTCCGTTGGGCGTGCGCATTGAGCCGCTGGGCAAGATTTCGCTGGCGGAAGCTCGCAATTCGTTTCGTGAGCAGATTACCGCCCTGAACGAAGAAGGGGTCGACCTGCTGATTCTCGAGACCTTCGGATACCTGGAGGAACTGCATCAGGCCATCCTGGCGGCTCGCGATGTAAATCCGAAACTGCCGGTCGTGGCGCAGGTCACCATCGACGAAGATGGTAATTGCCTGGATGGATCAGCCCCCGAGCACTATGGCCCGCAAGTCGAGGCTTGGGGCGCCGAGGTGGTGGGATGCAACTGCAGCGTTGGCCCGGGGGCCATGCTGGACGCGCTGGAACGGGTGCGCGCCGTCACCACCGCGCCGCTCTCCGCCCAGCCGAATGCGGGCATGCCGCGGTCGGTCGAAGGGCGCAATATCTTTTTGTCCTCGCCGGAGTACATGGCGGAGTATGCGCGAAGGTTTTTCGACGTCGGGGTGCGCCTGGTGGGTGGCTGCTGCGGGACTACGCCGGACCATATCCACCTTATGAAAACCTTCTTGCGTCCGGGTCAGGGCGGGACGATTCGCCGCAAACCCACCCCTCCTCCCAAGGCTGAACCCGTCGAAGTGCCGCCGCTGAGAGAACGTTCGCTGATGGGGCGCAAGCTCGCGGATGGCGAATTCATCACCATGGTAGAGATCGTTCCACCCAGGGGCACGGACGGAAGCCGGGAGATCGAAGGCGCGCGCTACCTGAAATCGGTGGGCGTGGATGGCGTCAATATTCCCGACAGCCCTCGCGCGTCGGCGCGGATGAGCAACCAGGCGCTCTGCTTGCTGGTGCAGCAGCAGGTCGGCATCGAGCCGATCCTGCATTACACATGCCGCGACCGCAACGTGCTGGGTATTCAGTCGGACCTGCTGGGCGCAAGCGCGGTCGGCATCCGCAACCTGATTTGCATTACCGGCGATCCGCCGAAGATGGGCGACTACCCTGACGCGACGGCGGTCTTCGATGTGGACGCGATCGGACTGGTCAACATCGTCCACAACCTGAACCGCGGGCTGGACATTGGCGGCAATCCCATTGGTGGCTCGACCAAGTTCGTCATCGCGGTCGGCGCCAATCCCGGCAGCCCCAACATCGACGAGGAGATCCGTCGTTTCCAATATAAGGTTGAGGCGGGCGCGGAACTGGCGGTCACTCAACCAGTCTTCGATATTCGCCTGCTGGAGGAGTTTCTACGCCGGATCGAGCATTGCCGCATTCCGGTGGTGGCCGGCATCTGGCCACTCACCAGCACCCGTAACGCCGAGTTCATGAAGAACGAGCTGCGCGTTTCCATCCCGGATGAAATCTTCACCCGCATGGCCAAGGCGACCACGGCCGATACTGCTCGGGCCGAAGGCGTGGCCATCGCTCGCGACATGCTAGCTGCTGTTCGTCACATGGTGCAGGGCGCGCAGATCAGCGCCCCGTTCGGACGCTACTCCTCGGCAGTCGATGTGCTCGAAGGCCTGTAGCGAATCGCGCCCCGATCGATAACCCTTAGGCGCACCTTGCAATAGTCTCCGCTTCGCAACGATTGCCGGAGTTCTCCGGGTCCGAGCCCCGCAGGGGCGGAGTTGCAGTTAGCCCAGGACGAAGCCGTAGGCGGAGTCCTGGGTAGGCTGTTTTTATGAATTCCGAGCCGGCTTCAGCCGGCGATACCGTAAAGGGATGTGTGCCGCCCCTGCCGGGGCTCAGATCAATTTCCCCTTCCCCAGCACTCCGCCTGCGGCTTCGTGCTGGGCTGAGCTGAGCCGCCTTGCGGGCTGGACCTTCGGTAATTCATCCGACCCCGGCAAACCACGCAGTTCTCACTCACTCTCGCCCATCCGACGCGAATTTTCCACGTTGAAGGCTGACAATCTGGACTAGAATCTTTTCAGGAGTTCTTTACTTGCCCAAGTTTGAAGAGTGTCTCCAACGTCTGGAAAAGATCGTGGCCGAACTGGAAAAGGGAGACGTCTCTCTCGACCAGGCGCTGGAGCTTTTTGACGAGGGCATCAAGCTCTCTGGTTCCTGCCGCAAGGAACTGGAAGAAGCCGAAGGCAAAGTCGAAATCCTGCTGAAACGCAATGGCAAGCTGCAGCCGGAGGCCTTCGAAGCCGCAACGCAATCAGGCGACGCTGCCAAATAGCGTCGCCGCTCGTCCATTACTTTGTACGCCGCACCGGGGTGGTGCGGAGTTGTAAATCGTCCACCAAACCTCATCACTGGGTTGGCTCTTGCCGCCCCCTCCGCCATTTCAAAAGGGGTTTGCCATGCGGCCTATCAACGTTGTTCTCGCCTATCACGACGCAATGTCTGCCGAGCGCCTGGCAGCATCGTTTCGCAATCAGTTTCGTAATCTCACGATCGCAAAATCCCGCGAGGAAATCAGTTCCGCGGTGGCGCGCTTGCAGGCCCCATTTGCAGTGGTGGACCTGGAACTTGTCGGCATCCCTGAGCTGAAGCAACTGTGCGCTCAGTTTCCCTCCACCGCATTCGTCTGCATTCATCGCCTGGCCGACGATCGCATGTGGAGTGAATCGCTGGCGGCGGGTGCAGTGGATTGCTGCTGCTCCAGCGACATGCCCGGCATTCTGCTTGCGTCGGATCGCTATGTGGTGCTCACCCGGCCGCGCGCGGCGGCAGCGTAACGTAATCTCAGTGCGGGCGTCGCAGGACGCCCGCATTGCCACTTCCTCGAAGTGATCCCCATCGTGGGCAGCCCCGAAGCTTGCTTACGGCGTAATCTCAAATACCACGCCTTGCCCGTGCGCTCCGCCCAGCGGCGTCGTTCCAAAGTAGTTGCCCAGGCCGTCAGGAGTCAGTCCGTAACTCGGATAAGAACCGTCTCCGGCGCCGCCGAAATTGTGCAGCACACTTTCATTCCATCCGCCCGCACCCGGAGTCACCTTAAAGATCGTGCCGCAGTCGCACGATGGATTGCCGCCGGTCGAGCTCGTACCGTAGAGGTTTCCCGCCGGGTCGAAGACAAGCGTGCTGGTTGGAAAGCTCGCGTCGGTGTCGCCCTGGAAGCTATACAGCACGCTCTCTTTCCATCCGGCCCGCGCGGTGGGACCAACGCCAACCTCGAAGACAGCACCAAGACCGCTAACGCCCCCAAAATAAGTCGTACCGTACAAGTTCCCTTTTGCGTCCGGGATCAGACCACCGTAGGGGTAGCCCGCATCGGGCTGACCCTGAAATGCATAGAGGGGAGTCAATTTCCAACTGCCTCCCGCTGCAGACAACTTGAACACGATGCCGGCCCCGTACTTGCCGCCCAGTTCGGTCACGCCGTAGAGATTGCCGGCCGCATCCAGCAGTAACGATCCGAGTGAGCCCACCGCCCCGTCGTCGCCGCCGGTGAAGGCATGGATCACCGTCTGCTGCCACTGCCCATTCTCGAGCGCGAGCTGGTAAATCACGCCTTGAGAGTAGGCGCCTCCGTCGGGGGTGGTGCCGTAAACGTTGCCCGCCTTGTCAAGGACCACTGCGCTGCCCGGTCCATATCCGTCATCGTCGCCGGTGAAGTTGTACAGAACGGTCTGGGTCCAGCCCCCGCCGGACGGCGTCAGCTCGTAAACCACGCCGCAACCGTCGCCGGTGCAAGCTCCGCCCGAACCACCCGCGACCGTGGTGCCGTAAAGGCTACCGGCTCCGTCGAAGGTCACGCCGCCGTAGGGGTTCTTGCCATCGCCGAAGCAGCTGAAGCTGTACAGCACCGTCTCCTGCCATTTGCCGTCGGAGAGAGGCGTCAGCTCGAAGACCGTGCCACAGCCGTAGAGTCCCCCGACCACCGTGGTGCCATAGGCGTTGCCCGCGCCATCGAAGATCAATTGCGCGGCGGGATCGCCTCCGTCGTTACCGCCGGTGAAGCTGTACACCACCTTTTCCGTGTCCGCCGCCCGCGCGCTGAGCGCCAGGATCGCCCCTAGTCCAAAAGCCGCACATGACTTGATCATGAAATAGCAAAAGTACTTGCCTGACATTTTCCATCTCCTCGGTTCAGAATTCGGTTCCACAAAGAGGCGGGCCCGGAGACGGGAGTAGCGCGCTGGAAACTGTAGCACTGATTCGGATGCTGTGCCCAAGTCGTTGTTGCCCGCTCAGGCTAAACAACCTATTCGGTTGAGAAAAACGATTGGAATTCCTTGACCACAACGTCTGGCACGTCAATGCTCTTCGACTTCTGCGACAGGCCATGCGGCGCGCCTGCAATTGCCACGAGTTTCTTGCGGGCGGGAATAAGCTTGATCGCGCTTTCCAATTCCTCGATCGAGCCGAAGGTGTCCCTGGTTCCGCTGACAAACAGAGTGGGCACACGCAAACTGGGGAAATGCGTGGTCCGCAACTGCGCTGGCCGTCCCGGAGGATGCAGCGGATACGACAGCAGGAGCAAGCCTTCGACCAGCGATGGTTCGGCCGCCACCAGCATGCTCGCCTGACGGCCGCCATAAGAACTGCCACCCAGAAATGCCCGGCCCTCGAACCGCTGCTTCATCAGATCTACCGCACGCCGCAAGCCAGCCTGGTCTGTCTTTGCGTCGGAGGGCGACGGCGCGCCCCGTGGACGCCGCTGCCGATAGGGCAGGTCGCAGCGCAATACAGTCAATCCCGACGCCGCGAACTTGTCTGCCAACATCATCAGCAGTGGAGCGTTCGCGTTGCCCCCCGCCCCATGCGTAAGCACCAGAGATCCGTTACCGGCTTTTGCGGCCCGGTGCAGAAATCCTCGCACCGGGGCTTCTCCCGGAGTTTCGTCCACGAACGGTTCTGCGTCGGTGCCGGCCACAAGAAGTTCCGCTGCTGAGGCATCATGTTACACCCGAGCAAAGAACAGGAAATGCGCTCAACCCAGTTCTGTGCCCGGCGTCTTTTCCCGCACGGCTTCGGGTGATTTTCCGCGAGCGCGGGTCGTTGCCGCCTTAAGCAGGACGTAAGCCCCTATTCTTTCAATGCCTTTGGTTCGCGGTCCGAATGGAAGCGTAGGTGCATCATCTTATCCAAAAGCAGCTTAGTCCAGCCCGTGTTGTCAGGGGCACGAACGTTGGTTGAGCGATGGGCGACGCAGTTCGCAACTACGATTCCTACACTTCGCAAGAGGCACTGCCCGGTGCGGATCCCGCCGACGGGGAGGAACTTTTTGACCCTCGCTGGAGCGCCGGAAACCGCCTCCGACGAACCTTCCGAAAACGCGACGGTATTGCCCTGATTGTTTCCAACGTAGTCGGCGTGGGCATCTTCACCACTCCGGCGCTGATTGCCAATCTTGTACCGAACCCCGCCGCAATGCTGGCGCTATGGATCGTCGGCGGAGGACTCGCCCTCGCCGGTGCGGCCTCGTACGCCAAGCTGGCGAACCTATGGCCCACGGCGGGCGGAGAATATGTTTACCTCTCGAAGGCTTACGGTCCCACGGCAGGATTCTTGTCGGGCTGGACCTCCCTCATCGCTGGGTTCTCGGGAAGCGTCGCAGCCAGCGCCGTCGCGTTGGTGATGTTTGCCGGTCAGTATTTCCCCGGCCTGGCTGCGGACCGCAGCGTGCTCTCCCTCGACCGGTTGGGAGTCAACCTCAGCCTGTCGCCACGCACGCTCGCGGCAGCGTCGGTCATTGCGCTTTTCGCGGTGCTGCACATTTGCAGCCTGGCAGCCGGCAAGATCACCCAGAATGCCCTGGCAATAATCCTGGTGGGCATGGTCGCCGTATTCGTCGGCCGGGGATTCGCGACGGGAAACGGTTCGTGGTCGCACTTCCACTCGAACGGCGCACATTTTGGGGGGATGAACTGGCTGCTGGCGCTTATCCCGGTCATGTTCACCTATAGCGGCTGGAACGCCGCCGCCTACGTCTCGGAAGAAATCCATGCCAGCCGCCGCTCGATGCGGCCCGTGCTTTTAGGGGGGACCTGCATCGTTATCGCGCTTTACACGGTGCTCAACGCCCTCTACCTCTACGCAATTCCTGCCGCCCAGATGCGCAGCGCAACCAACGTAGCTGACGCCGCCGCACACGCCCTGTTCGGAACAGGCTCGCAACTGGTTACGCCCGCGCTGATCGTGGCTTTGCTCGGGGCCGTGAGCGCTATGACGATCGCCGGGCCCCGGGTGTATTTCGCCATGGCCCGTGACGGAGCCTTCATTCCCGCGTTCGCCCGCACCAGCAGAAAGTTCGGAACACCCGCCCTCGCCATTGCGCTGCAGGCAATGTGGAGCATTGCCCTGGTCATGCTTGGCGGATTCGACCAGATCCTCATGTACACCGGATTCGCGATTGTGCTCTCCTCCGGCGCTGCTGTCGCCGGCCTGTTTGTGGTGCAGCGACGCAGCAACCGCACAAATCCGATCAAACGCGCCCGGCTTCTGGTCCCCGGCGTATTCGTTCTCGCGAGCGCAGCGCTGGTGGTTGACACAGTGCTGGAAGCGCCCAGAATTGCCCTGATCGGTGTCTTGCTGATCGCTGCCGGGATTCCCGTTTACGCGGCGTGCCGCCGAAGCAGTTCGGCTCCGCTCACTCTTCAGCCCGAAGAAGCGGCGGGTGATTAGGATGATCACCGCCAGCCAACGCGTTTTTCGCTGCCTTTCTCCTCTGCTTGTTACGCTCGTCGCCCTTGCGTCTTCCGTTCCCTCGCAAGTCACCACACCTGAGTTCATGTCGCTGGAATCGGCGAAGCCGGTTCTACAGAAGATGGGACCGCGTAACGGCGCTCATCCCGGCGCTGACATCAATGCGAAGGACTGGGCCGCATGGCTGCAGAAGTCCGATGCTGACATCCGGCGACGCCTGGACGTTGGCGAAGAGGACAGCCTGACTAATCTGCTGCGCTTCGGAGTGACCTTTACCAAGGAGTACCGCATCGACGATGACTATCTGGTGCGTTACGGCCAAAGCAGCCTGGTGAATGGATTCGCCGAAACCCGCGCCAACGATCTCATCAAAGCCCTCGCCGCTCCGGATGGCAACCAGGGCTTCGTGGAGATGCGATCGTTCGTCGAGAAAAAGGGATTCGTGCTTAACTCGCCGTCCGGACGCAAGAGACTCAAAGCCTACCTGCTGGCCAATCTGGCAAGAATGCAGAAGGACCTGCTGCAAGCGCGGCAGGAAGCCAAGACCAATCGGGACCAGATGTTCCAGCACCGGGGCATCTCTCTGGATAGCAATCTGTGGCCCGACTACGACGTCGACCAGCAGTTGCAGCGAATGTTGGCTAAGGGCATGTTGAAACCCGGCGGCATCCGGCGAGTAGCGATCGTGGGCCCCGGCCTCGACTTCGTCAACAAGCAGGAAGGAGTGGATTTCTATCCGCCGCAGACGGTCCAGCCGTTCGCCGTGCTGGATTCCCTGCTTCGGCTCGGCCTGGCCAGTCCGGACAACGTCGAGCTCTACACCATGGACATCAGCTCGCGGGTGAACCTGCACATCGAAGCGGCGAGAAAAAATGCCGCGCTAGGGCGGCCCTATACAGTCCAGCTCCCCTGGTACTCGGAGGGACGCCTGACCCCCGAGTTTCGCGCAAGCTTCGTCAAGTACTGGCAACGGCTGGGAGCGAAGGTTGGCGAGCCGATCGCTCCGATTCCTGTTCCGGCATCTGCGACCGGCTTTGACACGCGGGCGGTAAAGATTCGCCCGTCCGTCGTCACCCGCATCAAGCCGGTTGACATGAATATCGTCTTCCAGCGTCTGCCGCTTCCTCTGGAAGAGCGCTTCGACCTGATTATCGGGACCAACATCTTCCTCTACTACGGCGGGTTCGAGCAGTCGCTGGCGCGAGTCAATGTCGCTGCCATGCTGAAGCCCGGTGGCTACCTCCTCTCCAACGATAAGCTGCAGGACACCGTATCGTCGGGACTGGACCAGGTCATGGTCACCGAAGTCCCCATGACCGTGCCGCCAGTCATCACCGACTACATCTATTGCTATCGGCGAACGCCGTAGAGCGTGAAGGCGTTATCGCCCCAACTTCCTTGCTTCGCACGCCTGCACCACCTTGGACGGGTCAATGGCCTCCGAGTCCAACTGCATCTCGATGACCTTGCCATTCTTGTCGATGAGGTAGTTCACGCGCCGCGCGGCTTTGTACTTCGGATTGTAGAGGCCGTATTCCTTGGTCACGTCGCCGCCCCAATCGCTGAGCAACGGGAAGGTGACGCCGATCTTTTCCGCCCACGCCTGATTCGAGAACCGGGAATCCATGCTCACACCCAGCACCTGGGTATCGGCGGCTTCCAGCTTGGCGAGGTTTTGCTGGAAAGCCTGCATCTGCTTGGTTCAACCACCGGTGAAAGCGAAAATGTAGAACGCCAGGGCGACGTTCTTCTTGCCCTTGAAATCGTGCAGCGAAACCTTGTTGCCGTTCTGGTCGGTTAAGGTGAAGTCGGGCGCCACATCGCCCACCTTGATCTTGGGCGCGGGCGTTTCGTCGGGTTTGTTGTCGGCGGCATAGCTTGCGGGCAGCAACGACGCCACCAGCAACAGCCCCAGCAAAAGCCGTTTCATGGATTCTCTCCTCGGACCACGAGCGTGCTGCGTGGCCTGCGCGTCATTGTCCCATTTGCAGGAGGCTCCGCGCCAGAGGAGGCGAAAAGGCAGCCACGGATTTGCACAGAGGAACACGGATCAGACTTGAAGAAAAATCGAAACCTGATCCGTCTTGATCTGTGAAAATCCGTGGCTAGAACACCTGTATCGTGGCGAGGGCAGAAAAGCCGGTTCCTCGACTCGGACTAAACTCCTCGCCCGGGATGACAATCTTATAGAACACTAATTTGCTAATTGCTAACTGCTAATTGCTAATTGCTTCTTCTACTCCATCCGCAACGCTTTCATAGGCTCAATCGAGGCCGCGCGCCGCGCCGGTAAATAGCTGGCCAGCAGCACGGTCGCAACCAGAATCGCGGTCGCCAAAATCCACGGCACCGCGTGCAGCACTCCGACCTTAAACAGCAGGCTGGAGAACAGACGGCTAAGCGCGATCGCCAGGATGGCGCCCAGAACCACGCCAACCGCAGCCAATCGTGCCCCCTGCAACAACACTAATTGCATCACCTCACTACGCTGCGCGCCCAGCGCCATACGCACACCCAGTTCGCGGGTGCGCATCCGCACCGAATAGCTGATGACACCGTATAGCCCAAGCGCCGCCAGCAGCAACGCCAGTCCGGCGAAAGCCGTCAATAACAGAACGACAAAGCGCCGTCCCACCAGCGATTCGTCCACGCGCTGTTCCATAGTCTTCACGTCGTAGATGGGAATGCTCGAATCTACCGCGCGCACCGCCGCGCCGAGGTCACCCTTCAGGTCTTCAGCCGAGCGCGAACTCCGCACTACCATGGCGGTTGACAACTGTGGCCCCTGGGCCGCATCCAGATAAAAGAAGCCTTCGTTCGTGTCCGACTCCAGCGACGACGCCCGTGCGTGCGCCACCAGTCCGACGATCGTGTACCACGGGCCTTTGGAGTCGAAACCAATGTATTCGCCAATCGGGTCTTTCTTACCCCAGTACTGGTGGGCGAGCACGGTGTCAATGATCGCCACCAACTCGGTCCCTTTACGGTCTTGCGGAGTGAAATCCCTGCCCCTCACCAGCGGCACGCGCAAGGTTGAGAAATATTCCGGCGAAATCGCATGGACATTTCCATGCGGCCCCGGATCATTCGGCGGAATCGTGATGCCTTTGATGCGAAAGCTGGACGAGCCACCGTTGTTATCGAAGGGCACGGAGTCGGCGAGCGCGGCGCTGCTCACGCCTGGGATGCTGTGCAACCGGTCTTGCAGCGCGCTGTAGAAGGCCGCGATCTTCGCGTCACTAGCGTCTTGCGCGACCGCCGCTTGTTTGGCGGCTTCTTCCTTGACCGCGGAAGCGCTGGTTACCGGCGGGGTCACGCCATAAACCGCCTGCGGCAGCGTGAAGCGAGCCGAGAGCAAACCGCTGGGCTGAAAGCCAGTCTCCACTTGCTCCAACGCTTTCAGGCTGCTCAACAGCAGGCCCGCGCCCGCCAGCAACAGCAGCGAGAGCGCGATCTGCGCCACCACCAGCGACGACCGCGCCCGCTGATGCACCAGGCTGCTGGTGCCTGAGCGGCCACCCTCCTGCAAGGCGTTGAACCATCCTGGCTGGGTGCGCCGCCATGCCGGAACCAGCCCGCACAAGAGCGAGCACAGTACCGCGATGCCGGTGACAAATAGCAGCACCGGCCCGCGGAACGAAGGCTGGATGTGCGTGCCCAGCATGTCAGGCAGGTAGTGCACCAGAAGCGGCACAGTCGCCATCGCCACTACGAATCCAAGCACGGCTCCGGCCACAGTCAGCACGATACTCTCCACGAGCGCCTGGCGCAGCAGGCGCACGCGTTGTGCCCCCAAAGCCACGCGAATCGCCAAATCGCGTTCCCGCGCCGAGGCACGCGCCATCTGTAACCCCGCAATGTTGGCGCACGCAATCAGCAACACCATGCCCACCGCGATCAGCAGCATGGTCAGCGGTTTGCGCAAACTGCCGCCGACAAATTCAGTAAGCGGCATGGCGAACATGCCCCACCCGCTGGCGCGGCCAAAACTCTTGTCACCCTCCGACGTGATGCTCTGCTCGGCCTTCATGTTGAGATAGGCATTCGCCCGCTGCAACGTGACGCCCGGCCGCAATCTCCCCAGAGCTAACAGGTATTCGTTGTAGCGATATTCCGGGTCGTGATAGCGAGCCGGCGGAAGCGCGATCGGAACCCAAAGCTCAGCCTGGTTCGGCCAGTTGAACGATGGCCCCATCACGCCGACAATGCGAAAGGCCTGGTTGTTGAGCATCAGGGTCTGGCCGACGATATTGGGATCAGAAGCGAAGCGCGCCTTCCACGTTCGGTACGAAAGCACCGCTTCGTTGCCGGCGCCGGGCTGGTCTTCTTCTGGCGTGAACACGCGTCCCAGGTATGGACGGACATCAAATGTCTCAAACCAGCCGGACGAAACACGGGCGCCATTGAGTAGCTCAGGATTGGCGTTTTCGCGGGCATAGTTGAAGCTGCCGCCCTGCATCACCGCCGCGGACGAGAAAATATCCTTGCCATCCCGCGCGTCCCCGAAGTCCGTGGGCGACATGTTGATGTTGTTGAGATCAGGCATGGCGTTGTAGCGGGCGCGCAAGGCGACCAGTCCGTCAGCGTTGGGAATGCCGCTGGGATTCAGCAGCACTGCGTTGGTCACGGAGAAGACAGCGATGTTCGCGCCGATGCCCAGAGCGAGCGTTAACACCGAGACCAGAGCGAACCCAGGCGACTTGCGCAGTTGGCGCAACGCGTAGCGAAATTCTTGGAGAAGCGTTTGCATGGCAAAACCTCGCAACTAGCAATCAGCGACTAGCAATTAGGACTCTCCACAGAGTTGTCGTCTCGAGCGCAGACCCCAGTCAGAGCCGAGAGACCTGCTTTTTCTATTGGCTCTGAAGACCCACGCAAACCCGTTGCCGCCGACTAGCTTGTTTTAGCCGCGGATTTCACGGATGAACACGGATCCGACTTTGAATTCTTGTTTTTCGCCAAAACAATCCGTGCGTATCCGTGTGAATCCGTGGCTGATCTTGTTTCCTCTGTGTCTCTTGGCTCAAATTCTTATTCCGCCCGCAGCGCCTGCATCGGCTCGATCGAGGCAGCGCGGCGAGCAGGAATGTAGCTCGCCAGCACCGCCACCGCGACCAGCAACGTAGCTACCCCAAGTAAAATTGCGACATCGGTGGACCGCACGTCGAAGAGCAGTGCCGCCAGCATCCGTCCCGCAGCCAGCGCGCACGCCGCTCCAATCGCTGTGCCAAGTAATGCCAGCCTGAGCCCGCTCCCCAGCACCAGGCCCAGCAGATTGCGCCGCTGTGCCCCCAGAGCCAGGCGGATGCCCAACTCGCGCGTGCGTTGCGCCACCACGTAGGCCAGCAGTCCGTAAATTCCCAGCATGGCCAGAACCAGCGCAAGTGAAGCAAATGCGCCCAGCAGATAGGCGGGGTAGCGCCGCACGGCCACCGAAGGCGAATCGGCTATGATCCGGTCCATGCTTACCAGCGAATTGACCGGCAGTGAGGCATCGAGCTCGTGCATGGCTTCGCGAACACCGCCCGCAACGGCGGAAGGATCACCCTCCGTCCTGATGGTCACGCTCAGAAATGAATTTGGATCTTGCGCGTAGGCGTCGTAGATTACCGGCGTAGGCTTGCGGTCGAGCTGGCCCAAGTTCTCGTCGCCCACCACGCCGACGATTTCGTGGACGTTCGGGTCTTTGGTGTAAGTGAAATCAATGCGCTTGCCAATGGGATCCTGGCCGGGGAAAAGCAGGTTGGCGAGAGTCTGATTGATCACGATGACACGTGGACTGTTCACAATATCGTGCTCGTTGAGGACGCGCCCCTTGCGCAGCGGGATCCCCATCGTCTCGAAATAGTTTGGGCTGATGTCCCGGGTGTTGGCCTCGTACTCTTCGGCGGGAATTCTGGCGTGACCGGCAATCACGAACCGCGATGTGCCGCCGGCGTTCCCCAACGGCAGCGTACTCACCGTCGCAGCCGACTTCACCCCCGGCAGGGCCTGCAATCGCGCCCGCAAGCTGCGTTCGAATTCAATCTGATGGTCGGCATCAGCATAACCCCGCTGCGGCAGCGAAGTGTCGAAAGTCAGCAGGTGCGCAACGCTGAAACCGGGATCGACCCTCAGCAATCTCGACAGACTCTTGATGAGCAGGCCGGCAGACACCAGCAGCACAATCGCCATCGCAACCTGCGCGACCACCAGCCCGTTGCGCAGCCGATGACGCAACGAGCCCGCCGTAGTGCGGCTGCCGTCTTGCAGAACATCCTGAATATCGGAGCGCGCACCCTGCAGAGACGGCATCAATCCGAACAGAACGCCGGAGAAGATTGATACCGCCGCGGAAAACCACAGGACAGTCCTGTCAAGCTGCAGGTCGTTCAGGAACGGGAGAACCGATTGCTGGTCCTTGGGAAGGCTGGCCACCAGCACCGGCAAAATGGAATACGCCAGCAGTACTCCACCCAGGCCGCCAAGCATGGAAATCAGAAGGCTTTCGGTCAACAGGAGGCGCATGATTCGGGCTCGCGATGCGCCCAACGCGGTCCGTACTGCAATCTCTTTCTGCCGGGCAACCGCGCGCGCCAGTTGCAAGCCTGCCAGGTTTGAACACGTGATGAGCAAAACCGCAAACACCGCCCCCATCAGCACCAGCAGGATGGGCCGCACGTTGCCGACGATCTGCTCGCGCAGAGGAGTTAGATAGATGCCCACGCCGGGATTGCTGTCCGGATACTGCGCCGCCAGTTGCAGCGCCACCCCTGACGCTTCCGCCTGCGCCTGCTCCAGCGTGACTGCGGGTTTCAATCGGCCCACCCCGAGGATCCAGTGCGCATTGCGTCGCAATCGCCAGCCTCGGACTGACAGCGGAATCCAGAAATCGCCGGAGCGGCTCGGTGCGAACTGGAAGTCGCCGGGCAAGACGCCGATAATGGTGTACGGCTCGTCATTCAGCGTAATGCTTTGTCCCAGCACGTTGCGATCGCCGCCAAATCGCTTTTGCCATCCTGCGTAAGTTAGCAGTACGGACTTCTCTCCGCTGGCCTGGTCTGCGTTCGGTGCGAATACCCGCCCTAGAATTGGCCGGACACCAAGAACATCGAAAAAGTTGGCGCTGGCAACCGTCGCCACCACTTGTTCCGCGCCTTCGCGTCCCGAGTAGGTTGTGTTGATGCTGAAATATCCGCCGACGCTGGAGAACGACTGGTTGTCGTCGCGAAAGTCCACGAAGTCAGGATAGGAAAACTCCATCTTCTGAAACGTGCCGGCATTGCGGGTTTCACAGAGATGCACCAGACGAGCCGGGGCCTGAAACGGCAAGGCGCGCAGCAGCGCCGCGTTGACCACGGTGAAGATCGCCGTGTTGGCGCCAATGCCCAGAGACAGCGTCAGCACCGCAACCGCGGTGAAACCGGGCGACTTGCGCAGTTGGCGCAACGCGTAACGAAACTCCTGCAGAAGCGATTGCATACCATTTGCTCGTTCAGTACTTAGAACTTCATTTAGCGGCGCCGGGACCGGCTTGCCTTATCGCTGACCTTCGCGGATGACCACGGATCCCGAGTTTGCATCTTTAGCTAAGGGCCTTGCCTATTTCCAAGCTGCTTGGTGCACGAGAACGACCACCACAGAAGCAATGATTTCAATCGATTACGACAAGAGTGCGATGAGGATTGTCCGCCCACGTAACCCCCGTGTCCGCTGTTGGACAGAAATACGCATACTGGAGGACGGCCGTTCCATCAGCGTAGCGACCTGAATGGCAATACCTGACCAATCTGAGTTCCAGTCCGGCGAACACATCAGAACGCCCATGCGCAATTACCTTGCGATGCGGTCCAGCGAGCGCGCCAAGTCCGCTTCGGTTCGAGTCGTGACCGCTGGCTTACAATGGATGGACGGCGCGTCGCGCCGCGCAATCATCAGGAGGAGTTAGATGGCGCAAGTAAAGATCACGTGCCGCAGGAATGGGCCCTACCGGGTGGAGGCGCCCGAGGGCACCATCGAACTGGTGGACGCCGACGGCAATCCCTACGACCTGACAGGCAAGGTGGCCTTTTCGCTCTGCCGCTGCGGAGCGTCGGTGAACAAACCGTTCTGCGACGGCACGCATTCCAAGATGGGCTTCGAGGCCGCCGAAGCTGCGGTGAAAAAAGCCGACGAACCCGCGCCCAACCCGCCGCCTATCGCCGGATAACGAATGCTACACATTATCAAGGACCGCCGCGCGGCGGTCCTTTGTCTTGCTCCCCTACGGAGAATTGACCTTCGAAGTCTGTGTTGCCCATCTAAGAATTTAACGGTCAGCTCGAAGAGCCATCGATTGGCTTGAGGCGGGCCGCGAAGCGGTGCCACAGACCCGACAGGTTCCCCTCTCCCAGAGTCTTACCCATTGAGTGCCATAGTTTGGCCATTCTTTTGGGGCACGTCAGGAATTTTTCTATAACCACCAACAAATTATTAAAATCCTGCTAAAAAGTGCTTGACATCTTGACAAACTAGCAGCACTATGATTCCACTCAGCCGAGAAATTCCGCTATTCGGCCCCTTAACGTACGGCCGCCTCGTGACCCCTTTCGAGGCGTGGGCGGTAAGCATTTAGTTAGTTTAGAAATTCAGGCAGGGAGCTCCCGCATGTAATCCGCGGTCCGTTCGCGGAGCAGCGGAGTAAGGATGCCCTTTCCCCTCGGGCCCTATTGATTTAGCGCCGCTCTCGCTGTCCTTGGCTCTCTGCGGCGCTGCGATAACGCCAAGTTTCAGATTGGAGCGAGAAAATGATCCATCGTCTGGTGCTGCTAATGGTCGTCGGCTTGGCTTCACTTTCTTCTGGGCAAGAAATCACTGGTAGCCTGCAGATCAACCCAAATCTCCCGCCACAGGTATATCTGGACGTGGCCGCCATCCGTCGCCACGCTATCCATCCAATCACAAGTACAAGATCTGCGGGTGGTTCCCTTAGTGTCTGTGCGAAGTGGCAACAACATCATTGGTACCAGACCAGATCGTGCTCCGACACTCGTTCTCTCAGAAGGAGGGAATAATTTTGGTTTGAACGAGATTACTCGGCAAGACAGCCTGGCCGTACTCATTCAAGCGACCATTCCCATAACTAGCTTTGTGCTTCCGACCGGCGCCTATCAGCTTTGCGTTGATCTGAAGGACAGTAGCTCGGACCGAATGCTGCTGAGCCTTTGCAGTCCCTTCGGCGTTCTGAACTCACCTCCAGATTTTGGGAACGATGTTATACCACCCACTGTGCTGGGTCTAACTGGCCAGCCACCGATGACAGAGGACCCTAATTGCGAGAATGAGCTGAAGACCGTCCAGATCAACGTAAATGTCTTTCAAAAAAAGGACGGGACCGAGAACTTCAAGAATACTCCCGATGATCGTGGTGCTATCACGGATATGATAACTTGGCTCAATCAAAACCTTACAAGTAACGATGTCCCCTCTGACCCAATCCCTGGGGTTCAGGACATTAAAGATACGAAGATTCGTTTTGAACTCGCAGACAGGATATATTTCTATCGCGACGACGCGCTTAATGTCGCGGTATATCCCGACCCCTTGCAGGCGGCGGCAGTCGCTGTCGATCCTAACCGCCTAAATCAATTCAACATTTATTTGACCAATGGCAACCCGGGCGCGACAATCGCCGGCCGAACAATACCTCCGACGTTCCTGCCCCTGTCTATGAATTCCGATCAGAACACGACGGAATATAACACCTATTTACCATGGATCGGCCCCTACCACACGACTTGGGTTGGAATGCGGATGTTGTTCCATGAATTAGGTCATGCACTCAACCTGTTCCACACCTATCCCGATCCGCCGGGGAGCTGTTGCGAAGAGACCTGCAACCAGTCTGAGCTCGGTAATCAGTTTTATCTTGACGACGTATTTAATACAGGCCTCAACCAAGTCTGTCTGCAGGACTACGGTTGGGGCCTTTATCCTTATTTCAAGAACTGGGACTCTAAGGGGGATAAGCAACAAGTTGATAACACGAGTACAAACAATGTCATGGGAAGCAATGCCACAAACACTTATCTTTCTCCCAAACAAATCCTCCGCATGCACAAGGCACTTTGTGAAAGCTCGGTCCGGCGGTATGTGAAAATGCCTTCCCAGTTCAGGAGTGATGCAAAACACTCAGGCGAATATCGCGAGAAGTTCCTGGCGACCTCGAATGCCGCTGCGCTGGACCTGCAATGGAAGATAGTGACCCAGGGCCCCGTCACCTCCTCGGCGGCCATTGCCACCGAGCTAATCGGCAGCTCCTATAAGAATGTGGCATATATTGCATCGCAGGACGGCTACCTGTACGCCTTCGCCGCAGATGGCTGCGGCTATGCGCAGTGCCCCTATCGCTGGAGATATTTTGTTGGCGCGGTCGCCACTTCGTCGCCCGCAGTTGCTGACCAGATGATTAGTGGCGTTTTGACGTCGGTAGTCTATGTGCTTGGCGGGGATGGCACTATGTATGCCATCGACGCGGTCAAAGGGACGCAGATCTGGAACACGCCGGCAGGCGGACCAGCGGCGATTTCCTCCCCCGCGGTTGTGGACAGGGTGGTTTATGTCGTGTCCGGCGGCCTAAAGGGAGCCATATACGCTCTCGATGCAGAAAAGGGCGGCGTTCTTTGGTATGGGCCAGCAGCCACTCATTACACGTCTCCTGCGGTTTCAGGCGGCTGGGTTTATGTTGCAGACGACTCCGGCAAATTATCGGCTTTCAATACCGCTGTGTGTTCTGTGGGCTTCTGTACACCGGTCTGGACCAGTCAGGCCATTAATGGTTTTCCGCCAATGAAGTCCTCCCCATCCGTGGCTAACGGTACAGTGTTTGTGGGGGCAGACGACGGCAATCTCTACGCGTTCGACGCTGTAGGGATCGTCAACTGCACAGGCAAGACGTGCAAGCCGCTCTGGACTGGCACGATGAAGGGACCTGTACGTACTTCGCCGGCCGTGGTTAACGGCGTAGTTTACGCTTCGTCCGGCGATGGCAACCCGCCGGGCAGTAGCAAGCTCTACGCTTTCGACGCAGCCGGCGTCAACGGCTGCACAGGCGGCATTTGCAGTCCGCTGTGGACGGGAGCGCTGAATGGTAATTTTCCCGAATCCTCTCCTGCGGCGGCCAATGGCGTAGTTTATGTGGGCTCCGACGACCACTACTTCTATGCCTTCGATGGTTGCAGTCCTTCTACGCAGTGTAATCCCATAGCGAAGATTTCGACCGGAGACGTGGGAACGCCTTACCTGGCTTCTTCGCCTGTCGTAGCGAACGGGTGGATTTACGTGGGCTCGTCGGACGGGAACGTCAACATATTGGGTGTCTGCTACATTACGTGCCTGTATTGGCCGCCTACTGCAGTTGACTAGAGTCGGCGGCGGCTGTGATCTTTCAACACGTCGTTCCTCTTTCGGGGAAACATGAACGCCGTCGTCGCAGGAGCGGTGCGAAATGAAAATCGGCCGTAACGATTTCCAAGGCGGGGACTTACCGCGCCGTCTTTTGCACGGCTCGGGCCTGGAAAGGGAACGGATGGTTGCGTTTTGACAGGTACAACGTCTTGATAGTCCACAGGTGACCCACCCAAGGCGGCGAAATAGCCGGGTGCGAATGGTCTCCAAGGGGGTCGAGACTCGAAAGGAGAATCGCATGAAGCGAACCACGACTCAAAACTCCAGGGAGGGTCGGTCGGTTGCTGCTAGTCTTGACCGGGGGAATGGCCTTGATAATGATCCTCACGACTGGTATCGCCTGCGCGCAAGATCGACTCATCATTAATAGCAGCTCGTGCCAGGTAACCGCGCAGAAGACTACTACATTGACTTTTGCACTGCTTGCGCGGACTGTTTCAATCAAACCAGCCCTTGGCCCGACGATTATGGCAGCTGTTACTACAACAAGGATCTTTATTTGCGAATCGATTTCCCCGATCCGGATCCCAATAAGCCCGGTACCCATTGGCGTCTTGGACTACGCAGCGAGGGGTTAAAGGGCCTAAGGATCGTGGACGTGGCAGTGAAGGCCGCGCAGCTCACGGAACGAAAGTACGTGATCAAGGATGCGGGCTTGGCGGACATCTTCGTGCCGTATGACAACGGGATCTTCGAACCTTACGACATGCAGTGGACAACGCCGAACAACATGGACGTGATCGATACCGCCGACCTGCCGGCCCAGTTCAGCAGCACTTTGCACTTAAGGAACAAGACGGCATCGGGATACGCGGACGACATTGTTCCCAGGGTAGGCGTGGAATGCAGGGAGTCCGGGATTGCGTTGTTGTGCAAGGACCCCAAGAATCCCACAAACGACGTTCGCAGGCGGTTGCATGAGGTGGTGATCTGGGGATCTCGGACCGCGGCAGCTACAACAACATCATCGAATATAGACTCCGGGAGGACGGAAGTATCGGATTCCGCTAACGGTGCGACCGGCCATGACAATATTAAGCTGCCGCTGGCGTCCCACGTTCACAATGGCCTTTGGCGGGTGGGTACCAAGCTATTCGACAGAAACGACAATGAGGTTCGGAGGTTTGAGCATGTGCTTGCCTCGGATGGCAGGTCCGCGACGGACACGGATCCCCCTCCCCTTGTCGGCACCGAACAAAGTCTTATGTGGAACCCCTTGCAGTTTACGAACGTGATCGTCAGAAGCACGTCGCAAACGAACACCTATGGACATCTGATGGGCTATGAGTTCACGCCATGGAATCGTACCGGCACAGCCAGACATTCGAATGTTCCTTCGGACAAACAGATCTGGACGCTGGCGGATTTTTACGTGACTAATGAAAATCCAGGGGAAGACGGCTCGGGATCAGGTAGCGACAACTGGAAATTCACCTGGTACTCGCCCGATGACTACATGCTGCGCTATGCGAACCGAGGGGATCCAGTCGGCAAAGCAGGAAGCGACGGCGTTGCCTTTTGGTATATCTCATCGGCCCATCACGAACCGAGCGACATTGACAACGCCATCGGGTCGGGTGGCCACACCGGCTCAACACCAGTGCACTGGAGTGGGTTCGACATGGAACCCCACGATCTATTCGACTACAAGCCCTTGGGTGGTCCAGAGTGCCCTCAGCAACAGAAGCGCCAGCCGGACGGATGGTTAACAGCAGCCGCTGCCATGACGGGACTCGAATGGCTTGCAGCCTAAGCTGTTGCGCTTGGTCGGCTGCGAATTGCGAACTGCCATTCCTCCTATAATCGGCGCAGCATGTCAGGCGAGTTCTCTGCCTCCGTTTTCAGCCGCGATATAAAGCGCCTCGCCTCCGAGGTTGGCTTCGATCTGGCAGGAGTCGCGGGCGTGGCTGACACGATGGAGCACCAGTTCTTTCCCCGCTGGATCGCCGAGGGTCAAGCCGGCGAGATGAGCTACCTGGAGAAGCGCACCGAAACTGGCGAGTTAAAACGCGCTTCCCTGGCCAACGCCGCTCCGTGGGCCCGCTCGGTGATAGTTTGCGCGCTGAATTACAACAGCGATCAACCCTACTCCACGCACGCGGGCACGACGTCGCAGGGCTGGATTTCGCGCTACGCGTGGTCGCAGCGCGACTACCACCAGGTGGTACTCGAAAAATTGCGGACGCTGGAAGCCAGACTGCTCGATATTTGTGCGCAGCAGAATGTCCCGGCGCCGCGGACCTGGTGTTATGTTGACACGGGTCCGGTCATCGAGCGCATCTTCGCCAAGTATGCTGGCATCGGCTGGATTGGCAAGAACACCTGTGTCCTGAATGAGCAGTTAGGCTCGTGGCTCTTCCTTGGCGTCTTGCTCACGTCGCTGGAACTCGCGCCCGACTTCCCTGCTCCCGACCGCTGCGGCTCGTGCACACGCTGTCTCGATGCCTGCCCAACCAACGCTTTTCCCGCGCCGTATCAGATCGACGCCACCAAGTGCATTTCGTATCTCACCATCGAGAAGCGCGGCTCTGTCCCGGAGGAATTGCGCGCCGGTATTGGACGACAGGTTTTCGGCTGCGACATCTGCCAGGATGTTTGCCCATGGAACCGCGAGGCGCCGGTCAGCAGCGCGCCGGAATTCGAGGCGCGTCCGCAGTTGGTGAATCCTGAGCTCGAATGGCTGGCACGGCTCAGCGTCGAGGAATTCCGCGAAGTGTTTCACGGCTCACCGGTAAAACGCGCACGGTTCAACGGTCTGCGCCGTAACGTCGCAATTGCGATGGGCAACAGCGGTGATCCGCGTTTCCTGCCGGTGTTGCAAGAACTCGCTCACGACGAAGACGCGACGGTTGCGGAGCACGCGCGCTGGGCCTTGCAGCACTTGCAGCGGCCATGAAAAAACCCTCCCAAAGCGAGAGGGTTTAGTGGTTTGGCCGAACTCGGAAGCAGGGAGCGAAGTAACGCTTGGCTTCCGCGCGGCGGAGACGTCTTATACGCGCTGAACGTTAGCGGCCTGGAAGCCTTTGGGACCTTTCGTGAGGTCGAACTCGACGGTCTCGCCCTCATTCAGGCTCCGATATCCGTTCTCCTGGATAGCTGAGAAATGCACGAACACATCCTCGCCGGTGGAACGCTGGATGAATCCGTACCCTTTGGCTCCGTTAAACCACTTAACTGTACCTTTCTCTCTCACGTCCTACTCCTTTCACCTGGCTTGCTTTGGAATAAACCCCGCTTGGCGGACGTTCCCAGGCTCAACCCTGAGGAGCAGAGGCTTGGAAGACGTCTCAACGTTTGCCGGGAAACAAGAGTTGCCGCTCCGCTTGCAGTTCTGGCGCAAAGTAAAAAGGCCCACGAATTCGTTCTGACGGACTCATGCAAGCGCGTCAGAGCAGATCCCTGGAACCCATGCAAAGCGTAAATTCGACTGCTAACAGAAACATCAACCCAAATCCGCGTTTCGGTTTGACCGAAAGCTCTCCTTCGCCCAATCGAAGTCGAGCAGATGATAATCGCAGGAACTCGACAATCTGGCAAGTGTTTTCATCGCAATAGCTATCGGTCGCCTGGATGGACGATCCAGCTGAAGTTCCGACGCTCACGGGGCTGGTTTGGGGCTCTGTTACGATTGAAAGTGTGAGCAGCGACTCCGAATTGACGGGCGAGGCGCAGAAGTCAGTGGCGAATGGTTTCTCCCAGTCTTCGACGGTGCTGGCCGCAGCTCCACTTAAGCCCAGCGGAACCACAGAGTTGCGCGCTTCGCCACTCCGTCCCGGGGACGTTGCGCGGAGGCTGCTGGCAGAGGATGAAAAGGAAGCCAAGGAACAACTCTTCAGCCACCTGCCGGAAACTTACAGTCCGGCGCATCGCCTGCGCCGCCACGGTTGGTCCACCCTGCGCTATCTGATGCAAACTGAGGTTCATACTTACGCTTTCTCAGTGGCGGCCAACTCTATTCTGTCGCTATTTCCGTTCCTGGTTCTCCTGCTGACGGTGGTTCGTCGCGTCTTTCACTCCACCGCGATGTACAACGTGGTGCTGGAGTTGCTACGCGACTACCTGCCCAGCAACAAGGACTTCGTCATCCGCAACCTGCAGTTTCTGGCCAGCGTAAAAGGACGCGGACAGGCGCTGTCGTTGGTCATGTTGTTGATAACGTCAACTGGAATCTTCCTTCCGTTGGAGGTCGCGCTCAACAGTATCTGGGGCTTCCGGAAGAACCGCTCCTATTTGATGAACCTGGTGGTATCGCTCGGCCTGGCGCTGGGATGCGGTTGCCTGGCGATGCTTTCGATCGCCCTGACTGCCGAGAACCTCAAGATGTTGGGACTAGTCATCGGTGACCAGAACATCGTTTTCCGCGGTCTGGGATTCGTCGTGATGAAGGCTTCGGCGATCCTGGCCACCATCGGAATCTACTTCCTGATTTATTGGCTGCTGCCGCACGGGAAAGTTCCGGTGCGCGCGGTGCTGCCGGCGGCGATCATAACCGGCTTGGTATCGGAGGCAGCGAAGTATATCTACATTCTGGCGCTGCCCTGGCTCAACTTTCAGGAAGTGTATGGACCCTTCGCCGTCTCAGTCACGCTGATCTTCTGGTCGTTCTGGAGTGGCATGCTGCTGCTGGGCGGAGCCTATTTGTCGGCTGCGGAGCACAGCGACCGGGTACGGGCACGCCGGGAAACCGCTGCTGCCAACCGCTGATATATGGAGTTTTGGGCTAATCAACCACGGTAGCGGCGATCGCTGCGGGCGACGACGGCTCCGCCACGCGCCGGGTGAAGCGTATGGCGGAGGACATCTCCTGTGACGGCTTTTCAATCAGCTGATACATGATCCATGCCACCAGGCCGCAAGCCACCAAGCCGACAACATCCAGCACAATCATGTAGCTGCCGGAATAAGGCAGCCAATGTGAGAGGCAACCAATCAGGGTTACACCGATGGGAAGATGCAACAGGTAGAGCGAGTAGCTCACGTCCCCTACTCGATCTGCCGCAGGGTTGTGGAAGGTGGAGAACGCGATCAGCATTCCAGTGGTCACCGAAACCCCAGCAACAATCCAGCCAATCGGCCCTATCATGGCGAGCACCATGACAGCGATCAAGCCCACCATGGCGCGCAAATCGATGAGGCCTACGCGGTATTGAAACACGAAAACACCCACCAGGAAGATCGGGATGCTATGGAAGATCAGCCGATCGTTACCCACCGCGAAATAGGCCAACATCATCCCTGCGAGACCGGCGAAGCGCGCGCGCCGGTTGCGAGTCACCAACAAGTGGAACATCAGCCCGACCAGCAAATACCATTGAAATTCGATGGCCAGTGTCCAATACACAACATTGAGCCAGGGCACATGCGCCAGATCGTTCAGGTAGACAAAATGGAGCAGCAGGCTCTGTGCAGTCACCGTCAGCCGCGGCAAGTGCAGTAGTGGCGCCATCATGAAGTTGGTCACCAAAACGGTCACGGCGATAGAGGCCAGATAGGGCGGGTACAGACGGACGTTGCGCTTCAGCAGAAAGCGGGGATAGTCGCGCAGAGCGTAGCAGGAACGATAGAGGCTCCAAGGAATCACGAACCCAGAGATGACGAAGAAAATGTGCACACCGAGGTAGCCATACTTCCCCGACAAACTGAGATATTTTCCCTGCCCGGCGACAAAATGGCCCCAAGCGACAAACATGGCCGCAAAAGCCCTGAGCGCATTGATCACGCCAATGCGTTGGTTTGGAGCTTGCATCTGCACGTATCAATAAGTGTAACTGCAGGCCGCCATCCTGCGTCAATCACCGAGGAGTGTGATGCTCCAGGCTACCGGCGCTATGCCCGTGGACCACGCGGTCACGATTACCGCGACCGGCGGCTAGCTCGACTCGACATCCAGCGGAGCACGCTCCTTTTTCAGAGAC
>CAWIMR010000023.1:0-95614 GCA_963837245.1 uncultured Acidobacteriaceae bacterium | reverse complement strand
AGCTGGGTGCGGCAATCATTGTCGACACTGTGACGCGTCTGGTCCCGGGAGCGCTGGCAACGCGGCTTCGGCACAGCAGGAATCGTTTACGGCTTCGAGCGCGGGCGAATACGACCGAGCCCCTGGTGAACCACCGAGTTCGACGTGCGGTTCAGGCGGGTTGCTGGATTACCCGCATTACACGCGGCCGGCGGCGTTTCGCGGCATGCAGGTTCCCCAAGTGCTTATGAATGGGAACCATGATGAGATTCGGAAGTGGCGGCGCCGTTGCGCGCTGCAGAAGACGCTGCACAATCGTCCTGACCTGTTGCGCGAGGTGCAACTGAGCAAGGAAGATCAGATCGTGCTGGCTGAGATTGAGGACGAAAAAGCGCGCGGGTGATGCAGATATGACTTCGGGCGGAACAGCAGTTAGCGGATTGACCCGGGACGTCATTCTCAAACGTTTCGAGAATCCTGACGAGACGCGGGTGTTCGAGAAGGGCAAATTCGAGCTGCTCCAGATCGCCGGCATGACGATTGGGCGGGCAACTTACGAACCAGGCTGGAAGTGGTCGGAACACGTCGGCAAGGCCATGGGAGCCACCCTTTGCTACGTGGAACATGTAGGAATGGTGGTCTCTGGTTGTGCTACGGCAGCCATGGACGATGGACGCATTATCGAGATGCACGCCGGAGATGTGTTTTACATTCCTCCGGGTCACGACAGCTGGGTTGTCGGTAACGAGGCGTACGTTTCCCTGCACTTTATGGGAGCGGGAGACTACGCTCGCGAACACAAGAGGTAATAACGGTCGGGCGTGGCAAAGTTGCCTCGGTTCTGACGCACAAATATTCGATTTTGGCCGCCGCGAGGCGAGCGCTACGGAAGGAAAAGAACAATGTCGAACTCACCAATTATTGACCGGCTACTCGCCAAGACGCGGCGTACGGACATTCCCGACTTCAAGCCTGGAGACACCGTCCGGGTGCACGTAAGGATCAAGGAAGGCGACAAGGAGCGCCTGCAGGCGTTCGAAGGACTCGTTATTTCCAAGAGCGGCGGCAATCAGCCCAGTTTTACCGTTCGCAAGATGAGCTTTGGCCAGGGAGTGGAGCGTATCTTCCCGACCAACTCGAAAGTGATCGACAAGATCGAAGTGCTGCGCTCCGCCCATGTTCGCCGCGCCAAGCTGTATTACCTGCGCGCGTTGCGTGGTAAGGCTGCCCGTCTGCGCGAAGTAGACACAGCGCGCTCCTAAGGCCGCACAATGGCAGCCCAAGACAGGAACGCCTACCGTGTCGACTGATGCGGTAGGCGCGTGTTGTTTGGGCGATATCTATCGCTTTGCCTTCGGCCTTACGAACTTCAGAGCGGTGTGCGTCGGAGAAAAGCTGACTACCTTCACATCAACCAGCCCTGCGGCCCTGCCGGCATCGAGGACCTGCAGTTCTGTGATCTCCTGCCTGGCTTTGGGATAGACAATCCAGAGGGCCCCAGCGCTTTTCAGCGACGGTATCAGTTGTCTGGTACGCGCCAGTTCGGCAGAATTGGCCGCCCCGAAGAAGATCAAGTCTGAACTGCTTAGCAGTTTTGAATCCGAAAAGCTTTTGGCCTGCGCGCGAAGGTCCTTGACGAAAGTGTCATCTGGCATCCCAACGGCCGAAATCTAGCATTCCCGGCTTGATTCCCAGTTTTTCCGATGTACTTTTGGGATGAAGGATCTTGTGCGCCCATTTTTCGGCTTGCTCGCCGAGTTCGAAGACGGCCGCTCCTTCCGTCCACTTGAGATGAAGCTGCCCGTTTCGTGCGGTAATCGACTTCAGTGAAGCGAACGGAATTTTCAGCCTGAAGTCACCACGAAAAATGACCTCGTTGGCTTCGAGCAGCGCCTTCCCGCTGGCCGTTCTGCCCTCTGAACGAACGTTGCAAATAAGCTCGCGCCCCATGCCGGCTCCAGATTGAGTAGCATCACGCAAATTCACTGGGCCGTCAACACGAAACCCCGCCGGGGAAGCGGGGTCTCGTCATGCGCGACGTGCACACGCGCGTGTCAACGATTCAACAGTCAGTCCTAGCTGGCCTTTGTTGCCAGTTCCAGAATTCCAACCGCCATGGCAATCCAGAGCGCAATTGCCACCGTGTTGAGGGTGACGCGGATCGCACCGTTGTCGATCAGCCAATTGTATTTCGCGTCCATATTCATCTCCTTTAGGAACGGTTGCGCCCGGCGTGCCTCACGGCGCTCACCGGATCAACTTCTGCAGCTATATACGGACCAAACCGGAAAACGTTCCGTTAAAACCGTGTGAATGTTGGCCAGTTGCACTATTTCCGGTACCGAACGTCGCTGGCAGTGGGCGAAGGGAAAAGACTGGAGGTGCATACGCAGCGCTTGTTTGATCGAAATTCCACATTAGTCTTTACGAAAAACTTACGAACTTCTTAGCCAACACTTACGTGCGCGATGCTCCAATCAACTTGCATGGGTGCGCACGCGCAGTCCTGCCGGAAGAGAAGCCTATGACTGCTGTCTTTCTCTTTGTCAGTCCCCTCAGCATAGTGTTCTTCGCAGTGTTCCTGTTTGGGTGTTCGCAGCCGCTGCGGAAGTCTCGGAAGCCGCCGGTCGTCCGCAAGATTTCTGCAATTGACGTGACAGATTCAGCGACAGGACGCCGATTGTTCGTCCATCTCGAACCGCAGATGGCGGAGTTTGATGGTGATGTTCTAGAACAGTCCGAGAGCCAAGAACCTCGTCGCAGCGTTCCGCAACTCCAGCGTGTACAGTGTGCGGACTTACAGCAGGTAAGTGAGAGGTAACGAGATGTGCATGGCGATCGGAAAACGCATTCGAGAAAAGGCATCGGCGATGATTGCTACCGGCATTGCAATGGCGTGCATCCCGACTGATGCAAGCACAACCGGCTGAACCCTCGGCGCAATCCGCCGGAACGGTGATGGTATCGGCAGAAACCATGGAACGCCTCCAACAACATCTCGCGGCACTGGAAACCGAAGTGACGGAGCTGAAAGCACAGATGAAGGAGATGCGTTCTGCCTCCGCGCAAGCAAGTTCTGGCGCCAATCCTGGACTCGTTCATGACACGGCTGACGTTCCGGTTGAGCATGCGGTTCTTTCCACTGGTACCCAAGCGCCGCAGGGCAACGCCTTGCTCTCTCCCGAGGACCGGAGCATCCTGGGCTACCTGAGAGGCACGACGATTGATGTTTCGATGGACGGCTATTATGCCTGGAATTTCAACCAGCCGGTCGGACGGGTTAACCTACTGCGCGCCTATGACGTGAGCAGCAATGCGTTCAGTCTGAATCAGGCAGCGGTAATCTTCGAGCGAGCGCCTGATGTGGACGCAGGGCGCCGTTACGGAGCCCGCGTCGATCTGCAGTTCGGACAGGCGACAGCAACGCTGCAAGGCAACCCCGTTAACGAACCGCGTCCCGGTATTTATCGCAACATCTTCCAGGCTTACGGCACTTATGTCGTGCCGCTCGGTACCGGCCTTACCGTGGATTTCGGCAAATGGGCCAGCTCACTGGGGATTGAAGGGAACTACACCCAGTTCCAGATCAATTACTCTCGTTCCTACTGGTTCAACTTCCTGCCGTTCTATCACATGGGCATTCGGGCGCAGTACAACCTAAACAAGAAGCTGGCGCTGAACTACTGGGTCGTCAACGGAAACAATCAAACAGAGCCCACCAACGGCTTCAAAGATGAACTCTTCGGATTCGTCGTGACGCCGAACAAGAACATTACTTGGACAGTAAACTACTATCTCGGCCAGGACCACCCCGATGCCACGGCGGTATCCACTTGCGGTCCAGTGCCAGTCCAACCGGGGCTGTGCTTCGAGAAGATCAGCCCCGCGCCGGATGGCAAACTGCACATCTTCGACAGCTACGTGAGTTGGCAAACAACGCCTAAGCTTCTGCTCCAGTTGGAAGGCGACTATGTGATCGAGAGACTGTGGGCCTACGCCGCGCCAGACCATTCGTCAGCGCCCTCGCACACCTCGGGCGGGGCTGGTTACGCCAAGTATCAACTGACCCCAAGGACGTACATCGCAGGACGCGCAGAATATCTCTCCGATCGTGGCGGACTCTTCAGCGGAGTCACCGAAGCCCTGAAGGAAGTAACGGCCACGTATGACTTCACTTTGGCAAATGGATTCGACATGAAGTACGAGTACCGTCGCGACTGGTCGAACCAGCCGATTTTCCTGACCAGTGCGCAAGGGGTTTTCTCCAAGGACCAGAACACTGCCACCGTCGGTGTGATCTGGTGGTTCGGCCGCAAACAGGGGCCGTGGTAATGAACGCGGGCCTCAGGAGTTGAAACGCGACCTCCAGTCGGGCGACTGAGGGCAGCGGCGACCAGTATTAGTAAGAATGTTCCGGACGCCGGGCCAATTTCACACTCCTTTCACACAATTTACGCATTGCGATTGTCCCCGAGCCGCAGAAAGCCCATAGACTAAACTCGCACTGCACAGGAGAGGACTTTGGCCGAAGCCATCATTCAAGCCCGCGCGGTTGAAAAGTATTACCCGCAACCCGACGGCAACAAGATTGAGGTCATTGCGCCCACCGACCTCGAAGTTTCTCCGGGGAAAATTGTCTGTTTGCTCGGTCCATCGGGCTCGGGAAAGTCCACGCTGCTGCGCATGTTGACTGGCCTGTCGAAGCCTTCGTCGGGGCACGTCCTGTGGCACGGCAAGCCTATGGACGGCCAGATTCCTAATGTCTCCATCGTGTTCCAAAGTTTCGCACTGTTCCCCTGGCTTACGGTTCTGGAGAACGTGGAAGCTCCGCTGGTGGCGCGAGCCATGGGAGCCATTGAGCGCCACAAGCGCGCGCTGAAGATGATCGACACCGTCGGACTCGACGGCTTCGAAACCGCGTATCCCAAAGAGCTTTCCGGCGGAATGAAGCAGCGGGTCGGCTTTGCGCGGGCGCTGGTGGTCGAACCGGAAGTTCTCTTCATGGACGAACCGTTTTCCGCGCTCGATGTCCTCACTGCGGAGAACTTGCGCTCGGAGTTGCTGGAGTTGTGGCTTAGCAAGAAGATGCCCACGACGGCCATCTTCGTCGTGACCCACAACATCGAGGAGGCCGTGCTGCTGGCGGACCGTGTTATCGTGCTCGGCCGCAACCCGGGGCGCATTCGCTCCGATTTCGAGATTGACATCCCGCAATACCGCGATCGCAAGTCGCCACGCTTTCTGGCTTACGTTGATTACATCTACAAGACGCTGACGCGCCCGGACGAACCGGTTTCCGTTCCCGGCAAAGCGGCACAGCAACCCGGCGACGGCCAACCGCGCGAGCGCACCAAGTTCCAGATGCTGCCTCACGCGCGTCCCGGCGGCATCGCCGGATTCATGGAGTTGCTCGCTGACCGCGGCGGTCGCGACGATCTCTACAAGCTCGCCGACGAGCTGGCCATGGATGTGGACGACTTGCTGCCCATCGTGGACGCTTCGGTGATGCTCGGCTTTGCGGTGTTGAACGAAGGCGACGTGGAAATCACGCCGGAAGGCCGCAAATTCGGCGAAGCCGACATCCAGACTCAGAAGCAGATCTTCCGCGACGCGGCTCTCAAGAACGTTGCCATCCTGCGGCTGATCGAGAACACCTTGCATGCCAAACGCGACCACGCCATCGGCGAAGAGTTTTTCCGCGACATCCTTGACGAGCATTTCAGCTCCGATGAAGTCGAGCGCCAGTTCGAGACTGCTCTGAACTGGGGGCGCTACGCCGAAATCTTCGACTATGACTCCGAAAGCGGCCGTTTGTTCCATCGCGAAGAGGCCGATGCCGACTCGGTGGCGATTCTGGGCGAGGCTTGATGGCCCGTTCAAGCTGGCAACCCATCCGCATTCTCGGCAAGGGACCGTGGTCGTTGCTGCCTGCGCAAACCTGGTCGGTGCTGACCGACTTTGTGATCTTCGCGGCCGGCCTCTCAATCTTCTACGCGGTGCTGGTTCTGGCCCGCACCTGGTTTGGCCCATTCAATCCTCACGTCGTGATCTCGCGCGATCCCACGAAACTGCCGGTTTACGCTGCCTATTCGCTGCTGCGGATCACCGTCGCCTACGTGCTCTCGCTTGCCTTCACGCTGGTTTACGGCTACGTCGCCGCCTACAATCCACGCGCTGAGCGCATCATGATTCCGCTGCTCGACATCCTGCAGTCGATTCCGGTGCTCAGCTTTCTGCCCGGCGTGATGCTGGCGATGGTGGCGCTGTTTCCCAATCACCAGATCGGCGTGGAGATGGGCGCAATTCTTCTCATCTTCACCGGCCAGGTCTGGAACATGGCCTTCAGCTTCTACTCGTCGCTGAAGAGCATTCCGCGCGACATGCGCGAGGCGGCCAGGATTTACCGCTTCAACTGGTACCAGCGGTTTACCCAGTTCGAGCTGCCGTACGCGGCGATTGGCCTGGTGTGGAACTCCATGATGTCGGTCGCAGGCGGCTGGTTCTTCCTGATGGCCTGCGAGATGTTCGTCCTCGGCGACCGCGACTTTCGCCTGCCAGGATTGGGCTCCTATCTGCAAACCGCCGCCAGCGCGGGCGACACCCAGGCGATCATGTGGGGCGTCGGAACCATGATCGCGGTCATCGTGCTGCTCGACCAGATCGTCTGGCGACCCGTCATTGCATGGGCGGAAAAATTCAAAATGGAGCAGGTGGAGAGCGCCGACGCTCCGCGGTCATGGTTTCTGAACCTCATGGAGGCTTCGCGCGGCTTGCGGCAGCTACGCAAAAAGACGATCAGGCCGGTGCGCGAGCGGCTCGCGCTTCACTTCGCCCGCCTTTATCACGGCGCCGAGGACGACACTCCGCCGGCTCCCTGGAAGGTCTGGACCGGCCGCGCGATCGCTGTCATCGCAGTGATCGCCGTGCTCTACGCCGTCACCCGAGCGATCGCCATGCTCACCGGACTGAACAGCGGCGAATATCGCGAGCTGATGACTGGTGCGGGCGCGACGTTCTTGCGAGTGGTTGCGGCGCTCACCATCGGTGCGGCCTGGACGATTCCGGCGGGCGTAGCCATCGGATTCAATCCCAAGCTGGCGCGCATTGCGCAACCACTGGCGCAGATCGCAGCTTCGGTTCCGGCGACAGCCTTGTTTCCCATCGTGCTGCTGGCGCTGATTCGCATTGGCGGTGGATTAGGGCTCGGATCCATCGTGCTTCTGCTGCTGGGAACGCAGTGGTACATCCTGTTCAATGTGATCGCCGGCGCCATGGCGATTCCCACCGACCTGAAAGAAGCGTCGTCGCTGTGCAAGTTCAGTCGCGGCCAACGCTGGCGCAAACTGATTCTGCCCGGCATCTTTCCCTACCTCATCACCGGACTGGTCACGGCTTCCGGTGGGGCGTGGAACGCCAGCATCGTCGCCGAATATCAGCACTTGAAGGACCAGACCTACACCACGGTTGGTCTGGGTGCCACCATTTCGCGCGCCACCGATTCCGGCAATTTCGATCTGCTGCTGGCTTCGACCATCGTAATGTCTATCGTGGTCGTCACTATCAATCGCCTGGTCTGGCGGCAGGATGTATAGGCTGGCATCCACGAGATACACGCTGGAGACGTAGAAACCCCCGCTCTCCTTCTCGTAGAATCAATAACTTAGCCAACATATAGCTTGCATCCATCTGAGCTCTAAGGGGTTACATGTATCCATCTGACCAGCAAGGACTTAGGGTGTGATTTTCGCACAACCAGTGGCATAGACACTATGTATTGTATGAGTATTATGTACCTGCCGACCCCCCTCCCCCGTGCCTCTGTGGAATCAATGACTTGGCGACAAAATCCTCGCACATGATAGAGCCGTAATGACTTACACGCTGATGATTGATTCCAAGGGAGTTTGCGTTCATCTTCCTCGCTCCTGCTCAACTGCTGACCGTTGGTGCCTGACAAGCACCCACCCCCACCCACCCCCACCCCTCCCCCTGTTTCCGGCAAAATATTGAAAGCAAAGAGACAGAAAAAGTCACTCAATGCAACCTCTTCCATCCAAAGGGCTTAGAGGTAGTATTCCTCCAGGGCAGTTACGTGCCACAAACTTGGCTTGCCGGTCAGGATTCCCGCCTTCCAGGCTGATAACTGACGACTGGCTACTGACGACTTGCCTTTCTAGCCACTAGCCACTGAGCACTGACTTGTCAAAGATCATCGGCCTTCGGGGCCCCATCGAGCGCCGCTGTTGCTCTCGGTGAGGTCAACGGGGCCGCTTCCGCCCTTAAGGAACGGTGGAGACACTAAGCCTCACGTGGGCCAGTGTAGCGTCTGGCCGGCCAATGTCAACTTACGAAGGTACAGGTAGGGTAACTGTACTTTCGTAACATTTTCGGGGGAGGTAACCCAAGGGAATCGGTGTGACGTCGTCTTGGATGGTTCGGTCGGCGTCGGCCTAAGATAGCGCGAGTGATCGCGAGAGCTTCACGGTAGTGGAGTGTCTGGAACGTGCCGCTCTCATGGTTTTGCCGTTTTTCTAACGTCTACGATGCGGAGAAGATGGTTTGCCAGCATGATAATCTCGACCGCCTCAGCGGGATCATTAAGGTGAACATCACGATGTGAATGGGGATTCTTGTAAGAACCGATGGCGCCGGCGAATAGCGCCGAACGCGCCTCCCTCTCGCTCTCCTCCGCCTCCATATCGCTAAGTGGACCGTTGTTCGGGTCAAAAGCTTTCGCATCAGTTTCACACCAAGCAAGTCATTCGGTAAGTTGGCGGCTTCGCGTGTCGCGACCTCAACGGCTTTCATCGCCTGAAAGACTGCCACATCGAATTCGCTGCGCATGAAGGCAGACCACACCTTACCTGAAATTCGTGGATGTAACACTTCCCTTGGCAGCAGGCGAGCAACCGCATAGTTCGCAAATTCAGTCTCGTCCTCGAAACGCCGCGCCCGGCGGCTGAGCACTCGCCAATCCGGTCCCCGATGCTGCTCCGGGGCTGGCACAAGCAGGCCCTGTGCTACAAGCCAAGCCCACGCCTCCGCCAAGGCAAGGTTGATCTCGCCCTCCTGCTCGCGAGGATAGGGATGCTGTTGGCCGGGCAGATAAGGATAATTCTGTGGCCAGAGTTTACCTATTAGGTTCGAGAAGAGAAATGGTTGTTGAGAATGATCGCTCCGCTTGCGCAATATGAACAGCATTTTCGCGCCCAACTCTTCGGGCTCCATGGCAAGGAGAACCTGCGCATCGGGGATGATCTGAGAAAGTTCGTGCATGGTGACCTCTCTCAGATGATAGAGGGGATCTGCGGCAAAGTCTCACGGGATGGGCGGGACTTCGTCGAGGTGGAGGTACTTCTGGCATTCCTCGAGTGTCAGGTTGCGGGTGACGCGGCTGCGGGCCAGCGCCATCAACAGGTCAACATCTATGGCATAGACCTGGATGATACCGTCGTCTCCCCCGGAAAGAAGGCGCTTACCGTCCGGAGTCCAAGCGATGCCATGCACGTGATCGCTGTGAGCAGCGAGAGAGATAAGTTCGCGCCCGCTATCGAGGTCCCATATTCTCACGGTCTTGTCCCAGCTTGCTGAGGCCACCCGCGTGCCATCCGGGCTGAGCGCCACGCCAAAGACATGATCCGTGTGGCCGGTGAGGGTGCGCAGCTCGCGCCCGGTCGCCAGTTCCCACACCTTCAGCGTCTGGTCCCCGGACGCCGAGACCGCGCGCTGCCCGTCCGGCGTTACCGCCACCGCATTGACTTCATACCGGTGTCCGGTGAGGGTGCGCAGCTCGCGCCCGGTGTCCAACTTCCAGACCCGTAGCGTCCGGTCAGACGACGCCGAAACCGCGCACTGCCCGTCCGGCGTCACCGCCGCCGCTTTGACCCAATTCGCGTGGCCGGCGAGAGTGCGCAGCTCGCGCCCGCTGCCCAGATCCCACACCTTAAGTGCGAAGTCATCCGACGCCGAAACAGCCCGCTGCCCGTCCGGCGTCACCACCACCGCCATTGACTTTATGCCGGTGTCCGGTGAGAGTTTGCAGCTCGTGCCCGCTGCCCAGATCCCACACCTTCAGCGTGTTGTCCCGAGACGCCGAGACCGCGCCCTGCCCGTCCGGCGTCACCGCCACCGCCAAGACCCAATCCGCGTGGCCGGTGAGGGTGCGCAGTTCGCGCCCGCTACCCAGATCCCACACCTTCAGCGTCTGGTCCTCCGAAGCCGAGACCGCCCGCTGCCCGTCCGGCGCCACCGCCACCGCACGAACCGGGCGCGTGTGGCCGGTGACGGTACGCAGCTCGCGCCCGCCTTCCACGTCCCACACCTTCAGCGTATGGTCCCCAGACGCCGAGACCGCGCGCTGCCCGTCCGGTGTCACCCCCACCGCCCTGACCCAATCCATGTGGCCGGTGAGGGTGCGCAGCTCGCGCCCGCTGGCCAGCTCCCACACCTTCAGCGTATTGTCACGCGACGCCGAGATCGCCAGCTGCCCGTCCGGCGTCACCGCCACCGCCCAGGACAGAATCTGAGTGGCCGGTGAGGGTGTGCAGCTCGCGCCCGCTGGCCAGCTCCCATACCTTCAGCGTCCAGTCATAAGACGCCGAGACCGCCAGCCGCCCATCCGCACTCAACGCCACGCCGTTGACCCGATCAGTGTGGCCTTCGAGGGTGCGCAGCTCGCGCCCGCTCGCCAAATCCCATACCTTCAGTGTCCGGTCGTGAGACGCGGAGAGCGCGCGCTGCCCGTCCGGCGTCACCGCCACCGCCGTGACTGCATCCGCGTGGCCGGTGAGGGTGCGCAGCTCGCGCCCACTCGCCAAATCCCATACCTTCAGCGTCTTTCCCAGACGCCGAGACCGCCAGCTGACCGTCCGGCGTCACCGCCGCCGCCAGACTGCATCCGTGTGGCCGGTGAGGGTGCGCAGCTCGCGCCCGCTGCCCAGATCCCACACCTTCAGCGTCTTGTCATCAGACGCCGAGACCGCGCGCTGCCCGTCCGGCGTCACCGCCACCGCTTTGACCCAACTCAGCGTGGCCGGCGAGGGTGCGCAGCTCGCGCCCGCTGCCCAGATCCCACACCTTCAGCGTGGATCATCCGACGCCGAAACCGCCCGCTGCCCGTCCCGCGTCACCGCCGCCGCATTGACCCCGACTCCGTGTGGCCTCGCAGAGTAGAGCGAACCTGCGACCTCAATATGGCCCGGTGCAGGGCATCTTCCGCCTCGGGAACGGCCGTCAGATCGGCAGAACGGGTTGTGTCCACCGCGTGCATGGCAAGCAGGATGCTGCGCTCCGGGTCGTCCTCCAGGCTAAGGGTAGAAAACGCCACCCGCTCGCGCGCGGTCGCTATCCGCGCCTGCTGTCCTTCTCTGCGTTCAAGTCTTTGAGGCGCTGGATTTCTCCCGCTTCCCATTCCTCACTGGCGCGGATGTACTGTTCTTGAAGTTCCGTCGGTTTGCGGCCTTTGCTTGCGGCCGCCTGCTCCAACCATCGGACGGCCTCCTTCAACTCCATCCCATGCAGGAGGAAGCCTTGATCACGTTCCTTGGATTCCCACTCTGTGGCTCGCATCAGGAACTGGGTGTGCTTGCGCACCCAGTCCGAGATCGGTGTCGAGTGGCTTAATCAATCGCTCGAACGTCTGCTCGAAACCCAGCTCCGGGTAATCAATCCATTGAATCTCCGCCAGCGCCGGAAATAGCTCGTCGTCTCAACCGAATGATAGAGGATGGTGATAAGCCGCTTGTTATTGGCCACGGCATGAGAGACTTCTTGCCCGCACATCCATGACTTGACGGAATCGGGGCTGATGATGAACAGGAAGTTGTCGGCGGCTTCGATGGCGGCAAAGATTTCCGCCCGCCACTTGGCGGAGTCGGGAATGCTGCGCCAGTCGATCCAGGTGTCGCGATTCACCTTCTGAAGCGCGGCATGGAGGTCGCGGGCGAATCCCTGATCTTCCCGCGCATACGAGATGAACACCTCGGCCATGGTGCGCTCCGGAGGTCGAAGAACAATCAACGAATCTTAGCATTGGGGGATTGGCGGGCCAGCAAAGTATTGAGGTGTCATGCTGAGCGAGCGTTCGCCGGTTTGTTCGGGGTCCCCGACGAGCGCCGATTTTGCGCTCGTTGGGGTGACTTAGCGAACGCGAGTCGAAGCATCCCTATAGCTGAGCCAAGGTCGTGGTAGCTATAGGGGTCCTTCGACTCCGTGCCCGGCGCCTCCGCTCAGGATGACAGGTATAAATCCAGCGCCTCGCTCCGGATGACACACGTGAGGATTGGGCGCGGCCTTCGCTCGGGATGACAGAAGGAGGAGATTGGCGCTGGACGAGGGCCATCCTCTGCCACAACTTGAAACTCAAAAACTTGAAACTCGAAACCTGTAACTCGACACTCGCAGCTATAATCGTTGGTTTGCCCTCGAAAGGAGACTGATTGGCGAGAAGCGGAAATTGGCATCATCGGCGGCAGCGGCCTCTACTCCATGCCGGGCCTGAGTGAGGTGCGCGAAGTTGCCCTGGAGACCCCCTTCGGCGCCCCTTCCGACGCCTACGTCCTGGGTACTCTGGCCGGACGGAAAGTTGCCTTCCTGGCCCGCCACGGCCGCGGACATCGCCTGATGCCGACGGAGCTGAACTATCGCGCCAACATTCACGGCCTGAAGCAGCTTGGGGTCGAGCGCGTCATTTCGCTGTCGGCCGTGGGCTCGCTGAAGGAAGAACACCGCCCGCTGGATTTCGTCATCCCCGACCAGTTTGTCGATCGGACACGGCATCGTGTGGACACCTTCTTCGGCGACGGGCTTGTCGTACACGTTGGGCTCGGGCATCCCATCTGCGAGGAAGAAGCCGCAGTGCTTGCCGAAGCTTGCCGCCGCGCCGGCGTGAATGTGAAGCAGGGCGGCACGTACCTGAACATGGAAGGGCCGCAGTTCTCGACCAAAGCCGAGTCCAACCTGTATCGCAGTTGGGGCATGGACGTGATCGGCATGACCAACCTTACCGAGGCGCGACTGGCGCGTGAGGCTGAGCTTTGCTACGTCACGGTCGCGATGGTCACCGATTACGACTGCTGGCACGAGGACCACGACCACGTTACCGTGGACCAGATCATCGGCGTGCTGCTGAAGAATGCGGAGCACGCGGGCAACGTGGTGCGCGAAGCGGTAACGGCCATGCCCAAGACGCGTGGCTGCAAGTGCGGCTCGGCGCTGAAGAACGCCATCATTACGCAGAAAGACGTTGTGCCTGCCGCCACGCTGGAGCGCCTGAGGCTGCTGGTGGGCAAGTATTTCAACTCCGAACAGAAAGCGGGAACATAGGATTTGTCCATTCTTGTCGTTGGTTCTGTTGCATTCGATACCCTGAAAACTCCTTACGGCGAGCGCCACAAAATTCTGGGCGGCGCCGCCACGTACTTTTCACTTTCCGCCAGCTACTTCACCGACGTCCGCGTGGTTGCCGTGGTGGGCGAGGACTTCACTCCCGAGAACGAAGCTGTAATGAACAATCGCGGGGTTGATACCCGCGGCATTCAGCACGCGAAAGGGAAGACCTTTCACTGGGCGGGTGAATACGGAGAGAACGTCAACGAAGCCAAGACGCTGAACACCGAGCTGAACGTCTTCGAAAAGTTTGCGCCGCAAATCCCGGCGGAATATGGCGACACCGATTTTCTGTTTCTCGCCAACATCGATCCCGTGCTGCAGATGCGCGTGCGCGACGCCATGCAGAACGTGAAGCTGGTCGGTGGCGACACCATGAACTACTGGATCAGCGGCCAACGCCAGAACCTGGAGAAGATGCTGAAGCGCGTGGACGTGATGCTGATCAACGACACGGAAGCCAAGATGCTGGCCGGCGACAGCAGCCTGCCGCGGGCGGCGCACAAGGTGCTGGAGCTTGGTCCGCGTGCGCTGGTCATTAAGCACGGCGAGTACGGCGCGACCATCTTCTTTCGCGATGGCGAGTTTGCCGGAGGACATCATCCGTTTCGCGCGCCGGCGTTGCCGCTGGACGAAGTGCGCGATCCAACCGGCGCGGGCGACAGCTTTGCCGGCGGCTTCATGGGGTATATCGCTTCCCAGGGCGAGGTGAACCGCCGCGTGCTGAAGCATGCCATGTTCTACGGAAGTGTGATGGGCTCGTTTTCGGTGGAGCGCTTTGGAACTGAACGGCTGCAGTCGCTCACCCGCGACGAGATCGACGAGCGGTTTCAGGTCTTTCGCGAGCTGACGCATTTGGACTGAGGGCGCGCAGCGTGAATAGTTGAATGTCGACGATAGAATGGTGCGGAGGATAGAATTACGATTGGAGGCGCTGAATGGCTGATGCCCGTGAAGTCATTATGCGAGATCCCGGAATCCTCGGCGGGATGCCGGTTTTCCGCGGCACGCGAGTGCCCTTCAAGAACCTGCTCGACTACCTGGAGGGCGGCCATACGCTTGACGAGTTTCTGCAAGAGTTTCCTTCGGTGACGCGTGAGGCAGCCATTGCCGCTCTGGAGCACGCTAAAGAGCTCGTTATTGCTCAGACGCGATGAAGCTCCTGATCGACGAGTGCTTGCCGCGCGCACTGAAGCGCCTGCTCGCCGGGCATGAATGCCGAACTGTGCAAGAGATGAGCTGGTCCGGAAAACAGAATGGTGTGCTTCTGCTACTGGCTGAGAAAGAATTTGATGTGCTTGTGACAATTGACCAAGGCATGGAGTACGAGCAAAACCTCGCGAACTCGTACGATTGCGCTGCTTGTGCTCCGTGCGCGATCGAATCAGATTGAGGATCTGATGCCAGTCATCCCAGCGGCTCTTACCGCGCTGCGCGAACATCCAGCCTGGGCAGATAGTCTGGGTCGGAGACTGACCGAACCAGTTGGTTACTTCCGCTGGGGGCCGAGGATACCCAAGCTTCCGTCTGGGAAGGACGCACTGCGAGCCTATGTTGACAAGCCTTGTCCGTGAATGCTCATCGTCTGGACCTGCGTGATCCTTATCGCCAGCAGCGCCACGATGCGCGCCTTACGCTGCTGCTCGGCGCGCTTTCGATCGCAGCGCTACTTTTCTATTACATAAAACAACAACTCCTGCTGTACGGCGATGCGGTTGCGCACATCAACATCGCGCGCCGCGTGGTGGACAACCGCCATCCGTTGTTGTCGCTCTCGGAACTGGGAACGGTCTGGCTGCCGCTGCAACACATCGCCATGTTGCCGTTCGTGTGGAACGATGCGCTGTGGCGCACTGGAATCGCGGGCGCCATTCCTGGCATGGTCGCCTACGTACTTGGCACGCTCGGCATCTTCCGGCTGGTGAGCGGCCGCGCCCCGAAGATTGCCGCCTACGTTGCGGCTGCCATTTACGCGCTCAACCCAAACCTGCTCTATCTGCAGACCACCGCGATGAATGAGCCTATTTTCCTGGCCTTCTTCATCTGGGCGCTGGTTTATCTGGATGAGTTCTGTCCGGGCCTGTTTTCCGAGTCCTGTCTCGCGAGTCGCGCTGGCGCGAATGAAGCCGAATCGCGCGCTGGAGGCTTGCGGCATTGCTTTGGCAGGAGGAGCGTTGACCCGCTACGACGGGTGGTTTGTTGCTGCTGTCGTAGGAGTCATCGTCACCGTGGATCTTTGCGCTGTGGTGGAAGCGCAGCAACAGAAACCCACCGGCGCGCGATGGTGAAGTCGTTTACTGAGTTCCTGCTGCTGAACGCCTTGGTCCCCACGTTCTGGCTGATTTACACCTACTGCATTTCCGGATACGCGCTCGACTTTGCGAACGGCCCTTATTCGGCGAAGGCAATCGCTTTGCGCAGTACCGGTCGTGGCATACACACCTATCCCGGACAGCGCGATCTCTTTACGGCTGCGCTTTATTTCCTGAAGTCGGCCAAACTCAACCTGGGAGCGGAGTTGTTCGGGCAGGCCCTATTTGCCATAGCCGTGGCGGGAACAGCCATCGCGATCTGGAAGTTCCGCAGGTACGGCATTCTGCTATTGCTGTGGCTGCCGCTGGCGTTTTACGCGCTCTCCATCGCCTATGGCAGCGTGCCCATTTACCTGCCCGTATGGTATCCCCGCTCTTATTACAATGTGCGCTACGGTTTGGAGCTGCTCCCCGTATTTGCGGTGTTCATTCCTGTTTCGCAGCGTTCATCGCCGAGCACATCAGCGAGGCTGCACTGCGGAACGCGGTCTGGTGTGTGCTGATTGGGGTTATGGCGGCTAGCTACCTCTCGGTTTATCGCGACATCCCCATCACGTTGCGGGAAGCGCTGGTGAACTCACGGGGCCGCCTGGCTATCGAGCGGGCACTGGCCAACTATCTTGGCGAAATCCCGCGCTCAGCAACGTTGCTCATGTACACCGGAGATCATGCGGGCGCGCTGCAACTGGCAGGCGTTGCGCGGCGCCGGGTGATCTCTGAGTCTGAGCATCCCGACTGGGAGTGGGCGCTGCTCGATCCGTCGCATCGTGCCGACTATCTGGTCGCATGCCAGGGTGATCCGGTATGGCTTGCCATGCAACCGCAACACACGGAGTTTACAGAGGTGATCTCTGTCAGCGCGCCGGGACAGTCGCGCTGCATCATCTACAAGCCGCGGGCTTCAAACAGCACACCTTTGAGCTTGGCACCTGGGGCTGAATACTCGCGGCCTCCTGTGAAGTTGGACGTTTGTGCCGCCAACGACGCCTGCCGCGTCGCCCGCGGCGGCTGGGAATTTCGCTACAATGAGCTTTTTCCGAGGTCTTCATCATGACTTATCAAGAGATTGTCGAACGAGAGCAGAAATACCTGCTGAACACTTACGCGCGCTATCCCATTGCCATCGCGCGGGGCAAGGGCGTCTACGTTTACGACGTCGAGGGCAAACGCTATCTCGACTTCCTTTCCGGGCTGGGCGTCAATGCGCTCGGTCATGCCCATCCGCGCATCGTGAAGGTCATTCGCGATCAGGCGGCGAAGGTCATCCACCTCTCGAACCTGTACTACAACGAGTACCAGGGGCTGCTAGCCGAAAAACTTTGCAGCAAGTCGGGACTCGACCGCGCGTTCTTCTCCAACAGCGGCACCGAGGCCATTGAAGGCGCGCTGAAGCTGGTGCGCGCGGCCGGCCACGCGACTGGGCGGCCCGGAGAAGTCCATCGTCATAGCGCTGGAGAACTCGTTCCACGGACGCACCATGGGCGCGCTCGCGCTCACTGGCCAGGCGAAGTATCGCAAGGACTTCGACCCTATGCTGGAAGGCGTTCGTTTTGTGCCGCGCAACGATGCGGACGCACTACGTAACGCTATGGACGAGAAAGTCTGCGGTATCGTGCTGGAGCCCATCCAGGGCGAAGGCGGCATTCAGGAAACATCGCCGGAATTCCTGCGCGCCTGTCGCGAGGCTGCCGATCAACACCACGCAGCACTCATCTTCGACGAGATCCAGTGCGGCATGGGCCGTACCGGACAGCTCTTTGCTTTCCAGCATTTCGGTGTTGTTCCTGATGTGGTTTGCATCGCCAAGCCTATGGCCGCGGGCTTTCCGATGGGAGCGTTCCTCGCGAAACAGGATTTCGCGCAGCACATCACCCCCGGCAAGCACGGAACTACCTTTGGTGGAGGCCCGCTAGCCTGCCGCGTTGCGCTGGAATATCTCGCGATTCTGGAAGATGAGAACTTGCTGGAGCAGGTGCGGCGCGTCGGCGCTTATTTTTCGCAGAAGCTGCACGAACTGGTCGAGAAGTTCGACATCGCCGTCGAAGCGCGCGGCGTAGGCGCGATTCAGGCTTTGCAGTTGAGTGTCCCCGGCAAGCCGATCCTCGAAGGCGCGCACGCGAGCGGCCTGCTGATCAACGTGACGCAGGATAGCGTGCTGCGCTTCCTGCCGCCATTCCTGCTGCAAGAGAAACACGTGGACAGCGGGATTCGCATTTTGCGTAAGCAACTCGCGGCAGCACAGAAGGAGCATAAGAAGGCCGCGAAGAGTAGGGTGGTGACCGTTTGAGGGTTCACTGTCGTATTTGCTCGGCTTCGCCGATGCCGGCTTTTCCAGCACGAGCCGGGGACTGAGCAAGGCGAACATACCCCATGACAGGGGGAGATCGTTTGCCATAAATCGTGGCAAATGGCATAATTTGTGGCATGAAGCTGCGGATGGACAAGTCGGGTCGGGTGGTTTTCCCCAAACCTCTACGTAAGCGGCTGGGTCTTGCATCTGACATCGAATTTGAAGCGGTCGAGCAGCCGGGCGGTGTGCTGCTGCGCCGTTGCCACGGAGCAACCATCTATGATCAAGATAGACGGCCTTTGGGTGCATTGCGGAGCAGCTGATCCCGGCGCGAATTGGGAACGTGCGCTGGACGAGATTCGGGATGAACGGATTCAGGCCGTTCTTAAGTCCTGATGAAAGTTTTCTTCGATACTACGGTCCTGGTTGCGGCCTCCTCGCAGAGCCATCCCCACCATACACAAGCCTTCCCTGCGTTGCGGAATGTGGCCAGCGGTCGGAACCGTGGCTTCATCAGCGCACATTCGATTGCCGAGGTATACGCATCGCTGACCCGCCTGCCGGTTGCCCCTCGCATTCATCCCGTAGAGGCGGCACGGATCGTGACCGAAAATCTTCTGCCTTACTTTGAAGCCGTGTCGGTTACCAAGAAGGATTACCTGGAAGCGATGGCTGCAATGAAAGATGGGGGATGGAGCGGGGCGAAGATCTATGACGCATTATTGCTGTGTTGCGCGGCTAAATGCTCCGTGGATCGCATCTACACCTTCAACTTGGGAGATTTCAGGTTGCTGGCGCCGGATAGTCTGCGTCCAAAGATATGTGCTCCCTGAGCCAAGGCGGGCTGTCCGACTTCACGCGTGGTGCGTAATCGGGTCCAGCGCCGAATGCTGCGAATGTTTGACCGCGTGCGGATGCCGCTCCAGCGCGTCCATGGTCGCCAAAATAGTTTCGACGGCGTATTCGATGCCCGGGTCCGAATTCAGCAGCATGTGGTACAGGTGGCGGCTCGGCCACTCGGCGTTGAAGTACTTGCGGACGAAGGCTGCGCGTTCGCGGTCGATGGTGTCCACCATCAGCGTGGATTCCTGCTCGTCCATCTTGAGCCTGAGCAGGCGGCGAATTTTTTCCTCGCGCGAGCCGTAGATGAAGACGCGAAAAGCGTCTTCGCGATGCCGCAGGATGTACGGCGCACCGCGCCCGACGATGACACAGTTACCTTCGCGGGAGACTTTCTCGATCACCTGGTGCGCCAATTCGACCATTTCGTCGGCGTCGAAGATCTTGTCCTCGCCGATCGGCAACGACCGCTCATGACTGCCGCGCCAGAAGACCTTGGCCAGACGATGCACCAGCGGGTCGCACTTCTCGGAATGCTGCGCTACCGCTTTTTCGTGCACTCCGGCGAGCTTGGCGATCTCGCAGGTGAGTTGTTGATCGAGAAGTTGCCATCCCTTTCGGCGCGCCAATTGGGCGGCCACCAGACTGCCGCCTGCGCCGTATTCGCGTTCCAAAGTGATGATCTTGAACATTGGCCACCTCCATCTCTTAACTGGCCCGGAACAACCCCCACAACTACGTTGCCCTCATCATAACGCGATTTCTATTTAACGAGATGCGCGACGCGCTGCCGTCGTTGTTTCGGCGCGCCACTTGTTAAGTATTGTAAAGGTTGTAAAAGTCGTGTCACGAGACCAGTCAAAACGCCATCTGGAGGGTTTGTACGAGCATCAAATCGTCAGAGATGGAGACACAACATGCGTACAACATTGCTAACTGGCTTGCTGTTCGCGTTGACCGCCGGAGCGCTGGCGCAGACGCCGCAGGCCCTACTCGAAACGCCGACGGCGCAAGGCGCGGCCCTGTCCAGTAACGGCCCCGTGATTCTCGACTATGGTAAGGGCGGGTTTCCGAACGACGCCGAAGGCCGTCTTGCCAAACAAGTCCGCCACGAAATCTTGCTGCTGCCCTACTACTCGCTGTTCGACGACCTGGAGTATAGCGTGCAAGGACACACCGTTACGCTGAGCGGATATGTTACCAGCGTCCACGCTACGACGAAGAGCACGGCTGAGAATGTCGTGAAGCACATTGAAGGTGTGGACAAGGTGGTCAACAACATCGAAGTCCTGCCGCCGTTGGGCTTTGACCAGGAGGCGCGTGCGCGTGTCTATCGCTCACTGGTGAGGACAGGCGGGCTGTCGCGGTATTTCTGGGAGGCTTCACCCAGCATTCACATCATCGTGGAGAACCAGCGAGTGACCCTTAAGGGCTTCGTCAATAGCGAGGGCGACAAGACCCTGGCTACCATCGCCGCAAACGGGGTGCCGGACGTTTTCAAGGTGACCAACGATTTGCAGGTGGTGAAGTAAAGCCGCGTGAGTGAGCCCCTGCTCATTTCGGAGGCGGGACTGTGCCAACAGTCCCGCCCTTCTACTTTTGTGGTAGCATTCGTCTTTGATCCTTATCGCACGAGCCACTAGAATCAAGTAGGCACCGCGGCTGATTGCTGACACTTCTGCAACCGCTGTCTTTATCCAGCTAGTCCTTAGTCTTTCGCGGTCTGACCGCGCGCTTTTGCATGTAGTCCCTGATGGCGCCGTTTCCAACCGGGCGCTTAGATTGGAGCACCAAATGGTTCGCCTGAGACAGGTCTTGGCGTTCGTCCTGACCTGGGGAATTCTGGTTGTCACTTCGCCCACTTCCGAAGCGTGGGCCTCTGTCGCCGTCCATTCGCCTGTCTTCGCCATGCAGGAAGCCGCGCAGGCCAATCTGTCGGCGTCTCAGATTGATGAGCTGGTTTCCCCGATCGCCCTGTATCCCGACGCGCTGGTCGCCCAGATCCTTGCGGCCTCGACCTATCCTGACCAGGTCGTCGCCGCCAATACCTGGTTGCAGGCCAACACGAAGCTGAATGACGCGCAACGCGCCGAACAGGTCAACACTCAGACATGGGATCCCAGCGTGAAGGCGCTGACCCAGTTTCCGTCCGTGCTCGGGAACATGGCGCAAAACCTGTCGTGGACTTCGGCCCTCGGTGACGCATTCTACAACCAGCAGGCCGATGTGATGGCCTCTGTACAGCGGCTGCGCAAGCAGGCCAAGGATGCCGGGAATCTGAAGAGCTCGTCCCAGCAAACCGTGAAGACCGAGACCCAGGAAGGCCAGCAGGTGATCGTGATCCAGCCGGCCAATCCGCAGGTGGTGTACGTTCCCGACGTATAACCCGACCGTGGTTTACGGCACGCCTTACAGTCCTCCGGGCTACAGCACTGGCGCCATGGTGGCTACGGGTGTTATTTCATTCGGCGTGGGCATGGCTGTCGGGGCCGCCATGAGCAACAGTTGGGGATGGAACAGTTGGGGCTGTGGCTGGCATGGCGGCACCGTCAATTACAACCGCAACGTTTACGTCTCCAACAGTAACGTTTACCGCAATGGCGGTTCTTACGGAGGGGGCGCCTACAACCGCGGAGGCAACTACAACCGGTCAGGTAACCGCAATACCAATGTCAGCGGCAACACTGTCAACGTCAATACCGGCAACCGCAACAACGTCAACGGCGGCAACCGCAACAACATTAATAATAATAGCGGGAATCGGAACAACAACAACATCGGCAACAATAACAACCGTCCCAATCGCTGGCAACAACGCCAATCGGCCCAACGCTGGCAATAACGCCAATCGCCCCAACGCCGGTAATCGTCCGAGCCAGGCACCGGCGGCGGACCGCGGATATGGAAACAAGCAAGCTACCGGCACCAAGTCAGGTGCCTTCAGCGGATACGGTGCAGGGGGGCAGACCCGGGCGCAGAGTAATCGTGGGCAGCAGAGCATGGGCGGTGGCGGCGGACAGCGGGGCGGTGGACAAAAGAGCGCACCAGCAGCTCGGCGGCGGCGGCGGTGGTCGCAAACGTTAGTCGCGCAGCTATAGCTTGAGCCCTGGAAAGCAAAACGCCGATGGCTGGTGGAGGTTTCCTGATAATGATGTCCGATACGAATTCGAAAGGTGCATGTATGCGGTGGCAATCAAAATTGTTTAGCGCTGTGGTGTTGACGACGACACTCGCCCTGTTCGCGGGTATCGCTTTTGCACAGGAGCCCGGAGAGAAGACCTTCGCGACCCCGCAGGAAGCCGGAACGGCGCTCTATGACGCTGCAAAATCGGCGGATAAGGCGGCAATCGTGGCCGTGCTTGGAGCGTCTTCGGCCAGCGTCGTCTCCTCCGGTGACGAGGTGGCGGACAAGAACACTCGCGACCAATTCATCGCGCGTTATGAACAGATGAATCGCTGGGCGAAAGAGGTCAACGGAAACCAGACTCTGATTATTGGTGCGGAAAACTGGCCGTTCCCTATTCCTCTGAAGAAGGACGCGGCCGGCACATGGTATTTCGACACCAAAGCCGGCTTGAAGGAGATCCTCTTCCGTCGCATCGGAAAGAACGAACTGGCAGCCATTCGCGTCTGTAATGTTCTGGCTGACGCGCAAGCCGAATACTTCGGCCAGAAGCAGGAGTACGCGCAAAAATTCGCCAGCGACCCCGGAAAGCAGAACGGACTCTACTGGAAGGCCGACGAAGGACAGCCAGAAAGTCCCGTTGGTCCGCTGGTAGCCTATGCCACCGGTGAAGGCTATGGCGGAGAGAAGGAAGCAGCACAGCCTTTCCACGGCTACTACTATCACATGCTTAAGGCGCAGGGAGCCAGCGTAAAAGGCGGAGCCAAGAGCTATATCGTGGATGGCAAGATGACTGGCGGCTTCGCTTTTGTCGCGTACCCAGCCGAGTACCGCAACTCCGGAGTGATGACCTTCCTCGTCAATCAGGATGGCACCGTTTATGAGAAGGACTTGGGCCCGCACACTGCCGATCTGGCGAAGCAAATGACGGCCTATAACCCCGACAAGACCTGGAAGGCAGTGTGGAGCGAAGAGGAAAGCGATAGCGATAGCGATAGCGAGTGATTGCGCGGCACGATTCCTCTCCCTAGCCACGTCACCGAGCGAGCAGCGGCGTGCGTTGTCGGCCTAGCCATAGCCGGACGGCCGGATATCATTCGCGACCTCTGAATGTTCCGACTCCTCAAGCGCCTGCAGCAGCGTCCCTTCCGTAGCATTGCTCCACGTCACAAATTCCGGTGACAAAAGTATTACAAACGAAACTCGCCTAAGTTGTTAGTCTGAGATTGCTTCTCATGTGCACAGTCGCTGAGGGCAGCGGACAACAACTTAGGGGGGACATGACTGGTAAAACGAACATCAACTGGTTGACCACGATCATCATGGTCGCATTTCATATCGGCGCAATCGCTGCGCTGTTCATGTTCAGCTGGAAGGCGCTGGGCGTCGCGCTCGTGTTGTACTGGGTTGCGGGCAACCTGGGCATCGGCATGGGCTATCACCGTCTGTTGACCCATCGCGGCTATAAATGTCCGAAGTGGCTGGAGTACTTCCTCACCGTCTGCGCAACGCTTGCTCTGGAAGGCGGTCCAATCTTCTGGGTGGCCACGCACCGCATTCATCATCAGCTTACCGACAAGCCGGGGGATCCACACTCGCCGCGTGACGGGGGCTTCTGGGCGCACATGGGGTGGATTCTCATGGGGCAGACCTTCCACAATAACAACACGGAACTGCTGGCCTATGTTCCCGACCTTCGCAAGGACAAGTTCCACCTCTGGATCAGCGAATATCACTGGGTGCCGATTACAGTGCTGGGCCTAATTCTGCTGGCCGTCGGCGGATGGGCGGTCATGTTCTGGGGAATTTTCCTGCGCACCGTGCTTCTCCTGCATTCGACTTGGTTTGTAAATTCGGGGACGCACATGTGGGGTTCCAAGCGCTTCGCTACCGATGACGACTCGCGCAACTTGTGGTGGGTCGCCTACCTGAGCTTTGGCGAAGGCTGGCACAATAATCATCATGCCCACCCGCAATCGGCGCGCCATGGACTGGCCTGGTACGAGTTCGATATGAACTGGTATGGCATCCGGACCCTGCAGGCGCTCGGTCTGGTCTGGGATGTGAAGCTGCCCAAGTTGGGATCGGCGCGCATCAAGCCAGTCGTGCAGCCTGAAGCGGTGGCGGAAGAGGAACTGGTCTCGGTGTAGGAATCTTTCAAGCGACTTGCAAGGGACGGCGCAACATGCGCCGTCTTTTTTGTTGGCCGGACTGGTTCAGTTGAAGGCTCGCTTGCTGCGATAGAATCGAATTGAGGTAAGGACCTGATGAAGATTTTTCGCGGCGGTCGGTCATGAACACGACCCGGAAGACTATTTTTCGCATCGGCCTATTTCTAGTTGCAGTGGCTTTGCTTTATTCGGAGCCTTTTCTGGCACAGAAGCAGGAGATTGTCTGGAGCGCGCAAGAGAAGCCAATCGCCGACCAGATCCACGGACTTCGTAAGTTGCCCGATGACGTGAGGGCGAGCACCACAAGAGAGCTTGCACTCCAGATCCGGCAGCTGCCCGCAACGCCCAACAAGCTCAGGCTGGCGGTCGGTCTCGCAAGTCTGTCCACCGAAGGCGACTTCGGGCATGACACATTGCAAGAGGTGGCGACTACCCTGGCCGATACGCTGCGTCAGCAGCCCGTGCCCGACGAGAAAGGTCAGCCGGCGGCCCCCTACGTGGAACTGGCCGAACTGGTGCGCTATGAGCATGTGCAGACCACTCTGGATGCTCCGCAATTCAAGGCCGCCATGGCCAAGCTTGAAGCGGATGATAAGGTCCGGCAAGAGGCCGATTTCACGCTTACGGACCTGCAAGGAAAGACGTGGACGCTGAGTGCCCTGCACGGCAAGGTCGTCCTGGTGAACTTCTGGGCTACCTGGTGTCCGCCTTGCCGCAAAGAAATGCCGGACCTGGAAGCTCTCTACAACCGGTTCAAGGACCAGGGTCTGATCATCCTGGCGATTTCTGACGAAGAGGCTGAGAAAAGTGCAACCTTTCATTGCCGAGCGGAAGATCACCTATCCGGTCATGCTCGACCCGGGACGCAAAGTGAATGAGCTGTTCCAAGTCGACGGTATTCCAAAAAGCTTCGTGTACAACCGCGAAGGGAAGCTGGTAACCGAGTCGATCGACATGCGCACGCAAGGGCAATTTCTGCAAATGCTGGCGCAAGCCGGAATGCAATAGAACTCTGTGAGCGGCGAACCCGCAGCGAGCCCGCGAACCACCGTGGAATCGTTCTGTCATTCGGCTTTGCGAGACAACTGCAGAGCTTGATATCTTCTGCTGTCCGCCTGTTGTGCATAAGGAAGGGTGCCTACGGCCCGCTCCAAATCCAAAGTCAAGGGAAAGGTCGCCAAGTCTGTTGTCTCCCGCTCGGGAGAGCGTCCGGCTACTTCGGAAGGGAATAAGAGACTCGTTCTGGGGCTGTTGCTCGCCATCTTGACCCTGGCGTTGTACTTTCCGGTGGCCGGTCATCCATTTGTGAATTATGACGACGGCTTCTACGTCCTCAGAAATGGCCATGTTCAACACGGCTTGGACGTGGAAACCGTCAAGTGGGCGTTCACCACGTATGACCAGGCCAATTGGCATCCCCTGACCTGGCTGTCCCATGCCTTGGATTGGCAATTGTTTGGCTCAAACCCTGGCGGACACCACGTCGTCAACCTGCTATTTCACCTGGCCAATGTTCTCCTGCTGTTCTGGCTGCTTATGCAGGCGACAGGTTTTGCCGGTCGTAGTTTTATGGTGGCCGCGCTGTTTGCCGTGCATCCCATCAATGTCGAATCTGTCGCCTGGATTGCCGAACGTAAAGACCTGCTGAGCATGTTTTTCTTCCTGCTTGCCATGGCGGCTTACCGCAGGTATGTACAGGATCCTCAGGCTGGCCGCTACGCCGTGGTCGCGTTGTGCTTTGCGCTTGGATTGATGGCCAAGCCGCAAGTGATTACCCTACCGTTCGTGCTGCTGCTCTGGGACTACTGGCCATTGCAGCGGATGCTTGTCGCCGAGGAGTCTGACTCCGCTCCCTCCGTCGGTGCCGGAATTTCTGCAATGAGTTTTCCGGCGTTGCTGAAGGAGAAGCTACCTCTATTCGCGCTCGCTGCGGCCAGCGCAGCGATTACCCTCATCGCGCAGCGGGCCGGCGGCGCGATGAAAGAGATGTACCATCAGCCCTTCTCCATTCGGGTGGAAAACGCGACCGTTTCCTACGCACAATATTTGGGGAAAGCATTCTGGCCTTCGCGCCTTGCGCCTTTGTACCCACATCCTGGGAACGCTTTGCAGATCGGGCAGGTACTGGCCGCATTCGCTTTGCTGGCGGCGATTAGCGCGCTGGTTGTGGTCGCGGGCCGGCGTCGCCGTTACCTTCTGGTCGGCTGGCCTTGGTTCCTGGGAACCCTGGTGCCGATGATCGGCCTGGTCCAGGTGGGTGGCCAGGCGATGGCCGACCGCTACGCGTACCTGCCGTTCATCGGTCTGTTCATCATGGTCTGCTGGGGACTTTCGGAGTGGGCCCAGCAGCAGCGCCTTTCCTCGGCGTGGCTGGCCGGGGCGAGCGCCGTGGTGTTGGTCATGCTCATGGCGGTCGCTCATCGCCAGATTGACTACTGGAGCGACAATGCAAGCCTGTGGTCGCACACGCTGCAGGTCACCCGTCCCAACTATATCGCCGAGGACAATCTGGCCGCAGTGTTGATAGACAGGGGCGACACGGAACAGGCCATGGAGCACTTCCGGATAGCGGCTGCAATCTATCCTGCCGACACCACCAGCAATACGCAGCTCGCCATGTATGAGCAACAACACGGGCAGCTGACGGAGGTCGTTGACCGCTACAAGAAGCTCCTTCAGACGACTATCGACCCTTTGCAAAAGGCAGAAATGCTTACGAATCAGGGCTATGCCTATGGAGGTCTCAAGAACTACCAGAAGGCCGCAGCAAGCTTCCAGGAGGCGGTGGATCTCAATCCCAATCAAGCGCGAGCCTGGATGGGCCTGGGTGTGCTGGCGCAAAAAGCAGGCGAAGTAAGCCGGGCCATTGAGGACTACTCGCATTCCGTCAAGGCCCACCCGACTGACGTGACGTATGTTCTGCTCGCTCGGGCCCTGCAAGAAAGCGGCCGTGACGGCGAAGCGGAAACGGCTTTGCAAACTGCGAAAGCGCTGTCGAAAGACTTTGAGCAGGCGCAACGAGTTGCGGCCGCCCTGGTTGCTCATTAGACCGTTCGCTTTCAGCGTGCATCTCTCTCTGCCGTAATCCGCAATCCATGTCCAGTGAAGCGTTGACCCGCAATTGATCGCTCCGGACCGGGAAGTCCTTTGCCGGTGCTATTCTGACTTCGTCTCCATGCGCATCACCAGCCGCAAGACGGCTATCGCATTTTTCGTCACGCTGGGCGTGTCGCTGGCCGCGGCTGCGATGGTGCTCAACATCAGTTGGATCATCCTCAACTGGCGCGAGCTGGTGCCACTGATCCTGGGCGTCCTTTTCTTCGGATTCATCATCGCCGGCGTCATTCTCAATACGATTTTTCTGGTGCGTGAGATTCGCCGCAATGAGCAGCAGAACAGTTTCCTGAACGCGGTGACCCACGAGCTGAAGACACCCATCACCTCCATCCGTCTGTACCTGGAAACGCTGCAGAAGCGCGACCTCGACGCGAAACAGCGTGGCGAGTTCTACCAGATCATGCTGGAAGACACGCAACGCCTGATGGGCACCGTCGAACAGGTACTGCGTGCGGCCCGGATTGTGCAGAAGAACGCGCCGCTCTCGCGAGCTGAAGTGGCAGTCGAGCCGATGGTGCAGGAGGCGGTGGAGTTGGCGCGATCGCGCCATCACCTTTCCACGGACGCGCTGGATTGGAAGGCGGACGGCCGTCCCGCCGGGCAACTCTCGGTGATGGGAGATCGCGAAGAGCTTTTCACGGCGCTGTCGAACGTGCTCGATAATGCCGTAAAGTACTCTCCGACAGACCCAAACATTCGCGTCGAAGTGGTTACCCCCGACCTGCGCACAATACAAATTCGCGTGCGAGATAATGGTGTCGGCATCCCGCGAGGCGAACTGAAGCGCGTCTTCAAGCGTTTTTATCGTGTGCTCACCCCCGGTCCGACGCAGGTGAAAGGCAGCGGCCTAGGGCTGTTTATCGTGCGCGCCGTTGCCAGCCGCCACGGCGGCGACGCTTACGCGGAGAGCGAAGGTGCAGGTCAAGGCACCACCGTAGTCATCAAGTTGCCGAGGAACTCGCAGTGAACGAAATCCTGTTGGTGGAGGATGAAGAGCATCTTGCTCGCGGTCTGAAATTCAATTTGGAGGCCGAGGGATATCCGACCAGCGTGGTGGGAGACGGTGAAACCGCGCTGGACCTGCTGCTGAAGGAGCACAATGAGTTCGATCTGCTGGTGCTCGACGTCATGCTTCCGGGCAAGGACGGCTTTGCGGTTGCGGCTGAACTGCGCAAAGCCAGCAACTATATCCCGGTTCTGATGCTTACAGCTCGCGGCCAGCCAGACGATGTGCTGAAGGGTTTCGCCGCAGGCGCCGACGATTACTTGCCGAAGCCGTTCGACCTTGCCATCCTGCTGGCGCGCATCCGCAGCCTGTTGCGGCGTCGCGATTGGGGACGTACCCTGCTCACTGACGCGCCGGCGGAGTCGCGGGTTGCGGAGTCCAAAGATGCCGACGCCCTGCGCGAGTTTGATGTCTATGAGTTCGCCGGGAAGCAGGTGGACTTCGGAACACTCGAACTGCGGGCCAACGGCAAGATCTTCCGCTTGACCCTGATGGAGGCTGACCTGCTGCGCCATCTCATCCGCAAAAGCGGCAAGATCGTGTCCCGCAAGTCCATTCTGGAGGAGGTTTGGGGACTGCGGGAGGACACCGACACGCGAGCTATCGACAATTTCATGGTCCGTCTGCGCAAGTACATCGAGACGGATCCCGCGCATCCCCAGCATTTGCTGACCGTACGCGGAGTCGGATACCGGTTCCTGCCGGAGCCAGCCGTGCGTTGAGTCCACTTCAATGGGTCAGTCGCGTCGCTCCCGCGGCAGCTTTACCCCAGTTGCTTGTATTTGCTGCCTGCGTCTGTGGTTGAGTTCCTCATTTTCCGAATTCCAGCACATTAATATCGGTGAATTGCCGTGTTTCCGCCGGACCGAAGGTGGTCTGCAGCTTCGCAGCTAGAGCCGGATTGCGTTGCGCAAAATCAGCGATGTGCACGTCCGAGCCGTAGAGAACAACCCACACATGGGGAAACTGCCGTGGGTCAGAATTCAGAGCTTGCAGCAGGTTGTGTTCGTCCTCGCCGGCGTCGTAGTAAGGCGGCGCAAATACGTGGACTGACGGCGGGTTCTGCCGGCCGCGGTCGCGATAATAGTCGAGCATGATGCGGCTATAGAAGGGAAAGAAAACGACTGCATCTCCTGTCTGGGCTGAGCCGAGGACCGCGTTGCTGGCGGCGCGCCAGTCTTCGCGTGGTTTTTGGTAATCCTTCACGATCGCCGGTATCGACATCGCGCACAGCGCGACGACCAGCACCACGCCGGCATACATTTTCCTCAATGCAGTCATTCCGACTGCGGCGAGCAAGGTCATGGCCGGCAGCGAAAAGATCAGGTATCGCTGCATGAAAATTGGGTGACGCAGTGAGACCAGGGCCGTAATCACGGTGGGCAAGACAGCCCATGACACGATCAGCATTCCCCGCCAGAAGGCTTCCGAATCGCGACGGCGCGTACGCGCAATCGCCACAAGACCGGCAATCCACAAGATCAAAGCGAGAAAGACTTTGACGCCGCTGCCACCAAAAAACCCAGCCAAGTGCCAGACTTCTCTCGGAGTCGCCCGCTGCATCCAGATGAAATGCAGGTTCTCTGGTGAGGCGCGAAAAACATAGGTAAGCCCGGGCAGGGCCGCCGCAAGCATCAGCAGCCCGCAGAAAATAGCCTTTCGCCAAGTCGCCGGCGGCGTCTTGCGGAACAGCAGAGAGAACGCCTGCGCCACCAGCACCAGCGCAGCAAAGTCATGACTGTAGAAGGCGAGCATGCCGGAGACCGTCCACAGCACCCAATCGTTGCGCTGCCCTTCTTCCACGGCACGCACAAAAAAGTATGAGGACAGCAGCACCAGAAAGATCGTCAATGTATAGCTGCGAGCTTCGCGGGAGTAGTACACATGGGCTGGACTGAAGGTCAGTAGCGCGGCTGACGCCAATGCGGCGCTGGCCGGCACCAACCTGCGGGCGACGAGGTACAGCAGCGGGACCGACGCAATTCCGAACAGCGCGGACGGTAGCCGCAGCCAGGTCTCGCTCAGACCGCCGTGGACCCAGGCACGCATCATCAGAAAATAAACCGTCTGCAGGTTGGCTTCGCCGTGCCACCACACCCACGCGAAGTGCTGCCAGGAAGCCCGGGCCAAGGCCACCGTGGCGCCTTCGTCCAGCCAGAGGCTCTTGCTTCCGAGACGCGACAGGCGAAGCCACGCGGCAACGAGCGTCAGAAAAACCAACAGCAGGACCGCAGTCGCATTCGTTGCGTCGCGCGCCGGGGCAGTCGGGTTCCGCAAATCGCCGGCTACAGCACGCTCGCTGGCTAAGGCCATAAACAGTGAATGTTACCAGTACTCTTACTGTCTAAGAGCTAACTGCTAACTGCCTGTTCTATCGCGCCCGCGCCAGCACCAGAGTAATGTCATCAGGCTGTTCGTTGCCGGCGATCCAGTCGGAGACCGCGCCGGTGACAATGTCGCTGATGCGAGCCAACGGTTGATCGCGGTGGCTCTGGATGAGCTCGATCAGGCGTTCTTCACCGAACTCGCCGAATTCGTTTTCCGGCTCGGTGATGCCATCGCTGTAGGCGACGAAGATGTCACCCGGCTCCATCAGGACCGTGTTCTCGTGATAGCTGGTGCCGTCGAACAGGCCGACGACAGTGTCCGAAGTTTCCAGCCGCGTGATGCGTTCCCTGCCGCTCAACACCAGCGGGGGCAGATGTCCGGCGTTGGAGTAGGTCAGAGAGCGTGAGCCGGCATCGTAGCAAGCGAGGAACATGGTGGCGTATTTCTCGAGCGGCGTGCTGCGGTAGAGCTGGTAATTCAGGGTGGCCATCAGCACCGCCGGCGAAAGCGAGGCGTCGCCATTGCCGTCGCTGCGGCAATACATGGCAAGGGCGCTGCTTTCCGGGACACCGGCCCCGATGGCGACTGATGCCAAAGTCCGTTCAGGCTCCAGCGCATAGGCGCGCACGAAAGCGTGCAAGGTGGCCATCAGCAGCGCTGCCGAGATACCTTTTCCGCTGATGTCGCCCACCGCCAGCATCAGTTTGTCTTCGCGCAGCGGTATGAAGTCGTAATAGTCGCCGCTCACGGTGCGGGCAGGACGGCACGTCCCATGCACCTCCAGCGTCGGCAGGCCCGACAGATCGGCAGGGAAGAGCAGGTTCTGTACTTCGTGGGCGATGGCCAGTTCGCCTTCCAGCCGCTGTTTCTCTTTTTGTTCCGTAATCAGCTTGGACAGCGACTCGCTCATGGAGTTGAAGGACTGCTCCAGAGCCGCCATCTGGTCATGCGTACGCACCTCGATGCGGTGCGTCAGGTCGCCGCGGTTGATGTGTCCAGTTGCGTCGTAAAGATCGGCCACCGACTTGGTCATACTCCGCGAGAGCTTAATGCCGATAAATAGGGCAATCAGTTCGATGACAGCGAAGAAAATGGCGATGCCGGTCAGCACATCCAGGAAGATCTTGGACTTCTCGCCGAGGGTGCTGAACAGCGTGGCATAGAGCATCGAGGGTCGGGTTTCGACCAGCATCAGGCCGTCCACCGATTTGCCGGATTGCCAATCGACAGTGCCGAAGCGCGTGGCAAAGGGAAACTGGAAGTCGAAGCCATTCACCGCCGGCGGGACGCGTCCCGCCTCCACCCGTCCGCTGTCGTTCAACAAGCTCACCGTGGCGCGTGTTCCGCCGACTCCGATGGACAGCGTGGTGGGCCGGGAAGCAAGCCGCTTCGTGATGTCCGGTACTGCCGACGAGTGCAGCGGCGGAGCAGCCATCGAAGACAGCGTCGCAGGTGGGGCGGTCGAGGGCTGCGCCGTGGCGGTTTGGCTGTTGTCGTGCAGTTCCGGCGGAAGAATCGAAACCGAGCCCAGCTGCGCGGCCGTTCCCCGCAGCAGTTCCGTTGTGACCGGTACGTTGGAGATTACGATCAGGCGATGTGTGCCCTCCTCGAAGCGCTTCACAGCGCGCAAATGCAGGCGCTTTTCATCAAGCACGATTCCGCTGAAGTCGCCCTTGATTTCAGACGAAAGCCGGATGGGTTGTGCTTCGGCGCCCTGGCGGTCGGGAGGGACAATGAAGCCATGCTCGCCGTCCCATATCGTCACGGTACGATGGCGGAAATTCTCTGCCGAGGCGCGCGCGACTTCGTCGGCCAGCCGCTCGGTCAAGCTGCCGTTCCTGACCATGCTGCGGAGTTGCAGGGCGAGGGAGCTATTGGCTGATTCGAGGTGTTGCAGCTCCGACTGTAAGTCCGCCGAGGCGACGAAGGTCGCAAACTGTCCGGCGAACAGATAGCCCGCCAGCAGGCCCATGGCGACTAGCAAAATTATGGGGATGACACCTATGAAAACGTAGGTGACGATCAAACGGTTGCGCAGCCGCCACATAAGCCGCCGGCGCACCCACCGTAAGAGCATGAAAAGGCCGCAGGCAACGAAAATATAGAGAACGAAGCCGGCCCACCCGCTCAACATTGTGCCCGCAGGGGACCGCGTGATCAGGCGCAACAGTTCGAGGAGCAGCGCTAGGCCGCCGAACCAGAGCGTCGTCTTACCCAACTTGGTTCTGGGCCGGAGGACGCGCCTCAGCCAGGCCTTGATCTCGGTCGCATCTGGAAGTTTGGGCGCCATAACCAGTCGTCAGTAGTCAGTAGCCAGTTGTCAGCGCCAAGGGGACGCAGACAACTGACTACTGGCCGCTGGCAACTGCTAGATCTCGGGATAAAGATCGAAAAATGCTTCCACGCTATTGCGCAACTGCTTCTCGATATCGTCCTTCGATCCCTCGACGATATGCAGAGTTACCTGGGCCTCACGGCCGTTTTTCAGCTTCACTGTGCCCGCACCGACCTCTGCGATTTCCTCCGAGGGTAGAAGACGCATGCCGTACACCAATGTAAGCTTTGCCATGCTCACGATTCTAACCGTTTCGCAAACAACCGGCACTTGTTAGAATCCGGAGGGCATACGGTTCGTTAAGCATCTGAGCCCTAAGCTTTTACTTTGTACAAAGTGGCGCGCTGACGGAGCGCTCTGCATCTTCCGGCGCGGAGGAGAATCAAACCCATTTCTATGCCAGATAACGTTCGCAACGTCATCATCCTCGGCTCCGGATGTTCGGGGCTGACCGCAGCGCTCTATGCCGCCCGTGCCAACCTCAGTCCGCTGGTTATTGACGGCCACGAGCCCGGCGGTCAACTTGCTATCACTACGCTGGTCGAGAACTTCCCAGGCTTTCCCGAGGGTATTCAAGGTCCAGAGCTCATCGACAACATGCGCAAGCAGGCGGCGCGCTTCGGCGCTGAGTTCCTCGCCGGCCACGTGGTGAAGGTGGACCTCAGCCAAAAAAAGATGGACATGGGCAAGAAGCCGATCGAGGTCAGTCTCGGGCGCGAAACCCTGCTGGCGCGCACCCTGATTATCGCCAGCGGTGCTTCGGCGCGGTGGCTTGGCCTGCCGAGCGAGCAGTCCCTCATAGGCCACGGCGTGTCTTCCTGCGCCACCTGTGATGGTTTTTTCTTTTCCGGCAAGGAGATTGTGGTGATCGGGGGCGGCGACTCCGCTATGGAGGAAGCGCTGTTCCTCACGCGATTCGCGACCAAGGTCACCATCATTCATCGGCGTGGTGAATTCCGCGCTTCAAAGATCATGCTCGACCGCGCCCGCAAGCATGAGCAGATTCACTTCCTCACCGACACAGTAGTGGACGATGTTTACGACGTTGACAAGAAGGAAGTGACCGGGCTGCGCCTGCGCAACGTGAAGACCGGCGAGCAGTGGGACTTCCCGACGAGTGCCCTGTTCCTGGGCATCGGACACACGCCCAACGCGGACTTTGTGGGCGACCAACTCAAGCGGGACGGTGAAGGTTATCTTATCCCCGAGGGATTCGTGGGCTCGCGTGTGCCTGGAGTGTTTATCAGCGGCGACGTGGCCGACCGCCACTATCGCCAAGCGGTTACCGCCGCCGGGACCGGATGCATGGCCGCGCTGGAAGTGGAGAAGTATTTGGAAGAAATTGGCAGGTGACGGTATGTTGCGCGTGATCTTATATAGGTGCTGGAGGTCGGCATTACAGCGGGAGAATCTAACTGTCCCCTAGCGCACCAACCGCATTCGTGAGTTACAGCCGGGAGGATTCCGGCTTTGTCCTTCGCCTGGTCCAGGATTTGAAGTCTGCCGGAGCAAAGGTATGGCTGGACCAACTGGATATCCAGGCCGGGAGGAACTGGGACACCTCTGTTCATACCGCGCTCGACCGTTGCTCCTGCGTGCTGGCGGTCCTTTCCCCAGCTTTTGTCCGGTCCAAGAGCGCCCAGGACGAGATCGGGCTGGCGCTGGACGAGAACAAGACCCTCATTCCCATCTATTATCAAAATTGCATTGTGCCGTGGCGATTGCGGCGGGTGCAACATGTCGATTTCCGAAATGACTATGCGCCAGCGCTGGAGAAGCTACTCGCGGGCCTGCGGGTAAAGAAATCAGCCAAGCCTCGAACTCCGAAGAACCAGTGGCAGCGATCCCCACAGGACCGGGGCGAATTGCCAGCCGAACGAAAGCGCCTGGCCCATCTGAAAAAAGTGGTATCCGAGGGACATCGCACTGCCGATGAACCTGCGGTAGAAGCGGTGGACGAATTCTCGCGCGCGGAGCGGGCCGGGCAATTCATTCTGGCTCGAACTCAACTCCGGCCGCGCGTGGGGCTAGTGCTGGGCTCCGGCCTCGGCGATTTCGCCGGCGAATTGCAGGATGCAGTCCGCATCCCATTTGCCGAGATCCCATTTTTCCCCACGAGCACCGCGATCGGTCACGCCGGTGCCCTGGTCATCGGGACCTTTGACGGCATGCCGATCGCGGTCATGCAAGGGCGGGTCCATTTGTACGAGGGCTACAGCTTTCAGCAAGTGGCATTTCCGGTGCGAGTGCTGGCGTGGATAGGCGTGAATGCTCTCGTTCTTACCAATGCAGCGGGCGGCATCAACGCGGAGTACAGGACTGGCGCGCTGGTTGTGCTGCGCGATCACATTAACCTGCAAGGTGGCAACCCGTTGATCGGCCCGAACGACGACCGGTTCGGACCCCGCTTTCCAGACATGACGGACGCCTATAACGCGGCGTTCCGGCGTTTCGTGATGGACGAAGCGGAGCGGCTGGGCGGCGGCATCCACGAAGGGATTTATGCCGCACTGCACGGCCCCAGCTTCGAGACGCCGGCGGAGATCCGCGCCCTGCGCGCCATTGGCGCCGATCTGGTCGGTATGTCAACCGTCCCCGAGGTGATTGTCGCGCGACACATGGGACTGGAGGTGCTGGCCATCTCGTGCGTGACGAACATGGCCGCAGGCATGACCGGCGAGAAGCTCTCCCACACCGAGGTGATGGAGACCGGACAGCGCGTCCGCGGGGCGTTTCTTGCGCTGTTGCGAGCGGTAGTGCCGAAGATTGCGCACTATCTGGAGGAGCGCGGAGCCGCGGATTAACCATGCCTTCATGTGCTCGCGCGAGGCGTGAGCTAAACTGGTGTGCTCATGCCCGCCGGGATCTACCTCATTGGCATTGCCGGACCTTCCGGGTCAGGGAAGAGCTTTCTCGCGGAACACCTGAAGGCGGCGCTGGAAGCCCAGGTTCTGGAGCTTGATCGCTATTACCGGGACCTCTCGCACCTACTATTGGAGCAACGGGCGCGGATGAACTTTGATGCGCCGGAGGCTCTGGAGCACGAGCTTCTCATCGATCAAGTCGCTCGATTGCGAAATCGCGAGGCGGTACAACTCCCGGTGTACGACTTCACCACTCACACGCGAACCTCGAAGACGGATGTGCTTCAGCCAACAAACGTCATTGTCGTGGAGGGGCTGTTTACGCTGCACTGGCCCGGCTTGCGCGAACTCCTCGGTACCAAAGTTTACGTTGACCTGAAGGACGAGATTTGTCTTGCTCGCCGTACAGAGCGCGACGTGCGGGAGCGTGGACGCACGGAGCAGTCGGTGGTCGAGCAATTCGAGGCGACGGTGGCGCCGATGTCGCGGCGCTACGTACATCCAAGCATCGCCCACGCGGATGTAGTGGTGGGTGGCACCGAGCGCATTGAAGACGGAGTGGCACGGGTGGTGGAGCACTATTGGAGGCGTACGAGGCAATGATGTACCGCATCTTTTGCACCTCGCTGGTCACATTCGCCGTTCTGACGGCTGTGGCCCAGTCGCCACTGCAGAAGACAGAAATTCCACTTCCCACCAGCAAGACGCTGCACCTTCCGGCTCCAGGGGGTCCACAGCGCACCAACAGTTTTCCGACGGCAATCGCGGTAAGTCCTGACGGGAACTTCCTGGCCATTCTGAACAACGGCCGGGGAACCGCTGAGTCGAAGTTTCAGCAGTCGATCGCCCTGCTGGATCTCACCAGCAATCAAGTGCGCGACTTTCCTGACTCGCGTCTGGGCCTCAATGCCCGGCAGACGTATTTCCTGGGCCTGGCGTGGAGCAGTGATGGCACGCACGTATATGCGTCGATGGCATCACTGACTGATCCCGAGGGCAAAAAAGCGGGGGATACCGGCAATGGAATCGCCGTATATCGGGTGCAGGACAGCGAGTTGACCGCCGAACGCTTTGTCAAGCTCCCCACGGTTCCGCTACCGAAGGAGAAGCGATTCACCTATCAGGCCAAGCAGGTCGCGCGGGGACAAGCGATCCCATATCCCGCCGGACTGGCAGTTGTGAAGGAAGAGGGTGGCGATGCGCTGGTGGTCGCGGAAAATCTTGCGGATGACGTTGTTCTCCTAAGCCTGCAAACGGGGAAAGTGCTGCAGCGCTTCGACCTGAGCGCCGGCAAGTATGTTCCGACAGGCTTTCCATATGGCGTCGTGGTAAATCGCGATGGCACCCGAGCATGGTGTTCGTTGTGGAATGGATCGCAAGTGGCGGAACTGGATTTGCGAGCCGGGAAGGTCGTGCGGCAAATCGGGCTCTTGCCGCCGGAGGTGGCGATCGATGCCTCGTCCCACCCCACAGCTCTGCTGCTGAGTCCAGACGAGAGGCGGCTCTACGTAACGCTTTCGAACCGGGACGCCGTGGCCGTGATTTCGGCCGGCAATGGGCAGGTTGAGCGGTATCTGGATGCGCGGTTGCCAGGGCAGAGCTCCGGTGGCAGCTATCCCAACGCGCTGGCACAGTCGCAGGACGGGAACATGCTGTTTGTTGCGAATGCGTCGTCGGATGCGGTGGCCGTATTTGATTCGACAAAATCAAACGACACCCCGGCCTATTTCATTCCCACGGAGTGGTACCCTACGGCGCTCGCCGTGAACGGTGACGAGCTCTTGATTGCGACTGGCAAGGGTGAGAGCACCGGCCCAAACGCCGGCTGGGAAGACAATCCGGAGCATCCTGGTAAACGACAACATCCCTATATTCCCTCGCTGATCCGCGGTTCCGTTGCGCGCGTAAACTTGCGTACTGCGGAGCGCGACCGCCAGAAGCTGACGCAACAAGTGGTTCGCAGCAATCAGATGGAAGGGCGCACTGGTGAAATCGTCTTCCACCTCGGCGGTAATCCTATTCACCACGTGATCTACGTCATCAAGGAAAACCGCACCTATGATCAGATCTTTGGTGACATCCGTGAGGCCAACGGCGATGCTTCGCTGGTGATGTACGGGGAAGACATCACCCCGAACCAGCATAAGCTGGCGCGGCAGTTCGGCATTCTCGACAACTTTTACGACAGCGGTGAAGTTTCCGGCGACGGTCACGTGTGGTCCACCTCGGCCATCACCAGCGACTACAACGAGAAGACCTGGCAGATCGTTTATCGCAGCAAGGAGCGCAGTTACGATTTCGAGGGGACAGTCGGCGATGTTGTGCCGATGAGGATTGGCATCCCGGACATCGACGATCCCGCGACCGGCTATCTCTGGGGCAACCTTGCCCGGCATGGTCTTAGCTACCGCAACTATGGCGAGTTTGTGGAAACCTGGTGGTGCGAAGACATCCAGCAGAACAGCCCAGAATCTAGTGGTGCTCCCAGGGATCATCCGCCGGATTGCGCGCGCAAGGTGGTCAGGCCTGGAGAAGATCTTCCGCAGAAGCTCGGCGGCGGCAAAAGCCCGTACAAGTTCGCGATTCCCTTGATCGCTTACGATGCGGCAACTAAACCGGAATTGCGCGGGCACTTCGACCCCAACTACGCCGACTTCAAAGTTGAGTATCCGGACCAGTTCCGCGCCGATGAGTTCTTGCGCGAATTCGCCGGGTTTGTGCAGGCGCGTCAGAGCGGCGGCGGGGAACAATTGCCGCAGTTTGTGTTGTTGCGCCTGCCTAACGACCACACCGCAGGAACACGTCCGGGATCTCCAACACCGAACGGGTCGGTCGCCGACAACGACCTCGCCTTGGGTCGCGTCGTGGAAGCCGTATCGCATAGCCCGTACTGGGACGACACGGCAATCTTCGTCCTCGAAGATGACGCGCAGGACGGCGCCGACCATGTGGATGCTCATCGCAGTATCGCGCTGGTGATTAGCAAATATGCGCCGGGTACGCCGCAGCAGCCCGCGCTCAATCACCAGTTCTACACCACAGTGAATATGGTCCATACCATGGAGGCGCTCCTGGGCCTTCCACCTATGAATAACAACGACGCGCACGCCGCCGTGATGGCGCCGTTGTTCACCGGAGGGGGTAATCAGCCTCCGTTCCAGGCCGATTATCGCAACCGTGACAATGGGATGATCTACCAGGCGAATCCCGCGAAGGCGCCCGGAGCGAAGGAGTCAGCCAAGCTGAATTTCTCCGTGGCCGACGCCGCCGATACCAACGTGTTGAATGCGATCCTGTGGCGGGCCGCTAAGGGTAACCTTCCCATGCCGGCGCCGAAGCATACCGTATTCCCGGCGGATCTTGCGAAGCGACCCGACATCGACGACAAGTGAGAATGACGTCCGGCGCGTAAGTCACACAATCTATTGCTCCGCAAACTCCGTTATTCTGGCATCCAACTAATGCATTAGAATGATTGAGAGTCCGGGCGGGGTTGCGCGGCTATCGTGGACGAGTCCAATTCGACTGGGTCTGGCGAGGACAACGCGCCTCCGCACGACGACCATCCTTCTTCCAAGTCGCTTCGCCGGCAGAGCGACCGGTTGACGAACGGGACTCACCCCACAGCGGACGGGCCCTCTTTCTCTATGTCATCCCCGGAATTCCTAACGCAGGTGCCGCCGTCCGAGGTCCTGCGTCAAGCCATCCTGCGGCACGTTCGTTACACCCTGGTACGTCCCATGTCCGAGCTGAAGGCGGCCGACTACCTGAAGCCGGTGTCCCTCGCCATCCGCGACCGCATTGTTGACCGCATGCTGGAGACCGAGTCGCGCTATCGCCACAAAGACTCCAAGCGACTGTATTACCTTTCGATGGAGTGGCTGATGGGGCGCCTGCTGGGCAACAACCTGTCCAACCTGCGCCTGGAGGAGCTGTGTCGCGAGGTGCTGGCCAGCTTCGGCGTCAGCCTCGACGATGTAATGGAAAGCGAGATCGACGCAGGTCTGGGGAATGGCGGCCTCGGAAGGCTGGCCGCGTGTTTCCAGGAGTCCATGGCGACACTCAGCATGCCGGGTTTCGGATACGGCATTGACTATGAATTCGGCCTTTTCCGGCAGGAGATTTTCAACGGCTTCCAACGCGAGAAGCCGGACCGTTGGAAGGCCAACGGCACTCCATTCCAGATCGAGCATCCCGAGGAGGCCGTCAGCATTCCCCTCTATGGCCGCATGGAGAGCCAGGTCGACGCTGAAGGAAATTCCGTTCAGGTCTGGACCAACCCCAAGATCGTCTTCGGCATGCCCACCGACATGCCGGTCGTCGGCTACCTGGGTCAGACAGTTAACTGGCTTCGTCTGTTTACCGCCCGCGCCTCGGAGGACTTCGATATCGAGATTTTCAACCGGGGCGATTACATTCGCGCCGTTGAGCAGAAGATTGCCTCGGAAAACATTACCCGTGTGCTGTATCCCTCCGACTCGGTGATGAGCGGCAAAGAACTGCGCCTCGTGCAGGAATACTTCCTGGTGGCCTGCTCCATCGGTGACCTCATGCGCCGCTTCAGCCAGCAGCATAAGAACGTCGAGATCCTGCCCTCGAAGGTCGCCATCCAGATGAACGACACTCATCCCAGTCTGGCCGTTGCGGAATTGATGCGCGTGCTCACGGACCAATACGGCGTGCCATGGGAGAAGGCGTGGGAGATCACCCAGCAAACCGTGGCCTACACCAATCACACTCTGCTGCCCGAGGCGCTGGAAAAATGGTCGGTGCCGTTGATGGAGAAGGTGCTGCCACGCCACATGCAGATCATTTACACCATTAACGAGAAGTTCCTGGGCGAAGCGCAGGAAATCTACGGGCTCGACGAGGAAAGCCGGAGCAAGGTGTCGATCATCGAAGAGGGCTACGAGAAACAAGTTCGCATGGCCAACCTGTGCATCGTCGGCAGCCACTCGGTGAACGGCGTTTCCAAGCTGCACACGGAGTTGCTGAAGAGCTCGTTAGTGCCTGAATTTGCAAAGATTTGGCCGGGAAAATTCAACAATAAGACGAATGGGGTGGCCCCTCGCCGCTGGCTCCTCCTGGCCAATCCGGGGTTGACGGACCTGATAAGTCGCACCCTCGACGAGAACAAGTGGATCACCGACCTCAATCGGCTGCGCGACGTGGAGCCATTTCTCGAGGACCAGGACTTCCGCGACTCGTTCAAGGAGGTCAAGCGTCAGAACAAGCTCAAGCTCACCGGAGTCATCCAGGACCTCACCGGTGTGGTGGTCGATCCGGACTCGCTATTTGATGTCCAGATCAAGCGCATCCACGAATACAAACGGCAACTGCTGAACGTGATGCACATCATCCGCGATTACCTCGGCATTGTGGAGCGCGGCGAAATGCCGGCGGTAGCGCGCACGTATCTTTTCGCGGGCAAAGCCGCCCCGGGGTACTGGGCGGCCAAGCAGATCATCAAGCTCATCCACAGCGTGGCCGAGGTGGTTAACAACGATGAGAAGGTGAAGGACTTGATCAAGATTGCGTTTCTGCCAGACTACCGAGTCTCGCTGGCGCAACTCATCATGCCCGCGGCCGACCTGAGCGAACAGATTTCCATGGCGGGGATGGAGGCTTCCGGCACGGGGAACATGAAGCTGGCGATGAACGGCGCGCTCACGATCGGAACCTACGACGGGGCCAACATTGAGATTGCGGAAGAAGTCGGGGAAGACAATATCTACATTTTCGGGCTGCGGGCGGAAGAGATTCGCGAGATGCAGCAAAAGGGCTCCTACGATCCTCGCGATCGCTATGAGAAAGATGCGTCCGTGCACGAGGTGATGGACGCCTTGGCCTCCGACCGCTTCTGTCCCAACGAGCACGGGCTCTTCCGCTGGATCTTCGATGAGTTGGTGCATCGGGGCGACCGCTATTACCACATCGCCGATTTTCCCGCCTATGTGGAGACGCAAGCCCTGGTGGACAGCGAATATCTGCAGGACGATCTTTGGTGCCGCAAGGCCATTCTGAACGTTGCCCGGATTGGCAAGTTCTCCGGTGATCGAGCGGTGACGGAGTACGCCCGTGATATCTGGCACATCGGGCAATTCGAGCGGCACAATCATCTGAAGACCCCGGCCCGCGCCGTCGCGCCGGCGGCGGCCAAAGCGAAGGCCGAAGCGGCGGCAACGGAGATTGTGACGGAGACTGAAGAGAAACAGGTGGCGGATTAGCCGCTCATCGCCAGCCCCGCAACTCATAGAGGTCGCCCACTATAGCGACGTTTCGTAATGTTTGTCATTACGAGCCCGCGCAGCGGGCGAGGGATCTGCTTTTCGTCCTTTCCTTCAAGCAGCAGATTCTTCGGGCGCAGACCCAGGGCGCTCGTAATGACAATTGTTAAGTGAGAGCCAGTTCATGCTCGTTGCCGACTCTCCGTGAAAAGCGAAGAGCAAACAGCAAGAAGCGAGCAGCGGCCCTAAACCGCCACTCCCGGCGCCGTGGCGCGCCGGGGTAGAAATTCTCCGATGCGACGGATTTGCGCTCCCACCCCACGCAGCTTTTCCTCGATGCGCTCGTAGCCGCGGTCAATGTGGTAAACGCGGTCGATGATGGTCTCTCCATCGGCCACCAACGCCGCCAATACCAGAGATGCCGAGGCGCGCAGGTCACTGGCCTGCACCGCTGCTCCGCTTAGCTGCGTCGGCCCGCGCACGATGGCGCGGCTGCCTTCGATCCTCACATTCGCTCCCATCCGCACCAGTTCCTGGGCATGCATGAAGCGGTTCTCGAAGATGTTTTCGGTCACGACGCTGGTGCCCTCGGCCTGGGTCGCCAGGGCCATGTACTGCGCCTGCATATCGGTGGGGAAGCCGGGATACTCTTCGGTATTCACGTCTGCACTCTTGAGCGGGCCATCGCCGGTTACTCGGACCGAGTCGCCGTTGGCCTGCACTCGTACGCCACACTCTTCCAGCTTTTGAAGCAGGGCATCCAAATGAAGAGGCTCGCAATTGGATACCAGCAGGTCTCCACCCGTCAGCGCAGCGGCGATAATAAACGTGCCGGCTTCGATGCGATCGGGAATAATCCGGTGCCGCGCGCCACGCAGCTTTTCGACGCCCTGCACCCGAATCCTGTGCGTTCCGGCACCTTCGATCTGCGCTCCCATCTTGTTCAGCAAATCGGCCAGGTCCACGACTTCCGGTTCGCGCGCGCAATTTTCCAGGACCGTCTCACCTTCTGCCAGGGTTGCGGCCATCAGCAGGTCTTCCGTGCCAGTTACAGTAATTTTCTCGAAGACGATGCGCGCTCCCTTGAGCCGCTCAGCGCGCGCCTCAATGTAGCCGTGCTCGTGAGAAATCCGTGCGCCTAGCTTTTCCAGACCTTTGATGTGGAGATCAATCGGTCGCGCGCCGATGGCGCATCCGCCAGGCAGAGACACGCGAGCTTCCCCCATGCGCGCGACCAGCGGTCCCAAAACCAGAGTCGAGGCACGCATGGTCTTGACCAGTTCGTATGACGCCTCGGCGTTCACCAGATTGCGGCAGCAGATGGTGGTGCGATGCTGCGCGCGCCCATAACCAAGCTCGACTTCAGCGCCCATCGCCGCCAGCAGCTTGCGCTCCGTTTCAATGTCGCGCACCTGCGGAATATTTTCCAGAATGACAGGTTCTTCGGTGAGCAGTGCGGCCGCCATCGCCGGCAGGGCGGCATTCTTTGCGCCACTTATCCGCACGGTGCCGAGCAGTGGATTGCCGCCACGGATGACAAACTTGTCCATGTAAGGATGTCCTAACCCGATACTACGGACGCCGAACTTATGAATCACGGCGCTGACCTCAATTCTACTGGCAGAGTCGGCCGGAGTGATGCGCAGAAAGTGCCCTTATTCGAACCGCTGACTAGCGGACTTTACTCCTCGGTTTCAAGCTGTACAACGGGCAAGTGTGACAAAAGCAAGCCTGCCGCGCACATATCTGTGGAAATCCTCGATTGCGCCGCCAATTTTCGACAACGGGCGCTAAACAATTCGCATCATATATATATGTCCATAGTACAATGTATATACGCAGGAGGTTTGAAGCATGGCGGTAACGTTGACATCCATCCGGCTTGATACCCAACTGGCCGACGAAGCCGCGAAAGCCCTTGGGGTGAAGTCACGGACAGAGGCGGTGCATGTCGCGCTGCGGGAGATTGTGGCGCTGAAACGATTCAAGGACTTGATGAAGAAGAATCGCGGCAAGCTCGCATTTGTGGGGCTCGATGAGTGACCTCATCCTTTTTGACACCTCGGTCCTGGTGGACGACTTGCGGACGGGGTGTCACGAGCGGCGCATGCAGGCAGTCGGGGGGCTGGTCAGAACGTCAGCGGTCGTGCTGGCGGAGTTGTGGCGCGGGGCCCGGAAGCCGGCAGAACGCGAATTTCTGCGGGCTCTGCAGCGCAACCATCCCATCCTTTTTCCTGCCGCCGGGAATTGGCTGGAGTCGGGGCAGCTGCTTGCCAGGATGGGCATTGCTAAGGGCTTCACCGGAGAAAAGCTGCGCGACCTGCACTTCGATGTGCTCATTGCCTTAACGGCGAGGTCGCACGGTGCTCGTCTGATCACCTCCAACCGTGCGGACTTCGAATTGATTAATGCCTATTGCACGTTCAAGCTTGAGATATGGCCCAGCGGTATCTAGGGTCGCATGTGAGAATGGCGACCCGGTTGATGAACCACTCTTCTGCCTCATGTAGCCGTGCTACACTGCGCTTAACTTCGGCGAGTCGGGAACTCACGTGCTGCTGGAACTGCGGGTCGAAAACTATGCGGTCATTGATAATGTTGCCGTCGAGTTTGGGCCCGGCCTCAACCTGCTGACCGGCGAAACTGGCGCCGGAAAGTCCATCCTGATTGACGCTCTCGCCCTGTTGCTGGGCGACAAGGCTTCCACCGACGCAATTCGACATGGAGCCGACAAGGCGGTAGTGTCCGCTGTATTCGAAGCCGAATCCCAAGGCATCACCGCAGTGCTGGAAGCCAACGGCATCGACTGCGAGAGTGAGCAACTCATTGTGCGGCGGGACATCGCCGCCGGTGGCAAGGGCCGTGTGTTCGTGAATAACCAGCCGGCTACCGTTGCCGTCCTCAAACAGCTAGCGCCACACCTGGCTGTGATCCACGCTCAGAACGAAGCCGTGCTGGCTTTCGATGCCGGGTCGCGCCTCGCGCTGTTGGATTCGTTTGCCGGACTTGACGGAACTGCCGTCGCGACATCCTTCGATGCCTGGAACCGGGTACGGCATCGTATCGCCGATTTGGAGCGCGATGAACACGAGCGTCTGCGCCTGGTGGATTTGTGGAGTTATCAGCGCAAGGAGATCGCCGATGCCCGGCTACAATCCGGGGAGGACACGAGGCTCGAAGCCGAAAAGCGTGTGCTCGCCAACTCGGAGAGGGTTTTCAGCGCGGCAATGGCTGCCTACGACGCGCTGTATGAGAGCAACACATCAGCCGTGGCGTCTATCCGAAGCGCGGCTCGTCAAGTTGAGGAATTGTCGCGCTTCGACCCACAGTTTCGCGACAAGCTGACCGAGCTGGAATCTTCGCGCATTACGATTGAAGACATCGGGCAAACTCTCCGCGATTATGCCGCCGGGATTGAAGCCTCGCCGGAGCGGCTGGCGGAAGTTGAAGACCGCCTGGCAATTCTCGACCGGCTAAAGCGTAAGTACGGGCCGAATCTTGACGATGTCATCGCGCTCGGCGACGAACTCGAGACCAAACTCAACGAGATGGAGAACAAGGACGAGGTCCTGCGCGGGTTGAAGACCGAACTGACGAATGCTGCGGCAAAGTATCTTGACGCGGCGCGAAGCCTCTCGCGACAGCGTTATCAGGCGGCCCGGAAACTGGAGAAGCTGGTGGAGAACGAAATCAATGAGCTGGCTATGAAGGCGCGCTTCAAGGTCGAAGTCAGCGGCTCCGACGAGGAAGGGAACTGGTGCCCCATGGGCTTCGACCGTGTGCAATACCTGATCTCGGCGAATCCCGGCGAGCCGCTGGGGCCGGTGGAAGAGATCGCTTCCGGCGGCGAACTCTCGCGCGTAATGCTGGCCCTGAAGACCACGGTCGAAGTGGGGCAGGGCAATCCAAGTAAACACAACGGCGCACGCGGAGGGTCATTGCAGCGAACGCTGGTGTTCGACGAGATCGACAGCGGAATTGGCGGACGCGCCGCCGAAGCAGTGGGGAAGAAACTGAAACAGCTCTCACGGACCAAGCAGGTACTGTGCGTCACGCACCTGCCGCAAATTGCTTCCTTCGCGGACCACCATTATCTGATCGAGAAGCGGGAATCGGGAGGAAGGACCAAGACGTCGGTCACGCCGCTCAGCCCGGAAGAACGCACTCGCGAAATCGCCCGCATGATCAGCGGCGCCAAGTTGACCGATACATCGCTGAAGCACGCCGAGCAAATGCTGAAGTCGAATCGGTGAAGCGCATCGTTCGCCGCACCCTTCAAACAACCGCTACTTGGCGACGAATACCAGGAAGTAATCCACCTTGTCGGCTTTGACGAGATCGTCGTGCTCTTCAAGCAGACGATAGCCTGCTTCTCCCGCCTCGCGAATCACCACTTCTTTTTGCACGCCGTGGTCTTCGCCGTTTCCGTTGCGATCGATAATGCCCATGCGAGCTCCCGGTCGCAGAGAAGGGCGCAAGTGGCGTAGCAAGGCGACCGGGTTGGCGACCTCGTGGTAGGTCTTGAGCAGAAGCACAGAATCGACGCTATTAGCCGGGAGTTCCGGATCGTCAGGCTTGCTCAGGATTGTCTTGACGTTATGCAACCCTTCCTTCTTGACTCGCGCGTCAATGTACTGCACCGCTTCAGGATTGATGTCCACGGCATACACCGTTCCTGTGCCGGTGACGCGCTTCGCGGCCCGGACAGTGAACCATCCCGATCCGGCTCCGATGTCGGCAACGGTTTTGCCGGGGGTGATGGCCAGCACATCCATCACCTGATTGATGTGCAGGCGTTCGTCGCGGCCCGGTGTGTCGAAGATGGAGAGATCTCCGGTATAAGGGGTGCTGGTTTTGCGCTGCGGGGCCTGGGTCGCAGCCGAACTCTGGGCGAATTGCACCTGCGGCGTGGCCAGCAAAAAGACCAGCCAACACCAACAATAGTATGAACTTGAAGCGGCGGAGCTGCATGAGATAGGTCCAGTGTCATTCGATGCAGAATCGTAACTCTGGAACCAGCGGCCGGTAGTCAACAACCAGCATTTAGCGGTTAGCAAGAGGATTGCACTATAGCAGCACAGATCTCATAGCCACAAGTGGGTTAGAGAGCGTTGACGGTGATGGTTGCCGTCATCGTGTGATCTGCGCCCGGAGGCAACTCGACACGGTCAACCAGGACGTTGCTGGCTTCGAGGCAAACCATTTGCGGCCATTCGTCTTAGCCTAAATCAGGCAGTGCCTGCGCTCCCTCCGCCCAGGGATTCCAGATCACAGTGGTTCGTGAATTCTGCTTGGTGATGCGGATGCGGCGATGTAGTACGGGATCGCGCAGTTCCAGCGCATTCGGAGTGTTCACATAAGCGCTGTCGGTCTGTGAGCTTAGGACGACATCCCCCTTCTGCCTCTTCGCGCGATTGGAGTCGGTGTTGTCAAGATAAGCGACGCCGTCCAGACCACGAATGCTGACCCTTTGGACGTCTCCTACCCTGTGGTAGGTGTGCAGGGCTTCTTCGAATTGAAACGCCGACGCGCCTGTGTTGCTTACCGTTAGCTCCAGTTTCAGTTCGCTGCCGAACGTCGCGCGATGTTGCACACGGAAGTCGCTGGGCCACCATCGTCGAGTGTCGGCATCGCTCCCTGTGGACATAGTAACCGTGACGGCATCGCCATTTTGCTCGATGGATTGCAGTTCCCACACCCTGGTGCGAACCACCCCATGCGCAGGTGCATGAGGATCGTTAGCTTTGCCGCGAAACCAGGGGAAGCAGATTGGAATACCTCCCCGGATGGCCGAACCCGCCCTCCAACGAGCATGCTGGCTGAGAAAGATCACTTCTTCCTCCCCGGATGCCTTCCATGAGATGACTTGAGCACCATGCAGACACATCTCGCCGCTGCACTGTGGCGTGGTCACCCGCACCTTGGGCAGGCCGCCTTCATCCGCCAGGACCTGCGCCAGGCCCGCGATCGCAAAGCGCCGATTCAGTTCTTCCACAGAACCATGGGATCTTGATCGGTGCTCATCGGCTTTGCTCTTCGAGCCTGGAGTGTACGTACGGCGCAGGAATCGGCGCAACCCCTAGGCCGCTCCGGAGATGCGTCTGCCGTGCTGCTTTACTGGCTGAAAACCACATTTTGTTGGGTGCAAGCGCCGGGCTTCAGCCCGGCGATCTAGGCTGCTCTCGCCGAATGGCTTTAGTTACGGCTGCATGGGATCGGTCCACCCGGGCTAAAGCCCGTTGTTCGACGCTGCTTTTTCGGCACGGCTGAAGCCATGCCCTTCCACCAGAACTCTTGAAGCGCAATAAAGTTCTTTCCGCAGAGGCAACTCCGCACCATTCGCTTCCTCCGTTGCGCGACCCCGAGCGCTGCCAGTACGATGAAATGCCACGCAGTCATAGGGGAGAGCTAGATGAGCAACGCACAATCCGACGCATTGGTGTTCTTCGGGGCCACCGGGGACCTGGCTTACAAGATGATCTTTCCCGCGCTACAGGCGATGGTCAAGCGCGGGCACCTCAACGTGCCGGTCATCGGAGTGGCTAAGGCGGGCTGGAATCTCGAGCAGTTGATCGCGCGTGCCCAGGACAGCCTGCAGCAACACGGCGGACTGGATCCTGTGGCATGGCCTAAACTACGTGCCCTGCTGCGCTACGTGGATGGCGACTATAGCTCGCTGGCCACGTTTCAGACGGTGCGAAAGGAACTCGGCAATGCCGAGCGTCCCACCCACTATCTGGCGATACCACCGCTGCTCTTCGAAGAGGTGGTCGAGCAACTGGTCAAGTCCGGCTGCGCCAAGAATGCTCGCGTGGTGATCGAAAAGCCATTCGGCCATGACCTGGCTTCGGCCCAGGAACTAAACCGGATTCTGCTCTCCGCGTTTCCCGAGTCCGCCATCTTCCGCATTGACCACTACCTGGGCAAGCAGCCGGTACAAAATCTTGTCACTTTTCGCTTCGCCAACGCTTTTGTGGAGCCGTTCTGGAACCGCAATTACGTCGAGAGCGTGCAAATCACCATGGCGGAAAACTTTGGCGTGCAAGGCCGGGGCTCTTTCTACGACGCGACGGGCGCAATCCGCGACGTCATACAGAACCACCTGTTTCAGGTGCTCTGCAATCTGGCGATGGAGCCGCCCGTCCGTACGGACAGCGAGTCGGTGCGCGACGAGAAAGCGAAAGTCCTTAAGGCGATTCCGCCGCTCGAGGCCGGCAATCTCGTCCGCGGCCAGTTCAAAGGCTATCTTGACGAAAAAGGAGTGGCGCCCAACTCGAAGGTCGAAACGTTTGCGGCGCTGCGCTTGGAAATCGACTCTTGGCGATGGAAAGGCGTGCCCTTCTACATTCGGGCCGGCAAGAACTTGCCGGTAACCTGTACTGAGGTCATGGGCCGGCTGCGCAAACCGCCTTCAGCAATTCGGGACGGGGTGTTGCCGGAAAACTATCTTCGATTTCGCATCAGCCCCGAGATCACCATCGCCATGGGCGTTAACGTAATGGGTGAGGGAGAAAACGCGAAAGACGAGACCATCGAGATGATTGCCAGCCGCCATCCTCGCCCGGATGAGATGGACGCTTACGAGCGGCTTCTGGGCGACGCCATGGCGGGAGACGCCATCATGTTCGCGCGACAAGACTATGTAGAAGAAGCGTGGCGAATTGTTGACCCGGTGCTGAAGGCTGGGACGCCGGTTTATCCCTACGATGTGAATACCTGGGGCCCTAAAGAGGTAGGACCGAACGTGACGCCTCCGGGTGGATGGGACTGCCCTGCGAGCGCAGACCAGGAAGACTTCCGGGTGGAAGCGCAGGCTTGATCGTACGGCGGAAGAGCAGGGAACACTTAGCGCTCGGAGACGGGGTCGAGGAGTAGCTCTTCGCTGTCGTAGCGCACATGGTCCGGCCGTGCGTCCCTGGCGTTCAGGCCATGGGTGAAACCGAGCAGCCAGACAGCGAGGTATTCGCTGCCGTCACCAAACGCCGAGACTTTGTCTCCGCCCCTTCCGAACGAGGGATCGGCCGGAATAAGCAGGTTCTGATCATGATTCAAGCCGTTGGTCGGCACAGACGCTTCCAAACTGACAGAAGCTTCGGAAAATGCCAGGCGCGGCAACAGTAAGAGGGCCGCCGCCGTTCCCAACACAAATTCACGCCTTTCGATCGCCCCGGACTGCCCGTCACAAACCCTGTTATTTTTCATTTGCGCCTTCCACCGATCGCAGCCAACGACATCGGGACTTCACGTTTGCGATTGGTTTACTGCTTCACGGTCAGACCTACGGTGATCGCTCCGTTCATACCGCCGCCGATGCCGGTCACCGCGATGGGAAACGTTCCCAGGGCCGCATCCTGCGCTACCGTTACCGTCATGGTTGACGATCCCGATCCGGGAGCGGGTATCGTGACCGGATTCATGGTTACCGTCATGCCTGCCGGCACGGTCCCCACCGACAGGGCGATAGGGCTGTTAAAACCGCTGTGCGGGGTGAAGGTCAGCACCATCGAACCCTGTTGCCCTTGTCCGACCATCAGCGATGGCAGAAACTGAAATCCGGTTTGCGTGCCGCCTGATATTCCCAGGAAGGCGATTGGAGTGTAGTCTCCGGTGGCCTTGGTGGTTCCCACGAGTACCGTCAATCGCGTGCCCGTCAGCATTACCTGCTGGCTGACGTTTCTCGCCGGCCAGTCCGTGGCTGACCAGTTGTTGCCGGCCGCATCGTAGAAGTAGCCGAGCTTGGTGTCGCCACCGCTCACCGTGGCGAGAACCGTGTTGCCGTCTAGGAACTGAATCTGGCACTGGCTCCAACACTCCTCATAGCCGGCATCCCCCATGGCCAGCGAGAGGCTGTAGGTGCCGGGCGAGGGTAGGTCCACATAAAACGTCGCGGGCGAACCATTGGTGACGAGGTTCACCCCTGCCAGCCGCGCATCCAGATTGTTATTGTTGCCATTCCGGTCCCGTCCTTGCACGAAGTAGGTGTTCGCCCAGCCGAAGTTGATTCCGCCGACAGTGGTCGGATAAGCCGTGCTGGCCAATACATACGTTGACCCCGGCGGATCGGTAACTGCGCTTTGGGTGTTGCGGAAATCGAATCCCTGCTGCACTTGCGAAAGCCCGGCCACAGATGCCAGAAGCAGCAGACTGAGTGCCGTCACTACCTTCATTGCCCTTCCTCCACTTCAGCTCTTATCCCAAATACTTGCCCGGTTCTTTCTTTCTTCCTTTCTTTGTTCCTTGCAGACGCGCGGCTTGCACCACGCTCTGAGTTGCTTTCAATCAACAACAATCGGCGGAACTGTCGGGCAACTTGAGCCATTGGGAGGATGAGCAACGGCCGGGCAGGAATTGATCTTTGGAACGAAAGAGAGAGGAGGAAAAGAAGAGCAGCAGATCCCTTGTATGTTGCTTGCTACTCCCCGTGGCTTGTGCTTGGGTGCTCTGTGAGAAGGGCAGGTATGGGGTCCGTCGGGAAGGCCGTAGATCCCTGAGGCGCGGTGCCGCGAGAGCATCGTAAGCCTGTAGCTGAGATTGGCCTCCCGCCCTGCTTTCCGGAAACCGCGGAGAATCCGAGGCACAAAGCCTGCATATTCAAGGTCGGCCGGAGAGTTGGCGTTGGGCGGGAAGCCGGAGCCAGCCTAGCACAGGAGGAGAGCGAAGGTGAACTTTTAAGGAATCGATGTCAGTGCTCAGGAGTTGGTGGTCAAGGTGCGTCGGCAGCAGCGGGAGGAAGCGCTGCATCGCTTCGCCAACACGCCGGCCGGGCATAAGGCTCTGTTGGGATATCTGCTGGGCGGCGGAGCGAAACCATGCGGGTTTGTTTGGAAGCCAGCGGCAATTACAGTTTGGACGTGGCCTTGGCGCTGGCCGGTCGTAAGCAAATCGAGTTGGCAGTGATCAACCCCAAGGCGGCGCGCCACTTCGCCCAAGCGCTGCAGCAGCGTAGCAAGAACGATCCGGTGGACAGCGCGGTGTTGTTGGAGTATGCCGCGCGCATGCCGTTCACTGCCTTGGCAGCCGCCGCGGGAGCAGGATCTGCTGTTGCGTGCCATCACCCGGCAACTGTCATCGCTTACCCAAGAGCGGGCGATGTTTCGTTGTCGCCTGCACGCCGCTCAGGTTTCGCAGAGCACGCCCCGCTTGCGTCGTGCGCGAGTTGCGCCAAACCATTGCCCACTTGCAACGCAGCCTGGCCCGCATCGACCAAGGCGGCACTGCTTCTGGTCCATCGTGACCCGGTGCTGCGGCGCCGCCTGCAGTTGCTGGATAGTCCCAAAGGGATTGGGGAAGCCACTGCCCTGGCAGTGCTGGGCGAGCTGGTGGTGATCGGGGAGCGCTCGGCCCGCGAGCTGACCAAGCACGCCGGTTTGGATGTGGTGGAGTTTACCTCCGGCACCTCGGTGCAGAAAAAGCCCCATATCAGTCGCGCCGGCAATGCCTATTTGCGCAAGGCGTTGTACATGTCGGCGCTGACGGCGGCCCATCAGGAGCCGTACCTGCGGGCCTTTTACCAGCGCCTGCTGGCCGCCGGGAAGCAGAAAATGCAGGCCCTGGTGGCGGTCATGCGTAAGCTTCTGCACGCCATCGTCGGTATGCTTCGTCACGACCAGCCCTACGACGGGGCCAGGCTGTGTCCGCCGATCGGAGCGGCAGTGCGCTGAAAAAAGAAGAGAGGTTCTCCGCCACCTCTCCAGAGAAGAAAAAAGCTTGCATTTTAACAGAGAATCTTGCGGGCTGAAGCCCACTCGTGATGACAATTCTTAAGGGTTAGGATGTCGACCGGGTCTGACCGTGTCGCAACGTCCCACGCAAACTTGTGGAGGATAGGACAGCCGAAAGCCGTTCGAACCAGCCGCGAAGCGGCGGCGTTGAAGTTAGCCCGGGGCAGATTGCGGGGTCCCCGACACGCGCTGCTTTTGCGCGTGTTGGGGCGCAAGAAGCCCGGGTTTTTCAGCAGCCTGAGCGAGCCGCCTAGCCTCGACACCGTTTCCTTGCAGGGATTCTCCCTTTTGCAGCTCGCAGATAAAGGAGCGTCCGGCAAGAAGTACGCCGGGCACGAAACCGATCCCGGTGCTTCTAACAGCAGATAACGCACGCCGCCCGTCATCAAGCCAAAGTAGGCTCTTCCACCACGGGGCCCGAACTTCCCGCGTTCGCCTGAGTGACTGGGCGGAAACTGCATCGAGGGCTTCACGCAAGTCGGCGATCAGGTCCTCCAGATCCTCAATGCCGACGGAGTACCGGACAAGCCCGTCGCTGTAACCGGCCAGGCGCCGGTCCTCAGCCGAAATGCTTGCATGCGTCATCGACGCAGGATGTTCGATGAGAGTCTCCACGCCGCCCAGCGATACCGCCAATGTTGCTACGCGGACGTGGTCCATGAGCAGTCGCCCAGCCTCCATCCCTCCTTCGAGATCGAAGCTGATCATGGAGCCGAAGCCTTTCATTTGCCGCCTGGCTAGCTCATGTTGCGGATGAGAGTCCAGTCCGATGTAGCGCACGCCTTTCACTTCCGGCTGCCGGTTCAGCCAGCGGGCGATCTCCATCGCGCTTCGCTGCGCCCGCTCAATACGGACTCCAAGCGTCTTAAGGCCACGCAGCACGAGGAACGCCTGGTGCGGGTCCATGTTGCAGCCCGAGCTCACCATCGTCTTGCGCAGACGTTTGTAAATATCCTGGTCCTTCGCCACGATGATTCCGCCTACCACGTCAGCGTGGCCGGCGATGAACTTGGTCACGGAGTGAAGCACCACGTCCGCTCCCAGCTCCAATGGCCGCTGGAGATACGGGCTGGCGAAGGTGTTGTCCACCACCACCAGGCAGCCATGCGCGTGGGCAATCGCCGCAACCTGCGCGATGTCGGTGACCTGCATGGTGGGGTTGGAAGGCGTCTCCACGTAAACGACTTTAGTGTTGGGCCGCATGGCCTTCTCCACCTGGGTCAAATCGGATGTGTCCACGTAGCTCGACTGGACGCCGAAGCGCGAAAAGTCTCTTTCCATCAGCCCGCGGCTGGGGCCGTAGACCGATGCCGTGCTCACCATGTGCGCGCCGCTCTCCAGCAGGGCCAGGTAGGTGGTGCAGACGGCACCCATGCCGGAGCTGGTAGCCACACCTCCGCAGCCGTTCTCCAATTCGGCAACGGCGTCCTCCAGGGCGTGAATCGTGGGATTGCCAATGCGCGTGTAGATGAATCCATCCTCTTCCCCGGCGAATAGCGCCGCGCCGTGCGCGGCATTCCGGAAGGCAAAAGTGGAGGTCTGATAGATGGGAACGTTGACTGCACCAGTGGTGTCCGCCTTGAAACCTGCATGAATGAGTTTGCTGTTAATACCCAGGTGCTTGGTGTCCATAGTTCTCCTTTCGACTTCGACGCCGTGGTCGTTTTGACGGCAGACGCTGCCACCCTCGTTCTTTTGGGAGGACAGCTTAGTATTACGGATACGGGCACAACGAGCAGTGACGATCAGCACAGGCTCCCGTGACCGCTACACAAGCGAACCGGGAAAGCGCTGGCCCCGGTGTTAACGGGGCCGCAAAGGGGGTGCTTTTTGACTTAATCCTTCGCTATTTCGGCTGACGGACGATGCGCAGATACGGCTTAGGCTCTTTCCAGCCGTCGGGATATTTCTGCTGCGCTTCTTCCTTCGAGACCGACGTCAGGATGATGACATCGTCGCCCTGCTTCCAGTTTACCGGGGTGGCAACCTTGTGCTTGGCGGTGAGCTGGATCGAGTCCAGCACGCGCAGCACTTCGTCGAAATTGCGGCCCGTGCTCATCGGGTAGCTGAGCTGCAGCTTAATCTTCTTGTCCGGACCCACCACGAACACGGTGCGAACGGTGGCGTTGTCTGACGCGGTGCGGCCCTCGGAGGAAGCGCCGCTGCTGGCAGGCAGCATGCCGTAGAGCTTGGCGATTTCCAGCTTCGGGTCGCCGATCATGGGGTAGTTCACGCGGTGACCCTGGGTCTCCTCGATGTCGTCCGCCCATTTGCTGTGGTTGCTTACCGGGTCCACGCTCAGGCCGATGATCTTGCAGTTCCGCTTGGCGAACTCCGGTTGCAGTCCGGCCATATAGCCGAGTTCGGCGGTGCATACCGGGGTAAAGTCTTTGGGATGCGAAAACAGGATCGCCCAGCCATCGCCGATCCATTCGTGAAAGCGGATCGTTCCCTGGGTGGTTTCGGCCGTGAAATCAGGCGCAGTGTCATTGATGCGTAGATTGGGAGCGGTGGTTTCGGTTACGGCTGCAGTGCTCATTGATTATTGTGTCTCCTAGGTTTGTTCTCACCCTGAGTTGGACGGGAATCTTCTTTGATCGGAAGCGGCTGCCAGTTTACACCTGTCGCACCCACCCAATCCACTTCGCAGCCCTACTGCTCGATGCTGAATTCCCAGCCACAGTATTGGCCTTCCGTCGCTTCCGGAGGACAGTGCAGGCACGTCGTGCGGATGCGCGAATCAATAGTTCGGGCAAAGGTCTCGAACTCGACGGTCCCCACGCTCTTGCAAGGGAAAGCCGGCAACCCCTTACGCCGCCGGGTTTCCTGGACCCGGCAGACGTCCATGAAGAAGCGCAAACGCCCTTTTTCCGGCCATTCCACCCGCTGCGCGTTGATCACGCCGTACATGCGCAATCCCAGCGCGGTTTCGAGCGCCTTGAGACCGCCCTGCTGCGGAATGTGAAACGTGCTCATGATGCGGCGCGCCTCGACGGCGGCAAACTGCTCCCAGGAGCGCGTGTCCAGTTCGATGGCGGCTTCCATCCCCAAGCGTTCTTCGGCCGCCAGGAACCAGCAGCCATCGTGTGCCAGCCAGTTCTTGGCAAACATGTCGAGGGCGCGCAACAGGTCCTCGCGGCTCAGCGCATCGAAAGCCGTCTTAGAGTCATTGTTCATGATTTGTTTCACCCCGCCGTATGTTGAACTTCACCTCGCCTGCAACTGAGACTCAACCGCCTCCTGCAGCTTGGACATTTCCACCTCGCCCACATACTTGGCCGCGACCCGTCCATCGCGCCCGATCAGGAAGGTGACCGGCAGCCCCAGCACGCCGCCATACGCCTCTGCCACTTTTTCATTTCCCACGGCAACGGGATAGTTCATTTTGAATTGCTGATAGAACTCACGTACCGGCTTGGGACCGTCGTCCATGGAGATGCCGATCACTTGCAATCCTTGATCGCCGTATTTGTTCTGAAGCTCCACGAAGTGCGGAATTTCACCCCGGCAGGGCGTGCACCACGTCGCCCAGAAATCCAGCAGCACTACCTTGCCACGAAAGCTCGCGAGGTCCAGCGGCTTGCCGTTCAAATCCTCCAGCGAGAAGCCGGGCGCGGCCGCATGGACCGCCGACGACACGCCGCCGGGCTTGGCTGATCCGCGGCTGCGCCAGCCCACTCTGTAAACCGCAAAGACGAGCACAACCACGACTACCAGCACGACGCTTTTTTTCATGAACTCTATTGGCCTTTGATGGTGGGATATCCCTTGTTCACCCAGTCGGTCCCAAAGTTGTCGGCGATGTAAAGCACCTTCACGTTGCTGAAGCCCGCTTTGTGCAACTCCTCATACGCAGGCCGCACGTTGGGACAATGGCCCCAGGGGCAGCATCCACAATACAGAACGATGAATGTATTGTGTGGCAGCGCCTTCAGCCGCCGGCGTAGGGATTCGATCCCCTGCTTATCGGAGCCCGCCCCAATGTACTCCGCCCCGGGAATGTGCGCCTGCATATAAAGAAGATGCGGGCCTACGTTCAGGATGAGCGGCTTCTCGCCCTTGGGCGACTGAATAAGGTTGAACAGCTCCTCCGGACTCATGAGCTGCGGGCTACCTGGGGACAAGTCAGAAGATTGCGCCTCCGCTGACGACGAGGCGGTCGCAGCGAGGAAGGTTGGGCAATCGCCGGCGCGAGGAGCGACACCGAGAGCCCGAGGACAACGATAGGGAAAATACCGACGGGCCTTTTCATAGGAGTGCCTGTGCAGGAAGGTGGAGCATCATTCTATTTGGGCTTGTTTTCCGACGAGTTTGTGTCCGCACTTGTGTCGCACCGGGACCCGGCGTCCTCTGCGCTCCTTCACGTGGGAACCCCGAGCTTCGGCAACAGCCACTGCGTCAGTACGAAGTACACAACCAGAAACACGATGATCGGGACCCATGCAGGCATTAAACGCCGCCTGCGGGTTTCACGCCCAGCTTGCGCAGGAAGGCCATCATCGGGCACCAATCCGTAAAGGCCGACTGTAACAAGTTCAAGCCGACGAAGGCGGTGAACAGATACCAGTAGGGTGATACCCAGTAGCCGAGTGCAAGAGAGATCAGGACAAAAACACCGGCGATCAGCCGCACGGAACGTTCGATGTTCATACTTGTACCTCCATAGCCTCTGGCGCGCATTGTAACGCAGGTGGCGCCGGGGATCTGTGTTTTCAACCATGCAGTACAGGACGGGGACGCCCATGCGCGACAGCAGCGATGAGGCCAACAACCCTATACCCCGACCAATGCGGCTTCCATCGCGGGCACACTCTCGGCCGTGATGTGCAGTTCGGCAATCTTCAGGTTAGCTGATTTTCTGTCGCCGACCAACTGCATCCAGGCGAAGCAGCCTCCCTCAGCCTGACTCCGAAGACTCAGCAACGTTCGGGCGGCGATATGAGACGGACAGGCAGAGAAGTTCCTGATAGGGATGGGAATCGCAGCCCGGGGCCCCTTCCACGTTTCGACCTTCAGCGAGTATCTTAATCTGGTGGTCCCGTACAGGTACGATTTTGCCGTAGCATATTGTTGCTCTGCACAAAAAATGAGGCTTCGTGATGCCGAACTTCGACCAAGTGCTCTCTGTCTTTCTTACTATCACTATGATCGTCAGCGTTATGGGCCTGGACGCCTGCAGCAAGAAGCCGGAGCCGGCGCAGCCTGCCACAACTCAGCAGACCGCCCAGGGACAGGCGCCAGCCACTACGTACGCCGCACCGACGGCCGACCAGCTCTATCAGCTAGTGGCTCCCATCGCACTGTTTCCCGATAATCTGGTCGCGATGGTGCTGGCGGCCTCCACCTATCCGGACCAGATCAGCGCTGCCTATCAGTGGCTGCAGCAGAACTCCAACCTCAAGGGTCAGCAGCTCACCGAGGCAGCCAATCAGCAGCCATGGGACGCGAGCGTCAAGGGCCTGACGCAGTTTTCTGATGTATTGAATCAGATGGCCACCAATCTCTCATGGACCTCAGCGCTGGGCGATGCCTATTACAACATTCCGCAGAGTGTGATGAACGCGGTGCAGGTCATGCGCCAGCGCGCTTATCAGGCGGGAAATCTGAAGACCAACCAGCAGCAGAACGTAACCGTGCAGAACCAGGCGCCCGGAACGGCACCGCCTCCCACGCCCGCAGCGGACGAAGAGCAGACGACGGTGATCCAGCCTCCGCCGCAGACGATCATTATCCAGCCAGCGCAGCCCGAGGTTGTTTACGTGCCCACTTATAACCCGACGGTCGTCTATGGAGCGCCAGTGCCCGCTTATCCCGGATACTCGACCGGCGCCATGGTGGCCACCAGCCTGCTTTCCTTTGGAGTCGGCGTCGCGGTGGGTGCAGCGATCAGTGGCGGAGGGGGATGCTGCGGATGGGGGTACAACTCATGGGGATGCGGCTGGAACAACTCCACTGTGGTCTACAACCACAACACCTACATCTCCAACTCCAATACCTTCGTAAATCGCAACAACTACTACAACAACCGCAACGTAAATAATATTAACCGCAACAACATCAACGCCAACAATTACAACCGCAACAACCTGAACGCGAACAACATTAACCGGAACAACCTCAACGCCAATAACCGTGCCAACAATTTCAACAGCAACTACTCGACCCCCCACTTCAATCAGAAGTACGACCAGTCGCAGTATCGAAACCAAAACCAGGGAAATCTGGGACAACAACGCGCCGGCGGCAACCAACCCAACTTCAATCAACAGAACCGAGCGGGCGGGACCCAGCGTAACTTCAATCAACAACAGAACCGCGGGAACCTGAATCAAAACCAGGCACGGGGCGGAAACTTCAACCAGAACCAGCGGCAGGCGGAGCGCGGCTATGGGCAGCAGCCAGCTCCGAATTCCGGCAGGAGCGCCTTCAGCAACTACGGCCAGGGTGGGAACGCCCGAACCAACAGCGCCCGCGGGCAACAGAGTCTGGCCGGGACGCGCGGTGGCGGCGAAGGAGTTCAAAATCGCGGTGGAGGAGGAGGGGGTGCTCCGAATCGCGGCGGTGGTGGCGGGCGCCGCCGGTAACTTGTACGAGTCCGATCTCCGTCGGTGTTGAATTCGGTTCGAAGCCAGGAGCAGACGCTTTATGAAATCTATATCGCATTCTTACAAGCTGATTAATTTGCGCCGGCCTGATTTTAGTGCGCTTTTCGTGGCCGGATTTGCACTGTCGCTTGCGCTGTTTGTCCCGCACACTTTTGCCCAGCAAGGTAATGAGAAGACCTTCGCTTCACCCGGTGACGCGGTGCTGGCGATCTACAACGCCGTGAAGTCCGGCGACCAACAGACGTTGAACGCCATTCTGGGTTCGAACGCGGGTCAAGTTCTGCATACCGGTGATGAGGTGGCGGACAAGAAGATGGCGACCGACTTCATTCGACGATACGACCGGATGCATCGGGTTGTGATCGAACCGGACCAGACCGCCACCCTCTACGTGGGCGCAGAGAATTGGCCGATGCCGATCCCCATCGTCAAAAACAACAACAGCGCATGGTACTTCGATACCGAGTCCGGAATGAAGGAAATCCTCTTTCGGAGGGTTGGCGCCAATGAGAATGACGCCATCGACGTACTCCACACCCTGGTCGACGCTCAGCGCGAGTATGCATCTACCGCTCAGGACGGCGACAAAGCCAAGCATTATGCGCTCAGATTCGTGAGCGATGAGGGCAAACACAACGGACTTTACTGGAAAACCAACGACAACGAGGCCCCGAGCCCTATCGGGCCATTGCTCGTGGATGCCGCTGGCCAGGGTTACAACATTCAGCAGGGTAAGCAGACGCCGTTCCACGGCTACTACTACCGCATGCTCACCGCGCAGGGAGCCGCGGCTAAAGGCGGCGCGCGCAGCTACCTGGTGAACGGCGAACTGGTCCGCGGCTTCGCTTTCGTGGCTTATCCCGCGGAGTATCGCAATTCCGGCGTCATGACCTTCATCGTCAACCAGGATGGCGTGATATACGAAAAGGACTTGGGCCAGGACACAGAAAAGCTTGCAAGCGACATGTCGGAATATAACCCCGACAACACTTGGATGCGTGCCGACTAAGATGACGCGAACCGGCAATCTCTCGTCGCCGAAAGGTCATGTGGTGTTACTCGGGGAGTGAACTAAGGGTGTAAGCTATTCGTTTTAAAGATGGTGAGCGCGGAAGGAATCGAACCTTCAACCTACTGATTAAGAGTAGTCGGATTAGGGACCGATCTTTTCCCGCTTGCGGCTATAAAAATCAATGACTTACCCAAAACTAAGCCCGCACGGAAGCATTCGCGAAAGTATCAAAAAAGCCCACTTTGGCGCATACCGGATCGGAGCGCACGGCACACTTATGGCACACCTTAGCAAGCGCATCCGACCCTTTTGGCCAACTGATTCTCGGTCAGTTGGGCTTTCCCAAGGCTGGCGTCGCTGTGAATGAAGGACGCTATGTCGGGCCATCCGTACCTTGTGGTCGCCGGTCAGGGTGTGTGCCTTCTAGGCCATGAGCGCACGCAATTCGTCTGGCTTCTCCGTCCCATCGAGGAATGCCAGCATCTCGCAAGCTTTGTCGTCCTGAGGATGACGATGTGACACTCGCATAGCGAGTCCGGTTTGCTGCCTATTTCAAGCTGTTGATTTCTTCCTCAAGCGGCGGCAGTGCCTCCAGAATCGCCGAAAAGTTCGGCGGTTCTCGAAAAAACATGTCCTGCATTTCCTTGTAGTCACGAGCGAGCGCTGGAACCTGATCCGCCGGTGGACTCAACCGGAACTATCCAGGTTTGGCAAGGTCGTAGCGTGCCCAAGAAGAGGAGTAGAAAAGCTCCTTGAACTCGACAACGGCCTTGAGCAGTCTAAGATCAGACGTCGAAGCGGACATCATCTGTCGTCGAAAGCCTCCCCGTCACTTGACTGTGGCAGCGACTGAAAGAATCTGTTTCTCGATTAAAGCTCGCATGTCTTTGGGGAGCAGGTCCGCCTGTTCGAGACCTTTCCATTCTGCGACCGTCTTCTCCGCCGTCTCCACCGCGATCGGCCACAGAGGGCTTAGCGGAATGCGCGCGGCGTCGGCAAAACGACGCATCTGTGCGGCCGTGATTCCGGCAAGAGAGCGGCTGCCGCCGAAACTTAAGGCCAGCTCGTCTCCGGGAATGTAGGGGAGCGTTGCTACAAAATCATAGGCCGGCGAGAGAACGGGCGTCCGCCGGTCGGGGTAGAGGAGGGACCAATTCTTGAGATGCATGTCGGCGTTGCCTATCAGCACCGAGAATACGAGCCTGCGGACAAACTCGTAGGTGGCTTCCTCGCCGGATTCCGCCCAAAGAACGGAAGCGATATTGGCATAACTGCGGTGCCTGTACTTTTCATCGGGAAAGAGCCCGAACACTTGCGCGAAATCCTCCATGTGAACGGCCTCGCCGCCGGCGACGCGGTCGAACCGCTGCACGGCGAGGGCAGTACCTCCTGGCGCGCGCGCCTCCTCGGGCAGCCCTTTGATCTCTGCCATTGCGACGAGGCGGTTCTCCGGCACGGCGATGCCCACGCGCCGCGCCAGCTCAAGCATGGCGAATTCATTTTCAGGGACGGCCGAGAAGCGGGGTGAAGGGAGCTTGACGATCCAGGACCCGCCCATGCCTCCGGCGGGAACAGTCAGGCCGCCCGAAGATTCCATGATGGCGGAAAACTTCAACTGCACACCTGCAAGTGAAAACCGCAGCGCGGTCTCAGGAACACGATCATCATCATCATCACCACCAGCATGATCGCGCTCAGCATGACCTTCCTGCGCATCCGTCTCAAGAGGGGAGACGACAAGCGCGCCGGGAAGGTCGGCGCCAAGAACGGCGAGCAGGAAAAATTCGCGCTCGGGGTTCACGTCGGCAAGCTTTGCCAGGTAGGTGCGCAGATGTCCTTCGGGGAGCAGGTTCGAAAAGAAGGGCGGCACACGGCGGCCGACCGGGCGCACGGCCGTGACAAGCCCGCCGGTGCTGCCCTTGAAGGACAGGCTTAAGGTCGGGCGCTGCGGATCGTTGATATAGTCCTGCTCGAACGCAAAGATCTGGCGGTCTGCGATTCGGTTGATAACGCCGATCTGCCGCCCGTGCAGCCGCACGGCGAGGGCGTTGAGCTTGTTCTTATCAATCTTCATCATCTTTGCGCCTCTCCTGCGTGTTCCCCTCTTCGCCGCCGGCGTAGAGGGAGCGTTCCTCGCCTTCGCCCTGCTGATCCTGCCGCAGATGATCGCGGATCAGCGACTGCACGACCGGGACGAGGGCGCGAGGGACCATGAGCAGATCGCGGTTGAGGATGCGGACGAGTTCGAGCACGGTGTCGTAGCGCGGTACGATCTTGCCGGACTCGATGCCCGAGATGTGCATCTGGGGCAGGCCCACATGGCTGCCCAGCTCCCTCTGGCTCCAGCCGCGCTTGCCCCGCGCCTCCTTCAGCTCCCGGCGCATGTCCTCGGGAAGGCCCTCCGAACGCAGCGGTTTGATATGTTTTATTATATTTTCACCCATGTTTGATATAATATAGCACATCAAGTCACAATGCAAAGCTATATGTAAAATTATATCACTTCCAACATTTGATATAATATTGCATATCTAAAGCAACCGGTAACGACATTTGAGGAATCTCTTGACAGGTCTCGTTTCTCAAAGCGCCTAAACCCAAGCTCGGCACCCATTACACCCCGCCCGAAGTGGCTGCGAAGGCTCTCAGCCTCATGCTGGAAGGCATGAGTGTTCGCGCCATTGAGCGGCTAACCGGACTGCACCGCGACACGGTTCTGTCGCTCATGAACACGGCAGCAATCAAGGCCCGCAGTGTACTCGAAACGCGGGTGTGGAATATCAGCCCCAGGTACGTGCAAATGGATGAAATGTTCGGATTCGTCCATACGCGGGAACCCCACTTGCGCCCGAATGACCCCGCCGAGTGGAGAGGCACGATGCTATGGATTGCGCTCGACAGCGAAACGAAGCTGATAATCACTCACCGCGTCGGTGACCGGAATGGCATCAACGCTCATGCGTTCGTATCCGATCTCCGCGCACGCACCGAAGGCCGCTATCAAGTCACGTCTGACCAATACAACGCTTACGTCGGTGCGATGCGTGAGCACTTCGGGCAGAACGTAGACTTCGCCCAACTTCGGAAAATCTACAGCAGCGGTACTGGCGATGGCTGGTATGGCAGCGGCCAAGTTGTCGGAGCAGTCCCACACGTCAAAATCGGCAGGCCGGACTTCTCCCGCATTTCAACGTCGCACGTCGAGCGCACAGCCTCAGCGTGAGGATGCATCTTCGGCGCTTCACGCGCCTTACGAATGCGCACAGCAAGACGCTGGCGAGACTGGTACAAAAGGAGCTGGAGCATGGCACGGAAGAAGCACAGTGCAGAACAGATCGTTGCGATCCTGCGACAGATCGAAGTCGAATTAGCCAACCATAAGAACATCGGCCAAGCCTGCAAAGAGGCCGGCATCACGGAACAAACCTATTACCGCTGGCGGAAAGAGTACGGCGGTCTCAAGCTGGGGCAAGCGCGGCGGCTGAAAGAGCTGGAGAAAGAGAACAGCCGTTTGCGGCGCCTGTGACTGAACTGTCGTTGGAGAAGCAAGTCTTACAGGACGTGGCGGAGGGAAACTTCTAAGCCCCGAACGGCGACGTTGCGCGGTACAGCACGCTCGGGAACGACATCGGTTGTCGGAGCGGCGTGCGTGCCGGCTGTTGGGGCAATGGCGAGGGACGCAGCGCTATCGAGTATCCAGCGCGAGGAAGAAGATGAGCTTACCGAGCCATCCTGCAGTTGGCCAGCGCCTACGGACGATACGGTTATCGAAGGATCACCGCTTTACTGCGCGATGCAGGCTGGCAGGTAGGCAAGGACCGGGTGCAACGGATCTGGCGCCGGGAAGGACTCAAAGTGCCGCAGAAACAGCGTCCGCGAGGGCGGCTGTGGCTGAACGATGGCAGCTGTGTACGGCTACGACCGGAGCATGAGAATCACGTCTGGAGCTACGATTTTGTGCGCGCCAACACGCACGACGGCAGGACGCTGCGGCTGTTGACCCTGATTGACGAGTACACCAGGAAGTGTCTGGCGATCCGGGTGGCACGGCGGTTGAACAGCTATGACCTGATTGAAACGCTGGCCGACCTGATGCTGGTGCATGGGGTCCCGGAGCATATACGGTCGGACAATGGGCCCGAGTTTATTGCCAAAGACTGCGGAAGTGGCTGTCGGCGGTGGGAGCGAAGACGCTGTACATCGAGCCCGGCAGTCCGTGGGAGAACGGGTACTGTGAGAGCTTCAACGGCAAGCTGCAAGATGAATGCTTGAAGGGCGAGATCTTCTATTCGCTGAAGGAGGCCCAGGTGGTGATCGAACAATGGAGAGTGCACTACAACACGGTACGGCCGCATTCGGCGCTGGGCTACAGACCACCAGCGCCCCAAGCCATCTTGCGGAGGAAACGGGGCATGGAGATATGGAAAACGCTGGCGGCCTGTGAGAACACAAACCCCGAAAACACCAATAGAAGGCCAGCGAGAGCGACTGCACTGCCCAACGCTGCGATCACTACGTCTTTTGCGTTCTCTGGCAAGCATTCCACTATAGCCGATTTCAACAACACACAATCAGACAGTACCGGCGGAATCGATAGTTGCTCGCTCGCCGAGATCCAAGAAATCACGAGGAGAGAAAACCCACCCAGTCCCGCTTCCTCTAATCCGATTAAGAATCCTATTTTCAGACGATTGAGCCATATTCTTCTGACTACTTATGCAAGAAAAAATACCATTTTTTCTTGCAAGAGCAATCCCTTGACGGGTCTCGTTTCTCAAAACACCCAAAAGGAGCCCTTCGGGAGTTTTTTCCCACTCCGCCTTGGTTCAGGTGGACGCCGCTCACCGCCGCGGCTCGGGCGGGCGCTTCGGACTGCGCCGGTTTTGCGCCAAACAAAACCCACACGCGTTTGTCACTCACCGCGCTTTCACTCGCACCCTGCCACCTTCACAAGCCTCCGTTCAGTTCCTTTCACCGTTCCGTCTGTTTTTGTCCGCTGGCGCTCCAGTGAAGAACAAAAACAGGCCGGCAACGGCAGAAAGGAAAAAACAATGAAATTAGAAGAAATCAACAACCGCACCAAAGATGCAGTCAGCTATCTCGTGGAGGCTCTGGAGTCAGGCCAGAGTGAAGTGTTGACGCAGTATCTCTCGGCGATGGGCCGCTTTCACAACTACAGCTTCGGCAATATCGTGCTGATCGCTCGCCAGAAACCCGATGCCACCAATGTCGCTGGATTGCGGACGTGGAACTCGCTTGGCCGCTTCGTGAAACGCGGGGAAAAAGGCATCATGATTCTCGCCCCGATGATCGGCCAGAAAAAAGCCGACATCGTAGCAGAGGCAACCGAAGACGCAAAGCAGTCGGCAGCATTACGTCTGGTGCACTCAAACTTGTCTTTGGTGCTGCTTCACCGTTGGAGCTCATTATCGAGTTCGCAGCCAGTGCCGACAAGGACGACCGGCTTACCGAAAAAAATGCCCTCGGAGAAGTTCGTTCGCTCGTGCAATCTGAGCTCGGCATGGATTTCGGAGATGTCGCCGCACCGGGGGATGCCCGCCAGGCATTGCGGCGGATTATTCTCCTTGCGGAGTTTTCGTCGGCATTTCCCGAATCAGGCCGCCCTGCCCAGCTCAAGGCTTTGCCTTTCCCCGAGAAGCCGGTACAACTGGATGCCCTGCTTCATCTCTGCACGACGTGGCGGAACCGGGTCGATTTCCGGGATGGATACGTCGGGGCCGGCCGCGACCTTGAAAGAACTGCAGGTATAGACCGGATGGATTTCCAGCCCGGAGATCTAGAGAAGGCTGAGACGTTCCCTTGTATTGAAACGCGGCTCCTGCTTGCCACCGAAAAGGCGCTGCTAGGCGGGAACTACTCGCATGCTCTCTCTCTGGCGGAGAAGCGAAAGCTTTCATTCTGGAGTCGCGAACAGCCGGCATTGGCTCTCCGTTGGTCAGCACTTGAAATCGCGGCCAGGTTACTGGGCGTAACCACGCGGGCTCGTGACAGCCTGAAGCGCATCAAACCTTCCGCCACTGAAATGGTTCGAGCTTATACACAGTTTTCCGAGCCATGGATGATGGCGGACCGATTCCACCGCCATTGGGAAACTCGTTTGCTCAACATTGATGCAGAGGAATACGGGGGCTCCATCGAATTTGAGAAGCTGGCGGCCAAGATCCGACACGATTACGTCACGCTTGTAGATGAACTCAACGGTATTTTTGTCCGCTCCGTGCAGGAAGTTGGCTTTGATCTAGGCGGCTGGATTCACCAAAGACACATCTTCGCCGATCTTATCGCACCTGTTCTCGATGAAGGGCTAAAGACGGCTTATTTGATGGTCGATGCTCTTCGGTACGAGATGGGCGCGGAACTGATGGACGGCCTAAACGAAGATTTCGAAGTAAGCCTGCAACCCGGAGTGGGTGGCCTGCCTTCGATTACTGGTGTCGGCATGGCGTGCCTTCTCCCAGGAGCGGAGAAAGGAATGGAACTGATTGTCAGCGCCGGCAAGCTGGCTGCTGTCATCGAAGGAAAGACTCTGAAAGATCGACAGAGTCGCATGGCTTATCTGGCCGATAGATTTGGAAAGGACTTCGTTGCCCTCAAACTGGTAGAAGTGCTCAAACTGAGCGCGAAGCGAAAGAGGGAGCTCGCAGATTGCAGGCTCATCGTCGTCACGTCCCAGGAGATCGATCGTCTGGGGCAGGAGGGCGATGAACAGGCCGATACTCGCCGCTGGATGGATGAAATCTTGGAACAGTTGCTCCGGGCTATTCGGATTCTTGCGAGGCAGGGGGTCGAACGCTTCGTGATCAGCGCGGACCACGGACACCTCTTTGCTGATCAACTTGATCCTGGTATGTTGATGGATTCTCCGGGGGGAACAACTGTAGAGTTGCACCCGAGAGTGTGGATTGGCAGGGGCGGTCAGGCCGCCGACGGCTACGTCCGAGTAACCGCAAGCCAGCTTGAGGTCGGGGGCGACCTAGTGTAGTGTTTCATAAGTAACGTTACAATTATCGAAATTCGCGCTATAGTGGGCAGCTATGTGGGAAGCTGCCAAACCGCTGCGTCTGAGTGCGGGCGAACGAGAACTGCTGGAAGGTTTTGCGCGGGCGGGAAGTACCCCGCAGAAGATAGGGCTTCGCATCCGCATCGTTCTGCGATCGGCCGATGGAGTGGCCAATCATCGCCTGGCCTTGGAACTAGGCACGAGCCGACCGACCGTGTTGCGTTGGCGTCAGCGTTTCGAACAGGCGGGGCTGGAAGGATTGCTGGAGGATGCGCCTCGGCCGGGGCGCAGGCGGCGGCTGACGCCCGAGAAGGAAGAGGCGATTGTGAACGCAACCCTCTACAGCAAGCCGCCCGGAGCTACCCATTGGAGCGTGCGCACTCTGGCCCGAGCGCAGCGGGTAAGCCCGGCGACCGTCCACCGGGTGTGGAAGGCGCATCGCTTGCAGCCGCATCGGGTGAAGAGTTTCAAGCTCAGCACCGATCCCCAGTTCTTTCACAAGCTGCACGACATTGTCGGTTTGTACCTGAATCCTCCCACCCAAGCCTTGGTGCTGAGCGTCGATGAGAAGAGCCAGATTCAAGCCTTGGATCGTACCCAGCCGGTTCTGCCCATGCGTCCGGGAATTCCAGAGCGGCAACCCACGATTACACCCGCCATGGGACCACGACGTTGTTTGCCGCACTCAACGTGTTGAGCGGTGAAGTGCTGGGAGGTTGTATGCCCCGCCATCGCCACCAAGAGTTTCTGCGGTTTCTAGAGCGGATCGAACGGAGCGCGCCGCGTCGGCTGGCGATTCATCTGATCCTCGACAACTATGCCACCCACACCCATCCGGCGGTCGAAGCATGGTTTGCGGCACACCCCCGCTATCACCGGCACTTCACCCCCACCGGGGCTTCTTGGCTGAACTTGGTGGAACGCTTCTTCGCCGAGATTACTGACAAGCGTATCCGACGGGGAACCTTCCGCAGCGTGGGCGAACTGGTTCGAGCTATCCTTGACTATATCCGCCGTCGCAACCGGACTCCCCAACCCTTCGTCTGGACTGCTTCAGCGCGCTCAATTACTCGTAAAATCAAGCATTGTAACGAAGCGTTAGAAACGGGACACTAGAATTTGCTTTCCCGAAAGGACACTCCTATTTCAAAGTCAGGGGCGGTGTGGGAGGTTTCTTCCACGGGGGCATCTCGTTGCAGGAGATGATCATTCCCTTCGCTCTTCTTCGAACTAGAGTAGCCAAAGCGCTAGGATCCGGAGGGGCAAGGATTGAGCTGGAATTCTCCAGGAATGCAATCACGAATCGCTTTTTCTCCGTAGTTGCCAGTTTGAAGGAGGAAGGTTTGTTCTCACCCGAAGAAGTTCGTGTTCGAGCAGTGGTCATGTCGGTTAAGGCAGAGGCAGGACTTTGTGCGATGGCCGCTTACGGTTACGAAGAGGGAACGCGCGAGATAACGCTCCGGAAGAATAAGCCGAATGCGCTTACCTTTATGCTGGCCGGCGATTCGAAGCTGGATAAAGTCACCATCCGATTGGTTGATTGCCACACTCAATTGGAACTGGCGACGCTCGCCGATATTCCCGTAAAACTAGCGATTTGAATATGAATGATGCTCTGGATCTAAAAGCAACGGAAGTGTTCGCTGGCAAGGTGGTTCGTAAGGACCTGGTGCGAAAGATCAAGGTAGGTGCAAACGTGCCGGTCTTTGTGCTGGAGTACCTTCTGGGAAAATACTGCGCCACCGACGATCCTGCTGCAATCGATGCTGGCATGCGCGTCGTGAACAACACCCTGGCCGAAAACTTTGTGCGGTCCGAAGAGGGCAACAAGGCCCAGGCGTTGGTCAAAGAGAAGGAACGTCACACCTTCATCGACAAGGTCAAAGTTCGCTATCTCGCCGAAGACGACAAGTATTGGGCTGAGTGCGTCAACTTTGGAAACAAGTACCTGCACATTCCAGATCGCTATATCCGCGAATTCGATCGGCTGTTGATGGGTGGCGTCTGGGCCGAAGTCGAAATTCGGCATCAGTATGACGAGGATGCCCGCGGCAAACGAAGCCCCTTCTGGATCGAACGACTGACGCCGATCCAGGTTGCCAGCTTTAACATTGAGGACTACCGGCAGGGCCGGGCGCGGTTCAATACTGACGAGTGGGTCGATTTCTTGATTCGCAGCATCGGCATGGAGCCTTCGCGCTTTGACCGACGGCTGAAGCTCCTGTTATTGATCCGGCTTATCCCGTTCTGTGAGAGCAACTACAACTTGGTCGAACTCGGACCCCGCGGAACGGGAAAGTCGTATTGCTATCAAGAACTCAGTCCGTACTCGATTCTCATGACTGGCCCCACGACGGCTGCAAACCTCTTCTACAACATGGCTTCCGGAAAAGTCGGGCTCGTTGGTATTTGGGACGCTGTGGGATTTGATGAGGTAGCGGACCTCGAGAAAATGCCCAAAGAGGTTATATCAACCCTGAAGACCTACTGCGAGTCGGGTTCCTTCGCCCGGGGCAAGGAATCCCTGACCGGTAAAGCGTCCATAGCGATGTTTGGCAATACGAACCAACCCGTAGAGGTCATGGTCAAGTCGTCGCACTTGTTCATGCCGATGCCCGACGTAATCAGGGATGACCTCGCATTCCTCGATCGAGTTCACTATTACATCCCGGGCTGGGAAGTGCCTAAGATGCGGATGGAATTCTTCACGGACCGCTACGGGTTCGTGGTGGACTATCTTGCAGAAGCTTTACGGGAACTACGTCGATACAATTTCACGGAAATCGTCGACCAACATTTTTCCTTTGGTCAGCACTTAAATGCTCGGGACGTAAAGGCAGTGCGAAAGACCATCTCGGGTTTGGTCAAGCTGATCTATCCTGACGGGCGTCCGACAAAGGAAGAGTTGTCTGAACTGCTGTCGTTGGCTCTCGAAGGTCGGCGTAGGGTCAAAGAACAGTTAAAGAAGATTGGCGCATTTGAATATCACCAAACATCTTTTTCCTATCGCGACATTCAGACCACCGAGGAACGCTATGTTGGTGTTCCTGAGGAAGGCAGTCGGGCGCTAATCTCCACCGATCCATTAGCCCCTGGGTGTCTTTACGCTGCTTCTGTTAATACCGAAGGCAAGGTGGGCTTGTATCGAATTGAGGTCGGTGTCTCGGCCGGTACAGGCAAACTCAAACTTGCCGGCGGAGTGGAAAGTCGAATGAAGGAATCCGCACAGCGGGCCTTCGCATTCTTACAAGGTCATAAGGTGGCGATGGGTATTGCCAGTGTCTTCGACGCCACAGACTTTCACGTGGAAGCGATCGATCTGTTGGGAAATCAGATCACCTGCGAGGCGGGTGTTGTCCTCATCGTGGCCATATATTCAGCCATAAAGACGTCCCCCGCACTGCCCGGCCTCGTAGTCCTAGGGGACCTGAGTATTCAGGGAAACATCAAAGCTGTCCAGTCCCTCGTGGAACCACTTCAAATGGCCATGGAAAGCGGCGCTAGACGCGCCTTAATACCACTGGAGAACAAGCGAAATTTCCTTGAGGTCTCCGGCGAGATCGCGGAGAACGTGGATCCTATCTTCTACTCGGATCCCCAGACGGCCGCATTGAAAGCGCTATCTCTGAAGTAGTGACAAGCGGCGACTTCTGAGCTCAAGATCGACCTCTTAGTTCTGGCTCGACGTCGAGGAGCCGGCTCGCAACGATCGTAACCGCCGAGTACGCAGGCGTTTCCGACCGTGACTGACGTGCCGTACCCGGCTCAAAGTCCCCCAAACTAAGGTTAGAGCCGGAGCGCTGCCTACGGCAGCGGGAGGAAGGTTGACACGCCACCCCTGAAAGGGTGCTGCAGAGCGCCCGACGGGCGCTGAATGGGAACTCGCTGAGCGCGCAAATTCTTGGCAACTGATTCCGCAAAAATTGTCCCTTTTGACGCGTTGGACGCGATGCTTGGATTGTCCTAGACTGCCCGCAGTACCGATTGCTAAGGGACGGAGGTCGTTAGATTAATGATGGGCATTTCGCGCACAAGATCGGCAGGGGCAAAGGTGACCGATGAAGAGTATGCAGAGCTTGAGGCACTGGCGCAGGCGCGTGGGGTAACTTTGGGTGAGTGGTGCCGTGAAGTGCTCCTCGCCCAATTGGCGCCGTCGTCGGCCACTTTCCCGGAGAAAGTGATTTTGACCGAAGTTCTTGGACTCAGAATGATTACGATCAATCTGCTACGTGCGCTTGGGAGTGGAGAGTCGCTAACAGCGGAGAAGACACAGACAGTTATCGATTGGGCCGACAGAGAGAAGGTCGGGACTGCCGTGGGATGCCTACAGGATCACGCCGCGAGGAACAAGTTCTAGTTCCGATGGTGGATGTTGCTGGTTAACTGCCGGTTGCCCAACGTCCAGCCGAGCCCGGAGTTCGATCCATACTTGCTGTCGGAGAAAGCCTGCGGGAGCCTGATTATCCTAAGTGACCGGCGTTCTAAAGAGGCTTTGAATCGCCCACCTGATTTGGGGGATCGACTTCAATCCTTATTCCTCGCGGCTGCGGACGATTTGGGAATCGCTCCGGGGGAACTGCCAATTCGCTGGCGTCTCTGTGCGACAAGATCGTCGGCGTCATGATTTCGACACCCCCATCGGCAAACGCGTCCAAGACGTTCCGGCGTAATGCCGCGTACGTCTCGAAGATTGCCTCCGATGTTTTGGTCCAGGCCCGAAGCTGGTATTCCACGGAATAGTTTCCGAAGGATTGTTCCAGTACGCGTGGAGCGGGGTCGGTGGCGATCTGCTCGGTCCGCGACGCCCCGTCGAGCAGCAGCTTGTGCACGGTCCGCCAATCGACGTCGTAGCTGATCGTCGCTACCACTGACACAGCAACGCCCTCGTTCAGACCGTGCGTACTGTAATTCGTCACCGAGTCCGTCAACACTTTACTGTTGGGAATGGCGACCCGCTCATTGCCGGCCGTCACAACTCGGGTCACAAGCAGCGTCTTTTCCGTAACCGTCCCGTACACGCCTTCAATACGGACGACGTCACCCACCTTAAAAGCGCGGGCATAGGTCAACAGAATTCCGGCCAGCAGGTTTCCAATGAAGCCACTCGATCCGAAAGTCACCAGGGCGCCGATGAACACCGAGAAGCCGCGAAAGAATGCCGAGTTGGAGCCCGGCAGGTAAGGAAAGCTCACCATCAGCACGAACACAAACAGGATGCTTCGGCTGAGCTTGTAAGTCGGGTCGGCCCATTCTGCGGGAAACTTTTCGAATACGATGTCACCCTTCTGAATCGATTTGAACAGGTACTTCAACCCCTTCAGAATGACCCACGCGAACACCAGTATCACGAACAGGTAACCTAGGTTGGGAACATAATTCTCTGCAGCTTGGGCCGCATCACGCAGCGGCGGCCCCAAAAGCTTGCGCAGGGCGCTGGTGAATATCTCAGTGCGTGGGAAGTTGGCGAAGCCGTAAAAGAAGTACGCCAAGATCACCGCAGCCGCTACCAGGTCGCGAAGCAAACGGACACATGTCCGCAGCACTCGGCTGGCATGGAATCGCGGATTGGATTCGCCTGCCGTGACGCTTCCGCGGAGCCGGGCCTGCCAGGCATCGATCTGCTGGTCGGCAAACCAGTAAACCAAACCCACGAAATAGATCGTGAGCAACAAGAAAGAACTGGCAATCAGCACGTAGCAAATGCCCACCAAAAAGGTACTGAGCCAGCCCAGCTCCGATACTGGGCGCAAGCGAGCGATGGCATCTCCCGCTGCGGTGAGTACCCTCTCGGCGGGGTCACGCAGCAGGAGAAGTAAGACTAGTACAACGAGGTTGATAGCCGAAAAGGAGTTGCGCCAGCGCTGGGATCGTCCGCCACGATTCAACAGGAAGATACGAATCCCCCATCGAGTGGCGGCTACAGCTGCAAGGAAGACCAGAAAATTGAGGAACAACCGGAACAAACGAAACGCCGCCTCCGTCATGCTTCCGGTCTGATCTAACGCTTGCACGCTTCACTCCTGGACTATTGCAGCGATTGCCCTTGCTCGACCACGAGCTTGTATGCGATGTAGTACTTGTAAATGTTGCTGACGTACTGGACGGTCGTCTGTCCCACGTTCTGGGACACCATCAATTCGACGTTGCCAAACCACACGTTTGGATCCAGCCCTTGGGCCGGCGCTCTCTTTCGCAGTTCGGCGATCCGATTCGGGCCTGCATTGTACGCCGCGAAAGTCAGCAGCAGGCGGTTCATCGGATCAATCCTCCGGTCGCTGAAATAGTGTTCCGCAATAGAATTCAGCAGCTTCACTCCGGCGTGAATATTGTTCTCCGCCGTCCCGATGTCGGGAATGCTGATGGGCGGCGCCGCCGCAGTTGACGGTTTGACCTGCATTACCCCAACTGCGCCCCCAGGGCTTCTCGCCGCCTGGTTGAGCTGGGACTCCTGGTAGCCCTGGGCCACGACCATCAGGTAGTCGAAGCCATATTGCGAGGAATAGGTCTTGAAGAAATTCGCCAGCTGGTTGAATTTCTTGATCTGTTCGTCATTGGTTGGATTCGTGATCCACTGGTTGCTCTCCAAGTATCGTCGCATCAGGGTGTTGCCGAACGACGTTCCGGCAGCGTGGGTCTTGACGAATTCATCCACCAACTCTTTGAACTTCGGATTGTTCTTGCGAACTGCCCACGCCAGGTCCTCCTGGTTCGCAATGACGATATTGGGCTGAGGAGTGATATCGTGAAAAACGCTGGCCCACAGCTTGGCGCGCTGCGTGATGGTAACGGTTGCGGGAAGTATCCCCGCGTTCACCATCTCCATCAGGTCTTCATCCAACAGGTTCTTGTCAGCGCTCTCGATCAGGATGGGCTTCTTCCCCTGCTTGACGAGTGAATCGCTCACTTTCTGCAGATTCCCGTAGTACGTGGTGATGGGATTGACGAAGACTTTCTTCCCGCTCAGGTCCTGCAACGACCCAACTGGACCGAAGTTCTTTCCGGTCACAAGAATCTGCTTCACATCCGTTTCAAGCGGAACCGTGAATGCGACCTGCGGTGCGCGTTCCGGAGTCATGGCCACCGGGTACGCGATCAGGTCGCCGATGCCTTCGTTCAAATACGATTCCAATTGATCGGGGCGGACCGGAATAAACGTAACCTGCACCTGCTGCCCGGTGCGCAACTTCTGATTGACGAACTGCTCGAAGTATTGCAACGCCTCGTAAGCAATGCCCTCTGACCTGCCCCCCAAAAAATAGTCCAGCGGAAATGTGACTTCTCCATTTACGATGGCCCGCCAGGGCCAGAGGAGGAGTCGTGAGAAAGAGTCGATTCAGCGAAGATCAAATTATCGCCATCCTGAAGGAGTCGGAAGGCGGAGTCGAGACGGGAGAACTGTGCCGGCGGCACGGGATCGCGCGGGCATGTTTTTACCGGTGGAAGAGCAAGTTCGGCGGGTTGGAACTGAGCGAGGCAAGACGATTGCGGCAACTGGAGGAGGAGAACCGGCAGTTGAAGCACATCGTGGCCGAACAGGCAGTGGACATTCGGGCATTGAAGGCGGTAGTCGCAAAAAAGTGGTGAGCCCGCAGTCGCAGCGAGAGGCGGTGCTGGTGATGCAAGGGGAAGTAGAGCTGAGCCAGCGACGCGCCTGCGGGCTGATGGAGATGCATCGTGCCACCTGTCGGTATCGGCGGCGGCGGCCGGAAGAAGGGGGATTGCGGGTACGGCTGCGTGAACTAGCGGAGGTCAGGCGCCGGTTCGGCTATCGGCGTTTGCAGGTCCTGCTGCAGCGGGAGGGCTGGCAGGTGAACCATAAACGGGTGTACCGGTTGTATGTCGAGGAGAAGCTATCGTTGCGGCGCAAGCGTGGGAGAAAGCGCAGTACGGTGCGCCAGCCGCTGCCGGAAGCCATGGCAGCCAATCAAGTGTGGTCGGTCGACTTCATGACCGATGGGCTCAGCTCGGGGCGGAGGTTTCGCACCTTGAACATCGTGGATGACTACACACGGGAGTGCCTGGCGATTGAGGTCGATACCTCGCTGGGCGGCATGCGGGTGGTGCGCGTACTAGAAGAACTGAAGCAGCGACGCGGACTGCCGCGCCAGATCCGCAGCGACAACGGACCCGAGTTCGTGAGCCGCGCGGTTGATCAGTGGGCCTACGAACAGGGCCTGCAGTGGCACACGATTCAACCCGGACGACCGATGGAGAACGGCTACGTGGAAAGTTTCAATGGGCGTTTCCGCGACGAGTGCCTGAACGAGAACTGGTTCAGCACTCTTGCCGATGCACGTGAAAAGATCGCTCAGTGGAAGCAGGACTACAACCAGATCCGACCGCATTCGGCACTGGGCTATCGCACCCCGGAGGAGTTTGCTAAATCTGCGACGGCAAGAAACTGTGGAAAAGACGCGGGCTGCGCCCGCTTGGAAAACGCTGCGCGTTTCCCACTTTCCCACAGCCTCGACGGCTACGAGAAGGTGGTTACGAACGTAGCGCTGGAGAATCCAAACCCGGAGAAAGTCTCATTATCCCTGGACTAAAGATGGGGGGCAGGTCACGCGCATAATGTTCTAACGCATTCTCGCGAGACGAACGGTCAGCATTCGACCGCCGAATTGAAGTTGAAATTGGGGATCATCGGTGAGCCCTTTAACAGCGTATCTGCGGATGAGATTACGAAGAGCGATATTCAGGAGTGGCTCGTTGAACAGTCCGAAGAGCGCGACTGGTCCCCCGCGACCCAAAATCGGTATCGCGCAGCGTTTTCACTGGTCTTCCGCGTGTCTTTCGAAAACGGAAAACGGAACTTATTACTGCGCTGTGGTAGCAGGAAAGCCTTCTATGTCGTGATGTGCGACTTTTATCGCACCACCAGCGCACGGCCGGAGATACTGGCGCCTTTCCGAAGCACAGGTAGTACGCGTAGCGATCTAGGTGGTTGGCATCGCCGTTCTGGCTACAACGATAGATCTGGGTTATCGAATTGGGTTGCGGGCGAGTTGAGCGTTCTACTGACCTCCCGAACCGAGTCGAAACTTCTACGACAGCGCACCGTTGACCCTCGGCGCAAAATACCAGGCCTTCTACATAACTACATTGTGGTATCGGTCAAGCCCCAGCTGTAGGTATTACCTTATGTCCGCGGAGTGGTAGCGAAAAAGCCTTCTATCTCGTGATGTGCATTCTGTCAGGATCCCGCATAGTACCTGCATGACACACAGAAATGCACGCGGTATCGCAGTGAGGAGACCGCGAGTGTTTTGATACCTGTGCAACCTTAGAATGGAGATTACTGTGATCAAGAAATTGGGGATTCTTTGTGCAGTCACCCTCACGGTTCTAACGATATCAGTGAGGCTGTTTTCGTCGGCGCGCCATAACGCCAACAATCCCAACTCGGGCGCGCACCCCTCCGATTGGGCCAACGTCATTGCTGGACCGGGAAGGATCGAGCCCGTTTCCGAGGACATCAAGTTGGGTTCGGAACTGAGTGGCAAACTGAAGTCGGTGCACGTGGAGGAAGGCGACTCCATCCGCATAGGCCAGGTGCTGGCTGTGCTGGAGAACGACGACTACCGCGCGGAATTGGCTTCCTGCGCGGCGGAGGTGCAAGCCAAAGAAGCGACCCTGCGCAAAGTGGTGAATGGAGCCCGAGGTCAGGAACGGTCGGAGGCCTCGGCGGGTGTCCGTGCCGCCGAGGCGGTAATGCAGAATGCCCAAGCCGAGTTGCAGCGCCGCCAGGAACTGTATCGGGGCGGGGTGATCTCGCGTGAGGAGTTAGATCACTATACCCGCGAGTACAACGTCGCGAAGGAGGAGTTCCAGGAGAAATCTGACCACTATTCACTGGTGAACACTGCCACTCGGGAAGAAGATGTTGCCTTCGCCCAGGCAGATCTGCAACTGGCGCAAGCGCACCTGGCCGAGGCCCAAGCCAGATACGACAAGACCTTTATCAAGTCTCCAATAAACGGGACCGTTCTCCGCAAGCACCACCGTGACGGGGAAAGCGTCTCCAACTCTGCCACCACGCCTGACCCGGTCCTGACCATCGGCGACACCGAAGTGCTCCGCGTGCGGGTGGACGTCGATGAATCCGACGTGAACAGAGTCCGCGTAGGCCAGAAGGCCTATGTCACAGCGGATGCCTTCGGCAAGCAGAGGTTCAGCGGACACGTGGTGCGCGTCGGCGAACTGCTCGGTCCCAAGACCATCCGCACCGATGAGCCTACCGAACGCGTAGACCGAAAATTTCTGGAAGCGCTGGTGGAACTGGATCCCGGAGCACAATTGCCCATGGGCCTGCGAGTGGACACCTTCATTATGGCCGGTGGCGAACCGTCCGCGGCGCTGCGGTAGGTCGCTACATCGCCCCGGAGGACACGCCTTGATTGCCGATCAGCATTCGCCTGTGACAGTGGCCGGGAAAGGCCTTCTGGGAAGTGTCGGCGTTTTCATCTTATGCGTCAATTTGTGGTGATATTTTCATCTCATGGCGCCCCCGATTCTCACCTCATGGGGACACGGTCAATCTGAGGCGCTGTTTTTGAAGCCCCGCCGTTCTCACGTTATGCGTAAACCCACACTTCTTCTTCTTCTTCGCGCCGCCCCGTGGCTGGCCATCGAGAAGTCGCCATCTCACCACTGCATAGCGGTATCTGCTCACCCCGCTGACCTAATCTACAGCTGCGGGATCGCGGCGAATCTCTCCAGCACCGCCTGGCGAGCACGCAATTGTCTCATGTTCTCTTCGTCGAGGCTTTCGGCGCAGCCGGTAACGGTCCGCATTCCGTGCTCGACCAGTATGCGGCGGTACTCCGGATCGGGCGTACTGGCGGCGATGTCGTTGAAGGCTCGCAGCAAGCGCAAGCTGACAGCTACGTCCGATCTGGAATACATGCGGATCTGTTCAAAGGCTGAAACGACCAGGCGGTCAAAGTGCATCCATTCAATGCTGGCGCGAACGATGCCGGGCGGATCGTAAAGCAGATCATCCGGCGGCTCCCGGGAGGCGAAGCGGATCAGAATGCGGCTCAACTGATCGACGCAGTTGATGGCGGTGGTGGGGTCGTTAACGGCAGGCGAAATCGCTCGCAAAGCGATATCGACAATCTGCAGGACGCCAAACTCCACGTCTTGCTGCAAGGTTCTTGTCGGACCGATGTCGAAAGCGGCGAGCAGTTCGGCGCTCCCCGCCGGTTGCAGGCGGTTGCCTTTAGAGACCGTCGCCAGCGGAATTCCTGCCGGAAGGAATTGGCCGACACGCCGCAAGACACGGATGCTCACGTGATAGTGCTTGGCGACGGCAATCACGCGTTTCTTGTCGATGTAGCGGATATAGCCGGAATCAGCGCTCAAGACGGCCACATCACTGGCATCCGATCTGAGAGGTGCAGCACGATGGAGCCGGTCCGGGTGGTGCGGCCGCGGCATCAGTTCATCGATCATGGCCTCCGTCTCTTCCGCAATGCGATCGATGATGTGACTGGCACTGATTGCTTCGGAGATGTGGTGAATGAAGAAGAGCAGCAAGCCGACGCAGGCCAGCGCCAGCACCATGGCGCCCAGGACGGTGGCCACTGGGGCGAAGGGGTGAGGGAACGAGTGCGCCGCTGGAAGCGCTGCCATGCAGTACGAAAAGGTGCCGAGAAAGATGCCGAGCGTCCATTGCGTTACCCGGTCGCGGGAAAAACTGACGATGATGCGCGGGGAGAACTGCATCGATGCCAAGGTGAGCGTCATGAGCAGGATGGCAAATACGATCGACACTACCGTCATGATGGAGGCAGCGATGCCGCCCAAAATGACCTGGGCGACTTGGGGGTCGGCGTGCGAGGGAAATAGAACGGCCGGCACCCAGGCACCGGCGGCCGGAACTTCTTCTTCGAGCCACGACAGGACTGCACCCGCAGAACCCAGCACTAGCGCGATTGTGAGGGGGCGAATTAAGAAGCCCCCACGCAGGTTGTACATCGCGTGGCGAAGCAACAACGGAAGGCTCTTACTCACGGCTCTCTCTGTTCGAGTGTAATAGGTCAGACCCAAGCGTACAAAGAGAAAGGGAAGGCCATCTTATCCCACTGCTTCCGACTGATCGCGCCTGCGAGTCTCCGCGAGGACGAAAGACCGCGAAGTCTGGGAATCTAGTTGTCGAAACACAACAACAATAATTGCGGGAGTGTGCAATATTGAACACCGCTGCTCATCTTGAGCGTTGTATGCTGCCCGAATCATAGCGCGGGTCCGTGGCAGTCGGCCCGTCAGCGCAAGCTAGTCCCGTTTCCACCGCCACGGATTCTGCGGTCATCATGTGGGGCCTCCGGCAAGGAGGGTGTCGGCATGCGTTCACCATACGGGATGGAACTGGTTGAGGACTGTCTCTCCTGCAAGTTGTGTGCTGAGGGCTTTTTCTGCCATTTGCCGAAATCCGTAATGCAAGCCTTCCAGCCCCTGAAGTTCACGGTCGCGTACCCTGCCGGCGCAACTCTGTTCGCGGAAGGGCAAGTATGCCGCGGCATTTACATTCTTTGTAAAGGACGCGTGAAATTGTCAGCCAGTTCGAGGGCAGGCCAGACCCTGATATTCAAGATTGCTCAGCCTGGGGAGGTGCTAGGGTTGAACGCAGCCGTCTCTGGAATCCCCCACGAGACAACGGCAGAAACTGGCCAACCGTGCCAACTGAACTTCGTCAAACGGGACGACTTTCTGAAGTTTCTGACGCAACACGGCGATGCCTGCCTGCACGCCGCCATACACTTAAGCCGCGAGTGTCAAGAGGCGTACCAGCACCTTCGCTCGTTCGTAACCACCTCAGCACCCGAGCGAATTGCCCGCTTGATGCTGGATTGGTCGCAGGACGATTTCCGGGTGGCCACTGCTCACGGTATCAAAGTGGCCTTGACCCATGATGAGATCGGGCAAATCATCGGCATGTCGCGGGAGACAGTTACCCGTACTCTGGCCAATTTTCGCGAGAAGCGCATCGCGGACCTTCATGGTTCCACCCTGCTGATCCAGAACATGCCTGCCATTGAAAAGCTGGCTGGCGCATGACCAATAACCCCCGCACGCCTTCTTGCGCAGACAAGGAACGGCCATGATCTCGGCTTCATCATGTACCGCTGCACGTCTGCCGCTCATACTGTGTATTGACGACGATGACATCTCGCTGCGGGTAAGGAAATTCCTGCTCGCCAGCGTCGGCTTCAATGTGCTAACCGCTAACTCGGGTGAAGGCGGCTTCGAACTTTTCAAACAGTACCCTGTTGAGTTGGTGATCGCCGACCACTTTCTAACCGACAAAACAGGAACAGAGATCGCCAGAGAGATGAAGGAACTGAAACCAGAAGTTCCGATTCTCATCATCTCTGCTGCGGCCGAGAAACCCGACGGCATTGAGTTCGCGGACGGGTTTGTGGCAAAAGGCGAGCCGCCCCAGCTCGTTCTCGATACCATCGCGCGCCTGTTGGCAAAATAACCCGTAGCTGAAATTCTGCCCGCTCCAAGGCGAGGCCGCGTTCCTCCCTTTGGTCTAAAGAACGCTTACCATGAGCGTGAGTCTGGTGCGGCGGCAGGAGGAACACGGTGATTACAACACTGCTCGGAGCGGTTCTGCTGGTTATTATCGGCGGTGGAATATTCCTGTATCGAGTGCTCGTGGCGATAAGAAACTTGCTCGAAGAAATCAACCGCAAACTGCCGTCATCCCCATTACTTACCAGCCTGCTGTCATTTGGCAGTGACTAGCAGCCTTGAATCCGGTTCGCTATTCCTGTTATTGAGTGACGGCCAACGCCTCTAACGCCCCTTTGTTGCGGATCAGCAGCGTAGAGCCGTTGCCCTGCAAAATCTGTCGCCGTTTGAGATCGGCAAACAGTCGGGTCACGGTTTCCCGCGACGTGTTGATCATCTGGGCAATCTCCTCGTGGGTGAAAGCCAGCTTCAAGCGCGACTCGGCTTTGGTGGCTTTGCCGTTCTTGGCGCTCCATTCCAGCAGCAGTTTGGCCAGCTTCTCCACAGCGGAGTGCGATAGCCCTAGGTCGCGAATCTGGTGGCAAGCCGAATTGTACTTAGCGCTCAACTGCTCGGCGACGCGGAAGCAGGCCTCGCTGTGCTCCTTGAGAAAGCGGAGAAAATCCTCGCCCTTTACATAGTTGACCTGGCACGGGCACGTGGTCTCAGCCGTCAGCTCGTAGGGCTTGCCGCTCACCGTGGCACTCAGGCCCAGAACCTCTCCGGGCTCCGAGACTTGCAGGATCAGAGTCTTGCCCTCACTCGAGCAGATGGATAGCCTTACCCGCCCCTTGCACAAGACGAAAATTCCCCGTGGCGACTGACCCTCGACGAACAGAACAGCTCCCTTGGGATAGGCCGTGGCATATTTGATGGATTCGAACGCCTGCAACGCATCTGGTGGCAGATCGCAAAGGAGATGGTCAGCCCGCATCTTGCAGGACAGGCAGCTTTCTATGATGTCCAGACCGTATGGTGTCAGCACGACGACCCCCTGTTACTTACTGTCGCGTCGCATAAGAGGAAGAACTTCAGATGGGCTGACTTATGTTCAGGGAACCTGAAGAGGAAAAGGACAAAACTGCCTCACTTAACACTCTATCGGGTAGGTTGAGAACTGTCAAAGTGAGAGCAGATCCATTAGGAATGCGGTGTGGATGTGGGACGAAGTCGCAGCATGACTTGTGTTCACGAGCCCGACGACTCCCAGATCGTCGGCTATTCGCAAGTCGTCCAGAAACGAGCGGATTGGCGAGATTTTCAACTTATGCGTAAATTGTCGGCGTTATTTTCATCTCTTGGGGTCTGTGAGTTTCATGTTATGCGGTCCAACGTAGCCTAAGCCCTTGATTCCGCGTTGTCCCTATTTTCACCTTATGGGTCCACCCACACTTCTCTGTGGGTGGACGCATGAGATGAGAATGGGACCCCATAAGGTGAGAATGAGGACCCCAAAACGTGAGCATGGGACCGCACGTGATGAAAATGGGGTCCTGAGTACTTGAGCGGCATGCTTAGTAGTGTTTCCCAGACTGTTCGGAAAGTGAATCCTGTTTTGCCCGCCTGAAAATTCTGGAACTTATGGGCTTGAAATTTTGCGGCACCAGGCCTGAGCAGCGATCTGCACCGGATCCCAGGGGCTGCTCAATGGAGGCGTGTAACTGAGGTCAAGATCGTTAAACCCATCCACTGACATTCCGTGGAAAAGCGCAGCGGCGAAAATGTCGATGCGCTTGGCCACTTCGGAGCGCCAGTGTCCGACAATCTGCGCACCCAGCAGCCTCCCGCTGTCAACGTCTCCGGTGACCCGAACTCGCATCTCATGGGCGCCCGGATAGTAAGCTTTGTGGTCCCAAGCAACGGTCTCAACAGTTGGGATCGCACCTGGAATCAGTGGAAGCATCTGTTGGGAACCAAAATCGAGGTCGAAGGCACGTTCGTACAGAGCGGCAAGTACCGCAAACGTCGTGGGCAGTGGGAATTCGTTACGTGGGAAACTGCGTTGCCAAGCCGGTTGGAGGTCAAACTGTCACCCGATTTCCATCTGCAAATGGAATCTGCCAGAACAACCTATCATCGCTTCGGCCAGTATTCGCGGGCTCTGGATCAGCTCCGGCTGCGCCTGGAAAATCGGGCAGTCGAGAAAGCGGAGCTGGAGCGGATGTGCTCTGAGTTGCGTATCCCGGGTGACTTTGATGTTGCTCAGATCAGCTGGCGACCTGATTATGATCCGTTCTTCTATCGCCAGCTCTCACGCCGAGCACGCCGGATCTATCTATTTCGGGATGAATACATCTTCGACGTTGAGAAAGCCGTCGTCGTCGAAACCCCACAGCTCGGCCACGCGACTTATGTTTTTGCCAAACCCCGGAGCATGGACAGCTTTCTTGCGCTGTATACAAAGGTCACGAAGGACGACATTCGGCGGAACCGGAATAATGCAGCCGAGCGGCTGGGTTTCTCGGCCGCGTGATTCACGGCACGAATCCAAGAGCTTGGCTCAAGGAAGTCAGGCAGCGCGTGGGAGAAGGAATCGACTTCGCGGCGGCCTTGCGGGAGTGAATCACGGGCCCCTGCGCGTACACTTTTGTGCCATTCATCTTGGCGCCGGACTCTTGCGTATCTGCTGCTGTGCCCAGTCAAAGTGTGATTGGTGAAATAAATCTATTGACGATCGTGGGTCGAACGCAAGGCTGTGCCGTCGCAGCCCGAATACCACCGCCTTGCGGTGAGAAGGGTTTCAGCAAGAAATTCCTGCCAGATTCGCCAATTTCAAGCAAGTCCATACGGACGCCTACAGGGCCTGTACACCACTCGCCTGATCAGCCCGTTTGACCGCCAATCGATATGAAGCTAAATGAATCCGAGGGCAGGCGAGTTGCCGTTATTGCGTCCATTGATCCTTGGTGAAAGCCAGTCGGAGGTTGCAGTGGTAGTGCGATTAGGGAAAATCGACAACAGATTCTTGGGAACGCAAGCGGCAGCGGAATACTCGGGCATTCCCGCAGGCACGCTGCGGGCATGGAGATGCCAGGGCGTCGGACCGAAGTTCTATAAGCCCCGTGGGCGCGCACTGTATGATATTGCCGACTTGGATGACTTCATCCGGTCAGGCGTTCGTGTTGCCTCTGTGCGCGCAAGCAGGGAGGAACGGAATGTCTATCTACCTACGGGGTAGGGTCTGGTACTACCTCTTTTACATAAACGGAAAGCGCTACAGAGGCAGCGCTAAAACCAGGAACAGGAAGAAAGCAGAGCGGATTGAAGCCCAAGCGATTGTCGCGGCGGAGGCTGGGGAGTCGTCAAAGCCGAAGCGGGCGCCTCTGATTCAGGAGTTCGCGAAGCAGTTCTTGGAATGGCTCGACAAGACCACGCTTGAGCCGAAAACCAAGAGCGACTACGAGAATGGTTGTCGCCTTATTCTGAAATCCAGCCTGTGCGGGATGCGGATGGATCAGATTACGTCGGATGATGTTGAAACGACCGCATTTCACGAGTCACCGTACAGCCGGAACTGCGCCATCCGGACCATGCGCCGGATGTTGGGCAAGGCACGCGATTGGAATTTCATCCGTGAGGTTCCAAGGGTGAAATCAGTCAAGGTCGATGCCAGGAACCGCATGGTGACTGACGCAGATGAGAGGGTGCTTTTACCTGCGTGTCCGAGACCCTTGAGAGACGTGCTGACCATCATGCTGGATTCTGGCATGAGGAATGGAGAAGTAGTCAGAATGCGCCTTGAAGATATCAGTTGGGACGGCGCCTACTACTTCAATCCGAAAGGCAAGTCACGCAAAGCTCGCCGGGTCGTGCCACTGAGTGAGCGCGTGATTGGGATACTGAGGACCATCCAGCAGGAACAGAAGGGAGGAACGGAAGGCTGGGTGTTCCCGTCAGAAAAGTCTCGATCAGGGCACATCGAGTTGAGCGGAATTGAGCACATGTTCAGGAAGATTGCTAGAAAGCTCGGTATACCTGATGTTCTGAAGCTGTATTGTGCTCGGCACACTTTTGGGACGGTGGCTATGGCGGAGACGAGAAACCCAGGCTTGGTCAAAGAGGTGATGGGTCACGAGAGCCTGAGTACAACCATGGTTTATCTGCACCCGGAAACCGCTCAGATCAAGAATGTAATCGACCGCCGGAATCAACAGAAGGACTTGGGATTTCCCACAGCCACAAAAACAGCCACAGTCGTTCAGCGGGAGGGATGTGACCAACCATAAGTTGTTGAAAAGGTTGGTGAGCGCGGAAGGAATCGAACCTTCAACCTACTGATTAAGAGTCAGTTGCTCTGCCAGTTGAGCTACGCGCCCGCTTGTCAGGAAATATTTCAGAAGGGCAAGCAAGATTATACCATCGGACACTCGCGACGGATGCACTGGAGGGTGCGTTGGCAGACTCTGCAAAGCGGATTTGCGGAGTAGCTACTCAATTTGCACTAGTTGGCCGGCAGCCACTGGACGCGATGGGAGCTGAATGGTCTGTGGCGCTCGCCAGAAATCCATATATGACACGTGATGCACGCACGAGACAGTGCAATGCGGAGCGCAGCCCTTCTCCGTCAGGAATTCACGGCGAATGTCGGCGACCGTGTATTGCTCCAGCGGTATGCCGGGATGACCGCGTTGCTGCGAGCAGTAATGCACCAGGCCATCTTCGCAAATGTAGAGGTAGCGCGCGCCGGCGCGGCAGCGCCACTGGTTGGGCCGGCCTTCGGCAATATTGTTCTGAAACCAGTTGAAGCGCGCGTAGTGGCGCTTTTCAAGGCCCTGCATCTTCAGGAACACTTCGCGCTCGTTTTCGTTCAGCGGCTGGAGTTGCCCTTCACCGTCGTGAATGATGCCGATGGTGGAAGTGAAGCCAAGTTGCACGGCGCGGCGCCCTACCACCAGTGCATCATGCGGATTGTGAATACCTCCGCCGACAACCGAGTTTATGTTGACGTGAAAGTCGGCGTGCTCGGCCAAAAGTTGCAACTTCTTATCCAGCACCTTCAGCGACTTCTTGGACACGTCGTCCGGCATCACGTTGTCAATGCTGATCTGCAGATGGTCGAGCCCGACGCGGTTCAGGCGCTGGATGCGGTCGGCGGTGAGCAGATAGCCGTTGGTGATGATGCCGGCAATGATCGGATACTTGCGAACGTGAGCGATGATGTCGTCGAGCTCGGGATGCAACAGCGGCTCGCCACCGCTGAAGGTGACAATCATCGTTCCCAGACGCGCCAATTCGTCAATCCGGCGCTTCATCGTTTCCAGCGGGACCGGCTTGGAGAAATCGTCGAACTCGTTGCAGTAGGTGCACGCAAGATTGCAACGGCGAATGGGGATAATGTGCGCCAGGATGGGGCGGTCGGTGGAGGCCAACCCATTGACGATCATCTTCCATTCTCGAGCCCGGCGTTTGTAGGCTATTAAGCGCCGGCGCACCCCTGATAGCGATTTTGGCATGCTGATGTTCTATCCATTACAACATACTGGCCCGCGGGTTAGGGAAGTGCTCATCTTTGTGCGGGGAATATCCGCCAGCGAGCGGTATCGGGCTGCATTCAGAGGCTCATGCCACCCGTGGTCTGCGGTCTCCAAGTCCTTGCCAGTCGGCCTGCAGGCAGCCATCACGCTGCTATAATTAACAGATTCACCCATCCATCTCGGAGTTCCTGAAGAATGATTCGTTTTTTGCAAAAGCCCGGCCCGATTAAGAAGATTGTCCTCGGCGGAATCCTAGTCGTCGTCTGCGTGATGATGGTTATCACTCTTATTCCTGGCGGCGGCTTTCTCAATGACCTGTTCGGCGGCAGCCTGACCACCCAGGGTGTGCTGGCGAGAGTCGGCAATCAGGAAGTCGGCATACCGGAAGTGACGCAACAGGCTCGCATGATCGGCAAGCAGCAGTTCAAGGGCAACGTTCCTCCAGCCATCATGCCCTATCTCATGCAGCGGGCGGCACAGGGCGTAATTGCGCAAAAAATGCTGGTCTACGAGGCCGACCGCATGGGCCTGGGGGTGAGCAATGACGAGCTGAGCACCGCCCTGCATCAGGGTCAGATGGGACAGGTATTGTTCCCGGGTGGCAACTTCATCGGCGAACAGGCCTACGAGTCTTTTATTCAGACCCAATTCAACCTGAGCGTGGCGCAGTTCGAGCAAGAAGTAAAGGCTGAAATCGCCCAGAGGAAGCTGCTCTCGCTTATCACTGTCCCCGTTTCCGTCAGCGATAAAGACGTTACGGAGGAAGTGAGGAAGCAGGACACCAAGGTCAAGTTCGACTATGCGGTGCTGACCCTCGATGACATTAAGAAGCAAATCAAGCCGACTGATGCCGAGCTGAAAGCCTTCTACGAACAGTACAAGCAGCAATACGCGAACTCCATTCCGGAAAAGATCAAAGCGCAATACATCGTGATTGAAACCGCGAAGATGGCCGACAAGGTTCCGGTGACCCAGGCTGAGGTGCAGCAGTATTACAACCAGCACCAGGACTCGTATCGAATTCCGGAGACAGTAACCGTCCGTCACATTCTGATCAAGACGCCAACGCCAGGAGCGGACGGCAAGATTGACCAGGCAGGCGTGGACGCGGCGCGCAAGAAGGCCGAAGACATCGAGAAGCAATTGAAGGCTGGCGCGAATTTTGCTGAGCTGGCGAAAAAGAATTCGGACGATCCGGGAAGCGCGCAGAATGGCGGGCTACTGCCCCCGCTCACCAAAGGTCGTACGGTTCCAGAGTTCGAACAGGCGGCGTTCAGCACGCCCGTGGGCCAGACGACGGACGTCATCCGTACCAGTTACGGTTTTCACATCATCCAAGTTGAAGCCAAACAGCAAGCGCGCCTGAAGCCGCTCGACGAGGTGAAGCCGGAGATCGAGGCATCGCTCAAGGGCCAGAAGGCCTCCGGGGAGGCGCAAAATCTCGCGACCGCTGTACAGACGCTGGCCCGCAATGAGGGGCTGAGCAAAGCGGCAGCGGACAAGGGTCTGACGGTCACCACGGCGGGCCCGGTTGCGGAAGGCGATCTGTTGCCCGGAGTTGGCAATGCCCCTGACTTCGTAAGCGCGCTGTTTGCCGCGAAGAAGAACGATCCACCTGCCATGGCGACTCTGCCGCAGGGGTTTGCCATTTATCAGGTAACGGACATTCAGCCTCCGCAAACGCCCACCTTTGAGCAGGTCAGGGACAAAGTGGAGCAGCAGTTTAAGGACCAGCGTTCACAGGCCCTGCTGGCACAGAAGACCCAGGAGCTTTCCGATCGTGCGCACTCCGAGCATGATTTAGCCAAGGCGGCCAAAGAAATCGGTGCCTCCGTCAAGACCAGCGAGTTGGTGGACCGCAATTCGCAAGTGCCGGAAATGGGCGCCATGAGTGGCTCGGCCAGTGTGGCTTTCAGCATGAAACCGGGCGACATCAGCGGCCCCATTCGCGGCGGCGATAACGGTGTCGTGATCAAAATCCTGGAATTGCAGGAGCCTTCGCCGGAGCAGGCCAAGCAGAACTGGGACACCGTCAAAGACAGCCTCCTCCAGCAGAAGCGCAATGAAATCGAAGGGCTGTACATCGAGAACCTGCGCGATCGCCTGGAAAAAGAGGGAAAGATCAGGATCAACAAGAAGGAAATGGACCGTCTGAGTCAGACTGCTGAAGGAAGCTAGCGGACAACGGAGTCCCTGGTTCTCCGGCCAGCAGATGATTCTGCTGGCCGCCTTTGTATAGTCTGCGGAACCGGCACAGCGGTCGCTTGTAGCCGCCGGCCACTCGTCAACCTCTTTCCGTATATGTTCACTGATGCTTGCACAACGCTCATCCGGAATTCTGCTGCACCCAACCTCGCTGCCCTCGCAGGGCGGGATAGGCGACCTTGGCCCCGCCGCGTATGAGTTTGTGAACTGGCTGGCCGAAGCCGGCCAGAAGCTGTGGCAGGTACTGCCGCTCGGGCCAGTCGGCTACGGCAACTCACCCTATTCTTCTACGTCCGCATTCGCCGGCAACGTGCTCATGATTAGCCTGGAGCGCCTCGCCGAGCGGGGCTTGCTGGAGCGCGAGAAGGTGGAGGCAGTGCCCGACGGCCATTCGCCGGTTGATTTTGACCGTGTTCGAGCCAATAAGCTCCCGTTGTTGCGCCAGGCTGCGCAAAACTTCTTAGGTTTGTCCTCAGGTGAACCTCGTAAGCGCTTTGAAAGCTTCTGCCACAAGAACCATGGATGGCTCGAGGATTATGTCCTCTACAACGCCCTGCGGGAACGTTTCGGCGAACAGGAATGGAACCGATGGCCCGAGGACATCGTCCGCCGTGACCCGGAAACCATTACGAATTTGCATAAAGAACTTCATGAGCAACTGGAGATCGAGCGCTTTCTGCAATTTGCGTTTTTCGAGCAGTGGAGCGCCTTGCGTGTTCACTGCCACCAGCGCGGCATTCGGGTCATTGGCGACGTCGCCATTTTCGTCAGCTACGACAGCGCCGACGTGTGGACGCATCCCGAAATCTTTCGCTTGCGAGAAGACCTTTCGCCTGAGGTGGTCGCCGGCTGCCCGCCGGATGCCTTCAGCGAGACCGGCCAGCGCTGGGGCAATCCGTTGTACGACTGGGAGGTGCTTAAGTCGCGCGGCTATAACTGGTGGATCAAGCGCATGCGGTGGGCGATCAAGACCTGCGACATCGTCCGGCTCGATCATTTTCGTGGATTTGAGGCGTACTGGGAAATCCCCGCCGACGAACCGACCGCGATCCACGGCCACTGGGTGCAAGGGCCCAACGACGATCTTTTCAAAGCCTTGCGCAGCGCGCTCGGTGAGTTACCGTTCATCGCCGAAGATCTCGGCTACATCACGCCCGGTGTCAACGAACTGCGCAAGAAACTGGGCATTCCCGGCATGCAAGTCATGCAATTTGGTTTTGGAGATCGCGGTGCCCGCAAGTATCTGCCTCACAGCTTTGAGCCGTAACTCGGTTGTGTACACCGGAACCCATGACAATGACACGACCGTCGGCTGGTGGAACTCAGGTGCGACGGAAGAGGAGAAGAAGGCGGCCGCCGCCTATCTGGGGATCGGGGACGACGGGGTACATTGGGCTTTCATCCGGGCCGCACTCACTTCGGTTGCGAATCTAGTCGTCATTCCGGTGCAGGACGTTCTGGGCTTGGACTCGATTGGGCGCATGAACGTGCCCAGCCAGACCACAGGCAGTTGGTCCTGGCGGCTGCGTCCGGGCGCATTGACGCCGGAACTGGCAGCCAAGCTGGCAAGCCTTGTCGAAGTGACCGACCGCAATGCTGCATCCGCCGGAGCCGGGATCGGACGCTCACCAGGGTAACGGGGATCTGAGCGAGGAGTTTGTGGCATAGCGGGAGCCGCTGGAGTCAGCCGCTTTTGCCCGGCGGATTGGAGCCATGGAATGCACTCCGCGAAGTGCTGATGCGTCTGCGTGCTGACGTCTCGGCTTCTTTACTTAATCGTGAGCGGCGGTGAGAATAAAAATTGCGTTGTCGTTATTCCCACCGTGCTGCAGCTCTGCAGCAACGGCTTTCATTCGTTCTGGATATTGCGCTGGAAAGGACTCCTATGGCCGCTACTGGTGAACTCATTCGCATGATGAACTACGTGGACGATATCGCGGCAACCCTTCGCCGCATCAACGCAAGCCTTTATCTGATCAACGGCGAGGAAAAGAAGCGCCTCGCGGAATACATGCGCAACTCCGATCCCAACTTCGTTAATGTCGTCGAGCAACTGGGAAAGGGAGAGTAGCTCGATGGCCGAGGTCCGAACGATCGCGGTTATCGGCGCCGGAATCATGGGGCGCGGCATCGCCCACGCTGCGGCGCTTGGCGGCTATCGCACCATCCTGGAGGACATTCTTCCCACCGCGTTGCGCAAGGCCGAAACCGAGATCCGCACCAATCTTGACAAAGCTGTCGAACTCGGAAAAGTCACCCAGGCTGATGCCGACGATGCCTTCAGTCGGCTGGAATATGCGTCTTCAGTGGAGCAGGCCGCGCGCGAAGCCGACCTGGTGATTGAAGCCGTGCCGGAGGAGATGGAATCGAAGATTGAGATTTTCACCCTCCTCGACAAAGTTTGCCGCCCGGCAACCATTCTGGCCTCGAATACCTCCTCGCTCAGCGTGACCGAGATTTCTTCCGTGACTTATCGCGCGCCCAAGTGCGTTGGCATGCACTTCTTCAATCCCGTGCACAAGATGAAGCTGCTGGAAATTGTGCGCGCTCTGGAGACCGATAGCGAGACGCTCGCGGCGGCGGTGGAAGTGGGCAAGCGCATGGGCAAAGAAGTGGTCGTTATCAAGGAATCGCCCGGATTCATTACCAGCCGCATCAACGCCATGATCGGCAATGAAGCTTTCTACATGCTGCAGGAAGGCGTGGCTTCGCCCCAGGACATCGACAAAGCCCTAAAGTTAGGCTTGAACCATCCTATGGGACCTTTTGAAATGGTTGATCTTGTGGGACTCGATACGCGCCTGCATATTCTCGACTACCTGCACAAGACGCTGGGCGAAAAGTTCCGTCCTGCACCATTGATGGTGCAGTACGTCAAAGCCGGACGCTTGGGCCGCAAAGCCGGCCGCGGTGTGTACGAGTATCCCGGACAGGAACCGGGACGGCAGAAGGCGCCCGAAGCAGCCAGGGAAGAGAAGAACTAGCGGATCGCTATCTCCCAGCTACTGTCGCTACTCATGCTTGACCCCTGCGTTGCCCACCCCCTCCCGGCATTACGTAGAATTAATCGTTTTATGCATCATTTCCAGCGCAAAATATTCCATTCAAAGGAGTTATATGTAAGATATAGATTCCCATGGATTTAGCGGCGACAAGAAGAGTCAGTGTTTACCATTTCTCGTCTCTGGCCCCCCCCATCTCCTCGCAAAATATTGAAAACAAAGAGCAAGATGAAAATCCTCCCCGCAAAATATTCCATCCAAAGAGGTTATGGGTAAAATATTCCATTCTAAGCACTTAACTCCTTTCAGGAGGCTTAAGTCCCTCCCTGACACGGAAAGGAAGCGAGCCAGGCTGAACAGAGAGCAAATGGGTTGACGCGATTGGGTTGTCAAAGACCTTGTACTCCGCCGGACGCACAACACCCCGACGGGTGCGCACACTCGGTGCCGATGGCAGCGTATCCCAGACTCTTGGGTCGTTCAAGTTACGAAGGTACATGTAGGGTAACTGTACTTTCGTAACAACTGGGGGGCGTAGTAACCAGATTGGGGGTCCGAGTGCGGCGGGCGGGGCTTCTGAGACGTGGGGCCACTGTTGAGTTCTGAGATCCCGGTCACGAATAACAACACCGGTGCCAGTCAGCGTCCTCCTCACGCAGCCGGATGTTCCCAACGATCCCGCGGCTCTGGCGGTATCCTAGGTCATGCTGGATGAATCTGCATCGTGACCGATCGCCTTCTTTCGGGTATTCAATCATCGCGGTGAGAGAAGGAATCCCCAAGAAGCTTCATGTGCTTCCGTTTGTTCTTTCCGATCGAGGCGAACGCCTAATTTTTCTAAATACGTCTTCGACGGAGGTCTTGATGAACTCGTCAAGTCCAAGATAGATGTCCGCAACTCGCATGGCCTCTGTAACACTTACCCCATCCATTGATCAGATTTGTTAGCCTCTGAAGTGTCTTGAAGAGGCTTTCACCACTGGCTGGCTTTAGATACTTCTTCCACTTTGCTCCTTGAATCTTTTCACAACCTTGCTGGCCGGAAATATCTCTTTCCCCTCGAAACATACTCCGAGAAACATCAGGCCATCTTTTGAAAAATTCCCGATCTTGCTCTTAGAACCCGGTGCGTCAAGAGCATGAATTTCCAAGTTCAAGGTCTTCAACGTGTCCCTGCTAAATCATGGGCTTGTCGTGCTCGCTCTTCCGTCTCGCACATGACTACGAAGTCGTCGGCGTATCGCACGAGGTTGAAACCATGGTTCTAGCATCCTGCGGTCAAATTGATATAGGTAAAAATTCGCCAGCATCGGGGACAAGACGCCGCCCTGCGGAATGCCCGAATCAGCCCCAAAGAAAAGCTCTTGAAATTCGGTCTTGTGGCTCTGCAGATTCTCTAACTCTAAATTGAAACACTTCTGAAGCAGAGGCAATAGACTCCTATGGCGGACCTCTCTGGAGAACATAGTCCAGAGCACTGTCTGTCAACTGCACCAAAGAAATTGATGATGTCCGCCTCGAAGTAGAACTTGTTGCCGTTGGCTACAAGGTCATGTATGCGCTGTATAGCCGGCTTGACGCCACGGCCCTTGATAAAGGCGAAACTGCAGTCGAGGTTGAAGCTCTGGAAAGCAGGCTCGATAAAGAGAGCGAGCGCTTTCATTACCACCCTATCGCGCACGCTGGCGATTTGCAACGGCCTCGGACTTCTTTGATCCCGGCTTGCTTGATCGCGTGAGCTCGAAGCTTATTAAATACGTATTGGTTCAGATCTTAGATCCGAACTGATTATCTGTGCGAGATTTTCGTCTAAGCGACTCTTGAACGCCTTTATCGTGACGTTGTCGAGCCCTTTCGATAGCATGTTGCGCTTGGAAATCTCCCTCCATGCTTTGCGTAGGAATTCTTTGTCGGAGATGGTACGAAGAGCTGACGCCGAATTCATATGGTGAAGTATTTGCCGCCTGCGGAGAAACTTCGGATGCAGGCGGCATTCTCTACGGCGTTGCTTGAGCAGTACGAATAACGTCCGTACGCCGTTCGCATGTCGCCTTCGCTTCGTGTTGAAGCGACGCCTCCACCAAGACTCCATCGCACGGCAAACCAGATTTCCCGGTTCGCTGTCAACGGAGTGGTGAAGCCTAAGCAGACTAGGAGGACGCAAACCCCGGCCGCCGTGAGCGACCGGAACATCCCATCTATCTATTCTAGCCAGATTGGTTTTTTGTCAAGCTCTTTCGAGCCCCGCCCGCCGCTCGCCACCAGGTTCGTCTTACTTGCCATCGATCTCCTTTATCCTCGACAGCACCTAGAGGCGCTGCAGTTTTGGACTGTCTCTTACGACCGGCCCAGTCTGCACGCTGTGGATGTCGCGTCATTACGAATCGACTGCGTTGCTTGAGCAGTACGAATAAAGTCCGTACGCCGTTCGCACGTCGCCTTCGCTTCGTGTTGAAGCGACGCCTCCACCAAGACTCCATCGCAGGGCAACCCAGATTGCCCGGTTCGCTGTCAACGGAGTGGTGAGCACCAATGTAAGAAGACTACTACAGGACCTAGATGCCACGCAACTGATCACTTAGAATGCCGCCGCCTAATGGCAGAGCGCCAAACACTCTATCCGCTCGCAAGGCCTTGACCGGATCGGTTGAGGCGGCCCGCTGCGCGGGCAGGATACTGGCGACAGCGGCGCAAATTGCAAGGGACAGAATCGCCACGGCAAACACCTTCGGATCCCAGCTACGTACACCGAACAATTTGGCGGTCATCAGGCGGCCGGCCCCGATCGCGACAGGTATGCCAATCAGCAGGCCGATGGCCACCTGCAGGAAGGCTCCGCGCAAGACCAGGCGCACGATGTTCATGCGGTCGGCGCCCAACGCCATGCGCACTCCGATTTCGCTGGTACGGCGTACCACGTTGTAGGCGGTCAGGCCGTAAAGACCGATCGCGGCGAGCAACAGCGCGATTACGCCAAACGTGCCGGCCAGTTGCGCGACCATGCGCTCCTGGTCGAAGTTCATGGCCACCTGCTCGTCCATGGTTTGCACCGAGACGATGGTCAGGTTGGGATCAATCTCAGCTAGGGCACGGCGGAGTTGCGGCTCGAGATCGTGGTGTTGCCCCGCAAGCGCAACTGAATGCCACCGACGAAGTGTGACTTCTCCTCGAAGCTCGGCATCAGCTTTTCGCTGTATCGGATGGACTGCTCCAGGGGCAGGAAAAACATGGAGTTCGCGGGCTTCTCAGGATCGTTGTATTTCGCGTCCCGTACCACTCCCACGATTTCATAGTCACCGGCATACTTTGAGCTGTTCATGCCAAAGGCTCGCCCACCGGATCTTCATTGGAAAAGAAGCGTTTGCACGAAGGTCTGGTTGACGATGGCCACGGGACGCGAACCTCGGTTGTCGGTTTCCATCGAAAGCGCGTCCTTGCACGACGCTTTGGCCCATGGTGGAAAAGTACTCGTGGCTTACCCGGTCCAGGAGGAGTGAATTTCTCCTACCGGGTTTGGGGTCGCCCCTTGCCCTCGACCGCAGACGTACTCGCCCCAGTTGTCGAAGTCAAGCGGACTGTAAAGCGCAAGGCTGACGCTCTGCACGTTGGGCAGTTGCCGAAGCGGTCCTCGAGCGCCTGGTACAGGGCGTCAAGCCGCTCCGGCGTGTAGCTGGCGAGCGGCGGATTGATGGAAACGCTGACGCGATTCTCGACCGCGAAGCCCAGCGACTGGTGCTCCAGGTTGCGCAGGCTGCTGGTCAGCAAACCGGCGCAGGCCAGCAGTACCAGCGACAGCGCCGCCTGGCCCACCACCAGCATCTTCTGCGGCACGGACGACCGCTCCGCGCGTGCTGCGGTTGGCGCCATGCAGCGCCTCGGCGGGATCGGAATGCGAGGCCAGCCACGCGGGCACGACGCCAAAGAGCATGCCAGTCAGCAGCGAAAGCAGAAACGCGAATCCCAGTACCGGCCAGGAGGGCGTTGCACTGATAGGCATGATGGGGGCGTTGCGAAAGGCCAGGGCCAGCATGAGGCGAGCGCCGAAGTAAGAGACGGCCAATCCCAGCAAGCCGCCCA
>CAWIMR010000022.1:0-191933 GCA_963837245.1 uncultured Acidobacteriaceae bacterium | reverse complement strand
CATAGGACTCTGAATGGCAGCGATATGTTCAGGTCCGACCTAGCACTTGCCGGCGTTTGCAGCATTTGAAGCCATCCTCAGCATGGACCCGCCCCCTTGATTGCTCACTTGCGAGTGTTCTGCCATTTGACGATCCATAATTAGGATGAAATGTGGCGGCCTTCGCCACCACGTCTGCTGGCAGTCATCTAGGCCAACGGGATTGGGGTTTTCGGATCAAAACACGACCACGCAGGTCTCGATCATGTCCATCACAAACTCAACGATTGCGGCACCGCATCGGTCAGTTGACTCAACCGGCCGGGCGCTCCCGATGACCGTCGAGGGGATCCGCCTCGGGCGGTTGAGATTGCCAGGGGGCTGGACGCCCTCGACGACATGGGCGACGAAGAGGAGCAGCGGCAGACCCTCGACGCACTGATGAAGGCCATCGACGAGGAGCCCTGTCCCCCCGCAGGCGTTCCGGCAATGAGACTCGTGTTTCTTGACTCGGCCCCCTCGGCTTGCTGACCAACCCGCAGGTAGGTCCAAGTCCGACCAGTTCGGCAGTGGGTGAAGGACTTGGCTGCGGCCGGGGTTCGGATATTCGTCCCGGAGATCGCCGACTACGAGGTGAGTCGGAAGCTGATCCACATCCGGGCGACGGCGGGTATCCGGCGTCTTGACCAGGTCAAGGCCACGCTCGATACGCGCCCATTACGACCGACGTCATGCTGCGGGCGGCCGACTGTGGGCCGCGGCGCGAAGTGCCGGGTTGCCAACGGCGGCCCCGAGCGTTGGACGGGGATTGTATCCTGGCGGCCCAAGCTCTGCTGTCGGTCGGCCCGACGATACGGTGACGGTGGCGACCGACAACGTCGCCCATCTTTCGAGGTTTGTTGACGCCCGATTGTGGGAGACGATCACTGGCTGAACGACGGCTCGTCGAGTTTCGTAATCCATCGTCGTGGTTCCCGCCGGCGTAGCTGACTCGCCAGGGCGTCGGGTGGCTAATTGGTGCCGAAGCGAGCTTCGCGTGGGGCTCATTACGCAGATCCAGTTCTTTGAACGCGGCAGCAACATGCACCGGATGTGGGACGGCGACACGCTCGCGGGCAGTGGACACGGAAGAATTCTGGCTGGAGGGGCTGGCCGCCCTCGATACCGCCGAAAATCGAATGGCATGGATGTGCGGAAGCATCAAGGACTGGGCGACCGAGGGCCTGCTGGCGGCGCAGGGCGGCGTACCTGATTCCGGGACCGACAAGTGGCTCAAGCCCGGTCAGAAACTTGGGGAATATTACATGAAAGCGAACCTGCCGGTAGCACGGCAGCGTCTGTATCAGAGGGGAATCCGGCTGGCGTCGATTTTGAATGAAGCACTCGGCACGGATCGTCGACGGCATCCGGGAACCGAGGTATCGCGGCGATGGCGGGTGGCTGGCGAGGAACCGGATTTCCAATCAGGAGAGACGACATGCGGGCGATTTTGACCTCTTCAGAAAGCCCGACAGCGACGGACACCGCCTTCCTGCACATCCTCGAGTCTTCCCGGCCGGGGCCCAAGGAGGCGAAGGAGCTGATCGAGTCGCTCTGGCGGAAAACCGTCCCTTTCTAGAACAAGGAATCCCGAATCGGCTGCGCTTGAATTTCACGCCTGCTTCTGGGAGATGTACCTGGCGCCGTCCTGCTCGATCAGAACCTGCCGGTGATGACCCATAGAGCGCAGCGGCACCGGCGGGAAAGGCCGACATCCAGGTCGGAGCGTTCGAGGCTTGGTTCGAGGCATCGCGGCGACCGCGGGTAAGGGGCAGGACGCGGTTCCGGGTTATTTCCTGGAGGATGCGCCGGTCCCAGACGACGCGTTCAAGCTCAGGCTGACCCCCGCGGTCCCCGAAAAGTTCCTGAAACACCAGGATTATCTGAGCAAGGGGCTGGTACCTGCATCAGAGCCTTTCGTGATCGCGGTGAACGGCGGAGCGGTCCCATACGTCTACCAGGAGGTCGGTTTCCTCCCCGAATATCGTGCGCCCTTTCCGTTCGGCCCCGAAGCTATACGGTTCGACCTTCGGACGAACACATTTGGCGACAGCTATTTCACCTACCAGGCCGCAGTCAAGAAAAAGAGCGGCGCAGTCCGATCACGACCGCCTTTTTTGAGCAGGAAGAATCCTGTGGCATCCACCGTGCTCTACTCGACGGCCGAGGCATTTAATTGCGGCGGAGTGCTCGGGTCGGAATTAATGCTCGTTCACAACCCGCTGGCAACGTCACCGCTGCCCAGAGGATACCTACGCATCGGCCGCGAATGCTGGCGCGAGGCAACCAGCTCGTCATTTACGACCACCGCGCCACCGAGCATGCCGAGGAGTCATAAAGCGCCGGAGGAGGAGCGAATGGAGAAAAAAGGCCACGAACGGATTTGTGTCGAGCGATTTCTGAAGGCGATCGGCAGGATCCCGACCTTGATCGAGGAGTCCGAAGCGCCTGATTTCCGGGTGAATTTCGCGCTACGAAGGTCGGTATCGAGATTACCGAAGCGACGCGTTTCGGGGAGCGGGGCAAGGATTCTCCGCAGGCGCAGGCAAATTTCGCGGCGAAGGTGATACAACGGCTCGCAGCCTGTACGACGCCGCCGGCACCGCCCCCGCAAGCGTGTCGGCGGAGTTTGTGAGTCACACGCCGCTCGCCCTCGGCCGTGTTGCGGCACTCTCCAGAGCCGAAATTGCCGACTTCCTTCATACTACACCTGCAATTCGCGCTCTACCACCACGAAATAATCGAACCATGGGAGACCGTGGATGGGATGCCCGAGCTCTACAGCCTGCATTTCATGCGGTGCCCGTCGCCCGAATAGGCGGTTGGGTGGCAAGCGGGGTCGCCTGTCCGCACGGCCGAGGATCGGACTTCAACTTTCATCTTGGCCAGGAAGGAGAAGAAGATCACCCCCTACAGGTCGACCGTTGTACCGTATGGCTACTGGTAATGGTCAAGCTCTTTGAAGCGGGTGAGCTGGTCACCGCTGCTGATGATTACGCCGTTTACCGTCGCGACGGCGTTCGACCGGCTATTCGCGTTCAACTGGCTGACCGGCCGCGTCGCTGAGGTCCCGGTGACGCCCGTCGCGGCCTGAGCCGTTGCCCGACTTGCAGCAAAAGTTGCAGCGGAACTGCTGCAATTCTTGTAATTCACCGCAATTCTCGTAAAATGCAGACGACGTAAATGCCGGAAGCCGCTAGTATTTGCGGCAAATCGTCGAGCTGACCGCGTGCATGGCATGCAAGAGGTCAGGGGTTCAAGTCTCCTATCCTCCACTACAAAAACTCAGCCGGTATACCAGTGCGGGCTCGCCAACGAACCTGTGGCGCTGGATTCAGGGCCGATCGAAATCGTCCACGCCAAACAGTTAGCCGACGCAAGCGGAAGGAGCTCAGAGCGCTCCGGAAGCGGACCGAACGGGTACGAGAACAGATCCGACGGGGCATGGCCGATTCCGAAGAGCGTCCCAGCTTCCGAAGGTCTCTGACCGTCCGTCCACTACTAAATCCCAATCGACGAGCCTTCTACCGCACCGCAGCTCGCGTGGCTGATTGCCACCCTACCGTATAAAATTGCGTTTAAGGAGGAATCCCATGGCAAAGGTCGGACACCGTCGACTATTCCATCTGAACTTATGACCGAATTACAGGAGCGTGCGGAACACGCCACCAGGGGAATCGTTGATCCTGAGACGAGGCGGGCCGCCCGGGGCGCATGGACCGGATGTGCGAGGAATTTCGCCGCAGGCATGGCGAAGTGAACGTGGCCGTCGATTTGATCCGCGAGTCGAGAGAAGACGCATGAAGTATGTGCTCGACTCTTGCGTCGCCGTGAAGTGGTTCCTTCCCGAGCCCGATTCAGCGAAGGCCGTTCAGCTCCTCGATGATTTCACCGCGAGATTCACGAGCTCTTGGCACCTGACGTTTTCCCTGTGAAATAGCCCACGCCTTATCACGAGCGGAGCGCCGCGGCTTGCTTCACCCGCCGGCAGGTTCGGAACACCTGTCGGATCTCCTCGCCTTCCTACCGGCCCTGCACACGTCCCTGACGCTCTTGCCGCGGGCCTATGAGATCTCATCGCAGATGAGGATTGGTGTTTACGATTGCCTGTATGTCGCGCTCGCCGAGCGAGAGGGATGCAAGTTGTCACTGCCGACACGCGGCTTGTGAAGGGGTTATCGGCCGCGCTCCCATTTATCACCTCGCTAGCCTCGCTGCCCTGAGGCTCAACCACCGATGGCCGCGACTAGGTGACGGGTCCATCTTGGGCAAACCGGCAGCCCAATGCCCTACCGGTCTTGCAGCAAAAATTGCAGCAGAATCCCTGGGATCTATGTAATTCCTGTGATTCCTGTAAAATGTGGAATTGCCTAACCGCCGGAAACCGCTCAATTTGAGGCAAATCGACGGTTTAAACACTTGCATGGCATGCAAGAGGTCAGGGTTCAAGTCCCCTATCCTCCACTCGTAAGTCTTTTTGCTGTAATAAATTAGGGCGACGGATTCCACGAAGGAATTAAGAATAGAACCTTGCACGTGCAGAGTTGTCAGCCATCTGGCACTCGTAAGTCCTTGGTTCACAGGCATGTGCCACGATAAACCCGTGCAGAGTTGTCGGAGTTCTGGTCACACAGAGCGCTTGCGTTTTCCGACCTCGCAAGCCGCTATCGTCCTTCAGCCAACTCAACGGCTTTCTGGATCGCCAAGGCATCGGACTCGGTGATCGGCGATTTGCCGTTGAGCTTTCGCCGCACGGTGCTGTGTGCCCACTTGAGCAAACGGGCGAGCCCGGATTGCCCGCCCGTCCCGTGCTCGTCGTTGAGTGATTCGCAGATGACTCGCAGGTTGGCGGGGGTCAATCTACGCTTTCTCTCTTCTTCCTGGAATCCTTCTGCTTTTTGAATTCGGCCTCGATCTCCGACTGCGATGGAAGAACTAAAAAACCATCCACGTTTCCGGAGTTCAGCCGTGAGCTTTGGCGGCTACTTCGCAGGCATGCTTAGCGAGTTCTTTCGGATCCTGAAGCCACGCACAACCTGCCGAATCTTCGCCATGCCATTCAGCGGCAACAAGCCCCCATCTTTCTAGCAGATTGATTACTAATCTAGCCTCGAAAACCGGTTGCTCTGTTTCATGAATTGCAATGCGTGGCGTGTCTTCATATTGCGATACGATCTTATACTCCATGAGATAATCCCCAATCATTATGCCGGGCATCATCGCCCGTTCGGATGGAGGCTATTGCAGATTGCAATAGTGGTCAAGCACTATTTCACCTATGCCGCATAACGAAAACCCCCATCGCCTCCACTCAGATGAGAACCAACGCATCGAAGAGACCCATATCAGCAACCACCTGACGATTGGGTACACCCAATGGGGCTTCGTCGAGGACCGATTAAATACGCCCACCGCGTGCGTCCTGTTTCTCGCTGGCGATCCCGGCCGAGACAGGTTAAAATCCTAGTGAGAAACGCGTTGGGACGAGTGGGAGGTCATCGTAACCGGCCGATATCGACGCGGAGAAACACCTCCCCGTGAGTGCACTGCTTGAAAAACTAGAAGATCGAAGCAGACGTTATTGGCCTCTACGGAATCAGCGCCGCCGAAGCTCGCATCCACCCCTGAACGATTGCGTGACATCGCAGCCGAACAGGTAGATCAACTTCGTCTGCTCGCACCTGACAGCTAGGTCGTCTACGACATTCAGCACGAGCCGGGACGCGATGGCCAGGAACACCCCCAGTTCCCGTTTTTACCCCACCGTCAACCCCGAGGTCTACGCACGCGACGCGCTCGCCGAGCTCGCGATTCCGAAGATCGTGTACCGATGCGTCAGGCGCGCACCCGCGCGAGGCGTTTTCGGGTGGGTCAACGGCGTGCGGTCACTGGCCGGCCGGCACATCAGCGTTTTCGTCGGCACCCGACGCGGCCAATCGCACCCACCGGGTTTGCCGCTAAACCCAGAGGCGTATGCGCTCGAGCTGGCTGCTTCCAACCTGGTCCTTGGTGGCATCGCCATAGCGGAGAGACACGTTGCGAAAGAGGATGAGCACCATCGGATGCTCGCCAAGCAGGACCAGGGCTGTCGCTTCTTCATCACACAGTCAGTGTACGATGCAGGCTCCACAAAATCTTTGCTATCCGACTACGCATTGTCTTTGCGAACGTCCGGCCGCTCGCCCATCCCCGTAGTGCTCACGTTCTCACCGTGTGGCTCTGTGCGATAACACTCGAATTCATGAAGTGGCTTGGCTCTCGTTTCCGCGCTGGCTCCGAAACGAACTCGGACCATTCGGCCGACACGCTCCGTGCGCTCGGTCAACCTGTGCGAGAGGGTATTCACCGATGTGCAGGACTATGCTCGCGAAAAGCATTGCCAATCGGCATCAACGTCGAGAGCGTCTCCATTCAAAAGTCGGAGATCGACGCGTCGGTCGAGCTATATCGGCGATTGCGGTTCTCACATCTAGAACGGTAAGGCGCTGTTCGCTGCCCAACCATGATGGATTGGAGTCCGCGGAGCCGGACCTCCAATCGATGTTCAAGAAGCCCGGCGGCGACACCGCAGAGCCCTGACTATGGGCAACCCTTCGCCAAGAGATGGATGAGCAACTGCTCAGCCGCGGGGAGGATCTCACTGCTGGTAGGGGACGCTTGCGGCCGTGAGCAGTCAGGCGGCAGGCCGGAACGTGGTTGCTGTGCGACGTGATCAGCCCCAGCGGGCCACCGCCTCGATCGGCGTGCCGCTGTTAGGGCTCAAGAAGCCGTAGTGGCGAACCTTCTGGAACCCCGAGGGCAGGACATGCTGGAGGAAACGGCAGAGAAACTTGATCGCATCCAAGGTCATCTTGCGAGGCCGGTTTGACCCCACGCGGCGTTAGCTGAAGGTGACCTTGCCATAGTCGCAGGAGACGATTCGATGGTCGCCGATGGCGACGCGGAAGACATACGGGGCGAGGTAGCGTAGCGACTGTCGGCCATCGCCGGCGGCCCGAGAGTGCACCACCCATCGCGCTTCCAAACCGCCGGGTTGACCAGACGGAGCAGACCCTCGCGCCTTAGGATGTCACGGAACGTACCGCGAAAGATGGGCGATCGCGCCTTTGGCCGGCACCAGGAAGTCAGCGCACAGACGGCAGCCAACGGTCGCCATCGGCTGCGCCGTGTTGTAGTGCTGCTCGCCCACGACGCGCGGATCGAGAATGCGCGAAGTGGAGGCCAGCGGATCGACCGCGGGATAAATGCCCAGCTCGGAAATCTGGCGCGAGAGCACGGTGGTCGCGTCGAGGTGAGCGAAGGTCGTGGCCGGCGCTGGATCGGTCAAATCGTCGGCGGGCACGTAAATGGCCTGCACCGAAGTGACCGAGCCTTTCTTGGTCGAGGTAATGCGCTCCTGCAACTCGCCCATTTCAGTGGCGAGGTTGGGCTGATATCCCACAGCCGAAGGCATGCGGCCCAGCAGCGTCGATACTTCCGAGCCAGCCTGCGTGAAGCGGAATATGTTGTCAATGAAGAGCAGCGTGTCGGAGCCTTCCTCGTCACGGAAATACTCGGCGACGGTCAACGCTGTCAGCGCCACGCGCAAGCGCGCTCCTGGCGGCTCCGTCATCTGGCCGTAGATCAGCGCGGCCTTCGACTTCGCAGGGTCTTTGATGTTGACCACGCCCGATTCCTGCATCTCCAGCCACAGGTCGTTGCCTTCACGGGTGCGCTCGCCGACGCCGGCAAACACCGAGAAGCCGCCGTGCTTGAGCGCCACGTTGTTGATGAGCTCCATGATGACAACGGTCTTGCCCACGCCCGCGCCACCGAATAGGCCGATCTTGCCGCCCTTCAGGAACGGCTGGATGAGGTCAATGACTTTAACACCGGTCTCGAACATTTCCATCGAGGTGGACTGCTCGTCGAACGCCGGCGCCAGGCGATGGATAGGCATGCGCTTGTCAAAGTGCACCGGACCCAGCTTGTCTACCGGCTCGCCAATCACGTTAAGCACGCGGCCCAGCGTCCCGCGGCCAACAGGAACAGTAATGGGCCCGCCAAGATCGATGGCCTTCATGCCGCGAACCATGCCTTCGGTGGGCTCCATGGCAACGCAGCGCACGCGGCCTTCGCCGAGCTGCTGTTCCACTTCGAGGATGATGTCGATAGGAGCAGGAACGTTGAAGCCCTCGCTGGTGACGCGCAGCGCGCTGTAGATGGGCGGCAATGCGCTCTCGGAAAACTGCACGTCCACCGCGGGACCTGCGATCTGAATGATGTGTCCTACATTTTCTGGCATATATGAATCCGCTTTTCGGTATTCGCCCTTATGACTTATCAGTCTTGAGCATCAGGTACGACGCTTGAAACTTGAAACTACAAACTCGAAACTGCCTACAACGCCGCCGCGCCGCTGACGATCTCGATAATCTCCTTGGTGATCGCCGCCTGGCGCGCGCGGTTCATGGTCAGCGTAAGGGAATCAATCACGTCATTGGCATTGTTGGTCGCCGAATCCATAGCGGTCATGCGGGCCGCCTGCTCGGCCGCTACCGACTCCAGCATTGCCTGGAAGAGTTCCATGACAACGTACCGCGGGAGCATGTCCTTGAAAATCTCTTCCGGTGGCTGCTCATAAATGTAATCCACATCGGGCGTGGGAAACCCCTTCGCGCGATGCTCCGCTTCGCTCTCCTCGGGTTCCTTCAAGCTGATGCCGGCGGCTCGCGCGGCCTCGCCCATGCGCTCGCGCTGCTCCAAGGTGAACTCTTCAGCCAGAGCGACCTCGCGGCGGCCAATTTCCTGCACCGGCAAGATGCGCTGTGCAATCAGGCGCTGCGAGATCACCGACTTGAACTCGTTGTAGAGCACGTACACCGAGTCGATCTCGGCATGGTCGTAGGCTTGGATCACTCGCTCGACAATCTCAGCCACCGCCTCATACTCGAGCTTGCCCAATAGGTTCAAGTGTTCGCCGACAATCTGAATCTGGCCGGCGCGGGTTGTGCTTCCCGGGGTCGCCATGGGATAGCGCCGGCGCATGTAGTCGCGGCCCTTGCGGCCCACGGCGGCGATGCTGATGTTCTTGCCCTTGAAAAACTCCAGGAACTTGGCGGCTGCCTTCAGCACGTTCGAGTTAAACGCGCCCGCCAATCCGCGATCGCCGGTGACCAGCACCAGCAGAATGTTCTGCTCCGGCCGTTGCGCCAGCAAAGGGTGCTTGGGCTCGCCTGTCTTAGGATCAACCAGATCGGTGCGGCTGACCAGCGACTGCAAGACGTTGGTCATCATCAGCGCGTAAGGCCGCGCCGCCAATGCGCGCTCCTGCGCGCGCCGCAGCTTGGCCGCCGAAACCATCTTCATGGCCTTGGTGATCTGGCGCGTGTTCTTCACGCTACGGATGCGCCGCCGGATGTCGCGAACGTTCGCCATGGGTTCTTATGCGCTCGCCTTCGCTACCGCCTGGTGCTCGCTGGCAAAGCGCTCCTTGTATTCCTTGATGGCCTTCGTCATTGCCGCCTTCAAGTCGTCATCGAGCACTTTCTTTTCCTCGATGCCCGCCAGAATGCCGGGATTCGACATCTCCACGTAGGAGTTCAGGCCCTTCTCAAAATCGCGGAGTTGCTCGACGGGCATGTCGTCGAGCAGGCCCTGGGTTCCGGCGAAGATGATCAGAATCTGCTTGGAGAACGGCAGCGGCTGATATTGTCCCTGTTTCAGGATTTCCGTCAGACGGCCTCCACGAGCGAGCTGGGCTTGCGTGGCCTTGTCGAGATCGCTACCGAACTGCGAGAACGCCGCCAGTTCGCGATACTGGGCCAGGTCGAGACGCAGCGTGCCGGCAACCTGACGCATGGCCTTGATCTGCGCGCTGCCGCCGACGCGGCTGACCGACAGCCCGACGTTCACAGCGGGACGCACGCCGGAGTTGAACAGGTCGGTTTCGAGATAGATCTGACCGTCCGTGATCGAAATCACGTTGGTCGGAATGTAAGCCGAAACGTCGCCCGCCTGGGTCTCAATGATTGGCAACGCGGTCAGCGAACCTCCACCCAGTTCGTTGTTTAGCTTGGCGGCGCGCTCCAGCAGGCGCGAGTGGAGGTAAAACACGTCTCCGGGATAGGCTTCGCGACCCGGCGGGCGGCGCAACAACAGCGAAATCTCGCGGTATGCAACCGCATGTTTGGAAAGATCGTCGTAGATGCACAGCGCGTGACGCTTGGTGTCACGGAAATACTCGCCCATGGCGCAAGCGGCATAGGGAGCGATGTACTGCATCGGAGCCGGATCGGAAGCCGACGCCGACACGACGATCGTGTACTCCATCGCACCATAGTCTTCCAGCGTTTTTACCACTTGTGCAACCGACGAGCGCTTCTGCCCGATGGCGCAATAGATACAGATCAGGTCCCGACCTTTGCTGTTGATGATGGTGTCGAGCGCGACGGCGGTTTTGCCGGTCTGCCGGTCGCCGATGATGAGTTCGCGCTGACCGCGGCCGATGGGAATCATCGAGTCAATGGCCTTCAGCCCCGTGGCCATTGGCTCCTTCACCGGCTGGCGGTCGATGACGCCCGGAGCGAGACGCTCGATGGAAATGTATTTGTCGGTGTTGACCGGCCCTTTGTCGTCGATAGGCTGGCCAAGCGAGTTGACCACCCGTCCGATCATCGCATCGCCCACTGGCACACTCATGATGCGGCCGGTGCGCTTGACCTCGTCGCCTTCTTCGACTTCCGTGTACTCGCCTAGCAGCACCACGCCAACCTGGTCTTCTTCCAGGTTCATGGCGAGACCCGCCACATTGTGCGGGAAGGAGAGCAGCTCGCCTGCCATTACCTTGTCGAGTCCATAAACCCGGGCGATGCCGTCGCCGATGGACATCACGCTGCCGACTTCGTCCACCGCGATCTTGGTCTCGTAGTTGTCGATCTGCTCGCGAATGAGCTTCGTAATCTCGTCTGCTTTGATCTGCGCCATAAGATTTATTCCGTATTATGCAAGAACTCTCGATTCGCTCGGGTGGAGCAGCGCTTTAGCGCTGCATCAGAAGGACTCTATAGAACCGGCTTTAGCCGCTGAGCATAGGAAACAATTACCTCAGGCGCTAAAGCGCAAGTCTTAACCAATCTTCAGTGCACGCCTGAAGGCGTGCTCCACCGTCGTCTCCTCGCTAACCAATGCTCAACTGCTCCTTCATCTTCTCCAACCGCCCGCGCACCGAGCCGTCATAAATCGTGCTGCCGACGCGGACCATCACTCCGCCCAGCAGGCCGGGATTGGAAGCGTAGTGCGCCCGCACCTTCTTGCTGGTCAAGCGCTCAACCTGAGATTCCAACTCCCGTTTCTCTTCCGGCAAAAGCTCGCGTGCGCTGGAAATTTGCGCCTCCACGAATCCCAACTGTGCGTCCAGTTCAACCGCGAACTGGCGCGCGATTTCATCCAGCATCGGAATTCGCCGGTGATCAATGATCACCGCCATGAAATTCCGGATCGCCTTGACGGCATTCATCTGGCCGACGATGCCATCCAGAACGGCACGCTTCTGTTCCGCGGGAACTGCCGGCGACTCCCACACCCGGCGCAAGTCAACGCTCTCGCGAACCGCTTCCGCAATGGAGTTCAACTGCTGCCGGGCCTCATCGGCATTGACCTTCTGCTCGAGGACCACCTCGACCAGAGCGCGGGCATAACGGCTGGACACAGCAGCCATATCTACTTCCCGTCCCCTCCGAGCTGGTCAACAAACTCACGTACCAGCGCATGATCCGTGGGCTCATCCACACGGATCTTGCGCGACGCCATATCAACCGCCAGCGATGCCGCGTAGCTCTTCAATTCGCGGCGGGCATTGCGTGCGATGGAGGCAATCTCCGCTTCGGCGGCCTGCACGACCTTGCCTTTGTCTTCTTCCGCCGCCTGGCGGATTCGCGCTTCCTCCGCTACGGCCTCGCTCTCCGCCGAGGACCGAATCTCCGCCACCTCGGTGTCCAGTTTCGCCAGTCGTTCTTCGATATTGTGCAGGCGTCGCGATGCTTCGGCGCTGGCAGCCTGGGCGTCCCGGATGCCCTTTTGAATCATCGCCGTCCGGTCGCGGAACATCTGCGGCACTTTGGCCTTCAACATCACCCAGAGGAACCCCATCAGTATCCCGAAGTTAATGATCACGGAAAGCAGATACGCGTGCTCCGGGCTGATCCTGATCATGCGCCCAATCCACTGGACTACCGGGGAGTGCTCCGCCTTCAACTCCATGGCCAGCTTCGCATCTTTCTTGCCGGCTTCCTCAGCAGCTTCTTCCGAAGTCTTGGCAAGCTCCTGGCTGAACTCAGTATTAGGATTTTCGGGTGGATTCTGCTGGGCAGCTGTGGACGTCTGGTTTGACTGAGGGGTGGAAGAAGAAGTGGAGGCGCCCTGTTCCTGCCCGGCAACCGTACTGAGGGACAAGAAAATCCAGAGGAGGCTCAGAAACAGACGGCGCGGCTTCGTCCCGGTCACGGTTGACCGCCAATCGCGGAAGCGGCACCTGCTGGTCTCAGAACGGTCCGTATGATTTCGGAGGCCAGCCTCTCAACTTCGGATTGCAAGCCGCTGCGCGCTGCGGCCATGTCCTGCTCAATGGCAGCGCGAGCTTCGCGAATCTGCTGTTGGGCGCGGTTGCGAGCTTCGGCCAGAGCTTCGGCACGGGCCTGTTGCGCCTTCAGACGACGGGCCTCCTGCGCTTTATAGATCGCCAGCCGGGCCTCACGCAGTCGTTCCTCGTAATTTTGAGTCTTGGCTTCGGCGGCCGCCACATCGGCCCGGGCCTTCAGGACTGCCCCTTCTGTCCGCTCGCGGCGCTCATCCAAAATCCGCATCAGCGGTTTGCGCACTAGAAACGTGTAAATGGCATAGAGCAGAAGAAGAAGAACTATGGTCGGAATAGCTCCGAGCAGTAATCCGCCTACTTGCCTGAGAGTGGTATCCATTTGTTTGTTCGTGAGTGCCTATTACTGAAGACACACTGCGGGGCGCAGGACTGATACTGGAACTACTAAAACTAACAGGCATCAAGGCCGAGTGTCAACGAATTGGGGGCTTGGACGAAGTCCCGTTTTAGAGCGCTCGGCGTGCGGTAGTAATGCCGGTTGTAAGTCCCGGCCGTTTCCAGATCACTTCATGCCGCAGCACGCTGAAACCCAACGCTTGTAACCTGTCTCTCAGCTCTACCGGCCTGTGATTCTGCGCTATCTCGGTTTCATCGTGCCATTTCACGGCAACGCGCTGCACTGGCTGCCACAACTCGGCGCGGGTATCGAGTACAAACGGATACTCGGCGCCTTCCATATTTACCTTGAGTAAGTCCACTCGCGGGAAGCGGGTCAAAACCTCTTCGGGCGACATCACCGGGCAGGAAATCGTGCGCACGGTTTCGTCGGAGGCAAACACGGACGCGCCAAGAGAATCGTTGGTCAAGTGCAGATGCCCGTCGCCACCGATTGAGGCCCGTAAAACCGTGACATTGCGAAGCGTCGCGCAATTTTGCCGGAGAAGCGCTTCGCAGTCAGGATTCGGCTCAACTGCCAGCACCGCGCCGTCGGGCACCAGCTTGCTTCCGGCGTAGAGCGCAAAGATGCCTACGTTGGCGCCCAAATCGATCACCGTTCCATTCCGGGGAATGTCGGCGAAGTCGCGGTCGTAACACCGCTCCTGCCAGATGGAGTGATAGGCCCATATCTCCGCCTTAGGATCAAGCAGACGGAGGGCGTGGCCTCCTCTCAACTTCAAGACGTGGAACGGCAGACCAGTGGCCCTCGAAAAACAGATCGCCGGCCAGTTAGTGAGAGTTTCGCGGTAGAAAGCAATCGTTGGATTCACTGCGGTCGCTCGCAAGCAATCCTCATGCTATCGCGCACGAGACACCCACAGCAAATGAGCCTCGCGCCGAAACGCGCGAACGATTTCTCGCACGGGACAGCGCTTCGCTGACCATCCGCGGGAATACGAGCGGCCGGATTCTCTGTATCGATCTGTGCGCCGTAGATCAGCGCTGCGCCCCTCGGCAGACGTCGACTACTTCGCTTGGATCGACGCCAGATACTTTGTCAGGTTGCGAATCCGCAATTGTACCTGCGCCGTATCGTGCCCGCCCATCTGCAGGAACACCGGTCCCCATACCGGCATATCTTTGTTGCCGTGCGCCGCGGTCATGGAGTCGCCTTTAATGATCTGCATGATGTGGGCTTCGGGAAATGTGCCGCCATTCTTAGCTGCGATCTGAGTCAGATCCGTCGCTGGCGTCTTCAACGCCGGTGCCGCCGGGCCATTGCCTTTGCCGTCGGCTCCATGGCATGAGGCGCAGTAGGCTATGTACATCTCTTTCCCGGAGGACGGATCGGTGTAGGCCGGCGCGACCTTCTTGACCTCCGGCTTGCTCGCCTGCGGCGAGGCGGATGATTGCGAGTTGGCCGTCTGTGCGGCAACAGTAAGCGAAAGCACGAGTACCAGGACCGCCAGACACACGTTGAGTAAGCGCATAATAGCCTTCTTTCAATTTGCGTGATCACTTGCGACCACAGATCACTATGGCCTTGCTTGGCGGGTCTGGTCAGCGACGTGCGTCACAGAGCAGATGTGCGCTTCGGCACTTGATTCCCAATTTGGGAATGGGCCGGTAGCCCTACGAGGTCATAGGCTTCAGTTCGGGGCTAACGATCAGTGGCGCTTCGGTCACGCGCTGCACGTCTTCGGGGCTGAGTTCGGGCGCGATCTCTTCCAGCACCAATCCGGTCTGGGTTACGCGAATCCACGCCATTTCCGTCGCGATCGTGTGCACCACGCGCAGGCCCGTAATCGGCAAGGTACAACGCCTTAGGATTTTGGGCAGGCCGTCTCGTGTCGTATGTTCCATGGCCACGATGACTCGCCGCGCGCTGGCCACCAGGTCCATGGCGCCGCCCATCCCTTTCACCATTTTGCCCGGAATCATCCAGTTGGCGAGGTTACCCTCTTCGTCCACTTCCATGGCACCCAACACGCTCAGGTCAACATGCCCGCCGCGGATCATGGCGAACGATTCCGCACTCGAGAAAAACGCTGTGCCGGGAATTTCGGTCACGGTTTCTTTTCCGGCATTGATCAGGTCGGCGTCTTCCGTGCCTTGCAGAGGATAAGGCCCAACGCCCAGCATGCCGTTCTCGCTCTGCAACACGACTTCCATGCCCGGCGGGACGCAATTGGCCACCAGCGTAGGCATGCCGATGCCGAGGTTCACATAAAATCCGTCGCGCAGCTCGCGGGCCACACGCCGGACGATGCGGTCGCGCTTTTCTGTGTCCTTCTGCTTTTCGATTCTCGGAGGAGTTGCCATGAGCCTCTCTGACCTCTTCAACCCAGGTTATGCCTTGCGCACGGTTCGCCGTTCGATTCGCTTTTCGTAGTCCGTGCCCTGGAAGATACGATGGACGTAAACGCTGGGGGTGTGTACCTGATCGGGATCGATCTCGCCCGGCTCTACCAGATGCTCCACTTCTGCGATTGTGATTTTCGCAGCCGTCGCCATCATGGGATTGAAGTTCCGCGCCGTCTTGCGGTAGACGAGGTTGCCCCAGCGGTCGCCCTTCCAGGCCTTGATGAGCGCGAAGTCGGCAGTCAACGCACGTTCCAGAACGTAGGGACGCCCGCTGAATTCGCGCGTCTCCTTGCCCTCTGCCACGACTGTGCCGAATCCCGTTGGCGTGTAGAACGCCGGGATGCCAGCCCCACCGGCGCGGATGCGCTCGGCCAGCGTGCCCTGCGGGATGAGTTCTAGATCGATGCGGCCGGTCAGCACCATCTCTTCCAGCAACCGGTTTTCGCCCACATAGCTTCCTTTGTGCGACTTGATTTGCCCGGCGGCAAGCATCAGCCCCAATCCGGCATCGTCAATTCCCACGTTGTTGCTGATCGTGTGCAGGTCCCTCACGCCCTTTTTCACCAGGGCACGGATAAGGTTTTCCGGAATGCCGCACAGGCCGAAGCCCCCAAGCATCAGAGTGTCGCCGTCCCTGATGTCGTGTATGGCCTCGTCGGCGTTCGCCAGCACCTTGTTCATTGCCATAAGTCTCGATTCCGACCCGCGATTGTACCGAGTGCACTGCCCTGTCGCAAAAAGAACCTTCCTTCAGTCTGCGGTGGCGAAAATCCGATTCGTCAGATCACTGACGACTAGCTACTGACTACTGGCTACTGTTCTCTCTCGAACTTGTTGGCGCTCTCGAACAGGTCACGCAAGGCTGGCCCGCGCAGGTTCTCCCGGAGATGCGCCAGTTGCTGCTCGAAGCGCAGTAAGGCTTCTTCCAGGTTCTGGCTGTTGGTCAGCGCAATGTCCCGCCACATCGAATAAGGACTGTGCGCAATGCGCGTCATCTCGTGCAGCGCCCGGCCACCGACTTGCGCGGCTCGTTCGTCGTCGCCGAATTCTTCCCTCAGCAAAGACGCCAGCGCCGTCGAAATCATCTGCGGCAGATGGCTGACCCAGGCGCACAGCCGGTCATGCTGATCAGGCTCAATCGGAACAACGCGCGCTCCCACCAACCTGAGCAGATCTAGAAGCCCCAGCTGCTGCGAAGTATAGGGCTGGCTTGGGTCGATGGGCGTGACCAACCATGCGGCGTTGTCAAACAGCCCAGGTTCGGCATTCTCGATCCCGCCGTGTTCTTTGCCGGCCATGGGATGTCCCGGGAGCACCCGCTGTCCGGCGGCCGCGCCAAATATCAAGCGCGCACGCTCGACAAATTCCCGCTTGGTACTGCCGGTGTCGGTGATGAGTGTGGCAGGGGGAAGGGTCGGTCCGAGTTTTTCGAACAGCGACAGGATGGCGCCAACCGGCGTTGCGAACATGATCAAGTCACTGTGCAGAACAGCTTCCTTGATGTCGGTTCCACCGCGATCAATCGCACCTCGCGTAACGGCGGCCTCCAGCACCTCGGGCTTATCGCAGCCGACAATCGTTCCCCCGAACCCACGCCGGCGAAGGGCCATCCCGAATGAGCCACCGATCAGGCCCGTTCCAACAATCGTGATCTGCTGAATCGTCATGGTAGGGGAATAAGGGAAGCTATCCAATCGTCCTTCCTACTGCGGGAGCAATCATGCGCAGCTGCTCCATTAGCTCGGAGAACTGCTGCGGAAACAGCGACTGCGCGCCGTCCGACAGCGCGTTGTCGGGCGAAGGATGCACTTCGATCAGCAACGCGTCGGCTCCGGCGGCAATGGAGGCGCACGCCATGGGAGCCACTTTGTCGCGCAAGCCGGTTCCGTGCGAAGGGTCCGAGGTGATGGGCAGATGCGACAGCTTGTGCACAATGGGAATCGCCGAAATATCCAATGTGTTGCGCGTGTAGGTCTCAAAGGTGCGAATGCCGCGTTCGCACAGGACGACCTGGTAGTTGCCGCCGGACATGATGTATTCCGCCGAAAGCAGCATCTCTTCGATGGTGGCGGCGATTCCCCGCTTCATCAGTACCGGCTTGCGCACCTTGCCCAGTTCACGCAGCAGGTTGAAGTTCTGCATATTGCGCGCGCCCACCTGGAAGATGTCAATGTAGGGCAACATGAGCTCGATCTGCGAAATCTCCATGACCTCGCTGATCACCATCAGTCCGTGGCGGTCGCCTGCCTCACGCAGCAGCTTCAACGCCTCCAAGCCCAGTCCTTGAAAGGTGTAAGGCGAGCTGCGTGGCTTGAAAGCGCCGCCCCGCAAGACTTTCGCGCCTGCCTGACTGACCGCTTCAGCGGCGGTAAAGATTTGTTCCCGCGATTCGACCGAGCACGGACCGGCCATCACCACGACTTCATTACCACCGATTTCCACCCCGTTGGACAGTTTCACCACGGTGCCGTCAGGGCGAAAGTTGCGGCCCACCAGCTTGTAAGGCGAACTGATGCGGTGCACGTGATGAACGCCGGAAAGCACTTCGATGTCGCGGATGTCGAAGTCAATGCGACGGCCCACCGCGCCCAGCACGGTCTGCCGTGCGCCGGTGCTGCGGTGTACCTCGAAGCCCATCTTCACCAGGTGATCGATCACGCCCTGGATCTGGTCTTCGCCCGCGCTTTCTAACATCGCAACGATCATGGTTGGTTCTTCGCTCTTTCGCTATTCGCTATTCGCTGTTCGCCTTTCGCTTTCGACTTCCGTCCAGCAGGCAAATCGCCAACCGCCTGCAGCAGACCCTACTTCCACGACTGGCAACTGACCACAGGCTACTGACCACTGCTCTCAGTCGTTCGGTTCCAGCTCGGTGGCTTCTCCCTCGTTCGCCGGCTCGGGCGCCATCTCTTCGCGCTGGATTTGCCGCATCACGTCCACCAGCCGCTCGTAAACCATGCGCAATTGCATCTCCGACAACGGGCCCTGATTGTTTCGCTTGATGTTCTCGAGGATGACCTTCTCGCGGTCCGGCTCATAGATCGGCATTCCGGAGTTGCGTTTGAGCTTGCCAATCTCGTGGGCGCATTGGGCGCGCTCGTTCAGCAGTTCCACGAGCCTGCGATCCAAATCGTCGATCTTCTTGCGCCAGTCCGCGATGTCCATTCCGCTTCTGCCTTGTGAGCGCTTTCCATCCCGTGAGCCTAAGCACCAGCCCGGGCCGGCTCCGCCGCTGCTGTCAGGGAAGACAAGAATTCTGACACGGCCGCCGCCTCACGTCCTCGATTTTCCTCGATTCTTTGTACGATCGCGCTGCCGACTACCGCCGCGTCTGCGAAGCTGCCGACCTCCGCAAACTGCTCTGGAGTTGAGACTCCGAAGCCGACCGCAATCGGCAGTTTCGTATGCACGCGCAAGCGCTCCACCAGCGAGCGCGCATCGCCTGCCACCTCCTGACGCGTGCCCGTGATCCCGGTGCGCGAGATCGCATAGACGAAGCCCCGCGAATGTCTTGCGACGTCCCGCAAGCGCTGATCTGTGCTGGTGGGCGCAGCCAGGAACACCGGCGCGAGTTTGTGTGCCTTCATCGCCTTGAGGTATTCGCCGGCTTCTTCCACCGGAAGGTCGGTCACCAGAGCGCCGTCAACGCCAGCATCGGCGGCCGCCGCACAGAACTTTTCCAGCCCGAACTGCAGGATGGGATTGAGATACGAAAAGATGATGAGCCCCGCCTTCGACTGCTCGCGTATCTGCTTCGCGATGGCGAGAACGCCACTCAAGTCAGTGCCATGTTTCAGCGCACGTTCACTGGCGCGCTGGATCACGGGCCCATCTGCGACCGGATCGCTGAAGGGCACGCCCAGTTCGATGACTTCAGCTCCGGCGTGAATGGCCGCCAGCGCAACCTCTCACGAAGTATCAAGGTCGGGATCGCCGCAGGTGATGTAAGCCACAAGACCAGGTCGTTTCTTAAAGACGATTGCCAACTCGCTCCTTTTTGGTAGGACTTAAAGTGTTCGAACAACAAAGCGCCATTTTGCAGAGCGAGGATGCTTCTTGCGCCTTTCATCGAAAAGCAGATTCCTCGCGCCAAAATCGGGCGCTCGTAATGACAACTCTTGAATGAATTGTCCGCTCATCTCTTTGGCTAGTACGGCACTATATTTCGCAGTCAACAGATGGTTCCTTTTCGAGCCAAACTATAGCGCCAGGTTCTCCCGCAAGATCCCGATGTCCTTGTCGCCGCGGCCCGAAACGTTGACGATCACGATGTCCGATTTCGCCATCTGTGGAGCGCGCTTCATCACTTCGGCCACGGCGTGGGCCGACTCCAGCGCCGGAATGATTCCCTCCATCCGCGCCAGCTTGAGACATGCATCGAGCGCTTCCTGGTCGCTGGCCGACACATACTCCGCCCGCCCCTGGTCGTGCAGCCAGGCGTGCTCCGGCCCGATGGCGGGATAGTCGAGTCCCGCCGAAACGGAGTGCGTCAGGGCAATCTGTCCGGCCTGGTCCTGCAGGACGTAGGAATACGTTCCCTGCAAGACGCCGGGACCGCCGCCATCGAAGCGCGCTGCGTGCTCGCCCAGCGAGTGGCCGCGTCCGCCTGCCTCAACGCCAATCAGCTTCACCTCGGGGTCCTTGATGAACTCATAGAACGCGCCAATCGCATTCGACCCGCCGCCGACGCAGGCAATCACCGCAGTGGGCAGCCGGCCTTCGGCCTTCAGGATCTGCTTGCGCGCCTCCTGGCTGATGACGCGATGGAAGTCACGCACCATAGTCGGGTAAGGATGCGCGCCCAGCACGCTGCCCAGCAGGTAGTGTGTGGTGCGGACATTGGTCACCCAGTCGCGCATGGCTTCGTTGATGGCGTCCTTGAGCGTGCGCGAACCCGACTCCACGCCGCGAACCTCAGCGCCCAGCAATCGCATGCGGAAGACGTTCAGCTCCTGCCGCCGCATGTCCTCGGTGCCCATGTACACGACACATTCCATGCCAAACAAGGCGCAGACGGTCGCCGTCGCGACACCGTGCTGACCGGCGCCGGTCTCGGCAATGATGCGATGCTTGCCCATGCGGCGGGCCAGCAGCGCCTGTCCAATGCAGTTGTTGATCTTGTGCGCGCCGGTGTGCAGCAGGTCTTCGCGCTTGAGGTAGATCTTCGCGCCACCCAGTTCTTTGGTGAGCCGCTCAGCCAGGAACAACGGCGTCGGACGCCCGGCGAAATCGGCCAGGAGGCGATGGTATTCGTCGCGGAACGATTTGTCTTTGCGCGCCTGAGCATAGGCGGATTCGAGTTCCTGCAACGCCGCCATCAGCGTCTCCGGCACGTACCGTCCGCCGTAGGAGCCGAAGCGGCCCGGAACCGCACGTGCGGGCTTCGGCCGGCTTGACCGCAGTTTCGGGAATGGTCGGGCTCTGCAATTCGCTGCTCGTTTCTTCCATGGTTTCCTTCAACCTGCTCTCATCGCCGATTCAGTTTGCCGTGCTGCCGCCACGAAGCTTCTGCAGCTTGGCTTCGTCCTTCCTCCCCGTTTCGGACTCCACGCCGGAGACGACATCCACGCCCCAAGGCTCGAACAGGCGGATCGCCTGGCCTACATTGTCGGCGTCAGGCCGCCAGCGATGATCACCGGCAACACGGCCTTGATTTTCTTCACCAGCGGCAGCGCGGCTTCCCAGTCAAACGGCAGCCCAGTTCCTCCGCGTTGGCTCGGCACACCTGAATCGAGCAGGATGGCGTCAAGACTTTCTGACTTGGCCAGGTATTCTTGCAAGACCTGACCACCGGTATCTGCCAGCAACTCGCGTGCTTGGAGCGTTTTGATGATCTTGCGGCCGCCCAGCACCCTCCGATACGTGGCGAACTGTGCGGCCGGCTCGTCACCGTGCAACTGCACGCCGGTTAGCCCAACCTGCTCTGCAATCGCAGCGACGCGCTCAGGTGTTTCATTGACGAACACGCCAATCTTCTCGACCTCGGCGGGAAGCGCGGCGACGATGTCTGCAGCCGTTTCGACCTCGATCCGGCGCGTGCTCGGGGCAAAAATAAATCCCAACGCGTTGGCTCCGGCAGCCACGCTGGCCTGCGCATCGCGCAGGTTGGTGGTGGCGCAAATCTTGACCCAGGTCATCAGTTGTTATTTCTCGAGTTATGCCGCCCCTACCGGGGCTCTGGTCAATTTTCGGCTTTACCCAGCACTCCGCCTGCGGCTCCGTGCTGGGCTAGACTGAGTCGCCCCTAGGGGGCTTCGGCGTTGTGGTCGTTGCAACACGTCGAAGGCGCTCGCCGCATTGAGTAACTTTCGCAACGCCTCGCCGGGACGCGGCGCGCGCATCAGGGACTCGCCCACCAGGAACGCGTCGAACCCCGCCTGCCGCAGCCGGGCAATGTCGTCGCCGCTTTCGATTCCGCTTTCGGCCACCTTAATCACTCCGGGAGGCATCAACCCGGCGAGTTCCAGCGAAGTATTCAGATCGACGCGGAAGGTGTGCAGGTTGCGGTTGTTCACTCCGATGGTTTCACACCCGGCGTCCAGGGCGCGCTGCAACTCTTCGCCGTCATGCACTTCGCAAAGAACATCGAGCTCCAGTTCACGGGCCCGGCGGTTCAGGCCGTTCAACTCCGTTGGCGTGAGCGCCGCGACGATCAGCAGCACCGCGTCGGCCCGGTGCGCCCGAGCTTCCAGCAATTGGAACTCGTCGACGATGAAGTCCTTGCGCAGGCATGGGATGCAGGTAGCTTCAGACGCAATCTCCAAATTCTCCAGCGAGCCCTGGAAAAACTGCTTATCGGTCAGTACCGACAGCGCGGTCGCACCAGCGTCTTCCAGCTCGACGGCCAGCGCTGCCACGTCGAAGTCGGGGCGAATCAATCCTTTCGACGGTGAAGCCTTCTTCAACTCGGCGATCACCGCAATGCCCGATTCCGCCGCCCGCCGCAGCCCTTCGCGGAACCCGCGGGGCCGGTGCCGCTCCGCCGTAACGCTCAGGGCTGGCAGGTCGGCCGACGCCTTGGTCACGGCAACTTGCTCGCGGGTGGCGGCAAGAATGTCCTGGAGCTTGCTGGGCATTGGTTTCACAAGAATATACCCAAACGCGCGCGCTTGACTTCGTCCGCAGGTTCACATACTGTCCGCTTACTTGAGCCGCAAAGGAGAGCCAACATGCGCCCAACCGGAATCGTCCTGATTGCGATTTACCACTTCCTGGCAGCGGCTTTTCTGGGGCTGATTGCGATTACGCTCGCGGTTGGAGGCACCGTCCTGGGCGCCATCTTCAGCGCCGGCTCCAGCAACCTTCTTGGCGGCATGGGCCTCTTTGTGGGGATGCTCGGCGCCGCCTTCACCCTCTGCTTTGCCGTGGTCGCCGCTCTGGCGGGGTACGGCGTGTGGACGCTTCGGGAGTGGGGACGGATCCTCTGCATCATCCTGGCCGGCATCACCGTCGTGCTTTCGCTTCCCGGACTGCTATTCATGGGCCTTCACTTCGGATTCTTCCTGGGTGGGTACCGCCTGATCAAGTTAGCCATCAACGCTCTGATCATCTGGTATCTCGTGCAGCCGCAGATAAGTTCCCTCTTCCAGCGCGGCGCGGCCGCGCTTCCGCGACCCTGATATCCGCATATCGGTTTTCGCTAATCATTTCTTCCGGGTTCGACATAGCCGCAGAAGTGGGCCTTACGAGACTCGTCGCGGCTGCACACGCAGTTGGATGGCAGGACACAAACCCGAGGAAGCGCACCAATGAGTCACGCGGCGCCCGTGACGTGAGCCCCGGGTGAGTGATCGGCTGGCGGAAAATCAGTCGCTACTTTACCGCGTCGGCGGTCTTGTCAGCACCAGTCTTGACGGCGTTGCCAGTTGCCTTGGCGCCCTTGTCCACAGCCTTGCCGGTCGTCTTGGCAGCGCTCGTGGTACCGTGCCCGACAGCCTTGCCTGTGTCTTTGCTGACATCGGCGGTCTTGTCGGCAGCCTTTACCGTCCCATGCGCAACATCCTTACTGGTGTCCTTGGTGACGTCTGCGGTCTTATCAGCAACCTTCTTTGTGTCCTTTACCAGATCCTGGGCATGAACGGCGGGGCAACCGCCAGGATTGCTGCAACTGAAGCGATCAAGATCGTTTTCACTATCCCTCCTCGGCACAATCGAGCCTCAAAAAAAAGCACCCTTCAATTAGAAACTCGGCGCGGCAGATCCTTCAAGTGGCGCCTGAGGAGCCATTCTCTGATACAAGAAACTAGCATGATGTCGGGGTCCGGCGCCCATCACGCCGCCGCGATACGTCGCATCAGGTCGTTCTGCTCGGCTTTATTCTCGGCGCCAATGGTGAATGCGTCCAGCAGATTAAGGGACAGAGCGTAGCGCAGCGCTTCGTCAGGGCGCGAACGCATGTCCCCCTGGCCGAGAATCTTCATGCCGATGATGCCCTTGCCGGCGGTACGCATCTCTCGCAGCACGCCAACAACGGTTGCAGGTCCAGCATCCATGTGCGAGCCGATGGGGTTAATGCGGGCCAGATCCACTTCCACCCAAGGCGACTTGGCGGCGGCCCGTAGCGCTTCGAGACTATGGCAGGAGCAGCCGTGTGCCCGAATGATGCCCTTCTGTTTGGCTTCGGACAGGACGTCCATCGCTCCTCTGTAGCGCTCGGTCCAATCCCCTTCGGTAATGCAGTGCAGCAACACGATGTCAATGTAATCAGTCCCGAGTTCGCGACGATAGCGGTCGAGATCGGCCCGCACTCCTGCCGCATCGCGCGAATCGGTCTTGGTGAGCACAGTAACCTTGTCGCGCGAGACGTGCTTGAGCGCGCCGGCAACGTGGGGATGGCTGCCATAAGAATCGGCGGTGTCAAACAGACGTAACCCATTGTCATAACCGTTGAGAAGCAGATTGACGAGGTCTTTGCTCCCCAGCGCGGTCTGGTTAGAGCGGCCGCCAAACCCGAAGGTCCCGGTTCCCATGGCGAGCCGGCTGGTCTTGATGCCGGTCTTGCCGATCTCGACCGTGTCGCTGGCGTTGAACTTGGAGGTTACGGCCGGCGCGAGGCCCAGCGCGAAAGAGCTGCGGGCGACCAGGGTCGCCCCCACTCCGCAAGCCGTACGAAGGATGAACTCCCGGCGATTCATCACCTTGGTTGCCTGTCATCATGATATGCCGGTGGGATCCCAGGCGCCACTCCATCGCTGAAAGCAAGCAACTCAAGGACGAAGTTGAGCCAAGTGTCCCAAGGCTGGCTGACATAGACCCAGTGCGACGATGAATCGGGTCGCGTCCTAAGCGTTTCCGGCGGTATCGCGGCTGATCCTTCGGCGTTTTGTTTTCTTTCGATCCTGATTGATACTTACGGCTAGCGTCTTCTTCATGAGGAGGTAAAGGCACCATGCCAACTTCAAAAAAAGACGGACTGAAAGAACGCCTGGCCCGATACCGGGAAATCAGAATCAGCGTGATCGGCAGAAAGTCGGGCCAACTCATCTCGGTGCCCGTGTGGTTCGTGCTGGAGGGTAGCGACAAGCTCTACCTGCTGCCGGTACAAGGGTCCGACACCCAGTGGTACAAGAATGTCCTGCACAACCCCAAGATTCGGATCTCAGCACGAGGAGAAGAGGCCGAGTTCCGGGCAAAGCCGATCACGGACGCGAAGGCTGTGAAATCGGTAGTCGAAGCGTTCCGCGCCAAGTACGGCGCAGAAGACGTGAAGAGATACTATTCGAAGTTCGACGCGGCGGTTCAGGTCGACCTATCGCGTTAGCGCGTCTTCCGTGTCTGCGCGGGGAAGAGCCTTACAGCCCAATCGCCTGCTGAAGCGCATTCGCGACGGCATCGGTGTGGCGGCGCATCGCTGCTTCGGTTTCGGCTTCGATCATCACCCGTGCCAGCTTCTCCGTGCCCGAATAGCGAACCACCACTCGGCCGTTGCCGTCGAGGTCACGCTCGGCGTCACGGATGGCGTCCATTACCGAAGGCAGTTGCTCCAGTGGTAGTTTCTCGCGCACCTTCACGTTCCTGATTTCCTGCGGGAACACCTTCATGTCGGCGATCAGTTCCGCCAGCGGCTGCCCGGTGCGCGCAATCACGTCTATGACACGCAGCGCGGTAAGCAGCCCATCACCGGTCGTAATGTCCATGTCGCGGAACAGGATGTGACCTGATTGCTCGCCACCCAATGTGGCCCCGGTCTTGAGCATCTCCTCCAGCACGTATTTGTCGCCCACCGGCGCGCGCAGCATACGGATACCGCTGCGCCGAAGTGCAGCCTCCAGTCCCATGTTCGACATTGTCGTCGCCACGACGGTGTCGTTGTGCAGCCGGACGTGTGTCTTCATATCGCGCGCGGCCAGAAGTAGCACGCCATCGCCGTTCACCACTCGCCCCTGGGCGCAGGAGAACATGGCGCGGTCCGCGTCACCGTCAAACGTGATGCCGAGGTCATACTTGCCGTCCGCTGCGGCCACTGCCTCAGCGACGTTCTGCGGGTACAGCGCGCCGCAACCGGCGTTGATGTTTCGCCCATCGGGTTCGATGTGAAGAAAGTCGGCAGAAATACCGCAGTCGCGAAATACCAGCGGAGCAATTGAGCTGGCGGCGCCATTGGCGCAATCCACCAGCACGCGCACGCTGCTGAGATCAGTGTCGCCGATCAAGCTCGCCAACCACTCGGCGTATTGTTCTTGCAGCTTTTGATCGCCCGGCAGCATGTCGCAAGCGGATGCGGCAGCCTCTGACGCTCCCTCCGCCAGTTGCTCGAGATGGGCGAAGATGTCGGCCTCGATCTCGTGTTCGAGTTGGTCAGATAGCTTGTAGCCGTCGGCGCCGAAGACCTTAATACCGTTGTCCTGCCAGGGATTGTGCGAGGCCGAGATCACGATTCCCGCAGCGAGTTGATTCGCGCGCGTAAGGTACGCCACCCCCGGCGTGGTGATGACTCCGGCGCTCACCGCATGCGTGCGTGAAGCCTCCAGACCCGCAGCCAGGACCGAACTTATCCAGGCGCTCGACTCGCGTGTGTCCTGCCCGATAACAACTCTGGTGGGCGCTTCACGTGCGGCTAATCGCTGGCCGAGCGCGCGGCCAATGGCATACACGGTCCGCCGGTCGAGCGGATACTCGCCGGCCACGCCTCGAATTCCGTCAGTCCCAAATAGCTGTCGCATCAGTTTGAGGAGGGTGAAGTCCCCGTCAAACGGTTCAACGCTTGTCTGCGCCGGTAGATACTCTTTCCGTAGTCACGGTCACATGGATGGGTCCCGGGGTCTGGACACGTACCAGGGGATCGGCAACGTAGGCGTGGGTGGTGAACGTGGCACTGCCAACCACACCCGTAGCATCCACAGGGTCAGTTATCACGCTTTCAATGGTATTGACTCGCCGTTCCGGTCCAACGATTGTGACCATTGACGGTTGGGCCACCGGCTTTCCCATTTCATATCCGCCTAACAGCGTACCAATCACGCGCGGCTGCACCGGAACGGCCCGGGTTGCGCTGGAATCGAAGCTGATACGAAATTGCGCGGGAACGACCTGCACCACTTTGACGTTATGCGGCACCTGAACCTGGCTGGTACCGAGATCGTAAGTCCGCTCGCCCGGTTCAGCTCCTTCAAGATCCAGAATGGCATGCACCTGAGAGGGCCGCACCTCCTGCAGCAGGTGCTCCGGCCCGCGCAGAGTCACCTGAGCCTGAAAAGGATAATCGGAGGTGATCTCCAGGTTGCTCGGTGCGTGCTGAAATTCCAATGGAACGGACATTGGAATTTCGATAGCAGAATCACGTCCGACGGCCCACCACAACATGATCGCGATAGCCAGAGAAACCAGCTTGAAGGGCAGGTTGTTGAGGACGTACTTGCGGAAGAAATCGAGGAGCGACTTGAGCATGACTTAACGTTCCGCTCCATCGGCCAGATCTTTTTCGTGGCTGAAGCGTTGCAATTCACGCCCCTCCGCCAAATCGCGATCCGTGACCGTGGTGGGCAAGGAGGCGGCAGGCACGTAGCGCCGCAGCACTTCGCTCAAGCGCTCACGCAAATATTCGACCGTGATGTCGCGCTCAATGGCGCCTCCGACTGCGATGCTGATGGCGCCAGTCTCCTCGGAAACTACCACCGATATCGCGTCCGTCTCCTCGGTAATACCGATGGCAGCCCGATGCCGAGTGCCGAACTGCGTGGAGAGCACGGGATTCATGGACAGTGGCAGGAAGCAGGCAGCCGCCGCGATCCGGCCCTTCTGCACGATCACTGCCCCGTCGTGCAGCGGGGCGCTGGGACGAAAGATGGTAATGAGCAGGTCGTAGGAAAGATTGGCGTCGAGCGGAACCCCGCTCTCGATGAAGGTGCGCAACCCAATCTCACGCTCGATGACGATGAGCGCTCCGGTGACCGTCTGGGAAAGGTGATTGGCCGCCAGCACGATGTCTTCGTAGCTATCTGCGCCGTTGAACGCTCCACCCCGCCCGGCTGACAACCGCCTTCCCAGCCGTGCCAGAGCATGGCGGATTTCCGCGCCGAAGACCACGATCAGCGCGAAGATGGCATATGGCAGGATGTTGGTAATGATCCAGTCAACTGTCTTGAGTTCTTCCAGATGCGCAATCCAGAAGGCGGCGGCCAGGATCACCACGGCGATCAGCATGGGGATCGCGCGCGTTCCCTTAACCAGCTTGAGGAACTCGTAGATGACGAACGCCACGACCAGAATGTCGATGATGGAGAGCACCGACACGTGCGGCATGTGGCTGAACGTCTGAAGCATCATGGTTCCTAGGGTGGCGAGAGCGCAGCGCCATTCTATTCATTCTAAATCAGTGGATGTGCGATAAGTAGTAGTTCCGAAGATGCGACCTGAGCCGGAACCATTTGCTTCTGCCGGAATCGGCTCCGCAAATCCGCCATCTTGCCATTTACTCATCCTTGACCCGGTCAACCCTGGATGTGAATTCACCCCGGCCGAGCTGGGTGCGAACCTGGTCGCCGCCGGTAAGCTGGCCCGCTTGTTTCACCAGCCGCCCGCCGGCATCGAAAACCAGGGCGTAACCGCGGGCGAGGATCGCCTTGGGCGATAGAGCCAGCAAGCTGCTATGCATCCGCTCCCAACGGGAACGGCGGCGCAGCAGGACCGTTTCGCTGGCGCGACCCAGGGCGACGGCCAGCCGGTCGAGTTCAGTCCGCCGTCCGCCTAGCAGACGGGTGAGGGCAGCTCGCAGCTCGGAGGTCCGCGAGTCGAGCTGACGGCGCATGGCCCCGGCGCGCACTCGAAGATCGTGATGGCGGAGTTGGGTTTCGTACCCGGTCAGCCGACGGCCGCGGTCTTTCAGAATGTGCGATTGCGCTTGGGCCAGGCGAAATACAAGGTCATCCATGCGCTGCTGGCGTCGCGCGATGGAGTCCTGCATGCGAGCGAAAACGGCGTGCTGCGCCAGTTGCGACAGCGTGTTATGAGCGCGCAACAGCTTGTAATTGATGGCCTGCGCGATGCGCTTGCGCAGCGCCAACAACTTTTCGGCCAATTCCTGTTTGGAGCGAATCACCAACTCGGCTGCCGCCGAAGGCGTAGGCGCGCGCAAGTCGGCGACGAAATCACAGATGGTGAAATCGGTCTCGTGCCCGACAGCTGAGATGACCGGGACCTCCGAAGCGGCGATCGCGCGGGCCAGACCCTCATCGTTGAAGGCAAACAGGTCCTCGAAGGAGCCGCCGCCGCGCGCGATGACGATGACATCCACCTTGCCGTGCCGGTTGAAATAACGGACGCCTGCCGTTACCTCAGAAGCGGCTGTGTCACCCTGCACCTGCGCGGGATAGATGAGCACATTGACCGACTCGTGACGGCGCCTCAGCACGTTCAGCATGTCCTGAATAGCCGCCCCGCGCGGCGAGGTTACCACGCCGATTCGCCCAGGCAGCGCCGGGATTGGCTTCTTGCGTTGGGAGTCGAACAGCCCCTCCGCAGCTAACTTGTTCTTGAGCTGTTCGAAGGCGATCTGCAGCGCACCCGCCCCCTTGGGCTCAAGGTGCTCGGCCTGGAATTGCAGGTCGCCGCGCTCGTCGTAGATCGTCACCCGGCCGCGCGCGATGACTTGCAGACCGTTATCGGGCTTGAATCGCAGGAGTCGCGCCTGCGTGCGCCACATGACGACGCGCAACTGTGCCGAACCATCCTTCAGGGTGAAGTAAAGATGGCCAGAACCGGCGGGCCGGTAATTGGAGATTTCGCCTTCGACATAAATATCGGTGAAGGTCCGCTCCACCTGGGTGCGCACGGCGGCCACCAGCTCGGCGACGGGATAGATCTTGCGCGGCGGCGCCTGGAACGCCAGCCCGAGTTGTTGGGTATCGGCCATGTACGAGGAGTGTACCAAGGCTATCGCTGTTCGCTCTTCGCTTGTCGCTGTTCGCTATTCGCGGTGTACCTGAACCGAAGCTGAAGCCCAGCGATACCCATCTAAAAGCGTTGTTTGAGAAGACAACCACTGTCGATCTGGCGAACAGCGACAAGCGAAGAGCGAAAAGCGATTAGCGGCTACCGGTGCATCCGATTCACCACGTAAAGCACCAGCGAGAGAATCACGCTCAGCAGAATCGAGGTCATCAGGGGGAAGTAGAAAGTGTGTTCTTGCCGCGGTACACGATGTCGCCGGGCAGGCGGCCGATGGGCAGATTCACCTTGCCGGCGAGGATCAGGACTACCCCGAAGACCAGCAGCAGTCCACCAATAAAAACCAGCACGCGGCCTAGGTCGCCCATGGCTCTAGCTTAAAGCAATCGCGACAGATCTGCCGAGCGCAACACCCTTATTGGGTAATTACGCCGCATGCAATGCGGTCGCCGGAGTTGCCGGACGGGTCGGTCTTCATGTCGTCCGCCTTGGCGTGAATCATGATGGACGTGCCGCCGTTGGCAAACAGCGAGTTGGCCTCGCTGCCTGTACCGAGGACTACGTCCTCATCCTTCACGGTTGCCTTCGCCGTGCCGTTCGCCTTGACGGTGAAATTCGGCATGTCTCCGGCGTGGTGGCCGTTGGGGTTATCAAACCCGTGCTGCTTATTGGTCGGGTTGAAGTGACCGCCGGCCGATTTGAAGTCGGGCGGATCGCACATGGGCTTCTGGTGGAAGTGCACCGCATGTTCACCGGGGGGCAGGTCCTTGAGCGCGAGCTTCACTTCCACGCCTTTTCCCTTGGAGACGATGGTTGCGGTGCCGACGCTATTACCTTTTGCGTCCTTCAACTCGACGGTTTTCTTGCTGACAGGTTTTGCCTGCGCGAGGCTTGTGGCAGCGTAAAGAGTGAGGGTTGCAACAACGGCGAGGGTGCGAACTACGAGGTTGTGTTTCATAACCGGAACGTTGTACCACGAAAAAGCCGGTTACCAAACGACAAAATCTGGCATCTCCGCGCTCGCCCAAACGGCGCTATCGCTCACTTCTCGTCACGCTCGGCGCGTACCGCCACCCACGCCGGCTCCGGCAAATTAACCGGCTGGCGCCGCTGCATGCGCTTCTGCAACTCGGCCAGGGTCGGACGCTCTGCGACCTCGCGGATCTCGGCCAGCAAGTAGCCCGATAGCGACATGCCCGCCCTGGCCGCGCGGGACTTCAGTCTGCGGTACAAAGAGTCGGGAACCTTGCGCAACTGGATTATGCGTGACATACGGTCAGAATAATTGCATAGGCATCACATCTCAATCCTGAACAGACGTGGGCCTCGCCTTCTGTGAAGAACGGCCGCCACTCTTCTGATATGCTTTCTGGTTTGTTTCTGCCGGAAAGCACACCGCAAAAGAAAGGTCCGCTCTTGTCTGTTGATCCCGTATTGCTGGTCCATGGAGGAGCCTGGGCAATTCCCAGTCGCGACGTCGAAGCGCACGTGCGCGGAGTGGAAGCTGCGTGTGCGCAAGGCTGGGAGGTGTTGCAAAGCGGCGGCAGTTGTCTCGACGCGGTGGAGGCAGCGGTAGTCGCGATGGAAGAGGACGAAACCTTCGACGCCGGACGCGGCTCGTTCCTCAACATGGATGGCCGGGTGCAACTTGACGCGCTCATGATGGACGGCGCCACGTTGCGCGCCGGCGGCGTGGGTTGCGTTGAACACATCCGCAATCCCATCCGCGCCGCCAAGAAGATACTGACCGAAAGCCCGCATGTATATTTCGTCGGCAAGGGCGCGGAGCGTTTCGCCCAGGAGCACGGCATCGAGCTGTGTTCCAACGACGACCTGATCATCGAGCGTGAGATCGAGCGTCTGCGCGAAGCCAAGAAACAGGGCTACTTGAAAATGCCGGACGAGTTTGGCCCCACGCGTTCGAGCGACACGGTCGGCGCGGTGGCCCTCGATCGCCAGGGCAACATCGCAGCCGGCACCTCAACCGGAGGCACCCTGAACAAAGCGCCGGGCCGCGTGGGCGATTCGTCTCTGATCGGCTGCGGATGCTACGCCGACAATCGCAGTGCTGCGGTTTCCACCACCGGCTGGGGCGAACCCATGATGAAGCTGGTCCTGAGCAAGTGGGCGGCGGACTGCGTGGAAGATGGACTCGCTCCGCAAGACGCGGCGCAACGCGCGCTCTACTATCTGAAAGCCCGCCTCAACGGCCATGGCGGAATCATCATCGTGGACGCCAGAGGCAGAATTGGCTTGGCCCACAATACACCCCGCATGGCCTGGTCCTTGACCACGAAACACGGCGCTTCCTCGGGCATTGACGTGAGGGCTACGAGTTCTTAACCCCTACTCCCCTCATTTCGCTTGCTTTATTGTCCGCTAGTGATATAACTCCGAAATCCACCGAGTTGTTACGGCCCGAATGAAGCCGTTCATTCCCAATGCGCTGCAGGTTACCGGCCGGCATAGCTGCGCGACTTATCCAGCGACGCGCAAACCAGCAAACATTCCGAACTTCTCACTCGAGGGACCTGGTATGAAGACTTCGCGGAAACTGTTGTGGTTGTTTGCCACGATTGCGTGTCTGGCAGCTTGCGCCGCCGCGCAAGTGCAGACTGCGGAACTGCACGTTACGGTAAAGGACGCGCACGGGGCGGTGGTGCGCAAGGCCACGATTACGGTAACCGATCAAGCCCGCGGATTGACCCGCACGACTAAAACCAATACCGACGGCGAATACGTCTTCCTGTCGCTGACCCCGGGAGTGTACACGGTTACGGTGGAAGCGCCGGGGTTTGCCAAGCTGGTGAATCAAAGTGTGCGCCTGCAGATTGGGCACATCGAACAACTGCCGTTGTCGTTGGAAGTCGCAGCCGCAGCTGAAACGGTGAACGTCAGCTCTGAAGCGGAGCTGGTCGAGACCCAGCAAAGCCAGTCCGGCACCACCATCAGCACGACCCGAATCGAGAACCTTCCCATCAATGGACGCAACTACATCAACTTCGCTTTGACCGACTCGCAACTCAGTCGCGACGACACGCCCAGCATTGGCGCCGCTCCCACTTCCGGGTTGAACGTCGGTGGCCAGCGCGGCCGCAATAATTACGTCAGCGTGGACGGCGCCAACTCCAACGACAATTCCGTCAACGGAGTTCGCTCCACCATCTCGCAGGAAGCGGTGCAGGAGTTCCAGATCATCACCAATGGCTACTCTGCTGAATACGGACAGGCTGCGGCCGGCGTCATCAACATTGTCTCCAAGTCGGGCACCAACAATTTCCACGGCAGCGCCTTCGGATACCTGCGCAATCGCTACATCCAGGCCACCAATCCCTTCAGCAACGTGGATCAGCCCGCCTACACGCGGGCGCAATACGGACTGGCGGTAGGCGGTCCCATCAGGAAGGACAAGACATTCTTCTACTTCTCCTACGAGGGCACCGACCGCCACGAGACCGGATTCAACGACATCGGCGCTCCCAACGGAAGCTTCGGCCTGACCTCGAACGTCGACATATCGCGCTTTGTCTCGGCGGCGCTCGGTGTTCCCCTCCCGCCAAACGCGGTCGTCGTTCCAGTAACTCCGGACCAGGCGAAGTTCATTTCCTCGGTGCCGGTGAATCAACAAACCATTGGCTACGCTCTTGCCGTCGGCACCAGCGGGCCCGTGGCGATCACGGGCAACAATCCTCTGACCGCCCTGATCCCAGGACTGGGGCCGCACTTCTTTGCGCCAACCACCAGCGGCTTCGACCCCTTGCCGGCATCGTTTGTGCCCCTAGGGTCCACGGTCGGTAACTTCCCTCTCTCCGAGCTGACCAACATTTACTCTCTGCGCCTCGACCATCAACTCACCAACAACCAGCAGCTCATGCTGCGGATTGGGGTGACTCCCAGCACCGTCGACGGCATCGAGGTCAATGCCCAGGGCCCGCAAAACTTCGGCCAGAACTCGTGGTCCCGCACCTCCAACCAGAACTTCCACGACTTCAGCGTCCTCGGTCAGGACACCTGGACCATCGGCACCAACAAAGTGAACCAGTTCTTGTTCCAATATGCCCGGCGCAGTCTCAACTACTCGTACTCCAACGCTCCCGGCGGCAGCGGAGTTGCCATCAACATTCCCGGCTACGCCTTTATCGGCCGCGAGCCCTTCTCCTACGTGCAACGTGTCGAGAACCGCTGGGAGACAGCGGACAACTTCTCCATCACCCGCGGCACCCACAACATCAAGTTCGGCGTGGACAACAACTACATTCCCCTGACCGCCAACTTCACCGTGAACTTCGGCGGCATCTATGACTTTGGCAGCATCAGCCTGGCCAACGGCACGCCCTCCCTGAGTCCCATCCAGGCCTACGGCGTGGGAATCCCGCAGTATCTGGTGCAGGGCGTCGGCAATCCCCACGACTCCTTCAGCAACGATGCGCTCGGACTCTACGTACAGGACTCCTGGCGCATGAAGCCAAACTTCACCCTCAACTACGGCCTGCGTTACGACATCGAGTTCACGCCCACCTTCCCCGCTTCGACTCCGATCGCAGCGGCGGCGGAGAAGGCGCTGGGTATCGTTCAGGGCATTCCCCGCTCCACCACGAACTTCGCGCCTCGAATCGGCGTAGCGTGGGACATGAACGGCGACGGCACCACGGTGGTGCGGGCTTCCTATGGAATCTTCTTCGACCATCCACTGATGGCCCTGGCCTTCGACTCCGACGTCGCCGACGGCACCCAGGCTCCGCAGCTTCTGCTCTTTGGCGGAGGCCTGACCGGTTGCAATGTCAACGATCCGCTCGGCACCCTGACGGCGTCCAACGCATTTGTTGGCCGGCTGACCTGCCTGCCTCCCTCATTTACCTACCTGCCGGGGCAGCAGCGCTTCAATCCGACGCCCAACACGCCATCAATCTGGGTCAATCAGAATTACCTCGCCGCCGGAATTCCACTGGGAGCGCTTCCCTTTGGTTATCCCACCGGCGCGAACTTCAAGTATGGCTACTCCAACCAGGCCAGCTTCGCCATCGAGCACCAATTCGGCACCAACAGCGTCCTCACGCTGCAATACAACTTCAACGGAGGCCGCCGCCTGTACCGGCCCATCAACGTGAATGCCGCGCACGGAAACCTGATCGTGCAGAACTGGCTGAACGCCTACGCCTCAGGAGATCCCGGCGCACTCACCGGCAATCCGCTGAATGTCGGGACCTCGGGCGCACCCTGCGGTGTCAGTCCCGGCGGACAACCCTGGGTGTCGCCGGCGATTGTCAACTTCTTCCGCCGCTCGGGCGTGAATCCGACCTTCTCGCCATTGCTGGGTCCCGGTGGCCCGCTGGCCGGCTGCTCGCCGTTGGTCAATGCTGTGCTGAGCGCCAACGGACTGGGAGTCGGCGTTCCCGTTCCCTTCAGCGACGAGGTGGCCAACCTTTCGAACGGGACCTCCAACTACAACGCTCTCACCATCAATTTCCAGCGGCGCTTCAACGGTCACTACGAATTTCTGGCCTCCTACACCTGGTCACACTCGATCGACGACTCGGTTGACCTGGAAGCCACCGTAGCCCCACAGAACAACTACGACCCCAACGCCGACCGCTCGACGTCGCTCTTCAACCAGACGCCACCGCTTCGTCTTCAGCGGCGTCTATCAGAGTGCGAACCAGGGCAGCGGCTTCAAAGGAGCCATGCTGAGCAACTGGACCGTCGCCCCCATCCTGGAGTGGGGCAGCGGCCGGCCCTTCAACATCGTGAGCGGCTTTGATCAGAACTTCGACTTTGGCGCGACCACCGATCGCCCCATGACCGCCCATCAGGGCCAGGTTGACGCTTGCGGCGATGTGGCCGCGCCCTCGAAATATTCTCCTACCGGCTATCTGATTCCGACCTGCTTCGCGAACGGACTGATCACCGGCTCGGTTCCGCAGCTAAACGGCAATCTCGCGCGTAATGCCGGCACCCAGCCGTACACGTTCTTTAACGATCTGCGCATTGCGCGCACCTTCATGATCCATGAAAGGTTTCAGCTGCAGGGGATCATGGACTTGTTCAACGTGGTCAACAAATTCAACGTGCAGGGTGTGAACCCCATCTGGAACTCCGCCGGCGTGCCCACGGCCGCCTACGAGCCGCGCCAGTTCCAGTTCGCTTTGCGGCTGAGCTGGTAAGACCGGGTATCACGAACCTTCTAGTTCCACAATGCGAGACTCGTCGACAAATTGTCATCCCGACCGAGGACTTCAGTCCGAGCGGAGGGACCTGCTTTTCTTCCTGCGGGACTCACTTGCCGAGGGAGACTAATACAACATTGAGAGCTCCGCCGAAGACCGGAAAGGAACTGGGTCGCGAAATCCGAAAGTACTTCATCCCCGATTTCAGCAACTGGAAGGAGCACGACTCGTATCAGGAGGCGTTTCAGCGGCTGGTGAAGGACCTAAAAGCAGGGGATAGTTACACACAAGTTGCCAGTAGCCGGTAGTCAGTTGTCGGTGTCTCGCCGCAAACAGCTCTGACTAATGCTAAGTGCTAACTGCCAAATGCAGAACAGCCGGTCCCTCCGCACATCATGGACAGCCCAATTTGGGAATCCATAACAAATCTTTACCGGAAATCCTGTAACGTTTTATCGCCTCGCTGCGTTTTGTTTAAGTAGGACATCTCTGGCTGGGGTTACCAAGACTATGCGGGTGGCAAACAGCAATCCCGGCGACGCTCATAACTCCTTATTCTGGAATATTTTACCTATAACTCCAACGGAATCAAGATTTTACGGGGAGTTATTTTCCCTTGCCTTTTGTTTTCAATATTTTGCCGTATAACGGGGGGGGGTGGGGGTGGTCGTGGGTTGTCAGTCTCCATCGCCAGTTTCTACTAAGTCCATAAGAATCAATATATTACATGCAACTCATTTGGATGGAATACTTTGCGACATAAATCATGCGTAAGTTATTGACTCTATGTGAGTGCAGCAGAGGTAAAGTTTGCGAGCCAATCTTCTTCCCAAAAATCCGTGTTCATCCGCGAAATCCGCGGTTGCTTTGAACTTAGAAGCAAATCCCTCGCCCGCCGCGGCGGACTCGTGATGACAACCACAGACTTAAAGTCCTTGCTCGTGATGACAAATCTTGTGAGACAACCGAAGACTGACCTCGCTGCGCTCGTGATGACAAATCTCCTGATGACAACTGTTAACGGAAGTTCTTGGTCAGGATGACAACCAGATGAGGTCTCGCTTCTCAAGAAACGTTGCACTATTGCGCGAGCAGACGATTGGCTTCGCGCTCGGCAGCGCGGAAGTCGTCGGACACGCTTCTGGCTTGCTGCATGGCAGCTTGGGCTTCGGACTTCTGGCCGTTGTGCTCCAGAGCTTGAGCGAGCAGCACATATCCAAAGCCTGAAGGCTCGATCTTCAGGGCGCGAGAATAAGCCTGAATAGCGAGACTAAAGTCGCCGGACTTTTGCGCCACGATCCCCAAGCTGATCCAGGCTCCGACATATTCGGGATTAATGTTCACTGCGGCTTGCAGGTTTTGCTGAGCGTCGGCGTAGTCTCCGATGTCCTTGTAGGCGTAACCGAGATTGTTGTACGCCTCAGCTTTGAGCTTGGGGTTTCTGGCCAGGCTAATGGCCTTCTTGTACTGCTCGATTGCCATCGGCACCGCTCCGCGAGAATGTTCGTAAATGCCGATGTTCATGTTGCTGACCGGATCGGAAGGATCGATCGCGGCCGCGGCCCGGAAGTGAGGAATCGCGTCGTCCATCCGTCCGCGCCGGAACAGCGCCATGCCCAGATTGTTCTCGGCTTGCCAGTTGCCGGTGGTGACTTCCAAAGCGTGCGTCCACAGCGTAATCGGGTCGTTCCAGTAGCCGATCTGACGATGAGTCACAACCATCAACGCCAACAGCACTGCGACGCTCGGAGCGGCGAGCCAGACTTTGGCGACGTGCCGCGCTTGGGCCCATTCAGAGATGCCCCAGCAAACCATGATGAACAGACCGATGAAAGGAAGATAGGCGTAGCGATCGGCCATCGCTTGCGAGCCCACCTGCTTGAGGCCGATCATCGGCAGCATCGTGCCCAGGAACCAGAACCATCCGACCGGAAGATAACGATGGCGACGAGCGGCCAACACCAGCGCTGTGATGATAAGCAGCAACAGCAGCGCCGCTGCCACCTGCCACGATTTCAGCGAATCGCCGGGATGCGGATACATGACCGCAAGGCGAGTTGGCCAGAATGCCTTCTTCAGATAGCTGGTGTAAGAAACGATAGCGTTTCCCACGCGCACGGAGAATGGATACCAACTCGTCGCGCCGCCCGAGGTTTGGGCTTTGATGGTGAGGAATGCGCTGCCTGCCGCGAGGGCAAACAATGGCAACTTCTCCCACACCAGATCGGAGAAGCTCCTGACCGCGAACACCGTAGAGTTGGATTCCTGGTCGCCGATAAGCATCCTTCGCAGAGGCCAGTAATCCCAAAGCAGCAGAACGCACGGCAAAGTGATGACCTGCGGCTTGGACATCAGGCCCAAAGCGTAGAGCAGCGCGACCACAGCGTAGCGGCTGACGTCCGGCTTATGAACATACCAACGGTAAGCGCCCAGCGCGAGCAGGAAGAACAACATGCTGAGCAGGTTTTTGCGCTCGGCAATCCAGACGACCGACTCGACGTTGATGGGATGCAGCGCGAACAACGCGGCCACCATTGCGCTGCGTCCAACGTAGCCTGTCGCTTGCTGGAGCACCCAGAACAGCAAGACCACATTCAGTGCGTGCAGAGCAAGGTTGATGTCGTGATGTCCGGCTGGATTGAGCTGGAAGAGCTGGACATCCGCAGCGTGCGAAAGCCAGGTTATCAGGATGCCAGTTGGCTGCGGCATAGGTCGTAAACGCCCACGTTACCGTGCTCCAGTGCAATCCGGACTTCACATGGAAGTTGTCGAAGACGTAGTCGGCGTCGTCGTAGTTGGCGAACGGCTGGTTGTTGACCGGGCAATACAGGACGATGGTTGCGATCACCAGGAGAAAGCCGAGCACCAGTTTTTGGGTGCGTGGTGAAGTCAGCAAGCCGATGCCCGTGCGAGACTGCGGCCTCTCAGGGCTTGCGCCAACTGATGTCACTGGTCCTCTCCGGAGGCGGCGATTATGTCCATAGAAAGCTATTCCGCGAGAAGACGGTCGGCGGTTCGCTGGGCCGCCGCAAAGTTCGCCGACAAGCGCCGGGCTCGCTGAGTGGCTGCCTCAGCTTCGCCCTTCTGGCCGGTTTGCTTCCAGGGCACGCGCGAGCAAGAGGTAACCGAAATCCGACGCTTGAATCTCCATGGCTCGGGAAAAGGCCTGCACAGCCGCAGGTTAGTCACGCATCTTTTGCGCGGCCAATCCCAGACCGACCCACGCATCGGCATAACGAGGGCTGAGATTCACCGCCTGCTGAAACTTGTCCCGCGCGGAAGCATTGTCCCCGAGTTCACGATCGATCAGCGCCCAGTTGTTGTAAGCCTCAGCACGAAGCTTAGGGCTGGGAGTGGCGTTAAGCACTTGTTGGTACTGCTCGACAGCTTGCGGCCAATTCTTGTGCTGTTGCTCGTAGAAGCCGATGTCAAGATGGCTGACCGGGTCTTCCGGGTAGATGGCCGCGGCTGCCCTGAAGTGAGGTATCGCTGCGTCCAGCTTTCCGTCTTCCATCAGAGCTCCACCCAGATTGTCCTCAGCAACCCAATTGTTCCTGGTGACCTGCAAGGCGTGCGTCCACAGCGTAATGTTGTCGTCCCAGTATCCGATCTGTTGATGGGCAATGAACGCCAGGACCAGCAGTACCGCGACGCCGGCTCCGCCCAACCATACCTTCGCCAGGCGCTGCCGTTCAGCCCATTCAGCTACAAACCAGCAAGTCATGAGGAACAAGCCGATGCTGGGCAAATAAGCATAGCGATCGGCCATCGCCTGCGTGCCGACCTGCACCAAACCGATCATGGGAACCAGGGTTCCCACGAACCAGAGCCAGCCCGTGGGAAGATAGCGGCGGCGACGGTCTGCGATGACCAGCGCTGTGATGATCAACAGGAAGAGCAATGCCGCGAAGACCTGTCCCTTAGCCAGAGAATTGCCCGGATGAGGATACATGGGCGAGAAGATCCACGGGCCAGAATGTCTTCTTCACATAGCTGGCATAGGAGACGATGGCATTTCCCACCCTGATCGAGAGCGGATACAGCCTCATCGCGTGACCTGCCCGCTGTGCCTTTACAGTGATCAGGGCGCTGAGCGCGGAAAGGACGAACAGCGGAATCTTTTCGACCACGAGCTGGGAGATGCTCTTTCCAAATGTGGTTTTCGTCCCCGTGTCCTGAGCACCGGTGAACATCCGCCGCAACGGCCAGTAGTCCCACAGCAAAAGAACGCAGGGAAAGGTTATAACCTGAGGCTTGGCCATCAGCCCCAACGCGTACAAGAGCGCAACGAGGCCGTAGCGGGCCGCATCCGGCTTTTGCACATAACGCCGGTAAGCGCCCAGGGCCAGGAGAAAGAAACTCATGCTGAGCAGGTTCTTGCGCTCGGAGATCCAGACGACCGTTTCCACGTTGATGGGATGCAACGCAAACAGTGCTGCCACCATGGCGCTGCGGCCGACGGAGCCGGTAGCTTGTTCCAGCACCCAGAACAGCAACACCACATTGAACACATGCAAGACGAGGTTGGTCTCATGGTGTCCAGCGGGATTGAGGCCGTAAAGCTGGCAATCCGCCGCGTGCGACAGCCAGGTCACGGGATGCCAGTTGCCCTGATCGAAGGTGGAGAAGGCCCACTTGACCGTCTGCCAATTCAATCCGGCGGTCACATGAGTGTTTTCGGTTACGTAGAGGTTGTCGTCGAAGTTGACGAAGGGATGGCCATTGGCCGGATAGTAGAGGGCTACGGTAGCGAGGACCAGCAGAATTGCCAGACCATATTTCCGCCTCTCGGGTGAAGCGAAGACGCCAGCCGCGGGGCGGGACCGAATCTCTTTCCCAGGGCTTACACCAACCGAGGTCACTCATCCCCCAAGCTTCGAGATTATATCTGAACGGGTTCGGGCAGCAGGTTTGTCTGTTTGGGATGTGTCCCGATTCATGAACACGAAAAAAGCCGGAGACGGACGCTCCGGCTTGCACAACAGGCAAGTTGGAAACTACAAGAACAATCTGCGGCGCAGAACGCCAGCTAGACCGAGTATTCCGGAACCAAACAGCAGGATGCTGCTGGGCTCAGGAGTGCTCCCGGAGGTGCTGCCGCTGCTATTGATGGTGAAGGCTTCCGAAGGAATGGTACCGACGGCGCTCTCGGAGGCACTCGACGGGCAGCCATTGCCGGTACAACCTACGCCGCTGTTCTCATCCCAATAGACCGGATCGCCGCTGGGGACGACCGCATTCTGCAGGTTCAGCCAGTACGGGTTAGCGCCGTTGCCTACGTTCACATTCAGACCGGTCACCGTGATCAGGTCAATGTTATAGCCATACTGGTTGGTGGAAATGAATGTGTCGGTCAGGTTAAGGCCAGAGGCTGTGCCGGAACCAAGCACCGTTCCACCGTTCTCCGCGGTGGTGAGCGACCAATCCACTGAGGCCATTACATCGCCCGGGTATTCCCAAACGCCGAACATGAAGCCGGTGACGATCGGTCCGCCGATGCCGTCGCCGTGATCGGTCCTGCAACAAACACTGTCGCTGACTACATAGCCAAAGTTTATTGTCCACGCATCCGTGTTGCCGTTGATGGGACCGTTGTTATAATCCGCCCAGGCTGGAATCGCTACCAGCGCCAGGCACAGTATTGTGAGCGAAGCTATTCGCCTTTTCAAGGGTACCGCCCTCCTGTGGTGAAGTGCGTTTCTTCGGGGGTCCGAGGTAAGTCTGTCCTTGGTTTTGAAGCTAATGAGTTGCTACTGCAATTCTGGTTCCCAACTAACCCCAATGAAACCAGCACATCATCGCAACCCATATGCATGCGTTTGCAACAGACGCCCGGAAAAGTTCCCTGTGATGGTATCTCAAAACAGGGCCCTCGACCGATCTTTGTTGCTGAGGCCTCCGGCGATTGGAGCTACTTTAGCTTTTCGTACTCGACCCGAGCTACCTTAAAGATCGGAAGGTCAGGATCGGCGGCTTTCCACAGCTCGAAGAACTCCTGGTACGACTTGCGGGCAGCTTGCGGGTCGCCCATCATGGCCTGCGCACGTCCAAGTTGCAAGTGCGCCAGGGCCCCAGTGACGAAGTTCAGTACGATGCCCGGATGATCGAGCATCTTCTGGAACTCCGCGGCCGCCTGCCGTCCCTGCCCAGCCTTCAGGTAAGCCTCTCCGCGAATATAGGCGGGATAAAGATACTTAAGGGAAGCATTGCCCATCTCATAAGGAGCCGTGACGCGAAGAATTTCGATTGCCTTCACCGGGTCATTATTTTCCAATTCCATGGCCGCCCGGATCGTCGGCAGTGAGTAGCCTTGCATCATCGTATCCAGGGGAAACTCGCGGTCCAGCTTGTCAACCAATTTCTGTGCCTGGGCTGTCTTACCAGAACGAGCGAGCGTTAACGCTGTAATCACTCTTACGTCCTGCCCCGGCATCAAGGCCATCGCATCCGCAGCAGTCTGCAGAGCTCGAGCCGTGTTGCCAATCTCGGCCTCGCGCAAAGCCTCATTTGCCTTCCAACCGGCCCCGGTCTCCAGCGCATCGGCCCGCCGGGCAGACTCCACGGCATGTCTCGACAACTCACGGGCCTTTTCGAAGCGGCCATGGTAGGCCTCTGTGTCCGACTGGCTCGAGAGTAGCAAGTCTTCGGCGCCGCCTTTGCCCATCGCCCACGACACCTCCTCCGCCATCACCGCCTCATCGCCTTGGAGAAATGCCGTGTCGTAGCGATAGAGGCGCAGATAAGGATCGTCCAACCTGCGGCTACGTGCATCCTCGAAAGTGGCCTTCGCCTTCTCGAGCTGGCCCATCGCGTTGTAGGAAAATATCAAGCGTGGCATAAGGCCCGACATTGTCCGGAGCCAGTCGAATTGCTTTTTGCGCCTCTTCCACGGCTTTCTCGTACTGCCCCAGATCGGCGTACATGCTACTCAGGTTCTGGTGCGGCTTTCGGTCACCGGGGTCGGTCAGCGACAACTCTCTGTAACTTTGGATGGCCTTCTCTTTCTCTCCAGTGACCGCATCATAGTAGTGTCCTTCGATGTTCAGCCGCTCCCGCGGGCTTACCCGGTCGCGGAGTTCGTAGGCCTTCCTGGTAGTTGGACAATGCCAAGCGTGGATTGCCCTTTGTTTTGATACGCCGCCCCCAGGAGGGCGTAAGCCGCCGCAAAGTTTGGATCGAGTTCCAGGGCCCGTTGAAGATAGGGAACGGGATCAGCCTCGCCGGTCATTTGCACCCTCCTCGCCCGGCTGTAGGCCTGCAGCGCTTCCAGTGAAGGCGTGGTAACTTCTTCCAGCGGCTTATCTGACTTCTCCGAGCGGGGTCAGCGATTCGCCCAGTTGTTCACGCACCTGGTTGGCCACCTGTTTCACCTTCTTGAGCACCTCGTTGCGGTTCTCTGCTTCAGCAGAAGCGCTCGCCAGGGTGTCCCCCGTCTGGCAATTCAGTGCTGTCAAAGTAATCAGGTAGTGCTCTCCGACCGCCCCAATCGAGCCTGTCAGTAACGCCTTGCTGTCGCTGCGCTGACACACATCGTTGGCCACCTCCTTTGTCAAGCGTGCGTTCGGGCTGTTCATCAGCTTCAGAGTTGCGCCCACCTTCTCGTCAGAGAGCACATTCAAGAAATGCGACTGCTCCAGCTGCATAGCCAGCGCGGTCCTCAAGGTATCCCCGTCCAGTACCGTGTCGCCAGTGTGGTTATCGAAGTCCGCCACCACCACCGTGTCCTTCCGGGAGAACGCGGGTGCCTTGTGCAACCGCCAGTAGAGACCGCCGGCCAACAGAGCCAAGCCAACGACGGCGACCGCAGTCACCAGTATCCGCCGCCTGCGCAGAGGATGCTCCGCCTCCCGCCTTACCTTTTCCAGATCATCGCGGACGTCCGCCGACCGCTGGTAGCGGAGCTCGCGGTCGCGCTGCAGGCTTTTGCCAATGATGGCTTCGAGCTTAGGCGGAAGATCAGGGTTGAGCTGGAGCGCAGGCGTAGGCGAGCCGCTCAAAATAGCGTTCTGCAAAGCTTCGACACTGGGTCCACTGAAAGCCTGCCGCCCCGTCGCCATCTCGTAGAGAATCAGGCCAAAGGAAAACAGGTCGGTGCGCCCGTCCAGGTCTTCGCCCCGCACCTGCTCCGGCGACATATAGGCTGCGGTGCCCAGGACCACGCCGGGGCGGCTGAGGTTTAGGGCCTCGGGTCCCTTAGTAAGTGGTATCTGGACATCGCCCCTGGTCTCGGCTTGGGGAACGCGGTCCTCCGGCTCACTTGCCCGAGCACGCTTTGCCAGGCCGAAGTCCAGGATCTTAACCACACTTTTCTCGGTGATGAAGATGTTTGCCGGTTTGATGTCGCGATGAATAATCCCTTTCTCATGCGCGGCTTCAATTCCATTGGCGATCTGGATCGCGAAAGCCAGCAACTGGTCGAGAGGGAGTCCAACGGCATGGCCCGCTCGGTCTCGGAGGCTTGCGAGGCGGTCTCTAAGGGTCTGCCCCTGCAATAACTGCATGACGATGAATGGCTGGCCCTCATGCTCGCCAAACTCGTAGATGGAACACAGATTGGAATGGTCAAGAGCGGAAGCGGCGCGGGCCTCGCGTTCGAACCGTTCCAGCGCTCGAGGATCGTTGCCCAAATCTTCAGGCAGGAACTTCAGGGCCACGGCGCGGCCGAGCTTGATATCCTCCGCGCGATACACCACTCCCATGCCCCCGCCCCCAACCACTTCCAGAACGCGGTAATGGGACACGATCCTTCCGGTCAGCCTGGTGGGCTCAAGCTGCTGCCGCGCCGCGGTCCCGTCGTCACTGCCAGGTGTTTCAACGCTCGGCGCCTGATCGCCGGCGCTCGACGGCAACCGCTCCACCGGTACCATCAGCCGGTAGCCACGACGCGCGATCGTTTCTATGTATTGCGGGCTCTCGGCCGAATCGCCCAAGGCCACGCGCAGTTTCTTGATGGCGGTGTTGATTCCGTGGTCGAACTCAACAATGGTGTTGTTGGGCCAAAGTTTGTTTTGGATTTCTTCGCGGGTGGCGATTGCGCCGTCGCACTCGATCAGGATCTGCAGCACCTGGAAGGGTTGGTCCTGCAACACGATTCTGCGCCCACCCTCACGCAGCTCTCCAGCCCTGAGGTCAAGTTCAAACTTTCCGAAGCGGACGCGCCCTGCCAAGGTTTCTGTCATGCAGTTTGCAACGAGTGGGTTAGAGTTTACTATCCTCGCCCACGGACTTCCAGACAAGGCTGCCCGGCGGGCACTTGAATCGTCGCGTACAACAAGCCTGCAAGCAGGAACGGCGGACGCGATAAAATGACGCGATGGCCGATTCGCTCTATCTGAGCATCTGGTTTCCCAGCTTTCGTGAGAACGAGATGACGTCGCGCACGGTCGGCGTCTTGCGGCAATTTCCCTACTCCGCGTTGCGTGAAGGCATCACTTATTTGTCGGTGCATCCGGTCGCCTGGTCAGAGCCCACCGTACTGGAGCGCCGTTTCAATCCAGGCATTTCGCCGGAGGAGGCTGCCGACCTCGCCAGTGAATTCGCCCACGACGATTTTGCTTTTGTCTTTGAGGCTTTCTGGGACCTGTGGATCCCCAGTGACGATGAGCATGGCGATAGCTGGGTACAACGCCCAGTTGCCGTGCGCTTTCTGGTACATGGCGTGCAGTTCGACGACGGTATCTACAGCGAGGACGGACACGTCGAAGTGGACTTCGGGTTGGACAGTTCGTTCGTCTACGAAGGCGCCCGTCTTACCACCGCCATTGAAGCACACTTGCGTTCCAACATTGCCAAGCTGGTCTCGTTCTCCAACTCGGTGGAAAAGCACTGCGCCCTCAGCGGGCGGGTGCTGTGGTCCGAGTCGGAAGAGAGCCTGGCCCAGAAGCTGATCGCCAAGCTGCAGCAGACGCAGTGAAGCAATAGTCAGTTGCCAGTTGTCAGAAAAGCAGCCGCGGATTTCCACGGATGAACGCGGATTGCGAAGCTGGCTCTGCATTTCCGATCCGTGCCATCCGTGGAAATCTGTGGCGAGGGTTTTGTGTCTATGCGGCGCCGGTGTCTCAGCGGTAGGAGTCTATATTCGGCAAATGAAAGGCCCGGCATCGCGCCGGGCCTCCTGTTTCTCTGACAACTGACCACCGACCACTGGTAACTGCTCACTTCGTTCTTCCGCCCTCGATCTTCAGCTCCGCACTTGCCCCCGCCTGCGCGGCGGCCAGTCGCGCCGTGAGCACCCGGAACGGTGAACAGGACACGTAATTAAAGCCGAGCTGCGCGCAGAACTCGACCGACGACGGTTCGCCGCCGTGCTCGCCGCAGATGCCGATCTTGATGGTCGGACGGGTCGCGCGGCCCTTCTCGACAGCCATCTTTATGAGTTGTCCAACCCCTTCGCGATCAAGCACCGCGAACGGGTCCTGCTTCAGGATGCCTTCGGCAAGATACGCGGTCAGGATTCTGCCGACGTCGTCGCGCGAGAAACCGAAGGTGGTCTGGGTGAGGTCGTTGGTGCCGAAGCTGAAGAACTCGGCCTCTTTCGCGATCTCGTCGGCCACCAAAGCGGCGCGCGGCAACTCAATCATGGTGCCGACAAGGTATTCGACCTTCTGCTCCTTCTCGGCGAAGACCTCTTCGGCGACGCGGCGCACGATGGCGGCCTGGTTGGCCATCTCCTTCAATCCGGTGGTGAGCGGAATCATAACCTCCGGCTTCACCTTCACGCCCTCCTTGGCGACCTTTACGGCGGCCTCGAAGATGGCGCGCGCCTGCATCTCGGTGATCTCCGGGTAAGTGATGCCCAGGCGGCAGCCACGCAGGCCGAGCATGGGATTGACTTCGTGCAATTGCTCAACGCGGTTCAGCAGCGTGCGCAGCTCCTTCAGCTTGGGCGATTTCGGCTTGGTGACTTCCAGCTTGCCGATCTCGACCATGAGGTCTTCGCGGCGAGGCAGGAATTCATGCAGTGGCGGGTCGATGGTGCGGATGGTAACCGGAAAGCCGTCCATGGAACGGAAGACACCGATGAAGTCGTTGCGTTGCATGGGGAGCAGCTTGCGCAACGCATTACGACGGTCCTTCTCGTTGTTGGCGAGAATCATGGCGCGCATGTGCGGCAAGCGGTCTTCGGCGAAGAACATGTGCTCGGTGCGGCAGAGTCCGATGCCTTCCGCGCCAAACGCTCGCGCCTGTAAAGCGTCGCGCGGAATGTCGGCGTTGGCCCGCACCCCCATGCGGCGGAACGGCTCGGCCCAGCCCATGAACTTCAGTAGCTCAGGATCGTCGGGCCGCGCCGGAACCGTATTGAGCTTGCCGTTGATCACGCGGCCAGTGCTGCCGTCGAGTGAAATCCAATCGCCGTCCTTCAGGGTTTTGCCTTTTACCCGGATCTCGCGCGCCTTCTCGTCAACCTCGATATCACCGGCACCCGCGACGCAGCACTTGCCCATGCCGCGCGTCACCACCGCGGCGTGGCTGGTCATACCTCCGCGAGAGGTCAGAATGCCCGCCGCGACTTCCATGCCGCCGATGTCCTCGGGTGTCGTTTCGCCGCGCACCAAGATCAACTTCGCGCTCGAGTCTTTGTTGAACCTCTCCACTGCTTCGTCGGCGGTGAAAACAATCTGCCCAACGGCCGCGCCGGGCGACGCCGGCAATCCAGTCGCGAGCACCTCGACGTCCTTGCCCTTCTCATCCAGGCTCGGAACCAGGAAGTCGTAAAGCTGGTTAGGCTCGACGCGGAAGATTGCCTCCTCCTTCGTGATCAGGCCTTCCTCGACCATCTGGATGGCAACGCGAACTGCGGCCCGGCCGGTGCGCTTGCCGTTGCGTGTCTGCAGCATATACAGACGCCCGTCCTGGATGGTGAACTCGAAGTCCTGCATGTCGCGGTAGTGCTTTTCCAGACGCGTGGTGATTTCGCGGAGCTGGTTGTAAACCTCTGGCTGGATCTTCTCGAGCTCCGAGATGTGGACCGGCGTGCGGATGCCGGCGACCACATCCTCGCCTTGTGCGTTCATCAGGAATTCGCCGTAGAACTCCTTCACGCCCGTCGCAGGATTGCGCGTGAAACCCACGCCCGTGCCGCTGGTCTCCCCAAGGTTGCCGAAGACCATGGCCTGCACGTTGACCGCGGTGCCCAGGAAGTCGTCAATATTGTTGATGCGGCGATAGGTCTTGGCACGGTCGTTGAGCCAGGAGCGGAACACGGCGTCGCGCGCCATCACGAGTTGCTCGTGCGGGTCCTGCGGGAACTCGCGCTTGGTGTGCTTTACGACGACCTTCTTATAGTCCGCGATAACTTCCTGCAGCGCCTTAGCGTCGAGGTCCGTGTCGAGCTTGGCCTTCTTCTGCTTCTTCTTGCCGTCGAAGACCTCTTCGAAGGCGTGCTTGGGGATATCGAGCACCACCGAGCCGAACATCTGAATAAGGCGGCGGTAGGAATCGTAGGCGAAGCGCGGATTGTTGCTGCGTTTCGCCAGACCCTCGACCGACTTATCGTTCAACCCGAGGTTGAGGATGGTGTCCATCATTCCCGGCATCGAGAACTTGGCGCCCGAACGGACGCTTACCAGCAGCGGATTGTCGGCCCCGCCCAGTTTCTGCCCCTGCAACTTTTCCAGGCGGCGGAGCGCTTCGTCCATCTGACCGTTGACTTCCGCCGAAACGCCGCCCGTGCGCATGTATTCGCGGCAGGCCTCGGTCTGGATGGTGAAGCCAGGAGGCACGGGCAGCCCGGCGTTGGTCATCTCAGCGAGACCGGCGCCTTTGCCGCCCAAGTCGTCTTTCATCTTGCCGTGACCTTCGGCCCGCCCATCGCCGAAGAAGTAAACGTATTTCACAGCTTGGCCGTTGGTGCCGGCCGCCTTCTCAATGTCGGTGGTGGCAGTGCTCATGGTAGGAGTCCTTTACGGTTCGGAAGTTAGGATGATTTGTTTTCGGTAACGATTTCGCTGAAATCGGCGATGGTGGAGAATTCGTTCAATAAGTTTTGCAACAGCGCCAGACGGTTGGCGCGCACACGCTCGTCGTCAACCATCACCATGACCTTGTCGAAGAAGGCATCGACCGGCTGGCGCAACTGGCTAATCTGCTCAAGGGCGGCTGCGTAGTTCTTTTCCTCGCGCAGCTCGCGGACCTTCGCCGCAATCGCCGGCATCCCGGCCGCCAGTTCTTTCTCGCTTTGCTCCGTCAGGGCCGCCGAGTCGAGTTGCGGAGCAATAGCCTTGTTCGTCTCTCTCGCCTGGCGAAGAATGTTCTTGATCCGCTTAAACGCCACGGAAATCGAAGCGAAATCCTCCGAGCCGCGTATTTCGCTCACGGCTTCCGCCCGTGCGATCGCGTCCACGATGTCATCGCTTCCGGCCGCGAGCACGGCGCTCACGACGTCGTAGGCGAAGCCTCGCACATCGCGCAGGTAGAACTCCAGGCGCTCCCGCATGAAGTTCGCTACAGCCTCGTCAAAGTTAACGTCTTTAGAGAAACGGCCCTCCGCATCCGAGCCAATGTATTGGATCCGCGCGTCCGAGAACAGCTTGGAGATTGGTAACGGCAGCTTGTGCTCGGCGATGATCTTCACGATCCCGTTCGCCGCCCGGCGCAACGCAAAGGGATCTTTGGAGCCGGTAGGTTGAAGGCCGAGGGCAAACATTCCGGCGATGCTGTCGGCCTTGTCGGCGATGGCAAGGATCGCGCCCTCCAGGGTACGAGGCACGCGATCGTCCATGGATTCCGGTTTGTACTGGTCGTAGATCGCGTCGCCAATCGCCTGGGCAGTGGCCGCCGGGAGAATGGGATCGAGCTGCTGCACTTTGGCGTAGAGGCCGCCGACAATCCCCTGCAATTCGGTGAACTCTTTCACCAACTCGGTCGTGAGATCGGTCTTGGCCAGCAGCGCCGCTTTGTAAACGACCCCCGACCGAACGGTCACGCCTGCATTCCGAATGGCTTCCGCGACGAGGCTGGCCAGCTTCTGCACGCGGCGCGTCTTGTCGAAGTAGCTGCCGAGGTCCTTCTGGAAGGTCACGGTCTTCAACATGTCCACGCGCTGGCGCAGCGGGATCTTCTGGTCGGTTTCCCAGAAGAAGCGAGCGTCATTGAACCGGGCGCGCAGTACGCGCTCGTTGCCGTGGCGGATGAGCCCGTCGGGATCGCCGTTGGTATTCAGCACCGCCAGAAAATGTGGTAACAACTTGCCCTCTCCGTCCTCGAGCGCAAAATACTTCTGATGGTCGCGCATCACCGTGACCAGCACTTCGTCAGGCAGCGTGAGGAACTCAGGATCGAAGTTGCCCAGAACTACTGATGGAAACTCAGTTAGATTGACTACCGTGTCGAGCAGAGACTTGTCTTCGCGCCAGCGCGCACCAGGGATGGTGCGGGTCGCCGCATCGAGTGCCTTGCGGATGCGCACTTCCCGCTCCGCGGCGCTGACCAACACTGAACCATCAGCCAGCTTTCCAGAGTATTCAGACGGGCGTACGATCTCCAGCATTCCCGAGGACAGAATGCGATGACCTTCGCTGGTATTGCCGGCCCGAATCCCGGCAAACTCCAGCGGGACAACCTCGCCATCGAGCAGCGACACCAGCCAGCGCACAGGGCGCACAAAGCGTTCCGCCGACTTGCCCCGCCAGTACATGCTCTTCGCCCAGTAGATACCCGCAATTTCCTTGGGCAGCAACTCGGCCAGGATCTCGGCGGCAGGCCGACCTTTCTTCTGAACGGTGGCGGCGAGATAGTCGCCCTTCGGAGTGGACACCTTCTCCAGAGCATCCACCGGAATATTTAGCTTCCGGGCGAATGCTTCCGCGGCGGCAGTCGGTACACCATCTTTGTAAGCCACCTTGAGCGATGGCCCAGTGAGCCGCTCGCTAACGTCGGGCTGAGCGGCAGACACCCCAGCGGCGAGCACGGCCAGGCGACGAGGAGTGGAGAATGCCCGGACGCCTGGACTCTCCGAAAGTCTTTCGCGTTGCAACAAGTCGCCCACCCGGCGCGCCAGTTCGTCACGCGCGCCGTCAATCATGCGCGCGGGAATTTCTTCGGTGCCGATCTCGAGAAGGAAGTCAGGCATAGAAAGCAATTAGCAACTAGCGATTAGCAAAAGCAAGGAAATGACCGGTCGTAAGAGCGACTAGTTGCTAGTTACTAGTTGCCCACTACGATCTACTTGCTTCTACCGGCTCTGCCGCGGGCGAAGTCTCCGCCTCGGCTGCGGAAGCACTACTATCCTCGGCTCGTTGTTGATCAACGTAAGCCTTGGCGACGCCGACCGCCAGCGCTCGAATCCGCGCGATCACGCCCACGCGTTCGGTGACACTGACGGCCCCCCTGGCATCGAGGATATTGAACAGGTGCGAACATTTCAGGCAGAGATCAAACGCAGCCAGCACCGGAAAGCGCTTGCGCTCGGCCTCATTGAACTTTCCTGCCACCGTTCCTTGCGAGTTCCCATCCTTACTTCGCTTCGGCTTTGCCGTCCCGGCGGCGTATTCGTCAAGAAGCGCCCGGCACTCCGACTCGTACAGCTCAAGATGCTTCCAGGCCTTCTCCACATCGGCGCACTCGAAGTTATAGACGGAGAATTGCAGCTCATCCTGCAGGCGTATCCCCCCGTACTTCACCGGCCGGCCGTCAGGGCCGACCACCCATGTGATGTCGTAAATGCTGTCCACATCCTGGAGGAAGGCTGCGATTCGCTCCAGTCCATAGGTCAACTCGGCGGAGATGGGATCGAGATCGATGCCTCCGCACTGCTGGAAGTAGGTGAACTGCGTAATTTCGAGGCCGTCGAGCATCACCTGCCAGCCGATGCCCCACGCGCCCAGCGTGGGCGACTCCCAATTATCTTCCTCGAACTTGATGTCGTGTTTGCGGAGATCAATGCCCAAGGCGGTCAGCGAGTCCAGGTACAACTCCTGCACATTCTGTGGCGGAGGCTTCAGGATGACCTGATACTGCATGTGCTTGAACAGGCGGTTCGGGTTTTCCCCATAACGTCCGTCCGCGGGGCGCCGCGACGGTTGCACGTAGCCGACGCGATACGGCTTGGGACCAAGCACTCGCAGGAAAGTCTCCGGCGCCATGGTTCCCGCGCCAACCTCAACGTCATAGGGTTGCTGCAGGACGCAGCCGTGCTCCGCCCAGAAAGTCTGCAGGCGCAGCACCAGTTCCTGAAAGGTCAGCGGGATTTGCGCGGGAGCCAAATGGTCTTCCTTTGAGGACGGAGCTGAAGCCCCATTAGTAATGAACTTCACCCGGACGCGGGTCTGAAGGTCTGCTCTACCTTGAGCCTGTTCTTCACAACTTCGACAGCATAGCGGCCGTTACCAGCTTCTTCTCAATGTGACGCTCCAGAATCTGCACCAGAAATCGCCGCAGATCGGAGTACTGGCCAGCCGTCCACGGCTGAGTACCAAAATCCTCCACCGGAGAGCGGAACATCTGCGCCGCCAGAATCCGCGAGTCCGCTGACAGCTCCGACGACGCCATGCGTTTGTGCTCCGGGCACCTCAGGCCATCCGCAAGAGCATGATAATAAGCCCGGCTCCCGTTAAGCGCCTGACCACAGGCGAGGCACTCGCCCAAGTCCGGCAGGAATCCAACCAGCCGTACTAACCAAAGCTGAAAGTACGTCAGCGGCGCCCAGATCGAACCCGAACGCAACTGGTGAAGCACCGAAACCGCCAACCGGAAGATGGCGTCGTTGGCTTCGCGGTCGGGCAGCAACTCGTCCAGCGTCTCTGATACATGTTCCAGAGCCACCACTCGCGGGTAATCCACGGTTGCTGACAGCGGCGAGTCCAGGATTTCGCAGGAATCCAGCCGCGTCAGTTCCTGTCCTTCCCGGTCTTCGTAATACGCGCGAACCCGGGTCAGCGGCTCGAGGGCCCCGCCAAAACGCCGCTTGGACCTCTTCGCCGAACGCGCCACACCTTTGACCTTACCCTCAGCGCGCGTGAACAGCGTCACCAGCAGATCGGCTTCGCGCAGCGGATAGGTTCGCAACACGATCGCTTCCGACTGCTTCAGTGGCATGGGATCACGTTCGGCAGGAAATCCCGCCAGAGTTGCCCCTAATGCTCGATTTTACTGACGGGGATTGCGATGTGCAAAGAGAACCCCAAGGACAGCTTTTCTTACAGCGAGCTCATGCTCGACAGGAATTCATTGTTCGAGCGGGTCTTGCCCAGCTTCTCAATCAGCAGTTCCATGGCCTCGACCGGCGAGAGCGGATTCAGCACCTTGCGAAGCACCCAGATGCGCGCCAGATCTTCCTTGGGAATCAGCAACTCCTCTTTACGCGTGCCCGAACGCTGAATATCGATGGCCGGGAAAGTACGCTTGTCCACCAGCTTGCGGTCGAGAATGATTTCCATGTTGCCGGTGCCCTTGAATTCTTCGAAAATCACGTCGTCCATACGCGAGCCGGTTTCGATAAGGGCGGTTGCAATGATCGTTAGCGAGCCGCCTTCCTCGATGTTGCGGGCCGCACCGAAGAAGCGCTTCGGACGCTGCAAGGCATTGGAATCGACGCCGCCCGAGAGCACCTTGCCCGAAGGCGGAACAATGGTGTTGTAGGCGCGTGCCAGACGGGTAATCGAATCGAGCAGGATAACGACATCCCGCTTATGCTCGACCAACCGCTTGGCCTTTTCGATGACCATCTCGGCCACCTGCACGTGACGCGCTGCCGGCTCGTCGAAGGTGGACGAGATGACTTCGCCCTTTACCGAACGTTGCATGTCCGTCACTTCTTCGGGCCGCTCGTCGATCAACAGCACGATCAGCACCACTTCCGGATGGTTGGTGGTCACCGAGTTGGCCAGGCTCTGCAACAGCATGGTCTTACCGGTGCGCGGCGGCGCCACGATCAAACCGCGTTGCCCCTTGCCTACCGGCGTCAGCAGGTCCATCACCCGGGCGCTGATGTTCTCGCGAACAGTTTCCAGCTTGATACGCTCCTGGGGATATAGCGGCGTGAGGTTGTCGAAGAGGATCTTGTTGCGCGCCTCTTCCGGCGATTCGAAGTTGACCGCCTCGATCTTGACCAGCGCAAAGTACTTCTCGCCCTCATGCGGAGGCCGCACCTGACCGCTGATAGTGTCGCCGGTTTTCAGGTCGAACTTACGGATCTGCGAAGGCGAGACGTAAATATCGTCCGGACCGGGAAGGTAGTTGTAATCAGGCGAGCGCAGGAAGCCGTAGCCGTCGGGCAGGATTTCCAGCACGCCCTCGGCGAAGATATGGCCTTCCTTTTCGCTCTGGGCCTGAAGAATTTTGAAAATCAGGTCCTGCTTACGCAGGCCGCTGGCGCCGGGTAGCTCCAGGGTCCGAGCAATCTTGGTCAGCTCGGTAATGTTTTTTTCTTTTAACTCTGAGATTGTCATGTTCACCTACGGGGATTTTTTGCGGAAGGGCGGGCCGGAGGATCCTGCGGGGAGCGCGCCGAAGGCGCGGCGCGCTTACGCTGCGCGCCGCTGCGCTTCGGAGGCGGTCTCCGGTTCGACGATGACTTCCTGCCGTTCGGAATCGGCAATACGGAGCAACACTTCGTTGGTGGTGTCCTGAATGCGCGTGTTGGGCTTGTGGAACTTGCGGGTCGCCTTGGAGGCAAGTTGGCACAGCATGTAACGGTTGCGCAGTGTGGTCACCGCTTCAAAAACTAGTTCAGAACGCATCATTAGTTTCTCCTCGTGTCTATGAATGTTCCGGAGCCCGGACCGATAGGACCATTGCTCCTGGCGTATGAAATACAATGCGGTGGGAACCAATCACTATTAACACGGCAGGAGTCATTTGGTTGGATGCCGCCGTGATTGTTTCGGTTCGACTTTTTTCCGCTGTTGCCTGATACCCTTGTTACTTTCGACAAACTACTGTGCAGCAATAAGTTAACTGCGCTTCACCTCATCCAGACGTAACCTCTCGCCCGGGATTTGCCTTCCTCGTTCCTGAAAATGAGGGCGTTCAGTGTGTGGGCGGCTGGAGCGGAACGCCTCGGACTGGTACCTGCGAGGTGACGCCTGACGCGAAAACAGTAAGTTAGTCGCTGGACGCCTCCGAGTCAAGACAAATCGCTCCGCTTCGTCACACTGTAAGCATCTTTCGGGAGTTCGGTTCCCCGTTTGCGGTTAGACGGAGCGTACCCGCAAAGGTCGCTCCTATTTTGTAACCCACTGACCGTCAATAAGTTGCACCAGATTTGGCGATCGCCGCAAAAACCCTCTGTTTCTGCGCCGACCTTGGCTCTATCCAATTGATAACAATATCTTTATTCGCTTATCCGTGGTCGGATTTACGCTACAAACCGAATTCCTGATCCCGCATTAAGCCCAAAATGTACGATCCAGCGTGCGGTACTGAATTGCCTCGGCGATGTGGCCAGGCTCAATCATCTCAGCGCCAGTAAGATCGGCTACCGTCCGCGCTACCTTCAGAATGCGATCGTGGGCACGAGCGCTCAGCCCCTGCTTAACCATGGCTCGCTCCAACAGATGCTCCGAATCGGTACCCAGCTCGCAAAACTTCCTGATTTCACGTGAGCCCATCTGGGCATTGGCGTAAATATGTTCGCCCCCGGCAGCGAATCTGTCCAGCTGAGTCTCTCGAGCCCGAATGACCCGCGTACGAATATCGCCCGAACTTTCAGGCACAACACCTCCTCGCAGCTCGCGGTAGTTCACCGACGGCACGTCGATGTGAATGTCGATACGGTCCAACAAAGGACCGGAAATTTTGGAGACATAACGCTGAATGATCATCGGCGTGCAGTGGCATTCCCGGGAGCGATCGTTGAAATATCCGCAAGGGCAGGGATTCATGGCCGCCACCAGCATGAAGCGTGCCGGAAAACTCAGGGACATCGCCGCGCGGGCGATGGTCACGGTGCCGTCTTCCAGGGGCTGCCGCATAACCTCCAGAACATTTCGCGGGAATTCAGGCAATTCATCCAGAAACAGCACTCCATTGTGGGCCAGCGACACCTCGCCAGGACGCGGAATCATCCCGCCACCGATCAACCCGGCATCGGAGATAGTGTGGTGCGGTGAGCGGAAGGGGCGGGTGCCGACCAATCCGCTGCTGGAATCCAGCACGCCCGCCACGCTGTGGATTTTTGTAGTCTCCAGGGCCTCGGCGAAGGTCAACGGAGGCAGAATGGTGGCCATTCTCTTGGCCAGCATGGTCTTGCCCGAGCCGGGGGGCCCAATCATCAGCAGGTTGTGTCCCCCGGCGGCTGCGATCTCGATGGCGCGTTTTGCCGTCTGCTGCCCGCGCACGTCACGAAAGTCCACCGCAAACTGCTGCGAGGTCTCGAGCAGAGCGCGGGTATCCACCCTGACCGGAACAACACCGTTGCCGGTGTTCAGGAGTTGCACAACCTCAATCAGCGAGTGCACTGGATAAACATCGACGCCGTCCACCAGTGCGGCCTCGCGCGCATTCACCTCAGGAACGATCAGCCTACGAATGTTATTGGAGCGCGCCGTGACCGCAATTGGCAGGGCCCCGCGGATGCCCCGGACGCCGCCATCGAGCGACAACTCACCCACAAACAGCGCGTCGGCGGGCGGCTTGTTGTTCAGCCCTCCATAGGCGCCCAGGATGCCCAGCGCCATAGGGAGATCGAAGCCTGAGCCTTCTTTGCGAATATCAGCGGGAGCCAGATTGATGGTGGTGGTTGTGCAGGGAACATCGTAGCCGCTGTTCTTCAGGGCTGCGCGGATACGCTCGCGGCTCTCGCGGACGGTCGTGTCCGGAAGTCCGACTGTCGTAAATGTATCGCGGTCCGACTTTACCGGCGCGATGTCGACCTCGACCTCAATGAGGCTGGCGTCGATGCCGTACACTGCGGCGCTAAGTGTCTTATAGAGCATGCGTGGGAGCGCACGCCTACCACCTTGTTACAAATAGCAGATTTCGCCGGCCAGCGGTGTGACCTGACTCACGTACCAACGTGACCGAGTTTGGGAGCGTACCTGGTCGCGCATCCACATGGATCGTGCTGGTGCAAGCGCATTGCGGCCCTGAGTAGAATTGACCTTCGCCCATGCTGGAAAATATCAACCTGAAGAAGAAGCTCTCGCGGGAAGAGTACAAGCGCATCGTGCCGGGGCTGCAATTGCGTTTGTACGACCTGGAGAAGGTGTGCTGGGACAACGGTGTGCCCACGGTCATTGTCCTGGAAGGTTGGGACGCCTCCGGCAAGGGAACGACGATCACGGCACTTACTCAGCGGCTGGATCCGCGCGGCTTCAAGCTGTACTCGATCACCGCTCCGCGAACCTACGAGCAGCAGCGCCCATGGTTGTGGCGGTTCTGGCTGAAGGTACCAAACCGCGGCGAGATGGTCATTTTCGACCATAGCTGGTACGGGCGCGTGCTGGAGGAGCGCGTCGAAAGGACGATTCCGCAGAAGTCGTGGAAGCAGGCGTTCCGCGACATCCTCGAGTTTGAACGCATGCTGGCCGACGATGGCACCGTGATCCTGAAGTTTTTTCTGCACATCAGCAGGAAGGAGCAGAGGAAACGCTTCGAGTTGATCCAGGCGGACCCGCTCGAAAGATGGCGCGTAACCAAGGCCGATTGGGCCCGGCACAAGAAATACGACCAATATCTCACCGCAACCGAGGAGATGCTGGAGCTGACCGAGTCGGAGTACGCACCGTGGACCATCGTTGAAGCCACCGCGAAGTCCTACACCAGGATGAAGGTGTTCGAGACCATCATCAGCGTGATCGAAAAAAAGCTGGGCCCGCAAGCGCCGCCACGCAACGGTATGCCCACCGAAAGCTCCAAGGATGCGGAATTGCGCGCCGCTATGGAATCGCTGACCGGAGGCGGTGCCTGATGCTGGAAACAATGGACCTAACCCGCACTCTGGATCGGCAGTCGTATGTGCGCGAAGTGACCCGCCGCCAGATTCAACTGCGGGAGCTGGGATATCAGGTTTATCTGCAGAAGCGGCCGGTCATCATCGTCTTCGAAGGCTGGGATGCCGCGGGAAAGGGAGGTGCGATCAAGCGCATCACCGAAAAGCTCGATCCGCGCGGCTACGTCGTATATCCAATCAGTTCACCGCACGGCGAAGACCGGACCCGGCATTACCTCTACCGCTTCTGGAGACGGCTGCCGGAGCGCGGGCAGATCGCTATTTTTGATCGCTCCTGGTATGGCCGGGTGCTGGTGGAACGGGTGGAAGGATTCGCCAGTGAAGCGGAATGGAAGCGCGCGTACAAGGAGATCAATTCCTTCGAAAGGCAACTGCGTGACTTTGGAACCATCCTTGCGAAATTCTGGATCCACATCTCACGCCAGGAACAGCTTCGCCGCTTCGAAGAGCGCAAAGCCATCGGCTACAAAGCGTGGAAGCTGACCGAGGAAGACTGGCGCAATCGCGAGAAATGGGCAACCTACGAGGATGCGGTGGAGCAGATGCTGGTAAAGACCAGCACTGCCACCGCGCCGTGGACCCTCATTGAAGGCAACGACAAGTACTGGTCGCGAACCAAAGTACTGACGAAGCTGGTGAAGGTATTGTCGGCCGAAATGGGCTACGAGCCGGCTGATCCGTTGCGCGGAGCCCCAGCAGCAACCAACGGCCGCAAGGGCAAACGCTAGAGCACCGGTTATTCTCCCATGCGTTTCTTAACGTAATATGTTGGCAGGCTACAAGCGCTAGTGCTTCGTCAGAGGTAAAGCGATGGCCCAGAGCCGTTCCAGTTTCGACCTCCCCATCTATCCAAGGGCTTTCATCGCCGCCGCGAAACTTCAGCGGGAGCGCGATCGAGTGTTCGTGGCCATGCCTTTCGAAGCGAGCCACTCCAAGACCCTCTGGAAGCTGATTCAGTCCACCTGTGAGATTCACGAGTTGGTTCCGCGCCGGGGAGACAGTAACCAGTCGGCGCACTCCATCGTGGCAGACGTGCTCGAAGAGTTGGAGACCGCGCAAATTGTTCTCGCCGATCTGACCGGCCTCAATCCCAACGTCCTTTATGAACTGGGAATTGCTCATGTGCGATGCGATTCGGTCGTCCTCCTATGCCAGCGCGGGCAGGCGCTGCCCTTTGATCTGGCGTCCATCCGCTGCCTGTTTTATGACTTGAGTACGGCGTCGGGACGGGAAGAGCTGGCCGTCAGCTTGGGAAGGATTCTGGAAGAGCTTCGGCAGCCGGGTAAGCCAACCATCATTGATGGAAGCACGGAGCGGACCCAGTCGGTGATCGCCGATCTGAGGCTCCTGGCGGACCTGCCCGATGACGAATTGAGAAACGAAGTGATCTGGTACAGCGGATTCTTATCATCGTTTAGCGTGGGCGAGGAAGGTGGCTCCAGCCCCACCGGGACTGGCTATCTCGAGGCCAGGCTGCAGGAGCGGGAATGGCTTCTAAAGCTGGCTCGCCGGGGATGTTCCATCCGCTGCGTCATTACTCCACCGAGCAAAGACAATCTTCTTCCCGACCGCGTCTCCTATGCATTGGAGCGAGTGCGGGCGCTACTGGCGTTTCTCGAAAGCGACGAGCCTGCGCTGCATCATATCGAGTTTGTGATTTCCCCGTTCCTGCAGAAAAACTTTTACATCATCGGGCGCCTGTGCTTCTCGGAAGGATTCCGGATCGGCCTGGAGTCAGGATATCCACTTACCCTTCGCCAGAGTGATCCCGATGCCATCAATTCCAGCACACTGCTGCATCGCGCATTGTTCGAGCGTCTTCGCGACTACACATTGATGCAATATCCTCCTGGGCGCTCGTCGTCCAACTCCCATGAGAACCTGCGGCTCGCAACCATTCGATGTTTGCAGGAGTCGCTCGCCTTCTGTGAGGACGAGTTGCGGAAAACCCTGGGAGCCGAAGCTGGCCCCAGACGCACCCCAAAAGCCTTGCGCGCCACCAAAGGCAGTTAGCAGGCCGCTGAAAACGCGACCGAAACAACCAGCTGTCCGCGATCCGAAGCTGACCTAACATCTCGCATCTTGACAGGAACTGCGCGGAGAAATAAAAAGGGCGGAATTCTGTCCGGAAGCGCAGCGCCCAGTTGCACATCCGAAAGACCGAAACGGCCCAAGAATTCCGCCAACTTGTGGAGGCAGCTGAGTGCGCTTCCGTCTCTCGCTCCCTGTTCGCTGCTCTAACAGCGGGTGATCCCAACGCAAAGCATTGTTACATTACAACCCCGGAGGTCAAATCCCCCGTCAGAAGTATCGGCCTACAACTTCAGTCGTAATTCCCAACCTGCGCTTCCCGACAACGCGGAGGACGCGCCGTCGCCGGCGCGCCCTAAAAGTGTGCATCCGAGGCTAGCTGACCACCACACCTGCCGCGGCCGCGCGAGCTGACGCGACGCCAGTCGTGAACGCGCTGTCTTGCGCATCCACCACAGCGATGGTCGTCATGTTGACGATGTCCTCCACCTCGACGCCGCGCTGCAGCAGATGGACTGGCTTCGCCATGCCCATCAGAATCGGACCAACGGCCTCCGCGCCACCAACACCGATGAGCAGTTTGCAGGCAATATTGCCGGCTTCGAGGTCGGGGAAAATCAGCACGTTGGCGCCACCCTTCAGCGATGAGAAGGGGAAGGCGGCTTCCAGTTTCTTGCCGCTGACCGCTACGTTGCCCTGTACCTCGCCGTCGACGATAAGAGTGGGGTCGGCGTAGCGCGCAAGCTCAGCCGCCCGGCGCATCTTGTCGCACAGTGGATGCTTGGTGCTGCCGAAGCTGGAGAAGGAGAGCATGGCTACGCGCGGCTCAATGTCGAACCGGCGTGCCTCCTGAGCTGCGCAGAGAGCAATCTCCGCCAGGTCCTCGGCGCTGGGATCGATATTGACCGTAGCGTCGGCCAAAAAGTACAGATCACCTTTACGGCTAATGATGAGATACAAGCCCGATACCTTGTGGATCCCTTCCCGAACGCCAATCACCTGTAGTGCAGGACGAATGGTGTCGGGATAGTTCTGGGTTACACCGGAGACGATGGCATCGGCGTCGCCCATTCGGACCATCATGGAGCCGAAGATGTTGGGATCGTTCATCAACTCGTCGGCCGACCCCAGAGTCACACCGCGACGCTGACGCAAGCGATATAGCTCACGAACGTACTCTTCGCGCCGAGGCGCCGTTTCCGGTTCGATGACCGTAACGCCTTTGAGCGGTATTCCCAATTCAGCTGCAGTGCGCCGGATTTCAGCGGCACGGCCCAGCAGAATCGGAATGGCAATGTTCTCCTCGATCAGGACATGGCAGGCGCGCAGGATCTTCTGGTGCGAGCCTTCCGGGAAAACAACGCGCTTGGGGTTCGCCTGAGCTTTGTGAATCATGAAGCGCATCAGTTCATGTGCTTTGCCCAGCCGTTTCTCGAGTTGTTCCCGGTATTCGGTGATATCCACCGGATTTTGGGCTACACCGGTATCCATGGCGGCCTTGGCAACCGCTGCCGCTTCCCACACCAGAACCCGCGGATCGAATGGCTTCGGAATGATGTAGTCCACGCCAAACTTCAACGTTTCCACACCGTAAGCGCGGCAGACCGAGTCGGGAACGTCTTCTTTGGCAAGCGCCGCGAGGGCCTGAGTGGCCGCCAGCTTCATTTCCTCGTTGATGGTGGTGGCATGTACGTCGAGAGCTCCCCGGAAGATGAATGGGAAGCCAAGCACATTATTGACCTGGTTGGGGTAATCGGAGCGCCCGGTGGCCATGATGAGGTCATCGCGCACCGCACGCGCCTCGTCGTAGGTGATCTCCGGGTCAGGGTTAGCCATGGCAAAGACCACCGGCCGCGGCGCCAGGGACGCGATCATTTCGGGCGTGAAGGCGCCCTTCTTGGAAAGACCAAGCAGCACATCGGCGCCTTTGGCAACGTCAGCAAGAGTGCGAAGCGACGTTTCTTTTGCGAACCGTTCCTTGTAAGGATTCATTCCCTCTTTGCGGCCCTTGTAGATGACGCCTTTGGTGTCAACCAGGGTAATGTTTTCGCGCTTCACGCCCATGCAAACATAGTGCTCCGCGCACGCGATGCCCGACGCGCCAGCGCCGTTCACGACCACCCTGATCTGGTCCATGCGCTTGCCAGTCAGCTCCACGGCATTCACCAACGCCGCACCGGAGATAATCGCCGTGCCGTGCTGGTCGTCATGGAAGACAGGGATCTTCATCGTCTTCTTGAGCGTTTCCTCGATGTAGAAGCACTCCGGTGCTTTGATGTCTTCCAGATTGATGCCGCCGAAGGTAGGCTCCAGCAGTTGGCAGGTCTTAATGATCTCGTCGGGATTATGGGTATTCAGCTCGATATCGAATACATCGATGTCGGCAAACCTCTTGAACAGGACACCTTTGCCTTCCATGACCGGCTTACCGGCCAGAGCGCCGATGTCGCCCAGTCCCAGCACTGCGGTTCCGTTGGTTACCACCGCTACGAGGTTGCCCTTCGCGGTGTATTTGAATGCGTCCTGCGGGTTCTTCTCGATCTCGAGGCAGGGGTCGGCCACGCCCGGTGTATAGGCGAGGCTGAGATCGCGTTGGGTAAGACAAGGCTTGGTGGAAACGACCTCTATTTTTCCCGGCCGTGACCCATAGTGGTAGTCGAGTGCATCCTGCTTGGTGATTGCCATGACGGCCTCCGAATGAATGAACGTAAGATTGCGTGCAGGGCAAACATTCCGGCTCAATTGCGGCCGCACGGCAGCTTATCGGTTAGCGGCAGGCAATAAGTAAATTGGCGGTGAAAGTGAGCCTTCCACAAACACACAGACTCCCGGGCCGGAAAACGCATCCCTGGAACTTCAGCATGTGCTCTTCCCGGCCCGGACAATAGTGCAGAGGTCACACCAGATTGTGAGGCAAGGCACAAAGCAGTGGATTGTGGTCGTTGGAGAGCGGATAGACAGCTCTCCACGTGTCTTCACGCCTTCAGCAGAATTCCCACAATGCTGGCCGACATTAGGTTCGCCAGTGTGCCGGCGATCATGGCGCGGAAGCCCAGCTTTGCCAGGTCCTGCCGGCGACTAGGCGCGAGCGCGCTCAGGCCACCGATCTGGATTCCGATGGAGCCTAAGTTGGCGAATCCGCACAGGGCAAACGTAGCGATCGTAAACGAGCGCGGATCCAAGGACGTTTTCTGTGCGCTTAACATGGTGAACGCAACCAATTCGTTCAGCACCATGCGTGTGCCCAGCAGATTGCCGATCGACAGGCAATCGTGCCACGGCACGCCGATCAGCCACGCCACCGGCGCGAAGATGACTCCAAAGATGGTTTCCAACTTGGCGGGAAACCAGGGAAACCCGTGCCCCGCGAGATAATTGTGCGTCCCGCCAAGAAGGCCATCCAGCAGTGCGATCAGTGCCAGAAATGAAATGAGAATTGCGGCTACGTTCAGCGCCAGGTGCAGACCGTCCGTGGTCCCTTTCGCGGCCGCGTCCAGCACGTTGCTGCTTCGCTCTTCGAACTCCAGGTTATCGAGCTTGCTTACTCCGGCGGTAAGCGGCTTCTCGGTTTCAGGCACCAGCATCTTGGAGATGAGAATGGTCCCCGGTGCAGTCATGATCACCGCTCCCAGGAGATGCCGGGCTTCAATGCCTAGCAGGATGTAAGCACCCAGCATGGCTCCAGAGACATGAGCCATGCCGCTGGTCATGATAGTCATGAGCTCGGACCGCGTTACCCTCGGCAGGAAGGGCCGAATGGTCAGCGGCGCTTCGGTTTGTCCCATGAAGATGCTGGCGGCCACGTTGAGCGATTCGACCCCGCTCGCGCCCATGAATCTCATCATTACCTTGGCAAACTGCCGGATGATGAACTGCATCACCCCGTAGTAGTAGAGGATGGAAAAGAACGCCGCGATAAAAATGATGATGGGCAATACCTGGAAGGCGAAGACGACGCCGAACCTCGACATCTTGCTGCCCAGCTCCCCGAAAACGAACTGCGATCCCGCGTAGGAATAACTGAGAAGCCGGTTGACCGCATCGCCCGCCACTGTCATTACGCGCTCGCCCAGGCCAACGCGCAGCACCAGAATGGCGAATACAAATTGCAGCAGCAGCCCGACCACGACGGTTCGTAGCCGAATGGATTTCCGCGCCGTTGAAAACAGAAAAGAGAACAACAGGATGGCGACGATGCCCAGCACGCCCGTCAGACGTGCCATGCGATTTCCCTGGAGAGCGGCAGAATGTCCCGCCCACCGCTGGTTATGCGTCGGGCGGCGTGGTAAGGCGGCAAGCCTGCTGTCATCTCAGCCCTCCGAGGGTGCACCCATTTCCTGCACGATCTGCACGCCGGCGCTTGCGCCGATGCGATTGGCCCCGGCGTCAACCATGTCCATAAACTGCGCTGCCGTCCGGATGCCGCCTGCCGCTTTCACGCCAATCTTCAGCCCAACCACACCGCGCATCAAAACCACGTCCGCAGCCGTTGCGCCGGACGTCCCAAAGCCAGTCGAAGTCTTCACGAAATCCACTCCGGCTTCCGCTGCCAGCGCACAGGCGAGAATCTTCTCCCCCTGGCTGAGCAAGGCGTTTTCGAGGATCACTTTGAGCAGAGCGCCGCGATCATGGGCCAGCTGCGCCAGGCTCCGCATTTCGGTTTGCACCAGCGTTCGGTCGCGCGACTTCAACGCCGCAATGTTGATAACAGCATCGATTTCATGAGCGCCGCAGCGCAAGACCGCTTCGGCTTCAGCAAGTTTTGTTACCGTCAGGTTAGCGCCCAGCGGAAAGCCAACCACCGTGCCGACCTCTACCCCCAACCCGCGGACTTTGGCAGCGGCAAAACTCACGTGCGTCGGGTTCACCATCACGGCATGGAAGCCATAACGGATCGCTTGGTCGCACAAAACGCTTACATCGTCGCGGGTCGCGTCAGGCTTGAGGAGTGTGTGGTCAATGAGTTTGGCCGCGCTTCGCCAATCGCTCACCAGGCTGGCCGGTGCTGCTCCGGCGATAACAGAAGAATTCACAGACATGAGCCCGTCAGATTCTATCGCGTCCCGAGTCTGACTCCAACACACAAATATCCGGAAGGTTACGATAACGCTCGGCAAAGTCCAGACCATAGCCGACGACAAACTGGTCCGGAATAGCAAAACCGACATAATCTCCGTGCACGGGCTCGGTGCGGCGCGATATCTTGTCCAGCAGCGCGGCGATCTTCAGCGACTTCGGGCGGTGCGCCTGCAGCACGTTGATCAGGTAGGTCAGCGTCAGACCGGTGTCGAGAATGTCTTCCACTAGAATGACGTTTCGCCCCTCCATCGAGCGGTCCACGTCCTTCAGGAGTCTCACCTCACCGCTGTGTTGCCGGGCATTTCCATAGCTCGATACCGCAATGAAATCGAAGGTGGTATCCAGCTTGATTTGCCGGGCAAGGTCGGCCAGGAAAATGGTCGCCCCCTTAAGCACCCCAATCAGCACTAACGATTCTCCCGTGAAATCGGCGCTAATGCGCTCTCCTATCTGGGCGACTTTCGCCGCGATCTGTTCGCGTGTAATCAGTACTCTGAGCTGGTCCACGGAATTCCTTACCTGTGATGTTGCCCACTGGTGTACAGTTTCGTGGTTCCGATTTCAAGTTTCAAGCTCGGATACTACTGCTCTTGGGGGTAGCTATGGGTTTCGCTTCGCGTTCTCTAGCGCGAGTCGCCAAAACTCTGGGGATAGTATCACTGCTGCTCGGATTGGTCAGCATCACGGCGATGACCGGGCACGCCGCCTCCTCCGATGAGGCCCGCACCGAAGCCTATTTCCAAAGCATTCGCAAGAACCCGAATCTGTTGCTGCCATTTCTGCGCGAGATGCCCAAGGGTGCCGACCTCCACAACCACTTGTCAGGCTCCATTTACGCCGAGTCGCTGATTCAGTGGGGCTCGGACAGCAAAGATTGCGTGGATCCGAAGACCTTCGTGGTCAGCGCCGGTCCCTGCGGCCCCTCGTTGCCGATCAGCCATGCCTTCGACGATCCCGGCCTGTACGCCGGAATGATTGACGCCTTCTCCATGCGCAACTGGCAGTTGTCGGGTCAATCCGGGCATGACCACTTCTTCGACACCTTCGGCAAGTTCGGTCAGGCCGCCGATGGCGCCGGCGGTAAGATGCTGGCTGAGACCGCAGCCCGCGCGGCGTCGCAGCACGAGGTTTACCAGGAGTTGATGCTTACACCGACCGGCAAGGACCTGGAAACGCTTGCCAAATCCGTCGGCTGGAGCGACGATTTCGGCCAGCTCCAACAGAGGCTGCTCGATGAAGGCTTGCCGCAGATTTTGGGAGAGGCGAGCAAGCAGATACGAGCCGCAGAAGCATCGCGCGACAAGATCCTTAACTGTTCTACAAGCAAAGCCGATCCCGGTTGCCAGGTCAAGCAACTTCTCCTGTTCCAGGTTTCGCGAGGCAAGCCCAAAGAAGTTGTCTTCGCACAAATTCTCTCCGGCTTCCTGATGGCCGGCGCCGACTCCAGCCTGGTTCCTCCCGATCCCAGTGTGGTCGGACTCAACCTGGTGATGCCGGAGGACTGGTACGTTCCCATCCGGGACTTCTCCCTCCATATGCGTATGCTTGACTACTTCCACAAGAAATATCCCCAGGTACACATCGCGTTGCACGCTGGAGAACTGGTGGAAGGACTTGTTCCCCCCGAAGACCTGCAGTTTCATGTGCGCGATTCGGTGGAGATTGGACACGCAGAACGCATCGGTCATGGGGTTGACGTGATGAACGAGACCCGTCCGCTCGACCTGCTGCATGAGATGGCCACTAACAAAGTTATGGTTGAGATCTGTCTCACCAGCAACGACGTCATTCTCGGCGTTCGTGGGCCACAGCATCCGCTACGGGAATACATGCGTGCTGGTGTGCCGGTGGCGCTGGCTACCGATGACGAGGGGGTCGCGCGCTCCGACATGACGCACGAGTATTTGAAGGGCGCCCAGGAACAGGACCTCTCTTACTCCCAGCTGAAGACCATGGCGCGCACCAGTCTGGAACACGCGTTTATCGGCGGCTCCAGCCTATGGCGCGATGGCAATATGTCCGCGGCGGTGCCACCCTGCGGCGGAAAACGCCCGGGCGGCGACAAGCCCTCGGCGGCCTGCCAGAAGTTCCTGGACGGGAGTGAGAAGGCCCGGTTGCAATGGAAGCTGGAAGCTGAATTCAGCCAGTTCGAATCGCGGTCGTGGAAATAATCCGGGAAAATGTCTCCCCCGCTCCGTTGAGAGGCTGCTGTCGCGGTCACACCCGCGCCAGGTGCACCCCAAACCATTTCTTGCGGTCGCACCAGGTTTGCTCCAGCGTAAAGCCGCTCTGCCGCAGAATCGAATCGAGCATCTCATCGGTGTATTTGTAGCTGTTCTCGGTATGAATGCGCTCTCCCAGCCCGAAGGATAGGTCCATATCCAGCGCAGGTATAAAGACGCTTTGCGCCGCTAAACTCTCCAGGTAGATTTCCATGCGGGAGTGGCGTCGGTTCCACAGCGCAACGTGCTGGAATAGGTCGAGGTTGAAGTCTGCGTCCATTTCCCGATTCAGGCGCCCAAGGATGTTCTTGTTGAAGGTGGCGGTAATGCCCTGCGAGTCGTTGTACGCGGGCACCAGGATCTTGGGGCTCTTGGCGAAGTCCGCGCCCAGAAGGAGCGCATCGCCCGGGCGCAGCATTTGGCGAATGCGGCGCAAAATGCGCACTGCGTGCGGCGGTTCGAAGTTTCCAATGCTGGAGCCGATGTACAGCACCAGCTTGCGGCCGCTGATGCGGCCCAGCGCCGCGACCCCGCCGGTATAGTCCGCAACGATGGGACTCACCCGCAAGCCGGGAAACTGCCGGCCCAACTGCCGTATGGCCTCATCCAGTGCCGAAGGCGAAACATCGATGGGATAAAACAGGGCGCGACTCTGGCGCTGCAGCAATTCTTCAATCAGGATACAGGTCTTGCTCGCCGTGCCGGCTCCCAATTCCACCAGGGTCAACGACGGTCCCGCCTGCTGCAAAATCTCGCCTGCAAATCGCTCCAGAATGGAACGCTCGGTCCGCGTCAGGTAGTACTCCGGCAGCTCGGTGATCTGCTCGAACAGGGCCGAACCGATCGCGTCATAGAACAACTTTGCGGGAAGACGCTTCGGCGTCGCGCTCAGCCCCTCGCGTACTTCAAGGGCCGTCGCATCGGTGGCGATGAACTGCAGTTGTTTGCTAGTTGCCATGTGCCAACCGGATCCCCGTAAATTGCCAGCGCGCGTGGGGCGGGAAAAAATTACGATAGCTCGCCCGAATATGCGATTGCGGCGTGGCGCAGGAGCCGCCCCGCAACACCATCTGATTGCACATGAACTTGCCGTTGTATTCACCGACCGCGCCCACCGCCGGCTTGAAGTTGGGATATGGAAGATAAGCGCTGCCCGTCCATTCCCACACGTCACCGAACATCTGCGCCAGGGCCTCATCGGGATCAGCCGCGTGGGGATGTAGCGCTCCGGTTTCCAATAGATTCCCCGCCACGGCACAAGACCTTCCCGCAACCTCCCATTCAAACTCGGTAGCGAGACGCGCGCCTGCCCAGCGCGCAAAGGCATCAGCCTCGTAGTAGCTGACGTGACAAACCGGCTCGTTCATCGCCATCGGGTTCATGCCCTCGATGGTGTAGTTCCACCATTGGCCATCGCGCTCTTCCCAGTACAAAGGAGCATTCCATTGGTTGTTGCGAACGCAGTCCCACCCATCCGAGAGCCACAGCTCCGCTCTTCGGTAGCCGCCGTCGCTCATGAACTCCAGGTACTCGGCATTGGTTGCCAGTCGCGAAGCGAGACGGTACGGTTCCAGGTACGCATCGTGTCGCGGGCCCTCGTTATCGAACTTGAAGCCCTCACCTTGGAAGCCGATGGTGTAAACACCTCCCGCGAACGCCCGCCACTCTAACGGTGATGGGGGTGCAACCTTGCTTGTTCCCTTTGCTGCGGGAACGGCACGATATGCCGGCCTGAGCGGATTCGTCCACAATCCGTTCTTAACATCAGTCACAATCAATTCCTGATGCTGCTGCTCGTGGTTCATTCCCAGGGTCACCAGCTCTAGCGCCGCTGGCGCAGCGTCTTGGGACAACAGATGGACCATCGCCTCGTCGGTGTAATCGCGATAGGCGTGCACTTCGTTCAGTCCCGGACGAGACAAGACGTGCCGCAGCGTGCGCAGAGGACGATCGCCCACCGCGTTGTAGTACGAGTTGAACAGGTTGCGGAACTCTCCCTGGAACGGACGGTAGTCTTCCGCATATTCGGAGAGCACAAAGGTCTCGAAGAACCAAGTGGTGTGAGCCAAATGCCACTTCGCAGGACTGGCGTCGGGCATTGGCTGCAGGCTGTGGTCTTCCACGCTGAGCGGGGCGCAAAGGTGCATTGAAGTCTGGCGCACCGCCAGATACTTCTCCAGTAGAGACAGTTCTGCCCTAATAGCCGGAACTCCTGATGCTGGTCGCAGTGCGCTCGTGCTGTGCATAGCCAACGTCAATTCGTACTTAAGATGCGGAATTTGGACGGAACGTCAACGGACCCGGTCACGAAAATACTCCGGCCTACCTGACCATTAACACTCAACAGAAGATGCTGATTTCAAAGGAAGGCTACAAATTTTTCCGGTGACGCATCATCAACCCGCCGCCCACCGAAACAATCCAGAAACATAGAAGTGCCCAAGCACCCTAAACCGTGGCCGGTGCTTACTTTGCGGTGCGAACCAGGTCTGCATCCTCGGCGGACGCTGCTTGCACCGGGAACGACGGCTGCGCATAGCGCCCCCGCAAATCGTTCCAGCGCACTTTCAGCATCTCCAGGCCCATGTTGATCCCGTCGCGCAGTGGATTGATCCGCGAGCGGTGATCGTGCGCCCATTCCACCGGAACTTCGACGGTGCGCAGCTTGAGTTTGTCAGCCAGAAACAGCAGCTCCGGATCGAAGCCCCAGCGCTCCACGTGCTGCCGCGAAAAAACCGTGTTGGCCGCGGCCCGCGTGAATGCCTTGAAACCGCATTGCGTGTCGCGGTACCGCAGTCCCAGCACGATCTTCAGGCCGAGATTGAACAACCGCCCATACAACTGCCGATACCAGGGCTGCCGTTCGGTCTGCAGCTCCGACTGCAGCCACCGCGACCCGATCGCAATGTCGGCGCCCCGCGCGATCGCCTGAAATAGCTTCCCAGCTTCGTAAATGGGCGACGACAAATCGGCGTCGCTGAAGAGCAGAACATCGCCGTGGCCGTACAGCATTCCGTGGCGAACGCTGTACCCCTTGCCGCGATTCCCGGGATTCTCAAGCAGATGGATTGCCGAGTTCGTAGCAGCGAACCTGCGGACGACATCCGCTGTATCGTCAACCGACCCGTCGTTCACCACGATCACTTCCGCTTGCAATCGCTGTTGACGGATGTAGTTGAGCACCTGAGGCAGGGATGCACTGAGCCGCTCACTCTCGTTGTACGCCGGGATGATAAAGCTGTAGGTCAAATCGATCAATCATCACTTCTTGATGCCCGCTTATTGTATGCCAGTTGCCGGCGGGCAGAACGGCAAACCGGGATGGCATCGTGGCTGGCATCCGGAAAGGGCCATCCTGCGACTCTCGTCATGTTAGGACTTGCGGCCTGTGCAACGCAGGAATAGCCTTCACCTAGAGATGCGCGCGCTTCGTGTTCTCGGTGTTGTGCTGTGCTCCGTGCTTGCTGGTGCTGCTTCCAAGCCGCACGTCGTGGGGTTTGGCAGTGCGCAGCCGGTCAAGCTATTCATCGGCCGCGCCGGGGACAAGACGCTGGACATCACGGTGCGAGCGCTGTACGTGGATTCGAAGCTGAAGGAGTTCACTACCGGCAAGCCCCACGATGTCACTGATCGCGAGTTCGTGGTTCGCCGGGCCTTTCGCATCAACGATGCTCTTCCTGATGAGCCGCAAAAATCGCCCAAGTGGCTCTGGCAACGCGGCGGATGGCTGCTGGTAGACCGGAATACGGGAAGGGTCACGTCGCTCAAGCTGCCGGATTTCGACCCCTTCTATTCCGAGGTAAGCTGGTATCGCGACTACGCTGCTTATTGCGGCCTGAGCGCCAATGCCGAGCGGCTGCTGGCCGTGGTCGCACAAATCGGAGTGAAGAAGCCGCTCTTTCGCAAGGAGTTTGGGCAGGCAAGTGGGGGAGATCAGCCGGACTCGGATTGCGCCGCGCCACATTGGGACCGCCAACCGGCGCGCGTGACTTTTCTACCCAAGACTGGGGAGAAGCTCAGCGTGAACGTCAGCGGTCACGTCGCCGATGCGGTGTCCGAACCCTCGGCAGAAGACCAGCAATGACCTGGAGCATGGATCCACCGTGAAGACCTTTGATCAGTTGCTGCGCGATGCCGAGGTGGCACACGGACATCTGTGTGCCGGACAGGTGCTGGGGGTCCGCCTTGCGATGCTCGGCCTGGAATTGCTGGGCATCGACGATCCCCACGGCAAGGACCGCAAGCGCCTCATCACCTTTGTCGAGATTGATCGTTGCGCCACCGACGCGGTCGCCGTCGTGACTGGGTGCCGCCTGGGCAAGCGTGCCCTGAAGTTTCGTGACTGGGGCAAGGTGGCTGCGACCTTCGTGGATCTGGACTCAGGCCGCGCGGTTCGCGTCTGCGCCAGGGAAAGCTCAAAAGCGCTGGCGCGGCAGATGCATCCCGAGATCGAGAGCAAGAACCAGCAGCAGATGCTGGCCTACCGTGAAATGCCAGTCGATGACTTGTTCAGTGTGCAATGGGTGAAGGTCTCGCTTCCTCCCGAAGAGCTTCCCGGCTACCAGGGCAAGCGCATCGTATGCGAGCAATGTGGCGAGGGCATTAACTTCCAGCGCGAAGTGCGAGACAACGGTAGAGTCCTCTGCCGCTCCTGCGCCGGCGACTGCTATTACGAAGACCTGTCCTGATATTTTTGCTGTCCCACCCCTACCGGTAAGCGAACAGCATCGCGTAGATGATCCAGATCACGACGCTGAAGCCGATGGTCAGCGCGATCCAGGCAAAAAAGCGAATGGCCTTGACCACGATCTCGGGTTGCGGCTCCTCGAGGTGTCCTTCAAGCTGGCCGCTGGCCACCAGCGCCGCGTATTCGCGGGGCTTGTCGCGCTTCAACTCCGCCAGGGGCATGTGACCGGTGAAGATGGTGGTATCCATGGGAAACTTTTCCGGACGCAGGTGGGTGTTGAAGAAATGCACGGTAAAGATGAAGCCCGTAGCCAGCAGGGCCTCGTCACTGTGAATGATGGTGGCCACGTTGATGAACGATCCCGGCAGGAAGCGGGTAAAAAATACCGGGAACCACAGGGTAAGGCCCGTGGAACCGATCACCACAATTCCCCAGAACACGGCAAAGTAATCGAACTTCTCCCAATAGCTCCAGCGTCCGTACTCGGGACGCGGTCCGAGACCCACGAACCACTTCATAGTGCCCAGGAATTCCTGCGCATCGCGCTTGGTGGGAATCAGCGTGTTCGGCCCGAATAAGATGCCGCCCCAGGTTTTCCCGCTGCTCCGCTTCTGCCTTATCAGTCCGACGATGTGGGCGGTGAACGTTCCGAACATGATGACGGCGGCGAAGCGGTGAACGTATCCTGCGGTCTCGAATCCACCCAGCACGCGCGAAAGCCTCACTGCCCAGGCGGTGTAGGAGAACTTCAGGCAAAGTCCGGTGAGCGCCAGGGTCAGGAAGCTGACGATCATGCAGGCATGCAGCACCCGGTAGAGGCGAATAAAGCGAACGAACTCGCGCGTGTCGACGGCAGGTCGCGGCGCCGGAGCAACCCGGGGAACCGGGGGTTCCTGCAACGCGGTTGCAGCGAATTCGTGTTTACTGTTGGACATCGTCGTTATCCTTCGCCCCAGGACCTTCGGGAGCTTTCGCCGCGGCCTCAACTTCCGCCTCCCTGGCCTCGGCGGCGCGCAGTTCGCGACGCATCTGTAGAGCGCGCGGGAACCACAGGATCGTGTGGATCCCGCTTACCGTAAACGTGCCCACCAGCAGGATCGTCATGCCCCAGAACGTGTAGTACAGGAACGGAAACTTCTTAGGATCGTGGTGGGTGGCGTGGGTGAGATATCCGGCGAAGCGCCGTGTCGCATCGGAGTGGCACTTGCGGCAGGTTTCAACCACGTTGGCGCGGCTCAGATGCGAGTTGGGATCAGCCACCTTCAGAATGTCATGCGCCCCGTGACAGTCGTAACATTTCGCCGTCTTGGTGTAACCCAGTTTAGATACTTTGCCGTGATAGGTATCGAAGTAGGTTTTTGCAATCTCCCCGTGGCAACGTCCGCAGGTGGTCATGATGTCAAGCTTGAACCCATCCTGGTCGGTGCGGCGGATGGAGTGCGCCGTGTGGCAGTCGTTGCAGACCGGCAGCGGCTTGTCCGTCTTGGTTACCGACGACGAATGGATGCTCTGCACGAACTGCTCTTCGATGCCGTGATGGCAGGCGCCGCACGTCGCCGGCACATTCTTGGGATTGACCGACGATTCCGGATCGGAAGCCGGCAGCTCGCGGTGTGCCGTGTGGCAACTGGTGCAGGTCGCTGTCACCGTCAGGCCGCTCTTCAGCAGGCCTTTGCCGTGAATGCTCTCGTTGTACCTCGGGATGATCTGGTGCTCCGTGCCGGTATAGAGCAGCGCCGCCTTCTGGCCCTCGCGGTGGCACTTGGCACAGAGATCGGGCACGTTGGTCGCAAACGTCAACGATTCGGGGTTGTGCTTCCCGAGCACGTGATGTGTGCCGTGGCAGTCCTTGCAAAACGGAGCGTTGGGATCGCCCTTGGCGTGCATCTGTCCGTGCGTGCTGCGCTGGTATTGCTGGCCCACCTCCGCGTGGCAGGCGGTGCAATCAACCGGGCGGGTGATGGTTTCGCAGGGGCGCACATGCGAGGCATTCACTTCCGAGTGACACTGGCTGCAGGCGACCTTCGCATGGCGTGAGTCAGCCACCTGGTCAACCCGCACCAGCATGGAGCGGCCGTCCGCGGCCTTGAGGCTCGCATTGGCGTGGCAGCGCATGCAATCGGCATCGGCCATTCCCTGAGAGTAGAAAACGTTCCTGACTTTGTGCGGCTGGTGGCAATCGACGCAGGCGGGAAGCGTGTTGGATTGTTTCTCCCAAAGTTCGCCGCGAATCGTCTTGCGGTGCACCAGTTCGATATTGGCATGGCACTTGGTGCAGGTGGCGGCGATATTGCGCCGATTAATCGACGAGTTCGGATCGGTGTGCGGCAGGATCGAGTGCGCCGTGTGGCAGGAAGCGCAGTTGGCGGCCACGACCAGGCCCTTCTTCAGCAATCCTTCGCCGTGGATGCTCTCGGAATAGTTCTCCAGAATGTCGTGTTCCGGGATGTTGCGGCTGGTCTGTACGGCCGTACCCTCGCGATGGCATTGCCCGCAAACGAACGGTACCTTCATCGCTGCCACCGACGAGCGCGGGTCCTTCACCGGCAGGATGTCGTGATTGCCGTGGCAGTTCACGCAGCGTGGCGCCAGAGCATCGCCGCGACTGGCCGCCTTGCCGTGCAAAGACTTGGCAAGTAGTTGGGCTTCCTCGCTGTGGCAGGAGCCGCAGTTGACCTTCGCCAGCGGTGTCGAGTGTGGCAATTCCTTGCCGTCCAGATCGGCGTGGCAGGAGGTGCACTGCAGCGAGCCGTGAATCGAGCCGGCAAACTTCTTCTGGTCTACAAACAGCGAAACCGTTCGCCCTCCACGCTTGGTGTTTAGCGACTTGTCACTGTGACATGCCAGACAGTCATCGCTGGTCGGCCCCTGCCCCGCCCAGCACCGTGGCGGAAGCAATGCGATAACCATCAGCAACAGCGCAGGCAATAACCATGCCTTACTGCGCAAGGGCTGACAGAGTTCCCCAGGCTTCGCCGTTGAATCGAGAGTGCGGACGTGAGAGCGGAGCGCCATAGCTTACATCTCACGATTCCAAATAAGACGAACATCTGGCTGTGACTTACTGCACCTTACGGTGTGACTGGCATCACGCCAAGGATTGCGGCGCTTGACGAATTCATGCCTTTGCGCGCAGTTCCTGGTCCGGCCGGATGACAATCCTGCCCGTACTTCGTATCCTGCTTACAGGGGCGTTGCACCAAGTCGTCACCGGAACGCAGGACACAATCAAAATGGCATCATCCAGTAATCTTCAGGAAACTCCGCTCGCCGCAGCCACCTCCGGCAATCTGCCGGAAATCGCAACCGACGTGGTTCGTCGCGCCATGCAGGGCGGAGCCACCGCCGCCGAGGCCGTCGCCATGGACGGCAGCGAGTTCTCCACCGTGGTTCGCCTGGGCGAGGTGGAGACGCTGAAGGAATCCGGCTCCAAGGCCATCGGGGTTCGGGTTTTCTTCGGACAGCGCGCCGCCAGCACATATTCCAGCGACCTCACGCCCGACGGCATCCGGCAGATGGTGGATGCGGCGCTCTCACTGGCCAAGGTCACCAGCGAAGACCCGTTCGCCGGAATTCCCGAAGCTGCGCAACTCGGCAAGTTGGACGGCGACCTCGATCTCTACTACGACGACGTCTATTCGCTCTCCACCGCCGACCGCATCGACTACGCGCGCCGCGCCGAGAAAGCGGCGCTCGATGCGGACCCCCGCATCATCAATTCCGAGGGCGGAACCTTCGACGCCGCTATTGGCTACAAGGTCCTGGCCAACTCGCACGGATTCGTCGGCGACTACAGCCGCTCCTACTGCTCGGTTTCGGCGGTGCCCATCGCGCAGGTCGAAGGCTCCGCGATGCAGCGCGACTACTGGTACTCGGTAGCAATGACGCTGAAGAAGCTGCAATCGCCGGAGGAGATCGGCAAGATCGCCGCCCAGCGCACCTTGCGACGCATCGGCGCGCGCAAGGTAAAGACCGCGAAAGTCCCCATCGTCTTCGAGCACACCGTCGCCGGCGCGTTGGTTGGCCACATCTTCGAGGCGGTCAATGGCGACTCCATTTATCGTGGCGCGTCGTTCCTCACCGGCAAGCTGAACGAGAAGATTGCCGGCGACAACATCACGGTCGTGGACGACGGCGCTATGCGCGGTGGCTTCGGCACCAGCCCCTTCGACTCCGAAGGCGTGCCCAGCCGCAAGACCGTGGTGGTCGAGAACGGAGTGCTGAAGTCCTACCTGCTGAATACCTACACTGCGAAGAAACTGAACTTGCAGACTACCGGGAACGCCTCGCGCGGGCTGGCCGGAACTCCCGGCATCGGGCCAGGCAACTTCTTCCTGCAACCCGGCGCGAAGAGCCTCGAGCAGATCATCGGCGACATCAAGGAAGGCCTGTTCGTGACTGAGTTTCTCGGCTTCGGCGTCAACCTGGTCACCGGCGACTTCTCGCGTGGCGCCAGCGGGTTGTGGATCCAGAACGGCGAGCTCACGTTCCCGGTGGAGGAGATCACCGTCGCCGGCAACCTCAAGGACATGCTGTTCAACATCTCGGAGATTGGCAACGACCTCGAGTTCCGCGGCGCTATCGCCTCGCCCACGCTGCGCATTGACGGCATGACCGTGGCGGGAGAATAAGACAACCAGGCCACCGCTGTGGGCGGCAGATCGAGTGCCGCGTGTCACGGCAGGCGAGCCAGCCACCCCAGCGTCGCCGAGACGCTGGCGCAACCGGCAGAGGATTCTTCGCTACGGCGCAAAGTAGCTGGAGATATCCAGGATCAGTTGCGTCAGGTCGGTGGCGTACGCGTCAATCTTCCCTTGGCTCCCTGCTGGCACAATCGCCATGTTTGAGGTGACTGCGCCGTCCGCTGCGTTCAGCGTCGAGACTCCGGGTTGGCTGCTGCCCGCGGGCCATAACGTCAAGAAGCCCAGCGGTCCCGGAGGCACCACCGTCGCATTGAATACGTATGCTTGCGCGGTGCTTGGCGGCGCGCATACGCTGCCCAGCACATCCACCCCAAGCTCTCCGCTGAACGGCTGCCCATTGCCTACCGTGCGCGTGTCCAGCACGCGGCACGGAGACACCGTGTACAGCGACAGGCCGTTCTGTCCCGCTGGACCAAAGTAACCGTCAATGTCGATAACCACGTCGGAGTCGTTCGACGCATACACACAGACATCGCCGTTCTTACCGGCGGGCACAATCGCGGCGTTGGCCACCACTTGTCCGCTGTAAGAGTTCAGGGTGGAAACCACAGGTCGCGTTTGACCGCAGGGCCACACTGTCAGAAAACCCAAGGGCCCGTGGGGTATGACGGCAAAGTTCAGCGAGTACGCTTGCGGACTGACGCCTTGCTGAATGCAATGGCTCTCCTCCATCGGAAAATCGCGCAGCACCCCGGCCTTCAGGTACGGTCCTCCGAGCGGCCCTAGTGGATCGCGTGTGTCGGCCACACGACAGGGCAGCACCGGATAGAAAGCCAGCGTGGAGTTGCTCACCGGCGCGAAATAGCCGTCGATATCCAGTACCACATCGCTGGCGTCCGACACGAAGACGCTGACTGCCCCTTGAGAGCCAGCGGGCACGATGGCGGCAGTGGCTTTTACCCGGCCGTCGTACGAGTTCAGGGTGGAGACATTGGGCTTACTTTCTCCCGTCGGCCAGATGGTGAGGAACCCCAGCGGCCCGGGTGGAACCACGGTCACGTTCAACGAATAGGCAGCCGCGGTGGCGGGAATGTTGCACTCTTTGTTGTCGGGGATCGTAAAACTGACGGGCGCTGTTTCCCGGCAACGCTGGGCCGCCAAACGGGCCATCGGGATTACGGGTATCGACCACCCGGCACGGCGTGGCGGCAACGAATTGCACCGCGGCTGACGCCAGCTTGAACACCGTTCCATGGCCGGAAGCACCGCCGGTGGTGGTGGTGCCATACAGGTTCCCCTGCATGTCAAGCACTAACCCTGCCTGGGGAGCTGCGCCGTCTCCCTTGGCCCCAGTGAAGCTGTAGAGAACGGTCTCCTTGCCGGTCGGATCCACCTTGAACACCGTTCCATTGCCGTAAGCGCCGCCACTGTAGGTCGTGCCATACAAGTTGCCATGAATGTCCTGCACTAAACCTGCTTTGGGATGTGTGCCGTCTCCGTTCATCGCGGCGAAGCTGTACAGCACCGTCTCCTTGCCGGTCGTATCCACCTTGAACACCGTTCCCTCGGGGGGCGCGCCGCCGCCGTAGACGGTGGTGCCATACAGGTTGCCCTGCGCGTCCCGCACCACACCTGCGTAGTAAGGCTCTGAGCCGTCCGGACTGTCGGTAAAGCTGTGCAGCACCGTCTCCTTGCCGGTCATATCCACCTTGAACACCGTTCCATCGCCGGAAGTGCCGCCAGTGTAGGTAGTGCCATACAGGTTGCCCTGCGTGTCCAGCACTAAACCTGCAATTGGAATCCCGCCGTCCCCCCCAGCGGAGCCGAAGCTGTAAAGCACCGTCTCCTTGCCGGTCGTATCCACTTTGAACACCGTTCCATCGCCTTGAGTGCCCGCCAATACTGGTCGTGCCATACAGGTTGCCCTGTGTGTCCTGCACTAAACCTGCTTTGGGAAGTGCGCCGTCCGGATCGTCCGTAAAGCTGTGCAGTACGGTCTCCTTGCCGGTGGTATCCAGCTTGAACACCGTTCCCTTGGGGTTGGAAGCGCCGCCATTTACCGTGGTGCCATACAGGTTGCCCTGCGTATCCCGCACCAAACCTCCGTAGGGATTTGCGCCGTCTCCCCCAGTCCCGGTGAAGCTGTAGAGCACGGTCTCCTTGCCGGTGGTATCCACCTTGAACACGGTTCCCATGTTGGAAGTGCCGCCCTGGTAGGTCGTGCCATACAGATTGCCCTGTGCGTCCAGCACTAAACCCGCCAAGGGAAGTGCGCCGTCCGTCCCACCCTTAAACGAATACAGCACACTTGCGGTGTATGTCTGAGCGTGTGCCAATCCCGTTGCGAGGACTACCAGTACAAGCGTGATTGCTAAAGGAAACCAGAAACTGCGCGCGCTTCGCATGCGCCTCCCTCCCATGAAGTCGTTACTCGCCCCGGCCTCAAGTTCTGCTCAACTGTCTTACGAGGATTCCGAAGTGGCGGCGGCTACTTGAGGCCGGGTACGGAGTCGCGCGCGGACAGCGTTGAGCACTCTGAATATCGGCGGATAGTAGCACTTGGATGGTTGGGGAACAAAGCAATATTTGGCGAGCGGCTCCCCAGACCGCCACCCCACAAAGATGTCATTACCTTTGTAAGCCTCAGACTACGAGGACAAGCTCTAGTGCCTCCGTTGCCCGCGCCGAGAACGAAAAGCCGTCGTAAATACTCCGGTATCCGGTCGTGAGATTTGGACTGAGTTGGGCCGTTGCTAGCATTGATGCTATTACATAATTTTATGTCTTTACATATTACCGGGGGCTTATGGGGCCAAAGTCGATGCTCTAAGTCAATAAGAATCTATACATTACATATAAATCATTTGTAATCAATATCTTACGACATATTCATTGCCTAAGTTGTTGATTCAAAACAGATCTCGTGAGAAGGGATGTTTATTTAGCAGTCGACAATTCCACCTTCAGAGAGGTGTAGAAGAGCAGGCGATGCCGCTCGGGCGAAACAAAAACGGGCAGCAAGCTCCCCCAAGCCTGCCACCCAAACCAGCTGTCAAGTTCGACAACTGGAGCAGTCGTGGATCAACGCGTCTCCACGATAAACTGTTTCACCGTATTCAGGTTCGTCTGTGTCACCTCGTCGAGGAAGTTGCCATAGTTGCGATCTTCGCCACCGGTTGCGAATCCCCAGCGGTCCCTGCCGGGAGCGACGATGGCGGCTTGGCCGTCATAGGCGTTGTCGCGGTCCGACATCAGGCCCCAGTTGGTGGTTTCTCCCCGTCCGCTGTCGGTGAGCGACCAGAAGTCGATGCCCAGGATTGGATGGTCGCCGTTGGTTGACCTGGCGTTGTACAGCACGCTCAGGTCGCTGTTGTAATGCAGGCCTCGGGTTTCTTGCGTGGGATAGTCGGGCCCATCGCTCGGCGAGTTGTACCAGTAGGAATCCTTATTCGCGGTTACGCCATACCACGTGATGGTCGGTTTGTTAGTCAGATCGTAGGCCTGCGTGATGATGCTGACATTCTGCGGGCTCCTCGGGTCGTAACCGATGGCGAGAGCGTCGACCCCGGCATCCGCGAGGGCTTGCAGCACCTGTGGGCGGATACCGACATCACCCGCACCTCCCAACGCGGAAGGAGCAAAGATCAGATGGTTCCGGTCGTAGCTGCGCAGGGACTTCACCGCTACGCTTTCCATCTGGAAAACATACTGGTAGAGGAATGCATTCATATCGGCCTGCAAGGCCGTGGTTTCGCCTTTCAGCATGTAAGGATCGGTGCCCATCCATTTGGTGTGCCGCCCATCTTCATCGAGGACGCCGGTGCCGGTCCCAAACCCACCACTGTCGCCGAATGCGGTATAGCTGCTGCCCCACGCGGCATTCAGATTGGCAACGGTTACGTACTTCTGCTGGAGATACGCCACCCACGCATACTTGGAGTACAGCTTCGCGTCCTTAAAGCCGGACTGCTGAAAATTGGTGACCGCCACCAGCCACGCTGTGTTGGGATACCAGCCGTACTGGCCGCTGCCCAGTCCCTTGAGCGGCCAGAAGAAATCGGCGTCCTCGGTAGTGATGCCGACGATCCAAGGGATCGTAGCGAAGCCGCCGGTGAAAATCGTGGACTGGTAGTACGCAATGTCGCCGGCGTAAGCCTGCGCCCACTTGGGGTCAAAGACATCCAGCACGCCCTCGCCGCAATAGTTGGAGCCGCAAGGATAAGTCGAAGATGGAATGCCATTGATAATCTGCTTGATGGGTTCGGCAAGACCGATATCGGAGGTGTGGTGCAAAGCGTCGCCGGCAACGCTGAAGAACAGGATGAACGGCAGCTTCACCGCGTTTCCGCTCTTGCTGCCCCAGGTTCCGACCGGCAGCCCGCGCTCGCAAGTGTATTCCCCAAGCGTGTTGAACCCCCAACTCAGCATGCGCTCGCCGCGATGGGTGGCCCACAACTCGCGGTCATTGTTGTAACGTTGCTGCATGATGCCGGTTTCAATAAAGTTTTCGTTGGCATTGAATACCGAGAGCAGATAGAAGTTATTTCCCGCAGGAGAAATCAGCTTCCAGCGCCCGCTTTGTTTCTCCATGTGGAAATACCCGTTCGCCGGTTTCGCGCCGTGGGCAGCGGTCAAACCTCCGTAGGTATCGTATCCGACGGAAATGCTGAGCGAATACGACGACGTCTTGCTGAGAGGTGGCTTGCTGGAATCGGTCGCCCTCACCTGGAAATTCGACGTGCCCGTGCCGCTGGGCGTGCCCGCGACTTTGCCCGCGCTGTTCAGGATGACGCCAGGCGGCAGACCTCCGCCCACCAGCGTGTAGGTGTAGGGAGCTTTTCCGAACGAAGACTGCAGTGCCGCAGAGTAGGGCTGCAGGAAAAACCCGTTAGGTACGCCGTTCATTCCGGGATTGGAACCGAGGCCGACGGTGGCGCCCGAACCGCCACTTGCGCCGGGCTGGCCCGAGGGGGAAGGGCCCACGTTCGAGACACTTGCCCCCGGCGAAGTGGCAACCGCTACGTTCATTGCGGCAACACTGGTCAGAGCGCTGGCGGATGCCAACCAACAAATGAGCAAACCAACAAGCAGCACAGATTGGTTCTTGGGGAAGTTCCAGCGAGCCATGGTCCGACTACCTCCACAGGCTCTCCATCGGCAGCGGTGCTGCGATTTCTACTGGCTTTGCGAAGTGGTTCGGACCAGTTCTCGAAACTGTGCGCAAGCTGTACCGACGTACAGTTCACAAGCGAAGGTACAAGTCAGGATTGTTGTGGGAAAGTTCGTTCCCCGGTTATGGCGGCGGATATTTGCTGCGCACTCCCATCGACAACCGGCAATAAATCGTCCCGCGCAATAACTGCGTGTGGCGGACACGGGAGGAACTAATGATGTCTCACGATCCGCCCAACCCGGTCGTCGAGCGGTTGCGCGAGCAAGCCGGCAAGCGGTTTGGCGCGCCGATGCGCATGTTTCGCGCTCCGGGGCGGGTGAACCTCATCGGTGAACATACCGATTACAACGATGGCTTTGTGATGCCTGCGGCATTGGAGTTCTACACCTATGTTGCGATCAGCCCCCGCACCGATCGCAACATTCAGATGTATTCGCTGGACTTCCAGCAGGACCGGGAATTCGATCTCGACGCGATGGCGCCGGGCCCCTTACGTGATTGGAGCGACTACGTGCGTGGAGTCGCTGCGGCACTCGACGCAGCCGGACATCGGGTTTCCGGCGCGAACCTGGTGATCGAAGGCGAGGTCCCGATGGGTGCGGGATTAGCTTCTTCCGCGGCCATTGAAGTTGCGTCGGCACTGGCATTCCTGGCAAATTCCGGAATCGAATTGGACAGGACCCAGATGGCGCAGCTCTGCCAGCGCGCCGAGCATACGTACGCCGGAACCAAGTGCGGCATCATGGACCAATTTATCTCCTGCTTCGGCCAGGCCAAGCATGCCTTACTACTCGATTGCCGTAGTCTGGAGCATCAGCCGCTGAACATTGATGAACGGGTCCGCATCGTGGTCTGCGACACCAAGGTCAAGCACAATCTGGCCGCGGGTGAATACAACCGCCGACGGGCCCATTGCGAGGCGGGAGTTCATCACCTGCAGGAGCACTTGCCCGGGGTCCATGCCCTGCGTGACGTCACTCTGGAAGACCTGCAACACTACCGCGGCCACTTGCCCGAGGTCACATTTCGGCGCTGCCGGCACGTCATTTCAGAAAATGACCGCGTGCTGGCCGCCGCCAAGGCATTACGGTCGGCCGATCTAAGCAAGTTCGGTCAGTTGATGGTGGAATCGCATCGCAGCTTGCGCGAGGACTACGAGGTGAGCTGTCCGGAACTCGATCTCATGGTGGAGATCGCGCTGAAACTTCGCGGCGTGTTCGGCGCACGCATGACCGGCGGTGGATTCGGCGGCTGCACTGTCAACCTGGTGAGCGCCGATGCGGCGGAAGAGTTCGCCAGGATAGTCAAACGCGAATACCAGGCTGCCACCGGCCTTCAACCAGACATCTATGTTTGCGTTGCCGCCGATGGGGCGGCCGAAGTGCACGATGGAGACGGATGACGGACTTCGGAAAAACTCCGAGCCACAAGTTTTATCCGCAGGGTATCTCAGCCTCGTCTTGTGCACCTGACAAGCAAGCTTTGTACTTCTATTTCGCCGGTGTGCCTTCCAGTACCAATACTTCGAACGGCTGGAGCGAAATCGTGTGTGGCTGGCCTGCAACAACCCGTAGACTGGCCTGTTTGCGATCTTCCTTCCATGGACTGTGCAGCACGTAGGTCCGGGCCGAACTCGTGGGTAGCTCGAACGCGCCTGCGATGTCGATGCTTATGGTCTGGGGCTTGTCAGCCGGGTTTCGCAGGACGAGAATCGCCTTGTGCGGAGCCCAAGAGGCCCAGCCGTATGCCTCCAACTGACCGGGATCTCCGCCGACCCAGTGCGTATCGACCAGCACGTCGGCGTTCTCGCGCGACCATTTTGCCGCTTCCGCCAGATTATTCCAGTCGGCGTTCGAAAGCAGTGACGGCGTCACATACATCTCCTGCAACTGCGTTCCGTTTCCGAAATAGTCGCGTACTTCGTTCTTGAAGTCGCCCTGAGCATCAGAACCCAGGTCCCTGGCATGGCGAGCGTAAATGATTCCATGGAGCATCAACGAATTCAGCGGGAATAAAGGCCCATTCAACACGATATGTTCGTAGGTTTGAGCATCGCGATAAGTGATCCACTGCTCCCGCCGGGAACCCACGCCCAGAAAGTCGTGGTCTTCGCCGCCTCGCCAAATCGAGTCGGCGTATTGCAACCAGAACGGCGACGGGTAAGTTCCAGTGGTCAGGTTGATAAAAAGGTCGGGCTTCAGGGCCCGCAGCTCTCCAATCAGATGGATGACGGCTGCAAAATCGCTGTCGAACTCACTGCCGGCAAAGACCCGGTCGGCATTTCCGGTGCCGTCGAACTTGAACTGGTTCACTCCGTAGTCCTGCACGAATTTCACGCAGGTATCGCGAAACGCCACATAGTATTTCGGAGCCGGAGAGCGCAAAGCCGTTCTCGACGATTTCGTACCCCGCACTGCGTCCCGCCGCAATGCGCTCCTGTTTGGGCTTGCCGTAGCCGCCCCACGGAGACATCCAGACACCTGGAGCGGTTCCGAAGGTTGCGGCGAGTTCGCGCAATTTTGTGAACCCGTTAGGAAAGCCGGAGTGAAAGTGCCACAACGTCGCGGGGTCGTCCCAGCCATCGTCGAAGAGGAATGAGTCGATGTGTACGCCGCGCTTCTGCGTCAGCTCCGTTCCGAAGGCCTTGATCACCTCCAGCGCGCCGGCCTCGTCGTATTTACTGAAGTATCCCAGGTCGTACCAGGAGTTGTAGTGCAGAAAGGTTCGATACGGGTGCGCCCGCTCGCGCTCCAGATAATGCAGGAACCCGCGACGCAGCTGTCCTTCCGCGGTCACACCAATCACCGAGCTGTAAGTCATGGACTGGCCAGACTTCAACGGCAGCTCGCGTTCGATCCAGCAGCGGGCGCGCTGAGCGGCCACCGCGCATGATGCGAGTGGATCCTCGAACCCGACGAACAGCGTCCGGGCGACGATGGGCGATCCCTTGACGATCCCTATGACGTGAGCATCCGGCAGGTTCCAATCCACCAGCCTGACCTCACGGACGGCAACATCGCCAGCCTTGGCCAGCAGCACCAATTGCTGTCTGACGTAGTTAGAGCCGTCGCGCAAAATCACCTGCCAGCTGACGTGAAGCTTCCCGCTTGCATCTTCGAATTCGACTGCGACAGCCTTTCCAGGAATCCTCTCCGAGAGCCGCGCGGCGCTGGGATGGCCGTCGAGATTGACGACCTTGGGAACTCCCATCATGCGCAGGTCGGAGGCAGGGATCACGCGTCCGTCTCCCATGATAAGGACAAACGGAACGGGTTGAGCCGTCAGCGCCTTATGCGAGAGCTGGTCCTTGAACTCCAGTCCCTCCACACGTTCGCCTGTGATTTTCCAGCTCATGCTCAGAACCGAGTTAGATACCGAAAAACCGCCCCGGCTAAGTTCAACTCGAGCGACGCCTGGATCGGGGGCGAAATAGACGGGCGTGTCTTGCGCCCGCAACGCAGCGGTAGGGAAAAGCGCGAGACACAGCAAGGCTGTTGGGATCGCGAGGTTCATGAATGAGGCCTACGAAGTCACGGCTGAATCTCCGGCAACGGAGCGGGAGCGCTTGCTGGGCCGTTCTTCTTTCCCAGCAGCGAGCCCACGATCATACCAATGGCCGCCAGGGCGAATGCGCCCGCACCGGCGTAACTCGCCGGAGTCTTGAAGAAAAAGAAGCCGATGGTGGCGATTGCGCCGCCACCCATGGCCAGGTAGCCGCCCAGCGTGGAAGCCCGGCTCCAGAACAGTCCGGCCACCACCGCCACCAGGGTTCCCGACAGATAGATGGTGGCCGTCATGTTGAGATAGAAGTAGGTTGGTCCCGGCAGCGTGTACCACAGGCCCCAGACCATCACGAACAGGCTCACGAAAAGATTGGCGCCGCGGTTCAGCATCACCTGCTGCAAAGAGGTGAGAGGATTTTTTCGCAAGGGCAGGATGATGTCTTGCGCGATAATCGAACTCCACCCCAGCAGATAGGAGCTATTGACCGACATGGTGGCCGCAAGCATGCCCGCCACCACCAGCCCCAACACTCCGGACGGCAGGATCGTGGCCAGCATTCGAGGCATGGCCTCCAGCGAATTCTGTGCCGGGCCGAGCATCGCCAAGGCCGCGATGCCCCACATCATCGGCATCATGCCCCGCCCCAGGTAAATGAAGCCGGCCCACGAGAATACCCGCTTGCTGATCTCCGGGCTGCGGGTCGAGAAGGTACGCATCGCCGTCGTCTGCCAGCAGGTGTGCACCGCCAGCCAGATCAATACCTGGAAGGCAATGTAGGCCCACCCGTAGTCCGGATTGGCAAACGGGTTGAAGCCGCCGGCGCCCATCGTCTGGCGCACCGCTTCATACATGCGCGAGAACCCGGTGGCGTGCACCGACCAGATGGTCACCAGAATCGTGCCCAGGCTCAAAGCCACGAACTGAATGAAGTCGGTGATGACGATCGACACCATTCCACCCAGCACGGTGTACACCAGCTCCAGCAGAAGGATACCGGTCATGACAGCCTTGATATGGCTCAAGGAGACCCCGGAAATGATCGCCAGGAATGTGCCTTCAACCTTCAGGAACACGCCCATATTGAGGATGCCTCCGGTGGCCACCAGAATCCCGGTAAACACCCGCAGATTGCGGCTGAATTTGACCTCGAAGAACTCGGGCACTGTCATCAGCCGCATCGCGCGCAACCGCTTGACGATGAAGCCGGTGCGGCCCAGGAAGATCATGACCAGACCGGCGATCAATCCATTGATGAACGAGGCATAGCCGGTCTTGTACCCAAGTTCGGCGTAGTACATGAAGGTGATGGTGCCGATCTCGGTGGCGGCCAGGGTCGCGACCGCGAGAAACGTTCCCAACTCTCGCCCAGCCACCAGAAAATCGGAGATGCCGCCGACGAACCTGCGGCCGTACAGGCCCGTGGCCAGCGTAGCAGCGAGGTATAGGACGACGATGACCCAGTCGAGGATGGAGAAGTGGGTCGCGATCACTGTGGCCGATGCGCCTCTGATCGCAGATTGGCAAACATCTCTCGCAGGTCGCGCAGCCCGCGAACCAGCACGATCAAGGTGATGACGGCGAACGCGGATCCGGCAACTACGAAGTTCGCCATCCAGAAGTAATACCAGCCGATCATGGTTGCCGGTGATTGTAATTCACGTGCGCAGAATCAGTGGCGAATTCGACGGCTGCTTTAGACTGGTTCTCTGGCCATGAATGACGGCGGATCAATCAAGAAGTGCGTGGTTCTCGCACGTGGTCTCGGGAGCCGCATGCGCAACCAAGATGCAGGTGTGCGGCTGTCCGCGTCGCAGTCCTCTGCCGCTGTCCGCAGGCCTGAAGGCCATGATTCCGGTCGGCCGTCCCTTCCTTGATTACGTGCTCAGCGGACTGGCGGACGCTGGATTTGAGCAGGTATGTCTTGTCATCGGCCCCGAACACGACGTGGTCCGGGATTACTACACGCGCGTGCAGCAACCCACGCGAATACAAGTCAGCTTCGCCCTGCAAGCCGAAGCGCTTGGGACTGCCAACGCCCTGCTGGCTGCAGAAGAATTCGCCGGCGCAGATGGGTTCCTTTCGATCAACGCTGACAATTACTATCCCGTCGAGGTCCTTCGCGCGCTCCAAGGCCTCGGACAGCCGGGAACGGTCCTGTTCGAAGAAGAGGCATTGGTCCGCGAAAGCAATATTCCGGCGCAACGAATCAAGGATTTTGCTTATGCCGTAATCAATAGAGACGGTTTCCTGAGTGACCTGATCGAAAAGCCGGATGCCGGCACTGCCGCGAAACTTGCGGGCAAAGCCCTGGTCAGTATGAACTGCTGGAGGTTTGACCCTGCCATCTTTCCGGTCTGCCGCGAAGTCCCGGTTTCTCCGCGGGGCGAGTTCGAGTTGCCGAACGCAGTAAGGTTGGCGATCCAGAAGGGCATGAAGTTCAAGGCCGCCACCTGCCGGGCCGGCGTGCTTGACCTGTCGCGGCGATCAGACATCGCTGCCGTTGCCGAGCGGCTCAAGGATGTGCAGGTGCGCCTATGACTCCCAGCGTTGCTGAGTCTCTGGTGAGCGCGGGGATGACCGAAGCCGAGGCGCAGCAGAAGGCCCGGCTCTTTGAAATCTTGGAGGGTCAACTGCCGTCGGTGGCTGGCGCCGAATGGATGCGCTGGTTTGTTCCGGGACGGATCGAGGTGCTTGGCAAGCATACTGACTACGCTGGAGGACGCAGCCTGCTGTGTACCGCAGAGCGTGGTTTCTGTGTTGCTGCGATTCCGCGGCCGGACTCGGTGGTGCGCATCAACGACGTCGTACGCCGAAAGAGTTTTGAGTTCACGATTTCTCCCGATCTTACCATCCCAGACTCAGGCTGGACCGTTTACCCGACGACGGTCGCCCGTCGAGTGGCACGCAACTTCCCTGGGAACCTGCGTGGCGCAGACATCTCACTGGCCAGCGATCTTCCACGCGCCGCCGGGATGAGCAGTTCCAGCGCACTGGTGGTGGCCATCTTCTCGGTCCTCAGCGCAGTCAACCGGCTCTCTGAACACAGCGCTTATGCCGCCAATATCCACGACACGGACGATCTCGCGGGGTATCTGGGCTGCATTGAGAACGGGCAGACGTATAAGTCCCTGCTCGGCGACAGCGGCGTGGGAACTTTCGGCGGCAGTGAGGACCATACGGCTATCCTCGGCAGTCAGGCTGGACATCTGAAGCAATACGCCTTCTGTCCGGTTCGATGGGAGCGCACACTCGCCGTACCGGCCGACTGTACCTTTGTAATTGCGGTCAGCGGAGTGGTCGCCGATAAGACCGGTTCCGCTCGGGCGAAGTACAACCGCGCATCCGAGGCGACCAAAGCGATTCTCGAGATCTGGCGATCGTTCTCCGGATCGGACGACCGCACCCTCGCTGCTGCCTTAACCGGCGGCGGAGACTGCCTGGATCGACTGCGCTCTGCCCTGCGTGAAGCCGCTTCCGCCAGCCACGAATCCCGATGGCTCCTGAATCGATTCGAGCAGTTCTGGCTGGAGTCTGAGGTGATTATCCCAAAAGCGTGCGACGCGCTTGCGGAGCAAGATCTCAGTACCTTTGGCGAACTGGTCAAGGAATCACAAACCGCAGCGGAGACCCTCCTTGGCAACCAGGTCCGAGAAACGATATGGCTGGCGCGTGAGGCCCGCTCGCTCGGAGCCTATGCAGCGTCAGCCTTTGGTGCGGGCTTCGGCGGCAGTGTCTGGGCCCTCGTGGCAAAGAATGAAGCCAGGAAGTTCGCGAATCGCTGGCGAGAAGCTTACGAACGCAGTTTCCCTCAGCCCGCACGGGACAGCCAGTTCTTCGCTTCCGCCGCCGGACCACCTATGGTTCGTCTGTAACCGCCTTCAAGGGGACGCCCGTGACTAAGTCTTGTGCCTCAATCCGCAGCTTAGTCGCCCTGGCCGCTGCCGATGGCCAACGTGGGTACTCCATGCTTGCGCATCAGATCGTTCAGCGCGGGAACGTCAACGCTTTCGACCTGCTGCCATCCTGACAACTGCGTACCCAGACGGGTAGTGCAGCTCGTCGAAGACCAGCAACTGCTGTGCGGTCGGCGCTCCATCCACCCCCTGCACAAGATCGCTGAAGCTGGAGTACTGTTCGTTGAGCATATTGGGATAACGGAGGTTTCCCTCCGAACTCTTCATCTTCACTTGGATCAAGCTCTCTTCAACCGGCGTCATCTTCTGGTCGAGGGCACGGGCGGCCGAAACGACCTCGCTGCTGGAAGGGCCTTCTCCGGCCCACTTTTGTAAGGTCTGCAAGTTAGTGCGAAGCTCGCGGATCTGGTTGACGGCCCGATGGAGCGCATCAATGTCCTGTTGCACCTTGAACGCGAGGTCGATCTGCTTTTGCATGTCCGCGGCCGTGACAGAATTCTGCAAGCGGGGATCGAGCTTCACTTCCAACGGCGCAGTCTGCGTCTTTCCTTTAACGTTGAGCTTCACCTGATAAGTGCCGGGAATCACAAGCGGGCCCCGCGGTGGCTCGCCCTCATAGAAGGCTCCTGGAATCTGGGTGGGAGGATCGTAGCGGAAGTCCCAGGCGAAACGGTTCATCCCCGCATCTGCAGGCAACAGAGTCACCGGCTTCTCGCGGTCGGGCCACTCGGGTGGCTGCTCCTGTTTATTCTCCTTATGATTGGAGAGCCTGCGCACACGCTTGCCTTGCGCGTCGAAGATCTCAATTGTGATCTCTTCTTTTTCTGCCGGCCTGGTCTTAAGGTAGTAATCCAGTATCGCGCCCTTGGGAGGATTGTCACCCACTGGTCGCTTGCGGTCGACGTCGTCGGGAAAGTGCAGGCGTATGGCCGTGGCCGGCTGATAAAGGTGGAAATCTTCTGCGGCGATCGCGGAGTTCGCCTGTCGCAACGGACTTACGTCGTCGAGGATCCAGAACGACCGGCCGTGGGTCGCAGCGACGAGGTCATCGTCTTTGACCGCCAGGTCGTGGATCGGTGAAGTCGGCAGGTTCAACTGCAGCGACTGCCAGTTCGCGCCATCGTCGGCCGAGAAATAGACCCCCGTCTCGGTGCCCGCGTAGAGCAAGCCTTTCATTTTGGGGTCTTCGCGAACCGATCGCACGTACGACCCGGCCGGTATCCCGTTGGTGATGCGAGTCCAGGTCTTGCCGAAATCGTGGGTCTTGTAGATCAGCGGATTGAAGTCGTCCAGCTTGTGACGGTCGATCGCCGCATACGCAGTGCCGGCGTCATGGTGCGAAGCATCGATAATGCTGACCATGCTCCACTCCGGCATATCTTTCGGAGTAACGTTTTCCCATGTCTTCCCGTCATCCCGCGTAAGGTGAATCAATCCGTCATCGGTTCCGGCCCACAGCATTCCCCTCTGCAAGGGCGACTCGGCAAGGGCAAACACCGTGTCGTAATACTCGACGCTGGTGATGTCCAGGGTGATATTGCCACCAGAAGGTTTTTGCTTGTTCTTATCGTTGCGCGTCAGGTCCGGGCTGATGGGATTCCAACTGCGGCCCTGGTCTGTGCTCCTCAGCACAAACTGGTTCGCGCTGTAGATGACATTGGAGTCGTAAGCTGAGACCAACACCGGCTCCGTCCACTGAAAGCGGTACTTGAGGTCGCCCGCGCCGTTACCCGAGGTGTCCAGCGGATAGGGCGAGACATCCTGCAATTGGTTGGTGCGGTGATCGTAGCGCGTAATGATGGAGCCTTCCGAACCTGCGTACACAATTTCAGGGTCACGGGGATCGGGAGAAATATATCCGCTTTCGCCGCCGCCGACGTCATACCAATCCTGGCGCGCGATCACCCCGTCGTCGGTCTGGCTGGCGATGGCCACTGTACTGTTGTCCTGTTGCGCTCCGTAAACACGGTAAGGCCAGTGGTTATCGGCGGCGACGTGGTAGAACTGCGCAGTCGGTTGATTGTTCTGCTGCGTCCAGGTTTTGCCGCCGTCCACGGAAATCGTCACTCCGCCATCGTTGCTGTTGATGAGACGTTGCGGGTTGGTGGGATCGATCCAAAGCCCATGATGATCGCCGTGCGGCGCCGGCAGCAGCTCGAAGGTTTTTCCGCCGTCTGAGGAACGGAACGCGCCGGTATTCAGCACATAGACCGTGTCCGCCTGCTTGGGATCGGCGAAGACGTGCATGTAATACCACGCGCGTTGTCGATATCGTTCATCGTCGTTGACGCGGGTCCAGGAATTGCCGGCATCGTCGGAACGATAGAGTCCGCCTTCCTTGGCTTCGATGAGCGCGTAAACGCGATTCGAATCCGCTCCGGAAACCGAGATGCCAATGCGCCCGAGAATGCCCTCCGGCAGGCCGTGACCTTCCAGATGTTTCCAGGTAAGTCCGCCGTCCACGGATTTGTAGAGGCCGCCGCCCGGCCCGCCACTGTTGAAGTACCAGGGCTGGCGCCGGACTTGCCATAGCGAAGCGTAAACAACACTGGAATTGCGGGGATCGAATACGACGTCAATCGCCCCGGTATCGTCGTCCTTATAGAGGACTTTCTGCCATGTCTTACCGCCGTCTGCGGTGCGGAAGACTCCCCGCTCGGAATTCGGCCCCCATGCATGTCCCAAGGCAGCAACCAGAACGATGTCGGGGTTGCGAGGATCGATGATGACGGCTCCGATGTGGCGCGTGTCTTTCAGGCCGACGTTCTTCCAAGTCTGGCCAGCGTCGGTTGACTTGTAAACCCCGTCACCGTAGGAGATATTGCCGCGAAGGCACGCTTCACCGCTGCCCGCATAAATGACATTGTGGTCACTGTCGGCCACGGCGATCGCCCCAATAGATGAGACGCTCTCGTGGTCAAAGGTCGGAGTCCAACTGAGGCCGCCATTGGTGCTCTTGAAGATTCCTCCGGAGACGGCGCCAAAGTAATAGGTGTTCGGATCGCCGGGAACTCCCGCGACGGCAAGCACGCGGCCACCGCGAAATGGCCCGATCTGCCTCCACTTCATGCCGCCGACGATTGCAGGATTGACCTGGGCAAGCGCATTGGCTACCAACAACAAAAAAACTACCGGGCACAGCGCACGTCCCCGACGCATCAATTAAGTCCTCCACTGTTACGAAGTCCCGTCATGGTAACGGGAAAAGAGATGGGTATTCAAGGCAAGCTTAAGACTAAAGCATAAGAGCAATGACTGCCAGGACAGCGACAACTGCGGCTTGTCGCAACACTATCGTCGAAGTATGCCAACTCCGAACTCGACGAACAAGCCTTCCCCGCTTCGGATTGTTGCAGGGGGTGTGATACAAAGTTAACCTTCCTATGCCTTCAAGAAGACAGTTCCTGACCAACGCTGCGATTTTAAGTGCTGCTGCTGTGCCTGCCCTGGCCCAGCGCGGCAGTGCCAAGCCGTGCGGGGCTCTGCCGCCGTCACTCGCTGCACTGAAGTCCCGGACTGCGGAAGCCCAGCCTATCACTGCGGACGAGCGTCGTGAGCGCCTGGAACGTGCTCGGCAGTTGATGGGGGAGAACAAGCTCGACGCCATCTTCCTTGCCGGCGGTACGTCGCTCGTCTATTTCACCGGCATACATTGGGACAACAGCGAGCGCCTGTTCGCCATGGTGTTGCCGCAGAAAGGCGCGTCATTTTTTGTATGTCCTGCATTCGAGGAGGAGCGTGCGCGTGAGCAGATCGCCAAAGGTCTCCTCGATCGCGACGCTGACATCCGCACCTGGCAGGAAGACGAGAACCCGTATGATCTCGTCGCGGAAGGCTTGCGTGCGCGCGGCATCGCCGCCGGCAACTTGGGGATTGAAGAGCGCGTTGCCTATGTTTTTAGCGCCGGCGTGGCGCAGGCGGCGCCGCAATTGACGCTCCGCAGCGCCACTCCGGTCACCGCCGGCTGCCGCATGATCAAGAGCCAGCACGAGCTGGCACTCATGCTGCTGGCCAACCAGGTGACTCTGGCAGCTTACAAGGCCGCCTACCAGGCATTGCGCCCGGGCATGACGCAGAACGACTTCGCCGCGCTGGTCGAGACCGCGCATTCCCGCCTCGGCTTCCAGGGCGACGCCAGCGTCCAAGTGGGCGAGTACTCCGCGCTGCCCCACGGCTCCGCTACACCGCAAGTTGTGCGCGAGGGTGTCATTTTGCTGATTGACGGCGGCTGCAGCGTGGAAGGCTATGCGTCCGACATCAGCCGCACATTTGTTCTGGGCAAGCTCGCCGGCCCATCGGCGGACAAAATGCGCCGTACTTTCGATATTGTCCATCAGGCGCAGTCGGCGGCGCTCTCCGCGGCGCGGCCCGGCGTGGAAGCGCAGTCGGTGGACGCGGCTGCGCGCCGGGTGATCGATACCGCCGGCTTCGGTCCGAACTACGCGCATTTTACCCATCGCGTTGGTCACGGGATCGGAATGGATGGTCACGAGTGGCCGTACCTGGTACGCGGTGACACGCTCCCGCTTAAGCAAGGCATGTGCTTCAGCGACGAGCCCGGCATCTACATCCGCGGCGAGTTTGGCGTACGCCTGGAAGATGACATGCACATCACGGCAGACGGAGCCCAGCTGTTCACGCCTCAAAGCCCGTCACTGGAGCATCCGTTCGGCTGATAGTAGTTTCGATGGCTGATCCCTTTTCGACGTAGACGCATCAACTGGAGTAACCGTGCCAAAGCACATCGGAATCGTAGCGTGCAGCGCCGAAGGTGCGGCGCTCTGCTATCGCACGATCTGCGGCGAGGCGTCCGCGTTGATGGGCCGCCACATGCATCCTGAGGTCAGTATGCATACCCACTGTCTTGCCGAGTACATGGACCTTCATTTATCAGGATGACTGGCAAGGCGTCGCCGACCTGATGCTGTCGTCGGCCAACAAGCTGGCCGCGGCAGGCGCCGAATTTCTCATTTGTCCCGACAACACAATCCATCGGGCCTTCCATCTGGTTGCGCCAAACTCCCCTCTTCCTTGGCTGCACATCGTCGAAGAAGTCGCCGTCGCGGCCCAGCAGAGCGGCTTTCGCAAGCTGGCAATAACCGGCACCAAGTACACCATGGAAGGACCGGTCTATCCCGAAAAGTTGTCGGCCAGTGGAATTGCACATCTCATGCCCAGCGCCGACGAACGAGCGCGCATCGACGCCATCATCATGGATGAGCTGGTGAACGGAGTCTTCGCGAGTGAATCGCGAAAATACCTCCAGCAAGTGATCGGCAGGCTGAGCCATGAGGGCTGTGATGCCGTGGTGCTCGGTTGCACAGAGATTCCGTTGCTGATCGACGACCGCAGCTCTCCGCTTCCGACGCTCGACTCGACGCGCATTCTGGCGCGGGCCGCGCTAAGGAAGGCGCTGGAGTAGCCAGTCTACGCGCCACCTGCTAGCGCGAAACGCCGCCAGTCGCTCGCGCATGTTCATTACATGCTTTGGAAGCCGCAGCTGCGACACCTTCCTCGAGGATGGGAATCAGCTTGTCGAACTCCGGTCCGGAGTGCGATCCGGTCAGCGCGATTCGTACAGGATGAAACAGGTCTTTGCCCTTGGCGCCGGTCTTTCCTTTCACTTCATTCATGATCGACTTGAAGCGCTCGGCCGTCATCGGCGAAGGATCGCCTTCCACCTGCTGCGCGAAGGCCATAAGGACGTCGCGGCTCTTCGGTGCGGCCAGGACCTCGGCATTGTCAGGAGCGGCGATCGCAGCGGCGGCATCGTAACGGAAGATCAGGCCTGCTCGCTCGGGGAGTTGGTCCAGCCTGTCCACCGACGGGGCGAGCAAGGCAACTATCTTGGCGAACCACGCTTGCGTTCGCTCATCAGGATTCTCCGGCAGGAGACCCGCACGAATAAAGTACGGTTCGGCAAGCCTCTCGATGCGCTCCGGTGGACTCTCCTTGATGTAGTGCCGGTTGAGCCAATACAGCTTCTCCATATCGAAGACGGCGGGCGAGGGCGTAACCCGCTCCAGCGAGAATTCCTTCTTCAGTTCCTCGGGCGTAAAGATCTCGCGGGTGCCGCCGCTGGGCGCCCAGCCCAGCAATGCGAGGTAATTCATCAGCGCTTCCGGCAGCACGCCCATCTCGCGAAAGTTGGCGATGGAGGTTGCGCCGTGCCGCTTCGACAGCCGCTCGCGATCTTTGCCGAGAATCGTGGACAGGTGCGCGAACTCCGGCACCGGCCAACCCAGCGCCTCGTACAGTGCTACCTGCTTGGGCGTGTTGGAGAGGTGATCGTCGCCGCGGATGACGTGCGTGATGTCCATCAGCGCGTCGTCCACCACGACCACATAGTTGTAAACCGGCATGCCGGTGGAGCGCACGATGATGGGATCGCTGACTACTTCATTGGAAAATTCGACCGGGCCGTGCACGATGTCGTGGAATCGAATGGGATGCTCGGGGATGCGCAGGCGAATGGCAGCCGCCTCGCCATTCGTGCGGCGGCGCTCGGACTCGGCAGGATCGAGTGCCCTGCACTTTCCCGAGTAGATTGGGCGGCTGCTGGTGCGCGAGCGCCTGCTCGCGCTCGCGCTCCAGTTCTTCCTGCGAACAAAAACAGAGATAAGCCTTCCCTTCGCGCAACAGTCGTTCGGCTTGTTCGCGATAGAACTCGAGACGATCGCTTTGACGATACGGGGCATGTGGACCCCCGACGTCGGGACCTTCATCCCAATCGAGGCCAAGCCACTTCAGGTCTTCCAGAAGCTGGCCTTCAAAGCGCTCCTCGCTGCGCTCGACGTCCGTGTCCTCGATGCGCAGGACCATGACACCACCCTTCTGCCGCGCGAAGAGCCAGTTAAACAAGGCGGTGCGGGCGTTACCGACGTGCAAATGTCCAGTTGGTGAGGGGGCGAATCGAACACGAACCTTGGAGGCAGAGCTCACCCTATGATGTTAGCAGGTTAGGATCTTGCGGTGCGGATTCATCGCTTATTCCTGGCGTTTGGTGGCGCGCGCAATGAGCGCCTCCTGGGCGTTGAAGGCGTTCTTCTTCTGAAAGTCAGGATCGCGCAGGTACTTGCCGTCGGAGTTCATGTGGCGGGCCTTGGCCTGGTCTTTGAGGTAGGTGCCCAGCACTTCATCACGGATCACGCGGATCAGATTCAGGTCTTGCACCGGAAAATCTACTTCGACCCGGCGATTCAGGTTGCGCGGCATGAGGTCGGCGCTGCCCAGGTATACCTCTTCCTTGCCGCCGTTGCGGAAATAAAAGATCCGGCTATGCTCCAGGAATCGTCCAACAATGCTCGTAACCCGGATATTCTCGCTGACGCCCGGCAGACCCGGCCGCAAGCAGCAGATACCGCGCACCAGGAGATCAACTTTTACCCCCGCCTGCGAAGCCTGATACAGGAGTTGAATCATTTTCCTGTCGAGCAGTGCGTTCATTTTCAGGATGAGATGACCGCCTCGGCCGTTTCGCTGGTGTTCAATTTCGCGCTCGATCAACTTCTCGAATCCCTGGCGCAATGTAACCGGCGCGACCAGCAGCTTGCGGTACGAGGTCTTCACCGAATACCCGGTCAGGTAGTTGAACAGGTCAGTGCAATCGGCTCCGATGGCGGGATCGCAGGTGAGCATGCCCAGATCGGTGTAGAGCTGGGCGGTAACGCTGTTGTAATTGCCGGTGGACAGATGGGCATAGCGGCGAATCACGTCGCCTTCCTTGCGAACAATCAGCAAGGCCTTGCAGTGCACCTTGAGTCCCATCAGGCCGTACACTACGTGGACGCCATATTCTTCCAGCTTGCGCGCCCATTCGATGTTGCTCTCTTCATCGAAACGCGCTTTCAATTCGAGCAGGACGGCTACCTGCTTTCCGTTTTCTACCGCTTCCAGGAGAGCGTCCACGACCGGCGCATTGCGGCCGACCCGGTAGAGCGTGATTTTGATGGCTAGAACGTTAGGGTCCTTGGCTGCCTTCTGCAAAAGCCCGACAATCGGCTGGAAGGAATCGAAAGGGTGATGAAAGAGCACGTCACCGCGCCGGATGGTGGCGAAGATGTCCTCCTCCTCGGAGTCTTTGAGGGCCGCGGGAAGTGCGGGAACGAATGGGGCAAACTTCAAATCCGGGCGATCCACTTTGGTCAGGTGACGTACCCGGACGAGCGACAATGGGCCGGACACCTTGTAAATATCGTCGCGATCAAGTTCCAGGTTCTCGATCAGGATGTCGAGCACAGGCGCGGGCATCGCCTCGTTGATCTCCACGCGCACTACATCGGCAAACCGGCGTTGCCACACGCCTTCCTCCACCGACTCCAGCAGGTCCCCAGCCTCCAGGTTCTGAATCTCGCTATCAGCATCGCGGGTAATGTGGAAGGGATGAGCTTCGAGGATCTCCATACCCGGGAAAAGCGCTCCCAGATTCGCGATGACCAACTGCTCCAACCAGACAAAGCCTTGTTCCTTGACCAGCGGCTTCTTGGCGCGGCTTTTCACCTTGGGCGCAACGTTAACCGGAACCAGTTGCGGCAACGTGTCAGGAATCTTCACCCGCGCGAAGTGCTCGTCCCCTTCGCCGCCCCGCAGGAGCACGGCAAGGTTCAGACTCAGGTTTGAGATGTGGGGAAACGGACGGCCGGGATCAAAAGCCAGCGGAGTGAGGGTCGGAAACACTGTCTCCTGAAAATAGGAATCGGCGAGGGCACGCTGTTCTTCCGTGAGGTCGGAGTAATTCAAGATGCGTATTCCGGCCTGCTCCAGCGCCGGCACGAGTTCCCTGCTCCAGTACTCCTGGGTGCTGCGATAGAGACGTATCACCGAGGCCCGGATGGCCCGCAGCTGCTCCGATGAACTCATGCCGTCGGGTCCCGGGTCACTCACGCCCTTTTCGACCTGCCGCTTCAGGCCGGCCACCCGCACCATGAAGAATTCGTCCACGTTGGACCCGACGAAGGACAGGAACATCAGCCGCTCCAGCAGCGGATTGCTGCTGTCCTGGGCCTCTTCCAGCACGCGCCGCTGAAAATCCAGCAGACTCAGCTCCCGGTTGATGAACAGCTCTGGATCATCCAGGTCGCGGGCGGGCTGCGCAGCGGCATGGCTGCGTGCTCCGTTCGTGCCGGCTGCGCGGGCGGTTGAGGTGCTGGCGCGAACAGACTTTCGCCGCGCTTTCGAAGGAGCGGTTTTCAGCGATGTACTCATAAAGGGGTATGGCTGGAGGACAGAACCCTATTGTAATGCGCGGGACAGGCTCTTGAATACTAAGCGTTTGTGAAACGCCCCCGCAGGTTCGCTTAATGAGTTGTTCATACTCTGGCTTGGGCGGCGTTCTAACCCAGCCTCACGGAGCCAACGATCGCCATCAATGGTCGCTACCCCTGGCGGCAGCGCACCACCTGTTAGGGCGACAAGAATTTTCTTGCGATGTCCCCGTTTATGGAAACCGCGGCTAAACTGGATTCGCCATGCCAAGGGGAGAAACACAATTGCCGCCCATCTCTGTGAGAGCTTACGTCGCTTTTTTTATGCTCGCGGTCTTTCCGTTGATGTCCGTCGCACAAAGCCTGACTGCGGGCGAGGCCATCCAGCGCATCGAGAAGCACTACTCTGCAACGGTGCCGGCCAACACTGTTGATACCGTGAAAGCCGGCGATCCATACAGCGCGGTGACTGGTATCGCGACCACCTTCCTCGACACGATGGAGGTCCTGCGCGAGGCCGCCCGCCGTGGCGACAATCTCGTTATCACCCACGAGCCCACGTTCTATAACCATCTCGACGATCCCGCGTTCTTTGCCGCGGACCCGGTTTATCGCGAGAAGCTGGCTTTCATTCAGCAACACCACATGGTCGTGTTCCGTTTGCACGACAGAATGCACGCGGCCTCAACCGACGAGGTTGCGACCGGGCTCGTCCGCACTCTTAGTTGGCAGAGCTATGTGGATGCAGGCAATCCGTTCCGGCTGACAATTCCACGGACCACATTACTTACGCTGGCTCGCGACTTAGCGAGGAAACTCAACACCCAGACCCTGCGCGTCGTCGGAAATCCCAGTCTCCCGATTACCCGCGTAGCCATCCTTCCCGGAGCTTCCGGCCTGCAGAAGCAAGTCCTCGCCCTGCGCGCTGACGATGTTGAAGTCCTCCTCGCCGGCGAAGCCCCGGAATGGGAAGCGGTCGAGTACGTACGCGATGCCAGTGCGCAAGGTCGCCACAAAGCGCTTGTCCTCCTGGGTCACGAAGTCTCAGAGGAAGCCGGCATGGAGCAATGTGCAGAAGATCTGCGAGCGCTGTTTCCTGGCTTGCCGGTGGTGCACATTCCAGCCGGACAACCGACATGGAACCCTGAGCATCCCCCGCTTTTGCCGCCACCGGGCTCGACAAACACGCCCCATTGAGCTGTTGGTGGAGTTGTCGTCCCGCGTGCAGGCGTGCCATGCAACGAGACGCAGTTGCTGGCGAAAATCGCGGCGACCAGGCACGAAATCGACTCAAGCGCAGCCTACCGTTGCAAACGTGAGCCTGCTAAACTAAGCTGGATTACGACCTTCCGATTAGGCCGGGATGGCGGAACTGGCAGACGCAGCGGACTCAAAATCCGCCGGACCGACAGGTCTGTGGGGGTTCAATTCCCCCTCCCGGCACCATAACTAAATATCATAATAATCATATAGTTACCACTGAAATATAGCGGGCCGCTTTCTTGTCTGGTGGAAATCTTTCGTGACCTGCTGGGGATACTTTTGGGGATACTTTGTTCCGGCTTGTATCCCGGCACGCGGATCAGATCCACGGCGGCATGTAACGTGTTCGGCGCCAAATGAGCGTAGCGGGCCGTGATGGCGATCGTCTTGTGACCGGCCAGTGTCTGGATCGTCTTCAGGGGCACACCCGCCATGGCCAGCCGCGAGCAGAATGTGTGACGGCAATCGTGCCAGCGAAAGTCCTCGAGGTTGGCCTTCTTCCTGGCAGCCTCAAACCATTCCCGCGGGTCCACGATCGCGAAGACGCGATCCGCGGGTTTGGCGTTCAGCGGCTTGATGCGCTGAAAGGCGCCGAACACCGCAGCGCTCATGGGCACATCACGAGCTTCGCCGTTCTTAGTCTTGGGCAAGTGGACTTCCTTTCTCTTGAAATCAACCCGCTTCCAGATGAGCCCATATTGCTCACTTTTTCGCATGCCGGTGCCGACCGCGATCGTCAATTCGGGCATGTGCTCCGGGAATAGCTCGTCGATCACCTTGCAGAGTCGGTCCTCTTCTTCGTCAAGCAGGTAACGGATGCGGCCGCTCGACTCTTTTCGCTGGCGGACCAGCCGCGCGGGATTGCTGTCCACGCGACCGTTACGCACCGCTTCCCGGTATATTAGAGAGAAAACCGCGCGATAGCGGTTGGCAGTGCCGGCTGTCCTTGTGTGCTCCGAGATCCACGCATCGATTTCGGCCGGCTTGATCGCGGCGGCAATGCGCTCTCCGAAATCAGGCAGGATCTGCTTGATCCTGCGACCTGACATTCCGTTTGTCGCCGTGATGGTGTTCGGAGTACTTCAGGGCGGCGTCGGCCAAGTCTTTGAACTTCACCTCGGCGCGCCGGAGATTTGCAGGCAGCTTGCGGCCCCGGAGAATCTCCGCCTTGCGGAGCTTGTAAAGGTCTATTGCATCTTGTCGCCGGCCAATTTTTTCACGATGGAGTTGGCCCTGATCTCGGTATCTCACCCACCAGACACCCGAGCCCGGGACTTTCTCGAACACGCCTATAGCTTTAGGAACTTGTTTGCGAGGCATTTTTAGGCACCTGCGGATTAGCGTAAACTGCCAGTCCGCAGGTGTCTACAGTCATTACTGGACCCGCGACTTGATGGGCCCGAAATGATCGGCAGCAGCGAACCGCTTCAACTCGCTGGCAGGTATGAGAACCTTCTTGCCGATCCTGCGGGTGCGGAAAGCGCGCTGGCTTAATAGATAGTCCAGCGACCGTACGCTGATCGAAAGTGCGTGTGCTGCGCTCTTCCGGTCATACAGCAACTTCTCGACCCGCTCCTGGTGCGCAGAGACGTCCCGGCACTGCCGGTTACGCTCCGCGATTTCCGGTGAACCTCTCACCGGGTCGCCCCTCCGGCGACCTTAGCAAAACAAAAACAGACAACAGCAATCAAATAATCGGCCTCCTCGTCCGGCAGTACCCGGGCTTCGTATGTTAGGCGCAGCTAGTTCTATTCCGCAGTGACGAAGCTCACGTCGCAACGTTCAGCTTTCGAATACCCCCGATCAACTGCCGGACTGTTGCTCGCGTCGCGTCTCACGCGTCACTGTGAGCGTAGCCTGTGACTAACCCTACAGTAGCCTGCGTTGCGGGCAAAGATTACGAAAGTATGTGACCCCCCGGGATGTACCGGCAGAATGGCCAGACAGCCGGTCAGAGTTGGCGAGTTGTGGAGCTGGAGCGGTGCCGGGACGCGCGAGCGCGTGCCTAGGCAATGAGAGGCGCCGTTAGTTGAATCAGGTTCCTCAGAATGCTCACTGGGCCTTTTGGGCCACCCGGGAAGTGCATCTCCAATCTTCAGAGCACCGCAGTTTCAGATCGGCAATGCAACTCGCAACCAGCAGCGCAGGCAAATACCATTCAGTGCTGGTGCTCGGGATCGCCATGAGCTGTTGGCGCAAGGCTACAACTTGCGGTTGGACCGCTCTCCATAAACTTCACCCAGAGATGCTATCGCAGATGAATGTCGCTGCCCTGGCTCTTAGCTCTTCTGCGGGACCCCACTTGTGCTTTGCGATTTCTTCCATGACCTCCGCAGACGCGACCGTCCCGTCAAAATCTCCGCCGCTATTTGACCGAGAACGTCACTCTCGGCTTTGAGACGAGTTGCTTCGCATCTTGACCGCATAGAAACGTACATAGGCCCATTACCCGCTTCAGGCACGGCCGCCGCTCGGCGCGCCAAGATAGCTGTTCGCTCAGACGCGGTCTTAAGGAACCGTGCTACCTCCGCGCCGCCGGCTCCGTAATGCGCTGCCATGTCAGATACACGGAGAACGCTGTCCAAATCCGAAGGAAGCCGGCCAGGTTGCAAGTATTCGCGCCAGGCGCTGCTGGCTAGCTCTCGGCCCGAGGAGGTCAATGTGTAGACGTGCCGAGGTCGGTTGGTCTTGCCCTCTTCGTCCTTGCGCTTCACCAGTCGAGCTTCCGTCAGGCGGCGCAAAGACGGGGTGCTGGCACCCAGAGACAGTCCAACCTCCCGCTGAAATGAATATGCTGTCTCGAGGCCACGATCGAGCAGGGAGAGCACATACAGGTCGAGTACAGGTAAGCGCATTGGGGAATCTGCAAGATTATCTCAGATATATCTTAACGAGTTAGTAATAACCTCGTACTTCCCTTTCCCTTCGACGCTGCATTGCCTCTTTTAAACCGCTGCCGAGAAATCCCAGAACTTGATTGTTCGAGTTGCAAACGGTCCTAAGGCTAGTGACAATCCAATTCGAAAAGTAGTCTGTCTGGCCTGGTATTAAACCTGAACCGCCAGTGGGGCAGTTGTCAGCCAACACCCGCTGCAATGTTGGCTCCGGGAAGGCGCTTACAGGCGTCCTCTCAAAGAACAAATCGAGAGCTTTAGCGATTTGTTTGGCTGAATCGATCACTTCGTACCAACGATCAGTAGGGCCTTTAACTTGTCCTTCGAGCCAGTCGGCGACCGCCGCGACGATTGACTCGGACGAGACTTTGAAGGATACGCCCTGTTCGTGTGCAGCGTCAGGTTCCGGTGATGGGACCAAAGGCGGTGATTTGGTCGGAGGACATATTTTGGAGTTGAAGTCGGAATCGACTGGCTGAGGAAGATTCAGTGCACGTCCGGCTGTTATTTTTTCCGGCACCGAAGGTCTCTTCGTGTGTTCAGGCAAGATCGTGGTCTGCTCGCCCGATTCTTGCGGTAAGGCGGAGTGCTGGCTAGTCTCGGGCGCAGTCTTCGGAAAAGCATCTGACTGCGATATCGGCTTAACATGAACGCGCGGAGCAGACGTTGTACTCGGAGCAGGTCTGCTTCTTGTAGCCGCGGAATCTTGCGGCGACGGAGTAAGGGGGCGACTCGGCTGGTGAACAACAGCTCGCTGTTGGAGATCCCCTGTCGGGTTGTTTGTGGCCGAGGTGTTGGTCTGCGCTCCAATCTGCGCTGGCTTTCTTTCACAGTCGACGTACTTGGTCCTGCAATCCGTAAGAACTGGTCGTAACGCTCGGTACCGGCGGCTCGGTCCCCAACCTGACGCGCATCTGCGCATGATCAACGGTTTGGCCTGTTAGGCGGAAGAATGCTGGCGGGGAACACCAAATCCTTGCCGGTCTTCCTTCGAGGCGTCAAGTCTCTCTTCACCGTCGGCGAACGAACGTGCGATCGTGGTTTTCAATCGTGCCCCCCGGTATGCAAGGGTTGCACGGCGTTCTTCCGGCACCGCTCGTGTCAGATCAGCGATGAGCGCGTTCATGCGCCGCATGACCTGCACGCTCCTACCACCGTAAAGGCAGATCTCGTCAAAGGCTAGCCGCAGGAGATCGTCCCATGTGGGAAATGGAATTACGAGTCGCAATTTGCCGTCGCTGTCGCGATACCTTCCAATTTCCAAGTGACGTTGGCCAAGGCGCAGCAGCAGGTCCTCGATCTGGTCAAGCGCTTGCACCGCCGTTGTCGGATCGTTAATCGCCGGCGACAAAGCCTTGATGGCTATGTCCACAAGAAGCCGGATCGCGTACTTGGGATCTTGTTCGAACGTACGCTCCTCACCGAAATCAACTCCCTCCCTCAACTTCCGCTCATCAATAGGCTCACGCCCACCGAAGATATGGAACACCGGCATCAATTCCACGATCGTATCGCCGACCGCCACGACCATCTCGATGATTCCGCCTGACGCTTTGGCCAAGTTCACCAAAGCTGCGGCATCGACCGCTTGTAGCGAGTGAGGCCGTCCGTGATGAATTAGCGTCTGGGTGCGAGGTAGTGCGCGAAAATCGTCCGTTCCAACGGCTGTAACCTCCGATTTCAATGACGGATAGATTGTCGCTATCACCTTCCGTCCTTGGTCGCCCGTGAAAATCAACATGTGGTTGACCTGAAGCAAAGTGATCCGATGGACGAGGGCGATGAACATAGCTACGCTCGCCACCACGAGACCGATGACGACATAGGCACTGATAAAAGGAACCGTTTCCGACCCATTCCGAGCTACCCCTCCAAGCGCGGCGAGCGCATAGAGAAAAGTGGCGGTAAAGATCCCCAAGGCGTGCGATATCACGGGATCACGAGCGACCCACAGCACGAGGCGGGGCGAGTAGTTCGTGGCGCTGAACTACACCATCAAGAAGGTGAACGCAAAGACGATACCAGTCAGGGCAAGCATGCCGGAGGCAATTGAAGAGTAGAGGGCGATCGCGACTGACACGCTCGCCGCGTGCACGAGCCCTGGAAAGATGAGGCTTTCGAAGCGTGGAAATGCCAGCCCGGCGGCAATGGCGGCTGCGGTATACAACGCCGGGATTGCCCAGGTACTCAAATGGAGCCTGTATTTCTTGTAGCGCATAGTGGCGCTCCTAAACCGACTTGGTTCACCTCGAGGAACGATTCGGCGTTCTTTTCATCGCCGGAACCCTCGATTGACAACACCCACTTTCGGACTTGTACCTGCCTTGTGACGATTAGGAAACTCCCTAACTATACTTCGGATTTACGAGAGCGTACGATTTGCTCGACAGCGGGCACACGACGTGTACTCGGCTGTGGCTTCACGAGAGGACGCAACTCCGTCCGTGAAGAAAAGACGCGCCAGCTTCATAACAAAGGAGGGTTGTCGAGCGATGGACAACAACAGCGGTTCGCAAGTTTCCGTGCAGTCACTCCCTAGCTTTCTAACAGACCTGTCAGAAACCGAACAGCAGTTCTTATCCGGCAACCGAGACCGCGGCAGGGATCTGGAAAGCGCTGTGCGCATTTTCCTTGAATTTCTCCGTGGCTTCGAATTCTTCGGCAATATCGATCGGTCCTGCGTCACTGTCTTCGGCTCTGCCAGGTTTGCGACGGGACACCCTTATTACGAAATGGCACGGCAGCTTGGAAGCCAACTCGCCCTGGCCGGTTATGGTGTGATAACCGGCGGTGGGCCGGGAATCATGGAGGCTGCGAACCGCGGCGCGCGGGAAGCGGGAGGCCTCAGTCTCGGTTGCAACATCATCTTGCCCAAGGAGCAGCACTCTAATCCTTACTTGGACCGCTTCATCGACATGGATCACTTCTTCGTGCGGAAGGTCATGCTGGTGAAGTACTCGCGCGCATTCGTGGTGATGCCGGGTGGTGTCGGCACACTGGACGAGGCATTCGAAACCCTGACGCTAGTGCAGTGCCACAAGCTGGGGCGTTTCCCGATCGTGGCCATGGGCTCTGAGTTCTGGGGAAAATGACCGACTTGGGAACGTTCGGTGGAAACATAACCGTGCCGTTCGCCATAAACAATCGAGGTGAGGTTGTTGGACAAGGCAACCTACCGGGTGACCAGTCTGCGCACGGTTTCCACTGGAGCCACGGCAAGCTGACTGACCTGAATCTGGGTGGCAGCATCGCCGCTGCGAACTGGATCAGTGATAGTGGTGAGGTCGTCGGATTTTCCAACCTTCCTGGAGACCAGGTCTATCACGCATTCACGTGGAGTAAGCAACAGATTACGGATCTCGGTACCTTGCCCGGACACCGGTGTTCCAAGGCATTCGGCGTCAATTCACGTCGGCAAGTCGTGGGATATTCCTATGGCACGTGCGATGTGTTCGAGACTCGCAGCGCGTTCATTTCCGAGAATGGCGGACCGATGGCCGACTTGAATTCCCTGGTACAGCCTTCGTCCGATTTTCACATCTACAATGCGTGGTTCATAACAGAACGCGGCGAAATTGTTGCACAGGGCCTGCTTCCGAATGGGGAGTTTCACGTCCTCTTCCTGGTGCCAGATGGAAACTGTGGCCATGATTGTGAACAGATCCTCTCGCCGCAACAGAGCACGCTATCCGATGTTGCGCCATCGTTAGGTGCGGGAACATCCGGTGCGGCACCCTCGCATTTGCATCCGAGCTCCCCGAACCGCCTTGGCAAGGCTTCGCTCTTCTGAGTTCGCCTTGGGATGACCCACCGTAGAAGGCAGCTAGGTGGCGGGAATGGCGAAACAAGCTCCTCGAAAGTGGGTTGCCATAGCATGTTTGCTGGTCTATGTAACGGACCTCCCGGCTCGGAAGTATGTTGCGGGTGCTTCCGGGCCGACATGCCCGGCAAACTCACAAGTGAGGACAAGGCATTTACTCGCGGTCAGATCACGAGTGACGGCGTGCCAGGAGACTGGCTCGCGTGAAGGCCGGCGGTATCTCAACTTGACCTATAACGCCCAACGCGCCAGCGAACGGGGGCAGGCTCTGGCCAGCCGGGGCGGAGGGGGCTGGGAATGAGCAGACGCGACAAGGGAAAATACTCAACACCAAAGTGGCCCAAAACAAAACTTGGCCTTCCTGATCTGGATCACAGCAAATCGGCGGTCCTGGACAGCCTTCGTTCACCCGAGTCCAAACGTGGCTATCGACACGCCATCGATGAATTTATTCAGTGTTACTGCTCCGAGCCGCGACTGTCGTTCAACAAAGTTGTGGTCACCCGCTACCGCATTTTCCTCGAGAATCGGCAACTCGCGGCGGGAACGATCAACTGACGACTCGCCGCAGTACGACGGCTCGCCTATGAGGCCGCAGACGCTGGCTTGCTCAGTCCGGAACTTGCCGCCGGTATCCGGCGTGTGAAAGGTGCCAAGAAGCTAGCTGTGAGGCTTGGGAACTGGATAACGGCCGAGGAAGCCCGTCGCTTGTAGCAGTCGCCTGCCCCGAACACGCTCAAAGGAAAGCGGGACCGTGCGATTCTCGCCGTGTTGCTGGGTTGCGGACTCCGCCGCCGCGAATTGGCTGATCTGGATTTCACGCACTTGCAGCAGCGCGAGGAACATTGGGCGATAGTTGATCTGGTCGGCAAAGGCGGACACATTCGAACCGTGCCTGTTCCCGAATGGGTCAAAAGAACCATCGATATTTGGATGGCTACAGCCGGAGTTTCGGCCGGAAGACTGTTCCGATGTGTCTGTCGGGCAGATAAACACTGGGGTGACGGCGTAACGGAGCGACTAGTCTGGCATGTTGTGAAACAGTACGCGAGGAAACTCGGGCTTGCCCAGGTAGCGCTCCATGATCTGAGGCGTTCGTGCGCGAAGCTGTGCCATGCATCGGGTGGAGAATCGGATCAGATCCAATTCCTTCTCGGCCATGTTTCTGAGCAGACAACTGAACGCTATCTCGGATGCAAGCAGCGGATTAGCGGTGCCGTGAACGACCAGATCGGCATCGAACCGTAGCCGCGCGGCGCCCGTTTCATGGGGGCGGGTCGCCGACTTCTCGCTCATGTGCATTATTTCCGGATTGCCGAGCAACAGCAAACTAACCGAGAAAGGTCAAAATGCCTGGTACCTGCGCTATCGGGGCCCCGACAGCGCGGTCCAGGAGCTTCGCCGTTCCTAAGGAGTTCGCACACATCGCTCAAGCCCGAACGGCGATTACCTCAAGATATTCGGCATCCACAAATGTGATTTCATCGCCTCCCCGATTGTAGGTGGACCACAGTGTCTCTAGTTCCGCACCAAGCTCGGTTGCCGCGTCTTCGCCCAGGGAAGCGAAGGCGCGATTTGTAGGACCATAGCACTGCCGAAAAAGTTCGACCACGGCTGCCGGCGGGAATGGGTAATCAAAGCTATAGTAACGCCGTCTCATCTTCAAATTCGAGACGCCGGCCCCCAGTCTTTCGCGCACAACCGCCTCGTTGCCCCACATCACCGGAGCGGGCATTCCTGACGGTGCGATGAACCTGGCAAACGTCTTGAACACTTGCCCCACAAACCCCTCGGCCGTCCAGTTTCCCATTGCGATGGTACCTCCGGGACTGCACACGCGCAGCAGTTCGTGTGCGACAAGGTCCGGCCGCGGTGCGAACATCGCGCCAATCAGGCTGGTGACAACATCAAATCTGGCATCTTCAAATGGGAGAGCTTCGGCATCGCCTTCCGTAAAGCGGGCGTTGAGACCTTCTGCGTTGGCGCGCAACTGGGCCCGGTGCACCAGGTTCGGAGCGATGTCGACGCCGGTAACATTTACGCCATCGCGAGCCGCCCACAGTGCGAGCTGGCCCGAGCCACAACCAACATCCAGCAACTGGCAGCCGGGCGAAACGTCCAATTGCTCATAGAAAGTGAGTGCGCCCCGTTCCATGTAGCGCGAAAAATAATCGTAGTCTCCGGCTGACCAGGTTTCTTTCAGCTTTGCCTTCAGTCCATCAATTTCCGGTGCGATTGCAGTGATACTCATGATTTCTCCTTCCATTCGGTAAAGTCTTGTTCCTTGCGGATCGTCGTTTGCTGGACGGCCTGTTCAGCCCTTTGGGGTGATCTTGGCAGCGAATGACTGCGCCTCTATCTTCCCGTTGCGCACAACGAACGTGTCGGTAGCCAGTTCGTAGGAATTGTCCGCGGATTCGGCGGTCCACAATATGTAGGCGTAATCACCGTCAGCGCTCTGCTCGCGCATCGAAAACGAGGCGCCTGGCTTGGCGAACTCCGCCAAAAAGGCCTGGAAAAACGGCTTGAGGTCGCCAAGACCTTTCAGCCTCCGGCCAGGTGTAAACAACACGGCGTCCGGCGAGTAATCGGCGAGCACACCGTCAAGGTCGCGCTCGGCAAAGCACTTCATGTGCCGGTCGACAACTTCACTAGTAGTTGGCATTTTTCATCTCCTCTGCATTTGCATTGAGTTGAAGCGCTTCTCAGACCAGCGAATGCTTCAACGAGGCTAACTATGCGTCACTACAGCGGCTGATACTTGTCTGCGCGTCCGCCTTTCTTGCTCGCGGCGCAGTTGCCGTAAGATGGCTTGATCCAGAATCCGAAGATATTTGCCGCGAGGGCGCTGGAGGCAGTGCATGGATGTGCTTTCCGAAGTGTTGAAGGTGGTCAAGCTACAGGGAGCGCTGTTCTACAACGCCGAGTTCTCGTCACCGTGGAGCGTTTACGCAGCCTCATCGCATGAGCTGGCACGCTACTACGGAATCGATGCAGAGCATGTGATGGTCTACCACCTGCTTACGGAAGGGCGAGGCTCGGTGCGGTTGGATAATGGCAGCCGCTTGAACCTGGAAGCTGGCGACATCGTGATGATTCCTCATGGTGATCGGCACATCGTGGAGAACGGCCCCGCGAGCCGGACGGCTGACGATTCCGAGCATTTAGTTGAAGTCCTTTCTCAGGGATTAAAGCTATGGCGCGTGGGAGGAGGTGGACAAGTCACGAAGTTCGTGTGCGGATACATGGCCTGCGAACCGCGACTCGGCCGGATTTTTCTTAGCGGCTTGCCTCCGGTCTTTAAGGTCAACCTCCGCAACCACGCCTCGGGCCGATGGCTGGAAAATTCGATCCGCTTTTCCGTGGACCAGGCAGACAGGTTGCAGCCTGGGGGAGAAGCAGTGTTGGCTAAGTTGTCCGAGGTGCTATTTGTGGAGACACTCCGTGCCTACATCGCCCAGTTGCCCGCAAACCAAACCGGCTGGTTGGCCAGCGCCCGCGACCCGGACATCGGAAAAGTGTTGGCTTTGATGCACCGCGACCCGGCGCATCCCTGGACAATCGCGTCTCTGGCGGAAGCAGCCGGCATGTCGCGTTCGGTGCTGGCCGAGCGCTTTCGTTATTACCTCGACGAAACTCCCATGGCGTACCTCACCTCCTGGCGCCTTCAGTTGGGAGCGCAGTTGCTCTCCTCAACCAATTACTCGGTAGCACAGATCGCCGCCGAGGTGGGATATGAATCGGAGGCGGCCTTCAACCGTGCCTTTAAGCGCGCATTCGAGCTTCCACCTGCCCGTTTTCGCAACCAATCGAGAGCAGCTCATGGAATGACCTCGCCTGGACGTCCACACTGACTCAGCCACCGGCATCGATCTGACAATAGCCTATGAGAAGTGCATAGAAACGCGAGCCAGCGAGGGTGGACGGAAGCCGGACAATCCGGAAGTTGGCCAGGGCGTGGTCAAGTTGACGAGAAACGCCCAACCCGTAGAAGTGCAACCACTGACTCCCCGGAAGTCTGGTTGGAGGAGATGTGGTGTTACTTAGCGCTGCGGTCGACCTCGTTCGGCGTCGGCGTCGGTCAATTACTGCTGAACATGTTGCAGGTATTCGATCGCGGCTTGCAATACTTCGTCTTGGCCGGAGCGGATTCCTAAGAGTGTCGGGCGCACTTCAATAGTAGGCTGGAGGCCTAAGCGTTGCAGTTGCCGCCCGTCGGCGTGCCAAACTCCTTGACCGCTGAACCGCACATAGATTCCTCCGGGTACGGATAGATTTGTCACGTCACCATTTGCACCCTGTGTGGGGCTTCCAATGAATTTCGTGCCATTGGCCGCTTCGAAAAACAAGCCGGTGTGCTCAGCCTGGCTAATGGTGCGCTCATCTATCAACATCACCGTCTTGCCGCGATAACGCGATTTGTCGGTGTGCGGCAGCCGCTGCAGGAATGTGTTCCCTTCTCGAGAACTCGCTATCTCGCCGTTTGGCAAGTCTGGCGATGTAGGGTCGCGGCGCTTGAACATCGCCGCTACTACATCCGTTTTGTTGGTCAACCGTGGAGCAATCTGCCAAGCCGTTCCCTGCGGGTAACCACGATCATCGAAAATGATGGCGGGACAGTCCTTGAACTTCTCGAACATCTCGTCAACCTGCGATGCGGGTAGGCGATCGAGGTCGGCATAGCCGACGTTTCCCGGCAGCAGCTGCAAGAATCTCCCGGGTTCGGTCGCCTTGAGACTGCGGCATGTATTCGGCCTTGCGTGCTACTTTGACTTCCCGCACTTGGCATGGAGATCACGGACCGTAAGCGTTGCCGTGGAATCCTTAGGTCCGCGCACAAGGCTTCTTTCCGTGGCATAGAACATCCCCGACTGCAGTGTGGAGTGTGCCGTGTACTTCAGTCTTTCTGCGATGAGATTACTGGCATCTTTGCCGTCTACTTTTACAATCACGTCGCCGATTTCAAGACCAGCGCCTCTGGCCGCTTCGGCATTGGTATAGCCCGTGATCACGGGCAGTCCTTCGATCATCCGGACGCGTACCGGCAGACTGCCGTCACCAAAGTAATTCTTAAGCACGGGACTCGAGGCTCCCCCGTGGCTGTCGTGAATGTGAGTCACCATTTCGACCACGGTCAGGTTGTAATCAAGAGCGTCTTTCGACGCTTCCATCCGTGGAATAAACTGACGCAACACCTGGTTCCAGTCCTCTCCCATAAACTCCACATACGGAAAGAAATAATTGATTACGGCCCATACGCGAAAGGCCGCCAGCACTCGGTACTCTGCTGGCGGATAGGGCATGTCGGCGTACGTCTTGTCTGACGGTGAGGCCGCGCGTTGGGGCAGCTTGGTGCGCGATGATCGCAAAAACTTGCCCGTTTTCGCCAGTTGAAGAGCCGCTTGCATCGCGGGGTTCTGGTCGCCTTTCACGCCGGAAGCAGGCACGGTGAGATTCGGCGCGAAGCCGCCCGTGCCGTCGCCGTAAACCAATTCGCCTAACCTCATCTGAGCCCGCACGCCGTCTGGGAGTTCGACCGTTTGCGTGCTCACTGCTACTTCCTCGCTGAACGTCCCTTCCACTACGATCGCTCCCTTACCCGAAGCTTGAAGCCCCAGAGCCACGTCTGGCAGGTCCCCGTGAGGGCCTACGAGAAAGACCACGGGGATGTCTTTTGCGGCTGACTCTGGTTTGATCGCAGGTCGGCCTTGAAGATAAAAACCCGAACTGTAGTCACCGCTGGTGGTACCATCCTGCGGAGCGTAACCAACATGCATGCGCCGGCGCTCGCCTGGCATTTCGAGAGATACCGTGGTGAGCACTGCGGCGAGACCGTTGCTAGAGAAACCATACGAGACCATTCCCTGGTCAGCGTCAGAAGGCGTCACTGCAGGACGCAGGTCAAACACAACGGCACGAGCTGTAGGGAGTTCCTTTTTCAACACCTCCAATTTCTTCGAAGTGCCGACGAAATCCTGAAAATCGGAATAGTTCGTCATTGCCACGACCAAAACGCCGTCTGCGTTCTTTTGGAAAGTGGGCTGCCTTTCCGAAGGCGGGGCGGAATTCGTCGAGGTTGGCGCCGGAACATCCAGCACTCGCGTGACCGGATCGCCGAGTGCGTTGAGCATGTCCTCGACCGCAGCCGAGTACTCCGCGCTATTCCGGGCAGCATTCACCTTTGGGATCGCCTTCACCAGCGCTCCATCCCAATCAATGTCGTCTCGATATGCCAGGTAAGGATGGAAGTACTTTACCGCTGCCCACAGTTTTCCAAGCGCAACCAGGCGGTCGATACGGACGGACTCATTTGCTGTCTGCTGGGTGGATCCAAGCAGCGTGCCGGAAAGGACCACAAATAGCACAGCAGCGGTACGAAGAAATCCAGAACGCACTTTCATCGGAGTTTCCTCTTTGACCCGATAGGCGGCTGTTGTTCAGGTCTAATCGAAATCTATAGATCACATACAGCTTGCGACAAGCAAAAACTCGTATCTTCGGTTCTTTTGACCTTGACGCCATGTCACCCCCGCAGAAAAGGGCGACAGGCGATCTAAAAGGCCTGCCGTTGTGGAATGACGGAGTTCGGCTACGGCGTGATCTGCCAGCTGGGAAGCGACTTCAACCGATTCCATCATTCGCCCGCTTCCGGCGAATGATGGCAACCCTGAAGTCATTCAAAATCGGGAACTGGAATGCACTGGTGGTCTGGCCGTCTAGACGCGAAGTTCCCCCGAAGTCTTGTTGTGGGAAATCTGCCAGGAGCAAGCACTGAGATTGCCCCGAGTGGCGAGCTAAATGGGAAGTAATCCTTCTCGAACGAAGGCCGGGTTTTACAAACCGCTCTGGGGATAATTGGCGAAATCACGTAAACGTCAGAGGAAGCACGCGATCGACGGGTCGAGTCCGTTCTAACGAGCATGACCGTCGAGAATGGTACGAGTTACCTCCGTACTTATATAATTCGGCTTGCTCCTCGCGAATCTCCTCCTGGGCCTGCTGGACCAGACGCAGCAGGGCTTCGCGGTCCTGAGGCATCTGCGAGATGGCCAGGTTTTTTTTGCGGGGGCAGACATTGGCGCCATCTTCCAAAATGTCGGGATTTCAACTTCTCGACGGTGGTCCATCCTAAACCCCTTTGAATCAATCTCTAGCTGGTGTTGAGCCTGAGGCGGACGCCAAGCATGCGCGCAAAAACGCCGGAGCTTGCCGCTCCGGCGTGAGAGTCTCTTACAGACCTAAAGGAGGGTTGATCCCCTTAGAACAGTTTGCGCCGCAATAGGCCGGCAATGCCGAGGACCCCAGACCCAAGCAGCATGATGCTGCTGGGCTCAGGCGTGCTTCCCGAAGTGCCGCCGCCGCTGGTAATGGTGAAAGCTTCGGAGGGAATCGTGCCTACGGCACTCTCGGAAGCACTTGACGGGCACATGGCACCACCGCAGCCCTTGCCGCTGTTCTCATCCCAATAGACCGGGTCGCCACTGGGGACGGCCGCGTTCTGCAGGTTGAGCCAGAGCGAGACACCGCCGGGTACTTGGGTGTTCAGCCCCGAGACAGTGATCAGATCGATGTTGTAGCCATACTGGTTGGTGGAGATGAATGTGTCCTTCAGGTTGGCGCCGCTGGCCGTACCATTGCCCAAGCAAGTTTCGCTGGGGCAAGGACCATTCTCATCGTCAGTAATGGACCAGTCCACCGAGCTCATTGTGTCACCCGGAAATTCCCAAACGCCAAACGAAAAACCACTAACGGACGTGTTGTTCTGGGTGAAGAAAAAGGTGTCACTGACGACATAGCCGAAGTTGATGGTCCAGGCATCGGTGGTGCCATTGATCGGACCGTTGTCATAGTTATCCGGCCAGGCCGGAATTGCGACCAGAGCCACGCACAGAATTGTGAGAGAAGCGATACGCATTTCGGAAGCCCCCTCCTTCGAGGTTAAACGTTGAGCGAGGGTTAACGTTGAGCGAAGGCTTACTGTTGAGTGGATTATAGGCAATTCTAGTTCCACTTTAGTTATTGCAAGAAATGGAGTTAGAGTAGGGTAGGTCGTGGGAAGTGCAACTAGTTGCAGGAGAATTCGGGTGCTTTACCCACCAAACCAAAATTGGCTACACGAGTGGGTCATGGGGCTCCCTCCGGGCACCAAAAACATCTCTCACTAAATCGTTCTAGTTTTAACTTGATCTGACATTTGATAGACTCGCGCGACGAGCGCGGAGGAGGATGTCAGATGAGTACCGACGAGAAGATCATCAAGAACAAAGTGGGTCTGTTGAAGCTGGCCGAGATGCTGGGCAGCGTCTCGGAAGCTTGCAAGGTGATGGGCTATTCCCGCGACAGCTTTTATCGCTTCAAGGAGTTGTACGATAACGGAGGCGAGCTGGCCTTGCGCGAGATCAGCCGACGCAAGCCCGGTCCTAAGAATCGGGTCGAAGAGCACATCGAAAAGGCAGTGCTCGAGATTGCATTGGAGAAGCCCGCCTTCGGTCAGGTGCGGGTAGCAAACGAGCTGACCCAGCGCGGCCTGTTCGTTTCTCCTACTGGCGTGCGCAGTGTTTGGCTGCGACATGACCTGGAGACCTTCCGTAAGCGGCTCAAGGCGCTGGAAGCCAAAGCCGCCCAGGAGCACCTCGTCCTTACCGAGGATCAGCTACGCGCCCTGGAACGGGCCCGCGAAGAGAAGGAAGCGCATGGCGAAATCGAGACCGCGCATCCTGGCTACCTGGGCACGCAAGATACCTACTACGTGGGCACCATCAAGAGCGTGGGCCGCATCTATCAGCAGACCTTCCTCGATACCTATAGCAAGGTAGCTTTTACCAAACTCTATGATCGAAAGAATGCGCTGGTGGCGGCCGACTTGCTCAATGACCGGGTGCTGCCCTTCTTCGAGGAGCATGACATCCCGCTGCTGCGGGTGCTCACCGACCGCGGCACCGAGTACTGCGGCCAGCGCGAGCATCACGAGTACGAGCTGTATCTGGCGGTAGAGAACATCGATCACAGCCGGACCAAGGCCCGGCATCCGCAGACGAACGGCATCTGCGAACGCTTCCATCGCACCATCCAGGAAGAGTTCTACGCCACCGCCTTTCGCAAGAAGCTTTATCACAGCTTGGAAGAACTACAGGCGGACCTGGATGGCTGGCTGGACGAGTACAATCGGACACGCTCGCACTCCGGCAAGTACTGCTATGGCAAGACGCCCATGCAAACCTTCTTGGATTCGCTTTCCTTGGCGCGGGAGAAAATGCTGGACTCGCTGGTTACTGCAGCGCCAGCGCCGGAGCGGAGCCCTGCGCAGCGGAGCGCAGGCGACGGCGCGACCGCAGGTGCGGTCGCTTAACCATAACCAGAGTGTCAGATCAAGTCTGAGCTATTACAACTAAATCAATCGATTATCGGCCTCAGCAGGAATACCCGATGCGGACGGCGATGCTGCTATGCCCATTTCTAAGTCCGTTCTTCCGAATCTCGACCTGCTGCATCACCTCTAAGATATCTGTCTGCGAGACTATTCATGTCGCCCTCAAGACTCCACCAACCTAACGATGCATGCTGAGGACTTCACGGCAACAGTCCGTACATGTCCACTTCGTTTTCGGCTCCGACAAATACGTGTCCGTCGGCCACGGTTGGAACGGTAAACTTCACAGCAAGTCCAGCGCCATCGCGACCCGAATTTTGCGCCGAGTTGTAGAGTTCATTCGCCAGGTTGGCAGCATCGTAAGCACGCAAAACAGCTGCACCTCCGCCGTAGGTGTCGCTCTCAATGATCCAGACAATACCGTTGTCGTTGCCGTTCGCCGACACCGAAGGCGTCGGTCCAGGGTAGTGAGACGACTCGGGCGATCTCGATGTGTAGCTAGGGGAAAGCAGTTGCGCGTTCGGGTCAAACGAGAATGCCTTCAGGTAGTCGTACATACCGCCGAAATAGAGGTTGTTGTTCCAGAACGCCGGACCGCCCCAAATTCCACCAATGGCAAATGGGATGGTTTGCACAATTTGGCTGTCGTTTCCAGAATGGAAGTGGCCCATGTTGTCCCGGCTGACGAGATCGATCGTGCCTTCCTTTCCGGCTTGCACCAGCAGATGAGGATATTTTGTGCCCGGCTGATCGGGGAGCAGCACGACACCGCCGGAACCGAGATCGGTATCGTTGTGGTCCAGGCTTAATTGGTCGGACGGCGTGAAATAGTCTGCCACCGTGAACGTCTTGCCGGCACTCGACCACGTCAGTCGAAGGATGCTGTCTCCGTAATCGATCCCACCCTGATCAGCGTCGAAGTAGCCGTTGCCGGTCCCCCCGTAAATCGATCCGGCAGAATCGGCGGCCAAACCTGAGCCTCCTCCCCAGTAGCCGCCTTCGTAACCATTGGGCGTGTCCACGGTAACGCCGCTGGGAAGAAGAGTATTCTCCTCGAAGGCCATGACCCAGCCGTGATAGGGGCCGAGGTCACAGTGAGAGGCAAATGCAATGAACACGGCACCACTTTGAATCATCAGCCCGGGTCGCTGGGCCTGGACCAACGGATCAAACGTCAGCACACCGTTGACCGAGCCGGTGCCGGTGCCCGGAAACGTGGCGTGTATGCGCAGCGGCGGAAAAGTCTCGAAACCGGTCCTGATGTCCAGCACGTGCAACGTCTGGTAGAAGGCAGTGGTGTGCGACCGCACGTCGTACACCTTCGTCTTCGCGACCACATATAGACGGTTGGCGGAAACATCGATCGCCGGAGTTCCGGTAATGCCAATCTCGGGGATGAGGTCGCCACAGTTCACGTCACTGCTCAACACCGGAGAGACGATGCTGAGGGCGTTGCTACTGGCGAGAAAATTGACTTGCCAAAGCTGCTGTCCGCTATTGGCATCGAACGCGTAAACCTGATCGTGCTCGGTCGCGACATAAACCACATTGTGAGCCTTGCCGCTTATCATCACTCCTGGGACGTAGAGCGGCTGGGCATACACATAACCCCGCACGGGAAAAGTCAGGAGCTTGCCAAAAGACCCCACATTCACATTCGACGGAGTGAGGATAGTCTCTTGCGCGTTTGCTCCAGAGCGATAGTTATCATTGTGATAGGTGGCAACCGCAACTTGCCCCGTCACCATCGTGCAACTCAGCAGGCACACAGCGGCTACATAGCAACCCTGACGGACAAGAAACGAATATCGGTTCTTCATAGAAACCAAGTCTCCCCAGCTTGATACCGGTTCAATGAACCTGAATTCTCTTTAATCAGTCTCGAAAACGGCACCATAGTATACCTGTCTCAGTGTGATGACCATCGCGAAACAACTTGTCATTAAGTGTCGGCCCATGGTGTGCCGTTCAGGCCAATACAACCCTAACTCGCCCCTTTGGCTAATTCTGCAGCTAGCGCATGCAGTGTGTTAGAGCCGGTGCGCAATCGTGTCACTGACGGACATCGCAGAAGCAATTACTTTTGTGTGTGGCCCCAAGCCCAAACTTTTGATTTGAGCATTTCGACTTTATAGTGGAAAATCGTAGCAGTCTAAACTTTTTTGCGCGAGGAGCGCCACATTGCGCAGCTTAAGCACCTGCTTAACTCTCTCGATCCTGTTTGCGCTGACAGTTGTAACGTCCCCGGCGGCGCAGGCCCAAACCTACAACGTGCTTTACAACTTCACCGGCGGTCTGGATGGGGCACACCCGTATGCCGGCGTGACAATGGATGCAGCAGGAAATCTCTACGGAACAGCTAATGCCGGCGGCGACCTCACCTGCAACCCTCCGCATGGCTGCGGTACGGTTTACGCCCTGAAGCACAGGGGATCCGGCCTTGTCTTTAACCCCCTCTATACCTTTGGCGTGGGCCCTGATGGGGGCATACCAGCCGCCCCAGTTGTCTTCGGCCCAGACGGCGCCCTCTACAGCACGACATCCTACGGGGGTACCAATGGCAGGGGAACGGTTTTCAAGCTGCGACCATCACCCACAGCTTGCAAAACCGCAATCTGCCCGTGGTCGGAAAACCTGCTTTATTCCTTCCAAGGAGGCGCTAACGGCGACGGAAGCAATCCTATCGGCCTCGTTTTCGACCATGCGGGTAACATCTACGGCACTACCTCTGGAGGCGGCAGCTATGGCGGCGGTACTGTTTACCAACTGACACCTTCAGGCAACGGCGGGACGGAGAGCGTTCTCCACGCCTTCGGCGGAGCCGGTGATGGGAGTCTTCCCTATAGGAGCGTGATGATCTTTGACAACGGGGGCAATCTCTACGGAACTACCGCTCTCGGCGGCTCAAATAGTTACGGCACGGTTTTCCAATTGACGCCCTCGGGATCCGGCTGGACAGAGAAAGTCATCTACAATTTCACGGACGGAAACGACGGAGGATATCCCTACGCCGGTCTGATCCTTAACCAGTCAGGCAACCTCTACGGCGCCACGACCGACGGCGGCACTGGCGGGGGCGGTACCGTTTTCGAGCTTTCACCCTCGGGCGGCGGCTGGACGTATTCCGTGCTGTACAGCATTACCGGGCCCTTAGGCGACCAGTGTGGCCCGGCTTGGGCCCTCATCATGGACGCAGGGGGCAGCCTTTACGACACCACGCAGTGCGATGGGGCAAATAACCTGGGCAGCGTTTTCAAATTAACGAACACAGGCGGCATTTGGACATACACTCTGCTCCACGACTTTACCAACGGCAATGACGGCGGATATCCGGCTAGCAGCGTGACGCTTGATGCGAGCGGTAATCTCTACGGCACCACGGGTTACGGCGGCGCCAACGGGCAAGGTGTGGTCTGGAAGATAACGCCATAAGCTGCATTTCGTAGCTTTGGCATTTTAGTTTGGGATGCAGCTTAGCGTCGGTTCAGCAGAGCCTCAGCTTTTGCGGTGCTTGATGCCGTGCAGGAGATGCCGCTATGTCCGTTCTGCTGAACCTCCGGCCTTCTGCATTGCCTCCTCTGAGAGGTCCGTCTGCAAGACGATGGACTGTCGCTCCGCAAACTCACTCACGGCTGTGACCAGCATCACAGCTTGACCGATGGCCTACCAGGGATGCTAGAGTTCTGATGTTTCCCCAGCACAGCGTCCTGTAGAAAAACCAGAAAGGTCACGAAGATGTCGCGCGGCCCTGGGTTTCACCGTCTCGCACTCAAGAGATCCCCCCTCTTCTCGCGGTGCACTCTTCGATTTCTTACTGCTTCGATCTTTCGTTGCTTGCTGGCGTTGCTGTTGACGGTAGTTCTTCTCGATTCGCGGTGCGCCTTGGCACAGCAGACAGTCTTGCTGCAACAGACACCGGCTGCCGTGAAGAACGGCCACGCCCAACTCCTCGGGCGATATAGTCCCGACCAGAAGCTGCGACTTGTGTTCGCCTTGCGTCCGCCCCACATGCAAGAGGAGGAGCAATTTCTCAGAGAGCTACAGGACCGAGACTCACCGCAATTTCACAAGTATCTGAATGCGCGAAGAGTGGAACGAGCGCTTCGCGCCGTCTCCGCAGGACGAGCAGGCAGTAACTAACTGGGCCACGAGCCAGGGGCTCACGATTACCCAGCGTTACGCCAACCGGTTGCTGGTTGATGTCGAGGCACCGACCGCGATCATCGAGCGAGCGCTAGGCGTCAGCATCAACCGCTACCAGCTTGGGGAAAACATCGTCTTCTCCAACGACCGCGATCCTTCAATTCCCGCGTCTCTGGTCGGCATTGTCCACTCCGTGCTGGGGCTGAACAACATTGAGGTATTCCATTCTTTCGGCAGCCTGAAAGGGACGCCGCCGCCTGACTACTCCCCCGGTCCGGCTTACGCTCTGGGTAAACACCTGCAGGGGAATAACGAAGGAAACAAGCCGGCGCACGCCGGAACCGACAAAACTGGCAACTCTTCGCAGCACTCCCAAGGGTCGGGCAGCCCTGAGCCGTACAATTACTATTCTTTTCTCCCTTCGGATATCTCCAGTTCGGCGGCTTACGATTATGCGGCACTGCGGCCTCTTGGCCACTGCTGCAATCCATTAAACAATCCGGGCAATTCGCCGCCCGAGGCTTCCATTGCCATCGCGATCTGGGATGATTTCAGTGATTCCGACCTTGCGGGCTTCGTTTCCTCTTTCTACCTAGCCTATAACGTTCAGAGATACTCCGTTGATGGGACACCGCAATGTTGCAGTCCTGAACCAACTCTGGATGTCGAGTGGTCCACCGCGACCGCTAATAGTTTCAATTACAGTGCCAATACCGCCGAAGTGCACATTTATGAAGGCGCCAATAATCACTTTTCCACTTTAATGGACGTGCTCAATCAAGCCCTCAGTGATGGACATGCGCGGGTTCTCAACATGAGCTGGGGGACGTCTGAAGCCAAAACCTCGCCGAACAACATGGATACCGCCCACGCCATTTTCAATCAGATGGCCGGGCAGGGCTGGTCCCTGGTGGCGGCCTCCGGCGATAACGGAGCGACCACCGATTGCGCGGACTATCTCCAGGTAAGTTATCCAGCTTCAGATCCCGACGTTACGGCTGTGGGCGGCACCAATCTGACTACCAACTATGGAAGCAGCACCGAGGTTGCGTGGTCGGGTGGGCCCCAAGGTTGTGCCAGCAATGATGGCGGCAGCGGAGGCGGATGCAGCACCTATTTTGGAAATCCGGCTTATCAGCCCCCGTATTGCGGCAACTACCGCAGCGTTCCGGATATCGCCCTCAATGCGGATGGAGTAAATTCTCCGCAAAGTTTTTATTTCAATCAGTATCTTCAGAGTGCCGGAGGCACCAGCATTAGCGCACCGGAAATAGCCGGATTTTATGCGCAGGAGAACGCATATCTTCTGTACATTCAGAGTCTGGTGGGTAATACCTGCGGCGCAAACCTGTCATCGCCCTGCGCGCCCATGGGGAACGCCAACTACTATCTCTACGACGAAGGGCTGAACCAACGAGCGCCCCATTATCCCTTCTACGACGTCACGTCCGGGTGCAACAACAACGATATTACCCAGCAGTATGGGTTAGGCTTCTTCTGCGCCGGTACGAGCTACGACCTGGTAACCGGTTGGGGCTCGGCCAACATGTTCCAGTTAGCATGGTCCATCAACAACTATCTTGCGGGCGACTCCGCTGGCCCTTCCGTCACCTTTTCGGGTCCCCTGATTCACCATTGGTACCACACCGACCAGTCGATCAGTTGGACCATCTCCGATACGGCCAGTAATGGCCATCCGCCCAACGGCGTGGCCGGTTACTCGTTTTATTGGGACTCTGATCCCGGAGATGCCTACAGCGAACCCGCTGGCAATGTTTTTGGCAGCAATTCCTTTTACAGCGGTCCGCTGGTTGCGAATCAGACGGCCGGACAGCTCCTCCTAAGTTGGGGAGGAGCAGGCTGCCATACCATCATCGTGCGGGCCTGGGATAACAGTGGTCAAGCCTCCGCCGCTTCGTACGGCCCAGTGTGTTTCGATAACTTCTCACCGGCAACCTTCTCCACGGAGCTTGGTATCGGGCAATACCCCTATTTTGTAGGTCCAGTAGAAGTCGTCTTGACAGCTTCGGACATCGGAAGCGGAGTGGCCAGCACCTCGTATCAGGTGGACAACGGAGGCTGGCAGACCTACAACGGGCCAATCGACGTGGCAGTTCCCGGCAGCCACGTAGTTTCGTATTACAGCACTGACATTGCCGGCAACATTGAGCCGACGGAGTCCGTGAACTTCACCATCACCAGCAACAACACCTTCACTCTGACGGTGGCGCCCGCGGGCAGTTCCGGGGGCCTCATCAGCACTGGCGACGGAGACATCGATTGCGGAAGTGTCTGCTCGCATCTCTACTACAACGGCACTCAGGTGATTTTGACCGCCACACCTGACCAAGGTTCAGTGTTCATTGGTTGGACCGGTTGCGATTTCAGCTCCGGTAATGTCTGCGGCGTGCAGATCGACGACAACCGCAGCGTCACTGCGATCTTCAACGTCCCGACTCCACTGCAACTTGTAAGTGTGACTCCCTGCCGCGTCGCTGACACCCGGCTGGCCAAGGGACCTTTCGGTGGCCCTCCAATTAATGGGAACGACTACCGGGACTATGTGATTCCCCAGAGTCCATGTGGAATTCCCTCCACTGCGGCGGCGTATTCGCTCAACATCACGGTCGTGCCGCATGGTCCTCTGGGATATTTGACAGCTTGGTCAAGTGGACTGACGCGGCCAGTGATCTCCACGCTGAATTCGTATGACGGCCGGACCAAGGCCAACGCCGCCATCGTGCCGGCGGGAAATAAAGCGGCCATCAGCGTGTTTGTCACCGACACCACGGATGTCATTCTGGATATCGACGGTTACTTTGTCCCCGCTCCTGCTCCTTCCGCGCTGGCTTTTTATCCTCTGGCGCCATGCCGCGTCGCCGACACGCGCAATCCTCAAGGAGATCTGGGAGGGCCATACCTGACCGGTGGCGTACCCCGCGACTTCCCGCTGTTGGAAGCAAGTTCATGCCACATACCGAGTACCGCGCAAGCCTATTCGCTGAACCTGACCGCGGTGCCGCATGCGCCGCTGGGTTTCTTGACGGTGTGGCCAACCGGTCAGTCGCAACCCGGCGTTTCCACCCTGAACTCTTACCCCGGGCAGGTGGTGGCCAACGCAGCAATTGTGCCCGCTGGGACGGGCGGCAAGGTCAGCGCATTTGCCTCGAACGACACCGACCTGGTGATCGACATTGACGGCTACTTTGCCGCGCCGGGACAGGGTGGACTCTCGCTGTACCAGGTCGCTGCCTGCCGAGTGTTGGATACACGCAGCGTAGGGAACAGACAGCCGTTCAGCGGAGAAATCCAGCTGGATGTACTGAACAGTGCGTGCGCGCCCCCGAGCCAGTCGAAGGCCTACGTGATGAATGCGACCGTGGTACCTGCGGGGCCACTCGGCTTCCTGTCGTTGTGGCCCGCCGGCAGCAACCGGCCCGAAGTTTCGACGATGAACGCAGCAGACGGAGCAGTCACCTCTAACATGGCAATTGTGCCAGCAGGCACTAAGGGCAAGATTGACATTTTCGCCTCCGACCCAACGCAACTGGTCCTGGACATCTCCAGTTACTTCGCTCCGTAGCGGGAAACGCACTCACTCCCGCCACCCCGAGCTTTGCTCGCCTCCGCTGACGCCTGAGTCTGAATGGCGAACGGTCGCGAAGGCTAAACAGCTTCCCGACAGCCTAGTGCTTCTTCTTCCCGAGGAGTCCGCCAATTGCGCCCGCGGGGTTGTTGCCCTGACCGCCAGGAAGCTTGCCGGAGATCGCTTGCTGCACTGCGCTGCCCGCCATGCCTTTAACATCCGGCACAAATTTTGGGTCGGATGTCGTTCCCTCGATCATGAAGGGAACACTGCCGCCCTGCCCGCCGATGCCCGCCACTTGCGTGATGCCTCCGGCCGCGCCCCCGCTGAGGTTGGCGTTCATCTTGAAGTTGAGGGCGCCAGACGGACTTACGGTGCCAGCGCCGGTCACGACTCCCAACGCGGGCATGGTCAGGTTGATGTTATTGGCCTGTGTGCCTTCAGGAGCGACACGTACATTTGCGCTGAGATTCTGTATGGTCGTGTCTTTGCCGCCGGTGTTCTTACCCGAGAGAGCTGAGATGGCCGAGAGCTTCGACCCCATATCAAAGCCGGCGAGTTTCGAGTTTGACAACCGAATCGGACCGGTGGTCACCAGCTTGTCCAGCGGACCAACGATGTCGAGGTTGGCCGAAAGCGTGCCGCCCTGAAGTTGCGAACTTGACGGCAGAACAACACCAAGCGCCGGCAGCACGGCCTCTACTTCGTCCACCGGCACATCGTTCCCGCTAAACTTCAGGTTGACGACCGTCACCGGGCCTGCGGACTGATAGGAGCCTGTCATGTGTGCAGCTGCCTTGCCGGCTGAGATATCGCCCTGTGTCACGGTGCCGGCTTCTGTCTTCAAGTCGTGATCGATGGTGTACTTCACCTCCACCGTACGGTTCGCGGGCGCGCCCTTCTCCGCCAGCTTCAGCTTGTCGGCCTTTACCGTGCCGCTGCTCTTCGCCTGTTGGCCGTTGGAGTTAATCGTGCCATCGAAATCCGCAATCCCCTGGATGCCGCTCGAAGCCTCGACAAATCCCGACGCCGCCAGGTCAAGCTTCCGCACTTTGATGGTGGCCTCGAACGGAGTCGCTATCGCATTCCCCGCATTGATCGGCCCACATTTGCCGTTCAGGCTCGCATCGCCGCCTCCCGGCAACGTCGCCGTGAGTGTGAAGGGAAACTGCGCAGTAGGCGAGAAGTTCGTGACCTCAATGTTCACCTTCTCGTAGGTGTGGGGCTTGGAGTTGGCTTCTCCTACCAGCAAACGGCCGTCGGAGATGTCCACCTTGTCCACCGCGAATGCACCGCCCGCCGGTTGACCCGGCTGCGCTGCCTGCTGCGCCGGTGGAGGTTGGCCAGCCTGCGGCGCGTTGCCGCCAATGCTGGAGAAATTCCAGGTTCCGTTCGCCGACTTCAACAGCGTGATTTGCGGCTCCTCGAGGGTAAGGCCGGTGACGTGCAGCGTCTTGGAGAAGACCAGCGGGATCACTTCGACGCCTACTTTGAGCGACTTCGCCGTCACAAACGGATCCTTGCTGAACGCCGGATCGTCGGCAATGGATATGTTGTCGGCAGTAACACTGCCGGAGAAGATCGACAGGCTGAGGTTCCCCACTTTCACCTGCCGTCCGAGGGCGCTGCTCAGTTCCCCTTCCAGCTTGGGACGGAAGCTGTTCACGTCCACCAGGAAGGGCACGGCGATGGCAACTACGATCAGGATCCCAACGACGATTGCAATAATGCGAATTGTGCGTTTGTTCATAGTTCCGTTACCGCCTTTCCGATCGTGCGAATATAGTAGCGCAAGCGGTCGACGGCGGCTGTTTTTCTATAATCGCTTCTTATGGCTTCGTTCCTTTCTGTTGACGAGCAGTTTGCCTATCTGAGCAAGGGCTCGGCCGAGATCATCCGCGAGAGCGATCTGCGCGAGCGTCTGGAGAAATCCCGGCAGAGCGGCAAACCGATGCGCGTGAAGGCGGGCTTCGACCCGACTGCGCCCGATCTGCACTTGGGCCACACCGTGCTCATTCGCAAACTCAAGCACTTCCAGGACATGGGGCACACCGTTATCTTCCTCATCGGCGACTTCACCGGGCTCATTGGCGATCCGACCGGACGCACCGCGACGCGGCCGCCGCTCAGCCGCGAGCAGATCGACCAGAACGCCGAAACCTATAAAGCGCAAGTCTTCAAGATCCTCGACCGCGACAAGACCGAGGTGCGGTTCAATAGCGAATGGCTGAGCAAACTTGGCTACGAAGGATTTGTACGGTTGGCGGCAAAGTTCACGGTCTCGCAGATGCTGGAACGCGAGGACTTCCACAAGCGCTTCGACGAGGAGAAGCCGATTGCCATGCACGAACTGCTCTACCCCATCGCGCAAGGCTACGATTCGGTAGCGCTCGAAGCCGATGTCGAACTCGGGGGCACTGACCAGAAGTTCAATCTGCTGATGGGCCGCGAGTTGCAACGCCATTACGGACAGTCGCCGCAGATCGTCCTGACCACCCCGCTGCTGGAAGGCACCGACGGCGTGCAGAAGATGTCGAAGTCGTACGGCAATTACATCGGCATCACCGAAACGCCGCAGGAAATGTTCGGCAAGGTCATGTCCATCTCCGACGAGCTGATGTGGCGCTATTACGAGTTGGTCACCGACGTGAGCATGGCCGAGATCGAGAGCATGAAGCGCGAGGTCGAAAACGGCCAGGCGCATCCCATGAAGTTGAAGCAGGAACTGGGCAAGCGCATCGTCGCCGACTTTCATTCGCCGGAAGCGGCAGAACAGGCAGCGCAAGACTGGTCGCGCATGTTTCAGAAAGATGAAGTGCCGGAAGACTTGCCGGTTGTCACGGTGCGCTTCGAAGAAGTTGCCGCGCCAAATGCTTCTACCAACGACGGCAACGTTCAGGTTAAGCTTGACAAGCTGCTGGCGCGCACCGGGCTGGCAACCAGCGTAACCGACGGCCTGCGCAAGCTCAAGCAGAACGCGGTCAAAGTGGATGGCGAACTCAAGACTGACCTGGTTGTGGCAGTGAAGCTGGGAACGGAATTCACCCTGCGCGCCGGGAAGAAGATGGTGCGCGTGAGCGTGCATGAGTAGAGCTCACCTGGTGAGTTGATCCGGTAGCACGCTGACTCCCCAGGCAGCTGCGGGCGGCCTTGATGACAGGGTGGGGTCACTCCTCTGATTCCGTTTCACTTTCGCTGCTTGTTCGCGGCTGCTCCCCGCCTATAATCGAAGTGCTCTGGACGATGATGTCTCCGCCGGACTGCATTCCCTCGCGGTCGCGCTGAATTTGCGGCTCGCGTTGGGGTCATCCGCAAGCGCGTGCTAATGCTTTTCCTTCGCTCGCAAGCCAACGCCAGGAAAACCGCCGCGCGCCTCCTTTCCCCGCCTGATACATGCCGCGCCAATCCTCTGTGCCTCGGGATACTGGCTGTATTGGTAGTGCTTCTGGGAGCGAGCGGACCGCGGTTTCGCCAGCAATTCCGCTTCGCGCAAACAGCAGGCCCGCGATCAGTTCGACAAGGCCGAGCAGATGCGCGAGTCCCTGAACGGACGCCCGGAGGCAGAACGAACCCACCGCGACTATCAGCGCGTGGCCGACGCCTACCGCAAGGTCTATTACGTGGCGCCCGATTCCAGCAAGGCGGACGCCAGCGTGGTTGCAGTCGCTGAACTGCTGGCGGAGATGGGCCGCCAATTCCAGCCTGGGGAAAAAGACCTGAACGCGGCCATCCACGAATACGAGTTCTTGCGCCGCGAGTATCCCGGCAGTAAGTACCGCTTCCAGGCACTTTTCACCATCGGCCAGATTTACAAGCAGGACCTCGGCGACGAGGAGGCTGCGCGGAAAACGTTTGACGAATTCCTGGCGCACTATCCGCGCAACTCACTCGCTCCGGAGGCGAAGAAGGCGCTGGCGGAACTGAACCGGCCTAAGCCGGCCAGGAAGCCGGTGGAGGAAGCGCGCGACGATACGCCGGTACCTGCAACCTCGGAAACCGTTTCCCTTCCGGCAACAGGGAAGAAGCCGGGGCTTTCCATGGTGACCGGCATCCGTCACTGGTCAACGCCGGACTACACCCGCGTGGCCATCGACATCGACCGTGAAGTGAAGTACGAGGCTGGAAGGGTCGCCAACCCCGACCGCATCTTCTTCGACCTGCCTGATACCAAGCTGGCCTCGGTGCTGATCGGCAAGAGTTTCGACGTGCAGGATGGGTTCCTGAAGAAGATCCGTGTCGCCCAGTATCAACCGGGATACACGCGCGTCGTGCTCGAAGTGGCCGACGTCTCCGACTATTCCGCGTTCCTGCTGCCCAACCCCTACCGGCTCATCATTGATATCCATGGCCGTCAACCTCATTCGCAGACGCAGGTGGCCAGCGGCAAGTCTCCGGCGGGTCTGGATGAAGATGAACCTCCGCCGGCAAGTGCCGCGGCAAATTCTTCCTCCGGCGCGCCGTCGAGCGCCAAGCTGTCACCGAAGTCCGCGAGCGCGGGCAATCTTAAGAAGTCTCCTCCCGCCAAGACGGCGGACGATGTGCCCGCCAGCGCTGCAAATCAACCCGCGAGCACAGCGCCTTCTTCCCGGCAATCTGCGTCCAAGACACCTTCGCGTAAGGTCGTCGTCGATGAAAATGACGATGTCGCGACGCCCGACGAGCCGGCAACGACGACTCCGAACGTGAAACCCGGCCCGTCGTCCGCAGTCAAATCGAACGGCAAGCCGGCCTCGACCACCATTGCCCGCGCCACCAGTCCGGATGATTCCCTGCTCTCGTCTTCGGATGACGGCAAAGGCCCGGAGGTGAGGGCCACGACCCAGCCCACCAGCGCGCCCACTGCCGTGGCCGTGGCTCCTCGCTCCAAGGGCAGCAAGAAGGGCAAGGCCACGGCCGATGTGCCCGCAACCCATGAAGCCGAGCCCACCTCCGCCGGGGAACGCAGCCTCACCCGCGCCCTGGGTCTGAAGATCGGGCGCATCGTGGTGGACGCTGGGCACGGTGGACACGACACGGGCACGATCGGATCGAATGGCCTGCTGGAGAAGGACCTGGTGCTGGACGTGGCGCTGCGCCTGGGCCGTTTGCTGGAGACCCGCCTGGGCGCCGATGTCATCTTTACGCGCGACGACGACACTTTCATTCCCTTGGAGACCCGGACCGCCATCGCCAACGAGCACCAGGCCGACCTGTTCATTTCGATACACGCCAATTCCAGCCCTGACCCTGCGGCCCGCGGTATCGAGACCTACTACCTGAACTTCACCTCGAACCCTGACGCGCTGGAAGTCGCGGCCCGTGAGAACGCGGTCTCGGAGAAGTCCATCTACGAGCTTCAGGACCTGGTGAAGAAGATCACGCTGAAAGAGAAGATCGAGGAATCGCGCGAGCTGGCGACCGATGTGCAGCAGTCGCTCTATGGCGGGCTCGCCACACGCCACACCACCTTACGCGACCGCGGCGTCAAGAAGGCGCCATTCGTGGTATTGATCGGCGCCAACATGCCCAGCATCCTGGCGGAGATCTCCTTCGTTTCCAATCCCACCGACGCGGCCAAGCTGGAAACACCTGAGTATCGGGAAAAAATTGCCGCCTCGCTATATCAGGGAATCGCCACTTACGCCGGCGGCCTGAGCGGTGTCAAAGTGGCCTCCAAGATGACCAAGCCGCATGGAGAGTGAGTTACAGCGGGCCCGGTAGGTCCGCGACACGCATTTCCTCGCCGCCCTCAAAAGCAAATCCCGCCGTGTGTGGAAAACTTGGCATAAGGTTAACCATCACGGCAATTGTCACGGACGCGGGAGCAAGATATTCTGCGGAACGTAGCTTTTTTCTCGCGCCATGGCGAACCTCTTCGAACCACCCCGGTACATCGCAGTCGAAGGCCCGATCCGCGTCGGCAAAAGCACCTTATGCCAGGTCATTGCCGAAACCCTGCACGCCCAGCGCATCAGCGAACCAGAGCGCAATCCCTTTCTGCGGCCGTTCTATGATGGCGAGCCGGGAGCGGCCTTTCAGGCGCAGTTCGCGTTCCTCATCTCGCGCTATGAGCAACTGGGCGGCCTGGACGTGAAGCGCAATCCCAACAAGACCTACGTCGCTGACTACATCTTCGAAAAGGACAAGCTGTTTGCCTGCCTAAATCTCGGCGACCACGAGCTTGAGGTTTACAACCGTTACTACGACCTGTTCCGCCAGAACGTGCCCACGCCCGACCTGGTGATTTACCTGCAGGCCACGCCCGAGGTGCTGAAAAAGCGGCTGAAGAAGAAAAATGCGCCCGGCGAAAAGGCCATCAGCGACGATTATCTGGAAGAGGTGGTGAAGGCCTATGAACACTTCTTCTTCCACTACACCTCTTCCGATCTGCTGATCGTGAACACCTCCGAGATTGATTTCGTCGAACGCAGCGATGATTTGCAGGCGCTTCTGCGGCGGGTCAGCGAGCCGATCCGCGGTACGCAGTACTTCCTGCCTCTTGGTCCGGACGAGCACGCCGCCAGAGCTTGACCGCCCGCCGTCGTCTAGCGCAGACGCGAGTTGCTGGTCCATGAGCACGGGTAGAGCGGCGCTTTAGCGCCGCGTTGGCGCCCGCCCCTTATTGGGCTTGAGCGTCCACCGCAGCGCGGTGCACGCTCAAGCCGTGTTTGAAATGCATGCTGAACGTAGGCCTGAAGGCCCGCTCTACCCTGACACATCAACGACGGAACGGCCTCTGGCGCAGATCCGCTTTTTCCATCATCTGCGGGATGGTGACAAACTCGTACCCTTCCCCCTTGTAGCGAGTGAGGATGCGATCGCTGGCTTCGACGCTGCGGCTGCGGTCCGCGCCCATGCGGCGGTACCCACCGTCATGCAGCAGGATGACGTCCCCGCCGCGAATCTGCCGCTCGGCGTGAGCGACAATCTCATCCGCGGACCTGGCCTTCCAGTCGTAGCAGGTCACGTTCCACTGGATGGGCTCGAGACCAAACGCGCGCATGGTGCGCAGCGAAGCTGGGCGGCGTCCCCCGAAAGGCGGCCGGAATAGCTTGGGTTCGACGCCGGTGGCGTCAAAGATCGCCTTCTGCGCCTGCTCGAGCTGGCGTCGCACCTCGGGGGCCGAGCAGAAAATCAGGTTGGGATGGTCCCAGGTATGGCTTCCGATGGCATGACCGGCATCAACGATGGCGCGCGCAATCTCCGGCTTTTGCTGCACGAACCGGCCAACCAGAAAGAACGTCGCCTTCACGCCGTGCCGCTCCAGGACCTCCATCATGCGCCAGGTATAGGGGTCATTCGGCCCGTCGTCGTAGGTAAGCGCCATCAGGCGAGAACCGCGCGGAAGGCCGATGAACGTCCGGCCGTAGAGCTGCGAGGTCGGAGACATGGTGTTGTAACCCGCCACCGTGGCGAGTCCCGCCACACCCAGTCCGCCGAGAAGCGCCGTAAGCATCTGCAGATCGATTGTAGCTGGGGGCGGTGGAGGTGCGACGCTTCGGGGGATTCTCCGCATAGGGGTGGAAGCACCGGGCTTCAGCCCGGCGAAATGAGAAATCCCTGCGACGGGGCTTTCAGCCCCGGTCGGGGCTGAAGCCGGCGACCGAGGCACTTCTTGCCGCCGGACTAAAGTCCGGCGCTTCCACCTGTACGCGTAACTCATTCGCTCTTGAAGACTTTTCCGTTGTGCATCACGAACTTCACGCGTCCCAGCTCGGTGATGTCCTTTAGCGGATCGCCCTGAACCGCGATCACGTCTGCATAAGCGCCGGGGGCGACGACGCCAATCTGTCCCGTCATGTCGAGCATTTCTGCGGGCGCGACGGTCGCCGCGCGGATCGCATCCATCGGCGACATGCCGAACCTCACCATGTAGGGAAATTCCTGCGCTATCGGCTCGTCCCACGAGAACCCGCCAACATCGGTGCCAAACACGATCTTGAGGCCGGCCTGTACGGCTTTCCTGAACGACTGCTCGTGCTCCGTTGCACGAGCGCGGTCGCGGCGCCCCGCGGGCGTGTTTTCCGGCGCCCAGTCTGTGTAATAGATGGCGATCGTCGGGCAATACCAAGTGCCCTGGCGCTTCATCTGCGCGATGTTGGCGTCGGTGAGCCCCAACCCGTGCTCGATGGAATCGCAGCCGCCATCGAGCGCGCGCTGTAGTCCTTCGCCGTTATAGGCGTGGCAGGCCACCTTGCGTCCCCAGCTGTGCACCTCGCTGGTAATGGCCTTGATTTCTTCGAGCGTTAGCGTGGGCTGCGAAACCAGCTTGCCGCTCTTGTCGCTCCATGAACGATGGGTCATGTACACCTTGATCCAGTCAGCCCCATGGTCCATTTGCTCGCGCGCGGCCTTGCGCGCCTCCACTGGCCCGTCGATGATCTGCACGCCCTTCGGCACCTGGATCTCGGGCGCATAGCCTTCCAGCGGATAGCCACCGGTCGTGGAAATACCGCGCGTGGTGGTGAAAATGCGCGGCCCGGGGATGCGGCCCTCGTTCACCGCCATCTTGATTCCGACATCGCCATAGCCCGCGCCTTCGGTCTCCATGTCGCGGATGGTGGTGAAGCCCTGCTCCAGAGCGCGTCGCGCCGAAACCGTCGCACGTGCTGCCCGGTAAGCCAAGGGAAACTTCAGCAACTGGATGTCGTAGCCACCCAGCGCCGGATCTTCACCTTGCAGGAAGATATGCGTGTGTGACTCGACGAGGCCGGGCAGCACGGTGGCGTTCGACAGGTCAATGACCTTCGCACCCGCCGGGACCTGTGTCGAAGCCGTGTCGCCGACACTCTCGATCTTGTCACCGCGAGCCACGATGACCTGGTTGTGCAGGGGCTCATTAGCGCGGGGGTCGATGAGGGTTCCAGCACGGATGACCGTGACCGCGAGTGATTGGGGGGCGGGATTCGACTGACCGCTTGCGACCAAAGAGAACAGCAGGACAAGGATGCTACAAATGAAGCTCTTCACCATGCTCCTCCATTTCGATTACGCCCCCGCTTCCTGCTCCAAAGGCTAATTGCTAATCTCTAGTTGCTCACTTCATCTCCGCCACGATAATCGCATCCGCTTCGATCTCGACCAGCATCTCCGGCGCAACTAGAGCCGTGACCCCAATCATCGAAGCTGACGGTCGAATGTCGCGAAAGACCTCGCCGTGCGCTTTCGCGGCCTGCTCCCATCGGCTTATGTCAGTGACAAACGTGCGCGTTCGCACCACGTCGCCAAAGCTTGCGCCCGCCTGCTCCAGCGCACGCCCAATGTTCTTTAGCGTTTGTACTGCCTGCGCATACATATCGCCTTCGCCGACGATCTTGCCGTCCGGACCGGTTGCCACCGTTCCGGCAACGGAGACGAACGGTCCGACTCTCACTGCGCGCGAGAAGCCGACAATCGGCTCGTAAGGAGAGTTACCTGAGATATTCTTGCGCTCCAAACCTGCACCTCCGTGGACGCGGCATTGTGCCACATCGCCGACGCCTAGCGCATCTTTATGGGTTGCTTGCACATTTTGGCAGTCAATGAACTACTTGGCTAACAAGAGATGCTGCGTCGTTCGATAAGGGAATCACCTTAGCAACCAAACCCGCATGAACATTGATCCAATTCGATATGTGCTTCTGGCGACGAAAGACCGTGACGCTCCCGCTCATGGCAGATGAACCCGCTAAGGCAACCGCGCGGGGACAAGAAAGGCTTGCGTTGGTTGAAGAACTACGTTATGAACTCGCATCAATATTCATAGGGAAGGCCGAAACGCGGTTCTAGCGCAACTAGGAAACGCCCATTCGGTGGCTAGGGACGCTGTTTCGGTGGAAGAGCTGGCCTTTAGGCCAGCGGTCAGGTCGCTCATAAGCTCCGGGGCTTTAGCCCCGGAAGAAGGGCAATCATTTAACGCTTCCTTGGGAGTAGGTACCGAAAGGAGACGAACAAACACGCCATGGTCCCGGAATCGCACCCGCTGCAAGAACTCTTCACCGAACTGGTACACCACCATTTCGACCATGAGGTTGGCCTGCGCGATAACGAAGTCCAGGACTACATCGCGAACGTACTCTCGGAGTTCTGCGAGTGCGAACAGCTGTTCAAGATTCGCAATGCCAACGAGCGGCCGCTCAGCGACGTGGGCGAGATGTTGCTCGAGGCCGATCCCATCTACGGGCCAGCGCCGTCCTTCGACCGCGAGCGCCAGGTGCGCAAACACATCGGCGATTACATCCTGTTCTTCTCCGGCATGTTTCCCGAGAGCATCAACCACTACCGTTTGCGGCGGCAGCGGCTGGAGAACTTCGTTGACTTCATGAAGGCCGGCAAGGAGAGCTATTACATCGTCTCAAAGTTTGACCAGTTCGAGTATGCCCGGCTGGCGCCGCTCTTCGCCAAGCTGGCTCAAGAGTTCGAGTCCTGCGTGTACGGGCTGAACCTGGTCAAAGGCGATCTGGAGGAGATGCAGCATCCCATCACCCGGCAGGCCAAACAGATCGTGATGTAGGCGCACCGGGGTTTCAGTCACCCCTGATAACCCCCCAACCCGCATCCGCGCCGCGAGAGCGGGCTGTGACCCAATTTTCGCAAACACACATCGAAACTCGTCGAAGAGAGTGCAGAAGTCGGCATTCTCGGCGCCCTCCGCCGTCTTGACGAGCCGGTGCGGGCTGAAAACGCGAGTCGTCCGACCGTCGTATAATCGGACATGGCGACTTTGCGCCAACAGATCGCGACCAATGTTCTCTCCGTAACCCGCTTCCGCGATCTCCTGCGCAAAGTTAAGGCCTACCGCCCCGCCGAAGACCAGGCCCTGGTCAAGAAGGCCTACGAATTCTCCGAACAGCATCACAAAGGACAGGTACGCCAGTCGGGTGAGCCTTACCTCGTGCATCCCCTCGAGGTCGCCATCCTGCTGGCTGAGATGCGGCTCGACGCCACTGCCATCGCCGCCGGACTTCTTCACGATGCCGTGGAAGACACCACGGTAACGGTTGACGAGATCAAAACGGAGTTTGGCGAGCAGGTTGCCCACATCGTCGAAGGCGTCACCAAGATCAGCAAAATTGATTTCGCTTCCTCCGAGGAAGCGCAGGCCGAGAACGTGCGCAAGATGGTGCTCGCCATGATGGACGACATCCGCGTGGTGCTCATCAAGCTGGCCGACCGTCTCCACAACATGCGCACGCTGAAGTATCTCTCCGAAGAACGCCAGCAGAAGATCGCGCGTGAAACCCTCGACATCTACGCGCCCATCGCTCACCGTCTCGGCATGGGCAAGGTCCGCGGCGAGCTCGAAGACCTGGCCTTCCAGTATGTCGACCCCATTTCCTACAACCAGGTGAAGGACGCCATCGAGTCCCGCCGCAAGGAGGGTGAAGCCTTCCTGTCCGAGGTGCAGGGGACCATTCAGCAGAAGCTGCGCGAGAACAAGATCCAGGCGCGCGTGGAAGCCCGCATCAAGCGCATCTACAGCATCTGGCAGAAGCTGCAGCGGCAGCGCATCTCGGTCGACCAGATCTACGACATGCTGGCGCTGCGCGTCATTACGCAGTCGGAATCGGATTGTTACGCGGTGCTGGGCATCATCCACAACCAATGGCGACCGGTGCCCGGGCGGATCAAGGACTTCATCGCCATCCCGCGTAACAACTTCTACAAATCGCTGCACACCACGGTCATCTCCGAGAAGGGCCACGCGTTCGAGGTGCAGATCCGCACCGAAGAAATGCATAAGATGGCCGAGGAAGGCATCGCGGCGCACTGGAAGTACAAGGATGGTCCGGTCTCGGCACGCGACGAGCAGCGCCTGGCATGGCTGCGTCAGGTGGTGGAGTGGCAGCGTGACATGAAGAGCTCCGACGAGTTTCTCGCCACGCTTAAGATCGATCTCTACCCGGAAGAGGTTTATACCTTTACGCCCAAGGGCAAAATCGTCGTTCTGGCCCGCGATGCAACACCCATCGACTTCGCCTACACCGTGCACACCGAAGTGGGACACACCTGCGTGGGCGCGAAGGTCAACGGCCGCATCGTTCCCCTGCGTTACAAACTGCGCTCCGGCGACATCGTCGAGATCCTGACCCAGCCCGGGCACAACCCCAGCCGGGACTGGCTGCAACTGGCAAAGTCCTCCCGCGCGCGACAGAAGATCAAGCACTGGCTGAACGTGCATCAGCGCGAGCGTGCCATCGAGATCGGCCGCAAGCTGATCGAAAAGGAAGCGCGCAAATATCACATCGCGATGAAGAGCATCAGCGAGGCAGAGCTGACCCGCGTAGCCAGCGAAAACGGGCTGGCGAAACCCGACGACCTGCTCGCCGCGCTTGGCTACGGAAAATTCTCCGCTCGCAGCATCCTGGCCAAGGTGCTGCCCGCGGAAGCCGCACACTTAGGCGGACAGGTCCCATCGAACGGCGACGGTAATGGATCGGGCGGACTGACCAGCGTCGTCCGCCGGGTCTTTGGCGGCGACAACTCTGCCATTAAGGTAACTGGACACGACGACCTGCTGGTGTATCGCGCGCACTGCTGTAATCCTATTCGCGGCGAAGAGATTGTCGGCTTCGTCACCCGCGGCAAGGGCGTGGCCGTACATTCCAAGTCTTGCACCAACGTTGTGAACCTGATGTTCGAACCGGAACGGCAGATCGCCGTGGAATGGGGACGCGACGTCTCTGTGCCTACAGGAATGGCGGGTTATCCGGTGAAGCTCAGCGTCCTTTGCGATAACCGTCCCGGGATGCTGAAAGAAATCGCCACCGTCATCAGCGACGCCAAAACCAACATCCGCAACGCCGAAGCCAACACCGCCGAAGACCACGCCACCGTAGATATCGTCGCCGACATCGCCGACCTAAAGCACCTGGAGCGCATCCTGATCGGCGTGCGTAAAATCCCCGGCGTACGCGACGTGCAGAGAATACAGAAACTGTAGTCGTTGACATTCATCCGCACATCCGGATGTTTAGGTACTCCCAGCCAAGCTTATGACGTAAATGGGGTTGTGATAACCTGAGCTTGTGAAACTCACTGCCGTATTTGAACCGGCTAAGCAAGGTGGATACACCTGCTTCATAGAAGAAATTCCTGCGGCCATTTCACAGGGAGAGACTCTCGAAGAGGCCAAGGCAAACCTGCGGGACGCACTCCAGATGGTTCTAGCTTGCCAGCGCGAGCTCGCTGAAAAAAATCTCTCACCGAGCGCCCTGCGGGAAACCTTCGAACTCGTTGAGGCATGAAACTTGCCGACCTGGAGCGCCACCTGCGCCAGCATTCCTGTGTTCTTTATCGAGAAGGCGGAGCGCACTCCGTTTGGAACAACCCACAGCGCCGCAAGCTAGCCAGTGTTCCTCGACATCGAGAGATTAAAGAAGGAACAGTCCGAGCGATCTGCAAGCAACTCGAAATTCCACAACCTTGAAATCGACAAGTGCCTTACTTGATTTCCACCTTGGCAAGGACCGGCACCCAGAGCAACCAACGGGCTTCCCGCAAAGGCTGCGTGCGCCCACCACCTACGGAATGTTCACCAACCCATTGCGAATTGCGTAGACAACCAACTCCGCTGTCTTGTGGATACCTAGCGCATCCATGATGTTGGCGCGATGCACGGCGACGGTATTGGTACTGAGGTTAAGCTGGCTGGCGATCTCCTTGTTGGACTTGCCATCGACAATCAGTTGCAGAACTTCCAGCTCGCGCGCCGTCAGTCCCGAATCCCGCTCGCCCTTCAGCGCGGTCAACCGGTCAATCTGAGGATCGAGCACGACTTCCCCGGCCGCGACTCTCCGGATCGCGGTCACCAGCTCCAGATCGAGGGCGTTCTTGAGGATGTAGCCTCGTGCTCCTGACTCCAGCGCCTGACGCACCCAGGTATCTTCGGAGTGCATACTGAGCATGAGCACCGCGACCTTCTTGTTCTCTTCCAATATGCGCCGCGTCGCGATTAGCCCATTGACTCCAGGCAGAGCGCAGTCCATGACCACAACATTGGGACGCAACTCTTTCGCCATCCGCACGGCCTCTTCCCCATCGCCAGTCTCGCCCTGCACCACGATGTCGGCTTCGTCCTCCAGCAACCGCCGGAAGCCACGGCGGACCAGGGCGTGATCGTCAACCAGCAGTACCGCAATTTTTCCCGCCACTTCACTGTCACCCATTTGCATCCGCTCCATCTCTTGGGACCCACAATCGCACCAGGGTTCCACCGCCGGCGAGTTGCACAAACTGAACCGAGCCGCCTACCAACTCAGCGCGCTCCCGCATCGCGACCAGGCCAATACCCTTGCGGCCATTAGGACGAAACCCGCTTCCATGATCTTCCACTTCCAGGCCCAATCCGTTGGGCTTGAATTGCAGTCGGACCCAAGCCTCTTTCGTCCCGGCATGGCGGGTCACGTTGTTCAAAGCCTCCTGCAGCACACGGTAAATATGGATGCCCGCACTGCTCTCGACCGGAAAGGATGTTCCGCCCTTCTCGTAGTGTATGACGATTCCGTTCTGCCGCTCCACCATGGGCAGATACCAGTCGATGGTGCTGTCCAGTCCAGCCTCTTCCAGAGTGACAGGGTGCAGCGCCTGTGACAAGCTGCGCACCTTGTCGAGCGCCGACTGCGCAATCTCCGATACCTCCTGCAGATCGGCCCGCAGCGGCGAGCCTTCGGGGGCTTGCTTCCCCGCTCGTCGCAGCATCGATCCCACCGCCGTCAGGATTTGCCCGAACTCGTCGTGCAATTCCCGCGAGATGTAAAGCAGGGTTGACTCCTGGGTGGCGATCAGCTTCTGCGCCAGCTCGTGGCGCTGCTCCGAAAGGCGGGATATCTGGGCAAACAGCCGCCGGTTCAAGCGGATGAGATACACGCTGGTGAGCATGATCGCGATCAGCGTAGCAAACAGAAAGAAATAAACCTGGCGCTGCACGCCGTCATAAATCTGCTGGATGCGTTCGCCCGCCTGCTTTTCGCTTTCGTTGTTGGCCACCAGCAGGCGCGCCACCGCCGTGCTGAGAGCGGCGACGCGGGGCTGCAGCGAATCGCGGATCTCCGCCCTCGCCTGTTTCTCGTTGCCCTCGGTTGCCAGAGCGAAGATACGATCGGACGCCACCCAGAACTGTGCCAGCGAGTCCTCCAGGTATTGCCGCTGTTCCGGCGTGCGCTGCGCCTCCGACAGTTCCTCCTCCCGTCGCAGCGCATCGTTCAAGTCCCCCTGGAGGCGCTGAAATTGCGCCGACCACGCCTTCAACGGATAAGGCTGGCTGGTGTCCAGCATGTCGCGCAGGCCCAGGCCCAGCGAGTTGAGATCGTTCTGGATGCGCAGCAGTTGCAGGGAGTCTCTTCGGTTGTGGTCAATCACGTCGCGCTGCAACTCGCGGAGGCCGCGAAGCTGGTTCGTGATGTACGCCGTATAGGCAACCACCGCCGCCAGCGTGATCACCAGGCCCAGCAGCAGAGCCACCGTCGGAGACCGTCTTGCTCGTAAGCGCCGCACCACGCCCGAGGATACAACGCGAGGGCCGTTTTCAGGGCAGGGTTTAAGTTTTTCTGGTCTGTGATTAGTTAGAAGGTCGTCATTGTGATGGGCGGGAGTGCAGGCCCAGTGCCCGTAACGTGCCTTCGTCTTCGGTCACTACGCTGCCTTCTTTGCGAACCACACCGAAGCCTCCCTGGTAATCCCACATCGTCCACCCAATATGGTTTTGTTCGAGGGCCCGGCGAACCGTGGACAGCCAGCGTTGGCGGTCTGCAGGGTTGGCAAAATTACGATAGGCGCCAAATTCATCGCAGATCAGCGGCAGATGCCGGCGGCTTGCCCACTCGCCGATGAAGTGGATCTCGCCTTCCACATGCGCCTGGTCCCAATGGTCGAGGCCATACTGCGTAAGCTTCCAGCGGGCCAACTCATCCGTCTGCTGGCTAATCGCGCCCTGGACATCGCTCACCGACGCCGGAAATGGTACGTCTCGCAGAGAGACCCAGAACGGCTCGCCCCACGAGGCTCCCTGATGGGTAAAAATGTGGGGCTCATAATAGTGAAATGTGAAGACGAGGTTGTCATCCGCGAGCGAAGGAAGCTGGATAAGATCGTCAATGTCGGAGTAGCGGGACCCGGCGACGATGATGGTATGGCCCGGTGCGTCGCGGCGAATTTCGGCAATGACATGCTGTTCAATTCCAGCCCAGCGGAAATGGTCCGTCAGTTCCGGTTCGTTCAAAATCTCAAAGAAAACCCGCTCCGGATCGGTCTTGGCGTAGTAGGTGGCGATGCGGCTCCATAGAATCGTGAACTGCTCGACAGCGTTATCGCTGATCGCCAATTGCCGCTTGTATTCGTCTTTGGGATGAACGTCGAGAATCACGGCGAGATCCACGGCAAGGGCTTTCGCCACTACTTCGTCAAGGACTTGCACTGTTTCGCATTGGCCCCACGGCACAGCACAAGTGAAGATGGCCGGATCGATGCTCAGGCGAACGTGGTCGAAGCCCATCCTGCTCATGCGGGCGATGTCGTCAAGCGTAGTAAACGAACGCAGGCGTTGTGGACTGTAGTCTCCGGACTGCGCGAGCCATTCGCTGGCGTTGATGCCATGCTGCAAATGTTGCGCTCGCTTCCAGGCGGGCGAAGCGGGTTGCTGCGCCGTCAGCGCCAGTTGCGCAACCACGAGAACGAGGTGCGCAATGAGTCGTCGAGACATTGTCGCAAGTACCCCATGGCATGCCGTTTCCCGGCTTGCGAAGTTGTTGGCATATATTACCAACGACACGGAGCCCTCGGACCACCTTCCGTCGGAGGGCGTTCCTTAAGTTGCGAGAGCAAACTCCGCTGAGGCGCGGACCCTCGGGGAGAAAAGGGGGCTTCCTTGATCGACGTTGGGCTGATCGGCTTTGGTATTGCCGGTCGCGCATTTCATGCGCCAGTGATAAGCGCGGTAAACGGCTTGCGCCTGGCCGCAATTCTCCAGCGAAGCGGTTCTGACGCGGCTGCAGCCTATCCTGATGTGCCGATCGCCCGCAGCCTGGACACTTTGCTGGCCATGAACAACGTTCAACTGGTGGTGATCGCCACTCCAAACGCCTCACACTTCGAACTCGCCCGGCAGTGTCTGTTAGCGGGCCGGGACGTGGTCGTCGACAAGCCCCTGACCACGACGTACCAGGAAGCATCCGAACTGGTCCAAGTGGCGAAGGCTTCGCAGCGGTTGCTGTCGGTGTATCAGAATCGCCGTTGGGATGGCGATTTCATGACCATCCAAGAACTTCTGCGGGGCGGGCAAATCGAGAGAGTCGTTCTATTCGAATCGCGATTTGACCGCTTTCGTCCACGGGTGCAACCTCTGTCCTGGCGCGAGCGGGCCGAACCCGGAAGCGGCCTGCTTTTCGACCTGGGTACTCACTTGATCGACCAGGCGCTGGTGCTGTTTGGGACTCCGGAGGCGATTGGTGCCGATTTGCGTCTGGAACGCGAAGGGGCTGTCATGGACGACGCCTTTGACGTCACCTTGTTTTATCCGCGAATGCGGGCGCTCTTGCGGGCGGGCATGCTCGTGAGCGAACCAGCACCACGGTTCGTAATCCAAGGAACACGCGGTAGCTACATGAAGTTTGGAATGGATCCGCAAGAGGAGGCGCTCAAACGTGGCGAAAGGCCCCACGGGGAAAACTGGGGAGTGGAACCGCCCAACCGATGGGGGACACTTCATCTTGCCAACGGCGAAAAGCTCACGGACCTGCCATTGCCCACTGTTCGCGGAGATTACCGCCAATACTATGAAAACGTGAGGGACGTGCTCTTAGGAACGGCACCGCTCACGGTAACGCCTCAGCAGGCGCTCGATGTGATGCGAGCACTCGAACTTGCACAAGAAGCCGCCCGAACCGGATGCAAAATCCCCTGGCAAGCTTAGGAAACAGATGGCCCAGACTCGGCCGGGCGCGTCTGCTAATGCCAGGGGTGACCGGGTCTAATGGGCGGCGGCACAGACCCGAATTCATTCCGGCGCTAGTCTTTGATCTGTTTCGCAGTCCGGCCCTGTCGCGTCGGTTTCGGCAAACCCATACTGCCGGCAGGACCCGGTAGCGGCTCGAACGGCGGCCGGTCTTCCGGCTGGGGCTGCGACGCCCAGAGTTCAATGGCCTGACGGATTGCCTCCTGAAGGCTCAGACCGCGGCTGGCAGCCAGGCTCTTGATGCGGCGCTTCTCGGCCTCGGGCAGCCGGACGGCCAGTAGCTTTGTAGTCTTTGCTAACATGCCAGCATTATAGACAAAACTACTTAAGCAAAGCTACATCGGATGAAGCCACGCCATTTTTTGTATCTAAGTGCTTACGGCATAATATCTTACATGCAAGTCACACGGGCTCAATATGTTACGAATGATTCTCCGTCTAAGTTGTTGATTCTACGTGAAATTCAGCATAAAAGGATTCACCGCTTCTCAGAGGCGCAAAGTTTGCCGATAAAGCTGCCTAAAACTGCTGTTCTGGCCCAAGGTTGAATACCCAATGTCGAGCCAGGATTCGGCCGAATCCTAATGCTGAGCTAAACGCTCACTGCTTAGGAACTATCCACAATCCACTAACCACTATCCACTCTTTTTCACCTGCGCCAGCACCTCTTCCGCGTGTCCATCAGGCTTCACATTCTCGAAGATATGCACGATCTTTCCGTCCGCACCGATGAGAAAGGTGGTGCGCGCAATGCCCATCACTTTGCGGCCGTACATGTTCTTTTCTTTGAGGACGCCGAACTTTTGCACGACTTCTTTTTTCTCGTCGGCCAGCAAGGTGTACGGCAAGTCGTACTTTTCTTTAAACTTGAGTTGTGCCTTGGGCGTGTCGGCGGAGATGCCGAGAACAATTAGTCCGGCTTTCTGCAATTTGCTGTATGCGTCGCGGAACCCGCACGCTTCAATGGTTCAGCCGGGCGTGTCGGCCTTGGGATAGAAGAACAGCACAACGTCCTTGCCGCGGAACTGATCGAGCGAAACCGGGTTTCCGTTCTCATCGGGCAGCGTGAAGTTGGGAGCTTTTGATTTGATTTCCATAGTGCATTATCTATACCGCAAATCGCGTAATCAGGCTATTGCGGTACTGTTTGTCATCTCGCTGCTGTCAGCGATGGCAACGGCCCAGCTTCGTGACCGCACCGAGCATCCGCGAGTCGATCAGTCTCAGCCGCAGACCAGCAAGAAGCCAGCCAAGCGCGGCCCCCGCGCCATCGCTGTGATCGAGTTTCTGCCTAAAGGCGGCGCGCGCCTGGTTCCCATCGCACTGTGGATGGACGGCCGCTATTACGATGCCAGCTTCTATGGTGCCAATCCCGCGCCGATGGCGCTGCAGCCTGAAACGCTCTACCAGGGAATGAACTACGGCGAGCCCACAGGATGGTTCACCGTTACCACTCCTGAGCAAGTCAACGGGAACTGGGTTGCCGAAGGAACGTGGAAGCCGCAGTCGGCATTTGATGTGAAGATGGCCGAGCAAGCCGCCAAGCAGCCGAAGAAGAAGGCATCCTCTGGAATCAACGACGATTCCGGACCGCCTGTATTGCGGCGCTCGTCCGGCAGCGGCTCGTCCGAGACAGATTCACCTAGCAGCAGCCAGGGCAACTCGCCGTCGTCTTCTGCTGGATCTTCTACCGCTTCCACTACCAGCAGTTCGTCATCTAAATCTAAGGACGATGCCGACCGTCCCACCCTGAAGAATTCGTCACCTACCTCATCCACAACCTCCTCGCGGCCGACGCTTGGCCCCGACACTTCGCCGGCCAGCGCGCAGTCACCTTCAGCGCCCGCGCCGACGACCGACGACAACGATCCTGATCGTCCGACGCTGAAGAATTCCACGCCTTCCACATCCTCCACGTCCTCCCGGCCGACGCTTGGCGGCGATAGCTCGCAGGCCAGCGCGCAGACACCTGCGCCGCCCGCCCCGTCGTCCGACGAGAACGATCCCGATCGTCCTGTTCTGCACCGTGGCAAGCCGTCGGCGCAATCGAGCACCAGCGCGGTCACGACCAGCGCGCCGAAGGCGAAGCCAAATGATGCCGCGTCAGCCGCAGGGGCGCCTCTCCCGACGAAAGCTCCAGCGACGCCTGCCCCTGCGCAGCCCGGCCACTCTTATCCCGCGATTTCCGATGCGGGTGTCTATGAGACGCGCTCGCTGCTCTACGCAATGACTCCAGCGGAGAAGGAAGAACGTGGACGCCCGATGCTGGCTCTGGCGTTGGACGAAGTGCGCAACTACACCAGCAAACGCGCGGCGGCAGCTTCCCCCACCAAGTCGCCGGCGAAGGCGCCGTCGAAGGTTGCGGCGCACGCGCCGAACTTCGTTGTCACCGACTCCGATCTGCGCGCCTTCGACTTGGACTTCAGCAACTCGCCAACGCTGGTGCTGACCGCCAAGGTAGCCGCCCCTAGCGCCAAGCCCGCGACCGGCGAGTTCGATTATTTCGTCACGGTGGTTGCGCGGGTTGACATCAACGGCCAGGCGCAGAAGGTCTTCAGCTCGGTCACCGACAACAACCACCTCGACGCCTTCCCGCGGCTGGAAATCATCGACGCCCTCGACGCCGACGCCAACGGCCGCGGCGACCTGCTCTTCCGCCAGCACTCCGACTCCGGCGTCAGCTACGCGCTCTATCGCGTCTATCCCTACGAAATGGTCAAGGTCTTCGAGGGTGGTGCTGGAATCTGAGGAGCCAGGCGCCTGTGATCGGCGTTCGCGAATTTTGCCTGGACCTTCGATTGGATTGGCTGAACGGGCATCCCCTCCCTTCCATCTCCCATCAGAATGAAGACCGCCATTTCAATCTCATATGGAGGTGACAATCCATGAAGCGGAGAATTCTCCTCGTAACAGGCATGCTCCTGCTATGCGGTTGCTGGGCGCTTGCGCAGACCGCTGCGGGCAGGAGCACAGGACAATCGCCCAGCACGGGCACAATGGGTTCACAGAACCCGACTCCCCAGAGCACGAACCCCAACACCAGAACCAATCCCAACAGCCCAGTCACTAACCCGAGCAGTACGATGCCGCCGGACACGGCTCCCGAAGCAGCGCCGAACCCGAACATGACTCCGGGAACGAATCCGGACTTGACACCGAAGGCGAATCCGAGCACCGTCCCCAGCACGAATCCGGACATGACGCCGACTTCACCGTCCGTTAACCCAGATCCCGCAGCGCCGCCGGCCGCCAATCCGGATAAAAGCAGCTCGTCCAATGGCGCGGGACAAACCGGTGACACGACCTCCGCTCCTCTCCCGGACAGCACGACACCACCGCCTCCGAAGCGGTAAGCCATGAATGTCAAGCAAAAGGGAGCCATCGCGGCTCCCTTTCTTTCACGACTATAACTGTCCCCTGCTTCAGCCGCAGAGCACCGAACCGCCGTTCACGTTCAGCACTTCGCCGGTGATGTGGCGCGCCCAGTCGGAGCCGAGAAACACGATGGCGTTCGCGACGTCGTCGGCCAGCGCGATGCGCTGCAGAGGAATACCCTGCTCGACTTCGTGCTTGTATCCATTGCTGCCGGGGCCGAAGACAGGATCGTTCAGCTCGGTGTCAACCCATCCGGGAGCCACGCAGTTCACACGAATGCTGGGCGCGAGTTCGATGGCAAGCGATTTGGCAAAGCTGATCTGCCCGCCTTTCGAAGCAGCATAGTTCGAGTAACCGGCCTCACCGCGCTGACCGGCGGTAGAGCTGACGATCACGATTGCGCCGCTGTCCTGCCGCTTGAGTGCCGGCACCGTCGCACGACAGATGGTCCATGTGCCGCGCAGGTTGTGGTTGATGACCTTGTCCCACACATCGTCGCTCATCTGCTCGACCGGCGCTCCCTCCCAGATGCCCGCGTTCGCCACGACGAGGTCTATCTTGCCGAACGAGCTGATCGTCTTGTCTACCACCGCAGCCGCGTCGCTGCTCTGGCTAACGTCACCCTGGAAGGCGATGGCCTGCACACCCAGCGCGCGCGCCTCCTCCACCGCTTCTGCAGCCTCCCGAGACTGGTAGATGTAGTTCACCACCACGTGCGCGCCAGCCTCGGCGAGCCGCTGCACGGTAGCGCGCCCAATTCCGCGGGAGCCGCCGGTAACGATGGCCACTCGGTCGCGCAACAGGTTGCGGGGAAAGCTGCATGTCTTCGGTTCTGTAAGGACTGTCATGATGTTTCTCCTGAACTGCGTTCATGAACCTTTGGCATCTGGTCTCAACTGCAAACTACGCGGGCCTTGTTGCCATTGACCACCGCAAGCCGGCGCGCATGGAAGCGGCCCGAGACCACCGCCGCGATGGCATCCACCTCGGCAAGAAATCCGTCGTGCCCGTGTGACGACTCGAACTCCGTGTAATCGCAAGCCGCTCCGGCGGCCTCAATGCGCTCCGCCAGCGCACGAACGTCCTCCGGCGGAAACAACCAGTCGGAGGTAATGCCCACTAGCGAAATATGTGCCTGAATGCGCTTCAATGCCTCTGCTTCCGACGCATAGCCGTGCGCGAGGTCGAAGGTGTCCATGGTCTTCGAGATCACCAGGTATGCATTCGCATCGAAGCGCTGCACGAACTTCTCGCCCTGATAGTCGAGGTAGCCGGCCACGTCGTAGCGGTGCTCGAAGGAGCGCAACGGGTCCTCGCCATTGCGATTGGGCCTGCGGGCGTAGCGCTCGTCGAACAGCTCGGCCGACTTGTACGAACACATGGCGATCGCGCGCGCCAGCCCTAGTCCGCCGCTAGGCTGCTCGCCAGGCAGATACTTTCCGCCGTGGAACTTCGGATCGAGTTGTATGGCTTTCCGTTGCAGATGGTTCAGCGCCAATCCCATCGCCGAAAGCGGCGCGGTGCCGATGGCTATACAGTGCTCGACGCGCTCGGGGTAATCCACCGCCCACTGCAACGCCTGCATGCCTCCGATGGACGCCCCGATCACGATGTGCAATCGCTGCACGCCGAGCTGGTCGAGCACCTGCGCCTGCGCGCGCACAATGTCGCGAACCGTCACCAGAGGAAAATCCGGCCCATAAGGCTGGCCCGTTGCCGGATTGACAAAGGTCGGCCCAGTTGAGCCGTAACACGAGCCGAGAATGTTGGTGCAAATGACGCAATCGCGCGACAGGTCGAATACGCTACCGAACATTTCTGGCCACCAGTCGGCAGCGCGCGCCGATCCCGACAGCGCATGGCAGATCAGTACGGCGTTGTCGCGGCGCTCGTTCAACTCGCCATAAATCGCGTAGCGAATGGAGACCGGTTGCAGCGAGCCTCCGGCCTCCAGGCGAAACGGCGCATCCTGCGCCAGTACGACGTCCCCTTCCCGAGTTGGCTCCAGGGTCGTGCTCATCGTCAATCTCCAGCCACCTGTGCGGCAGGTTGCGCGCTGCTCTTCTCCGAAGCCGGCAATTTTCCGGTTGCGGCGCGCAGCCCGTGATCGAGGTCGGCGATGATGTCGCGAATATCCTCAATGCCGACGGACAGGCGAACCAGTTCCGGCGTAACGCCCGTGTCGCGCTGCTCGGATTCGCTGAGTTGTTGGTGAGTGGTGGACGCCGGATGAATCACCAGCGACTTCGCATCGCCAATATTGGCCAGCAGGCTGAACAGCTGCAGCGAGTTGATGAAGCGCTTGCCCGCTTCGAAGCCACCACGAATGCCAAAGGTGACCAGCGCACTAGCGCCGTTAGGCAGATACTTCTTGGCCCGCTGGTAGTACTGGCTGGTCGGCAGGCCGGGATAGTTCACCCACTCCACGTCGGGATGGCTGGAGAGAAACTCCGCGACCCTCAGCGCATTCTCAGAATGGCGCTCCAGGCGCAGATGCAAGGTCTCGGCGCCTTGCAGCAGCAGGAAGGCGTTGAACGGCGACAGGCAGCCGCCGGTATCACGCAGCCCCTGCACTCGCGCCTTGATGATGAAGGCAAGATTGCCGAACGCTTTGGTGTAGGAGACGCCGTGGTACGACGGATCGGGCTCAACAAAATCCGGAAAACGCCCGGAGGCTTCCCAGTCGAACTTGCCGCTGTCCACAATCACGCCGCCGATGGAATTGCCGTGGCCGCCGATAAACTTGGTCGCGGAGTTGATAACGATGTCAGCTCCCCACTCGATCGGCCGGCAGAGTGCAGGAGTCGCGCTGGTGTTGTCGATGACCAGCGGCACTCCGTTTTCATGCGCGATCTTGGCCAGCTGCTCGATATCGCAGATATCGAGCTTCGGATTGCCCAGCGTCTCGGTGTAAACGGCCTTCGTCTTTTCATTGATTGCTTTGCGCAATCCGTCGAAGTCGTCGGCGTCCACAAATTTCACTTTGATCCCGAGCTTGGGCAGCGTGTAGTGAAACAGGTTGTAGGTGCCGCCGTAGAGCGAGGTCGTGGAGACAATCTCGTCTCCCGCCGATGCCAGCGTGAGGATGATGAGGGTTTCAGCGGCTTGCCCTGAGGCCAGCGCCAGCCCCGCAACGCCGCCTTCGAGCGCAGCAATGCGCTTCTCGAACACGTCGGTGGTCGGATTCATGATTCGGGTGTAGATGTTGCCGAACTCCTGCAGGGCAAACAGTCGCGCGGCGTGGTCAGCATCGTCGAACACGTAGGACGTAGTCTGGTAGATCGGCACGGCGCGCGACTTGGTTGTGGCGTCCACGTCCTGGCCGCCGTGGATGGCAAGGGTGTTGAAATTGAAGGTTGGCTTTCCGTTACTGGCACTCATTGCGGTTACTCTCCTCGTTTTTTGATGTTTCTCGGAACCCCAGGGTCAAAAACAAAACGACCCACAATCGATCTGGACTGTGGGTCGTTTGAGAATCTTTGCGGCTTACGCTTTAACTTTCACCGCTGCTTCGCTCAACCCACAGACCGACACAGGTACACATGCACATGGCCATGACCGCTGTCGTGTTGTGGGTAGCGTAAGACATGTAATTGGTCGAGTATAAGCTCCGGATGGAAATTGTCAAGCGGCTGCAGGGAGAGAGAGTCACGTAAGGGCGGCGGAGATCCTACGGGAAGAAACCTTGTCGTTGTATAGGGGTCCTTCGACTACGGTCGCTGCGGCGACCTCCGCTCAGGATGACAAAACTAAATTTATCGCGAATAACGGGGATCGAACGACCAGTTTTTGTTTGCAGCAGTAGTCCCGAAGGGACGGCTCAGTTTAGCCCAGCACGCAGCCGCAGGCGAAGTGCTGGGTAAAGCGCAAGATGACCCAAGTCCCTTCAGGGACGGCACCGTACACCCACAATTTTCAGACCAATTCGCGTCGCATGAACGTGGGATTTCCTACCCGTCTTTTCTCGCCGTAGCTCCCGCAGCCGTATCGTCCGCCTTCGCGATCCGGAACCCCTGCGGACGATAGTCTTTGGGTAGAAACTCGGCCGGGATGGCGGTTTTGTTTCCATCGCGAAGAGAGTGGTAAACCGGCGACATGATCTCGACCCCAGCGGCATAAAAGCAATCCTGAATATTGGCGTGCAGATTGGAATAGGTAATAAACATCGCGTGAGGGTTGCGCGTGTAAGCGTTGATTTCATACTGCACGTAGGAATCATCCAGCGCCTTCTGCAGAACAAAGGGTGAGGGATCGGGCAGAATGTCGGGGGTCTTCAACGCAGCTTCGATCATCAACTGATAGACCGTCCGCCACGGAGTGTCATAGCCGATGGTGGCTGAGGTGTGCAGCAGCAGGCCCTCTGTTTGTCCCACCAGGCTGTAATTGACGACATGGCTGGTAAGCACCACCGAGTTGGGAATGACGACTTCCTCCTTCTGAAAGGTTTGCAGATGAGTCGCCAGCATATTCTGGGAGACGATTGCGCCTATGTTGTCGCCGATCTTCACCCAGTCTCCTACGCGAAAACCCCGAGTGTAGGTCAGCATGATGCCGGCCACGACATTGGCGACCGCCGAGGTTGAACCAAGTGAAACCAGGACGCCGAGGAAGATCCCCACCCCCTTGAAGGCCGGCGAATTCTCACCGGGCAGAAAGGGATAGATGAGGACAACCGTGAAGGCAATCAGCAGGAAGCGGATGATTCTGTAGGTGGGCTGGATCCACTCCGGATAAAACCCGTGTATGCGAATGTTCCCCCGCTCGAACTCGCGCGCCAGGAGGCGTACGAACTTCATCACGTAATATATGGCCGCGATAATCACGGCGATGTAGAACAGCTTGGGCAGGTAATTCAAGACCGCAATTCCAACAAAGCGGAGGGGAGCAAGAACATACTCCAGCAACTGCCTGCCGTGCACCCGGGTCCAGGGGAAGAAGTTGAACTCGGTGCCGAGGAACGCCACCGTAAGAATGAAGAGGATGACGGCGCGGAGCAGGCGCACCAACCCGGAGAGGATGCGGGCCAAGCGTTCTCCCGCCAGGATCTCCGACTTCTGAATCTTGATGCCTTTGACCAGTGGAGCCTCAGACCGCTGCAGCCGCTTCAGCAACCAGCGCGACCCGATCATCACCAGCCACACCACCAACAGGTACAGCAGCAGCGTCGCCAGGGCGTAAATCGCTGCTCGAATCAGAAACTTCGCACCGTGCTCCTGCCGCGCCTGCGCGACGGCGTTTCGGATCTGGCCGGCGTAGTACTTGGCCAGCGCGCCGTGGGCAACATGCATGCGCTTGCCGTCGTTCTCGCTGACGATGGTCAGCACAGTGTCACCCAGCTTTATTTCGGTTCCGTATTCCGAGTCGTTCGTAGTGATGGCCTCGGGAGCGGCGCCTGGTGTGTACACCAGCTTCCCAAGCCGCTCTGAGACCTTTTCCGCCCGGTCCTGAGCTGTAACCGGACCGAATGCCTCATAGATTCTGAAGACTTCGTGGCCTTCCACCGTGACCGGGTATCCCGGTTTGGCTTCCTCGGAGGGTGGCGCAGATTGCTGTGCCGTCAGGGGGACGGAGCTCGCCATCGCTGCGAGGACACCAGACAAGATCGCGAGGACAAGCGTGAGACTAGATGACTTCGACCGACGGAACATCGCCTGCCCTCCAGCGCTTGCCGGGGATGGAAGGTGCAAGTTGCGCATGAAGACTCCGCGGCCCATGTTAGGCCATGCCTGCCGCAGACTCAAGGCATCTCGTCATGAGCGTACCGACACCCGGTAACCGCGATCGTGAAGAGAACTGTCCTTCTCCGAGGTGGAAGCGCCGGGCTTCAGCCCGGCGAACTAGGCTGTCGTTGCAAAATGGCTTTTAGCCGCGGCGCGCATGAAATCGGGAACCAGGCCCAAAGAACCGGCTTTAGCGAGACTATGTCGCAACCTCGCAGGCAAATTTCTGGTGGAGCACGACCGCTGAAAACCACTTCGAGCCAGCCGCGCAGCGGCGGCAGCGCAGTGAGCCCCCGGGCGCAAGCCCGGGGTCAAGTCGGAAATTGAGACGAGCCGCGTAGCGGCGACACGATTCTCATACAGACTCTAACGCGCCGGCGCGGTGCAATTCCGCAATCGGTGCGTCCTTCGTCGGGCACGGTTACCTCGCCGCCTGGACGTTACGAAAGTACAGTTACCCAACCTGTACCTTCGTAATCTTGACAAACTGCGGCCCGACGCTACGCTTGGAGTTGGGCCGCCTTTGGCGACTGCCGGGAGTCGTGTCCTCACCCGCCCCAGGGCGTGGTGCGGTGGTTCTTTGACAAATCAACCGCCGAACCCCCGTATCGCCTCAAGAGCGGCGTAGGGCGACGTTGTCGACTTCCTCAGCTTTTCGGTTAGAAAAATAACCCTGTAAGCTATTGCAAGTAAAGCAGATGCTTGCAAGTCATTGGGGTTTAATCAGTTGCCGAGAAAAGCTGCGTAATCTGATGATTCTAAAGAATGTCGGGGGAGAGGGGGAGTAACTAGTCAAGAAACAGTTGTACCCTGGCGCGACAGGGATGGCGACTCGGGAAACGGGCGGCCAGAGGTCCTTGGCTATATCAGGAGTTGGTCTGTATCAGGGCACGGCTGAAGCCATGCCCTGATACAAACCTGACTGTTGGCGTTTTATGGATCGGAGGTGCCCTAGGTGCCCACGCTCTGCAGCTTGCCCCGCGCCTTTTCCTGGCGTGCTCCCAGCCAGTCCATCCAGCGGTCAAGGCCTTCGCCGGTCGTGCTGGAGACGTCAATGATATCCATGCCGGGATGAACCCGCCGGGCGTTCTCGCGAGCAAGTTCCGCCTTGAAAGGAACGTATGGCAGCAGGTCAACTTTGGTGAGCAGCATCAACTCCGACTTGAAGAAGATGGATGGATACTTCAGGGGCTTGTCTTCGCCTTCCGTGGTGCTTAGCAAAACGATCTTCGCGTCCTCGCCGAGATCGTAACTTGATGGGCACACCAGATTGCCGACATTCTCCACGATCAGCAAGTCGAGGTCTTCCAGGCGCCAGTCTTCAAGGTGCTTCCCGATCATCTTGGCATCGAGGTGGCAGGTGCCGCCGGTAGTGATCTGCTTAACGGGAAAACCGAATTTTGCCAGGCGTTTGGCGTCATTTTCGGTTTGCAGATCGCCGGTCAGCACGGCGACCCGGGTGCTCTTGTCCATGCGCTCGAGCGTGCGCTCCAGCAGTGCGGTCTTGCCCGACCCCGGAGCGCTGATCAGGTTGACGCACAAAAGACCCAGTTGCCGGTAGCGCTCACGCAACTGTTCCGCCAGGACCTGGTTCTCGTTGAGGACCTTCTTTTCAACTTCGATGCGGTTCATCCATCCACTTCCATGTAGGCGATGTCGAGTTCTTCGCCGCTGATGCACTGCGTGCCAAACTCACCACAGAGCGGACATCGCGGGTTGAAGTCGGTCATGCGGAATTCGTGAGCGCACTTCGAGCAGCGCTGCATCCGTGGGACGTATTCCAGGTCCAGCACAAGAGCTTCCCAGTCGGTGTCCTTCACCAGCACTTCGAAGCCGAACTGGAGCGCTTCCCGATCAACCCCCGAGAGCTCCCCAATCTTAACGCCCACCTTGGTGATGCGGCCATCGGGATGGCGTAGCGCTTCCGCCTGGACGCATTCCAGAATCGAAGTTGCGATGCCCAACTCGTGCATACCGGCCCGAACATTGTCGCATGCTTGGCGAAGGCGTGCTGCTCCCTAGTGACCAGAATTGGACACTTGGATTACCGGAGATATCTGCTCCTTGCGGCACTTTTTACGGAACCTTTGCCGCTTCCATTCGTCTATGAGTTTGTCAGGTGCAGCTCGTCTTCGTTTTTTGGGGTTTGACGTAGAACAGGTAGCTCACCATGTTGAAGCAGTGGGTCCGAGTCTGGGCCATCGGTTTCGTGTTGTGGACCGTGCTCGCGTTGCTGAGCGCGACGGGCTGGCACGTCTATATGGCCTCCATGGGCAGCCCGGAAGGCTGGACACAGCTGCTCGCTTGGAGCATCACGGTCTCTTTCATCTGGTCCGTGCTAACGCCGCCAGTGTACGAACTTGCCCGGCGCTTTACCTTCGATCGCAACGGCTGGACCACCGCGCTGCTAGTGCACATGGTTGCCTGCGTGGTGGTGACCTTCGCCGCTTCCGCGGTTATCGTGCTGCTCGATCCCGTGGTGACTTGGACACCGGAAAAACACGTTCCCTTCTTCGCACACACGGTCTCCCGCGCTCTCATGGATTTCCAACGCTACTGGTACATCGTGCTGATCACGCAGGCGATCGCGTACTACAGCAAGTACCGCGAACGCGAGTTGCTGTCGTCACAGTTGGAGGCGCAACTTGCCTATGCTCAGCTGGAGGTCTTAAAGATCCAGCTTGAGCCCCACTTCCTGTTCAACACCCTGAACTCGATCGCGGCGCTCGCCCGCAACGACGGTCTGGCTGCTGAGAACATGACCCTGCAACTGGCGGACTTGCTGCGCTTTTCGCTGGATGCCGTAGGTGTCCACGAAGTGCCACTCAGCCGCGAACTCACGTTCCTGCAGAAGTACATTGACATCCAGCAAACACGCTTCCAGGACCGGCTGCTGGTGGAAATGGACATCCAGCCGCATACGCTAGGCGCGCTGGTGCCGAACCTGGTGCTGCAGCCACTGGTGGAAAACGCCATCCGCCATGGCATCGGACCGCGCAGTGCGCCGGGCTTTATTCGCATCTCCACCCGCCAGGTCTTCGACGAGCTGTGGATGGAGATCAGTGACAACGGCCAGGGACTCACCGTGTTCGGAGGAGAGTTCCCGCCCGAAGGTGTCGGGTTGCAAAACACGCGCGCTCGCTTGCAACAGCTCTACAACCACGACCACAAGCTGACTCTTGAGGATGCGCCCGGCGGCGGCTGCATCGTCAAAATTCATATTCCGTTTCGCGAATGTTCCCAGGAGGTTAATAGCCCCAATGCCCATTCGAGTGTTGCTTAGTGACGACGAATCGCTGGCGCGCGAGCGCCTGCGCCGGCTGCTGGAAGAAGAGCCCGACCTGGAGGTCGTGGCCGAATGCGGTGATGGAAAATCGGCCGTTTCGCTGATCAAGCGGGAGAAACCAGACCTGGTCTTTCTCGACATCCAGATGCCGGAGATGGATGGTTTTGGAGTGGTCACGGCATTGAAAGAGCAGATGCCGCTCACCATCTTCGTTACCGCCTATGACCGCTACGCGATGAAGGCGTTCGAGGTACATGCCCTTGACTACCTGCTGAAGCCCGTTGGCAAGGAGCGACTGTCGGAAGCGCTCGGCCATGCCCGCAAACAGCTTCAGCATCCCTCGGAGGGCACGTTCCAACGGCGAGTGCTCGACCTTCTGGGCGATCTGGAGTCGCGCCAACATGCGCCACAGCGCATCGTCATTAAGGCCGACGGCGAGATTGTGTGCCTGAAGCCGGCCGAGATTGACTGGGCCGAGTCGGCGGGCAATTATGTCTGCCTGCACGTCGGCGGCAACACGCACATCCTAAGGGAGACGATTACCTCACTCGAAGGCCGTCTGGGACCGCGGCAGTTCATGCGCGTGCATCGCTCGACGCTGGTGAACGTGGACCGCATCAAGACGCTGCGTCCGTCGCTGTACGGAGATTACGCGATTCTGTTGCGTGACGGGACCAAGCTCACCTTGAGCCGCGGCTTCCGCGAGAATGTGTTGAGGCGGCTGGGAACTGCTTAGGGCAAGCGGCGTAATCAGATTCGCTTTTCGCTGATTGCCTTGGAGCCGTTGTTCTGCATTGTAGGTTTGACAGCCTGCAGAGCCACTTCTAGAATCAAACTAAGGGCTGGACGCGGTCACGTCCGGCCTTTCGTTTGAACGGGCGCGAGTCTCAATCTCGACGCTCGTCGTGCAGCGGGTCCTCTGCTGGCACGTTTGCGGTGGAAATACTGCGTCCGGCAGTTGGCGGTGTAGCTCAGGTGGTTAGAGCGACGGTCTCATAATCCGTAGGTCGCTGGTTCGAGTCCAGCCGCCGCCACCAATTAAATCAATAACTTCCGCGGGAATCTCTGTTTCTTCTGCGAGGGCAGGTTGCGGATTGTTGCGGTGTTGTCACCACTCTCTCTTCCCGAACCCTGTCAAGCCGGTCGACGAATGAAGTGTTTGCTCCGGGAACCAGATGACCGTATGTGCCTACCGTGACTTGAATGCTGCTGTGGCCCTCCTGCTCCCGGCCTGAAAGGAACGTCTTGGTGGACAGTGGCGTGTGAGGGCTGCGGAATGTCTTGGCGTCGCGGCGCTCTCGATTGATAATGGCACTGCTGCCCGATGCCACGGTCTGAACAAAGCCGCGACTTCATCTCCTCTGTCCACGACGACGGAGCAAACCTTACTTTTCACAATTTATTCCACACAGGAAGGCAGCCATAGGAATGGCGTTCGGTATCCTCTCCGGCTTTGATCCAAAGCCTTCCAGGAGTAACGATATCTTCGGTTCGGAAAAAAATCTGTGAAACTGACGCTCTGGTCCTTGGTGGCCGCTACCTTCTTTATGGTCTCGGGCGGAACCTATGGCACCGAAGACATCGTGCACGGGGCCGGATACGGTCGCGCGATCCTCATTCTTTTGCTTACGCCAATTCTCTGGAGCTTGCCGACCACGTTCATGATCGGAGAACTCGCCAGCGCGCTTCCCAAGGAGGGCGGTTTCTATGCGTGGGTGCGGCGCGCGATGGGCAATTTCTGGGGCTTCCAGGAAGCTTGGTTGTCACTGGTGGCCAGCATCTTTGATATGGCCATCTATCCCACGCTGTTCGTCCTGTATCTCACCCGGCTGTTTCCGTGGTTCGATACCTATCATCGTGGAGTAATTGTGGGATTGGCCGTGGTCATCGTTTGCGCTGGACTGAATATCGCCGGCATCCGCGTGGTCGCGACGACCTCGATCTGGCTCTTCGTCCTCATCTCGGCGCCCTTCGCACTGATCGTCATCCTGGCTCCCTTCAAGTATGGCGCCTTGGCGTATGCAGTGACGACGCCAACCACCCACAAGATAAACATCTTCGGCGGACTGCTGGTTGCAATGTGGAATTACATGGGCTGGGACAATGCTTCAACCATCGCCGCCGAAGTCGAGCGGCCGCAGCGCACCTACCCGCGGGCCATGTTTGGTGCCGTCGCCCTAGTGGCCCTGAGCTACATCCTGCCCGTAGCCTCCATGGCGATGACGCGCTTGAGCCCCGGTGCATGGGAGACAGGTTCCTGGGCCGAAGTGGCCGGGCTGGTGGGAGGACCGCTGTTGCGTGTCGGCATGGTGCTGGGCGGCATGCTGAGCGCCTTCGGGATGTTCAACGCGCTGGTCATGAGCTATTCGCGGCTTCCCTTCGCCATGTCGCAAGATGGTATGTTGCCGCCGGTCTTCCAGAAGGTGACACGCCGTTCAGGCGCCCCTTGGGTCGCAATCCTCCTACTGGCCACCGGCTGGGCGTTGTGTCTGGGCCTCGGCTTCGAGCGGCTGGTCACCATTGATATTCTGGTTTACGGTGCCAGCTTGCTGCTGGAATTTCTGGCGCTGGCGGTACTGCGATTTACCGAACCCAACCTGTCGCGTCCTTTCCGTGTGCCGGGTGGCAAACTGGGTGCGGTGTTGATCGGCGTCTGTCCGATGCTCTTGCTGGGTTTTTCGATATTTCACGGTGAATACGAACAGGTACTGGGAATGAACAGCCTCACCTTCGGCCTGCTGCTCATCGTGGGCGGATTTGTGGCCTACGGCATCGACTTCATGCTTCGGCCCAGCCGGCCCCTGCAACCCAGGGTGAACTCACCGCGAGAATAGCAACCTCTCCAAAGCAACAGGAAGCCCGCAAATCTGCTTCAGATTCAGGCCGAAAAGACGCGTGACCAGATAGCCTGGCTTGGAACGAAACCGTCTCACCGACGTCGTAGCTAGCCGTTTCGGGCGTACAATGCTCACCGTTTTGATTTGGGAACTGCGAATGCTGAAATTAGCACTCGCCAGTCATGGATTTACTTCGCTTCGGGCCTTCGGGCTTAGGCAAGCGCACCTGGGAGTTTCCTATGAGCACCACACCTGTGCCGCGTGATGTGCGGTCGCGTCGCCTGGCAGCGGTTGAAGAACACGTTCGCCTCGAAAATGCGCACGATCTCGAGGGTGTGATCCAGACGTTTGGCGAAACCGCTCATTACGACGATGAACCCTGGAATCAGCACTATGAAGGCCGGGAACAAGTGCGTGTGTTCTACGGGCAGTTGATGACCGCATTACCCGACCTGAGCATCGAGATCGTACGGAGGCACCTTGCCGAGGACACCATCGTTCTCGAAGTCATTATTCGTGGCACGCACTCGGACGCATGGCGAGGTCTTCCCGCCACCGGCAGAAGCGTCGAGTTCCCGCTTTGCGGTGTGTACACCTTCAGCTCAGACGACCGCATAGCAGGAGAGAAAATCTACTACGACCGAGCCATGATATTCAGGCAGTTGGGGGTCTTCCATGACCCGCAGACCCTGCTCGGAGGCATCACTACCCTGCTCGTCCATCCCGTGACCATCGCGAGAGCTCTCGCCAAACGGCTTCGTAGATCCCCGTGACGTTTGCCCGAAATCTTCAAGGTTTCGGGCAGGCTGAGTGGGGTTTGTGGATGCAGCCCTACCAGCAGCCTACCCAAACGCCAATGGATGTCTGCAGGAACTGAGTTCTTGATTTTCTAACGGCACCACCATAAAGCGAAATCGCTATTTCACTATCAATGTGAGCGATAGAGACTGATTCACGGATCCCAAGGTTGCCGTCACACTTAGATCGTAAGTCCCGGCCGGTGTCCCGCTTGGATTCAGTTGGCCGGAGGCGGATTCGTTACTGCCTCCGCACGAACAAAGAAGGAGAACCAGTAAGAAAGGTACGCATCGCAAGGTTAGCCGTTTCCTGCCTCTTGATCCAGGCAGCATCACCACACCCATAATCGCCACGCCCCACAACCACAGCACACGTCGAGATTGGCCAGGAGTAAGAACAGCCAAGGTGCGAGGTGCTGTAGTTACGGTGATGGTGAACTCCATCGCCGACGTGCCGTCCACGGATACGGGAGAGGACACCATACAACTTGCGCCTATGGGTGCGCCTGCACAGTTGAGTGAGGCTTGGCCTCCCAATCCGGCGCCACCAATGGAGAGAAAATAAGAAGCGGTGCCTCCCGCCTGCACCGTCGCGGAACTCGTCCCTGAGGACGCCACGCCGAAACCCAAGCTGTTTCCGACGCCCACGAGTGAAGCTGTGTGCGGGCTACCCGGCGCATTGTCCACGATGGTTAAAGTACCCACGCGATTGCCGATGGCCGTCGGCGTAAAGGCAAGGGAAATCTGGCAACTGTTGCCCGCCAACAACGAGGCAGGGCAATTGTTGGTCTGGGCGAAATCACCCGACACCGCGATCTGTGTGATGTTCAGCGCATCATTGCCCGTATTGGTCAAAGCTACGACTTGAGCAACGCTGGTCGTACCGACGGTCTGTGAGGTGAACGTCAGCGAGGTCGGATTCACGGTGGCCACGGGAGCAACCCCCGTGCCTGAAAGTGAAACAGTTTGCGGGCTGCCCGGAGCGTTGTCCACCACGGATAATGTGCCAACGCGATTGCCGATGGCCGTCGGCGTAAAGGCAACGGAAATCTGGCAACTGTTGCCCGCCAACAACGAGGCAGGGCAATTGTTGGTCTGGGCGAAATCACCTGACACCGCGATCTGTGTGATTTTCAGCCCATCATCGCCCGTACTGGTCAGAGCTACGACTTGAGTAGCGCTGATCGTACCGACGGTCTGTGACCTGAACGTCAGCGAGGTCGGATTGTAACCAATCATGGTGCCGGGAACGAAGGTCCAGTTCAACACCTCCTGGATGGCTCCTGATCCGCCGGTTCCACCGGTAAAGCCAGCGTAAGCGGCTGGCCCTCCAACCGTACCCGGTATGTCGATCGGCCAACTGGTGGCAAAACTCTGCCTCGTAGCTCGCGTCCGTGATCGTCATGGCCAGCGTGGTTCCATCGTAGGTCATGTGAACATTGAGACACGTCTCCGCTGTGCAGGTCGATTCCACTGCCGGTCATGTCCACCGCTGGCACGGTGGGGATCGCGCCGTTAAGATAAAGCCCGGTCGAGTCGATACCCTCACCCTGGTTGCTGCACAAGTCAAACTTTACTGCCACGCTCGCCGGTATGGGAGCATAGCCCAGATCCCCGCCATTCGAACCCAGGGCCGTCGTCCCCTCGTTCTGCATAGTGAAGGTCATTCCGTCAGCGCTAGCGTTCGTCAATTGAAGACTGAAGTCCTGGGCGAAGGACTGGATGTTCAGCTTCGTCGTAAACCACGCGGTACCCGCCTCCCCTAGCCCCGAATCCGTCAGGCGCAGCCGCGAACCATTCATAGCCGCCGTGCCGTTCAGCGCCAGTCCCGCTGCGTTGATCCCGTTGCCGTAATTAATCACCACCCCGGGAACAAACGTCCAGTTCAACACCTCCTGGACCGCCGACCCCGTCCCTCCCGTGAACCCCGCATATGCCGTCGTACCCCCCACCGTCCCCGGTATGTCAATCTTCCAGCTGGTGGCAAATTGCTTTTGCGTGCTCGCGTCCGTGATCGTCATCCCCAGCGTCGTCCCGTCGTAGCTCATGTGCACGTTGAACACGTGCCCGCTATGCAAGTCCACTCCGCTGCTGGTCATATCCAGCGCCGGCACCGTGGGCAGTGCCCCGTTCACGTACAGCCCGGTCGAGTCCGTGCCCTCTCCCTGGTTGTTCCACAGGTCGAACTTGACCGCCACGCTCTGCCGTATCGGGGCGTAGCCCAGCGACCCAGCATACGAGCCCAGCGCCGTTGTCCCCGTGTTCTGGATGGTGAAGGTAATGCCGTCGGCAACCGGATTGGTCAACTGGAAGCTAAAGTCCTGGGTGAAGCTCTGGATGTTCAGCTTGCTCTTGTACCATGCGCTGCCCGCCTCCCGTATCCCCGCATCGGTCAGTCGCAGCCGCGTCCCGTTCAGTGTCGCCGTGCCGTTCAACACCAGTTCGCCCGACCCGAAACCCGAGCTATAGTTGAATCCCCCAGCCACCAGGATGGTGTAGTTCCCCCAACTTACCGTGCTCGCCGCAGCTCCGCTGGCCACCGCCATGGCCTTGACGGTAGTCGTGCTGTTCACCGTCAGCGGACCGCTGTACACCGGTGACGAGGTCGTAGGCGTGCTCCCGTCCGTGGTGTAGTAGATCACCGCATCCTGCCTCTCATCCGACATGGTGATCGCCTGCCCCACCCCATACGTCCCCCCAGCCGGGGTCAACCCCGGCGCTGGCGTCATGGATGCGAGGAGGCCGTACACACTCACGGGCCGTATGCTCCCGCATACACTCTGCCATTAGCAACCGTGGGCACCGCGAACTTCACTGCGCCACCAACGCGCGTCGCGCGGCGCATTCTGGGTTGTGTTGTAGAGTTCCGAGGCCAGGTTGGTCGCGTCGAATGCATGCAACACCGCCTGGGTACCGGCTGATGTCTGCATGGCCCACAGAATCGCGTTGCTGTTGCCGTTCGCGGAGATCACGGGCGAGGCACCCGGCCAGCTCAGGGTTCCTTTCGACATGGACGTCGGGGTTGACGACAGCAATCCGTTATTCAGGCTGAACGCCTTCACCCGGTCGCCACCGGCGCTAAAGTAAACGCTATTGTTCCAATACGCCGGCACCGAGAACAAACCGCGAATCTGGCCGGTGAGGTTTTGCACTATCTGCGAGTTGTTGGCGCTATTGAAGTGCCCCATGTTGTCGCGATCTACCAGGTAAATGCTTCCTTCCTTGCCCGCCTGCACCAATTCGTGAACGTGCTGGCCCGCCTGGTCCGGCAAAAGCAACACTCCGCCTGAGCCCACGTCTCCATCATGCTGATCCAGGTTGCTCTGATCGTATGGCGTGAAGTAGTCGCCGACGGCGTACTGGTTGCCTTGTAGTGTCATCTTCAGGACGCTGTCTCCGAAGTCCACGAGAGGGTGTTCGGTTGACCGAAGGTGCCGTTCCCGGTTGCCAGGAACACGTTTCCCGAAGCATCGGCTGCCATTCCGGCACCGCTCATCCAAATTCCACCATCTTCACCGTCTAGGAGTCGCAACCCAAACCGCGGTCTGCTGCAAGGTGTTCTTGTCATAAGCCATGACCCAGCCGTGGAAAGGGGAGTTGTCGCAATTCGACGCCCACGCCAGATGAATGTCCCCGTTGCTCAGCAACAAACCAGTACGGCTCAAATGTTGCACAGGATTAAAGGTCAGCATGCCACCCGAGCTGCCGTCCCCGGTTCCCGGAAAGCTCGCCTGGATCGCTACCGGCCCGCCGAACTTCTCGGCCCCGGTCGTTATATCAAGCGCGTGCAGCCGGTTGAAGAAAACCCCGTTTTCCTTTGTCGCCGCCAAAACATAGATGGTATTCGTACTGAGGTCGATCACTGGAGTGCTGGTAATACCGATTTCGGGCTGTATGGCATCGCAGTTCACGTCGTAGTCATGAGACAGCGTGGTGATTCCATTTGCGGGATTGATGAAACTCGTCTGCCATAACGGAGTTGTCTTTTCGCCCCCGAGGCTGTCGGCGTCAAGCGCGTAAACGCTATCGTGCTCGGTCACTACATACAGGACGTTATGTACGCCATGACCTGGAATGGCCACGTTGGGCACGTACAGCGGCTGCGCAAAAACATAGCCATCGACGGAGTAAGTCCAAAGCTTGCCAAACGTCTGCACCTTAACGTTCGACGGAGTGAGAACACCCTCCAGCAAGTTCTGTCCCGTACGGGCATTGTCGTAGTGCTGGGTGGTGACTTGGACCTGCGCTTCCGCCTGCGGCCGCGCTGCCAGCAGCAGGACAAATGTCAGTACAAACAACCAGGCCTGAAGTCTCAAGCAGACTCCTGGGCGTGTACGAAGCGTGACGTTCTTAAGGTCCTGCCTTCGCATGACCATCTGCATTTGTTCTTTGTCATACAATCGCAGACTGGAATTTCCGTTTGGCTCCGAAAAGCCCCTCAACCATACCCCCTCTAAGGGACTCCAGCACTATATCTTCTTCAGCTGGGTTCGGCACAGGATCCATTGTTCCCGGCAGGACTTGAAGGCAGCCGGTGCGAACGGCCAGTATGGGCGCGGCAGAAGCTGGACGATTACCTCGACTGCGCCAGCAAGTCCAGCGCGTCGGCTGGGGTTTTTGCCGCCGGAACGTTCTTGAGGCCATCGGCGCTGCAAACGGTTCGTCGGCGACCACCGTTTCTGCCGAATTCCGCGGCTTTACCAGTTGAGACTTCCCTGGGCTCCTGGTGACAGCCATTCTTGCGAGATGGATTCACGCCGTTCAGAACCGAAGCGACAGGCAACTCAAACCGCCGTCCATCTTGCGGAATTCTGACATATCGAGCTGCAAGGGGCGATAGCCGAGATTCGTCAAGGCCTCGTCAATCCAGGGGAAACCGGCGGGCAGCAGGACACGATCATTGACGAGAACACAGTTGCAGGCATAACTCTCCCCCGCCGGAACGCGGAGCAGGTTATATCCTGCAAACTCCTCCCTGTTCGCCAGTTCTTCCATGACGACAAGATTGTTTTTGTCGAGATAGGCAATTCCGCTCTTCAAATGCAGAATCGAAGTTATGTTGCGGATGTCGACTGGCGATGAAGTGTAGCCCTCGGTGCGCAGGAAGTCGCCCAGTTGCCGCGCACCCTCCTCGTTCGTACGGTGCGAGATGCCAATGAAGAAGTGCGAACCCGCCTCGCAGATGTCTCCCCCGTCAAGTGTCCCCGGAAACTTGATCTCATGAATCGTTGAGTAGAACCGTTCGGCACTTTCACGAATGCCCGCGACCTCCTCGATGCGCGACGCAGCGCCGGGCCGCGCGAGGATGGCAGATTTCTTAGTTAGAACGGCGGCATCTTCCACAAACGTCGAGTCAGGATGTTCGAGGTCCGCCTCCAGACGAACTAACTCCAGGCCACACTGTTCCAGCGCATCGCAATAAGCGGCATGCTGGACCAGAACTCTTGAGAAGTCGGGCTTGCCGAGATCAGCCGTAGTTAACCCATCTGCGAAATTCTCGCCTGGCGTACGGACAATTGCGCGTCGAAACAACGCTCTCTCTCCTTAGGCTGAGCTCGAAACGCCGTGCCTTCTTCTCATCCAAAGATACACAGGAACGCTAATGGCAAGAAGCGTAAACGCTCGCAATGCGGTGAGCGGGTCGCCATGAATGGCAGCCATCAGAAAGAGCAAGGAGCCCAGCAGAACGGTGCCGGTGCTCCACGGATATCCCCAGGCGCGAAAGGGACGTGGCGCCGAAGGATCGCGTTGACGCAGGGTGAACACCGCAACGTAATTAACGCAGTAGATGGACGCGACAAAAAAAGCAGCGATGGTAACAATGTTTTCGAACGTGCCGCTCGCCACCAGGACTGCGGCCGCGAGCGACGAAAGAAGCAGCGCAGGACGAGGGGTTCCGGTAGCGCTCACCGCAGTGACTCGTTCTGTGAAGAGACCGTCCCGGCCAACCGCGAAGAGGATGCGCGGCGCTCCCAGCATGACTGAATTGACCAGGCTGACGAGCGTAAGCAGAGAGAGAAGCGTCACGAACTGGCCGCTAACCGTGGCAAATGGGCTGGAAGCAAATACGATCTGCGCCGCATCTGCGGCAGGAAGCTTGGAGGCGGCGAGTTCCGCCATCGGCATGACCAGCAGGAAGGCCACGTTCATCAGCAAATACAGCGCGACGATCAGCACGACACCGCCGATCATGGCACGGGGCAAATTGCGCGTGGGGTCCTTGTCCTCCTCAGCAAAGTAAATGGCCTCATACCAACCGTCGTAGGTAACAATCACGGCGCGAAACGCCACGATGAGCGCGGCGAAGATGGCGAGCTGCACCGGCAGGAGCGGTGGGCAAAGGGTGACTGCAAAGCAGAATCGGCAGCTCCGCGATGAAACAGGCACGCGCACGCCAACACAATCAGGGTCAGCGCTGTGGCGGAACTACTGAGTTGCAGGACCACGCTGCTGAGTCGCAGTCCAATCCAATGCACAAGAGTCAAGGACGCAAGCAGCAGGAGCGCAACCGCAGTCTCGTGGCCGACCAGGCGCGGTATCAGTGCGGAGAGATATTCTGCCGCAGCCACCGAACCGAACGCCAGCACGGCGCAGTTGTTGAGCCAGTCTCCCCAGCCAACGGTAAAGCCTGCCGCACTCCCGAAAGCGCGTTTTGCGTACACATAGAAGCCACCGGCTTGCGGCAGCATCGCTGCCAGTTCAGCGAGGGACAGCGCTCCCAGCAGGGTGTAAATGCCACCCGCGATCCAAACGGCAAGGATCAGCCAGCTGTTGCCCAGTTGAGCCGCTACAGTTCCCGGCAGGCGCAAAATACCGACACCAACTGTGCTGCCAAAAACTACCGCGAGTCCGAATCCCAGGCCCAGGATGCGCATCAAGTGTGCGCGCGGGCTTACGAGTCGTGGTTACAGTGTCGACGGACAGCGCCTTTCCTCCCGCGTAACTCGGCCCCGAGTTTAACAGGGCGCAGTTGATGGCAGGTTCGGGCGCTCCTGCCCATCCGACTGACGCGAAGCGCCCCCGCCGAGTAAAATCGTCTCTGGTCACGGCCATTGACCCAATCTTGATATCCTTCGCAGGGAACTGACTCAAATCCAACCGGAAAAGCTCGCAATGAAGATCTTGTCCCTCAGCACGGACCCGGAACTTTCCTTGTTCCGGAAACGAATCCTGGAAACCGCCGGCCACGAGGTGCTTGCCCTGAACACGGAGAAAGAGGCACTCGAACAGGCCGCGGAGCCCGGGCGGTTCGACGTAGTGTTGATCTGCCACCGGTTGCCGGACGCAACCGCGCGCAAAGCCATACGGCTTTTGCGCGATAGCCGTCAGCAAGCCAAGGTGGTTTACGTTGTCCACCTTTACGGCGAGTGGCCTGAGGTTGAGGCCGACCGTTACGTTGTCGGCGCGGACGGCCCGGATGCGCTGGTTCGCGTGATCACCGAAGCCGTCTCGCAAACCACGTCGTAGACATCATCGTGCTGCGGCGTCGGGCTGAAAAATCCCGAAGATGTTTCCCTCTGTATCTTTGCAGTAGGCGACATATCCGACAGTCGGGACCGCCATCTTGGGAACGACGACTTGGCCGCCATTCTGCTCAACCTTGCCGGCGTATTCGTCAATCGAGCTGACCTGGATCGAATTTACGGTGCGCGGCTGCGAATCCTTGTTCCGCAAAATAGCGCCATTGATACTGGGCTCCGGCGAAGCGCCGGTTTGCATCAGCCAGTACTCTTCCGCGCCCCATTTTTGCGCTTCCCATCCAAAAACGTTTTTGTAGAACTCAACCGCACGAGCCGGCTCGACGGCTCCCAACTCGAAGTGAACGACACGATTCATTGCTCCTCCAAGTATCTCGCCGAGCGATGGCTGCATCGCCCCGGGGGAACCGGTATTGTACGCCGAACCGTCCAACGTTCTGGGTCGCGGCCCGTCCAATCATTGCGTACGGCCCGCTTGACGTGATGAAGCGCGGAATCGGCGGCGACGGAGATACGAAGGCCACTGCTAAGTTATCGGGACCAGCGCAGATTTCAGATGCAAACGGCGGCCATTCTGTGCTAAAAGAACTGCACAGCTTTCGGTGTGACGTAATCTAAGCGGTTTGGCCGCCACGGACTGTACGGACGCAGGACGAACAAGCGTTCGGCAGCAGTTGGCTGAAGCGGGGTGAGGTGCTCCCATGGACATAGTAACGATTGCGGTGATCTTCGTAATTCTGGCCAGCTACGTGGTCGGGTCATTGACCAGTTCGGTTGAGACTGAACAGGAATTGCCGCATCGCTATTGAGCGATCGCTGGCGTCAAGATTTTAGGCTCGGAAGAGTCCCCTGTGGATTCTTCCGCGCTTTCTCGTTTCGGGGCTTGCTTCGCCGCGCTCTCAGCTAGAATGACTTTCGCGTCTTTGCGCTTGTGGAGCGGCCATGACTCACGCCTGGCACGACATATCTCCCGGCGAAAACCTGCCGCGGGAGTTCTACTCCGTCATCGAAATCCCATTTGGATCCAGTGTTAAGTACGAACTGGACAAACAGAGCGGTCTCATCAAGCTCGATCGGGTGCTCTATTCGGCTGTGTACTATCCGGCAAATTACGGCTTCATCCCGCAGACGCTGGCAGAAGACGACGATCCCCTCGATGTGCTGGTCTTATGCCAGGAGGCGGTGGTGCCTTTGACGCTGATCCAGGCCCGCGCCATCGGTTTGATGACCATGATCGATTCCGGCAAGAAAGACCATAAGATCATCGCGGTCGCCACCCACGACCCGGAATCCAACTCCTACACCGAAGCTCGCGAAATGCCCGAGCATCGCCTCAGCATGCTGCGTCGTTTCTTCCTCGATTACAAGCAGCTCGAGGGTAAGGCGGTTGAAGTGGACGAAATCCAGTCCTCTGCTCTTGCCTTGCCAGTAATAGAAGACGCTCTTGCGCGCTATCGCCAGCAGCGGCGCAAAGGATTCGGCAAGTCGCACTGAGGACCGCGTGAACTGGCTGCCCGGCCAACGAAGAGGCAGGACAGCCAGAACGGATCTACGGGAGTGTTGGAGTGTAAAGGTCCTGCATGCGATAGGTCCGGTAAGACCAATCACTTGTTTGCAATTGATAAACGATGTTGCCGTTGAGATCCACCTCGGTCGCTTGTGCCGCTTTGTCGGGCAGGTTGAGCAGGCCATTCCCAAAGGCGGCATACGTGCTGTTGGGTGGAGAGATCAGCAACTGCGCACTGCCCAAAGCGCCCGAAAACTGGCCAAGATCGGCGGAAAGGTCAATGTAAATCGTACGTGCTGCTTCCGCCATGAACAAAACCATGCCGCGGCTGTCCCCCGTTCCCCCACATTGTTGGCGGCGTAGATTGCCGTCATCGAAAACTGTGAAGGTCTTCACCACGCCGGAATCAACCTGAAACGCCGCATCGTGCTGATGGGTGAACCACGGAAAGACATGGGGATCGCCGCAAGGGTTGTTCGGCGGATTTAGAATCGTGAAATCGCCGAACGGCCCCAGTCTCCACAAAATCCGGCCATCTCCCTGGCCGTTGTTGTAATTGACCTTTATCACCCAATCCTGGCTACGCTCGGATATGACGATATTCCCGTCGGAGGTGTATTGAGCGGAGTTGGTATGCAACCAATCGTTGGCTTGCGTAAAACTCTGACGGAAAAGTGGGCAGCCTTGCGCAAGGTGGAAACAGAGATCTCCCAGGGTAGCAGCGCGGCTGAGGTCCTGGTGAGCGAAGGAATCCCAGGCCCAAACCAGTTGCATGTTGTGGTCCAGAACCAGAATCATGTCCCCGAGAATGTCCACGGGATGCTGAAGGGTCCCTCCCTGTTGGCTGGTCGAGGCTTCGTCGCGGGAGCCCAGCAAGAGGAGGTTACCATTCGGCAATCGCCGGGTTTCATGGGCATTGAACGACGTCATGACGGGGTACCCCTTGGCCGCCAGTTGTTCGTTCAAGATCTCCACGTTCGTTTCCAGCGTTTCATTCCCTGCAAGGTCATACTCGCTAAGAATTTCGTTCGACATTGCAAAGAAGTGTCCACCGATTTCCGTACGGGTCACGAGCAGCTGACCGGGGTAGTACCAGATCACATTGCCTGATAGGTCCGTAGCGGTCGGCCAGTAATAGAGCGGGCTACCAACCGTTGGAACAAGCTGGAACAGCACAACAGGAAACGCTGCGTCGTGTCCACCGGGGGGTATGTTTAAACTCATCCTCTGCGCCTTGGGGAAATTCAACGGTAGCGGCCCGGTTGTAAATGTCAGGTCGGGACCGCTGTTCTCGAAGTTGTTAGCAAATTCCTCCCAGTGCATCAGGTACTGACTGGAAGGGAGCATTCCGGCGACCAAAAAGTTGGCGCTGTTCTGGGAACACGGCACGGCATTCGTGATCATCGAAGTCTGCGCCCCATTTTGGTGGAAGCGCACTCGCAGGAAGTGACCCGAGGTACACGACCCGGCACTAAACAAAGCCACCAGGGGATTCGACGTCGCATTCACCATTGAACCGCCGGGGCTGGAGACCCAGGGCAGAAGCACATACTGAGCCGAAACCGGCGCGTAAATGATATACGGCTGCTGGGTGATGTCCCGGACCACTACTGTGACTGCGTATGTTCCTTCAACCGTGTAGGGCACCCAAGTGAATGAGTTGTTGAGACTGAAATCCCGGACAATCTGATTCTGGCCTTGCAATGCGGCACTGAACTGATAGTCGTATGTATGGCCTGGAGCGGGGTTCTGCACGGATGCCGTCCAAAGCAGGCTCGTCCCCAACATCTGCGGGCTGGGTAAACTCGGATTGATCGTGATGGTCACGGATGCGGGCTTGGTGGATGCTACGCTCTGCACCAGAGCGAGACCGCAGAGCAGGCTCAACCCAACTATGCTTGCGACGCGAAAAGGCAATGCGTTAGACAGAACACACCTCCGATGTAACAGATTTGGACAGGCGCAATTAAGCCTTGTGCTTACTTGGTGGCTTTTAAAGCTTGATTGGACTCAGTGGCAGGACCCGAATCGGGTTACAACTATACACCGACTCACTTCGGTGAAATGTCAAGAATGAGGATTTCGAAAACGTGTTGCTCGTATTCAGCATTGTTGCCAAGATTGCTCGGCGCTCAGCGCGGCACCGGCTTCCACTTGTCTAGGAAAGCCAGTACATCTTCCGGTGCGAGGGCCCGTGCCTTCTCAAACTCGCCACCCTTTTGGCTGTACAGCAGCTTGCCGTCGCCGTCGAGCACCGCTATCGCTGGAATTCCCTTCTTCATGGGCACGTGATACTGCTCCATCAAGTCCTGGTTCTTGTCGCCTTCGCCAACATCCACGTGGACGACTTCATAGTTCTTCTGGAGAACGGTTACGACATCCGAACGGTGAAACGCCAAATCGAGGACGTGGCAGTCGTAACACCAGTTGGCGCCAAAGACGATCAGTACGCGTTTGTGTTCCTTGGAGGCGAGCGCCACCGCCTGCTTGATCTCGGCACGAGCATCGAGTCCCGGGGCGTAGATGACCGTGCTGGTCGAGGTCGGCTGCTGTAGCCGCGTGGGGTCACTTCGTTTGCTTGCCACCAGCCGCCACTGCTCACCCTGTTGCTGCCACAGTTGCCCTGCGGTGATGTACACGGTGCGTTCTCCCGAAGAGGCTCCCGAGTGGATTTCAGCCTGAAAAACAACCTGCCGAACTCCGGTTTGTGGCGACTCCGACTGAATGACATCCAACTTGATGCGGCGGGCTCTAAGACCAGTCCAGAAAGAAACGTCGGTATCGGCGTTAGCGTCCCCTGCCGGGAAAACGATATGGGCTGGGGGGTTGGCGCTGTAGAGGGCTTTCAGCACCGCAGAGTTGCCACTGATGACCGCCTTCTGCCATTGCTCCAGGGGCGCAAAAGATGGGCCGGACTTTCCCCCATGAGCGGATGTTTGGCCTAAACAGAAGGTAAGAGGTGCCGCTAGCGCCAGGAAGATCGAAGTGCGGAGCGCGATCCGCAAAAATAACCTCATGTACTCTCCAACTGCCCTAAGAGCGAGTATAGCCGAGGCCGACTGCGCTAGTGTCCGCCATGATACGGATGGCCTTTCAAGATGGTGAATCCGCGGTAAAGTTGCTCCAACAGCACCACGCGCGCCAGTTCGTGGGGTAGGGTTATTTTCCCAAAGGAAAGAATGTTGTTGGCGACGGCGCGTGTGACTCCGCTCCAACCATCCGGAGGACCAACGGCAAAGAGCAATTCTTGCGTGCCGTGCGATTGGTGATACTCAAGAAAATTCGCGATCTCCTCCGAGGTGAGCTGACGGCCACGGGAATCGAGCAGCACCAGCACCGGCTGAGTGCGCGATGTGCTCTTCTCCACCAGCTTGAGCAGCGCCGCCTCCGACATCAGTTCCACCGCATCACAGCCGGCGTAGCGCGACAAACGCTTCAGATATTCGGCGGTCAGCGACTGGATTGGAGAACTGCGGGTCCTGCCGATCCATGCAATGCGAAGTTTCACGGGCTAAGAACTCTTGCGGTGGCGCGTGGTTGCGCGTCGCTTGGCAGGCACGGTCTTTGACGGCGATTTTGCCGCCTTTTTCGCGCCCGCTCGCGGCTTGGGAACAGCTTTCTTTGCAGCGGGCTTGCGGGCCGGCTTCTCCAGATCGGCAGGTTGTAGGCGCTTTGCCGATTTCCACAATCTCTCCAGGTCATAAAACTTGCGCGCGTTCTCGGAGAAGATGTGAACTACGAAATCCACATAGTCCATCAGTATCCATTCCGCCTGCACGTAGCCCTCGATATGTTTGGGTGGCACGCCCGCCAGGTTGAGCTTCAGGTCAATTTCGTCAGCGACGGCCTGCACCTGCCGGGGGTTCGCACCCGAACACAGCACAAAGTAATCGGTAAACCCGCTGGCCTGCGCGTCAAGTTGCAAGATGCTGATGTCGGTGGCCTTTTTCTCCAAACAGGCACGTACTGCTGTTGCGACTTGGGTCCTCACCTCGTTCTTTTTCATGCAATCGGCTCGGTTGGTTTCAAGTAGTCTCCGGTCTCGCTGCACTTTGACGATATAGACGCTCTTTGCGGATGTATTCCGCGACCGCATCGGGCAGAAGCCGCGTCAAGGCCCCACCCCGGTCCAGCGCTGCGCGGATTTGCGTGGCGGAGATGTTCTCATGGGTCTCGGGCAGCATGTGCAGCGTTGCGCCGGAAAGAACCAGGGGTCCCGCCATCTTCGCCTTGCGAAACAACTTTGTTACCGCCGCATCTGGCCGCAGCTTTTCCGGCAACGAGGACGCGACGTCCGCCAGTGAATATCCCGGGCGTGCCGCTATGATGAAATCGCACTCCCGGAGTAACTCTTCGGGCTTGTACCACTTAGCAATGTCTTTGAAGGCATCCATTCCGACAAGGAAGTATAAGTGGTCGCTTTTCCCCAGGGTCTTCTTCACCCGCCGCACCGTCTCAATCGAGAAGCTTGGTTGGCGACGGCTACCGTCGCGATTCAGATCGGGAGCTTCCAGTAATGACGGCACCAGTTCCTTTTGCCCGGCCAACGCCAACGAGACCATCGCATAGCGATGGTAATAGGACGTAATAGGTGCCTTCTGTTTGTGCGGAGGAATGTCAGCTGGAACAAAGTGGACCTGTTTGAGTTGGAACTTGGCAGCGGCCGCGCAGGCCACGACGACGTGTCCGCGATGGATGGGGTCGAAGGTGCCGCCAAACAGTGCGAGATTCATTCAGATGGTAGGTACAGTCTCTGTGTTCTGCGCAAGGGATGCAAGTCGAGAAGTATAAGCTAACGGGCGGTTGAACCTCGTCAGTTAGCCTGTCAGGTGGCAAGGCGCCGTCTCTGACCGCCAGGGAGAGGGTCATAAGCCGTTAATCGCGCCGGAGAATTCACTGGCCAGGACTTGGTGAATGTGCGCCGTCGGGTGAAGGGAGTCCCAATATAGATACTGGTACGGCGCAGAACAGACCATCCCCTGTGCGTTGTAACACGCCTGCGTCACATTGGTAAGCCCATAGGAACCCGGGTTGATGATCATCTTTCGATATAAGCCAGCGGTGTCGTAGAACACAACACCCTTGGGAAGGGCGCTTCGCAGTTTCTGATTGAAATACTCGCTCACGTAGTTGGCCAATCCGGCTTTACTTTGCCCCAGGTAATAGGGGGTAAGGCCAAGATCGGGAATGCCGGGAACCAGAATCTGCTTTGCACCCATCGCTTGCAACCCGGTGACAATGGCAAGGACGTCAACAACTGCATGGTCAGCGGTCGAGGTACTCAAGCCGTTGGTAGCGAAGTCGTTTATGCCTCCCCAAACCACAAACAGCGAACTGCTGACCAGAGCGGGAGGAAATGAGTTCCGCGTGGCATTGAACGTCGTGGTCATGCCCGGCAAGTTGTCGTAACCCAGCGTTCCGGTTGTGCCGTTGTCAACGAAATTCCCTATGCCCGTCGTCGCGCCACCCCAGGCATCGTCCAGCAAAGGCACGCCCAGGCCGGCGGCCAAATTTTCTGCAGCGACCGGGCCGTTCGAATACCTCCCATTCCAGTACGGCGGTTGAGGAATACCGAGAACACGAAACAGATTACCGTTGTCGGAGAAACTGTCGCCGTAAACGATGACGGCGGCGCGATGAGCTGCACCAACCCAGACCGTAGTCGTGAGCACAATCGCCAACACCAGCACTTCTTGGGAAAGAAACCAGCGAAGTCGCATGCCACCCCCCAGATGAACCTGTGATACGGGTACGATTCTTATGTATGGAAGCATTCTTTGGGCCGATGTAGAGCCAGCTAACACCAACTCGTCGGCGTGATGCAAGATAAAAGTGGTTTTTCGGCAAGCCATGGACTCCAAGATCGCTTTAATACACTAAAGTGTAGCGAGAGCAGAGTCGTCACTGGGCGCGGAGGAGTGCACGAAAGAGTCAACATCAAGGAACGCCGCTGTACCGGATCCCGGTCACATGGCGCCATTCCCTATCACAAACGGATCGGTAGGAGCCGAGACGTGGTTTGCGTTTGCGACACCCCCGAATTGTCCGTGAGTCAGCAAGTCCGCGAGTTGCCAGTCAGGTAGGCTGACCGATATACTTCAGGTTTGCTCTATTCAATTTTGTGCTAGTGAGGAGCGCAGTTTTCGATGCCGAAGCGCACATTCCAACCCAACCGTCGTCGCCGATCCAAGACGCACGGATTTCGTTCTCGCATGAAGACCAAGAGCGGGCGAGCGGTTCTGTCCCGCCGGCGTGCCAAGGGACGCAAGCGCGTCTCCGTCAAAGCCGGCCATCGCGAGTAAACCACGGTAAACCTGAGTTCTGTGTTACCGCAGCATTTCCGGAAGGATCAGTGGGAGCCGCCGCAAGACTCAGCCGCAGCAAGAAGTGGACACCCGGCGGGTCGGCGTGAGCGCTGAATGGCTCAAGACGTCACCGCCGCCGGTAGCAAGTTTCCGAAATCGAAGCGCCTTCTGAAGCACTCCGACTTCCAGCGGGTCTATCAGAAGGGACGCCGCCAGTTCACCGGAAACGTTACTGTGTTTTACCTGAAGCGGGAAGGCCCTGAAACAGGGGTGGGACCGCGTATAGGATTTACCGTCGGTAAGGTCCTGGGAGGAGCGGTGGACCGGAACCGCATCAAGCGGCGGCTGCGAGAAGCCGTGCGGCTATCGGGGATGGCAATCGAAGGTCCGGTCGATGTGGTGTTTAATCCGCGCAAGAGCGTTCTTCTATTGCCCTTTGTTGAACTGGTGAACGAAATTGCGCGTGCCTTGCGCTTGGCGGCACAGCGGGCCCAGATAGCGAAACAGAAATGAAGCAAGCAGTCCAATTCGTGTTGCGGTGTTATAAGCGATTCGTCTCGCCCATGCTGCCGCGCGCCTGCCGGTTCGTCCCTACGTGCTCGGAATATGCGATGGAAGCCATCGAGCGCCACGGCGTGATGCATGGCGGGCTGCTTGCGGCTGGCCGCCTGCTGCGCTGCCATCCGTTTGCCCGCGCGGGATACGATCCTCCACCCCAGCAAATCCAGAATTACTGAACGGAAACCTGAACTTGGCCGAGTATCACAATCCACAACAAGAGGGCGGCGGCGGTGACCGCCGAATGCTGCTGGTGTTCGCCGTGACCTTTGCGGCCATTATCCTTGCGCAGCTCTTTCTGTTTAAGAACAAACCGTCTCCCCAGCAACCGAAGACGCCGCCCATTGAAACCTGCGCAGGGCGCCAAGCCGGGACCCAACGCTCTCGGCACGGTTGCACAGCCGGCGCCCAAAGCGGGCAAATCGACCGCCAGTGCGCCCAAGACATCGGTCGTTTCAAAGACCGCCAGCGACGAGATTGAAACCGTCGTTGAAAATAGCCTTTACCGCATCGTCTTCACCAACCGTGGCGCACAGGTGAAGTCGTGGGTGCTGAAGAAGTACAAGGACGAAGACGGACAACCGCTGGACCTGGTCAACAAGGAGGCGGCGAAGTTCGGCTTGCCGCTCAGCCTCTACGCCTACGACGAGAACCTGCGTAACCAGATCAATTCTGCGCTCTATGTCGTCGTGCCCAGCGGAAATGTCAACGCTCCCGGCACATTGACTTACGAATACGCAGAGGGTGACCTCGCGATCACGAAACGCTTCCAGTTCGGCAGCACCTACGTAATCTCGATCGAAACTGAGGTCACCCAGAACGGCAAGGCGGTCAATGCTTATCCCTCTTGGCCGGCCGGCTTTGGCGATCAGAACACCGGCCCACTGTATGCGTCCGCCCGCATCGATTACATGGCGGGTGGCAAAGTAGAGCGACTCGCCATTAAGAAGGCGAGCAACGGCAATACCTTGCGCGGGCCATTCAACTGGGCCGGGCCGCAGGACCAGTTCTTCGCCGCCATTTTCCTGCCGGACAATCCGGACACGGCGACGATGGTGACCCTGCACGAAGCCATCAGTGTTCCGAAAGATCCCAAGAAACCCGATCCGAATAGCGTGAACCGCTATGACGTCCTGGGTGCTGCGGTCGGCGATTCGTCCGGCGTTACACGGGAGCGGCTATTCGTCGGGCCGAAGGCGCTTGAGGTCCTCGAATCTGTATCTTCGAATACCGCTCCGGGACAGATGAACGGGCCCGATCTCCGCAATGTGGTGGACTTCGGATTCTTCAGCGTCATTGCGCGCCCGCTCTTCCTGTGGCTCAAATGGACGCACGAGCACATGACCAGCAACTGGGGCGTGGCCATCATTATCCTGACGGTCATCATCAACCTGGCGCTGCTTCCGTTGCGCATCACTAGCATGAAGTCGGCTCTGAAGATGCAGAAGCTTCAGCCGCAGATGAAGGCCATCCAGGAGAAGTACAAGAAGTACCCGATGCGCGATCCCAAGCGGCAGGAAATGAACGCGGAGATCGCCGAGCTCTACAAGCGCGAACATGTGAACCCGGCCGGCGGTTGCATACCGCTAGTCATCCAGATGCCGTTCCTCTTCGCGTTCTACTCCATGCTGCAAAACGCGATCGAGTTGCGGCAGGCGCCGTTCCTGTGGCTGCACGATCTGTCGTCACCCGATAAATGGTTCGTCATGCCCGTGGTAATCGTTATCAGCACCTATCTGGTGCAGAAGATGACCCCCAACTCCGGCATGGACCCCAAACAGCAGCAGATGATGACGCTGATGATGCCGCTGATGATCGGCTTCTTCAGCTACTCGCTGCCTTCGGGGTTGAGCGTTTATTGGGTAGTGGGCAACATCATCGCTATCGTTCAGCAATACATCATGAACCGCAGCAGCCTCGGCCGTGAAATGCGGGCCGAAGCCGAAAAGCGCGCCAGGAAGAAGGCCAGCAAGTAACGTCTATGCCTATTTCCGATAAAATCGCCGCCGCCAAGAAAATCAGTGAATTCCTGAACGCGATCATCGCCAACGGGGACTTCCGCCTGAAATACAAAATCACCGTTGACCCTCCGCTGACGACCGATCGCGAATGGGAGCACCCCGAAATCCTGGTGGAACTCTCAGGAGCCGACAGCCCGCTGGTGTTGGAGAATGGTGGGGAATTGCTGCGGGCCTTCGAGCATGTGTCGCTAGAGATGTTACGGCTGGCGCCCGATGAGCACGAGAAGGTCAACTTCGATTGCCAAAACTTCCGTTCCGCACGCTTGCAGGAGCTGCGCCTGGCGGCTGATGTCGCTGCCGACCGCGTCCGCAAGAGCGGCCTGCCCTATGCCTTTGCGCCCATGTCATCGCGCGAGCGCCGCATCGTCCACCTGGCCTTGCGCGACCTCACCGACCTGCGCACCGAGAGCGATGGCGAAACCGCCCAACGCCATGTCGTCGTCTATCCCAAAGACTACAAGGGCAAGGCGCCTGCGCCTCCCGTCTCCAGAAGGCGGTAAGAACCGTCCGCGGCGTTTTAGCCTACGCGTTGATTGCCATCCCGAACACGGCATTAGAGGCATCCAGCATCGCCTCCGACAATGTCGGATGGGCGTGAATGATGTTCGCCAAGTCTTCGGCGGTACATTCCATCTCCAACGCCAGCACCGACTCCGCAATCAACTCGGTTGCATTCGGTCCAATGATGTGCACGCCCAGAATCTCGCCGTATTTGGCATCGGTGACGATCTTGATGAAGCCCTCGTGCTGGCCCACAATGCTGGCGCGCGAATTCGCCGTGAAGGGAAATTTGCCGATCTTCACCTCGTAACCCTGCTCCTTCGCCTTGGCTTCGGTAAGGCCCACACTGCCGATCTCGGGATGGCAGTAGGTGGCATTGGGAATGCGTAAGGGGTTGATCGGCTTCACCGGCTTGCCGGCGATGTGCGTGACTGCAACGATGCCCTCCATCGCGCCGGAATGTGCCAGTTGCGGGTAGCCCGCGACGATGTCCCCAATCGCGTAGATTCCCGGCTCGGCCGTACGCATTAACGAATCAACCTCGACGAACCCGCGCTCCACCTTGATCTTGGTTTTCTCGATGCCGACGTTCTCCGTGCGCGGCGCGCGCCCGACCGCAACCAGCACCTTGTCGGCCTCTAGCTTTTGCTGCTTGCCATCCACGGTGAACGTAACGGAAACCCCACTCTTCGTCTTCTCCACCTTCTCGACCCTGGCATTGACAAAGCCGTTGATCCCACGCTTGCGGTACACCCGCATCAACTCCTTCGAGACTTCCTCGTCTTCCACAGGAACATAGCGCGGGAGCATCTCCAGGATGGTAACGTCCGCGCCGAACGACTTGTAGATACTGGCAAATTCAACTCCAACGGCCCCTGAGCCGATCACGATGATCGAGTTGGGGATCGCATCCAGGCTGAGCACCTCAATGTTCGTCAGGATCTGCGAGTCGGCCTGCAAACCCGGCAGCATCCGAGCGACCGAGCCGGTAGAAAGTATTAGCTTCTTTGCTTTGATGGACTTCTGCTCCCCGCCTTCCAGAGCTACAGTGTGAATGCCGTCTTTGGCCGGGCCGGTGAGCTTGCCATAGCCTTTGATCACATCAACTTTGTTCTTGCGCATCAGGAACTGCAGGCCTTTGGCATGCTTGTCAACGATGCCCTGCTTGCGCTTCTGGATAGCGCCCCAGTTAAGCGACACGCCAGCCGTGTTTTCCAGGCCAAGCTCCGTGCCTTCCTTCACATGGTCGAAGACTTCTGCATTAAACAGCAAGGCCTTGGTCGGGATGCAACCCACATGTAGGCAGGTGCCGCCGAGGTATGGATCTTTCTCGATGAGAGCGGTCTTGAGGCCGAGCTGGCCGGCGCGAATGGCTGCCGTGTATCCGGCAGGGCCGCTGCCGATGATGGCTACGTCGTAGATGGTTTCTGGCAAGGTTGTGCTCCAGTCTTATCAGGCATGATGATGGCCGGGATAAATGGCGACAGGCGAATAGATGATTCTAAACCAGGAAACAATTCAACCGTACCGGCGGGGGTGATCTGCACTGCGCGTGCAGCAGGGAAATCCGCATTCAGCCTGAAGAGCGCGCCCCGATGAAAGTGACTGTGGGACAATGGTTTCTGGATCGAACTCGAGTCGTCAAAATGCGCTGCCTTTCAACTGCCCGGGAAAATATCCCTCGTTTGGGCTTTCCCTCTTGTCCGGGCTTTCCTTCTTGTCGTCCTTATCTTTTCCCCACGTCCAGTACATGCCTACGTAGGCGTAGTTCTCCGTTTGCCCGGCAACAGAGTGACCGTAGCAGAACAAGAACTGCTCCCCCGGGTGTTGTTTGAAGTGGTAGTAGCCCCCTACGTCGACCATCGTGGAAGCCTCTGTCTGCGGCGCTGCGCTACCTTCCCGTCCATGCGCGAACACCTCCGCACCCAGTTCGAGCCTGTCGTTGAGTTTTTTCTTCACCAGCCATCCCGTGTAGAAAAAGTTACGGTACCCGGTTTGCGGCACCACCTCATAGCCAGCGCCGCCGTCAAAAGTCCATGTTCCAACGTTCTTTTGCAGCCAGATCGGTAGCTTGTACCAGACCTTGCCCACACCCAGGCCTTTGTCCGCGTTCCCCGTGGGCATTTCAAACATGGTGAAGCTGCCAATCTGCGGAACGTATTTACCCTCTTTGATAAACGCAATCTTCACGCCCAACTCCATGTCCGTCAGTCCAAACTCAGTAGGCCCGCTTCCGCTCGGCAGATACACAGGATTGTTGAGCGGCGCCGCTACGCCCCATGGCAATATCGCGTGCACCTGCACCCGAGGCAGCGCTCCCCAGTTGAACTCGAAGGCTGGACCCGAAGAGTCCATCTCCACCGGCGTCCCATCCGCCGAGCCAAAGACGTAAAACTCGTAATGGTGCAGGTCCACGGGCACAGGATCGTCTGTCTGGTACGGCGGTCCCTGCGCCCACAATTTTGACCCAGTCAGAAGCAGGAGAAAAAGAATCGCGGCGGTAATGCAACTGAGGCGAACACTCATCAGGATAGGTTGCGGCATGGAAAAATGGCCGGAGCGGGCGACCTTCCTCACCCTCGCTTTTGATAGAGGCGGTGAGAATAGAGACTCCCCTCCTTGTCGACTGCAACATCCCCGATTACGCCGAGCGGTGCGCGATCATCCGCGATACAGTCCGGCGCCCCAGGTTCGAATCGCGGGTGAGGTTTGATTTTGCTGCTCAGCATGGCAACCAAATTCTACTTCGAGAGGCGCCCTTTGTATGATGCGTGCCCCACCTTTGTCGCTCGACTTTGGCGACAGGGGGAGAACGGGGCACCCCAAGTTAATCTTCGGGCGGAAAGGGTGGATCACCCGCCACGGTTATCTCTTCAGCCGACGACGTTGTTCCGATCTTCCCGTCTAAAGGGGCATGCCTACCCGGAGGTTCCCGGTCTTTCTCCTCGTCCTCATCGTCCTTGCCCTGTGCCCGTTCGCATGCTTCGGACAAGTAGCGCTCCCCACTGACACGCCAGCAGGCCAGGTGTGTGCCGCGTGGCTCCAGGCCTTCAACAGTGGAAACCGCGACACCTATCGCGCCTTCCTGCAGAAGTACTCGCCTGCCCGGCTGGAACGGCTTGATTCAGCGATGGAGTTCCGCAGCCGAACCGGCGGGCTTGACCTGAAGAAGGTTGAGTCGTCGTCGCCGACCGAGTTGGTGGCCGTCGTCGAGGAGCGCGGCACGGAGCAATTCGTGCGCATGACCTTCGTGGTGGAAGCGGCTGAGCCCCATAGCATGAGCCGTGTGGAGTTGAACGCCATACCGACTCCAGCGGAATTTGCCCCGCCGCAGTTGAGTGAGACCGAGTTAGTGGCTGCACTACAAAAGAAGCTGCAACAGGAAGCCGACGCAGGACAATTCAGCGGCGCCGTGCTGGTGGCCAGGAACGGCAAGCCCATTTTCGAGCACGCTTACGGTATGGCCGACCGCGAGCGCAAACTCCCCACCACGCTGACAACGCGCTTCCGCATCGGATCGATGAACAAAATGTTCACGGCGGTTGCCGTCCTGCAGCTGACGCAGGCAGGCAAGTTGAAGCTCGACGACACATTCGGCAAGTACCTTACCGACTACCCCAACAAGGAGCTGGCATCAAAGGTCACGCTTCACCAGTTGCTGACCCATACGGGAGGCACCGGCGACATCTTCGGACCTGACTTTGATACGCACCGAACCGAACTCAAGACGTTGCAGGATTACGTGAAGCTCTACGGCAACCGCGGACCGGAGTTTCCCCCAGGCAGCAAGTGGGTGTACAGCAACTACGGCTTCATTCTGCTGGGCCTGGTAGTCGAGAAGGTCAGCGGCCAAAACTATTACGACTACGTGAATAAACACATCTATGATGTCGCCGGAATGGACAACTCAGGCTCTGAGCCGGAAGACAAGACGGTTACGAACCGCAGCGTTGGATACACGAAACCACCCGGCAGCAAGGACTGGCAGCCGAATACGGACACGCTTCCGTATCGCGGAACATCCGCGGGCGGCGGCTATTCCACGGTGGGCGACCTGCTGAAGTTCGCCAAGGCGCTCGAGCAAGACAAACTGCTCGATGCACATTACGAAGAGCTGCTGACCACCGGAAAAGTGGACCAAGGATTGGGATACTACGCGTACGGTTTTGAGGACAAGATCGTCAACGGCACACGCTGCTTCGGACACGGTGGGGGCGCGCCGGGCATGAACGGCGATCTACAGATCTGTCCCGGCTCAGGATATGTTGTGGCGGTGCTGGCGAACATGGATCCTCCCGCAGCCAGACGGATCTCTGATTTCATCACCAGCCGGATGCCCGGACCGGCCCACTGACGCCGCGTGCCCCGGGTCTCGCGGGTTTCGAGACCCGGGCGGGTACGACGGATTTCCGTGGGAAATTTGTCGACTCGATGGTCTTAAGCTTTGGCCGGCTCCACTGATTTATTCCCACCGGACCTTTCTCCTGATGTCCCAGGTCTTGAACCCCACGAGACTTGGAGCACCCGGCGCCCGGCCTTTTGTAGAATGGGGCACCGGCGAGGAGGAACTATGTCACGCACCGACGGCAATGCAAAAGGACGAAGTGTAACGTTGCACATGGTTTCCAGTCTGGATGGTTTCATCGCGAAGAACGACAACAGTGTCTCTTGGCTGGAAACTGGAAGTGTCTACGAGGCCGGAGTTTCCATTTCGGCGGAAGAAGTTGCGACCTTTGTCAAAGCGATCGACTGTTATGTGATGGGTTCCCGCACGTATGAACACGCGCTTGAACTGGGTTGGCCCTATGGCGATACCTCGGTCGTAGTGGTGACCGGCAGAGAATGGCCGCCGGCGAGGAAGAGCGTCGAGTTCTATTCGGGCGATCTCAAGACATTAGTTGACGTGAAACTCGCGCCTCGATATCGAAATATCTGGCTCGTGGGTGGGGCCATATTGTGCCAGCGATTTCTCGAACTTGGCCTGGTGGACGAAATCAGGTTGATGATAGCGCCTGTCCTATTGGGTGAAGGACTCCGACTGTTTGGTGGTTCCCTGACGGAGGAGAGGTGGAATTTGAAGAACGTGGTCGCTTACAAGAACGGCTTTGTTGAGCTATCGTACTCCGCCGCCCCTACCGCGTGAAAGTGGCTTCCACCGGGCCACCCCGGCCAACCGGAAGGTTAGTAGATGAGTGTCATTAAGGATGGAGAGGGCCACACCGCCCCGAGCTTCAACGCTTGCATTGCGGTGGAGAGTGGGCGCTCCGCCGGTTCGCTTACCAGAAGATGAACGTGCTCGGGCATCACCACGTATGCCAGCACCACCCAGCTATAGCGCCGGCGTACACGTTTCAGCACTTCGAGGAACAAGTCCCGACGCTGCGCGGCTGCCAGCAGCGGCTGCCTGCCATAGCAACTGAAGGTGATGAAGTGCAGGTCGTGTCCGCCGTGCCAGCGTTCCAGGCCCCAAGGCATGCAAACAAGGTACAAGGAACGCTTGCCCCGCGCGGTGATGGAGAGCACACTATCCCCGTGATGCGGGAGCGAAGTCCCGGGTCTCGAACCCCGCGAGACCCTGGGCACCGGGCCGAAGGATAAACAAACCCCAGGAAACTGTGCTATTCTGCTCGAACCCCGTACAGACTGAAGTACCGAAATGCAGACTAGCCAGATGCCGGAAGGGTCTTTAGAGGATTCAGCGCGAGCACCTTCGAATAGTAGTCATCACGCCTTCGGTGCGCCGCCTCAATTGCAGAATGTTAAGGAGATCTTTCTGCCCCCTTTCGGACTGCTATTTTTTAACCATCTGCTAGGGGAGTACGAGTCGTTTACAGATAGGGAACGCTGTAATCCAGAAGCTTATAGACAGGTGCTTATTCTCCGGGATGCATACCTGGCGGATCCAAGCAAATTGACTTGGGGCGACCTTGCGGCGCTGGAATGTTTGCTCCTGCACCTCCGAACAGACCTTGAGCTTCGTGAGCGATTCTCGGCCATTCAATCGCGTTACCAAGAGGTGGCATTGCCCAGCTCCTACAGCCGACACCCACAGTTGGCCAAGAGTGAGATCAACGACCTCAAGGGCGACGAACTCCGTGCGCGAATCGAGGCTTTTGCTTGTGAATTCTTTCGTGTGTGCGTATTAGCCGAATGTCGGGAGTCGATGAGGGCTAAAGCGTCTAAGCATGTTTCCCTATCCATGCTGACACTCTTAGGTCTTTATGTTTTCTTTCACCTGTCGCTTTACCTACTCGGTCTTCGCTGGCACTGGCCTATTAACATTAGAAACTGGGTGCTGCCGGGAGTAATGTTTGCGGGTGCAATGGGTGGCTTCGTTAGCGCTCAGCGACGGCTTCAGAGTGTAACGCACCACGGTGAGTCGGTAGTCGATTTGATCAACCTATCCTATTGCGTAAGCTGGCTGGCCCCAATTTCAGGTGCGATTTTTGCGGTGATTCTCTATGCAATGTTTGGGGCTGGATTGCTTACGAGTAACGCCTTTCCGAGGATTACGATACCTTGTGCATCCCACTGCGGCGTGTTTAGCACTCTGTTTTCATTGAGCAGCGGTCCCGAAAATGGCACAGAGACAGCGAAACTCGCTGTATGGTGTTTCATTGCGGGCTTTGCGGAGCGATTTGTCCCGAACGCCCTAGATCGTTTCGTATCAGACGCGGAGAAACGAAAGAAGTCCTCAGGCAGTGCGTGATAGGTTTGAGCCGGGTTCTATGAAAGGGATGCCAAGAGAAAACACTTCTCCCTTCGCTGGAAAGAGAGGTAGTTCTCTGACATCCCCTTTTATAGCACCCGGCAACTAAATTCGGCCACGAGCCTTTAATAATCACGTGCCTCTCGAGAAATAGGCCCGCAGATGAGGTCTTACCGTGGCATTGATGCTGTAAACGTTCTGCTGCATGTCATCGTATGGTGTGTTCCCGGCGCTCGGGGTCAGCCAGCCTGTGCGCTCTGCGAGAGAGCTGGGAACTGACCATCGACCCATATCCACGCCCGTTTCCTTCGTTCTCGATTTGGCTCCTGCGGTGCTCAGCTCCCCGTATATGGCAAACTGCTTGAGCGTCTCACGCTCGGCTGGCGACAGCGACTTCATTGTGCGTTCGATACCGCTCATTATTTCGCTCGTATATGGGTCCTCGAGGATCTTGCTTTTCTCTTCGGCCCTGACGTCAAGACGGACCATTGTCTGAACGAATTCTCGGTAATCCGGAAGTTTAGCCGCCGCCCCGAATTCCCCTTGAAGCAGTGCAAACAGGGCCGCCGCGTCGCGGGGTTCATCAATGTTAACTGCCATGCGACCCGAGAAGGGAGCGGGCAGATTGCATTTGCGGATCTTCCCAATGCAACAAGGGACCAGTTTTACTTGCGAAAACCAGGAGCGTCCCGACTCAAACCACACCCATTTTCTCCCAAGACCACGCTCAGTGGTCAGAGCCAACACGCACTTGGCACTTTCCAAAGCGTTGAGTACATTAACGACCCATTCGTCGCCCGGTTTTAGGTCCTCTGGATCAGTCGATACAAAGACCCTTTGTTCGGGAAATACTTGCTCGAGATATTGTTTGAGTGAACGCGCAATCTCCTCGTCCACCGCTGCGTGACTAACAAATATTGAATAGGTCTGATCCTGCATGTTTGTCACATTATCCCCTATGACCTTCCAGGGCGGGTGGCGCATCCTTTCCTTGCACTGATGGTATCAACAAATCCACCGTGCTTAGATAACCGTGCCGGCTCCAATCGGCCGAGTACACTTGTGAGCTCAAACCCACCAAGGCTCGGAAGGAAAGGAGCCGACACGGTTATCTAATCATGCTTCCACCTGCGGAGTTTGCAGGCTACGCTGAGCGCATCTAAATTAGGTGCGAGAGTTGGAGGAGTACTCAAGACCTGTGGATTGGCGTGCCTGGTGCCCCACGTTCACGTCCTTCCTTTGGACGTTAACGTGGGCGGAGTCGGCTCCCACGCGAACCTTATCGCGATCGCCACCGTTTCGGATCGCGCTTCGCGTGGAAGCAGGCGATCACGACAATTCTGTTCTCCTGCACCTCAAAGAAAATTCCGTACGGAAACCGTCTGACCCCCGCTCGTCGCCGTCCGCGATGAACTACCCGAAACTGCAATGGCCGCTACGCGATGGCTTCCACCGCAGCCTCCACAGCAACTGCAAAACGCTCCCCAAGGTCCGGGCGAATGTCGTCATACCAAGCCCGTGCCTGTCGCGGTTCAGCGGCGGCCTCGGACATCCAGACGACGGACAGCTTCACGGTTTCTTAAACAGGTCCGACCTGACTTTTTCCCAAGGGATGACATCAGCAGGGTTCTGCTCGAGGTGCTCAATCCGGGAATCCAACTCGGCCCGTTGCGCGTCGGTCGGCGTGAGCGCGTCGGCCTCCAGGCTCTCCCACACTTCGTCTAGCAATTCCGCCTTTTCGGCTGCCGTAAGGTTGGCGATCTGTTCTCGTAGCGCACTCATTGGCTATAACCCTGGGGCTGTCCCGTGGTCGGTGCAAGCTTGTGAGCAGGATAGCAGTATAGGTCGCATCGTGCCGTGATTGAGCGAACACCACACTTGCGATGACGACACAGTCCCAGGTCTCGAACCCCGCGAGACCTGGGGCACCCGAACCAGAAGAGGCTTCCACCTGCGGAGTTTGCAGGTTACGCTGAGCGCAGCTAAGTTAGATGCGAGAGTTCGAGGAGTACTCAAGACCTGTGATTGGCGTGCCACAATGAGCTGGCAAGATTAGTTGCAGGGAGGGGACGAAGTTGCCGGAGCGATCAGGAACCCCCGCTGACGATCCGTTCGGTGGTCGGCGCCCGACCAGTCACGAACGGATGACGGGACTGCCCTGGGATGCGTCCTACCACGACGGCCCTGCGCCCTGGGATATTGGCCATCCGCAGCCGGCAATCGTGCGTTTGGCATCCGCAGGCGGATTCTCCGGAGCGGTGCTCGATGCGGGCTGCGGGACCGGCGAGAACGCTCTTCACGTCGCCTCGCTGGGATTGCCAGTTCTGGGCGTTGACCTGGCGGAGACGGCACTGGCGATCGCCCGAGAGAAGGCCGACGACCGTGGGATCGAGGTGGAGTTCGCTTACGCTGACGCGTTCCATCTGGAGCGTTTGGGGCGCAGGTTTGAGACCGTGCTGGACTGCGGACTGTTCCACACCTTCGACGAGGACAACGAGCGAACGCGATACGCGACGAGTTTAGCGTCGGTGACCGAACACGATGGAACGCTGTATGTGTTGTGCTTCAGTGACGATGGTCCCGATACTGGCCCGCACCCCATCCGTCAGCAAGAGCTGAGAGCGGCGTTCAACCCCAGCAGTGGATGGAATGTCGCCGCTATCGAACCGGACCGGATTCAGACGAGATTCCACGGGGAGGGCGGCGCACCGGCCTGGTTCGCGACCATCAAACGCATCTAGACTGCGGAACGGGTCGGCCCGGTGAGCGATCCCGTGGGTGGGCCAGGTCTCGCGTTTTTCGAGACCCGGGGTAGTGTGCCTGGTGCTTAGGTGCGCGAAACCCGGGGTCAAGTGGAAAATCAAGCCGCGTAGTGGCGCAGCATCACAGCGATGTGTGAGCAGCAGCCTTGTCAGCCACTGCGTCTGCGCGCTATACATGGTTCTGAGAGAAGGGAGTAGTGTCCCTTGGCCGTGCCTTACTTGGAAAGGCAACAGCGCGATGGGTCGACCTTGTCTGCGGTCACAGGAATAAAGTTTACTATGTAGTTAGTGAGAGACTTCGTGCTGTGGGTGGAGGCAACGGGATCATCGAGCCTAAGTCGTTTGGGATCAATCATCAACGTATAAACCATTTGTACAGAATCATTTAGCAGGATTTGTTGCCTAAGATGTTGATTCCAAGTGGCACCAGGGGGAGGGAGGGTAGCCAGCCGGACGATAGTCTAGATCCGCGAGGAATAGCAAGGGCGGAACTGCTAAAGTTTATCAAGTAGTTAAGTCTGCCCTCAGGGGCAAGGGAACTTTAGAGACCCGCATTGGACTCCCGAGCGGCAGTTGGCGGCTCCGGCGATTGACACTGTCGGTGATGCTGCTTACTCTAAACTCTGCGGTTTTCGGTTCCTTCCGGACCTGCGGACATCAAATCAATATGCTTTCTTTGCGTCGCCATTTGCGTTTTTTAGCAGCCGTCCAACTCCTGCCCGCCTTGGAAAGCGGAGAGGAAACCCTGGTTGGAGGCCAAGCCGTCCTCGAGGGCGTCATGATGCGCTCCCCGCACGCCTGGGGCATCTGCATCCGCCGTCCCGACGGCACGCTGGCGACGCACTCGGAGCCTCTCGAACGCCCCTCGGAGCATCACAAGTGGATGGGCTGGCCGATTATCCGCGGCTGCATCACACTTGGCCATGCCATGTCGTTGGGCTTCCGCGCCCTGCGCTATTCCGCCAACGTCGCCATGGCCGGGCTCACGCCCGAAGAAGAGAAGAAAGTCGAAGTCCCGGGTTGGGCGCTTGCTCTGAACGTCGCGCTCTCGCTCGGATTCTTCATCTTCATGTATAAATTCGTGCCGTTGCTTGCGGCCACTAAGCTGAAGAATGCGTACCCAGCTTTCGGCAATCAGATCGCCTTCAACATCGTGGACGGCGTAATCCGCATCGCTCTGTTCCTGCTGTTCATCTGGGGCATCTCGCGCTGGCCTGACATTCGCCGCGTTTTTCAATACCACGGCGCTGAACACAAAACGGTCTTCGCCTTCGAGTCGCGCGATCCGCTCACCATCCCCAACGCGCAGTCCTATTCGACCTTCCATCCGCGCTGCGGCACCAGCTTCCTCATGACCGTCATGCTTATCGCGATGGTCATTTACATGATGGTGCCTGCGACCACGTTCTGGGCGCGTTTTGCCTTCACGCATTGCGCTGCTGCCGGTCATCGCGGGCGTGTCCTACGAGCTGATCCGCTTTGCCGCCAAGCATGGCTCTTCGCTGTTCGCAATTCTTACCAAGCCCGGCCTCTGGCTGCAGCGCATCACCACCCAGCCCCCAAGCGACGACCAGGTTGAAACCGCCATTGCCGCCTTGAACGAGGCCATGGAACTGGAAAAACAGCGCGGCGGCGAGCTGGTGATTGCCTAGCGGCGCCCGCCGCGAAGAACTGTTCTTCCCATTTCCTCAACCTGGGTAGAATCGGCTTTCGGGCCGGTGCTTAAGTGCCTTCATTACTTTTTCGGGCTGCAGTTCCGTACAATAAGGCTGGCTTTGCATGTTTGAACGTCTGGACCAAATCGAATTGAAGTACGAAGAGCTGAATCGCGCTCTGGCCTCGCCGGAGATCGTCTCCGACTCTCAGCGCTATCAGAAGACCGCCAAAGCGCACAGCGAAGTAGCGCCCATCGTGGAGAAGTATCGCGAGTATAAGGACCTGACTCGCGGCATCCAGGAAAGCAAAGCCATGTTGGCCGACGAAGCCGATGCCGACATGCGCGCCTACGCGCAAGAAGAGTTAGGCCAGCTCGAAGAACGGCTGCATCGGGTCGAGGAAGAATTGACCGTCCTGCTGCTGCCGAAAGATCCCAACGACGAGAAGAACGTCATCCTGGAAATCCGCGCCGGCACCGGCGGCGACGAAGCCACGCTCTTCGCGGCGGAGATCTTCCGCATGTACACGCGTTACGCCGAAGGCCAGCGCTGGAAAGTGGAAGTGCTCTCGACCTCAGAGTCCGGCGTCGGCGGCCTGAAGGAAGTCATCGCCATCATCGAAGGTCAAGGCGTGTACTCGCGCCTGAAGTACGAGAGCGGCGTCCATCGCGTGCAGCGCGTCCCGCAGACGGAAACCCAGGGCCGCGTGCACACGTCGGCGGTTACCGTCGCTGTGCTGCCCGAGGCTGAAGACGTGGACATCAAGATCGAGCCGAAGGACATCCGCATTGATACGTTCTGCTCCTCCGGTCCCGGCGGACAATCGGTGAACACGACTTATTCCGCCGTGCGCATCACGCACCTGCCCACCAACACCGTCGTCAGCTGCCAGGACGAGAAGTCGCAGATCAAGAACCGCGAGAAAGGAATGCGCGTGCTGCGTGCCCGCCTCTATGAGATGGAGCAGCAGAAGCAGCAGGAGGCGCTGGCCAAAGAGCGCAGGGCGATGGTTGGCAGCGGCGATCGCAGCGAGAAGATCCGCACCTACAACTTCCCGCAGAACCGCGTTACCGATCACCGCATCGGTTTTACCGCGCACCAGCTTCCGGAGTTCATGGACGGCCGCATTCAGCCCATGATTGACGCGCTCATCACGCACTTCCAGGCGGAGAAACTGAAGCAGGAGTCGGCGGTCATCGCCTGATCCTGTGCAACTGAAGCAAGCGCTCGCGATCGGCGGTGGAACACCTGGAGGCCGCGGACGTAGGCTCACCGCGCATGAATGCCGAGGTCCTGCTTATGTTCGTCCTCGGCGCCGATCGTGCTTATCTTTACGCGCATCCTGAGCGCGAACTCACGACTGAAGAAGAAGCTCGCTACGACGAAGTGCTCGCCCAGCGCGCAACCGGCATGCCGTCGCAGTACATCACCGGACATCAGGAGTTTTGGGGGCTCGACTTCGTGGTGTCGCCCGCAGTGCTGATTCCCCGCCCCGAGACCGAGCATCTGGTCGAAGCCGTGCTGGAGTTGGCGCGCGGCGTACCTCATCCCAAGGTCGTCGATGTCGGAACCGGTTCAGGATGCGTGGCGCTGGCGCTGGCGCACGAGTTACAGACCGCTGAGATTTATGGAGTGGACCTTTCCGAGGACGCTCTGGAGGTCGCCCGCGCGAATGCCGCAAGGCTACAACTTGAAAGGGTGCGATTCCAGCGATGTGATGTCTGCAAGCCGGTGTTGCCCGAACCCTCCGCTGCCTCCGAACCCCCCTGTCATCCCGAGCGAGGACTTCAGTCCGAGTCGAGAGCCTGCCCTGAGCTTGTCGAAGTGGACCTGCTTTCCGGCTTTCGCGATCTTCGACTTCGTCGTCAGCAATCCGCCCTACGTTGCCTTCAGCGAAGCCGACAAAGTTCAGAGGTCGGTATTCGAGTTTGAACCCCGGATGGCTGTATTTGCTGGCGAAAACGGCCTTGACGTAATTCGTCCTCTGATTGAGCAGGCTCATGACGCGCTTAAGCCGGGCGGCTGGCTGGCGCTGGAGATTGGCTATTCCATGCGCGACGCTGTCGTCAATCTGCTGAGTCCACGACGTGGGATGACATCAGCGTCGTTCCGGACCTGCAAGGGATTCCGCGGGTCGTGGTGGCGAGAAAACGTAGCAGATTCACTCCGGCTAGTGGCGGAAATGCCTGACTCCCGGTGAACACCATCGCCAGCCCCAGCTTGTTCGCGGTGTCAATCACTTCCTCGATCGCGCACCGAGCCGCCCGGCTGAATGATGGCGGTCGCCCCGCCTTGGCGATCTCCTCGACTCCATCGGGAAACGGGAAGAACGCGTCCGACGCGGCGACCGATCCCTTGATGCCGAGCACCGACTTCATGGCGCCGATCTTTGCCGAATCCACGCGGCTCATCTGGCCCGCGCCGACGCCGGTAGTCTGGCCGTTGCGCGCGTAAAGAATGGCGTTCGACTTCACGTGCTTGCCGACCTTCCACGCGAATAGCAGATCGCGCATTTCCTGCTCGGTCGGCTTGCGCTCAGTAACTACCTTGAGGTCGGCCTCGGTCAGCGGACGCACATCGTTGTCCTGCAGCAGCACGCCGCCAGAAACGTTCTTCAGCACCCACTTCTGTTCCATGGGAACAACTTCCACCAGGCGCAGGTTCTTCTTGGCGGCGAAGATTTCGCGCGCCGCCGGGTCGAATCCGGAAGCTGCAATCGCTTCCACAAACAACTTCGCCATTTCCGTCGCTGTCTCACGATCAATCGGCCGGTTCACGCCGATGACGCCGCCGAACGCCGACACCGGATCGCACTCCAGGGCGCGCTTGTAGGCTTCCGCCAAAGTAGCGCCCACAGCGGTTCCACAGGGATTGGTGTGCTTGATGATGGCGCACACCGGCTCCTCGAATTCCTGCGCCAAGTCCCAGGCAGCCTGCAGGTCAACAATGTTGTTGTAGCTGAGCTCTTTACCCTGAAGCGGCTTTCCGTTGGCGATTCCCTTGCCCGAGCCGTCCGAGTATAGTGCCGCTTTCTGGTGCGGATTCTCGCCGTAGCGCAGATCGAAGGCCTTCTGGAACGTAAGCCGCAGCGTTGCGGGAAAGCCCTCGACCTTCCCCATCTCAAACTTGCGCCCGCGTCTCTCGGGAGCGGCGATCCCCTCCAGCGTCGAGGCAATCGCCGAGTCGTAGGCCGCCGTTGTCGCGAACGCTTTCTGCGCCAGGCGCCACTTTGTCTTCAGCGACAACACGCCGCCCGACGACTCCATCTCTTTCGCAATCTCCTCGTAGTCAGACGGCGAAGTCACGATCGCCACATCCTGAAAGTTTTTGGCCGCCGAGCGCACCATCGACGGCCCACCGATATCAATGTTCTCGATGATGTCCTCGAACTCCACACTCGGCTTCGCGGCAGTCTTCTCGAAGGCGTAGAGATTAACCACGACCATGTCAATCGGTTGAATGTCATGCTCCGCGATGGCGGCGCGGTGCTTTTCGTTGCTACGGACATGCAGGATCCCGCCATGCACCTTCGGGTGAAGCGTCTTCACCCGGCCATCGAGCATCTCGGGAAATCCGGTAAGCTCCGAGATGTCCTTCACCGCGATGCCCGACTTCGCGCAGCAGCTTGGCTGTTCCTCCGGTGGAGACCAGTTCCACCCCCATCGCGGCTGAGCCTGCGCGCGAACTCCACCAGCCCGGTTTTGTCAGTGACACTTAGAATTGCCCGTTGGACCCTGCTCATCGATGCCTCTTTATGAATGATCTCGTCCGCCAAAGCGGCGGAATGAATCTTCGGCGGAAAGCGGAATATAGCACAGCCCCATTCTGCAGTCGGTGACGAGCGCCGCCCTAGAGCGCAAAAAATCCGCAGCGATCGGCTGCGGTTGTTGGCCACTCCCGGAATGAGCTACTTACCGGCGCTGGCCGCCATCTTCTTCACCATCGCAACCACCAGCTTGCGATCGCTTTCGTTCAGGTTTGGCGAATAGCGGCGAATCTGTGTAAGGAACCGCACTTCGTCCTCTCCCAGACGAGGCATGGCTTTGCCTCCGTTCGCATGGAGTCGCCAAAGAACTGCGCCAGGGGCACTTCCATCGCGGTAGCAATCTTCGCCAGCGTATCAAGCGAGGGGATGGTGTGCCCGTTCTCGACGCGCGACAGATAACAGCGCAACAGACCTGTGCGCTTTTCGATGTCGCCCTGCGACATGCTTTTTTGCAAACGGTAGTTGCGGATGGTTTCGCCAATGTTCATAAGAGAGTTCGCGTCCTGAAGAGAGTTGGCCATGGGGGTGACTGTATAGTAATCATAGTGCCGCGCTACTGGCAAGGAAAATCTTGTGCACCATCCGCGATGCTAGCCGAAATGCACCCCTGAGTGTGCAACGTGCAGGTTACTCTTGAGTTACTAACGTGTGGATGCATGGCTAAAAAGTGCCACGCGCAGAGCGGCGTCAGTGATTTGAATCGCTTACGAACGACGCAGCCCGCTCAGTGAGTATTCCCCGGCAGAGCCGGGGGCTTTAGATTGTGAGCCGCTCAAAGCGGCTGTGCGGGGTCGCTAACGCGGCCCCGATTGCTTGAGCCACTTTACGGTGGCTGGTTAGCGCCACAGGTTGATTTGCTCCAAGCGTTTGTCCTTTTGCTCCTGCTTCCGGATGTACTCTCGGATGACCGTCTCATCCCGTCCCACCGTGGACACGTAGTACCCTTGGGCCCAGAAATGCTGGCCCACAAAGTTCCTCTTCTTCTCCCCGTACACCCGCCCCAAGTGAATCGCGCTCTTGCCCTTGATAAACCCAATCACTTGCGCCACCGCATACTTAGGCGGAATCGCGATCATCATGTGCACATGGTCGGGCATCAGATGCCCCTCTTCGATCCGACTCTCCTTCTGCTCCGCCAACTTGCGGAACACCTCGCCCAAGTGCTGCCTTAGTTCCCCGTACAACGTCTTTCTGCGGCACTTCGGGATAAACACCACATGGTATTTGCACTCCCACTTGGTATGGCTTAGGCTTTCCATCTCGTCCATCGCGAACTCCCTTTCGTGTGCTTTGGCGGCTCACGTTTGGGAGTCTCCGCGATGGACTCCTGGATTTGTCAAACTCCTACTGCCTCCCCGGCAGAGCCGGGGGGTCTCCCTTCGTA